>CAZCME010000016.1:0-93881 GCA_964499705.1 uncultured bacterium | reverse complement strand
CTGGTAGCTCGTTGGGCTCATAACCCAAAGGTCGCAGGTTCAAATCCTGCCCCCGCTACCATTGAACTTATGTTTTCCGAGAGCCTCCTTCGGGAGGCTCTTGTTGTCTAAGCCCTGAGCGTGACCTGAACGGGCCCCCTGCTTTCGTCATGGCGTCGAAATTCTTCAGCCGATTAACGCATCACGATATTGCCATGCATCCATGGCTTGGTTCAGATCAGCCGAGCTGAAATCAGCGGCATAAGCTGCTCATGGCCGACGAGCCTCTGGTCGTGGCGATAATCCTCGTTCGGCACGATGACCCATTCATCGCGCGTGTACTTTTTCTTCAAGCCTCCGACAATCCGGTCGAAGCTCCAGCGATCGCCAGCATTACTGTCCAGGTGGTAGATGCCTGCCTGCGCATTTTCCATGAGCTGTCGACATGCCGACGCCGTATCTTCCATGAAGGAACACGCGGGGATCCAGTTCCGGCTGGCTCCAATGCATCCGGATTCTTTCTGCTGGCGATCGAGATGGGCCATCATGTTGTTGCCCCTGGCGTTCGAATCGATCTGCCAGCCGATGCGGACGATGATCGAACGCGGATTCTCCCGGCGGATCAGATCCTCGCAGCGGATCTTGTAAAGGCCGTATTCATCCCGCGCTGTGCGCGCGTCGTCGGGACGATGTGGTCCGTCGGGATCGTGATGAAAAACCATAGCCGAGCTCGTGAAGAGAAACGGGATCGATTGGCGATGCGCGTGCGCGGCCAGGACCGCGCCCCATGTCTCGGATCCCTGAGCCAGGTGACAGATCGCATCGGGCCGGATTTCTTCAAGCCATGAGTTGCAGCGCGGCTTATCCTCCGGCGGAACGAACTCGCGGTTCCAACCGATGATTTCATAACCGCATGCGGAAAAAGCAGCGGCGAAATGGGGGGCAAGCGTGCCGCGGAGCCCTGTGATCACGCATCGATGTGAATCCGTCATACCGTAATCAGTCCGGATCCCGTTTCTCTTCGCCCCACGCGGAAACCGCCAAGAGTATCCAACCGGACAGGAAGGCGACACCCCCGATGGGAGTTATCATTCCCAGCTTCTTCGGAGCATCGAGGGCGATCGCATACAGGGATCCGCTGAAGATCAGGATTCCCGCGATGAAGCAGTACCCGGCCCAGCGCGCGGCGCGAAGAGGAGGCTTTGCCCTGGTCGAAGCGAGGAGAATTCCGATGGAGTGATACATCTGGTACTGGACGGCGGTCTGATAGATCGGCAGGAGCTCCGGCACGGAGTGAAACCAGTCCTTCAGACCATGCGCTCCAAAAGCGCCGGCCGCCACGCCGAGAAAAGCGAGGATCGCACCTGTCGAAAAGAGGGTCATTCTCCAACATTCCAACATTCAGAATAGAGGAGTTCAACGATTCAGGCACTCATTATCGCGCCTCGACCATCATGAAGAGTGATGGATGATCGGAACGGGAGCGTGTAAATCCGGTGTCGAGGAGTCGTACGTGCATCTTGCACGCTTCCGGTGATACAATCCTCCGCCGTGATGAAGATCGCCGTCTTCTGCTCCGGCAACGGATCAAACCTCCAGGCTCTTATCGATGCCGCCCGTCCGGCTGCACCCGACGGCGAGTCTCGTAACGCTGAGATTGCGCTTGTCGTCTCCGACCGCCCGGCCTGCCGCGCGCTCGAACGAGCGGCCTCCGCAGGCATTCCGACATTCGCTTTTCAACCGAAGGATTACGATTCCAAGGAAGACTTCGAACGGCAAATCGGCGAGCGCGTCGACGCGGCGCATTGCGCGCTCATCGTTCTTGCGGGATACATGCGCATTCTCTCCCCCTGGTTCACAAATCACTACTCCGGACGCATTATCAACATCCACCCATCACTTCTTCCCGCCTTCCCCGGAGCTCATGGCATCAGCGACGCGTGGAAATCCGGCGTGAAAATCACGGGATGCACGGTTCACGCGGTTGTGAACGTAGTGGACGCGGGTCCGATCATCGAGCAGCGGGCGGTCCGGATCGAGCCGTCCGATACCCTGGAAACGCTCGAAGCGCGGATTCATGCCGCGGAACATCAGCTGCTTCCCGATGTCGTTCGACGGATCGCGATCGGGGAGATCGGTCTTCCCATCACGGGAGCACGTTCATCGGAAAGAAAAGTGGCTCCATGAAGATACTCATCGTCGGATCCGGAGCGCGTGAAGACGCGCTCGCGTGGCGCCTCACGCGCGACGGTAATGTCGCCGATCTCGCCACGGTACCCGGCAACCTGGGCACGCTCCGCTGGGGCAAGAACCTCGACGGAACACCCGAAGCCGCCGCCGATTATTTCAAGCCGGACCTGGTCGTCGTCGGCCCGGAGACGCCTCTCGCCGACGGCCTTGCCGACAGGCTCCGCGCGAAGGGCTTCGCCGTCTTCGGCCCCGGAGCCGCGGGCGCGCGGATCGAATCGAGCAAGATCTTCTCGAAGGAACTGATGGCGCTGAAGGGAATTCCGACCGCGCGGTCAGAGATCGTGCGGTCGCTCGATGAGGGACTGCGCGCCCTGGATTCCTGGCCAGGCGGTCCGGTCGTCGTGAAGGTCGACGGTCTGGCCCAGGGCAAGGGCGTCATGATCGCATCCGACCCGGAGGAAGCGCGCTCGGCGCTCGACGACGCCTTCGTTCAGAAAAAATTCGGCGACGCAGGTTCGCAGGTTCTTCTCGAACAATTCCTGACCGGCCGCGAAGCGACCGTGCTGGCGATCACCGACGGTACGCGGATGCACATTCTGCCGACATCGGAAGATCACAAGCAGGTGCACGACGGAGACAAGGGTCCCAACACAGGCGGCATGGGGGCGATCTCGCCGACGCCCGTCATCACTCCGCGCGTCCTGGATCGCGTCCGCGATCGGATACTGCTTCCCCTTCTCGAAGCGCTGCGCGAAAAGGTGCCCGGCGGATACCGCGGACTCCTCTATGCCGGGATCATGGTCGAAAGGGAAGAGCCGAGTGTCGTGGAATTCAACTGCCGCTTTGGAGATCCGGAAGCCCAGTCCGTCCTGCCGCGCATCACGGGGAATCTCGCGGATGCGCTTCTCTCCGCCGCGCGCGGCGAGCTCGACGCATCAGGCCTCGGCGAATCGCCGGAATTCACCACATGCGTCGTTGTCGCAAGCGGAGGGTATCCCGGAGCATTCGAGAAAGGGAAGATCATCGACGGAGCACTCATGCGCCGGTGGGAAACGACCGGCGCGATCGCCTTTCTCTCGGGAGTGGCCAAAGAAAATCATGTCGTGACGACCGGCGGACGCGTGGCATCCATCGTCGGCTTCGGAAGGACATTCGAGGAGTCGCGGGATAAAGCGTATCGCGCGGTTCAGATGATCACGTTCGAAGGAATGCATTTTCGCGGAGACATCGGAATGCGCGGCCTCGCCTAATCCCTCGCTTCGAGTCGCGCGAGCCACGGAGAATCCGCGAAGAGCTTCCGCGCCACATCCAGGAACGCCGCCGCCGAGGTTATCTCGCCCCGCTCCCTGAATACATCGATCAGGAGACATGTCAGCTCCGCCGAGGGAGGACATTTCTTCATGCCCGCCATGAGAACCGCCACAGCCTCATCGGATCGCCCGATCCGCTGCAGCATTCTCCCAAGCCAGATCACGGGCCGATCGAATCGATCGTCCATCGTCATGGCCTCCCGCAACATCGTCTCCGCTTCCAACGTGTCATGGCGGGATAACGCGATGACGCCAAGCGTCGTCAGGATACCAGGATGAGCGGTACCCTCACGCCAGGATTTCCGGCAGAGATCCTCGTAATACGTGGAAGCTCTCTTGCCGAAGAAGCCATCATGTCGGATAAAGACCGGCGCATGCGCGATCCTGTAACCCGCGCGCCGCGCCGAGTAATCCAGCAGTTCGTGCACCGCACCTTCCCATCGAATGCGCGAATCCTCGTGGGTCCGGCGAGCGAGGCGGATCTTGGAGGAAATCGCGAAGAAGGGAGCGATGCCTCGGTCGGCGCCGACAGTGGGAAACGTGCCGGCGTCGCTGGACGTGAGGAAATTCATCGTATCGATCACATAGGCGTCCGCATCGCCCCGGACCAGATCACGGAGGCGCATCGCATCGCCGGGATCAACCCACTCATCAGCGTCCAGGGATAAGAACCAGTCAGCGGTCCCGTGCTCGAGAGCGAGATTGCGCGCGGCGCCGAAGTCATCGCGCCACTCGCTCATCACGATGCGCGCGCCGAATTCCTCGAGCAGGGGGATCGTGTCATCCGTGGAGCCGGTATCGACGGCGACGATCTCATCCACGATTCCCCGGAACGGAGCCAGAGCGCGTCGAAGCGTGCGGGCGCCGTTTCTGACAATGAGAGAAAGCCCGAATGACATTACAAGGAGTCCATGACGCGGCGCATCCGGAGCATCCTATCCCATGCGCCTCGATCATGAAATGGCTCGCGGAGCATCGGCGTGACCGCGGAATATGCGTCAACGCTCTGTCTCATGCGATGCGCCATTCGACATCAGTCATTGTTCGTTCGCCATTGGCCAGCGAAATCATCATATTTGGACATTTCAATGATGGATGGTGAACGAACAATGACTGATGAACAATTCCCTGCGATGTTTCGTTACGCGCGAATTATGGATGCTCACGAAGCATCGACGTAAAACCGCCCTGTATTCGATATACCGCTGAGGACACGGCAAACATGCGCGTTTGACGGAATGGGCTCCCAGCCCTAGACTGGCCTGCATGAGCGATTCGGAATCGTGGTTTCTCTATACTGCGGAGGGGCAGTCGGGGCCTTACACGACCGCGCAATTGAAAGAATGGCTGGCGGCAGGATCCATCACTGCGGACTGGAGCGTCTGGAGGGACGGATTCGCGGAATGGAAACGGATCGGTGATCTTCCGGAACTGACCGGTGGCGCGCCGCCGCTTCCACCGATTCAGGTTCAACCTGCCCCCACGAAACCTCCCGAGCCGACGCCGGAAGCGTTGCGGGCAGCGACGCTTGTTGCCGCCGATCCCCGTCCCGGGCCTGGTTCAGCGACGCGCAGTTTAATGCCTCAGGCCAAGGAGGACTCCGGAAAATCCGGCCGCCGAGGCCCATCCCCCGCTTTCATCGTGATTGTCATCGTGCTTCTCCTGGGAGGCGGCTACCTCGCCTACTTGAAATCTTCCGATGAGCCCGCCTTCATCGCGCTCCTGAATTCCTGCGGACTCGATGAGGCTACGCTGGCGAGCTGGGGCATGGTCACTATCGAACAACCCAAACCTGCCGTGAAACCAGCGCCAAAGCCTCCTGCCAAGCCGAAATAGTTCGATTATTACGGCGCCTCACGCGCCGGACAGTTTCGCCCGAATGCACCGGGCGCGCGCGACGTCGCGCTCCGAGGGCGAGAGCGCCATCTTTTCGAGCTTCTGCAGATGGGCGGGCTGGGACGCCATCTGGATCGCGTTGATCGCTCCGAGGTCGGGCGACGTGATGAGGCCGGTATCGATTCCCAGTCGGACGACCGACAGCAAGTTCATCAGCTCGGTCGACGTCATAACGCGAGCCGTCGTCAGAATGCCGTAGGCGCGGAATACCTTGTCCTCCAGGCCGATCTTGTCCTTCTGCTTCATCCGCTCCCGCGCGGAGAGTTCCCGGTCGATGATCTGGCGGACCCAGCTCTCGAGATCGTTGATGATCTCCTCTTCGCTCCGCCCCAGCGTCGCGCGGTTGGAGAACTGGAAGAAGTTGCCCACGACATCGGAACCTTCGCCGTAAAATCCTCTCACGGCGATCGAGACCTGGTTCGCCGCGTTGAAGACAGCGGACATTTCTCCGGTGTAGGCGAGGCCGGGGAGATGGCAGAGCGCGGAGACGCGAATGCCTGTACCGAGGTTCGTGGGGCAGGACGTGAGATAGCCGTAGGGAGGTCGAAACGCGAAGGTCACATGGCCGTCCATGTCGCGTTCGATCGTCCGCAGCATCTGCCAGGCGTCGAAGATGTCCATGCCCGACCGCAGCACCTGGATGCGGAAGTGATCTTCCTCGTTCACCATGATTGCGACGTTCTCGGAATCATCCACCAGGAGAAGTCGTCCGTTGCCCTGGGCGAATTCGCGCGAAATAAGATGCCTCTCCACGAGAAACTCCCGATCCAGCGGACCGAGGATGTCGAGGTCGACGACATTCATGGTTTTCAGGGTGGGGGCCACATCGCAGAGTTTACGAGCTTCGTACTTCAAGCGCTCCAACACGCCCGCGTCCGCCATCCGGGGAAAAGGCATGTTCTCGAGATTCCTGGCCAGCCGGACGCGCGTGGAATGAACGACGCGTACTTCCGGGCCGTGCGCGGAGAGCCAGCGCGCGGGACTGCGGGCAAGCCGGTCCAGGACATCGCTCACGATTTCTTATCCAGTTCACGGATGCGATCCCTGATCCGCGCCGCTTCCTCGTATTTCTCGGCGCGGACGTTCTCCTCCAGTTGCCGGCGCAGATCGGCAATCTCGGATTTCTCCAGCGAAGGCGCCAGCCTAGCCGGCGCCAGACCACGATGCGCCTCCCCCGCCTGTGCGCGCTTGATGATGGGTTTGATGATATCTTCGAAGACTTCATAACAACGGGCGCATCCGAACCGGCCGCCTTCGCGAAATTGCGCGCCCGTCAGGCCGCATCCCGGGCAGACCGGATCTTCGGTGGCGGCGCCTGCCATGCCGGACATCGCGGCCAGGAGACTGGGCAGATTGAAGGTGAGCGAATTTCCATCCTGGCTGATCCCCTGCTTGGCGGCGCAGCCCTGGCAGATCGAGATTTTTCTCGTTTCCGTTCCGCGCTGCTCCACGAACTGGATCGCGGCGGGCGCCTGCTTGCAGAGATCGCACAAGGGAGGCTTGGAAGGATCAAAAGGGAAAATCACGAGTCAATTCCCGGCAGTCGGCCGTCGTCGACCGGCTAGAACCGGCGTCCGCGAGTCTTCGTGAGTTCGCGGAAGAGGTCCAGCAGGCGGCACGTGATCGGCCCCGGCTTGCCCGTGCCGATCGGACGTCCCTCGACCGCGCGAACGGGAACGATCTCGGCGCCCGTGCCGGTGAGGAAACATTCATCGGCGGTATACAGATCGTAGGAAGTGATGTTGCCCTCGTGGACCGGAAGGCCGGCTCCCCGCGCCAGTTCGATCGCGCAGCCGCGCGTGATCCCGGGAAGCGCTCCGCAATGAACCGCGGGCGTTTCGATCATGCCCTTCCTCACGATGAAGATGTTGTCGGCCGTCGCTTCCGCGATGTATCCCTCCGCGTTCAGCATGAGCCCTTCGCCGACACCCATGCGATTGACCTCCAGCCGGGCGAGGATGTTGTTCAGGTAATTGAGAGACTTGATCTGGGGCGAAAGAGCCGTGGCGATGTTGCGGCGCGTGGCGACAATGGCGATCTCAAGACCGTTCCTGTAGAAATCATCCGGATAGAGGGTCAGCTTGTCGGCAATCACGATGATCGTCGGTTTCGGGCATTTGCGCGGATCAAGTCCCAGGTCGCCGACGCCCCGCGTCACGATCGGGCGGACATATCCGCTCGGAAGCTCGTTGCGCCGGAGCGTCTCGAGGATGATCTCCGCGAACTCCTCGCGGGAAACGGGGATATCGAGCGCAATCGCGCGCGCGGAATTGAAGAGCCGCTCGATATGCTCATCGAGACAGAAGCAGAGCCCGTCATACGCGCGGATTCCCTCGAAGACTCCGTCGCCGTACAAAAGCCCATGGTCAAAGACGCTGATCTTCGCGTCCTTTTCCTCGTAGAACGTCCCGTCTATGTAAATCTGTTTCATCATCGCACCTGGTTTTGAAGCGGCTTCTGCTGCAGCGCCATTTCGAAAACTCTATCCTTTCAATACTCCATGTTCAAGTTTCAGGGTTCTTTGCGCGCGGGCGGCAACTCCGGGATCGTGCGTGACGATCACCAGGCTCCTCGCGTGGCGAGCCACGAGACCGAACAGGAGATCCTGGACAGTCGTGGATGTTTCCTCATCGAGATTGCCCGTCGGTTCGTCGGCCAGTATGACGGCGGGATCCGTAACGAGCGCCCGGGCCATCGCAACACGCGCGGATTCTCCGCCTGAAAGTTCCGAGGGAAGATGCTCGGCGCGCGAGGTGAGGCCGACTTCATCCAGGAGCGCGCGGGCCCTGGATTCGGCGGCGGCGCGAGGAGCCCCCTGGATGCGGGCGGCAATGGCGACATTCTCCATGGCGGAGAATTCCGGGAGGAGACAATGGAGCTGGAAGACGAGTCCGGGACGCCCCTTGGAATCTATCGTGCGGGCCTCCTCGGAAACAACGCCGCTCGTTGCCACGCCTCCCTCCACGGTCACTTCTCCGGAATCCGCCGCATCGATGCCGGCAAGGATGTTGAGGAGCGTCGTCTTTCCAGAACCGCTCGTGCCCATGATGGCGAGCGATTCGCTCCGGGACACCATGAGGGAGACTCCTCGGAGAATCTCGAGCCGGCGTCCATCCGGGAGCGGAAAGGACTTGTGCAGATTGCGGACAAGGATCGTGGGAGCGGAGTATGTCATAGGTGAAACCATAACATAGAGGCGGGAAATCGCGGCGCTAGTTTGCGGAGAATCTTGCCGTCCCCGTAATCGAGCAGGAGCCCTGAGCCGTTCTTTTTCATACAATAACCTCCACAATTTGTGCATAAATTCATACTCATCTCTAGCATCCATAAAATAATTGAAATAAGCTGTTGATTTCCCGCCAGAGCCGAGCCATTATCTTACGTAAGATCATCTTACGTAAGATATGTAGCTTATACGCGGCACCTCTCGCACAACGAGTTCGGAGTGATGTTCCTTTCCGCGAAAGTGGAGACACATCCTGAAATTCGCCTAGGTATCGGGCGAAGAAGGAGAAGCGGGCGAAGAATGAGACCGGAAGATTCCACCGCACTCAAATGGCGCGATTCCGCTCCGACTCCCATCCGAACAGGCTATAACATCTACCAGATCGCGAAAGCGGCCGGCGTATCGATCGCCACCGTCTCGCGAGTCCTCAACAATCGCTCCAGTGTCTCCCCCGAGACCCGCCGAGAAGTGCTCGCCTGTATGAAGCGTCTCTCCTACGTCCCTCGGCGCGGCGGCATCGATCGCGCTCCCACGATCGGAGTCCTCCTTGAATATTCCACTCCCTCACCCGCGATGACTCCCTACGTCGCCGAAGTCATCGGAGGCGTCTCCAGTTTCGCCGATCAGAATGGCCTCTCGCTCGAAGTCTTCTCCTTCGATCAACCACGCATCCGCGAGCGTGGTCTCACAAGCTACCTCCGAGAGACCGCGATCGACGGCGCCGTGATTCTGCTTTCGAACGATCAGAGCCATTACATCCACCAACTCGAAGAGGATCATTTTCCCTGTGTCATCATCAATAACCGGATGGGCGGCAAAGTTCGATTTGTCGATGTGGATAACCGGTCCGGAGCCGAGATGGCCATGAATCATCTGGCGAGCCTCGGACATCGACGAATCGCATTTCTCGGAGGGAACCTGAACAACGAAAGCCTCCGTGAGCGTTATGAAATCCACCAGGCGGCGTTAAGAAAGAACGGGATCGCGAATCCGGAGGCGCTGGCATTCCTGGAACGGCCTCCCCACGCATCCAATCATCTCCAGGAAGGATACGAAAAGACAAAGCAGCTCCTCGCCGGACGCCAGGAATTCACTTCCATTTTCTGCGCCACCGACGAGCTGGCCTTCGGTTCGATCAGAGCGCTCGTGGACTCCGGACTGCGCGTCCCGGGCGATGTCTCCGTCGTCGGTTTCGACGACTGCGAGATGGCGTCCTACATCAGTCCTTCCCTGACGACCGTTCGCCAGCCGCTCCGGGACATGGGATCAGGCGCGGCTCGCATCCTGCTGGATGTCATCGAGGGATTCCGCCACGGGGAGTGGGAACCGGGGGACAATACGCCCGGCATCATTGAACCGGCGAAGATGGTGATCAGGGAATCGACAGGGCCTGCCGCGAGATGAGGTTTTCCGCACCGGGGAAAAATCGCGACACTTCGCTCCCGATGCGCCGCGCGGCATGGCTCCTCGCCATCTTCCTCCTTCCGTCTTCCGCTCTCGCCGCCACCGTGGATATTCCCGCTCTCATACAGGCGGAGGACTACGACACGGGCGGACAAAATGTCGGATGGTGGGATTCCTCCAACGGCAACACTCCCGGCGCCTATCGCACGGACGACGTCGATCTCGAATGGTGCTGGGAGGGCGGCGCCAATCTCTCCTACGTCACCGAGGGCGAGTGGGTGAAATACACGATCAACGTCGCGACCGCGGGAAACTTCGACATCGACCTCCGCGTGGCCCGCGGCGACGGTGGCACGTCCTACGTTCACGTTCAGATCGACGGAAAGAGCGTGACCGGAAGGATGAACGTCGCTTCCACCGGCGGCTGGCAATCGTGGACGACGATGACCAGCAACAATGTGTATCTTTCCGCGGGCACTCATACCGTCGTCGTCCTCATGGGCGGCGGATTCAATCTCAACTGGATCCAGTTCCGCTCCGCTGGTTCGGATCCCGCGTATCGTCTCGTCTTTGAGGACCAGTTCAGCGGCGCCAACCTGGACGCGAACAACTGGTCGTATGTCACCGGCTGGGGCCACAACAACGAGTGGCAGTATTACACGTCCGATCCGGCCAACGTCCGGGTTGAAAACGGAGACTTGATACTCGAGGGACACAACGACTGGATCTGGGGATTCCAGTATACATCCGGACGCATCGTCTCTTCGTGGAAGAAGGATTTCCAGTACGGCAAGATCCAGGCTCGCATATCAACGCCCCTGGGTCGCGGCCTCTGGCCCGCGTTCTGGATGCTGGGCCGGAACTATACGCAGGGAATCCCCTGGCCCAACTGCGGTGAAATCGACATCATGGAACAGGGCGGGAGCTATCAGTACGGAGTGCGCAGCCAGGCTTCGGTCCACGGCCCCGGCTATTCCGGGCTGACGCCCATCACAGGTTATTACTGGCCCGCGACGAATCTCGCGGAAGCCTATCACATTTATGAAGTGAGCTGGGATCAGTGGGGCTTGACGTTCTTCGTCGACGGCAATCAATTTTACTACACGAACCGCTGGTCCGTTCCCGGCGAATGGGTTTTCGACAATCCCATGTACCTGATTCTCAACCTGGCCCTTGGCGGCGCCTACGATGGCAATCCAGACTGGTCCACTCCCTGGCCGAATCAGATGAAGGTCGACTGGATTCGCGCCTACCAGGCGATCCCCAATTCGTGGATCATCTCGGCCACCGGCCCCTCCACGATCGACAACGCCGGAACTTCCGGCATCACCGTTAATTTCTCGACGGAAGCCGCGATGGACGTCCTCATAGACCTCGTGAGGACGGACAACACGTGGTACGCGACGAGCCGCCAGACGTACATCATGAACTGGAACCAGTGGACGGTGCAGAACATCAGCTACGCCGGGCTGCCCGCCGGAGATTACAACTTCGTGGTGCGGATCGTTCCGATCGGCGGCGACTACACGCAGGCGATGGCGACATGGAATGTCCCCACGAATGTTCCGGGTCCTCTCACCGGGCAATGCACCGTGACGCTGGCTCCGCAGCTCGTCGCGAATACCGACCAGGGCACGCTGCAGGTGTCCTACGAGGCCAACCGCAACGCCGACATCATTCTCGATCTCGTCCGGGACGACGGCACCTGGGTGGCCGGCACGCGCCAGACCGTCAACTCCGACACGGACGGAGTGGCGACCATCACCTGGTCCCACACGGCGGTTCCTGACGGCAACTATTACTGGCACGCCCACCTGGCGCCGATCGGCGGAGATTTTTCCACGGGCGTCGATTCGCATATCTACGATACGGTCGTCGTGGCCACGGCGAACTTCACGATCGTAAGCGCGCCTCTGGCGACCACCCGCTCCGGAACATCGGCGATCGTCATCCGGTACACGACCACGGACACGGTCGACGTCATCCTCGACATCATCAGGCCGTCGGACGGAACCTGGTTCGGCGGCGTGCGCGACACGGCCGTGCCTCCGCTCACGAACAAGACCGAAACGATCATCATCAATCGGAACAATCTACCGGTCGGGGACTACACCTGGCATGTGCATCTCGTGCCGAATCTCAAGGACTGGACGTATTCGCTCGCCTTCAACCAGCAGAACTTCACGGTCGAGAGCGGTGTCTACACGGTCACGACCATCCCCGCGAATGTTCTTCCCTCAGGGCAGATGACGGTCAACTTCAATTACAGCATCGAACGCGCCATGGACATGATGGTCGATGTCCTCAATCTCTCGGACACGTGGTATGCCGGGGGCCGCAAGACCCTGACGCCGGGGAATAATCTCGCCGACAACATCACATTCGCCTATTCCGCCCTCCCGCCGGACAGCTACTCGTTTCACTGCCATCTGGTGCCCGTCGGGGGAGCCTTCAACTATTCGATCCGGGACACCTATCCCGGATTCAACGTCCACTCCGGATTCGACTCCTTCGAGATCCTCTCCTCGGCTTCCGGTTATTACTACTCTCAGCCACCCGTCGCGGCGACTGCCAATGGAACGGACACGGTGTGGTACAACCCGACCGGAGCCGGAAGCAACCAGACAGACACGATCATCGCCGACGTCCATTTCACCACAGAGTCCGCGGTCTTCGGCTCCTCCGCCTACATCGACATTCAGACGAGCGACTCCGGCGTCGGGCGCGAAACATTCTCGCTCGTCTATCGCATCCCGGCCGACTCCGGATCGAGGACGATATCCATCCGCGCCGTCGATGCATCGCGCGGATATGACACGGCCAACATCCGATTCCAGGTCGATACGATTCCGCCGCTGGCCATGACGCTCGTTCTGCCCGACAGCGGGCGCGTGATCGGCGGCGAGACCGTCAACTTCGAGTGGAATTTCACCACGGACACGATGGCGGGCATGAGCCATTACCGGATCCAGATTGACACGTCCGTCACCTTCGCCCAGCCGATCATCGACTCGTTCTCCGGGAACAACACGATCGGCAAGAAAGCCCTGCCGGGCAGCGACACGTATTTCTGGCGCGTGGTCGCCGTCGACAACGTCGGCAATACAACGGCGTCCTCCTTCCGGACCGTCATCATCGACACATCCGTCGCGCAGGATGTCACGAGCCCCACGGCATTCAGCTTGACCAGTCCGTTCTCGGGTGAAGAAACGAACATAGCCTCGGTCCTCTTCCGATGGTCCACAGCCTACGATTCATCGGCCCCGATCGTGTACAGGCTGATCATCGACACGGATCTCGTGCCGCCCTACATGTACGATTTGAACGGTCTCACGGACACCTTCCGCCTGCAGGCACTGCCGGGTAATGACACATATCAATGGAGGGTCATCGCCAGCGATGCGCTCAGCAATTCGACGCAGATCGGCGATTCGCTCTTCGTGCTGGACACCATGCCCCCGCTCGTGTCTCGGCCCGTCACCCCGCTCGGAGGTATCTTCCTCACGTCGCCTGTGTCCATGGAATGGGAAATCTCCTCGGACAGCCTGACGGGACTTCAACGATACCGCGTGCAGGCGGATTCCACGGGTGTCTTTACAGGTCCATTGGAAGTCGATACCTCCTCCTACGTCGCCGCCGACACTGTGATGACATTCGACAGGACGGGACGTTATTACTGGCGCGTCCTCACCTATGACAAAGCGGGAAATATCGGGATTTCCACTTCACCGATCGATTCCTTCCATGTCTACATCCCCGAAACCGCCGCGCCGGCGCCCGCGAATCCGACTTCACCCCTGCACGCGCACGAGACACGCGCCTCCACAATCCTCTTCCGCTGGCAGGAAGCCTCCGACTCCACGCCGCCCATCTCCTACCGCATCCTTCTGGACACGGACCTGGCCGGCTCGTACATCATCGACACGACGGTCGACACCAACTTCGTCACGCTGAAACTTCCCGGCAACGATACGTTTCTCTGGCGCATCATCGCCCGGGACGCCATCAACAATTCCGTCACCTATGGCGACTCGCGTATTCTCATCGACACGCGTCCTCCGACGCTGCCAGCCCTCGTCTCTCCCAGGGCGGATACGCTCGTGCTTTCACCCGTCACCCTCGATTGGAACGCATCCGCCGACAGCCTTACCGGATTCCTCAGATACAAGCTGCAGATCGACACGCTGGGAACTTTCACCGGAGTCCTCGTCGCCGATTCCTGGCAGGCGACGCCCGATACGACGCTCGCTTTCGCCTACATCGGGAGGTATTACTGGAGAGTCATCGCGGAGGACAGGGTCGGCAACACCGCCACGACCGCTTCCGATTCCTTCTACGTGTATTCTCCGGAGACCGCTCCTCCCACGGGTATCGGTCTCGTCTCCCCGGCTCACGTCTCCGAAACCCGGGTCCTGGCCGTGAATTTCACCTGGAGCGCCGGGAGCGATTCGACTCCGCCCATCTCCTACCGGATCATCGTCGACACCGATATGTCGGGTTCCTTCATTCATGATTCCACGATCTGGAACCGTTACAACGCCATCCTCCCGCTCGCGGCGAACGATTCCTACCTCTGGCGGATCACGGCGACGGATGCTCTGGGAAATTCCGTGACAGTCGGCGATTCCCGGGTCGTCATCGATACGACTCCCCCGACGGCCGTAACCCTCAACTCGCCGATCAACGACACGATCAGCCTCTCCACGGTTTCGCTCGACTGGACGGCCGCGACCGACGCGCTGTCCGGCCTGCGCCGGTATCGACTGATGGTGAACGACATCGCCAATTTCACGGCCGACACACTTTCCGTCGATACCTACCTGATCTCTCCGGATACAAGCATCACGCTCCCGCTCCTTGGCCAGTATTTCTGGACGGTTATCACGGAGGACGACGCCGGAAACACGACGACCGTCAACACCGAAACCTTCCGCGTCTACTCTCCGGAGTCCTCTCCTCCCGAATCGGTGCAGATGATTCTCCCGGCGCCGTGGAGCGCGACGCGGATGGATTCCGTCTGGTTCCGGTGGAGCGCGGGCGGGGACTCGACGCCGCCGATGACATACCGGCTGATCGTCGATACGGACATGGTCCTGCCCTATGTCGTGGATACGACCGTCACCCAGGTCTTCGTGCTGGAACATCTGCCCGCGAACGACACGTACCGATGGAGAATCATCGCGGCGGACGCCCTGGGAAATTCCGCCGCTTTCGGCGACTCCTACTTCTTGCTCGACACGGCCCCGCCTTCCAGGCCGGTGCTCGTCAAACCTGTGGCAGGTATCGAAACCTACGGCCAGGTCGTCTTCGACTGGAACGCCTCATCCGATTCCCTGTCCGGCATTTATCGATATCGGATCCAGGTCGACACGCTCGGAACATTCACCGGGGTCAAGGCGGCCGACTCCTACATGATCCTGCCCGACACCGCGATGACGCTCCGGATCGACACGTATTTCTGGCGGGTCATCGCGGAGGATTCCGCCGGCAACACGGAGACATCGGTGACCGACACATTCCGAAACCGGATCGTTCCCGACACACCCGTCCTGGATGCGATCGCCTTCTCCACGAACACCCGCTTCTACGATTCCGTGCCGATCGATACCGGAGTCGCGGGCGACACGGTCTGGTTCGCGGCGGATTCGATGCACATCGCGATGACCGTCGCCTTCAGCGCCACGATCCGGGACTCCATGGAGGTCGGACCGATCTTCGATTCCGGCGCGCAGACCGACGCGTCGAATCCCTATCAGGCATTCTTCGCGATCCGCGCCGCGCACGCTTCAACCGATACCTGGACAACCGTGACCGTCCGCTCGACCCAGTACATCGCGGACACGTTGATCCTCCGTTTCCGCCCCGACACGATCCCCCCCGATTCCGTCACGCTCATTTCCCCACGCGGCGAAAGCGTGCCCGTGACACCCGCTTTCTCATGGACGGCATCCTGTGATTCGCAGTCCGGAATCAGTTCCTATCGTCTCGAAGTATCCGGCACCAGCGACTTTTCCGCGATCGTCGACTGGGCGACGACATCGCATCCCGACACGGATGTCTCCCTCTTCTTCCCGCTGGCCGATTCCACCTATTACTGGCGCGTCCTCGCGTACGACAGCGTCGGCAACAAGATGATGTCCGGGCTCCACGTCGAGACCTTCCTCGTTCAGCAGGGATTCGACACGGCCAATCCGAACATCTGGTATGTCAACGACGCGTCGCTCGCGGGGGACACGTATACGCTCGCGGTCGGCTCATCCGCCAACAACGGCCTGACGCGCACGTCGCCGAAGCGGTATCTGAACGACCTGGAGGGCAAGCTGACGGCCGGCGACACGGTCTATGTCGACGTGGGAAGCTATGCGGAACCGGACACGTTCGACATCGACACGCAGTGCTGGATCATCGGAGCGGACTCACAGACGACGCTCCTCAACTTCGGGGATTCCACGACGAACAGCAAGGGCGTCAAACTGAACGCCGCCGGCATCTCCATCTCCAATTTCGGCATCAAGGACGCTTTCTTCGCCGTGTTCATCAACCATGTCGATTCCTGCATCGTTTCGCGCATTGAAGGGCGCAACAGCAACGCGGGCATCCTCATGACGGATTTCTGCGAGGGGAACCGCGTCGAAAACTGCTACTTCCATCATAACGGCTGGGTCGGAATCTACGTGGCGGCCGCGTCGCAAAACACGCTGTACGGCAATCACGTCCACGACCATGCGAACCAGGGAATCCTCCTGGATTGGAGCTCGGATCGAAACCGGCTGACGGGGAACAATTCTCACTGGAATACCCTGGCCAACATCGAGATCACGGGCGGCTCCGATTCCAACTGGTGCGACTCCAACATCACGTATGGGGGCGGACAGGAAGGATTCAAGGTCGCCAATTCCGATTCCAACATCTGCGAGTACAACACATCGAACGGCAACACATGGGGCGCCTTCGCCGTGGGCGGCACGGCGAAGCAGAATATCTTCTACGCCAATCGCGTGCCGCAGAACAACGACCAGGGCTTCTATATCGCCGGCGGTGCCGGCAACGTTTTCGACTCCAACATTCTCGAGCAGATCGGAACGGACGGTTTCTACGTCCTCTCGGACTCGACCACGCTGCGCCGCAACTCGGTGAACATCGCCGCGAACGAGGGTTTCGATCTCGACGGCCCGAATTACTGTTTCCTCGATTCGAACGTCGTCATCAAGGCGACCAATTACGGTTTCTTTCTCCGCAACAACGCCGATTCGAACACGCTTCGCTACTCGCAGGTCGATTCCACCACCGCGACCGACGCGATCAAGATCGAAAGTTCCGCTTACAATTATATCTACAAGTGCCTCTCCACAGCATCCGCCAGCGGCGCATTCTCGCTCGTCACGAACGCGCACCACAACACGATCTCGACCTGCACGTCGACGCGCGACGTCATCGGCATCTGGGCCTCCGGCGGCGGAAATAATACGTATGACAATATCCGGATGTATTTTCCGACATGGCGAGCGCTTTCCGTCTCCGGAAACGGCGACTCGTTTTTGAGCTGTCTCATCACGGGCGGGTCCAACAACGGCTTCTATCTCGACGGGCCCGGCGGAGCCGCGAACAATCTCCTGCGGCAAAACCAGATCCAGTACATGGCGTGGGCGGGTATCGAGGTCGTGGGTTCGGGCGGAAACCGCCTGGAGTCGAACACGGTGTACGGCGGCTCGGCGGATGGAATCCTCCTGCGCGACACGAGCGGCAGCAACTCCCTGATCGGCAATCGCTCCATCAGGAATACGAACGGATTCCGACTCGACACGTACTGCACAAATAATCGCGTCGTTCAGAACCTGGCGGAGACGAACACGCAGCACGGTTTCAGAATTTTGAACGGCTCGGACTCCTGTCTGCTTGTCTCCAATACGGCACGGGGTAATTCCTATTCCGGTTTCACATTCCGCAATTCGAACCGCTGCACTTTTCTCGCCAATACATGCGACTCGAACGGCACGCACGGCGTCTCCGTGGAGAGTTCCGTCGCCAGCATCTGGATTGAGAAGAACAACATTCTGCTCGGAGGAAGTTACGGAGCGAACGCGGAGATCGTAGCGTTGAACTTCTCCCGCACGTGGTGGGGCACGACGGACTCCGTGCAGATCCGGAACCGGATCACGGGTCAACAGGCCAATCGAGCCGTCTATCAACCCTTCCGGCTCGGAATCATCGACTCGGCTTTGACGGCCGACACGACCGCTCCGAATCCTCCCGATACGGTCGCCGCCGCGGCCATGACGGAATCCACGATCGAAATATCGTGGTCGGCGGCGAGTGGTTCCGAAGAACCGGAGGCCGCGGCGGGATTGAACGGCTATCGGGTCTATTCCTCCCGGACCCGTGACACGTCCTATTGGGCGCTGCTGGCCCAGGTTGCAGCCGGCGTCGACAGGTTGACGGATTCCAACCTGGCCATCGGCGACACGCGTTACTACCGCGTGTCGTCCATGGACGCCGCGCCGTTCGTGAACGAATCCGATTACTCGGATTCTCAACCCGGAGCGCGGACGACGCACGAAACCGTTCCGCCCTCCGCCTTCACGCTCTCGCTGCCGGTCCATGGCACGGAGACGAAGAACGTGGTTCTCGTCTTCCGCTGGACCCCGGCGACGGACTCGTCGAATCCCGTCACCTACCGCCTCATCATCGATACCGACATGGCGGGCACCTACGTGTTGGATACGACCGTCATTGATTCCGCCGTCGTCGCCCGGTTGAGGGCGGGCGATACCTATTTTTGGCGCGTCATCGCGGCCGATTCGTACGGCACGGCGCGCCAGGTCGGCGACTCCCGGGTACTGATCGACACGGCACCTCCGACGGCGCCGGGCCTGCTGCTGCCGGCCGGTGGAGCGGAAACCAGCCAGACGTCGATCGCATTCACGTGGACCGCGTCCACAGACGTGCTGACGCGCGTCACCAATTACCAACTCCAGGCGGCGACAGACGCGCTCTTCGCATCGATCGCCGCGGATTCCGCGAATGGAGTTGCGACGACCGGAACGCTCTCCCTGCCCGGCTCGCGCACTTACTATTGGCGGGTCATCGCCTATGACGCGGCGGGCAATTCGGAGACCAGCGCTTCGACGACCATCCTCGTCGATACGGCGGCTCCCGTTCCCGGCGCGATGACTTCTCCATCCGACGGATACGAAACGAAATCCGCCTCGATTCGATTCCTCTGGTCGAGCGCCTGGGATTCGCACGCGGGTGTCGCCGGATACAGGCTGCAGGTCGACACGGAAGGCAACTTCACCGATCTGGTTTCCGACTCGGCAACGGGAACGGAGACTTCCGGCTGGCTGACACTTCCCGCCAATGACACGTATCGCTGGCGCGTTCTCGTCATGGACGATGCCGGCAACACGGCGGCACTCGCGCCGCGCCTTCTCGTGATCGATACGCTGCCGCCGGTCGCCGGATTATTGTCGTTGCCCGCGGACGGAAGCGAAACGAACGTCACGACAGTCTTCTTCTCGTGGATCGCCGGATACGACAGCCATTCCGGGCTTTCCGCATACCGGCTGCAGGTCGATACGGACGCGGATTTTGCGGGCCTGATCGTGGACAGCTCCACGGGTCCGGCAACAACCGGATCGAGGACGCTCCCCGCCAACGACACATATCAATGGCGAATCCTGCTCGTCGATGATGCCGGCAATACCTCCGCGGTCGCGCCACGGGTCATCGTCGTCGATACAGCTCCTCCAGCGATTCCCCTTCTGTTTGCGCCTGCCGAGTTGGCGGAGACAAGCAGCGTGTCCGTATGGTTCGACTGGATTGCCTCCGCGGATTCTCTCTCGGGCGTGAATCGCTATCGCATCCAGGTCGATTCGGCCGGGACATTTTCCGGAACCCTGGCCGCGGACACGATCATCATCGGCGCCACAGAAACAGGCCTCGCTCTGGCCGAAGGCGTCTGGTACTGGCGCGTCACCGCGATCGACGACGCGGAAAATATCTCCGCGACCGATACCGCGCGACGCGTTCTCGTGGACAGGACCTTACCCCTGTTCCTGTCGCTGGGGATCACATCGACACCTTTCCTCTATTTCTCGGAGGCGGGTGGAATCGATACGGGCGTGAGGGAGGATACGATCTACTTCAACGCGAACGGCGGCGGATCAGGCCAGATCGATACCGTCCTCGTCACGGCATCCGGCGCCGACCACGCGGTCTTCCCGACAATCTTCAACGGCATCAACACAACGGACACGGTTCTTCCGTTCCTCACCGCCTTTACCATCGCGGGAGGCACGGCCGACACGACCATGTCCGTTCAGATCGGCGACACGGCCGGAAATCTCGACACCTATCTCCTGCACTGGATCCGCGACTTCACGGCGCCTCCCGCGGTGGCGCTCACATCGCCCGCCAACGGCCAGGTGCAGGGCGACTCCACGCCGACACTCTCGTGGCTGGCCTCCGTCGATACCCAGGCCGGAACGCGCGGCTACGTCGTCCAGGTCTCCGCCAACGCGCCCTTCACGTCCCTGCTGGAGGATTCCTTTGAGTATGCGCTCACGCACAATATCATGGCGCTTCCTGACTCCACGTACTTCTGGCGCGTGATTCCGTACGACAGTTGCGGCATGGTCGATACGGCATCGGCAACGGTCTGGTCGTTCACCGTCGATTCGCGCATACCTCGCATCTCCGCAATCACGATCGTTTCGTCGGCCCCTCTCTTCTTCTTCGACGACACCCCGGTGACTCCAGGCGCCGTCGCGGACACGGTCTGGTATAATCCCACCGGCGCCGGCGCGGGACAAATCGACACCATCACGCTCCATCTGGAAGACGATAACGAGTCGCAGGCGATCGGCAGCGCGGCCTATACCGCGGTGCAGTTGACGGACAGCGGATTTAATCGCGACTCCTACAACCTCATCTATCAGATACCGCTCGATTCGCCTTCGCAGTCGCTGACATTCTCCGTCTTCGACATTCTCGGATTCCAGGACACCTCGTATGTCCGGTTCGAGATGGATACCGCCGGTCCGACCGCCGCGATACCGACGACTCCCGCGGCCTGGCATGAGACATCGTCGATCACATTCTCCCTGACATGGTCGGCCTCCGTCGATACAGGCGCCGGATTGCGCGAATACCGGCTCCAGATCGACACGGATGCGGTCTGGAGCGGCGTCGTGCTCGAATCCTCGACGGCGCTTTCCACATCGGGAACGGTGACATTGCCCGCGAATGATACCTATGTCTGGCGCATTCTTTCGATCGACCGCGTCTCCAATTCGACGCCGGGCGATTCGCGTTATTTCATCATCGACACGGCTCCGCCTCTCCTTACGTCACCGATTGCTCCTATCGACGGCACGGGCACGAACGCCGTCTCGATTGCGTTTTCCTGGTCGGCTTCCTCCGATTCATTGGCGGGCATCAGCCTTTATCGGATTCAGATCGATACAGACGGCAATTTCATCGACATGGTCACTGATTCCGCGACCGGTCTTTCCACCTCCGCTACTCTGACTCTTCTCCCGAACGATACGTACAGGTGGCGCGTCATCGCGGTCGACGGAGCCGGCAACTGGACAGCGTCTGCCCCCTTCCGGCTCGTCATCGACACGGCGCCGCCATCGACCTTCGCTCTGCAGCTTCCCCTGCACGCGATCGAGACCACGTCCGTCACGACGACATTCCGATGGTCAGCCGCTTCCGATTCGAATCTCCCCGTCTCCTACCGCCTCATCATCGACACTGATCTCGCGGTTGGTTATGTCGTCGATACAACGGTGTTCGACCTTGAGGAGATTTGTTCTCTGCCCGCGAACGATACGTATCTCTGGCGCGTGCTGGCCATGGACACCATCGGTAACATCCGAACGATCGGAGATTCCCGTCTCGTCATCGACACCGCGTCGCCGACGCAGTCCGCGATTATCTCTCCAAAGAACGGGGAAACTCACCTTGTCGGATCGGTCGTGACCCTGGATTGGAACGCTTCCTCGGATTCCATCAGCGGATTCCGCCGGTACCGCATCCAGGTCGACACGACCGGATCCTTCGCCGGAACGCTCGCCATGGATACCTACCAAGCGACCGCCGATACGACCGTCGCATTCGCGAGGGATTCCTATTTCTGGCGCATCATCGCGGAGGACGATCTCGGCAATTCCAGCATCTCATCGACGGAGACTTTCTTTGTCGTGCTGTCGCCGGACACGACGCTTCCCGATTCCTTCAATCTGCTCCTGCCTGCCGGCGCGACCGAAACGGCCGCGGCAGGCTTCTGGTTCCGCTGGACCGCTTCTGCCGACTCGACGCTTCCGCTTTCCTACCGGCTTATCGTCGATACGGACATGGCGGGCGGATTTGTCATCGACACGACGGTTTCCGACACGGAGGAATACGTCCGGGTGCCCGCCAACGACACGTATCTCTGGCGCGTCATCGCGACCGATCTCGCATCGAACAGCAGGATCGTCGGCGACTCATCCTTCACCGTCGATACGCTCCCGCCGACCTTTCCTACGATCCTGTCCCCGCTGACCGGCGAGACGCGGACAGTCGGCCCCGTGTCGCTCGACTGGAACGCATCGGGCGATTCGATCTCGGGCTTCCGGCGATATCGGATCCAGATCGACACGACCGGATCCTTCACCGGGACGCTCGCGGTCGATTCCTACCAGGCTGTTCCCGATACGACGGTGACGCTGGCGATCGAGCATTATTATTGGCACGTGGTGGCGGAAGACGATCTCGGAAACACAAGCTCCTCGTCTACGGAGACCTTCCGCGTCGAGACGACTCTGGATACGACGGCGCCCCTGTCCTTCACTATGCTGTCGCCGGTGGCAGGACACGAGACCGCTGCGAAGGCCTTCTGGTTCCGATGGAGCGCCTCGGCGGATTCGAATCCCGGGATCACCTATCGCCTTATTGTCGACACCGACATGGCGGGAAGTTTCATCGTCGACACAACGGTCGCCGACACGGAGGAATACCTGGACCTTTACGCCAACGATACCTTCCTCTGGCGCGTGCTGGCGATCGACACGTCACTCAACTCGCGCGCCGCGGGAGATTCCACCTTCGCCATCGACACGCGCCCGCCAACCCTGGCGACTCTCGCAGGGCCGCTGACGAACGAAACGCGAACGGTCGGGCCCGTCACTTTCGATTGGAACGCTTCCTCGGATTCCCTCTCGGGATTTCGGCGATACCGGATTCAGGTCGATCTCACCGGAACCTTCGCGGGAGCTCTCCTCATCGATTCCTACCAGTCGTCGCCCGACAGCACCTTCACGCTTGCGATCGACACGTATCACTGGCGCGTCATCGCGGAGGACGAACTCGGAAATGCCGCCGCCACTTCAGCCGAGACGTTCCGCGTCGTCACGACGATCGATACGACGGCACCGCTCCCCTTCACGCTCCTGGAGCCGGTCAACGGAATGGAAACAACCGCGACAGCGTTCTGGTTCCGATGGAGCACTTCCACGGATTCGAATCCCGGGATCACCTATCGCCTGATCGTCGACACCGACATGGCGGGAAGTTTCATCGTCGACACGACGGTCGCCGACTCGGAGGAATATGTCCGCGTCCCCACGAACGACACGTTCTACTGGCGCGTGCTGGCCATCGATACTTCACTCAATTCACAGACCGCCGGCGATTCTTCCTTCGCCGTCGACTCGCGAGGCCCGACGATTTCGACGCTGGTCGCTCCGATCAACAGCGAGACACGGACCGCGGGCACGCCGGTGACGCTCGATTGGAACGCAGCGTCGGATTCCATCGCCGGTGTCTTCCGCTATCGGATCCAGGTCGACACGACCGGCCTTTTCACCGGCACGCTCGCCGTGGATTCGTACCAAGCCGCGCCCGACACGGTCGTCACCTTCGCCGGCGATACTTACTTCTGGAGAATCATCGCCATAGACGATCTCGCGAACACGACCGCGTCCACGGTCGATTCGTTCCGCGTTCTCGCGTCTCCTGACACGACCGCACCCGCCGCTTTCACCCTGCTGTATCCCGCCAGCCTGACGGAGACGACCGCGACGGCAACCTGGTTCCGGTGGACGATCTCGTCGGATTCGTCGCTCCCCATCACCTACAGGCTCATTCTCGACGCGGCGATCGGCGGAAATAGCTTTGTCGACACGACCGTGGCGGACACGGAGGAGTACATCCTCCTGCCCGCGAACGACACGTATCTCTGGCGCGTCATCGCCAGCGACGCCTTCGGCAATTCCAGGAATGTCGGCGATTCGAGTATCGCCGTCGATACGACGTCCCCCCTGATTCCGACATTGGTGGATCCGACCGCGGAGGAAACCCGAGCGCTCGGCACGCCGTTCACGCTCGACTGGAATGCGTCGTCTGACTCGATCGCGGGCTTCTTCCGGTACCGGCTCCAGATCGATACGTCCGGCTCATTCGCCGGACCTCTTGTCATCGATTCCTTTCAGCCCTCCGCCGATACGACGCTCCTGCTGGTCGCCGCCACATATTTCTGGCGCGTGACCGCATTCGACGACCTTGGCCTCGCTTCCGTCTCCGTCCCGGAATCGTTCCGCGTCGTGGCCCCCGCGGAAACGATCCCGCCGACAGCCTTTACGCTTCTGACGCCGGCGAACCCGACGGAAACCGCGGCGGCGAGCTTCTGGTTCCGATGGAGCGCCGCACTGGATTCCTCTCCGCCGGTCTCGTACCGGCTCATCATCGATACCGACATGGCCGGCGCTTTCGTCGTCGATACCACGGTCTCCGACACGGAAGAATATGTCCGCGTGCCCGCAAACGACACGTATCTCTGGCGCATTGTCGCCGGCGACTCGCTCGGGAATTCGCGCACCGTCGGAGATTCCTCCTTCGTCGTCGATACCGCGCCGCCGGCCGCCGCGCTTCCTGTCGATCCTACCGCCGGGGAAACGCGCACGACCGTCCTGGTTCTTCTCGACTGGAATTCCTCCTCGGATTCGATCTCCGGTTTCCGCCGGTATCATCTTCAGGTCGACACAACCGGTCTCTTCGCAGGTCTCATGGCCGTCGACTCCTACCTGGCGACGCCGGACACTTCGGTGACGCTGGCGAAGGACACGTGGTATTGGCGCGTCATCGCGGAAGACGACCTTGGGAACTGGATCGCCTCGGCGACGGAAAGCTTCCGGATCATCACCGATCCGGAAACGGCGCCGCCCGATTCCTTCGCGCTGCTGCTGCCGGCGGGAGGGCACGAGACAACGGCCGTGGTCCTGACCTTCCGCTGGGCCGACGCTTACGATTCGACGCCGCCCGTGATGTATCGGCTCATCGTCGACACGGACATGGCCGGAGGCTTCGTCATCGATACGACTGTCTCCGACACGGTCGTGGTCGTCCGCCTTCCCGCGAACGATACCTGGCGATGGCGTGTCATCGCGACGGATCTTCTCGGCAACTCCCGGTCGATGGGTGATTCATCGCTCCTCATCGACACCGCGCCGCCCCTGGCGGCGACGATCAACTCGCCGAGAAACGGCGCTCGGGTATTCTCGACCTTCGTCATGGACTGGAACGCCGCTTCCGATTCGCTCTCCGGCCTGAACCGTTATCGACTGCAGGTGGACACGTCAGGACTTTTTGCCGCGGCAAAATCGGCCGACTCGTATCAGCTCTCCCCCGACACGACGCTCACGCTGAAGCTCGATACGTATTTCTGGCGGATCGTCGCCGAAGACGACCTCGGCAACACTTCCTCGTCTTCCATCGAAAGCTTCGTCGTGTACGCGCCCGATACGGCGCCGCCGGTCTTCCTCTCGGCCGTCGCGGCGCCCGCGACGGTCACGAACGACACGCGAACAACCGTGACGTTTACCGTCAACGTGACGGACAGTTCGTCCGTCTCGTCCGTTCTGCTGAACCTCCTGCCGATCGGCGCCGCGGAATCAACCGCCTTCACTTATGCCGGCGGAACAACATGGACGCTCCTGGCGAATTTCGAAACGACGGTCACGGGCGGGATCTATAACCTGCGCGTCACGGCGATCGATGCCGCGAACAACCCGGGCAGCACAACCGTGAGCGTCACTGTCCTCGATGTCAGCCCGACGATGGCGGGCATCGTCGATTCGCCGCTCATGTCCCTGACCGCCAGCGGAAACGCGCTCTCGATCATGTCCGGGCTCGCCGATTCCTTCGTCGTCGTCCGCTATGAATATCGCTCCGTCGACAGCGGATGGATGCTCATCCACATCGACACAGTCTCCCCCTTCTGGGGCATCTACTGGGACATCTCCGGCTTGTCCGACGGCGACTACGACGTGCGCGCCGTCGCGACGAACTCCTCGGGCCAGACGGATCCGAATCCCACGACGCTCCGCGTCAAGATCGACAACGACAGCTTCACCGTCCGCGAATACGAGACGGATTCGCTCCACATCCGCCGCCAGTTGATCTCGCCCGACACCTCCTCCGTGATTCTCATCGCCGACGGCGGCACGGAGCTGAACATTCCGGGCGGCGCCGTCTCCGAATCCGTCTGGATCCGCGCGGAAGTCTGGGACACGATACCCTCCTCCGCGTTCATTCCTGCCGGCATGAGCGTTCCCGGTCGCGGCACATTCCGCGTCTTCGTGCGCGAAGACGGAAAGCGGACCTTCGACGAGAACATCGTCATTGCGCTTCCCTATGACGACACCGACCCGTGGGGCGACAAGGTGGGCGGAACGGACATCGAGGAGAAGAACCTCGCCGTCTATCACTGGGATGAATACCTGAAGACGTGGGTCAAGGAAGAGGATTTCTGGATCGACTGGGCCCGGAACGTCGCCTGCGCCCGCGTGAAGCACTTCACCCTCTTCGCGGTTCTCGTCGGCCAGCCCGTAGCCGCCAACCTTTCAAGCGTTATCGTCTATCCGAATCCATACGTCCCATACGACAACGTCGACAAGAACGGCAAGGTTTTCAACTCGACCGATCCGTCCAGCGGCATTCTCTTCGACAGCCTGACAAGTCAGGCGACGATCCAGGTTTACGATGCCGCGGGCCGGCTGGTATCGACGATGAGCAAGAACTCCAATGAGGGCCGGTACCAGTGGGACGGCCGGAATGACGACGGCCGCGAGCTGGCTTCGGGCATGTACGTGGTCGTCATCAAGTCCGCGAGCGAAGTCGCGATCAGGAAAATAATGATCGTAAGATAGACCGAATCATGACGGATGAGCTACATCATCCATCATAATCCTTTCACCAGATTCGACGGATCGTTTCAGGCTCCGCCCCACCAAGCGAAATTCCTCGCCGGGATTCAAGCCGCCCGCAGGCCGGATCCATGCGAGGTCGTCTGGAGCAAGGACATGGCCTGCAGGCAGCTCGCGCGCCGCGACGATGGAACGACGGATGGCGGCGGCAGTGGGCACCTCCGACGGCTGCAGGGACTTGCCGGGCTTGCCCAGCATGGATTCCACACCGCGTATTCTCCGGACAAGTTCCGCCATATCAGCGGGATCGGCGGAGAGCTTGTGGTCCCGGAAATCAGAATGGTTCTTATCGAGCGTGAAGTGCTTCTCGATGATGCAAGCACCCAGCGGGACCGCGGCGAGGCAGGCGTCGAGGCCGAGGGAATGATCGGAATATCCGATCGGGCAATGGTAACGCGAGGCCAGGAAAGGTATCGCGCGGAGCTGAAGATCCTCGAGCGGAGCCGGATAGGCGCTGGTACAATGCAACAAGGCGAATGATTCCGCGAAAGCACTTCCCATTTTATCCCGCGCGAACGCGATGGTGCGGTCGAGCATTTCGCAGGTGCTCGCGCCCGTCGATACGATCACGGGCCGCCCGGACTGGAATGTACGCTCCATGAGCGGAAAAAAATCATTGTCGCCGGACGCGATCTTGAACGCATCCACATGAGCGGAGAGAAACAGAGCGCTCGGCAGGTCAAGGGGTGTGGACACGAAAAGAAGGCCCAGGGATTTAGCCAGGCGTCCGAGATCACGGAATTGATCTTGAGTGAGTTCAAACTTCTTCAACCGTTCATGCCGGGCCGCATCTTTTCTGCTGACGAATAAATCCGTTTGGAATGTCTGAAACTTGACGGCGTCCACCCCGCACAGGGCCGCCTTCCGTACCAGTGCTTCCGCGTCAGGAAAACTGCCTTCGTGATTATTTCCGATTTCGGCCACAATCAGGATGCGTTCCGCGAGATCTCTTGTTCCAATTTTCATGTTATTCGTACTTCAACGCTTTGGCCGGGGACATTCTCGCGGCCCTCAGAGCGGGATAGACGGAGGCGACCAGGGAGATGAGAAGGGAGCAGACGACCGTCGAGACGATGAGGCCCGGGGAGATCGCGACGGGAATGGAATCGATGTAATACACTTCGCCGCCGCCCGGCATCTGGATCTTGAATCGCTCCAGATAGAGACAGAAGGCCAGCCCCACGATCGTGCCCACGGTCGTGCCGCTCGCTCCGATCAGGAATCCCTCCAGCGCGAACAGGGCGAGAATCCTCGCCCGCTCCATTCCGAGAGAGAGAAGAAGCCCGATCTCGCGAGTCTTTTTGCCGACGGCCATGAAGAGCGTGGAGGAGATATTGAAGGAGGCGATGAGAATCAGGAGCGATTCGATGACGAACATCGCGATGCGTTCCGTCTGCATCGCTTCATACAGGTTTCGCCGCGTCTCCGCCCACGAAAGGATGACCAGCGGCATCGGGATTTCCCGGCGCAGCTTCATGGCGAGGCGCGGCGCTTCGTACGGATCATTCCCGGTCACGTCGATTCCGGTCACCAAGTCGCCCGTTCCGACGATCTCGCGGGCGGTCTGCATCCCGGCAAAGACAAGGCTCTGATCCACCTCGTAGAATCCCGTCCGGAATATTCCGGCGACGGTCACTTCCTCCATGACGGGCACGACTCCCATCGACGTGACGGTGCCTCCGGAAGTCACGAGCCAGATCCTGTCGCCGGGCTTGAGGCCGAAGATGCGGGCCATCTCCGCGCCGATCATTACGTGGCCGGGCTTGTCCAGGTCGCCCCAGTCGCCCGCCTTGAGGTCGGCTCCGCCGGGCCGGAGGAATGAAGCCACAGTCTGCCCGCGCAGCTTGATGGCGGCCGGCCGGTCATAGCCGTCGATCTTCATGAGCATGTCGTTCTCGATGTAGGGATCGGCGAACCGCACGCCTTCCACTTTCCTGATCTGGTCCACGACGGTAGGGTCGATCCGCTCCTCGAAGGTCGTCACCATCACCTCGGCGGTCGTCTTCAGAAGGGCCTGCTGGATATCGAGCGTGAATCCGTCCATGACGGAGACAACGACGATCAGGGTCATGACGGCGATGGCGATCCCCAGGACGGCGACGAACGTGACCGCGGAGGCGTACGCGCCGCGCGCCTGTTCCGGCAGCGGCCCGTGCACAAGGCGATGCACCACCACCATGAGAATGCCCATCCCGAAAAGCGACACGACGCCCCACACGGGGTAGTTCGAGAGAGCCAGCTGGACGGCCACACCGATGGTCAGGGCGCAGGCCAGGAGCGCGGACAGCCACCGGCGCCAGCGGTAACGGAAGAAGATCGCGAAACGGCCCCCGAGGAGGTGCCGCCAGGCTATTTCGAGAAGCATCAGGGGATGAGAATGAAGGATGAATTAAGCAGAGCGGTGTTCTTCATCCTTCATCCTTCTCGTGCGGCCGCATCGTCGGGAAGAAGATGACGTCGCGGATCGTCCGCGCGCCGGTCAACAGCATCACGAGCCGGTCGATGCCGATGCCCAGTCCGCCCGTCGGCGGCATGCCGATGCGGAGCGCCTCGACATAGTCCATGTCGACCGTACCGCCCTGGGAGCGGAATCGCGCCTCCTGATCATCCGGATCGTTCAGCTCGCTGAACGCGTTCGCGATCTCCATGCCCGCGACGTAGAGTTCGAAGCGCTCCGTCAATTCCGGTTCGCCCGGCTTTCTCTTGGCCAGGGGGCTGAGCGCCACCGGATAATCGATCACGAACGTCGGCTCCACGATGATCGACTCGGCGAAACGGCCGAAGAGAACATCAAGGCATTCCGCATAATCTTCCGTAGCAAGCTCGCAGTGCGCCGCCTTCGCGGCCTGCAACGCCGAGGCCGCATCGCCGGGGACAAGCCTCGGGCCTCCGCCGGCGGCGATCGCATCGAGAAACGTGATGCGCTTCCAGGGTTTCGCAAGCGAGAGCTTCTGCACGGGATCGGATCCGGGAACGATAGCGACGCCTTCGGATTCGCGATCCGCCACGTGAGCGATCAGAGACTCCGTAAGGTCCATCATGCCGTGATAATCCGAATAAGCCTGGTACAGCTCCAGCATCGTGAACTCCGGATTGTGGTTCCGGTCCATCCCCTCGTTGCGGAAGTTGCGGTTCAGCTCGTACACCTTCTCCAGGCCGCCCACGATCAGGCGTTTCAGGTACAATTCAGGAGCGATCCGAAGAAAGAGATCGATATCCAGTGTGTTGTGGTGCGTGATGAACGGACGCGCGGACGCGCCGCCGGCCAGGGTCTGCATCATCGGAGTCTCGACTTCCATGAACCCGAGCTGCGACAGATAGGAGCGGATTTCCGCGATGATCCTGGCGCGCTTCTGAAAAAGCCCCCGCACTTCGGGATTGGAGATCATGTCGAGATAGCGGCGCCGATAACGGATCTCCACGTCCGCAAGACCATGCCATTTCGACGGCAACGGCTCCAGCGCCTTGCACAGGAAGCGCAATTCCCGGGCTTCCACCGTGATCTCGCCCATCCTGGTCCGGAAGACCGGCCCGCTGACTCCTATGAAATCTCCGAGATCAAGAGCGGCGACGATCCCGTAACGCTCCCCGAGCACATCCTTCTTGAGGTGAATCTGCACCGTGCCCGATTCATCCTCGATCGTCATGAAGCAGGCCTTGCCGTGGCCGCGTATGGAGCGGATCCGCCCGGCCGTCACGGCGTTTTTCGAGGGGGCGTCATCATGGAAGGAAGATGTGATCCCGCGCGCGGTGTCCACGCGGTCGAACCGGCAGGGATACGGCTCGATTCCCGCCGCCGCCAGCTTGTCGCGCTTGGCGCGCCGGACTTCCAGCTCGCCGCGATGTTCCTCGGGGCTATTTCCGCTCACAATAACCACGAAGACACGAAGACACCAAATTCTGAAATCAAATCTTTCATTTTCGATTTTCTGCTTAAGACCGATTGTAGGATCTGCATCGCTAAATCACATTAATTATTTTTCTTCGAGTCTTCGTGGTTACTTCGAGAACTGAAATCAGGTGGCCTTGAAGTCCTGCATGGCCGCATGGAGATCCAGGTCTTCCATGTTGAAGTCGTCGCGGCTGGCGACCATCATGAAGGCGCCCACGACCAGCGGGTTGAACTGCGTTCCCGCGCAGCGATGGAGTTCCTCCTTCGCGACTTCCTTGCCCAGCGATTTTCTGTAGGGCCGGTCCGAGGTCATTGTATCGTATGCGTCGGTGACGCCGATGATCGCGGATCCGATCGGGATTTCCTCGCCCTTCAACCCGTCAGGATATCCCCTTCCGTCCCATCGCTCGTGATGATGCCGCACGATCTTCGCTTCGGCGGCCATGCGTTTGATCGGCTTCAGGATATTCTCGCCGAAGATGACGTGCGTCTTCATCATCTCGTATTCCTCGTCCGTCAACCGTCCCGGCTTGAACAGGACGGAATTGGATATTCCGATCTTGCCGATGTCGTGCAGAAGGGACGCCCTGCCGATGATCTCGATCTCATCGCCCGTCAATCTCAGCATGCGCGCCACCAGGACGGACAGGTAGCTGACTCGCCGCGAATGGCCGTGCGTATACGCGTCCTTGGTGTCGACGGCCTGAGCGAACGCCTCGAGCGTTTCATGGTGGAGGTCGCGGAGGTCGTCGAAGAGCCGGGCTTTGTCGACGGCTCGAGCGGCGGTCATGGCCAGGGACATCAGGAGCCGCTCCTCGTCGGAACTGAAAACGCCGTATTTCACTTCCCGGTCGACGTTCAAAACGCCGATCACCTTGCCGTCGATGGCCAGGGGAACCGCCAGCATCGTCTCCTCGCGCGCCACGCCGCCGGGCTTGTGCCGGAAGAGCGGGTCGGCCTGGATGTTCTCGATGATCCGGGGTTGGCCGATCTTCGCAACCCACCCGGCCACTCCCTCGCCCAGCTTGAACTTCAAGTCCCATCCGGCTTCTATGCCGCGCGTGCATCGGGCCGTCAGAAGGTCGCCATCCAGCAGCAGAAGGGAACCCTTGTCGGCCTTCATGACCGTGCAGGCCTGGTCGAGGATGAAGTGGAGCGTCTCGTTGACATCGGTTTTGGAGACGAGAACCGCGTTGACGTCATGCAGCGTGGAGAGTTCCTTGACGCGCCGCTCCAGCATCTCGTTCGACTTCTGGAGATCGTCCGCGAACTCGCGGACGAGCTTGTGCGATCGCTCCAGCTCGGAAGTCTTCTCCGTCAGCCCCTTCACGAGCATCGCGTTGGCGAAGATTCCCTGGACCTGGCCCGAGAAGAGCTGGATGAGGTACTGCCGCTCGCCGTCGATCTTCGTCGTCTCCATCAGGATGAATCCGGAGGTGGTCTCCGCGATCCGCAGCGGCACGATGACGGCCGTGCCGAACCGGGGAGAGAACTTGAACGACCCGAGGCTCTCGACGGCGGCGCCGGAGATGAAATGAATTTCAAGCTTCGAGATCGCGGAGGATATCTCGCGCGGGAGATCCTGGAGCATGACGCGGGCCGGACCGAGCGCGGTGGGGATTTTCGATTTCACGACCCGGCGTTCCCAGGCGCCCGCCGTCTCGTCGCGCAGGTAAATCGCGATGCTCATCACCCCCAGCGTCTTCAAGCCCTCCTCCGCGACCTTCGCCAGAATGCGGTCCAGGTCGACCGCGGCCGCAATGGCGTTGCGGCTCTCCGTGAGGCTGATGAGGACCTTGAGGCGCTCCTGCGACCGCTCGTAATGGCGGATGTTCTCGACGGCGACAGCGAGATAGGACCCCAGAGAGAAGAAGAGATCCTGCGCGTCTTCCTCGAAGGCCGCGACCCGGCTCGAAGCGGGTATCAGGAGACCGATGACTTCGTTCTGCGTGATTAGCGGAATGATCGCGTAGGACCGGATCGCGCCTTCGGCGTGGAAAAGAATGTTCTGCGTCTTGTCCGTGACGTCGTCGACGATATAGAGCGCCGACTCGCCGGGATAGAAATCGGAGAGTTCGTACACATCTTTCTTCGGAAGCTTCACGCCATCCGACAGATAGGTCCTGATCTCGCCCGAGGAATTCTGGACGACGAACGCATATTCCTCGAAGTCCTGGATGTTCCGTGCGGCCTGGATACAGCGTTCGAGAATGGACTGGATGTCGTAGGAGAAGAATTCGAAGAGCGCCGCCATGTCGGCGAAAAGGGCTGACCTGAGCTCCTCGTAATTACTCTTCAAAGTCCTGTTCCTCCGATGTGATGACTTCTCGCTCCGAAACAGCTACAGCGGAGCCGGGCTCAACGCTTTCTTCATCTCCGCCACCGCCGCCCTGAGGCCGGTGAAGACGGAACGCGCGACAATGGAAAAGCCTATATTGAGTTCTTCGAGGCCTGTGAGATTAAGGATACTCATAACATTAAATAAATCAAGCCCATGTCCCGCATTTACCCGCAGACCCAGCTTGCGGGCCGTCTCCCCGCCCTGAAACAACCGGCGCCGTTCTTCTTCGGCCGCGGCCGCATTCACGGGAAACAGCTGGGCATAACGGCCCGTATGCAGTTCGACGAAATCCGCCCTGCAACGGGCCGCGGCGTCGAGTTGCCATGGATCGGGCTCGACAAAGAGCGAGACGACGATCCCGCTGGATTTCAGATCCCGGACCGCCGCCCGCACCCTGTCGTAATTGCCCACCACATTCAGCCCGCCTTCCGTCGTCAGCTCCTCCCGCTTCTCGGGAACAAGGCAGACGGATACGGGCTTCAGGCGCGGTCCGCTGCCGAGGATCAATCCGACCATTTCCTCCGTGGCCGCCATCTCCAGGTTCACCCGGAACTTCGGCACGAGAGAGGCCAGGTCCGCTTCCTGGATATGGCGCCGGTCCTCCCTCAGGTGAATCGTGATACCGTCCGCTCCGCCGGCCATCGCCTCGCTCGCGGCGGCCACGACATCCGGAACCGATCCGCGGCGGGCCTGCCGGAGCGTCGCGACGTGATCGATATTGACGCCCAGGAGAATGCCGGAGGATGTTGAATCGCCGCCGTTTGTCTTCGTCATCGCGGCCTTCTCGCGTGCGAAGTATCGACGCGCATTCCCACTTCATAGGTGACCGTCACCTTGCCCGGCTTCGCCGTCACGTTCCCGGGCACCACGAGATCCACCAGAATGGACTTCGTGCCTGGAGGACCCGCGACAGCGATGGAATCCGTCACAATGCCTTCGATCGCTCCCACGTCATCTCTCGTGCCCCTCAGGTCGACTGTCTTCGGGAGCACTTCGACCGATCCCGTGACATAGAGCATCGTGTCCTCCGGAGCCTTGAATCGCGGGAGGACACGATTTCGAATCTCGATGATCTCGTCGAGTCGGACGCGCACTTCCGCCGGCTCGATGCGGATGATCTGCACGGCGGAGGGAAGACCGAGCACCATGGAGGGCAGGATATTGCGGAGGTATTCGCCGGGCTGATCGTCTATGAGGACCATGCGGATGGCGATGGTTTCACCGGGAATGCCGTCCAGGACGCGGCGGGGGCCCTTCAGGATGACGGAGACATGATCGGGGGTCGATGCCGCGCGAACATCCTCGGATGTGACGTCGACGGTGACCGGCAGCGAAAAAGCCCACTCCATCTCCTTCTGCCCGACGACGTAGACCCAGAGCAGGAAAGCCGTGACGACGGATATGACCGGCAGCGCGAACCGCTCCACGGTGCGACGATCCATCAGCCGCGCCCGCCCGGCTTGCCGCCGCCCAGGTAGAGCGTCAGCATTTCCCGCAGCATCTTGTCGTCGATGCCGCGGACCAGCTGGCCGCCCGTCGCTATGGAGATGTCGCCCTTCTCCTCCGAGACGACGACGACGACCGCATCGGTTTCCTTCGAAAGCCCCAGCGCGGCGCGATGACGCATCCCGTATTTCACCTTCAGGTTCTCGTCATGCGCAAAAGGCAACGTGCATCCCGCCGCGACGACGGTATTGCCGCGGATGATCACGCCGCCGTCGTGCAGCGCTGTCTTCGGAAAGAAGATCGTGAGAAGGACCTCCTCCGTCACTTCCGCGTTCAGAAGCACTCCCGTCTCGATGAACGACTCCAGGCCCGTGTCGCGCTCGAACGCGATCAGGAGCCCGTGGCGGTTCCTGGAGCACTCCACCGCGGCGCGCGCGACCTCCTCGATCACGCGCTCCCCTTCCAGCGCGATGAACGAGCCGAAGCTGCGCTCGCCCATTCTCGCAAGCCCGCGCCGGATTTCCGGCTGAAACAATACGATGATTCCGACGAGGATGACGGGCGCCAGCCGCTCGATGATCCAGGAAAGCGTCTCGAGATAGAAAAAGTATGCGACGATGACGACGAGCCCGACGGGAATGAGCCCCCGCAGGGCCTGCATCGCGATCGTGCCGCGGAAGACGAGGAGAAAGAGATAGACGATGAGGGCGACGAGTATGATGTCCGCGATATGTCGCCATTCGAATATCTCGGGCGGCATCATGATTTTCCCGCCTCCGCAGGCTCCGATTTCGCCGCCTTGCGCTGAAGCTGGAACGTGAAGCGGATGATGGCCATGCGCTGTTCCTCGTCCATGCCCTCATACTGCAGCACGTAGATCTTCTGGCCGTCCTGTCCTTCCCGGATGTTCACGATCCGCGCGCTGATGCTCGATATCGTCTGGCCGCTCTCCCCCAGGTCGAACTTAAGCTCGATGAGAACTTCCGGCGGAATCGCGACCTTCATCTCGATGAGCATGCCGCCGCCGGAAATGTTCGTGATGGTTCCTCCGAGGACGTTGCGTTTCTTGTCGTCTCTCCGGATGATCGATACCGGGATCCGGCAGTCGACGCGGAGGTAGGCGCGGAGCTGCCTGCGGATCACCTGGCGGGGCTTGGCGATGAAGGCCATCCGATGCGGGCTCTGTTTCTGCTGAAGGATGATCGATTCGAATTCGTAGCCGGCATCGCGGAGATGAAACCGGACCTTCAAGGGCGTGTTGATCCCGGGCAGAGTGAAGTCGTCGGCGGCATCGAAGCTGGCGAGGATGAGACCGCCTTCCGTTTCATCCATCACTTCGGCCAGGATGTGCTCCGTGCCCTTGTCGCCGCCCAGGACCACTTCCACCTGCGAACCGACCTGGGGAAAGAGCGTCTTCATGAGGCGGATTCCGGATCGAGCGCGCGCGCCACCTCGATGGCGCGGCGCGTCTCAAGAACGTCATGCGTCCGGAAGATCCGCGCGCCGTTACGCCACGCGATGACCGAAGCGGCCAGCGAGCCGGCCAGCCGATCGGCGGGCTTTTCTCCGGCGCCGAGAGCGCCCAGGAAACTCTTTCGCGACACGCCGATCATGACGGGCGCCATGCGCGCCAGCGCTCCGAGATTCCGCAGGAGGTCCAGGTTGTCGCGAAGCCTCTTGCCGAAGCCGATGCCGGGATCGATCGCGATCTTCCCGGGAGGAACGCCCGCCTCGATCGCATGGGCCAGCCGCTCCTCAAGAAAGGCCGAGACTTCGCCGACGACATCGTCGTAAGACGGTTCCTTCTGCATGGTCTTCGGATTGCCCTTGGTATGCATGATGACGAGGGACGCTCCGAACGAAGCCACGACGCGCGCCATCTCCGGATCGGCAAGCCCCGAGACGTCGTTGATGACGGCCGCGCCATCCTCGAGCGCGCGAGCGGCGACTTCCGGATTTCGGGTATCGATGGAGACGAGCGCGCCGGCTGCGGAAAGTTTCGCGACGAGGGGGCCGATGCGGCGGAGCTGATCGCCGGACGCGACATCGTCGGCGCCTGGGCGCGTCGACTCCGCGCCGACATCGACGATATGCGCTCCATCCGCCAGAAGCTCCTGCGCGCGCCGCAGGGCGGAATCCGCGTCATCATGCCGGCCGCCGTCATGGAAGGAATCCGGCGTCACGTTGATAATTCCGACGTGAACCGGTTCCGAAGCGGAGAAGAGCGTGTCGCGCACAAGCCAGCGCGCGGGTGCAGAAGTTCGAACGCGCGCCGTGTCGGTCATGGGTCAGGCGTCGCGAGTGAAAGTCAGTTCAGGGTTGCGCCGGCCCGCGCCCGCGACCGAAGTCAATATCAGGCCGGCATCGGAATCGGCGAAGCAGGCGGAATCTTCCCCACCTTTTCAGCACCCGCGAGCGGAGCGCCCTTGGCCTGTTCCGGTTTTGAAATGTCGGCTGTGCGAGCCAGCGGCTTCGGAGGAAGAGTGCCGCCCTTGAAGAGCGTCTCGATTTCCTCCGCGTCCAGAATTTCGCGATCGATCAGGGCGCCCGCCAGCTTGTCGAGCAGGTCGCGGTTCTCCGTCAGGATCTCCCGCGCCTTCGAATAGGCCCACAGGACAAGCTGCTTGATCTCATCGTCGATCTCACGCGCGGTCGATTCGGAATAATTCTGCTCGTGGCCCAGGTCGCGCCCCAGGAAGACATGCTCCTGGTGCTCGCCGTACGCCAGCGGTCCCATCCGCTCCGACATGCCCCACTCGCAGACCATCCGCCGCGACAGCTCGGTGGCGCGCTTGATGTCGTTTCCGGCGCCGCCCGTGATTTCGCCGAAGACCAGTTCCTCCGCGACGCGGCCGCCCATCAGCGTGGCCAGGTCGCTCTTGTACTCCGTCCGGTCTTTCAGATACCGATCTCGCTCCGGCAGCTGATACATCGCGCCCAGCGCGGCGATGCCGCGAGGGATGAGCGTCACCTTGTGGATCGGATCCGTGCCCGGCAGCATCTTCGCGACGATGGCGTGGCCCGCCTCGTGAAACGCGACGATCCGCTTTTCACTCTCCGATATGTTCCGCGATCGGCGCTCGGGTCCCATCATGACCTTGTCGCGCGCCTCTTCCAGGTCGAGCTGCACGATCTCGCTCCGGTTCGAACGGGCCGCCAGAAGCGCCGCCTCGTTCACGAGATTGGCGAGGTCGGCTCCGGAGAAGAACGGCGTGCCGCGGGCGACAAGCCCGAGGTCGACTTCCTTCGACAGAGGCACGTTGCGGATGTGAACCTTGAGGATGCCGAGTCGGCCTTCGAGATCGGGCAGATCGACGACGACACGCCTGTCGAAACGACCCGGGCGCATCAGCGCGGGATCGAGGATGTCGGGTCGATTCGTCGCGGCGATGAGGATGACGCCTTCTTTAGACTCGAATCCATCCATTTCCACGAGGAGCGCATTAAGCGTCTGCTCGCGCTCGTCGTGGCCGCCTCCAAGCCCCCATCCGCGATGACGCCCCACGGCGTCGATCTCGTCGATGAAGATGATGCAGGGAGCCTGGCGCTTGCCCTGCTCGAAAAGGTCGCGCACGCGCGAGGCGCCCACGCCGACGAACATCTCGACGAAGTCGGAACCCGAGATGGAGAAGAAAGGCACATTGGCTTCCCCCGCAATCGCCTTCGCCAGGAGCGTCTTGCCCGTTCCCGGAGGACCTACCAGCAGAACGCCCTTGGGGATGCGCGCGCCCAGCTTGATGAACTTCTGGGGTTCGCGCAGAAAATCGATGATCTCCGCGAGTTCCTGCTTCGATTCCTCGACGCCGGCCACGTCCGCGAATGTCGTCTTCGGATGCTCCTCCGTCATCTGCCGCGCGCGGGATTTCCCGAAGGAGAAAGCCTTGTTGCCCGCGGCGTTGAATTGCCGGAAGAGGAAGAACCAGAGCGCGAGGATGAGAAGGATCGTCGGCGCCCAGTAATAGAAGAAGTTCTCGAGAAACTGGCTCTCCGGTTCCTTGGCTTCATACTTGAGATTGGGGATTTCCGCGAGCCTCGTCGCCAGGTTCAGGTCGGTCGCGATGATATACGTGATGTATTCCTCGCCGCCGCGCAGCTTGCCGACGATCGTCATCTTCTGGTTGTCCACCGAAGCGGTCTCGATCTCGCCCGCCTGGGCGTGCTGCCAGAACTCGTTGTACGTGATTTTCTTATCTTTAGCGGTCGAAGGAGCGATCTGCTGCTGCATGATGATGATCGGAATGACGACGAAGAGAATGATCAACCAGAGGTTGGGTACGAATTTCTTTTTCATGCTGAAATTATACCCCGGTAAGGAGGGTGTTGAAAAGTCGAATTACCCTCCTCGGTACGCTTTTCGCAGCGCCGCGCACAGTTTCGGGCGGGATGATCCCAGCGCTTCCGCCACAGCCCAGATCGCCATGTTCCTCATGTAGCTGTCTCCGAAACCGAAAGTACCGTCGGCGGCATGCACCACGTCCGGCTGATTCCAGGGATTTTTCTGGACCGCCGTCATGTTCTCCCATGTTTTCTTCGCGATCTCCAGTCCCACCTCCGGATATCCCTCATAGATCGCGAGCGCGGCAACGGCATAGCTCTCGCCGGGCCAGATTCCTGATGCGTGGGCGTTCGAGGCGTCACGCTTTCCGTCGGGAAAGATGCTGTTTGTCACGCCATAAGGAGAATCGCTTCCGTTGAGACGCGTGATCTCGCGAACCGCCGATTGCACCATCTCCTTCGGAAAAAGATATCCGAGGTTCAGCAGATGAGCGTACCACTGGCCATTCAACTGGCCCGCGATCGAGGCGGGATACGTCTCGCCGCCGCTGCAAACGGCGACGAAATATTTTCCATTCCAGAGCTGCTCGATGAAGCTCGTCCGGCCCTTCTCGAACCAGTCGCGGCAGAGCCGCGCCATCGCGCGGTCCTTCATCATGACGGCGAGCTTTTCGAAAGCGAGGAGCGATGCGAGAAAGATGGAGGATGTATAGGAGTTCGTGCCGAAGAATTCCCAGACGTCGTAGGTCTGGTCCGCGCCCTGGTTGTCCGGTAGATGATCGCCGTTGGAGTCCGTCGTCAGGCTCCAGAGCAGAGCCCGCTTCGCGGCGGGATAGATTTTTTCCAGGAATGTCCGATCCTTCAGCCAGAGCGCATCGCGGTAGATCTGGAGGACGAACTTCGCGTTGAGATCCTTCCAGTAGAAGTGCGTCGTGCCGTCGTTGGGATTGTCCAGGCGGTTTCGGCCGAGGTCGTGAGGGATATAGCCGTTGGCGCGCTGCGCCTTCGCGAAGAGCATCAGCTCGCTCTTGTCGAACTCCGGAAACATCCGCGCGAAGGGGACGGTCGCGTAATACCGGACATCGAGAGTCCCCATGAGCGGACAGATGACGGGCGCTTCGTAAAAGGCGAAGTTTCCCTTGCGGTCCCACCAGGTCGTGCTGGAGAGCACGTATAGATTATTGAAGAGCGCGTCCTTCAGCCAGTCGGGAAGTCCGGCGCCGTCCAGCGAAGCGAGCCATTTATCCGACTTGCGGATGATCCGGGCGCGATCGCGGAGCGCATGACGGCCGGCGGACACGGCCGATCGCCAATGCTTCTCGTAGATATGTCCCGCGTGATGATGGGGAAAATGCCACGAGAAAATGAAATCGATCGAGGTGCTGCTGCCGGGCTCGATCGTCTTCTCGACCGCCAGTGCCGCGCCCAGCGCCGCGCTGCCTCCGCGCTGCGGGTCGCTTTCGCATGAACTCGGAAGACGCCCCTCGTCGCGCAGCAGGTCGAATGCCGTCAGGCGGATGAGCTCCGGGCCGAAGACGAAATTCTTCGTCTGCATGTTCCATTGCCCGAGCCAGGACACATCGCCCTCACGGGGAACCGTCAGAGCGTACTCGCCATGCTGGGCATCGCCGGGAAACGGATTGGAATGAGAGCAGACGACGCTCACAGACCGCGCATCCTTCTCGACACGGTTCAAGCGGCTGATTTCATCGATCCCGACCATGTTCCGGATGATCCCCATGAGCGACACACGCAGTTCCTTGCGGCCTCGATTCGCGATCCGGAATCGAAAGACAGCCGCCGGAAGCGCCGAGATTTTCCGATCACCGGGAGCGACCGGGCTCACGGCCGTCAGGCCGATCTCGACATCCGGGTCACCCACATCGTACTGGAGGCGAGCCTGCGGCCAGATGCCGTCGTACTGGATGCCGGCCGCCAGCGGCAAATCCATGATCTTCTCCGTCTGCAGGAGCACCGCGCGGCGCTGCGCATCCTTCGTGACGGCAAGGGCGAAGTGGAATCCCGGTATCCCCGTGGCGCGCCCGGACGCCTTGTCGAGCCCCGCAACAGTCGGCGATTCCGTGTTGTTCAGGAACGTGAACCCATGCCAGCAGCCATTCGGCAATATCTCGATCTTCCCGGCGCCGATTCCTCCGAGCGGAACGCCGGACTTCACGGCCTCGCCTCCACGATATCGCGTCATGTCTTCAACCTCTTTCCCGCCATGATGAAAAATCGGGCGCCCCCCAGCGCCCGTGCTGCCTATTCAAAACGAATGTTGTCGATGAAATAAGCGCCCTTCGCCACGCTCGAAATATTCTGGTCGAAGACGATGGCCATCTGGGTCAGCTTTTTCCAATCCGTGATCTCCTTGAACTCGACCAGCGGAATTTCAATCTTCGTCCAGGCCGATCCGATGTTCCTGGCCTCGGCGCGCGCGACAAACTTGTTATTCTCGCCGCACTTCAGCTCCACGAAGAACTTCGGTCCCGCGCCGTTCGCCGCCTTGACGGACATCACGAGGTTTTTTGATGTGGACGCGTCGAATCCTTCCAGGTTCATCCAGATTCCGGAGTAGGCGCCGTTGCTGCCCTCTCGACGCGAGATGTCGTAGGTGATCTTGAGCGCGGAACCCGTGCCTTCACCTTCCGGCACGACTTCCACGCTCGCCATGCCCTTCGGAGCCTCGCTCGCCCACATGTCGTAGGCGCCTCCCACGTTGTTGAGCTTACCGATCGACTCGAAGTCGGCGATGATCTTTCCGGACTCGGCGCTCGTGACCGTTCCCTTTTCGAGCGCCGGTTCCTCCGCGGGCGCCGGAGCTTCCGCCGCCGGCGGAGCGACAGGCGGCGGGGCCGCCGCGGGCGCGTTTCCTCCGCACGAGATCAACGTCATTCCCAAAATGCCCGGTATCCAGAAATTCTTCATCGTTCCCCTCCTCACGCAATTTTCGTTTCTTCCCGAAATCCTCAACTATCGATCCGGCTCGATCGCCTGCTTCAACGCCGGCATCGCGTCACCTTTTCGATCCGATATCTTCAACGACATGCCACATCCCCCGCCCAGGTCCTTTACCTTGCACAAAACCGTGTTCCACCCCTTTCTCAGGACGATATTGATCTTGTCTTCTCCGATCTGCACCCAGCGCGCCGCGTCGTTTCTCCAGATGCACCGGCCGTTCAACCAGATCTTGATGCCGTCATCGCTTCCGGCGCCCAGCAGCGCAGCGCGCTCCGTCTCGGACCAGATGCAGGCGGCCGCATATCCCACCCCGTCGTCGAACGTATCGAAAGCATCCGGATCCTCCAGGTCGAACATCTCCCCGGAAAATGCCGTCTTCCATGTCCGATCGCCCGCGGCAGAGCCGCGCGCCGGCTTCACGCCGGATTCGCCTCCGAGAAAATCCTCGTCGATCGATTCGGTCGGCCACGGTCCCGCCACAAGCCAGTTCGTCACGAATCCGTTCTCCAGCGGCACCGGCCCCAGCAGGAAATCGTCGCCGCTTGTCACGATGAGCGGCAGCAGGTTCTTGCAAGTATCGATGTTGAAGTCGCGGTCCAGGGAGAGCTTCGAGAAGGATACGCCCGCCGCATCGTGCTTTTTTCCCGGAGCGAAATCATGATCGATGGAGACGAAATCCATGGCGATCGTGGATCCCGGGCGGGGAATAAAGCCGAGAGTTTTCCAGGGCACCGAGAATTCGACCGTGTAACCCTGGTCCTCGTCGGAAGTTTTGGAGAGCGTCGTGCCGGGTTTCAACTTGCCGGCGACCGTGTGGCCGATGCCCTCGCCCGTCCCGCCGATATCGAACCGGAATTTATGAAGGTTGCCGTCCACCATGAACGAGACCGCCACGCCGTCATCGTTCCAATCGTCCTCGCCCGCCGTCTCCACCTGCCGGTCCAACGCATCAAAGGCGATGTAAATACGATCGTCATCCCAGAGAATCCGGGCGGTGCACGTCGATCCATCCCGGCTGCGGGTATGCTTCAGGTCAACCGGAGCCGCGGTCTTCCACGCCTCCTCGTCGAGCGTCCCGTCGATCCGAATTTCCGCATCCGTGCGGACCGCGGCGAGGCGCGCGCTTCCCGCTTCCACAGCGCCTTGGAGCAGCGAAAGCGCCAGCAGGAGAAGTCCCGCGGCGAACACGCGCGTCCTGATCATGACTCCACCGATTTCAGAACGCGGCGAACGATCTCCGCGACGGATTTCAGATCGCGGCTGATCATCGTCCTGCTGCCGTTCCACGTCAGCAGATCAAAGAGAAACGCCGCGTGCATTTTATCCTCCGACAGGATGATCGCGGGACGGCCGTCGGAGAATCGGGCGAGAACCCGATCTGCGGGCACGGCATCCGAGGGCAGGAATACGGCCCATGCGGTCACGCCCTCGATCCGGACTCCACCCATGTCCACGGCAACAGGGATCATGGTCCCTTCGGAACGTGCGACGAGCGTGAGCGCGAAGATATGGATCGCCGGATCGTTGGGAAGAAGAACGCTCTTCAATTTCCTGAGAGGATGAACCGTCGTCGAAAGGTGGGTCATGACGCGCGCGCCTCCACGCATGTCGCGTACCCGAAGGAAGCGATCTCCATCAGGAGCGGATGACCAGTCCCGGGCGGCCACTCCCAGCCACTTCGTCTCGCGCGTGCCGTCGTCGTACAGGAGTTCCAGCGGCAAGGCCACGTCCCCGCCATGAACGGCCACGACGGCATGCAGTTCGCTGATTCCGGATTTCCCATCCAGGGAGAGCGTCTGCCCGAGGCACTGGATATTGTCGAGCCCGGCCGCATTTTCGACGGCGGAGAATTTCATCGCGGAGTAAGACGACACCGTCGCCAGAGCGGCATCCTGGAACGCGCCTCCCGCGCCGTCGAAATTTCCGCGCGATCCGGCCGCGTCATGATTCAGCATTCCGGCCAGGGGAATCGCGAAGGATTCCGATGCGGACAATCCGGGCCGTGCTCCGGCGATCTCCAGGAACCACGGCTCCGTCGCGCGACATCGTTCGTCCTGAACTCCGGCGCGGGAAAAGGAAACCGTCCGCCGCGATTTCAGCTGATCCCGGTCCGTCCGCGAGAGATTCTCCAGCGGATCTCCCGCCAGGACCACGATACCGGGATCCTCGGGAACCTCGGAAGCAAATCGGAAGGCATACCATTGTTCGGATAATGTCCGGACGCTCGAGGTGACATAAGCCGATCTCATCATCGCGTTCGCGTCGTCGAGATAGGATTCCGCTTCGGTTGCCAGCGATTCCAGCCCGGACAGAGCGTCTTCCTCCAGGCAATACGCAAGCGTCGCGAGCTGGCGCATGCCCGCTTTTTCCGACGCGAGCGCATAACGCGGATAGAGAATCGTCGCGCGGTTGGCGGCAGGAAGATCCGACGCGACCTGAAGAAACGCGTTGGTCGCGCGTCCCGCCGTGGAGACGGGTTTCTCGGTCCGGTTGTCCCGCAGGTAGCCGAAGTCGCCCTCCGAAACCTTGTCGTACATCTTGAAGTGAGCCCAACCCACCATCCAGGGCATGGCGTTCCAGAGCGCGTTCTGGCGAAGGTACATTCCCGCGAGATGCTTCTCGTCTCCGGGGCGCGCGAACGCATAGTTGGTCACGCGCGGCCACTGATCCAGCGGCGTCGTTCGCCATCCGGTTTCCGCGATGTAGACCGGCAGCCCCTGCATGTCGAAATGCCAGCGCGATTCGTAGATCGCCTTGCCGGCGGCGATCCAGTCGCGGTCGTACCATTCCTTCTTGTTGTAGTGAACGGGAGCGATGAAATCGATGCCCGCCTTCGCCGGGGTCAGGGGAAACGGAGCCACCTCGGGATGTTCGGTCGTGCACGTCAGCAGAAGACCCGGATCCTTCTTTTTCAGAGCGGAAGAGAGTTCACGAATAAAGTCGTCGATCGTCCAGAGCGTGTATTCGACGACATCGAGCCGCCATGGATGTTTTCCGAGCGGAAGTATTTTCCCGTCGCGGATGATGTCGGGGTCGCCGAGCGCATCCGCGAACGACGCATACGAGCGCCCCCATGCGCTGTTCAACGCGGAAATATCGCGGAAGCGTTCTTCAAGCCAGACGGGGAAATATTCCAGGGCGGCCGGTCCCAGTTTCGGTTCGCCGGAGTGCAATGATCCGGACCAGTCGAGCGGAAAGAGCCAGCGCTGGTCCATGTCGACCGCCAGGAGACTGGGATGTCCTGTCGCCTGTGCAAGGATCGTGTCGTAGCGCTGCGCGGCGAATTCTCGGAGCCGCCTGTCCATGAAATCCGGGTACTCGCGGCGATCGGAGGAGAGATCCAGGCCGTCAGTGTAGGAGGTGCGCAGGACAACGGCGATGCCATTCCGGTCGCACCAGACCAGGACATCGGGAAGGTATTTGTCGCCGTAGAGATTCAGCGTGTTGAAGCCGTGCGCCTTGATCGCCTCCAGATCCCACTTCACCCGCTCCCATGTCAGCTCGGCAAACGGACCGGCTTCCGGATCGTAGGCATAAACCATCCCGATGGAATAGAAGGGCTTGCCGTTCGGATCGAGGAAGATCGGCCGGTTCCCGGCCATACCCATCTTGAAGCGCCCGCTCTCCCACGGTCCGGACGTCCTGAAATTTCCCGGCGCGGGCAAGAAGCTTTCTCCCTGCATCACGTGACGCGCGACGGCCAGGACGGCCGCCAGCGTCCCGATAAGAGCAAGGACAAGCACGGTTCTCTTCACTTGATATCGGTCGCTCCGTACGAGTCGCGGAGAATCAGCTTCGATTCGAGCTTGATATTCCGGAGCGCGCTCTTGTTGCCCCCGAGGACATCGAGCAGCATGCGGGCGGCGGCGGATCCCATTTCCATGAACGGCTGCCGTACCGTCGACAACGCCGGCATCACAGAGCGCGACGCGTTGGAATCGTCGAAACCGATGACGATGATGTCGTCCGGAATTTTTCTGCGGCGTTCCTTGATCGCGCGCATGCCTCCCAGCGCCTGCAAGTCGCTGGCGTAGACGATCGCTCCGATATCCCCGCGCCGATCCAGAAGGCGCCTCGTCGATTCTCCTTCGCCAACGGATTCGAAATTCGTGTCCATCTCGAACTCGAATTCCAATCCTTCCTCCTTCACGGCCAGCGCCAAGCTGCCGTGGCGCTGGGACCAGACCCATGCTTCGCCGGAAGCCGGGCCGACGTAGGCGATCGATTTCCGCCCGCGGGCCGCGATCGCCTTGACGATCTCCGTGGCGATAAACGCGTGGTCGACATTGACGGATCCCCTGATGTGCTGGGCGGGTTCGCAGTCCAGGAGCACCACCGGTTTTCCGCGAGCCTCGAACTTCTTCATTTCCGTTTCCGAAATCAGGACGAAGGCGGCGAGGAGCCCGGCCACCGAATCGTCATCCAGAATCTTCTTCAGAAACCGCGCCTGGCGTTCCGCGGGATCGGCATCATACACGAGATTGCAACGCAGTTCGTGATATCCGGAAGCTGCCAAGGCCTGATCTATCCCGGTCTGCACTTCGCGCAGAATATGGGTCCCGATCGGTCCCCACAGCATCGCGATATTTTTTCCGTCATACCATCCTCCTAAGCCGTCCGCACCATCACTTCGCGGGACATGTCCCGATGCCACCTGTCCCCGGGCGAATCCCCGAGACAGGAGCTCCGCATCACCAGCTTCGCCCGCAGCTCCGTCTTCTTCAGGGCGCCGGATTTTCCCTCGATCGCCCGAAGAAGCATCCTCGTTCCCGTCTCCCCCATCCTCCGGAACGGCTGGCGGACGGAGGAGACCATCGGGGAAACGGCGCGGCAGACATCCGAATCGTCAAAACCTATGACCGCCACCCGGCCGGGCACATCGATGCCCATCTCGCGAAGCATTCTCATGCCCCCGAGCGCCTGGAGATCGCTCGAATAGATGAGCGCGTCCGTTTGCGGCGCGCGTTCCATGAGGCGCCTCGTGGCAAAGGCGGCCTGCACCATGTCGCAGATCGATTCCTCCTCGAACTCGAAGACGGCTTTCGCGCGGCGCACGGTCTCCTCCACGCCCCGATATCGCTCCCGCCAGACCCACGCGATCTCCGCGCGCGGCCCGATGTAACCCACTTTCCTGCGTCCGAGCTTCAGAAGCGCCGTGGCCGCCTGGTTCGACGCGTCCACATGATCGATCATCACATGTCCACGTTTGATCGATCGATCGCCGTCGAGATGCACGATCGGAATGCGGCGGCGACCGAGCGACGTGGCGACCGAATCTTCGATGGAGACGCAGCAGGCGAGAAGACCCGCGATGGCCGGGTCTTCCTCCACCTTGCGGAGAAAGCCGCGCTTCACTTCCTCGCGATCCGGATCCTCCGGCATCAGGCTGCATCGGAGCTCGTAGAACCCGGACGAACGGAGCGCGACATCGATGCCGAACTGGACCTCCCGGACGATGTGCGGCCCGACCGGGCCGAAGAGAACGGCGACGTGGCAGCCGCCCGGGGAGAGCATTCCCTTACGGCGGGAGGCGACGTACGGAGCGTAGCCGAGATTCTGGGCGATCTGTTGGACGCGCAGGCGCATCGCGGGAGAAATTCCGGGACGGGAGTTGAGCGCCTTGGAAACGGCGGACGGCGAGACGCCGGCCGCTTCCGCGATCGTGCGGATCGTCAGTGATTCTCCCATCAGTCGATCCGCGCGCGCGCGATGCCCGCGGAGGCATCCGCCGTCAGGATGATGCGGCTGCCGTTCGAACGCGACACTTCCGCTTCGAACGTTTCGCCCAGCGCGGGCGCGCGGAATTCCAGTTCAAGCCCATGATCCGTAAAATTCGCGGCATGCGCTTCCGCGTTGGCGCGAAGTAGCCTCCACCCGTTCCCGAGCGCGACATCGATCGGCAGGATCCAGGCACCACGGGGCGGCAGGGCCAGGTCGAGCGGTCCATATCCGCGATGCGGAATCTCGACGGTTGCCCGGACGGGAAGATCGTGCGGATTCGAGACCGTCAGGAAGGAGCCATCCTCCCCCTCGCGTCCTTGCGCGCCGATCTCGCCGAAGGGGCGGATCCGGATGAGCTCGGGAATGCCGAGCATGTCGCACCACCGGGAAAAGATCTCTCTCCAGTACAGGAACTTGTCCTCGATTCCGAATCCCGTGTAGAGGACGCGACCCGAACCGCGCGAGCCGAGAAGCGCGGCGACGGATCCATCGCGCGTCGACGCGAGGATTTCGTCTCCGGGCCGAGCCTTGACCGTATCGACCATGGAACCGACGAAGCGCTCCACACAAGTGTGCGCCACACTAGTGTGTTCCACGCTGGTGTGATCCGCTCCATCGATCATGACATTCTCCCGGGGCCGCCGGGTTGTTTCCAGGCCGAGCGAGTCGGCCAGGATGCGGCAGGCGCGGCCGCGGAAATCGCGCGATGGAAGGCGCGGGCCGATGGCCAGCCGACCGCCGGACAAAACGTAATCGGCGAGCCGCTGTTGAAGCGGAGCATCCATCCGGTCCCACGTGAAGAGCCAGATCGATGCCGGCCACGTCGAATCGGTCTCCAGGTCCACGACAGAAAAAGGGCGCCCGAGGATATCCAGGAGTCGCCATGCTCCGTCGAAGGCATACGCTTCGCGGACGGACTTGATCTCCTCCGATTCCGACCCGTCGATATACTCCGTCATCCAGTCCGGCGCGTGGAAACCGATCGCGGTGGAGAATGTTTTCGAGCTGGAGGAATACTGCGTACCGAAACCACGGAGAAACGAACCCAGCGTTTCGATCGGCTTGATGTGAGGTCGCGTGGAACCGTCGGCGGCCACGGGCGCCTGCCACTCGTGATAATGCCCGAACCACCCCATGCCATCCGCGTTACTCCCGCCCGCGAACATGTAGCCGTTGACGCCCGCAAGCCCGTGGCCGAGGGAGAGGCGGAGGTTCATGTCCACGTCGGAAGGATAGAGGCGGGGACGGTCGGAGAGGATGCCGGTCTGGAGCTCGACGCAGAGGGGCATGCCCGCACGATCGGCGGGAATGTTCCTCCTGAGACACGCGCGAACCATTTCCGTGGCGATCGCGATATCGTGGGAGTTCTCGTGATCGAGCCGGCGCATCTGGTAGGCGCCTCCAAGGGAAACTCCGGGCACGGCGGCGGCAAAATCCGCGAAGAAGGAAACGGTCAGCGGAGCCTGGTGGCCGCGGCCCCGGGTGTCGTAATCCCAGAACATCGGAATGTTGGCGACGAGAGGAACTTCGATGCCGTGACGCGCGGCATGATCGGCGAGCGTCCGGAAGTATCGGGCGAAGTAGGCCCTGAAGAACCGGGCCCGATCGAGCAATTGCAGGCGGTTCGTGGTTGTGGGGATATTGGGCGGCTGGGAGATTTCAGCGAATGAACCGTACTGCGTTTCGTACGCGTCGTTCAATCTCCCGATCTCGCCGTATCGCGCCCGGAGAAATTCGCGGTAGAACGCCTCGACGTGGGAGGCGCGATCGGGCCGATGCGCGAGCCAGGGAATCATGCCGATTTCGTTGCAGAGCTGAACCGCGGTTATAGGACCGCCTCGCGTCACCTGTGCGGCAGCGACACGCGGAAGAAGCGCGTCATGCCAGGCCGCGACGGCGGATTGGAATCGCGGCGAGAGATACGAGGGACCAAAGGTTGCTTCCGACGGATCGTCCGGTCCCCCGCGCAGCATCGCTTCGCGGTCCCCGGCGAGCCATCCCGGGAGCCCTTCACCAATGAGCTCCGCATTGGACACCGGACCGACCCGGATGAACAACTTCAGCCCGGCATCGGCGACGGCCCGGATCCAGTCATCCACGAGCGAAAAATCGAATCGCCCCTCCACCGGTTCATGCACCATCCACGGAACATAAGTGGAGACGGTGTTCAATCCCGTGCGGTCCGCGGTCCGGAGCCTGTCCGGCCAATCCTCCCGCGGGATGCGGAAATAGTGGATCTCCCCGGAGAGCATCGTTTCCGGCGGCGTCATTCGGGCACCTCATACGGGAGAGAAAACATTTTCGTTATGGAATCTTACGCTCCGGACGCCGCGCAAGTCAAGGGGAGGAAGTATTTTCTTTACCCGATGGATCGGCTCCATACAATGACGTCCATATTCCACTCGGGAGGTCTCTCATGAAGAGATTCACAAAATTCGTTCTGGCCTTGGTCATGCTCGTGGGTATTACAGCCCCGGGGTCGTGGGCGTCGCTCCGCTACTTCGATACGGACCGCCTCGAAGAGAAGGCCTATCACACGTTGACGCTTCGCTTCAAGAAGGGCGGCACCTACATGGTCGTCGCGGCAGCCTCCCAGGGCGGCATCGATTTCGACATCACGGTCACGGATCCGGACGGCGACAAGGTCATCTCCAGCGATGACGACGACGAGAACACGGATTGGGTCCGCTTCACGGCTCCCATGGAAGGCGACTACAAGGTCAAGATCACCGCTTACAAAGGCTCCGGCTGGTACGAACTGACCGTCTTCGACACGGCCAACTACTGAGTGCAATATCCGGATTAACAGTCTGAAATAGAGAGGGGCGGTCCGGAAGGACCGCCCTTTTTTTGCGCACAAAACCTCACAAAATCTCCCCAACATCCCGCTCAAGTTTCCGCCATCCCGTGCCGAATAGTCCTAATACCAAGGACGGTACAAATGAACACCACGGATGTGAAAAATCTCTTCAGGACACCCGCAGGAACAGTCGAAAACCTGCCGGAAGTTCCTCAGGAATCATCCCCCAAAATCAGATCGCCCCGCCCTGAACAGGCTCCACCTCCCAAGGTCGAGGATAAGGATTCTCTCGAGCTCAACTTCGCTCACCACGCGGCGCGCGAAAAGAGCGTCGAGGAAAAAGCCGTCGAGAAGCTCGCCGAAAAACTCCCCGAGCCCGAAAAGGTCAACGCCTCCGATATTCTCAAGATCGTCAACGAAAACGCTCCGAAGGTTCTCAAGTCGCTCCGGGCCATCATCGCCAATCGGACCGGGATGGAAAAGGACGTCAACAAGGGCATCAACCTCGAACAGCTCGCGTCCACGCTGAAAGCCGCGGAGAACGCTCCCGATCCCGGCAAGCGCGTCACGGATGTCATGTCCGGTATCGGCCTTGTGCCCGAGGAACAGAAGGAGCAGTTCCTGAAGGCCGCCGAGGCCATGCTCGGACTGGAAAGCAAGGCGGCCAAGATGCCGCCGCCCGTCGGTCTCCTTGCCGATCCCGCGATCGACGTGAACCCGACGACCGGCAACTACCAGCCGAGCGAAGTCGGCTTCCACGCCGAAGTGAACTTCGATCTCTTCTTCTCCGTCTCCGCCCGCTCTTCCGTCAAGTCCGGCTCCGACGGTTCCGGATCCTTCTACGAGGCCTCACAGGAAGTCGCCGCGAGCTTCGAGGCGGGATTCTCCATGAAGATCGCCGGTCGCTTTCTCTCTCTCTCCGATATGGCGGAAAAGATCGATCCCAAAGTGCTCGACGCCTTCTCCACCGCGGTCCAGGGTCTCGCCGGTCTCGACGAGGACGCTCTGAACCGCTTCTACGACGCCACGGAACAGCTCTTCGGCGAGGTGGAGGAGACGCTGGGGCTGCGCGTCGGCGAGCTGGGTGGGCTCGCGGAGGAAGTCAAGGCGACGGCCGAGAGCTTCTTCCATGCCGTCGACGGGGCCATGAACGAGGTTTTCCCCGGCGTCTCCGCTGATCAGATCTTCGAGCTCCCCGCGGAGCTCGACGCGAACGGCTCCACCGATCTCCTGACGCTCCTCAACAGCCTCGCCGAAAAACGCGATCCGGCCAAGGACGCGGACGCGCTCCTTTCCTCCCTCATCGCGGCGGAGAACGCAAGGAGCCTGGGGAACAAGGAAGACGATCTCGACAAGGCTTCGGACTTATTGAAGACACTGCAAGGCGCAACGGCCTCATAATTTTCATACAGGCGGACGGCCTGATTCATATATATCATACCCCTAAAGCCCGGGTTCGAACCCCGGGCTTTCGGATTTAATGGGCGGATTTTCAGGAGCGTTGCCGGAGAGGATGGAGGCCGGTATCATTCCTCCATGACCGAAGAAGCTCTCATCCCGAGAATCTGGGTGCGCCGCTTCTCCGCGCTGGCCGGGCTGGCTCTCGTCCTTTCGCTCGCCTACGCCATCCGTTCCACCGTCGCTCCTTTTCTCCTGGCCTGGATCGCCGCCTACCTGGCCACGCCCCTGGTGGACGCCCTGGAAACCCGGCTCCACATCCGCCGCGAAAGCGGCGTGATCGTCGTAATGCTCCTCTGCCTTCTCATCGTCGTCCTGGCCCTGTCGCTCGCGGTGCCGATCATCATCAACGAATCGGTCGCCCTGGCGAATTCGATCCCCGCCTACCGCGAAAAGCTCTCCGCGACTTTCGAGGCGTGGAAAGCTTCCGGTCGAATTCCCCCCCAGGCGGAACAGATGGCCCGGGTTGCTCTCACGCGCCTTCAGGACGCGGCGCCGCAGATCGCGACACAGCTGGGGGAATGGGCCTTCTCCGGTCTTTCCTCCCTCTACGGCCTCCTGGAAATGGCCCTGAATCTCCTCCTCGGTGTCTTCGTCTTCTACTATTTCCTCCGCGATTTTCACGTGATCAACGAGCGCATGATCGAGGCGGCGCCTCCGGCCTGGCACGATGAGATGAAGGATCTGCTCGGGGAAATCGACGCCAACCTGCGGACGGTTCTTCGCGGGCAATTTCTCGTCGCGCTCGCCATGGCCGTGCTCTATGGAACCGGGCTCGGTATCGCCGGCGTTCCCTACTTCATCCTGATCGGCCTCATCGCGGGATTCGGAAATTTCCTCCCTTACATCGGCCCCATGCTCGGAATGCTCCCCGCATTCCTCTTTGTCTTTCTTCACACGGCGGGAGATCTCGCATCCATGACGACTCCCGTGATCGGCATCGTCGTCGTTTTTGGCGTGGTCCAGTTCCTCGAAGGTTTCGTTCTCACTCCCAGGCTCGCAGGCAAATCCGTCGGCCTCGGCCCCGTAGCCGTGCTGTTCGCCCTCTCCGTGGGCGGAGCCCTGCTGGGCCTTGTCGGCGTCGTCGCGGCCCTCCCGATGGCGGCCATCATGAAGGTCGTTCTGAAACGGGGATGGAACCTCTACAAGGGATCGCAAATCCATCAGAAGGCATGATATAATCCGAACCATGGGTTGGCGCGAACGTCGAAAGATCCAGGGCCGCATCGTGGCCGGATGCTTTTTCTGCATCGTGATCGCTATCATGTACAGCGTCATCATCGACTCGTCGAGCGCCGGCTTGGAGTCGACCTTCGATCCCGGGTCCAGCGCTCAAAACGGCGGGATGCGAATCGTCACGGCGCCAGGCGACACGAGTCTCACCGTGGAAGTCGGTCCGGCCACGATTACGCTCGACGCGAATGCTCAGCTCCTGATCGATGAATCACTCGATTCCGGCAACAGGGAAGTCACGCTGCGGAGAGGCCGATTAAGCGCTAAAGTTCGCCCGCTCGGCCGGAATGAATTCTTCGCCGTGCGCACTTTCAACGCCGTTGCCGGCGTCCGCGGGACGATCTTCTCCGTCGCCATCTTCCAGAACTTCCGCACGCTCATCGAAGTCCAGGCAGGTTCCGTTTTCGCTCAGGGTTCCAGCGGCGAACGGATGATCATCGAGGCGGGACAGAAAGCCGCGATCGTGGGCATGGCAGAGCCGGAAAAAGTCGAAGCCCTGCCGAAGCCTCCGGATGTCGCCAAGATGATGGAGGAGATGCAGGCCATGCCTGCACCTCCTCCCGTTCAGGAAGACATTCGACTGTCGGCCCCGGTTACGCCGAGGGTCTCAGCCAATCCGCAGAACAGGGACTACGGCCAGACGGGCTACGATCCCAGCAACATGACACAGACCACTTCTGAAATTCTAGGTTATCAGACGACGGATGTGCCGACCGTCACCGTGGATCCCGTCTCCATCGAACCGGTAAATTATTCCGCCAATCCCTAGTGATCTGATCGCTCCGCTGTTGTTATAATCCTCCCGTGAAAAATTCCCGGCTCTTCATGGGTCTCTGGGTTGGAGCCCTCCTCTTCATCATCGCGCTCCTCATTGTCATTCTCTCGGGATGGGAATGGAGCATCCAGGTCGGCGTCGTGATCCTCTGCGCGGCCTTGGCGGCGCTCTTCATTCTCTATGCGAGCCGGCCCGAGAAGAAGCGGAGCATCGAATGGGATCTGCCGACGATCGAGGACGAGGAACAGATGCTGGCGACCGTGACCGTGATGGTCGAAGATCGACTGAAGGAAATTTCTTCCGCCATGGAAGGGCGCGAGGAAGGCCTGCGGACCTTCGGCGACGTCGATTCGCGCATGCGCCAGGCGCGCGACTTTTCCGTCGCGTCGGCGATCGCGAAGGCACCCGACCTGGTGCTGTCCGAGTCGGACCTGATGGCTGTCGCTCTCAATCGCGCCTGGAAGATATCCAGGCTTCGTCTCGGAGCGTCGCTTAAGTGGACACCGGGCACTCCCGGACGATGCACTCTGCACAATACTTCCGGGTACCAGGACAAAAAACCGGAGATGGAGAACATCGCGCTGCCTGAGGATCTCGCGAAAACACTGAAAGAAGGAACGCTCCTTCACGGACAGAAGGGTGCTCAATTGCCGTCCCTCTTCGGAGGCACCGCGACCCGCGCCGGCGTTCCGGTCTCCATCGGCGAATTCAACTGGGGATGGCTCCTGCTGGAGGATGCGGAGGAGAAGACCCTGACGGAAACGGAACAGCTCTATCTTTCCGCCCTGGGCCGCGAAACGGCTGCGGCTCTGTCCGCAAAAGACACATGGGATTCCGGCCGGAAAAATCTCGATGCCATCTACCTCCAGCTCGGCAATCAGCTCGATGCCCGCCGCGGTCAGAAATCGGGCCGGGAAATCCGTGTCGCTTCGCTCTTTCTGGAAGCGGCGAAACATATCGTCGCCTCGCCCGTCGAAATCGAGGCCGGCCATACAGCCGCATTCCTGATGGATCTGGGGGAAATTTCCGTTCCGGAGCTTGTCCTTAATAAGGCGGCGGAATTGACGCCGCAGGAGAAGAGCTTCTTCGAGCGGCATCCCGGCATGTCGGCAAAATTGCTCCGCCGGTTCACGCTCGCGCAATTAATCGAGGAAATCGTCGTGTCGCATCATGAACGATGGGATGGAGCGGGTTATCCGAACAGGCTCGGCAAGGAGGACATCCCGCGAATGGCAAGACTATTGAGCGTATGCGACGCCTTCGAAGCCATGGTGTCGAACCGCAGCCACCGCGCCGCGATGGATTCCTCCCGGGCGCTGCGGCTGCTCCAGGAAAACTCCGGAGTTCAGTTCGATCCCGAAATGGTCAAAGCGGTGACATCCGCCGCTTCGGACTGGCTGATGCGAAACAGGATTTCCTAGATCCCCAGGTACGCGCGTTCCACTTCCGCGTTCGCCAGAAGCTCGCGGCCGGTCCCCTTGATCGTCACGACGCCGGTCTCGATCACGTACGCGCGATCGGCCAGCTCCAGCGCCCGGCGCGCGTTCTGCTCCACCAGCAGGATCGGACAGCCATCCTTGTGGATCCGCCGCAGGGCTTCGAAGATGCGATCGACGAGCTTGGGGGCGATGCCAAGCGAGGGCTCGTCCAGCAGCAGCATCTTCGGGGCGGCCATCAGGCCCCGCGCGATGGCCAGCATCTGCTGCTCGCCTCCGGAGAGTGTTCCCCCCATCTGCTTCCGCCGGTCGCCGAGGATGGGAAAAAGCTCGTAGGCCCGCTCCAGTTCCGAAGCGTCCCATCGGGAACGCGAGAAGGCTCCCATCCGGAGATTCTCCTCCACACTGAGCTTCGGAAATATGCCGCGGCCTTCAGGCACGTGGATCAGGCCGAGCCGGACGATCTCGTGCGCGGGCATCCGCGTGATGTCCCGTCCGTCGAACGTGATGCTCCCGCCGGTCTTCCGGACGAGACCGGAAATCGCGAGGAGCGTCGTGGTTTTTCCGGCGCCGTTGGCGCCGATCAGCGTCACGATCTTGTCCGCATCCACTTCGATGGAGAGGTCGTGGAGCACATCGATGTGCGCGTGAGCCGCGCGGAGAGCGCGGACATCCAGCAGCGTCATGATGCGGCCTGCTCGGTCGCAACGCCCAGGTACGCCTCAATGACGGCCGGATCGTTCCGCACGGCCGCCGGATTGCCTTCGGAGATTTTCCGCCCATGATCGAGGACGACGATGTGATCCGAAAGACCCATCACGAATTTCATGCAGTGCTCTATGAGGAGAATCGTGTGCCCGTCCTCCTTCATCGTCAGGACCAGTTCCCTGAGTCCGCTCTTCTCCGTAGGTGTCAGGCCAGCGGCCGGCTCGTCGAGCAGGATGAGTTTCGGCTCCGATGCCAGCGCTCGCGCGATCTCGAGCCGGCGCTGAAGGCCGTAGGGCAGGTTCGAGGCGAGTTCGTCCTCCAGGCCGGGCACCCCGACAAATCGAAGCAGATGACGCGCGCGTTCGCGGCTCTCTTCCTCCTCCCGCCGATGTCTCCTGGAATTGATGAGCGCGTCGCCCAGCGTGGAACCGGTGCGCGTGTGGCGTCCCACGAGCACGTTTTCGAGGACGGTCATGCCGGCGAAGAGCCGGATATTCTGGAACGTTCTCGCGATTCCCAGGCGGCAGATATCGTCGCTCCGCAGTCCCGCGACGGAGGAATCGCAGAAGACGATGTCGCCCTCGCTCGGAGGATAGATTCCCGTGACGACGTTGAAGACCGTCGTCTTTCCCGCGCCGTTGGGGCCGATGAGCGCGACGATCGCGTTCGTCTCCACGCGGAACGAGACATCCGCGGCGGCTTCCAGGCCGCCGAAGCGGCGGGTCAGATTCCGGATTTCAAGCAGGGGATTCGCGGTCATGAGCGGCGTCCCGCGAGTCCCTGGGGCCTGAAGAGCATGAGACAGACGAGCGTCGCGCCGAAGATGAGCATGCGGTATTCGGCGAGACCGCGGAATATTTCCAGCAGAAGCAGAAACAGAACCGAGCCCGCGATGACGCCGCCGGTCGAACCCATGCCGCCGAGCACCACCATCGCGACGATCTTGACCGACTCCACGAAATCGTAGTCGGACGGATGGGAAATGGTGTTGTAGATGGCGAAGAGTCCTCCCGCAAGGCCGCCGAAGGCTCCGCCCAGCCCATATGCCCAGAGCCTCGCTCGGAAGATATTGATGCCGCTCGCGGCCGCTGCCGTCTCATCCTCCCGAACCGCCTCCCATGCGCGTCCCGCCCTCGATCTTTTCCAGCGCGACAGGGCGAAGGAGGATCCCGCGGCAAAGGCCAGCGAGAGGAAATACAGCGGGACGGGATTACGGCTCTGGTCGAGGAAATCCGGGATCGACGCGCTTCCCAGGAAAATGCCGTCGGGGCCGCCGGTCAGGCCGAAGAGATTGTTCTTCAAAGCGACGCGAGTGATCTCGCCGAACCCGAGCGTGACGATCGCGAGATAGTCGCCGCGCAGGCGGAGACAGGTGGCTCCGAGCGTCGCGCGCACGGTGCCGGCGACGAGGATCGCGAGAACGAGCGCGATCCACCATGGAACCGGGCTCCGGAATGTCAGGGAGATCGACATCATGTACGAACCGATCGCGATGAAGGCGATGAAGCCGAGATCCAGGAGACCCGCGAAGCCGATGGAGAGATTGACGCCCATCGCCATGATGACGAAGAGAGCGCAGAGCGTCGCGTGATGAAGGCCCAGGTCGATCCGGTAATCTCCCAGGACGAACGTGACCGGGAGCAGCCGCGGGAGGCTCGCGAGGAAAAGGATCGTGAGGATCCAGCCGGAGAGGCGGAGCTTCGCGTCGCGTGTCATCAGACCTTCTCCCTGGTCGAGCTTCCCATGATGCCGGACGGACGGAACAGGAGGACGGCGATCAGGATCGCGAAGGCGATCGCATCCTTGTAGCCTTCATCGATGAACGCGGCGCCGACCGATTCGAGGACGCCCAGCACGAGCCCGCCGACCATCGCGCCGGGAACGCTCCCGATGCCCCCGAGCACCGCCGCCGTGAACGCCTTGATGCCGGCCATGTATCCCATGAAGGGATAGATCGACCCGAGATATATTCCATAGAGAACTCCCGCCACGGCCGCGAGCACGGCTCCGAGCGCGAACGTCAGGACGATCACGCCGTCCGTGTCGATACCCATCAGCGCGGCGACGCGCCGGTTCTGCGCCGTGGCGCGGATCGCGGTGCCGAGCCTCGAATGCGTGATGAAGAGGTGGAGGCCCGTCAGCATCACGACGGCGACGAACGCGATCAGCATCTGCAGGTTGGATATCCGGACGCCCAGCGCGGAGAACGCCTCGTTATGGAGGCTCGGAGGAATCTGCGTGTACGATTTCCGGATCGTGCCGAAGAACCAGGGATCGACCTGCGCCAGGTTCTGCAGAAAAAGCGACGCGCCGATCGCGCTGATGAGAGGGATGAGGCGATTCTCGGCGCGCAAGGGGCGATACGCGATCCGTTCCAGGGCCGCGGCGAGCAATGCCGAGTAAGGGAGCGCGGCGAGAACCGCGGCGACGAGGCCGAGCTGAGCCCGCGACAGCGCGTAAGCCGCTCCGCCGAAAAGTCCCCCGGCCAGGACGGTCGCGCACGCTCCGGCGATTCGTCCGCGGCGCGAACCGAATCGATCCCATGCCGTAACTCCCGCGGCGAGCGCGGAGAGCGCCGCGAGACCGGAAGCCGTTTCGACCGACATGGGTTCCATGAACGCGTACGCGTAGAAGGCTCCGAACATCATGATCTCGCCATGGGCGAAATTGATGAGCTGGAGCACGCCGTATACGAGCGTGTAACCGAGCGCGATGAGGGCGTAGAGAAGTCCGAGCGTCAGGCCGTTAGCGGCCTGCTGAGCAATCTCAGCGGCATCCATGCTGAAAATAATCGCATTCACCACAAAGACACTAAGACACGAAGATCGAAAATATTGAAATCGAACCTTGTGTCTTCGTGGTTATTTTTTATATTTTCCAGGGAGAACCTTCTCATTCCCCCGACTCCGGCGCAACCTCCTTGTGAAATCCGAACTGCGGCCCGTCCGGGCCCGCCTCGACCCTCGTGATGATCACGCGCTTCCCGACGGCGTCGCCGTCCTTGAAGCGATGCGGACCGGTCACTCCCCTCCAACCGTCCGTGGCCGCGAGCGCATCGCGCACTTTCGCGCCGTCGACGGTGCCGGCGCGCTTGACGGCGTCCGCGAGCACGCGGGCCGCGTCATAGGCCTGGGCGGCCCAGACATCGGGTTCGCGCCCGTACTTATCCTTGAACCTCTTCACGAAATCCTGCACGGCCGTGTCCGGATTTCCCGGATGGAAATACGAAACGACGAACGTGCCGAGGACGGCATCGCGGCCGATCGTCCAGAGGTCGCTGGACGCAATACCGTCTCCGCCCGCGAAAGGAACATCGAGGCCGATCTCGCGGGCCTGCTTGATGAGCTGCGCGGCCTTGGGCGTTTCTCCCGCAAGGACGATCGCGTCTAGCCTGGCGCTCTTCCACTTCGTCAGAACCGGACGAAAATCCTCGTCGGCGGCGGGATCGTAGTTGGCCTTGTCGACGACGGTCACTCCCAGTGCGGCGGCTTTCTTCTCCACGATTTCCGCCAGCCCCTTGCCATACTCATTGTTGGCGAAATAGATCGCGATGCGCTTCGCGCCCATGTCCGCGATGATGAACTGCGCGAGCATGTCGCCGTTCTGCGCGTCATTGGGAAGGTTGCGAAATACATAGGGTCGCTCCGGAGAGGTCACCGCGGGATTGGTGGAGGCGGGAGTCAGCATGATGATCCCGGCCTGGTTGTAAATCTCCCCGGCCGGTTTCGACGATCCGGAATTGAAATGCCCCAGGACGGCGAGCGGTTTGCGGGAATCGCCGACGAAGTTCCTGGCCACGTTCATCGCTTCCTTCGAATTGGCCTGATCGTCGCCGACGGAGATATCGACCTGCTTTCCCAGCAGCCCTCCGCTCGCGTTGATCTCGTCGAATGCCATGGCGGCGCCGTTCTTGAGGGATTCTCCGAACTGCCGGAGATCGCCCGTCATCGGCCCGGCGACCCCGATCGTGATCCTGCTCTGCTCCTGTCCCGCTCCGCCGCCGGCGGGCTGCTGCCCTCCGCCGCCGCACGCCGCCGCGGCAAATGCCAGCGCGCCGCAAAGAATATTCTTGAGTTTCATCGAAGCTTCCTCCTCCGCCACAGCGTTACCGCTGCAATGCGGCGGATTCTAAGAGCACGTTTCTGGATCCGCAACAGCTATCAATCCCCTTTTCGTCTCTTGATGATCGTCATGATTTTTTTTGGAACCTCGGGATCGCATTCCGCGGTGAACTGCATCGCGAAATAGACATTGTTCATCGAACGGATGACGCGGATCAGCTTCGCGGAGAGCGTGCCGAGCCGGACCCTCATGTAATCGATGGAGAGCGTGAAGACTTCGCCGACGAGATTGACCATGACGAATTCCTTGTTGTCGACTCCCTTGTTTCCCGTCCATTCGCGCACTTCCGAATTTTCTCCGATATCCACGTCGAGACGGACTCGCATGCCGCCTTCCGAGATATCTTCGATGGTGCCCAGCAGCCGGTCTCCCTCGCGCACCATCAGGGCGAATGCCACGGTCACCCGCTCGTGCTGCCGCTTGTTATCTTCTGTGGTCAATTCCATGAAACCGCGGATGAGAGGTAACGCCCCATGTCGCAAGAATCATATGCAACATATTGCACAGGTTCAAGCGGGCGGAATCGGCGAATTCGCGACCTTTCGATTTGCCTTAAGGCTTCGGCGCCATATCATGCGGTAATGGCTGAGGGTGAGGATAAGGCAGGGCTTCGGGTCAGCGCCGATAAAGTTTACGCTGAAATCAATCTCCTCCCGGATATGACCCTCGGCGATGTCTGGAACCTCATCCGCGCCCGGGGGATCGTATACGGGATCAAGGACGAACGTCTCAGCGAGGCGATGGGCCGCCCCGGAGAATGGATCCGCTTTGCCGAAGGGCTTGCTCCCGTGCAGCCGGTCCACAGCCTTCCCCATTACCACTTCGACACCGGCAGGAAACCGCATATGACCGCCGGCGAGAACGACACGGTCAACTTCAAAGAGCTCGGCCTCATCCACAATGTGAAGGCCGGGCAGGTCGTCGCGACGCAGCCGCCGGTCAAAACAGGAATTCCCGGCCGCGATATTTTCGGCCAGGCCATTCCCGTGCCGGAACCGAAAATCACGCCGTTTCACGTAGGAACCCATGTGTCCCTGTCCCCGGATGAAAAACAGATGAAGGCCGATATCGACGGCCGCGTCTTCCTGGATCTCTCCGGGCGCGTCTGCGTGGACAATCAGCTTACGATCGGCGGCGATGTGGGACCGGCGACGGGAAACATCAATTTCCTCGGCGCGCTCTTCATCAACGGCAATGTCCTCTCCGGCTACAAGGTGAAGGCCGCCGCCGACATCGAAATCAGGGGCACTGTCGAAAGCGCCTATATCGATGCCGCCGGAGAATTGAAGATACACGGCGGCGTCTTCGGCGGCGGCAAGGCCGTCCTCCAGTCGCGAAAATCGATCCACGTGAGGCACGCCCAGGAAGCCACGATTCTATGCGGAGATTCGCTGGTCGTGCAGGAGAGCCTGCTGCGCGTCACCGCGGTCGCCGCGAAGAAGATCGTCATGGAACTGGGATCCGTCGTCGGAGGAACGATCAATGCTCCCTTCATGCAGATCGGTTCGCTCGGTTCCGAGTCCGGAGTGCGGACCGTCGTCGAGCTCGGCATTTCTCCTCGGATCCGCATGTTCTGCTCCCAGCTCGAATCCGAGTTCCAGTCCCTTCGCGATCAGCTCCAGAAGGTCCGGCAGAAGCTCCACCCGCTCGTCACCCTCCAGGATTCCGGCAAGGTGCTCACCAAGGAGGATCACGACATCATGCTGCGGCTCGAAAACGAGGACGAGGAACTGCAGCGGAAGATCCTCGGCGTCACGGCGGAAATCCGGAAGAAGCTGAGCGATCCGGCGGCGCACATCGAGGGTGTCATGGATGTGGCCGGAGCGGTCCGCCCCGGCGTCGTCATCTCCACGATCGCCGTCGAAAAGCCCATCGGCACGGCTCGCACCGGATTGAAGCTGAAGGCCTCCCGCGGGCAGATCACGGAGAGCGTGGAGGAATGATGTCCGAATCCGAATTCGCGCAGGCGCTGGCGAAATTCGGCCGCGCGGTTCACAAGGAGATCAAGGGACTGGCCGCGCGGATCGACTGGCACATCTACGGCGTGGAGTCGGACTACCTCGTCGCCATCGGCGATGATGCGAAGCCCGTCACGCCGGTCAGGAAGCAGCGCATCGACTGGGAAACGTTCATTCTCATCGAGGGTTGCGGAGCCTTGCAGGGGCACATGACCGGGAATCCCGAGCGCAAGGGCGGGGGCGGCTGGTCGGGGCGATTCGAAGAGAAGAAGGATATGCAGTTCATCCACCAGCTCCTGCCCGATAACCTCGCGGCCCTGCGGACGCGCTGCGGATTGAAATATCCGGTGCTTGCGGAGCGATGCGCCATGATGGTCGGAGAACCTCAATGCACTTCCGCGATCCTCTTCTTCCAGGCCTTCCTGAAGAGCATCTATCGCGGCTCGACCGGCGCCGACGCGGAAATCCTGATGCGGCATCTGAAGACTTTTTCCTCGGAGGACGATCCCGCGGAAATCCTGGACCGCTGGAATGACCTGGAGAAACGCCTCAAGGCCGAGAAACACGGATCCATCTACGAGGTCAAGGAAGGGCATTTTCATGTCTACGAGAAACTGGGGAAGGACCGCCGCCTCATCAATGGCTGGTTATACGGCATCGAGGAGAAGCCGTCGGCCGCCGAGGAAGAATCCGGGGGCGACGAGAACAGTCAATACGATATTCAGCTCGAGGGCGCATCGTTTTCAACACGCATGAAACTTCTGATGCGCGAATCGGAGCGCCTCCTCGGCGATAAAAGCTCCGACCTCATCACGCTCATCGCCGATCATAAATCCGGAGCCTTGTCCAAACTGCTTCATTCCGTCGACAACCTCATGAAGATGGATGACATCCGCGGCATGGAACCTCAGCAGAAGATCGCGCTGAAGACACTGGCGGACCGCGTGGAGGCGATGTCGGCGACCGCGGCGCGAAAACTGAAGCTGATCGAACCCTTCGGCATCGATGTCGATTTTCTCAGGGAAACAGCTTTGAAAGCGCAGAATCTGAAACGAAAGCTGAGAGCGTGATCAGGGTTCTGTAATCGAGCCGGGCTTCAGTAATCCCACACGCGAACGTTCACGGCTTTGAAGGTGGCGATGACTCTCGCGCCCGGCTTCAGGGTCAGTTCCTCCGCGGAGCGACTGGTAATGACGCAATGGCCGGACAGGGGTGACGCGCTTCCGGGAAATCGCAGCGCCAGAGCCGTGACAATCCAGCGCGGCTCCACGGAGACTATCTCGCCGGACAGGTGGTTGCGCGCGGAACCCCTCGGTGCGGGAACATGGTCCGCCGTCTCCAGCGAGATGCTCATATCCTCGGCGCGGATTCCCGCGATGACCTGGCGGCCCGCGGGCATGTCGCCCGATGCTTCGATGTGGTGCCCGCTCGTCAGGCGCACCAGGACAATTCCGCCCGATGACGATTCCACGACGCCGTGCCAGAGGTTTTCGAAGCCAAGGAAATCCGCGGCGTCGGGATCGACGGGAGCGTTCATCACATCGGATGCGGATCCGATCTGGACGATCTTGCCGCCGCGCATCACGGCGATTCGATCGGCCAGCGCGACCGCCTCGAGCCGGCGATGCGTCACGATCATCATCGAAAGATTCTGTTCCCTCTTGATGCGTCCCAGGTCGCGGATCAGATCGGTTCGCGAGGTCTCATCCAGACCGTCCGTCGGCTCGTCGAGGAATACAAGGGCCGGCTCGCGGGCAAGAACCGCCGCAAGGGCCACACGGCGGGCTTCCCCCCCGGAGAGAGCGCCCGTGTGCCTGTCCGCGAGATGAGCGATGCCCATCCTGTCCATCAACGCGCCGGTGTCCGTCCCATCCATGCCGAATCGAATATGGTCCCGCACCTTGCCGCGGAAGAGAATCGGATTCTGCAGAAGCGTCGCGATCCGGGATCGCAGGTCGTCCCGCGTGTCGCGCAATACCTCCTGCCCCAGGATCCAGAGCCGCCCCTCGTGATGCTCCTGCAACAGCCCCAGGGTCCGCAGGAACGTCGACTTGCCCGCCGCGTTCGGTCCCAGGAGCGCCAGGCACTCGCCACGCTCCAGGGACAGTTCCTCCACATCGACGATCGGATGCGATTCCTCGCCGCGATAGATCTTCAGATTCTCCGCGCGGAGAAGCGCGGTCATCGATCCATGTCCGAGTCGCCGGCCTGGATGATCCATCGATCCGGATCCTTCAGTTCGGCGGGCGCGGCATCGGTGCCGTCGCGCCAGTAACCCATGAATCGAAGCCCGGCGCGGGGAAGAAATCGGAATTTCTTCAACGTCGCTTCGCTCAACACATGTCGCTGCTGGACGATCAGGAGCCCGGCGCCGGCATCCTGCAGGACGCCGATTCCGCTTCGCATGAGCAGTTCTTCCTCCTCGGGGCCTGCGGCCAGAAGCTCAAGCAGCATGCCGACGCGCAAGCCGTCCTGCCGCGTCTTCATGCTCCAGACCGACCATCCGCGGAGGCGGCCCTCCCGGCGCGCCATGATGTGTTTCGTCATCCACGGCGGAGCGCCGTAGCGCGCGGAGAGAAATCGCTCATCCCGCATGATTCTTATGATGGGACGAGGCCCCGATGATTCAGGGAGAACCGCCCCCTTGAGGAGCAGAGATGCATCATCGGGATAATGATCCGAGACCTGGATCTCCGTCGCACCAGCGCTACGCGATCCCAGCTTTCTGTGCGCGAAAAACAGCTTCGCCAGCGACGCCGCTCCCGGTATGAGACCGGCCGCGGGCCAGCGCGCTCGAAGAAACGCGCCGCCATCCTCCACGCGTCCCCAGCTGTGCACGAGGCCGAGATCGAACCAGCGCGCGCGGCGGAAGATCAGCTCGGAATCGCGCGTCAGTCCGACGGCCATGGAGAGCTGATGCCGGGACAGAGCTTGCTTCATGAGGAGCGTTCCGACGCGGGCGCCGCGGAATGATTTCAGAACGAGCCAGTCCAGGAGCCAGGCCGCGTCGATATCGGCGGTTCCACTCCCGGGAGATTCGCTTGAAAGCCGCACGGGAAGTATTCCCATGTGCGCCACGATCTTTCCCGCCGCGCCGGATGAATCCTCGTCGCGCCAGACCAGGTGCGTGCCGCGAAATGCGCGGTCGGAAATGTCATGGCGATACCGCCAGCGAATCGCCTCCTCGCCGGCGCAGTCGGGATCGTCGCTCCAGGCTTCCTGGAAGAACGCGGACAATTCCGCGAGATCTGTCGCCTCGCAAAGACCGGCGCGGCCGGAGACGGGATTCATCGTCGGCCCCTCCAATGATCGAGCGCCGCCTTGCATGCGGCGGCGGCATGTCCTCCACGCAGGACTTGCTCCAGCGATTCCGCGGACTGGTTCGCCACGCCGAGCCGGCGAATCCGCCACGGCAACTGAGCCCGCCGCACGGCTCCGAAGACCGCGGTGACTCCGGCGGCGAAACCTGCCTCGTCAACGGAGCGATCGACGCGCGCATCGAAATCATTCCAGTCCCCATTGGGATATGCGATCACTTCGGGCCTGCGATCGAGATGCGCTTCGAATTCCCGGCGGGCGGCCAGCAGCTCCGTTTTCAGCTCCGGGTCCGGGAGCCCCGACAGGATCCTGTGCGAATGCGCGTGCGACTCGATGCCGATTCCCTCCTTCACGAGGCCGGCGATCTCCGCCCACGACATCACATCGGATGTCTCCAATCCTTCGGGCGGCTCCATGCCACGTCGCATCTGATCCTTGATCCGCTCGCATTCTTCGGAGTCCCGACCTTCCCAGAAGAAATTCCTGCCGCTCTCCGGATACGACGACGGAATGAAGATCGTCGCGTGAACGCCTTTCGCCATCGCCCTGCGGGCCGCGGCGGCCTGGTCTCGATATCCGTCATCGAAGGTGATCGTGGCCTCGCGCCCCGTCGCCCGGCCTTCACGACAACGTCGCAGCAGGTCCGAAAGGGACAGGCAGTCGCAGCGGCTTCTCAGGAGATCAAGATGCTCATTGAAATTTTCCGGTGTCGTCTCTCCTCCGTGGTGCGGTTCCGGTGCAACGCGATGGTAGAGGAGAATCCATGGACCGGTGTCGCCTCCAATTCCGGCGCAAGATCCCAGCGCCGCCAGCTTCCACCAGAAAGGCCTCGGACCGGTCATGAAGTCCACTCCGGGGACTTCTTCCAGTTCAGGAGCGTGAGCCCGAGGTGGATCAGGAACGACACGCCGATCAGGATGACCGAAAGCGCGACGGCGGTATCGAAGCGCCCCATTCGCGCCTCCTGCACGATTGCCGTGGTCATGACCCGCGTCTCCCCCGCGATGTTTCCTCCCACCATCATGACAGAACCGACCTCGGAGATGACCGAGCCGAACGCGGCCATCGCGGCCACGAGGAGCCCGATGCGCGCTTCGCGCAGCACGGCGTAGTCCGCCATGCGGCGCGAAACGCCCAGCCCGAGCGCGGTGAGCCGGATGCGTTTCGGCACCGCGTCGACGGCGGCATGCACGAGACCCGCGGCCACGGGCGAGGCGATGATCACCTGGGAAAGAATCATCGCCTTGACGGTGTAAAGCCAGTGGAGCCCTCCGAGCGGGCTGCTCCGCCACAACAGCATCATGACCAGGAGCCCCACGGCGACGGTCGGAAATCCCATCGCGGTGTAGAGGAGCGCGACGACGATCCGCTTGCCGCGGAAATCCCTGATCGCAAGCCAGGCTCCGAACGGCACTCCGACGAGGAGCGAAAGGAGAGTCGCCGAGCCGGAGACGAAGAGCGAGCGCAGCACGGTCTCGATAAGCTGGGGATCCCACGGGATGATCATCGGTGGAACGCTTCCTTCAGCAGCATCGACACGAAGAGATTCGCGCCGGACGATCTCCGCGCGGAACGGTTCGCCCCGGAGGAATCCTCGCGGAGCGGTTTGACGATGATGATGGAGTAGGGATTTGCAAGGAGCGAATCGCCCTGCACGAGCGGTTCCAGATCGAGCGTCGGACGGAAGTGCGAGAAGGTCATCGAGTCCACGAGAATATACGCGCGCCGTTCGTCCGCGGCGCGCAGTGTGATGGCGACTCCCGCGCCGACGCGAATCCTCTTTCCCAGCTCCACTCCGGCGGCCTTCGCCAGCGCCTGCTCCTTCTTGTGCGTGCCGGATTGATCGTCGCGCGAGGCGAAGGGAGAATCCTTCATCCGGCGGAACGCTTCCAAGGCTCCCGATCCCCGGATTCCCGCCGAATCTCCGGGAGGACCGGCGATCAGGAAATCATTCCGGATGAAAGGATAGCGCTGGATACCGCGTCCTTCCGCCATGAACTGCTCCTCTCCCGCCGGATCGTGCGTGATGAGCACATCCACTTCCCCGCGCCGCCCCATCTCCAATCCTTCACCGCTCCCCGCGGCGATCAGCTTTACATCGTATCCTGTTTCCCGCTCGAATTTCTCGATGAACGGATCGAGGAAAGTCGAATCGACGAGCGTGGTTCCCGCCGCGACGATGATCGACTCCGACGAGCCGCACGCCGCTCCGAGCAGCGCGGCGATCGCGATCCATCCCGCGACTGTTCTCACGCGCCGCTCTCGACCCACTTCAACAGGGCACGCAGATCGCTCCACGTGTAATCCGGTTTCTCCGTCTCCACTCGACCATAACCGTGTTCCACGAATCCGACGCGCATTCCGGGAAAACGCGCCCGCGCCGCGTGAGCCGTGTCGATATCGATGGAGGAATCGCCGATGTACAGTGCGTCACTTCCGCCAAGCCGGCCCGCCAGCTGCAACAGCCCGCGACAGTCCGGTTTCTTCCAGGGCGTCGAATCGGATCCGTAGATGAGATCGAACCGGTGCGCGACATCCAGCTTTTCGAGAATGATCCGGCAGAAATGCTCCGTCTTGTTGGAGAGCAGCCCGAGCCGGCATCCCCGGGAACGCAGCGCGTCGAGGAGCTCGATCGCCCCGTCATACAGGCGCGAACGGTCGGTGCAATGATTATCGTGATGCGCCATGTACAATCGACGGGCTTCGTCAAACCGGTCGCCGTGATCTCCCAGGATTCTCCGCAGCAGGTGGTCGATCCCAAGGCCCATGTACCCGGGGATGATCGCCTCATCGACGGGCGGAATACCCAATCGCTCACAGACATGCCGCGCCGAAGCCGCAATATCCTTATGCGTCTCCACAAGCGTGCCATCGCAATCAAAGATAAAAGGGGTCATTCTCCAACATTCCAACATTCAGGATAATGGAGTTGGAAGCAACTCAAATATTTTTCCATTGGAGCATGCCCTAACTCATGCAACGCCAATGTTGCAATGTTGGAGAATGTCCCCCTTTTACCAGTTGAAGGCCTTTTTTGCAGCATAAGAGAGGAGGTCTATATCGAGCGTCTTCGAGAAATTGTGCTTTCTCCAGCGATTGCGATAGATCCAGGAGAAGAACGAGATTCCGGAGGCGACGAGCGGATTGCCCTGGAAGGTCCGTTTCAGGCGGGTGCCGTCTATGAACTTGGATGTAAACAGAAGCATCTCAAGCGTGTTGCGGCGGCTCTGGATCCAGGGTGAGGCCAGATGCTGACGGTTGAAGACCGACCAACCTTCGAGCGTCGCAGGTTCCTCGAAGCCGTCCTGGACGGCGAGCTTGAAGAGTTCCGCGCCGGGATACGGAACGTAGACATAGAAACCGGAGACGCTGGCGTGCGGATTTTCATCCAGCAGCCGGAGCGCGAGATCGACCGTCGCGGTCAGGTCCTCGATCGTCTCCGTCGGATAACCCATCATGAAATTGTACGTCGATCGGATGCCCGACGCGGCAAGCTTCTTGTTGGCCGCGTAGAATTCGTCGAGCGTCTCCTCCTTCTTGATCATGTCGAGGATCCGGGCCGAGCCTGTCTCCAGTCCGGGCTGAACGACCCGAAGCCCGTTCCGGTAGAGATGATCGCAGTCCATCGCGAGGACATCATCCATCCGCGTCTGGACGTACCACTCGTACTGCCCGCCTATCATTTCCGCGACCTTCGCGCCGCGCTTCCGATCAACGAAGAATTCCTCGTCGTGAAACTCGATCGCATCGAGATTGAATTTCTGCTTCATTTCCAGCGTGCGCTCGAGGAGAAGTTCCGGGGCCTGCCGCCGCCAGCGCCGGCTGGATAGGACGGGCTGGCAGCAGAACGTGCAGGAATACGGGCAGCCCTGGGAACTGATGTAAGGGAGCGACCGCATCTGTTTTCCGAAGAGCATGGGCCCCGAGATATACTGCTCCACATCGACGAGGTGATACGGCAGAGGCGGCATGTCATCCTGCTTCACGAAACGCTTGGGATCGGTGCCCGTGCCGTTCTTGACGACACGGTCGCCGTCCATGTAGGCGATGTCCGGGACATCCTTCCAGGACCCCTTCCCTGCGAATGCCTCCACGAGCCAGCGGAAAGTCGCCTCCCCTTCGCCCATGACGACGATATCGACCATCGCATGCCGCACCGTGGACTCGGGCACGAGCGTCGGATGATTGCCGCCCCAGACAATCTTCAGATCCGGGTTGACGTCGCGGACGACGCGCGAGGCGGCGAGACCGCCCTTGATCTGGGTGCCTGTCATCGATGAGATGGCCACGCAGACTGTGTCATCGGTGATCGCCTTCCGCAGGGACGCCTCCCAGTGATCGTCCACGCGCTGGTCGATGACGACGACGTCGAAATCATTCACGATGGTGGAGGCGACCTGGAGGATGGCAAGAGGGAGCCAGACGGAGACGCCCTTGATATCGAGCCCCGTGAAGGGGTAGACCATGATAACGCGTGCCACGAGGGCATTATAAAGGATGTAAGATGAAGTATGAAGGATGAAGTACTTCATTAATCATCCTGCATCCTCCATACTTAAATCATGAAGCTCCCTTCTCCCTACGAACCCGTCATCGAGGAAACGCTCCACTTCGACGAGACGGACGATCCCGGCATCTCGGAAATCGAGGCCCGGCTCCGCATGTCCTCGCTCTCCCTCCTCGATCCTGCCAGCCCGAGGCCGCATCACATCAAGCTGGAGGGCGACGTCCGGTTTGTACTAACCGCGACCTGCGCGCGGTGCCTTGTGCAGACGAGCCGTTCGCTGCGCACCACGTTCACGACGCTCTTCGATATGGAGGCGAACACAACCGAGGCGGCTGACCTGGAGACGCCTCCCGAGGAGGGCGGATTCAAGAGGCTCGGGGATCATCAGATCGACCCGACCGAGGAGATCCGACAGCGGATTTGCCTCGCGGTACCCGATGTTGTATATTGCCGGGACGATTGCCGGGGTCTCTGTCCGCGCTGTGGCGCCGACCTGAACGCCGGCGACTGCGGATGCGATCGCCTGCCCGAAGGAAACCCGTTTGCGGTTCTGGCGGGCAAGTTCCAGGACAAGGGCACACGCTAGAATCATCGGCTCGCCCCGACCGGACGATCGAAGAGCATTCAGCAATCATCGAGGAGGCAACACCATGTCATTACCCAAGCGACGCCATTCCAAGACCCGGGGCCGGAAGCGCCGGACCGGCGATTCCGTCATGAAGCCCACGCTCACGCGATGCCCCGAGTGCGGAGCTTCGATCGAGCCCCACCGCGCGTGCGCGAAATGCGGCGCATGGAAGGGATCCCGGAACGCCATCAAGACGAAGAAGAAGGCCGTCTGATTCCGTCCTCTTCCCGACCTGTCGCGATCATGAAAGTTCCAGTCTTCCGCCGGCGCGTCCTCTAAAGACCATGACCGCCGCCGATTCCACGCGCACCTTCGACCTCCCCATCGCCGTCGATGCCATGGGCGGAGACAGGGGGCCGGAAGTCGTCGTGGAAGGAGTCCTGGACGCCATAGAGAACTACGGCGGAAAATTTCTCATCGTCGGCAACAGGAAATTTCTCTACGACGCCATGTCCGCGCGCGGAGCCTCCGGGCATCCCGACATCACGATCATCCACGCGGAGGACGTCATCACGATGGAAGATTCGCCCGTGGACGCCGTCCGGGACAAGACGCATTCCTCCCTCGTGCTGGCCGCGCGCGAGGTCCGTGAAGGGCGCGCCGCCGCGTTGATCTCCCCCGGCAACACCGGCGCCGTCCTCGCCGCGGGAACTCTCCTGCTGGGCCGCATCCGCGGCGTGGAGCGGCCCGGCATCGCGACGATCCTGCCGACCGCGACGGACCATTCCGTCCTCATCGACGTCGGCGCCAACGTCGATTCGCGCGCGACCCACCTCCTGCAGTTCGGCATCATGGGCTCCATCTATGCCCGCGCGATTCTCTCCATCGCCGATCCGCGGGTCGGCCTTCTCTCGATCGGCGAGGAACGGACCAAGGGAAACGAACTGACGAAGGAAGCCTTTCCGCTCTTCGAACGCCTCTTCGCGGAATCCGCTCACCACGGCAGGTTCCTCGGCAACGTGGAGGGCCGGGACATCGTGAACGGCAGAGCGGACGTCATCGTCTGCGACGGCTTCACCGGAAACGTTGTCCTGAAGTTCGGCGAAGGGCTGGCCTTCACCTTCATCGATCTCATCCGCTCCCGCATCAAGGCGACTCCTCTGCGAAAGCTCGGCGCTCTTCTCGTGCGCGGCGCCTTCGCGGAAATGAAGAAGAAGATCGACTACACGGAGTATGGTGGCGCGCCGCTCCTCGGCGTCAAGCATCCCTGCATCATCTGCCACGGCTCATCGGGCCCCAAGGCGATCATGAACGCCGTGAGGGTCACCCGCGAGGCGCTCCAGTTCGACATCTGCGGCCGCATCGAGCGCACCATCAAGACCTTCAACGAGGAATCGAGGAATGCCTCGTGACCAGAAATGTTTTTCTCTTTCCCGGACAGGGCTCGCAGTCGGTCGGCATGGGAAAAGCGCTCGCCGACAAGTATCCCCAGGCCGCGGAAATCTTCCGCCAGGCGGATGAAATTCTCGGATGGAACCTCACGAAATTCATGTGGGAGGGCCCCGAGGAGGAACTGAGGCGCACGGATCGGACGCAGCCGGCGCTCTTCGTGACCTCCGTCGTTTCGCATGAGCTCCTGAAAGCCAAAGGGATTGTTCCTCAATTCGCGGCCGGCCACAGCGTCGGAGAATATGCCGCGCTGCATGCGGCGGGAGTCTTCGACTTCGAGACGGGACTGCGGCTTGTGGACGCGAGGAGCCGCGCGATGCACGAGGCGAGCGTCGCTCATCCCGGAGGCATGGCGGCCATCCTGGGATTGGAGGAACCGGCCGTCGAAGTGATCTGCCAGATGGTGGAAGCGGAGCACAAAGGGCTCGTGGAAGTCGCCAACCTGAACTCGCCCGGGCAGGTCGTCATTTCCGGCGAATCGAAGGCGCTCGACCTGGCCATCCGCCTGGCCCGGATGCGCGGAGCCATCAAGGTCATCCCGTTGGCCGTCGCCGGAGCATGGCACTGCTATCTCATGCGCAGCGCGGAAGAGAAGCTGACGCCCGTCGTTCACGCTTCGAAGATGAGCGATCCCCAGCTCACGATCTTCGCGAACGTGACCTCCGAGCCGGTCGTCACGGCGGACAAGGTGCGGGAGCTGCTCATCAAGCAGGTCTGCGCGCCGGTCCGGTGGGCGGAGTCCATCAGGAGAATCGAGGCGATGGGAGCGGACCGCTACATCGAAGTCGGCCACGGCAGCGTCCTGTCCGGGCTCATGAAACGCATCGCGAAGAAGGCGCACGTCGTACGGGCGGGGCTCCCGGAAGAGATCGATGCGATCGAACCCTGAAATTTCAACCACAAAGGCGCGAAGGCACAAAGAAAAAATCTAGTGTCGAAATCCTTCCTTTATGAAATATTGATTTCAAATCTTAAACTGATATCCGCCAGGATCAAGGCATCCTCAATTTCTCCTTGGTGTCTTTGTGTCTTCGTGGTTAATTAAAAGGAGCAAGATCATGTCATTCGGTGCATTGAACGGCAGGACGGCGGTTATCACAGGCGGAGCGCGCGGCATCGGTTTCTCGATCGCCGAGCAACTGGCAAGGAGCGGCGCCGACATCGTCGTGATCGACCTGGCCCAGGATGCATCCGACGCGGCCGCGGAGAAGATCCGGTCGATGGGCGTGAAATCCTGCGGCGTCTCGGCGAATGTCGCCAGGACCGAGGATGTGGCGGCGGCTCTGCCGAGAAGCCTGGAGCTGACCGGCAAGATCGACATTCTCGTCAACAACGCGGGCATCACCCGCGATAATCTCATGATCAAGATGAAGGACGAGGACTGGGACGCGGTGCTGGCGGTCAATCTCCGCTCGGTCTTTCTCATGACCCGCGAATTCATCCGGCCGATGATGAAGGCTCGATACGGCAGGATCGTCAACATCGCCTCCGTCATCGGGCTGATGGGCAACGCGGGCCAGGCGAATTACGCGGCGTCGAAGGCCGGCATCATCGGCGTGACGAAATCCGTCGCCAAGGAATTCTCCTCCCGCCAGATCACCTGCAACGCCGTCGCGCCCGGATACATCCAGACCGACATGACGGCGAAGCTGACGCCGGACGTGATCGAGAAGATGAAGGCGCTCATCCCGCTCGCCCGTCTCGGCGAACCCTCCGACGTCGCCAAGGCCGTGCATTTCCTCGCGTCCGACGAAGCCTCCTATATCACCGGGCAGGTGCTCACCGTCGACGGCGGAATGGTGATGTAAGAAGCCTTTTTTCTCCCCATCGGCGCGAAAAAGCGAAAATAATCCCCTCATCCTCCCCGTCTCAGGAACACGTCAATACGTGGGGAGGAGTAATCATGAGAACCAGGAGTTCATTCGACAGGAAGAAGGTGCCGGCTCGCCGGCGGCGAAGTAAGAACATGGGAGAGCGAAACTGGATGGCCGTTCTATTCAGGATTCTGGACCAGTATTCCGGCTTCCGCGCCGCGAGTCGAAATAACGCGACGGAAAACTTGACCGGTGGAGCGTCCATCCGAATATAATAGGCGCATGCCCATCTACGAATATGTCTGCCCCGATTGCGGGCACAAATGGTCGGACCTGGTGAACTCCTATAAGTCGCCCGACCCGGCCTGTCCGGAATGCGCATCCATCCGGGGGGAAAAACTGTTCTCCGTCTTCGCGCGCTCGGCCGAGAGTTCGGCCGGCGTTCCGCAGGGCATGCCCGCGGGCGGATGCGGTCCGCATAATTGCGGATGCGGCAAGTACAACTAAAGCGATCGGGACTCCGCTCCAAAAATCCGCAAAAAACCTCTTGCCTTCCCATCCGAGCCGTATAACCTCGACGCGCTTGAGGGCGCTCTTAAGGCTGGAGCCGCCCCGGCTAATCTTATATAATTGCGGGAGTTAACCATGTCCGACACATACCAGAGAGTGAAGGAAATCGTCGTTGAGCAACTCGGAGTCGAAGAGGAGCAAGTGACGATCGAGGCCTCGTTCATCAATGATCTCGGCGCGGATTCTCTGGATCAGGTCGAACTGGTCATGGCGCTCGAAGAAGCTTTCGGCATCGAAATTCCCGACGAGGACGCCGAAAAGATCTCGACGGTGGGCAAAGCCGTCGAGTACATCGACAGCCATAAGAAGTAACAGCCGAACGGGGTGTTCCCCTCTCCCCCACGAGGGAGGACCATCTCCTTCTGCTGAATCATAGCCGGGTCCACGGACCGGGCGCTCCCAGGCGAACTTGTCCCGACAATTCGCACCGGCGGAGCAAAAGGTAGAAGTAGAAGATGATGATATCGAAACGCCGCGTCGTCCTGACGGGCATGGGTCCGGTCACACCGATCGGACTGGGCAACGAAGAATTCTGGAATGCGCTCATGAGCGGAAAATGCGGAATCGGTCCGGTGACGCATTACGACCCGACGGGATTCGATTCGCGCATCGCCGCGCAGATCAACAACTTTCCCACCGAACGATTCGTCAGTAAAAAAGAAGTGAAGCGCATGGACCGGTTCGCGCTCTTCGCCATGGCCGCATCTGTTCTCGCGTGCGAAGACGCCAGCCTCACACCGGAAACGTATCCCGCGGACGAGGTGGGCGTCATCATCGGCTCCGGTATCGGCGGCATCGGCACGATGGAGGAGCAGCACAATGTCCTCCGCGACCGCGGACCCGACCGTCTGAGCGCATTCCTCATTCCAATGATCATCGTGAACATGGCCTCCGGCCTCGTCGCGATCCGCTTCGGATTCCGCGGCCCGAACACGTGCGTCGCGACCGCGTGCGCCACCGGCACGCACGCCATCGGCGACGCCGCGCGGATCATCCAGCGCGGAGAGGCGACCGCGATGCTGGCCGGCGGCAGCGAAGCCGCCATCACGCCGCTCTCCATGGGAGGCTTTTGCGCCCTGAAGGCGATGTCCACTCGCAACGACGATCCACTTCACGCATCGCGCCCCTTCGACAAGGAACGCGACGGATTCGTGATGGGCGAGGGCGCGGGCGTCGTCGTCCTTGAGGAATACGAAGCCGCGAAGAAGCGCGGCGCGAAGATCTACGCGGAAGTGATCGGCTACGGCATGACCTGCGACGCCAACCACATGACGGCCCCCTGCGCGGACGGATCCGGGGTCGCCCGCGCGATGGAACTGGCCATCAGGGAATCGGGCCTGGCGATCGAAAAGTTCGGCTACGTCAACGCGCACGGCACATCGACTCCGTTGAACGACAAGTTCGAGACCGTCGCCATCAAGCGCGTCTTCGGCGACCGCGCGAAGCAGGTCATGATCAGCTCCACGAAAGGCATGACCGGCCACCTGATCGGCGCCGCCGGCGGCATCGAAACGATCGCGGCCGCGCTGGCGATCTCGAAGAAGCAGGTGCCTCCCACGATCAACTACGAGCATCCGGATCCGGATTGCGACCTGGACTACGTCCCGAACACTCCGCGAGAAGCGAATCTCGACGCGGTCATCAACAACAATCTCGGCTTCGGCGGCCACAACGCCGTCATCGCCCTCGGAAGGATCTGAACATGGCCCGCGAAAAAAGAAACCCGCTCCCGCAGATCGAATATCTCACCCGCGTCGACGACGAACGCCGCGCCCAGCTCGATACCTTCGCCGAAAAAGTCGGCGTCAAGATCAAGGACTACGACCTCATCAACCGAGCGCTCTCGCACAAGTCCTTCACGAACGAGAAGGGCTACAGCCACAACGAGCAGTACGAGAAGCTGGAATTTTTCGGCGACGGAGTGCTGGGGCTTATCGTGAATGAGTATCTCTTCAAGGTCTTCCCGGAATCCGAGGAAGGCGAACTGGCGAAGATCAAGTCGGCGGTCGTTTCCGAGGTGATGCTGGCGGAGGTCGCCCGGGAAATCGGCCTGGGGGAGATGATCCTCATCGGCCGGGGGGAAAAGCGAAGCGGCGGATCCGAGCGTCCGTCGCTGCTGGCGGATATTCTCGAAGCCTTCATCGGCGCCGTCTACATGGACCAGGGATTGCCCGCATCGCGTCGATTCGTGATCCGATATCTCGAATCGAGCATCCGCAACATGTCGACCGACAAATCCGTCGGCGATTACAAGTCGTATCTCCAGGAAACAATCCAGCGCGAGCGCGGCGTGAGGCCGGTGTATTCGGTCATGCGTTCGAGCGGCCCCGATCATTCGCGCATTTTCCGAGTCGCCGTCAGCATCGATGGACGGAAATGGGGAACAGGATCCGGAAAATCGAAGAAGGAAGCCGAGCAGGACGCCGCGGAGAACGCGCTGAACGAATGGGAGAAAGCCGGAGACGACGAGAAGAATCAAGGCTCGCGCCGCGGTTCGCGCCGGAGGCCCCACGCGGACCGCGGCGGCGCGGCATCCCGCGATCGGCACGCGGCGAATGAAGCCGGCGAGATTGCGCCAGGAGAAGAATCCGTGGATGGAGTCGAGCCTGCCGAGGGTGATGCTTCAACCCAGTCCGGTGCCGCGGACCAGGCCCGCGAAGGGCGGGGGCGAAGAGGACGTAGAGGCCGACGCGGAGGCCGCGGCGGAAGAGAGCGGCAGGAAAAGAGCGAACACAAGGCCAAGCCGCCCCGTTCCGCGGCGAAGCAGCAGCAGCCCCGGGAACGGGCCGCCACGCGCCACAAGGGATTCCGGCGCGGCCGACCGGAGGAAGAAATGCTCCCGCCAAAGGAAGTCGTCGACCCGATCGCCTGGGCCGCCGGCGAGTCGTACGTCCCGAGATCGCGGAGCGTGAATCCATGACCTCAAGCCGTTTCAACGTCGAAGTCAATTCGCAGACGCTCATCATCACCTTCTTGAGCGATGTTTCCACGGAGGACAGCGCGACCATCAAGGAGCTGATCCAGACAAAGCCGTCGATCCTGCGCGTCCTCATTGACCTCTCCAAGGTCAGCCTCATCACAACCCCCGGGCTCGGCACGCTCGTCTCTCTCAGCAAGACCTGCCGGGATCTGAAACGCCGGCTTGTCCTGTGCGGCCTCTCCCCGTACGTAAACGAAATCTTCGACCTGACCCGCCTGTCGCCGATCTTCGAGATTCTCCCCAGTCGCGAGGCCGCCCTCTCCGCCTGACGCGACTCGCTCCCGCCCCAAGCGTCTCCCGTCCGAAGCAGATTCAATCCGCTTGGATTTCTTCACGCTCTCGGCTATGATTTTTCATCGTCCTCGCAAGAAGTCAGCGAAGGCCTCATGGTGGATGTAGCTCAATTGGTTAGAGCGCTGGTCTGTGGCACCAGAGGCTGCGGGTTCAAGTCCCGTCTTCCACCCGGCTTGCTAACTTTTGTTAACTTCTGTTCACGGTCATTTTCATCACATTGATTGTCACGGAATATGGCGACTACCGCACGCACCTGCGCGTTCTGCCACGAACGTGTATACCTGTATTGTAGGTTTACTTACCTTTCTTTCAGGTATATTATCCATTCAGACGGAGGCGCGTCATGTTTATCGACAGGGTGTTTGGAAACGATACAGCGGAGCCCGTGCTGTTGTATCTCCAGGCCTACGAAAAAGGATACGCGAAGGAGATCTCCCGAACCTTCGGGATCCCTCTCAATATGGTCCAGAAACAACTCATCAAATTCGAGGCTGCGAGCGTACTCGTCAGCCAGAAATTCGGAAGTGTTCGCCTTTTTTCGTGGAATCCACGCTGGCCATTCCTCGTTACATTCCGATCCTGGCTTCAGGAAGTCCTCGCCGCCATGCCTAAAGAGATGAGGGAGAGATACTATACTCAGCGCAAAAGACCGCGCAGGACGGGAAAGCCTGTATGGCTGAAATCAACGAAACCACAACGGTAGAAGAACTGGCCGGGATCGTTGCCACGGCCCTCGAGGAGCAGGGAATCCAAGTCGCCCTGGTCGGAGGTGCCGTCGTTTCCATCTATACTCATGGCGAATACGAATCCGGCGATCTGGATTTCGTGGTCTACAATACGACAATGGAGTCCCGCGTTGACGCTATCATGAGCACGCTCGGTTTCCATCGGGACGGGCGCATGTTCACCCATCCATCGTCCTCATTCTTTGTGGAGTTTCCTCCCGGTCCGATCTCGATCGGCAGGAATTATCGCGTTGAGCTCGATACCATGAAAATGCCCACAGGAGTCGTTCGCCTGCTATCGCCGACCGACTGCGTCTGTGATCGCCTCGCCGCCTTCTTCCATTGGAACGATCGGAGAAGCCTCGAGCACGCTCTCATGGTCGCGTCAAACCAGCCGATCCACTTGAACCGAATCAAGAAGTGGTCGGCGGAGGAAGGTGGTCCCGACGTCGCCATCAAGTTTCAGGAATTTGAGCAGCGCTATGCCGCGGCAATTCACGGAAAGGCTCGCGCGCGAAAGACAGGTAAAGGTGAAGAGAGACCTCCCCCCTTAAAATGACTCTTGAACTCGATTTTGCGACGATTCCAGTTCACGCGCATTCAAGCCGACGAACTTGAACTCTCAAGCCGCCAGCACGTCAGCAAGATTGTCGCCGAGCTTGTTCCGCTTCAGGAAAGTTCTTAAATCGTTCAGTTGTCCACCCAAACCAGAACCCAGTTTGAACCCGCGTTATGAAGTCGAAGTTTCCTAGCCACTGTCATAGAGTTCTCCGCCTGACGGAATCTCTCTCGTAGGTCGCTACCCGCTTGACGACTCAAGGAGGCTTGATATACTTGTCATCATCTAATGGCGAAAAGTGACGACAATGGCAGCAGGGCCTATATCGCTCGGCTTCTCACCCTCCCCAGAGGTACTTTCTTCCTTCTTGGCCCACGCGGGACAGGTAAGACCACATGGCTCAGGAAGAACCTGCCGGGCGCGCCCGTCATCGACCTCCTGGCCGAGGAGAACTATCAGCGCCTCCTCGCCAATCCCGACCTCTTTGCCGCGCAAGTTCGGGCTCTGCCCAAGAAGTCATGGGTGGTCGTCGACGAGATTCAGAGACTCCCTAATCTCCTGAACGAAGTGCATCGCCTTATCGAAGAAAGCGGGCGGCGATTTGTCCTGTCTGGCTCTAGCGCCCGCAAGCTCCGCTGCGGTGGAGTGAACCTTCTGGGAGGGCGCGCGGTTCAGAGATTCATGCATCCGTTTATCGCCGAGGAACTCGGGAAGTCCTTCTCACTCGAGGACGCGTTGCGCTTTGGCCTCCTGCCGGTCATCCGCAACTCTCCAGATCGGGAGGATGCTCTGAAAGCCTACGGCCGCCTCTACCTTAAGGAGGAGATTCACGCGGAAGCGCTCGTCCGGAATCTCCCTGGATTCGCTCGTTTCTTGCCAATCGCGGCGCTCTTTCACGCGCGAACGATCAACGTGGCCAACATTGCACGGGAGTGCGGCGTGGCGCGCACCACAGTGACAGGATACGTGGAGATCCTCGAGGAGACTCTGATGTGCTTCCGCGTTACGGCTTTTGAGGCGAAGCTGCGCGTCAAGGAACGGAAACTGCCCAAGCTCTACTGGTTCGACCCTGGAGTCGTGCGGGCTTTGACTCAAACCAGCGGAGAACCACATCCCGAGGAACGCGGCTCGCTTTTCGAGGGACTCGTGGCGCAGCTGATCCGGGCAAACATGGACTATCGGGACATCTGCGATGCGCTCCACTATTGGGCGCCGTCCGAGAGCGCCATGACCGAGGTCGACTTCCTCCTTATGCGCGGTCGAGATTCCATCGCGGTAGAGGTGAAGTCCGGTAAGAACTTCGACGAGAGCTGGTGCCGCGGCCTTCGTGCCATCCACGGTCTCAAGAGGCTCCGACGGCGCATCCTCGTGTATCCGCATGGCCCGGCCCTCAAGACGCGCGACGGTATCGAGGTCCTCTCTTTCGACTCGTTTTCGACCCTCCTTGCCGGCAAAGGACTTTGGACTCCCCCCCGGGTGTGACAGCAAGAGGACACTTGGAATAGAGATTCATGGATGGGCTCACCGGCCCGGGAGAGTCTCATGAAGATCATCATCACAGCTGATATTCACTTCGAATATCGGGAAGCGCGCCTCGCCATGCCTGAATTTCTGGAGCGCCTCCAAGGCGAGAAGCCTGACGTGATCGTTGCAGCAGGAGACCTCGGTGCGTGGCACGCATACGGTGAATGCCTGAACGCGCTATCCTCCGTTGCGCCGAGAACGAGACTCGCGCTCGCGGGGAATCATGATCTCTGGATGTCTTCCAAGCACTGCCCATCGTCGAAGGATCTATGGCACATTGCCCTGCCTTCGATGTCACTCGCCGAAGGCTGGGAGTGGTTGGAGGATGAGGATGACCTGACCTTCGCTAGCGAACGTCGCGAGCGCCGCGAGAAGAACCTCCAGACGGCCCAGGAAAACTCAGCTGTGAATCGCACCTATCGGATCACCACATCTCCCACGGCGGCGGCGTCATCTTCTCGCGCAGGTAATCCAGGAAGGCCCGCGTTTTTGCGGCAAGATGTCGGCGCGCGGGATAGACGACGTGGATCGCTCTCTCAGCCGGAAGAAATCGCTCGAGAATCGGCACAAGGCTCTTTCGCCGGATCTCCGCGACGCAGAGGAAGGACGGCAGGAAAGCGATTCCCAATCCGGCCAACGCGGCCTCCCGCGCGAGGGCGAGCACGGTGGAGGTTTGGCGCGGCTTGATCGGCACGCGGACCTTCCGACCCTTGTTTTCGAGGATCCAAGTCGGCTTCGCCGTGACCGTACCATATACGATCGCGTCGTGCGCGGTCAGGTCCGAAGGTCGCTTTGGAACGCCGCGCGCCGCGAGATACTTCGGGCTCGCAACGAGAATGAAACGGGCCTTGCCCAACGGTCGCGCGATGAGCGATGAGTCGGCCAGGGACGTCGCGCGGATCGCGAGGTCGACGCCTTCCTCCACGAGGTCGACGGTGCGATCGGTGAGCGCGAGATCGAGCCGCACCTCGGGGTAGCGAGCCATGAATCCCGTGGCCACCGGGCCGAGGTATTCGATCCCGAACTCCACCGGCGCGGTGATGCGCAGCAGCCCGCTGGGCGTTTCCCGCATTCCCGTGACCGTCCGCTCGGCCTCTTCAGCGCTCGCCACGACCCGCGCGGCCTGTTCGTGGAATTCCCGGCCGGCGTCCGTCAATGAGAGACTGCGGGTGGTGCGGTTGAGGAGCCGCACGCCGAGGTGTTCCTCGAGGAGAGCAACCTTGCGGCTGACAAACGACTTCGGAACGGAAAGGGCTCGGGCAGCGCGGGAGAATCCTCCGGCGTCGACGACCGCAACGAAGATGCGCATCCAGTTCAGATCCAGCTTCCGCCTCCGTCCTTTGTTCTACTAATAGAACAATGTGTCGCAATCATACTGACTAGTAGTTTATTGGCAACATGCCTATTCTTGAATAAATCAAACACGGAGGATTCAGCGATGAAGAGGTTCTTTCAGACGGATACGGAGTGGTTCGGGCTCATTACGCGGGTATTTCTCGGTGCGGTCTTCCTGCCGCACGGGCTCCAGAAGACGCTCGGCGCCTTCGGCGGATACGGGTTCTCGGGCACTATGGAGTTCATGACCGGGATGGGCATGCCCTGGATCGTGGCGCTCCTGGTGGTTGCGGGGGAGTCCCTGGGCGCGTTGGGCCTCATCACAGGTTTTCTGACTCGTCTCTCGGCTTTCGGGATTGTTGCCATCATGTCCGGAGCGATTGTCATGGTGCACGCGAAGTTCGGATTCTTCATGAACTGGTTCGGAAACCAGCAGGGCGAAGGCGTCGAGTATCATCTCCTTGCCATGGGAATGGCGTTCGCGCTTCTCGTCGGCGGCGCGGGCCGGTGGTCCGTGGACGGATTCATCGCCCGAAAGATCCAGGGCGAGATCGACGAAAGGAGGGGCTAGAAGTCATGAGCATCACGATTCGACGAAGCTTGGAACGCGGGAGAACGAGCTGGGAGTGGCTCGAAAGCCGGCACACCTTCTCGTTCGGCGAATATTTCGATCCGGCTCATCATCGCTTTTCGATTCTTCGCGTCATCAACGACGACGTCATCGGACCCGGAGCAGGATTCGACATGCACCCTCATCGCGACATGGAGATCCTGACATACGTCCTCGACGGCGCGGTCGCGCACCGCGACTCGACTAATGTCGAAGGCGTGACCGGCGTGGGCGAGATCCAGCGCATGACGGCCGGGTCCGGAATCATGCACAGCGAGCATAACGCCTCGACGACCGATTCATTGCACCTTCTCCAGATCTGGATCATGCCCGGGCGAAAGGGGTTGAAGCCAGGATACGAGCGGCGCGCAATTTCGTGGGCGAAGCCATGGACCGTGCTGGCCGCTCCGTCCGGCGCGCCCGGAACCGTATCCATCGCGGCGGATGCGCGGCTGTTGGCGGGTAGGCCGCGTTGTGGCGAGGAGCTCACGCTCGAATTGGAATCCGGCCGCGTTGCATGGATTCACGTCGTGCATGGATCCGTCCACATCGGCGGCAATGGCCTCGTCGCAGGCGACGGAGCAGGAATCATCGGAGAGGATTCGATTACGATCCGCGCGGATGCGGACTCCGAAATCCTGGTGTTCGATCTGCCGGTAGTCGAGTGAGATGAACGCCGTCGGCAACGGCGTCGAGCTCTATCGTGATCGACCGCGCGATGAATGGCCGCGCGATTCAACCGGGAGCCTGGCGATGATCACCGGTCATCTGAACATCGACGTGCTTCTGCGCGAAGCGGAGCGCAGTCTCCAAAACAAGGATAAGGATCGAACATTTTTGCGCAACATAATCGAAAATCGGCTCCTATTTGCCCGTCTCCGCGGTAGGTTGGACAGCGGCGACGAATGTGTCGCTGGAGAGCCCGATGCCTCCGTTCCAGATCTCGAAGCCGGCCTCGATCGCGATCATGTAATCGGTCCTGTTCAGATAGCCTCGGCTCACCATGTCGTCTGCAAACGCCTTGATGTCAAGATTCGAAACCTCCGTGACCGGTACCGAGGCCGAATATGAAACCAGTTTCCATTGGAATCCCGTGTAGAGCCAGATATCCCAGTTCATACCGGACAGGATCACGGTCCCGACCCGTGTGCCCGCGGGTTTCACTCCTCCGCTCGCGGCGAGCCAGATCATCAGCTCCGCCCGGTCCGGCTGTGCCTTTCCGCGCGGGGTCGGAGTTGTGTTGAACCAGATGTCGTAGGCCATATTCCAGGCGCCCGGAGCCGGCGTGGCGCGCCAACTGCTCGTGGCGGAACCGATGCGTCCGACCTGGATCGGCATGCCGCTGTTACTCGTGCAGTTTCCCCAGTGACACCCCTTGAAGATGGACGGGTATGTCGCGGGAGGTCCGGCGACGGGCATATTAAAGTCGCCCGCGACGATTCTGAAGATGCTCCCCTCAACTTCCATTTGCTGGCCGAAATCGCCACTCCATTCATTCTGATGAATCACGTAATCCTTGCTGTCGAGGTCATGAGTTTCCCATTGTCCGCGCAACAACTTTCCGCGCGACGCAACCCCCGCGGAATTTGTCTGTGGAGGCTGCGACGGTGGCTCGCCGCCACCATGAACTCCCGATGTCGTTGATGGCGAAGCTGATCCCGGGACCGGCCCTGCCACGATCAGTCCGATGCCCGCCAGGATCAGCAAACTGCCCGCCAATCTCCATGCCAGGCCCGATTCGCGGCGATACACCGCGTCGGCGATCCCGATGAGCATTCCCGCCCGCTTGATGGCGATGACATAGGGAACGGGAATCAGAAGAATCGCGCTCATCTGGCACAGGACCATGAGCGCCGAGGAGATTCCGAGCGCCACCGCGATGCCGGCATCATGACGAAGCGCGGGTGCATCCCGCGACGGTTTGACGCAATACAGGAGAGGTAAATAGATCACCGAACTGCAGAGCGCGAAGATCGCTGAATAGGTGAAGGGGTCGGAAAGCCGCACGCAGTATTTGTCGATGTTGGAGGTTATCGACCAGACGACCGAAACTGCGAGAGCGGATCGCGCTCCCTTGTCCCGCCAGAGCGCCCGGAACGGAGCCGCAAGATCGGAACGATCTCGGGCGCATCCGAGAAGATAGGCGCCGATCGCGACGCATACGACACCCGCCGTGCCCGTCGAAGTCATTTCTTCACCGAGCATCCATCGGGAAGTGAAGAGCATGAAAAGCGGAGATAGCGAGACAAGGGGAAGCGCGATGGATAGATCCGTGTCGCGAATCGCGCGGAAATAAAGCGTGTAGGCGATCATGTTGCCCGCGACACCGGCGGCAAGGCCGGAGAAAAAGCCGGGCTGAAACCGCCAGTTTCCCCATGCAAGAGCCACCATGAAAAGGATCGGAGCCGAAATCGTGAAGTTCATCCACGCGACCTCCGGAGCCCGGCGACCACGCCTTCCCAAGGTTCTGGCCGGGTACGCGTTCAGCCCGAAAAATACCGCGGTCAGAGCCGCAAGCGCGTATGCCATGGAGATGCGATCATACATCGGGAACGGCTGGGATCAAAAGAGGAGCGTGATACCTGTGACAGTTGCCCCTTGAGAAAGCGGGCGCGAAGGCATAGAAATAGGTACAGGCGATTAAGGGGAGGTGCGACATGAACCTGGCGATCGACGAGACGGAAAAGGAACTCCTGGAAACTCTTCTGCACAGGCACATCGGTGAAACGCGAGTGGGGATCCGCCATGCGCGGAGCAACGATTACAAGGACATTCTCCGCAAGGAGGAAACCATTTCCAGCGAGCTGATGGATAAATTGCAGAAACTGGTGACGACTCAATAACCGGCCGTCCTGAGAGCAAGATAACTTGTTAAGTCCGGCCTGATAGCATATACCTCCTTCATGCAGAACGATCTCTGGATGGGTGGAGCGACTGCTCTGCTCGCCATCGCCACGGCTGTCGTGCTGGGTGACTGGCTGGATCACACCTTCCGTTCGTCTTCGACCCTCGCGGAGCGCTTTCTCTCCGGACTGCTTCTCCTCTCCTGCTGGACGATCCTGCTCGGCACAGCGGGGTTTCTCAGCAGGCCGGCGGCGGCGCTTCCCCTCCTGATCGTCCCGTTCATCGGCGCAAAATCCCTGAGCAGGAACGGAAGTGAAGCGATCCGGCATCTGAGGCGACTGCTCATGGAGAGCGATAGAGCAGACCTCCTCCTGTCGGGTATCATCTCTCTTTCCATGGCATGGACGTTCCTGGGAGCGCTCGCTCCCCCTTCAGGTATGGATGCCCTGGCGTACCATCTCGCGCTCCCGGATCAATATCTCATCCGCGGGAGCATCATTCCGGATGATCTTCGTGGTTACTCGCTTTTTTACCAGCAGTTCGAGCTGGCGCTGGCCCCGCTTCTGGCACTGGACCGAAGCGGCATCAGTTCCAACCTGCTCGTCTTTGTCATCTTTCAGACTCTCATCACCGGCGCATACGCGATCGCCCACCATATTGCAGGTCGGAGAGCCGGCCTTTTGGCGGCGGCGGCGATGGCCACATCGCCGCTGGCGGCCATCTTGTCCGTTCTGACGAAGAACGATCTCCTCGCCGCTTCACTCTGTGCCTGGAGCTATCATGCTCTCTGCACGAGTCGACACCCCGTCCGGATCGGATTGATGGTGGGGGCAGCGCTTGCCGTAAAGCCCACATCCGCGTTCGCCGTTCTTCCCATCCTCGGATGCGCGGTCTGGCGCAAGCCCGCGGGAAGTATCGTGCCGCTGCTCGGATCAGCCTTTCTCTTTCCCCTCTACTGGTTCGTCCGCAATGTGATCCTTGCGGGTTCGCCGTTCGATCCAGGCGCGCCTGTCCAGAAGATGCTGATCTTTCTTCCTCCGCGTGAGGCGCTGGAGTTCGGACTCTTCGCGGTCCGGAGATTCTTGGAATCCTTCTTCTCACATATCACCGCGGACGGCACCGATGGTCCCTACGGAATCCTGCTTATGCTCCTTGTCGCAAACATTTGCCTGCCCGGCACGCGGGAAAAGGGCTCGGCATTTCGAAGAGCGCAAACCGTGGGAATCATCGGATGGCTGCTGTGGCTGGCGGCGGGACGAGGTCAGGCGAGATTTCTCCTCCCTCTTCTCGCGATCCTCGGCTCGACAGGCGCCGCGCGAGCCGCTTCCGGTCGACGGGGCGCGATCGCGGTGCTTTCCGCGTCCGCGCTGCTCGGTCTCATGATGCAGCTCCGCATTCTTGAAAACGAAAACCACTTTCTGGATCTTCACGCGGGCCGGATTTCCGTCGGCGAATACATGAAACCATGGTTGAACACCTATGGTCTACAGACGGAGGCGGACGGAAAATTGCCGGCGAACGCGTTTATCATCGCCGTTGGTGAAGCGGAGCTCTTTCCGCTGCACCGCAGGAACCATTATGACGGTTTCTGGGAACCGAGCCGGGTCCTCGATCTAGCTCATTCCTCTCATTCGCCCGAACAGCTCATGGCCGCGCTGCAACAACGCGGATATACGCACCTGCTTTATAACAGAACGATCCTGCAGAGGTTGATTTCCCACCGGCGCGTGCCGGGTCCCGCATGCGAAAATGACTTCGCGGTACTTCACCGGATGCTGGCGCCTCTCGAGATCGTCGCGGCCGACACGGCGGCCGATGCATTTCTATATCAGCTCCGACCGGTTCAGGTTCGTTCGCCCGCGATCGAGGAATAATTCCGGGAGCGGCTTTCATACAGGAGGGGCATTCTGGAATCAAGAAATTGCGCCGTGGCTTTGAAATAGACCCGTTCGGCTTCCGCGGATACTCCCGCGTTTTCAGCCAGAGCCATCAGGGCGGTCTCCAGTCCCTTGATCCGCGTCGCGTCGAGAACAGCGCGCTCCGTAAGCGCGCGGACAAGTTGCTCCATGTCGACAAGCCTTATGCGCGACATATTGGCTTCAGCTCGAATGCGTGATAGCTCCTGCTGAAGCTCCGCGCTGAATGTTTCAGCGGGCTTCGACCGGATTTCCGCCGGCCTGGATGTGTCGGCATGTTTCGATGCGAGTTTCGCCGCCTGAACGGCTTTTCCGATATCCCATCGCTCCGGTTTCTGAAGTTGATTGATGACATCGTCCAGAGGGGACTTGCTGCCTCGCGCGCGCAGAAAGGCGTTATGTATCTCATCGAGCGGGCGTTTTTCCGCGGCGATCGTTTCGACAATCAGATCCAGCTTCTTCTTCTGAGCGATGTCGTTCCATGCCTTGAGGAATCCTCGAGCGCCCAGAAGTTCGCGCGTCCAGTCTTTGATGTAGGATGGTATCGTATCGGCCATAGAAGTGATATCGGCCATTTCCGAAGGAAGTTCAGAGAATATTGCCGGGTCGGGCTCCTATGCCTGAACGTTGACGACTCCACCGGACGCAATGGCAGGAGCCCCTGCAGGCGGCGTTGGCCCCGCTTCCGCTGGGGGGAAGCCGCGCTCCAGAGCGCCGGGAGCCCTCTCCTCGCGCCGGCCCGTGCCGAATGTCCACGCGGCGGCCGGGGCAACGGCGCCCAGCGGTTCGACGACGATCGGGGCGATCAGAGGTGAAAGCGAAGCTCCGATCGGAACCGGCCCGCGCGGATCGTTCATCGCCAGGCCGGCGAGAGACGAGAGGCGAATGGAGCGAGCCGCTTGCGCTTCCGGACCGGATTCGGGAACGACAACGCTTAAGAGCGGTTCTTCCACCGGCGCCGGAACGACCGGCGGGAGAGGCGGTTCCCGAGGAGAAACAATGGCTGGAACCTGCTCAGGAAGAGCCCGAGCTTCAACCGCGGCAAGGGCACGCGCGCGTGCTTCCGCGTCCTGCGCGGCAGAGACAACCGATGGCCCGCGGGAAGTGACATCGAGATTGCGCCCTATGCCGAATTCAGCCGCCACGGCGCCCGGCAAGGCTGCCGGAGGAGCCGGCCCGGGTGAAAGAGCACCGGCTTCCACAGGCGCAGCCGTCGCAGCGAGAGTTGAAGTCGGGGCAGCAGCCGGCAGCGTCGGCTGTTCCGCTTCGGCAATCCCGGCCAGATCCGCCCGGACAAACTCGGTGGGATCGACAGGCGCCTGTGTAACGATTTCCGTAGCCCGAAGAATGATATCGATCGCATCGATTCGCCCAGCCATGTGCTCTCCCCTGATACCGACAATCTCAGTATAGCATGGGAATAATGCGGGAACAGAATAATACGGGGACAGTATACCATTTTCCGTGAATTTATTCACGGAAAATGGTATACTGTCCCCGTATTATTAGCGGGTTTCGCGAAGGGTGGAGATGACCCAGCGGGTGGCGCGGGAGAGAACGGATTCCTTGGACTCCAGGAAGGCCACGTCGGGGAGGTGCTTGACCTGGAGCTGCGAACCGGAATCCAGCGTCAGGGACTGGGAGACCACGCTGCCCAGATTCTTCAGCTTCACGACGGCGGTCGAGTCCAGAGTGATGGCGTCATTGGAGAAGAGAATGCCCGTTTCGATTTCGAGGCGGCCATGGATGTTCAACTGTCCTCCGAGAGAGAAGAGATCCAGCCTTGTCGCGTTGATGACGGCCGAGGCGGGAATCGTGATCGTGCCCGTGCAGATGAGCGCTCCCTTGGTGACGGCCGATAACGACGAAACAATGGCGTCGCCCCGGACAAGAGTGACACCGATGATCGGCTTGGCGTCGTTGAAAGTTGTGCCGGGCGGTTCCGTCTTTTCGATGGCATCCTTGAAGACTTCGTCATATGTCAGGATGGGGACGTTTTCGTAGGCATCGCTGCCCGTGTTCCACCTCGTGGAATCGGTCACGACGTAGTCGTTGGGGAAGATGGGGCCGAAGAACGCCTTCTGCAGCCCTGTCACGACCGTGGCGAGGACATCGGAGATGGAACCGGAGAGAATGGCCTGGTAGGACTTGCCCCGGATCTTCCTGGGATCCGCGATTCCATGCGTATCCGAGCGCGCATAATGCACGGAAGGAAATGCGTTCGAGAAGATATTTCCGGTTACGGCGCCGCTGCATGTGCTCATGTTCAATATCTCGCTGACTCCGATGGCATTCTCATCGATGGCGTCGAGCTGCGGCGAGCGCAGATGCAGAACCGCGACTATGGTATGGCTGTCTTTTCCCACGGACGCCGTTGATACGACCCTCACGCGATTGGAATAGGGGAAGCGGAAAGGTACTGCCGCCCGGGTTTCGTTTCCGATGGAGTTATCGTAGACGTCATTCTGATTATCCGTCACGCCGTTGGCGAAGATGTAGGCGCTGTTATCGTTCAGCTTGAAGTAGTACTCGATCTGGCCTCCGGTGTAGCTGAAATTATGCCGGTAGTAATAGAGCTTGCGGGGCGTATCCGTCTGGACGCTGATGGGAAGTCCGTTGAAGAAGAAATTATCGGTGTTCCACGCGCCGCCCGCATCCACATTGCGCCAGACCATCTGAAAGTTCCACCCTCCCCAGCCGACTCCGCCCACATGCATGCGAACATCTTGCGGCGAAGTGTCCGGCCAGGCGGGATTACGCATCATATATCCTGAATCCAGGGGCACTTCGTTACTCAAGGGATTATGCCAGATCGCCGGCAGATCCCGCCGCTGGACGACGAAGCGGAACGGCTTTCCCTTGGCGTTGGCGTAAGTTCCCATCTGGTGCCCGGTGATGCCGTATGTGTCGTAGGCATGGAGAAAACGGCGCGGCGCTTCGCTCATGGAATAGAAGCCGCCCGGAGCTTCATTCGGATTATTGATCTCGAAGAAGTACTCGATGACATCGCCGACATTGGCCTGCAGCTTGAATGTGTTTCCCCCGCCGTTGTTACCGAGGTTGACGAAATTATTCTCATCCACTCCGTCCCACCAGTTCTTGTTAAAATCCACGGATCCGCCGGTTCGCCAGACCGTGAAGGTTTCCACATTTGTGGGATCGGGCGTCAGATAGGTATTATGCGGAACGGACGGCGTGTACCAGGCGATATCTCCGGTACTGCCCTTCCACTCGTTGCCGAGGATGACCTTGCCGACGTTCGTTGTCCAATCGTCGGCGGAATTCTTCTTTCTGATATGGAGAATGATATTCAATATTTCGTTGGACGAGCGCTGATTCGTCGAAGCATTCGTATAATACTGGTCTCCAGGATCGCCCGGCGCCGTGTCGTACACTCCGACCATGAAGTTGACATCCGCGTCCTTCATCGGATCGCGGTTGCCGCGCATCGTACCGCTGTCCCATATGAAGACGTAAGGGTCATGCCAGACCGGGTAATCGATGGGCAGGACGAACGTGGAAGACGGATTGCCGAGAATTCCCCGGCGCGTTCGCGCCCAGACCCTTATGTAATACGTCTGACCAAAATGGAAAATCCTTTTCTGCGCATAGCTTGTGTCCGCATTCGGAACACCCGACAGGCTGTCGGAGCTACCCCACCAGGGTTGAGAGCGGTAGTCATTGGCGCTCGTATTTGTAAAGACGACGCGGTTGTCGGGACCGCCTCCGGTGGGATTGCGATTCTGCTGACGGCTGTCGGAATAGAAGAAGCCGGTGCCTCCCACGGTAGCCGACGTGCAGATCTGGACGTAATAGCCGATCACGGATTCGCCCAGGTCGACGCCCGGCGACACGGCATCCCAGGCGATCAGGGGATTATTGGTGTAGACCGTTTCGCCGCTCGTGCACCAGGCGCCGAATTGCTCATCGTAAGCCTTTAAATTGACCGGCGCGGAGGGTATCAGGGTGCTTGTCGGCTTTCCCGTCGCATCGAAGGCGAGATCCACGTATGCGGTCACCACGGCATCGTTGAGATCGTCCTGCCATTCATCCGTGGCGCTGCTGGCGCCGAACGAGACGACATCGAGCATGTCGGAGCCGGTCAGATCGGTTGTCTTGTCGATGTTATTGGGATCGGAATTGTCCCAGGGCTTCCGCGCCACACCCATCGTGAGACGCAGGCGGGCGGGAACGGATGCAAATCCCAGTTCGCTCCATTTGACACAGGCTTCCATGAGATTATCGGAGTCGTCGATCCAGACCTTGTTTCCGCTCGCCCACGTGAGCTGTTTCCAGGGTTGACCATAAGACTGGTCGTAAAACATCCACATTTTGCAGGTTACATCATTATCCATGGCGAGATTGATTTCGGATTTCTGCAAGGGCGATCCCATGGTCGTGCCCGCGTCATCGCCGAACCAGTTGAATCCGGCGGTGCCTCCGTTGACATTCGCGGAAAATTCCGTATCGATCGCCACGTTGAACTGGAACGCGTTCTGGTAACCTGCCGACATCTCGTCCACTTCAACGAGAAAATAGAGATTCGTCGCGTCGGCCTTGATGCGAATCTGCTTGATGTCCCAGTTTCTGGAACTCTCCGCGGTATCGAAATCGCTCCGCACATCCCCGATCTTATCCCGCCAGACCCATTCGGTGTCCGTTCCGTCGCTGATCAGGGCGGCCGTATTGGCGATGTCCGGAATACCCGCCAGCCAGTCTCCCTTATCACCATCAACGACCATCGGATCCAATCCCGGCGCCTGGATGCCGATCCATGTCGAAATCCAATACGGCGCGAAGGCATCGGCGGCGGGCAGCATGATGACGGCCAGCAGACAGGCTCTGACAAGGCTCTTCCTCATCAGTCGAACGGTTCGATCGTGATCGTGATCGTTCCGCCTCCCCAGTCGATCGCGCGAGGCTCAGCCGCGGTATCGAACGGATTCGCCTGGCCGGACGTAAGATTCTGGATCCGCTCCGAGAACTCCCTGTCCGAATTGAGCCTCTGCAAGGTCATCTGGAGCCCGGCTTCGGCGAGATATCGCTCCTGGACGATCTTGCCATGCGCCACATGCATGCGCGAGCTCTGCTGGAAGAAATAGACATTTCCCAATACGAGGATCGCGGCGATGATGAGAAGGATGAGGGCGATGATGAGCGCCTGCCCCTCATTCCCTTTTCTCGCTCGCAGATGCGGATCAGGTCGCTTTTTCATGATCAACCAGCCCTCTTGTACATCGCCACAGCCTTCACCTGGCCGCGCTCCATAATGCGCGGCCGGCGCTGGGAGAAGGGACCGACGGGCTTCTTGCTGAAGATGATTTCCAGGTCGACGGTCTTTATGGAACTGTCGCATTCATAATTGCCGAAGGTGCCGTCGAAGTTGCTCCTGGCCAGAGGCGAATCATGGATATCGTACAGCGTGATCTCGATCGCGTATGTGTCGCCCCGAGCCGGCTCGATGCTCTCCAGAGTGATCTCGCTCTGCGTGATCGCACCGCCTCCCAGGGGATCCCACTTTCTCGTGATCTTGTTCGCGGAACATGTGTAAGTGACGGAATCGAGCCCGTTATCCGATGAATTATCGGACATGTCGGTCGAATTCATCGGATCGTCGGCTGCCAGGAACGAGAAGTGGCCGGAATCCCTGCTGAGCTCGAAATTATTCTGGCGCTTCACAAGGGCCGTCAGATCCTTCCGGATCCAATAGGTCAGCGCGCGCATGTCCCGCTGCAGCCTCAGTCGCGCCTGCGTCTCCTGGTAGCCGGTGAGGTAATTCTGGAAGAATCGTCCGAGCGCCAGGAGCACGAGGCCGACGATCATGGAGACCACGAGGAGTTCCACAAGCGAGAACGCGGAGCCGGAACTCGTTCTCAGGCTATTCAAGCTCAAGCGCGCCCTCCTTCGTCAGTAATGCGGTCAGGTTCCGCGAATAGACCGCGGTATCCGTCGCCCACCTGACCTCCGTCTTCAATTGAATATAGTCCGTCGGAACATCGGCTGAATCCGCGTCCACGAAGCTGGTGCCGCCGTTGTACTTGATGTAGCTGATCTCCGTGGATCTTGAAAACGGTTTCATGACCACGGCATCGTCCTGATAGACGACGCTGTCGCTGCCCGCCAGGGAATCCGTCGCGATTTTCAGATACCCAAGCGATTTCAATTCGTCGATCTTTTCAGCCGCAAGCAACTGAGCTTCACCCCGCGTTCCCAACGAATACGTGTTCGTGTAGATCTTGTTCAAGGCCAGCACGAGAGGGAGAAGCCCCACCCCCAGGATGATGACCGCCACGATCAATTCGATGATCGTGGCTCCTCGCGTCCGTTGGGACCGCAGGCGAATTTCATGAGCCATGCATGACGATTCCAACCCCGAGAAAGCCACGGGCGCCTCCGCGTAATTCGACTATTAAACCGGTTTAATACCTATTTATACCTGATTCGGCCTGCACAATTCAACTGGTATTTTCAACCGGAACTCATTTAGG
>CAZCME010000015.1:0-99556 GCA_964499705.1 uncultured bacterium | reverse complement strand
CGCGCTGCGGACGATGTCGCTGCATCCGAACCGGTTTCTCGTCGTGCCGCGCGTCGTGTCCCTGCTGCTCATGCTGCCGTGCCTGGCGATGCTGGCGAACGTGGCCGGGATTTTCGGCGCGTATCTCTTCGGAGCGACGGCGCTGGAGATGTCCGCGGCGTCTTTCAAGATGGCGGCGTTTCAGTACATGACGCGGAAAGACGTCTGGACGGGCCTTCTGAAGTCCGGCGTCTTCTCGCTCCTGATCTCCGGAATCTCCTGCTACCGCGGTCTCTCCGTCACCGGCGGCGCGGAAGGCGTGGGCCAGGCGACCACGCAGTCCGTCGTTCACTCCATCTTCGCCATCATCCTCGTCGACGGCATCTTCACGGCCATCTTCTACTTCATCTTCCCATGAACGGAGAGATCCCCATCGGCAAACCCGCCGACAACATCGTTCTCCGGGTCAATCACCTCGCGAAGATCTTCGACGGACGGCGCGTGCTGGACGACATATCTTTCGAGGTCAACCGCGGCGAGGTGCTCGTCATCATGGGCGGATCCGGTTGCGGCAAATCGACGACGCTGCGATGCCTCATCGGGCTCGAGCGGCCCGAGGCCGGCGACGTCTGGCTCTTCGGCGAAAACACGACCGTCTACGACGACCGGCAGTTCGACTCCATCCGGAAGCGCTTCGGCGTCCTGTTCCAGTCCGGCGCGCTCTTTAATTCCCTCACCGTCGGCGAAAATGTGGCGCTGCCGCTGCAGCAGCATTCCGGTCTCGACGAGAACATCATCCAGATCATGGTGAGGATGAAACTGGAGATGGTGGGATTGACGGGATTTGAGCATTTGAAACCCGCGGAAATATCCGGAGGAATGAAGAAGCGCGTCGGACTGGCGCGCGCGATCGCCCTGGATCCCGAGCTGGTCTTCTACGACGAGCCCTCCGCGGGGCTCGACCCGGTGGTATCCGCCGTCATCGACGAATTGATTCTCGACTTAAAGAGCAAAATGGGTATAACTTCCGTGGTCGTAACGCATCACATGGACTCGGCGTTCAAGATCGCCGACAAGATGGTGATGCTCGGGAATCATCCGCCTTACAAGGGCAGGGTGCTCGCCTACGGAACTCCGGACGAGATCAGGAATTCCGACAACCCGATGGTGCAGCAGTTCATCACGGGATCGGCGGACGGCCCGATACCGTATCGAACGAACCGCGACGTCTACATTCAGACGCTGGCCGGGATCGTCGACGAGCGGCAGGTGCGATGAAGCGCGATGGGAAGTGGCATGGAGGGACAGATCAGATGCTGAGGAGGAACGGATGAAGCCGAAAGCCAACGAACTTGCGGCCGGCCTCTTCGTCCTCGCCATGCTCGTCTGCTTCCTCGTTTTCCTCTCCTGGATCGGCGGCGGCTTCGAACGATGGTTCGCGGAGACGCAGCCCGCGGTCACGTGGTTCCGCAACATCGGGGGCCTGAAGGAAAAAGTCATCGTCGTCTACCAGGGCCTTCCGATCGGCGACGTGAACACCATCGCGTACGACAGGGAAAAGAAACTCATCCGCGTCGAGATGGCGCTCATCAAGGGATTCGACCTCCCCGAGAAAGGCATCGCCACGATCACGACGGCGTCGCTGCTGGGAGATCCGTACATCGAGATCACGCAGCAGTATTCCGACGTGGAAGGTCTCCTGATCCGCGGTGACGACCGGATCCAGATGGTAAACGGCAAGGTCGAGATCGACGCCATCGACCCCGCCTCCTTCGGCATGATCCAGGTCCAGCTTCAGAGGTTCCTGTCCAAGGCGGACGGGCACGTGGACGAGCTGGCCGACAGCATGGGCCGGGTCCTGACCGGCGTGGATCTGCTGGTGAGCGACACCCAGTTCCGATCCGACATCCATACGACCGCCGCCAATTTCCGGATCGCCTCGATGAGGCTGCCCGGAGCCATGAACGACGCGGAGGCTTTCCTCAAAAGCGCCAACAGCGCGGCGTCGAAGGTGGACGGCATCATGACGCGCTCGGAGGACACGATCTATTCCATCATCCGCAACGTGGATGAAATCGGTGTCAACGCGCGCGTCCTTTCGTACGGCGTGGCGAGAAACCCGTCAATGCTCGTCTGGGGCGACAAGGACTGGCAGGCGAAGTTCGACCGGCGCGATTCCGAAGTACTGGAAGCGTCCCTGAGAAAGCCCGCGGTATTTTCATCGGGCCCGGCATCCGCTCCGTCCGCCTCGCCGACCGGCGCCGCTCCCCGGGGCGGCAACATGTACCGGAATTTCTGAACTAATATCGCCCGTGTTCGCGCAGGCCGCGACGGGCAACAGGAGGAAGTATGCTGCAGATCAATGATGGGGTGAGGAAGAAGTCGATACAGCGATGCAAGGAGCTGGGTGTCGTCATCCCGACATTTGCGCAGCAGAAGGATCCGTCCACGGTGCCGGCATCCATCAAGGAGCGGCTGAAGACGAAGGGCCTGTGGGACATCGACCCCGTCAACCTCTTTCGGATCACGTGGAAGAACGACGCCAAAAGCGGCGCGTTCGGCGGCGTCAATCACCTGGAAATTCCGAAGCACATCACCGGCGTGCCCTGCCGGATCATCGGCCTGGTCGGCAAGTATTTCCCCACGGGAGCCCACAAGGTCGGAGCCGCATTCGCGTGCCTCGTGCCGCGCCTCGTGACCGGCAACTTCGATCCGACATCGCAGCGCGCGGTCTGGCCCTCCACGGGCAATTACTGCCGCGGCGGCGCATTCGATTCCGCGCTGCTGGGATGCACCGCCGTCGCCATACTCCCGGAGGAGATGAGCCGCGAGCGATTCGCCTGGCTGAAGGACATCGGCGCGGAAGTGATCGCGACACCGGGCTGCGAGTCGAACGTGAAGGAGATCTACGACGCGTGCTGGGACATCCGGAAGAACCGGAAGGACTGCGTCATCTTCAACCAGTTCGACGAGTTCGGAAACCATCTCTGGCACTACAACGTCACGGCCGCCGCCATCCAGGAAGTCTTCGAAGCGGTGAAGACGCCGACGTCGCGGATGGCCGCGTACGTCAGCGCGACCGGATCGGCGGGGACCATCGGAGCGGGCGACCGCCTGAAGGAACTGCATCCGTCGCTTCGCATCGGCGCATCGGAAGCGCTGCAATGCCCGACGCTTCTGACGAACGGCTTCGGCGGGCATCGCATCGAAGGCATCGGCGACAAGCATGTGCCGTGGATTCACAATGTCCGCAACACCGATACGATCGTCGCTGTGGACGATGAAGCCTGCATGAGCCTCCTGCGGCTTCTGAACGAACCGGCGGGATGGGAGTATCTCACCGCGGGTGGAGTTTCCAACGGCACGCTCGAGAACCTGCCCCTCCTGGGAATCTCCGGCATCTGCAACGTCCTCTCCGCCGTCAAGATGGCGAAATACTACGAACTGGACGAGAACGACGTCATCTTCACGATCCTGACCGACTCCGCGGAGATGTACGGATCGCGCCTCGAAGAACTGACCGCGGCGCGCGGAAAGTACACGCATGACAACGCCGTCGCCGACCTGGCGCGCTACGCGCACGGAGCCGCCACGGACAACATGCGCGACCTCGGATACCGCGACCGCAAGATGATTCACAACCTGAAGTACTACACATGGGTGGAGCAGCAGGGCAAGACATCCGAGGAACTGAACCAGCTCTGGGATCCCGCGTTCTGGGACGAACTGCACGGGCAGGCCGCGGGCTGGGACCAGGCCATCGAGGCCTTCAACGCCGAAGTCCTGAAGTAAAGATCGAAGGGGATTCGCTCGTGGCCGCCATGAAAAAGAACGAGGATAAAAGTGCCACCCGGCGGAAAGAATCGCGCCACGGCGGCGTGCACCTGGCCTGGGCGATCTTCGTCTTCGAGGACCGGTCGGAGCTGGCGTGCTGGATCATCGACGAATCCGCGAAAGGCATGGGCCTCGAAACCCGCGAGCAGCGGTTCCCCTGCCCCCTGAGGGTCGGAGAAATCTATTGGATCCGGATCAAGCCCAGTTCGGCGAAGACCGAATCCTGGGTAGCGGTTGCCATCAAGAACATCCGCGAAAAAACGGTCGGCAGCGGCATCTACAAGGTCGGCGTGACCCTCTCGACCACTCCCCCGCCGGAACTGGGCCAAGGAGAAGCGATATAGAAGCAAGGATGAGGGATGAAATATGAAGGATGAAGAAACCGTTCGTTTTCCTCATGTACTTCATCCTTCATCCTTCTTACTTGTACACCATGATCAGATCGCCCGCGTCGACGATCTCACCGGAGGCGACATGAATTTCTCCGACGCCGCCTGAGCGGGGGGCGATCACGGTCGTTTCCATCTTCATCGCCTCCAGGAGGACAACAGTGTCGCCCTTGGCGACATCCTGGCCGGGCTTGACGAGCACCTGGACGACGCGGCCGGGCATGGGGGAACCGAGGTGGTGGAGATTCTCGGGATCGGCCTTCGGGCGTTTCTGCGCCGTCCTCGTGTCGCTCTTGTCGTTCACCTTCACGTCGCGGGGATGGCCGTTCAATTCGAAGAAGATCGTCTTCATGCCGTCGGTGTCGGTGGCCGAGATGGCGATCAGCTTGATATAAAGCGTCTTGCCGGCTTCGATCTCCAGAGCGACTTCCTCCCCGGGCTGCATGCCGTAGAAGAAGATGGGCGTCGGCAGGATGGATGTATCGCCGAAATGTTTCCTGTGGTCGAAGAAATCGGGGGCGACCTGCGGGTACATGACGTGGCTCATCACGTCGAAATCGTTGATCCTGCCGGAACGGTCTCCGCCGCCGCGACGGTGCTTCTTCTCGATCTCGGCCTTAACTTTCGCGAAGGCGATGGGCTTCAGGAGCTTGCCCTGGCGGCCGCGCAGCGGCTTCTGGCCGCGCAGAACGGCATCGCGCACCTTCTTCGGGAAACCGCCCGGAGCCTGGCCCAGGTCGCCGCGCATCATCCCGATCACGCTCTCCGGAAAGGAAAGATGCGCGGCCTTGTCGAAGAAATTTTCCTCCGTCATGTCATTGGCCACCATGAAAAGCGCCATGTCACCGACGACTTTCGACGAGGGGGTGACCTTGACGATGTCGCCGAAGAGCTTGTTGGCGGATGTATAGGCGCGGACGACATCATGCCAGCGCTGGCCCAGGTTCATCGCCTCCGCCTGCGCGCGCAGATTGGTGTACTGTCCGCCCGGCATCTCGTGCTCGTACACGTCGGCCGTGCCGCTCCGGAGCTCCGATTCGAACGGCGAGTAATTGCGGCGCACTTCCTCCCAGTAGGACGAGAACTCATTCAGCGTCGCGAGATCGAGGCCGGTCGCGCGCTTGTGGAACTGGAAGGCGGCGACGAGGCCGTTCAGGTTAACCTGCGATGTCAGGCCGCTCATCGACGACAGCGCGGCATCCACGATATCGACGCCGGCTTCCGCGGCGGTCAGGAGCGTCGCGGCCTGGATTCCCGCGGTGTCGTGCGTATGGAGATGGATCGGGATATCGAGCTCGTCCTTCAGGGCCTTCACGAGAAGGCGCGCGGAGAAGGGGCGAAGAAGGCCGGCCATATCCTTGATCGCGAGCATCTGTGCGCCGGCTTTCTCCAGTTCCTTCGCCAACCGAACATAATATTTCAACGTGTATTTCGTCCTGGCCGGATCCTCGATGTTGCCGGTGTAGCAGATGGCGGCTTCCGCGATGCGGCCCGTGTCGCGCGCGGCGTGGATCGCGACGCGCATTCCTTCCAGCCAGTTCAGGGAATCGAAGATGCGGAAGATGTCGATGCCGGCCTCCGCCGACCGCTTCACGAATTCCCGGATGACGTTATCCGGATAATTCGTATAGCCGACCGCGTTGGGGCCTCGCAGAAGCATCTGCAAGAGGGCATTGGGCATGGCTTCCCGCAGCGACGAGAGCCGCATCCAGGGATCTTCCTTCAGAAACCGCATGCACGTGTCAAACGTCGCACCGCCCCAGACCTCATAGGAGAAGATCCCGGGTTCCCGGCGCGTGATCGCGGATGCGGCGCCCATCATGTCGGAGGTCCTCATGCGGGTGGCCAGGAGCGACTGGTGCGCGTCGCGCATCGTCGTGTCGGTCACGAGCAGTTTCTTCTGACCGAGGATCCATTTCACGAGACCGTCCGCGCCGCGCGACTCGAGGATCTGCCGGGTGCCTTCCGGGCAGGGCCTGTTCACATCTCCGGCCGGCGGCAGCTCCGGGTAGACGGAAACCTTCGGCCTGGAGAAACCCTTCATGATCGGGTTCCCGTTCACCGTGACATCGGCGATGAAGCTCAGGAGCTTGGAGGCGCGATCCTGCGTATCGGCCGAGACCATCAGCTCCGGATGGCGTTCGAGATAGTCCGTCCGGAATTCGCCGGACCGGAATTCCGGCTCCCGCATGACCGCGCGGAGGAAATTGATGTTGGTCTTCACGCCGCGCACGCGGAACTCGGCGAGCGCGCGATCCATCCGATGGGCGGCCTCGTCGAGATCGCGTCCCAGGGCGGAGATCTTGACGAGGAGCGAATCGTAGTAGGGCGTGATGACGGCGCCCGTGTGCGCGTTGCCGGCGTCGAGGCGGATGCCGTGACCGGCGGAGGAACGATAGGCGGAGAGGCGGCCGTAGTCGGGATTGAATTTCTCGGCCGGATCCTCCGTCGTGATCCGGCACTGGATCGCGACGCCCTGGTAATGAAGCTTGTCCTGATCGGCCAGTCCGATCTCCGCGTCCGTCAGCTTGAAACCTTCCGCAACGCGGATCTGCGTCTTGACGAGATCGATCCCCGTGATCATCTCCGTCACCGTGTGCTCCACCTGGATCCGCGTGTTCATCTCCATGAAATAAAACTGTCCCGTCTGGGGCTCGAATAGATACTCCATCGTGCCCGCGTTTCGATATCCGATCTCGCGGGCCAGGGCGACGGAGAGATGGCAGATCCGGTCCCGGATCTTCTTGCCGGCGGGCGTGATATTCAGGGAGGGCGCGGGAGCCAGCTCGATGACTTTCTGGTTCCTTCGCTGGATGGAGCAATCGCGCTCGAAGGCGTGAATCACGTTGCCATACATGTCGCCCATGATCTGGACTTCGATGTGCTTGGGACGCTCGATCTTCTTCTCGAGAAAAATCTCCGACCGCCCGAACGCCGTCATCGATTCCCGCTCCGCTTCCGCGAAGGCGTTCTTCAGATCCGCCATGTTGTACGCGGGGCGAATGCCACGGCCTCCACCGCCGAAAGCCGACTTCAACATGACGGGGAAACCGTGCTTCCTGGCGAAGGCGACGGCACCATGCATGTCGACGGCATCGGGAGTGCCGGGAACCAGCGGAAGACCGACCTTCTCCGCGGCGCGGCGGGCGGCGATCTTGTCGCCCATCATGGCGATCTGGTCCGATGTCGGCCCGATGAACGTGATGCCGGCCTTTTCGCAGGCGCGCGCGAAGTCGGCGTTCTCCGCGAGAAATCCATATCCGGGATGAATGGCGTCGACTCCCTTTTCGAGGGCGAGGCGGACGATCTCGTCGATCGCGAGGTAAGCTCGAAGCGGCCCCAGGCCATGACCGACCTGGTAGGCTTCGTCGGCTTTATAACGATGCAGGGAGAGGCGATCTTCCTCGGAGAAGATGGCAACCGTGCGCAGGTCGAGCTCGGTCGCGGCACGGAAGACGCGGATGGCGATTTCCCCGCGGTTGGCGACCAGGATTTTAGAAAACTTTCTCACTGTCATGGGTTGATCCGTGCTTCCGATGATGCCCTTGCAAATGTAAACCGTGACTAAAGTTACGGGGCGGAGCCTATCATTTTGCCATAGTCATTGCATGTAAAAAAAGATACAAATTGTCGCGTAGTCAGCAAATACAGGGGCGGGAGACAATCAGGCAATCATGGCAGCCGAGGGGATGAAAACGATCGATGAACTGCTGGTCGGAGATGTCCTGACCAGATCCATCTTCGCGCGCAACGGCACGGTCCTCCTGGATCAGAACACGCGACTCACGCAAGAATTGATAGGAAAGCTGGATCGCTGGGGCATCACCTCCGTCTCAGTCAGGGAACCGGGCGATCCTGATGCGGTATCCGGAGAAAATTCATCGGGATCATCGGGAGATGTTCCGTCATCCTCGCTGACGCTGGAGTCCACGGCGAGAGACGAGGAACCGAGCGAAGCGTTCACACTGATGCTCGGATCCCTGGAATCCGAAGAACCGATCGTCTGGGAAGAGATCATCGAGAAGGCGCCGCCTCCGGCTGACATGACGAAGCTGGAAGCGGAAATCGAGGAACGCCTTTCCGCGCCGCCTTCCGTGCGGCGAACCGAAGATCTCAAGCCACCCGAAGCGGTTCCGTTCGTCTACGACAAATCGACCATGCGCGAAGCCAAGAAGGTGATGCACGAAGTACACCGCCAGACTGTGCGTCAGGTTAAGAAAACATTTTCCGGCATCGCGAGCCGCGATGTGGATTTCAACATGGACGGCCTGCGGCGCATGATCATTCAGCTCGTCGACAACGGCATCGCCAACCGCCAGGTTCTCTCCGCGCTGACAACGCTGACTCACTTCGACGACTACCTCCTGGCCCACGCCGTCGGTTCGACCGTGCACGCCATCCTGACCGGCTATTCCATGGGTTTTCCCCAGAGCGAGCTGTACGAACTGGCGGAATGCTGCCTGCTCCACGACATCGGCATGAGCCGCATTTCGCCCTCGGCCTGGAAGCATCCCGGCAAAGTGACTGTTCCAATGCAACTGGAGATCCAGAAGCACACGGTCCTCGGGGCCGATATTCTGCATGATACCAAGGGGATCTCGCGGCACGCGGAGTATGTCGCTTATCAGCATCACGAGCGATTCGACGGATCGGGTTATCCCAAAGGACGCAAGGGATTGGGCATCCACGAATACGCGCGCATCGTGGCGCTCGTGGATTCCTACACGGCCATGACATCTCACCGGCCCCACCGCGAAAGTATCCTCGGATATGACACGATGAAACACATTCTCGCGTCATCCGCGACGCTCTTCGACCCCATGGCCGTGAAAGCCTTCCTGCAGAACATGGCGCTCTACCCTGTCGGCAGCCTCGTGGAACTCTCCAACAGCAGCGTCGCCATCGTGATCGCGGCGAATCCGTTCTTCCCGTACCGCCCGCACGTGAAGCTGACGCGCGACGAGCATGGCGTCGAGACGGGGAGCGACGGCGACATCATCAACCTCCTGACGACCCGCGAACTCGGCATCACCCGCCCCCTGGCGACGGACGGCGGGCAGAGAGAGAAGGTTTGGAAAGCGCTTTAATTGCTCCGCAATTTCCTGGCGATGGCGACATTTTCCTTGTCGTCGCGGGTTTCGTCGACGGGGGTTTCGCAGATGCAGGGCAGATTCCGGAAGAGCGGGTGGGTGACGGCGTTTTTCAGACCTTCCAATCCGATTTCCCCGAGGCCGAGATGTTCATGGCGATCCGCGCGTTTTCCCAGCGCCACTTTCGAGTCGTTCAGATGGATCACCATGACGCGGTCATGAAGCCGGGCAGACTTCAGCTCGGAATAAAAAGGATTGTCCTTGCTCCTCCAATCGTAGCCGGCTGCGAAGGCATGGGCCGTGTCGATGCAGAGCCCGACGCGCTTGTCGCCGTCCATGGCATCGAGAATGATCGCCAGTTCCTCCGGCGTCGTGCCGAGCGAATTTTTCGTGCCGGCGGTATTTTCCATCAGGACCATCGTGGAGGAACCAGATTGATCGAGCGCCGTGCGGATGGCCTGGACGATCCGCTCCCGGCCTTCCTTTTCACCCAGACCCAGATGCGACCCGAGATGCGTGACCAGATACGCTATTCCCAATTTTCCGCAGCGCACCAGTTCGGAAGCGAGCGTATCCACGGACTTCCTGTAGATCTCCACGTTCGGCGCGGCGAGGTTGGGCAGGTACGGCATATGAGCCACAGGAAACGGTCCATCCTTTTGCGTTCCCTTTCGAAATTCCGCGATCTCCTCATCCGTCAATTCCGCGTGCGCCCATCCCCGCGGGTTCCTGGTGAAGATCTGGAACGCGGAACAGTCCGCTTCCGCCGCGCGGCCGACTGCCTTCGCAACGCCGCCCGCGATGGAGAGATGACAACCGATGCGATCTTTCATGTGCGGAGATTAGAGTCAGCGCGGAGATGTGGGAAGTGAATTCACAGTAGCACCGGAGCGCATCCCGGCAACGGTATCAGCAAGCACTCTCAGAACGCGGCGCTCGATCGGCTGGCTTTCCTCCGGCTCGTCCAGGTCCTTTTCCATGACAGCCAGCATGCTGTATTCGCCGGGCCGATCGATGCGAAATTGCGCGACCAGAATGGCGGTGTCGCCGGGACGAAAGCCCTTCAATGTCCAGCCCCTGGCGGTTCTTCCGTTCTCGATGCGGTGCGTCAGTTCATGGCGAATGGGCGGAGACGCGTCCAGGATACCGCTGTCCATGAAAAGTGAACGGGAATCGCCCTCGACGATCAGCGTAGCGAATATCCCGTCTCCGAAGCGGACATCCTCACATGCGAAGAAGAAATTCACGGTCAAGGAATCGCCGCACCGAATTACGACGGTGTCCGGAGACAAGCGTGACGGCTCCTGGCTGGCCGGCCGCGCAGGCTGACGGGCGGGACTGATCGCCCTCATACCATGCGCCATATAATTCCGCGGCGGGCCAGGAGGGATCGGCGCGCGTGGAACCTGTGATGACCCTGAGAACCATGTCAAGGCGATCACCAACTGAACGGCGACCAGGCTCCCGATGCTGACGAAAAGCAGCTTCTTCATCCGAAGACATCATACCGCGGCTCCTCTCTCTTCGCATCATCGCACCGCCATCGCGAGCGCGGCATACAGAGCCGTCGCTTCGACGCCGTCGACACCGGAAATCTGAACGCCGCCCGCGTCCGCTCCGGATGTCGAAACTTTCGCTTCGAGCCGCGCCACCGCTACCCTACGCGGCTGCTCCGCGCCGTTCGGCGACTGAATCGCCGCGAGGAGCAGATCCGCAAGGTCGTCCGGCCTGTCCGACGACGCAAGACGATCCAGGATGGAAACGTCAGGCGACGGAGTCATCTGCCCCAGCTTTGCCGCCGCTTTTCGAGCCGCATCCGCCAGGGATGCATCTTCCGATTGCAGCTCATCGGCCGCCCGGGACAACGCCAGTTTCACGAGGGCGCGGTCCTGATGATCGCCCCCCTGGATTTCCCGCAGCGTCTCGTCTTTCAACAAGGCTCCGATCGCCCGTTCACATTCGTTCTGATGCTTCGCATGCGACGGGAGCAGTGCCAGCAGCGACAGTGCGGTCACGCGCGCGTTCTCCCGGCCGTTACGGAGCCACATTCCGCTCGCGCGCTGCTTCCTCGTGAGGAAACGCAGAGCCATATCCTCGATGGATACGCCGGGTTGCGGCGCGGCGTCGGGAGCGCTCACACCCGAGGCCGAATACATCGCATCGGCGGGCGCCGACGCGAAGGCGCCGTGCATCGCCTTGGGAGAGGGCGCGTATGCGATCATGCCGCTCGACGGCGCGTATGACGCTCCGACATAACCGGTATTGATATAACCGGATATATGAACTCCGTTCCGCCTTCCGCCGCCATACACCGTGTTCCAATTCCAGCCCTGGGGAAACGCGACCGGCACCTCGACGGATCGGACCGAACCTGTCTCCGTCTTCTCCGCGCGCCTGTCGACGACCACGAATGCGGTGAACGCGCTCGCGACACCATGCGCCAACGACAGGTCGACGATCCTCTTCTTCAGCTCATCGCGATCACCGTTGCTCATCCGATCCGTCAGGCTTTCGATTTCCTTCTCCGCCGCGACGGCCGCGATATTGACACCCTTTGCCGGGACCGATTTCACTTCCAGGTCGGCGTTCCAGGGCTTGCCAGCGAATCGGCCGGTCAAGCGAGCGCCTTCCACCTCGCGCGCCGTGGTCCTGCCCGTGAGAACGAGCGGCTCGCCGGCGTGCAGATCCGGGGCCGGATCGGGGAAGACTTTTTCAGCGCCCTTCATATCGAGGGATATATCCGTCGCGACCGGCGACGTGAACTTTCTCTTCAGCGACAGGATGGCTCCTTCGACATCCTCGTCGGGCGAAATCAGGATGCAGGAACCATGCGTCGCACGCGCGATCGAACGGAGCATCCCGTCGTTGACGGCATAGTCGATTCCCATCGTGTAGATCCGGGTCCGTCCGGCGCGGCGCGTCACTTCGGAGAGTACTTCATCCTCATTCCCCACCTGGCCGTCCGTCAACAGGACGATGATGCGTTCGCGTTCTTCGTCGCGGGGCAGGCCGAGCGCATGCGACAGGGGCTTCAGGATCTCGGTCCCGCCATCGGCGACGAGGGAAGCGATCCAGGCATCGGCGCGATCGAGCATCGCCTGGGAAAACGGGAGCGCCTTGCGGTTCATCTCCGAGAATTCATCGTCGAAATCGATGAGCCTGATCGTATCCCGATTGCCGAGGCCCCGAAGGAACCCGCGGAGCGCGCGGGTCGCCGCTTCGAACTTGGCGCCGGACATCGATCCCGACGAATCGAGAATGAAGATGATCTCGCGCGATGCTTTCGTTTCCCCCACCGGACGCGGCGGCCATGCGACCATGAGAAACGGAATTCCAAAATCATCGCGCGGACCGGTCCAGAGAGTGGCGCCGGTCGACTGCGCTCCAGAAGAGACAATGTTCCACGAAAGAATGAAATCGCGGTTCGGAACTTCATTGACCTTGCCGAGAGCAACCCTCGTCACGCCCTCCCGGATCGAAACGGAGATCGGATGGCTCGGAGAGACAACATGATCCACGGGTATGCCGGCATCGAGTTCCACATCGATCTCGATCGAGTGCCCCGGAAGACCGGTCGGCACGTACGGCAGATCGAACAGGCCCGCGTCTTCCTGCCCCGCCGGGCAATAGCGCGGAGCAACGACGGTGGGGAAGAGCAAGCGAAACGACGATCCCTCGGGTGAAAGCGCCTGCGAATAGCGGATCCGGACGGCCAACTCGCTGCCCGGCTCCACATTCGCGATCCGCGCGCGGAAGACATTCTCCCGCCGGCTCTCGACAAGCAGCGCGCCGTTCCCGGCGCGGCGCGCCTCCTCGTAGATCTCACGCGCCTCATCCACTTCCTTCAGATCCGCGGCAAGAGTCCTGTCGCCCGTCACCAGTTCCACGCTCCGCACCGCGGCATCCGCCGGCAAAGGAAATGTGTAACCGACATCGACCGTCGTCGCGGAGGGATTATGGTAGTGCTGGATGACCTCGACATCCGCGATCGTGCCGAGAATCCGGGCATGGACTTCCGTTTTCCGGAGCGCGAGGACGGGACTGTCCTGGGGAATCGCCAGGGGCGGAATGACGCAGGGATGCCGCCACTCGCGATCCTCCACGGGAGTCCGGAACAGCCTGTCCTCTGACAACGAAGGGACGGTGGTTTCCATCTCCGCCGCCGCGCCCGTGATAAAGATCAACACAAATCCAAGAAAAGATGATGCGAGCTGCGAGCGGTTCACTGTCTTCCCTCCGTCTCATTTTTTCACTCTGTTCGAGACTCGAAAAAGTTAGACGAACCGTTTCCGGGCGGGTTCCCTACTTTTTATAGGCGGGGGAATCAGTGAGAGATGCGAATGTATCTCTTCGTACAGAACCGGCGATGTCGGCGAAGGAAGGAATCGCCCGATAGCGAAGCGCGCGCAGTTCATTGCGCCGAGGACGATCCTCCGTCCAGGACGAACGGGAGGAGGGAAAATAGAATTCGGGAACAGGACTTCGATCCGGAGACGAACCCGTCATCTGGAGACGGAATGTCGGCGTCGACGGTTCCTTCTGAAATGTCGTGTAGCTCTGACCGCCGGGCGGAGGCGTCGCCGTCGAGGAAATCGCGAGAGGCTCCTCGGGTTCCGACACGGAAAATTTCGGTTTGCCCGGCGCGGATCTTTCGACATCTTCAGCGGCAGACGCGGAGCGTTCCTCGGACGCGGACGCCGGCGAGGGAGGAAATGCGGGCGAAGGCGATGCGGGAGCAAAGGCCGCGGACGCATCCTCATCGCGGGATACAGGATCCGAGGAAGAAGCGATCGGAGCCAGCGTGGGAGCCGGCGAGACTTCCATTTTCGAGCGAAACGTCGTCGCCGGCAGGACATCCGCGTGGGGAGCCGCGATGGATGCTCCGCCGCCCCGCACATCCGGACCTCGACCTGTCGCATCCGTCGGCGGGGCGACTTCGGGCGCCACGACCGGAGGTTGCGCATCCGGCGGAGGCGCGACCGGAGGGGCAACGTACGGAAGCGGATCGATCTTCATCGGGATCGGCGTCGTCAGATCCGACCCGCGAGATGTGAAGAAGAGAACGAATCCGAGAATGAGGCATGCCGCCATCGCGCGCAGCGGCGAGAACCATCCGAGGCGTTGACGGCCCGCCCGGGCGCCGTCGGCGGCGGAGAGAACGGAGCGAGTCAAGGCGTCCGAAGCCTGAGCGCTCATCGCCCTGAGGCCCGAGGCGATCCTGCGCGCGGCGGTCTCCTCACGCCGGCATTTATCGCACGCGCCGATGTGCTCCTCGATCTGCTTCGACGTGCGCGGATCGATTTCGCCCCGGACATAAGCATCGACGTGATGAAGAACATTCTCGCAGTTCATGGCCATGATCCCAACCTCTTCTTCACTCCATCCCTCAGCGCCTCTCTGGCGCGATGCAATCTCGACTTCACGGTCCCCTCGGGGATTTCCAGCACCGCGGAAATCTCCTCCATGGACATCCCCTCGATGTCCGCCAGGATGATCATCTCGCGCCGTTCGTGCGGCAGCTCATCGATGGCCGCTTTCAGCGCCAGGTTCTCCTCGCGCGTCAGCGCATCCCTCTGCGGATCGTGCGAAGCCGGCCGAATCTCGATCACTTCGTCCGGCTCCGTCACAAGCCTCTTCCGATCCAGCTGCCTTCGCGCGATCGCATCGCGACCGGCGTTGACCGCGATCCGGTACAACCACGTCATCGGGCTCGCCTCGCCGCGGTACGAAGGAAGCGCCCTCCACGCGCGGATGTAAACATCCTGCACGAGATCCTCGACTTCCTCCTTGTGCGACAGCATCCGGTACAGGAGCGAATGCACGTGATGAATCGTCTCCTGGACGAAGGCATCCACGGCGGCCGGTTCGAGGCGCGCCAGGGCATCCCGATCTATCAGACCGGCGGCGGGCGCCTGAGGTTCCGCTTTTTGCAGCATCGTCGTCTCCGGATCAAGGCTCAATTCCGGCGACGCCGGATCGGAACTCGATGATACCGTGAGATCGGGCGCGGACATGGGCTCCACGTTAGCCAGAGACGGGCGAAAAATCCAGCTTTGCTTGGGCGCGCCAGAACTTCCCCATCAAAAAATATGGACAGGATGAACAGGATAGGCAGGATCAATTCAGGGTGGAATAGAAGGCAATTTAGTCCTGTTATCAGGAAGTGGTTTTCATTCCTCTTATATCCTGCCCATCCTACCCATCCTGATAAATTTCCCGCCATAACTGAAAGACCTTTCCGATTTCGGATTGCGCTTTTCAGAAATATGATGCCCTCAGATGAAGAAGATCCGTATCGCCCTCATCGGCGCGGGCCGAATCGCGGAGTGGCACATTCGAGCCTGGAAGAATCTGCCCGGCGTGGAGATCGCCGCCATCGCGAACCGTTCCTCATCGCGCGCGGAGATGCTGGCGCGGCGTCACGGCATCCCGATACACACGCGCGGGATCGAGCGGATCTGGGACCTCCCCGGCCTCGACGCCATCGATGTCTGCTCCCCTGCCGAAACGCACACCGACCTCGTCTGCCGCGCCCTCGAACGCGGTCTCCATGTGTACTGCGAAAAGCCTCTCGCGACGAGCGGCGATGAAGCGCGGCGGATCATCGAAGCCAACTCCAGGAGCCGACACATCCTCTTCAACGGTTTCAACCTCAGGTTCTGGCCGGAACATCAACGCGTGACCGAGATTCTTCGCGAGGAGCGCCTCGGGCCGATCCGCCACCTCTCGATCACGCGCAACACGCTTCATATTCCCGCCGCTTCGAACGCCCGGCGCGCACACATCGCCTTCGAGCTCTCATCGCACTACATCGACCTGATTCTGGCGTGGATGAAAGCCGAGCCCGTCCGCATCGAGGCGCGAGGCTTCGACATTCTGGGGCATCATCATCCGGATAGCGTCACGCTGACGTTCGACTTCGACAACGGAGCCCGGGCCGAGATCCGGAATTCTCTGGCGATCCCGGGATTGGCGCCGGAAATCTCGATCGTGGGGACAAAAGGCGTGGTTCACGTCAGGCACGGCAAGGTCATCTTCGAGGCGATGCTCGCTCCTCGGTCCGCGGGCGGGATGTTCTGGAGCGCCGCCCGGCGGGGAGCCGTTCTCCCCTGGCGACTTATCCGGAATCCTTTCTCGGGATCGTGCCGACATTTCAGGGAATGCATCGTCCGGGATGAAATATCCTCATGCGACGAAACGGCCGCGCTGGCGACGATCGAGATCGCGGAGAAGTGCGTCACGGCGCTGGCGGATCAATCCATGAGGTGATGACGGAGTTCCGCCGAAGCAGTTCAGCCGACGGGACCATAACCGCGGGAATGGATCGCGCCTTGACATGACCGCTCCGATTTGATCTTTTCACATCATGATCCGCACGCGCATCATCGCCACGATCGGCCCCGCCGTGGGGTCCAGAGAGAAGATCGCCGCCCTGATCGATGCCGGCGTGAATGTCTTCCGCCTCAACATGTCGCATGGCGACGCGGCCACGCGCGGACAGTGGCTGGAGTGGATTCGCGAGATTGCGACGGCGAAGGACAAGCCGGTCGGCGTGCTGGCGGATCTCGCCGGGCCCAAGATCCGGACGGGCCTCTTCGCGACGGGTTCCGCGACTCTGGCGCCGGGCGCGGCCTTCACGATCACGACGCGGGACATCGTCGGCAACGGAAATGAAGTCTCCACGACCTACAAGGCTCTTCCTTCCGACGTCAAGACCGGCGACCGGATTCTGCTGGACGACGGCAACATCGAGCTGGAGGTCACGGGTACTACCGAGACGGACGTGATGACGAAGGTCATCGACGGCGGCGTCCTGCGTGACCGCAAGGGCATCAATCTTCCCGGCGTCAACGTCTCCTCGCCCGCCCTGTCGGACAAGGATTGCGACGATCTCGCGTGGTGCATCGAGCACGACATCGACTTCATCGCGGTCTCCTTCGTCCGCCAGCCGGAGGATGTCGCGATGGTGAAGCGGATCGTGGCGGACTTCGGGCGCCAGATCCCGGTCATCGCGAAGATCGAGAAGCCGGAAGCCGTCAGGTACCTGGACGAAATCATCGAGATCTCGAACGGCGTGATGGTCGCCCGCGGCGACCTCGGCATCGAGGTCGGCCCGCAGAAGGTGCCGCTCATCCAGAAGCGGATCATCGAGACCGCCAACCGCAAGGGCGTCACCGTCATCACCGCGACGCAGATGCTGGAGAGCATGATCTCCAATTCGCGCCCGACACGCGCGGAAGCATCGGACGTGGCGAACGCGATCTTCGACGGCACCGACGCGGTGATGCTCTCCGGCGAAACCGCGATGGGCCAGTACCCGATCGAGACCGTGAAAATGATGGTGAGCATCATCGAGGACGCGGAGACGAGAGTTCTCACGGACCCGATGACGGCGACGGGATCGATCGAGAGCGATCTGCCGTTCACGAGCATCCTCGCCAGGGCCGCCTGCCACACCGCCGAGGAAGTGCAGGCGCGGTATCTCGCGGTCTTCTCGGAGTCGGGCCGGTCCGTGAGGCTTGTCTCCAAATACAAGCCGAACATCGAGATCCTGGGACTGACGGACAAGCCGGCGGCCTGGCGCCGGATGTCGCTATGCTGGGGTGTGCTGCCGAAACTGGCGAAAAAAACCTGGCACTCCGATCGAATGCTTCACGAGACGGATCTCCTGCTGCAGGAAACAGGAGTCGTCAAGCGCGGCGACGTGCTCGTCATTCTCTTCGGCACGGAGACGGGCGTGTCAGGGTCGATCAACAGCATGCGGCTTCTGCGCGTCGGGGAAACATGGACGGGATGGCGCTACCGGACCGAAGTGCGGCGAAAGAAAGAGCAACAGCCGCTGGACTAATCCGGCAGTCGTCGTAGAATTTCCGCATGGCTTCCGACAGCGTCAACAATCTCTTTCCCCTGGCCGAAGATTCGACCCGATACAGGAAACTCGACGGCGATTTCGTCCGCGCGACCACGCTCGACGGCGCGATGATCGTGAAAGTCGATCCTGCCGGCCTCACCGCGCTCGCGACGGAAGCGATGCATGACGGCTCCTTCTTCCTCCGGACCGCCCACCTCCAACAGGTCGCCGCGATCATCGACGATCCGGAGGCGAGCCCGAACGACGTAAGCGTCGCGCTGGCGATGCTGAAGAACGCGGAGGTCTCGGCAAGCGGCGTGCTTCCGCTCTGCCAGGACACGGGCACCGCTCAGGTCATCGCGAAGAAGGGCGCCTCGGTCTGGACCGGGGGCGGCGACGTCGACGCGCTGGCCAGCGGAATCCTCGCCACGTTCGCGCACGACAACCTGCGCTATTCGCAGAACGCTCCGCTTTCGATGTTCAAGGAGAAGAACACCGGCACCAATCTTCCGGCGCAGATCGAGATCGCCGCGGTGGACGGCGACGAATACGAGTTCCTCTTCATCGCCAAGGGCGGAGGCTCCGCGAACAAGACATTTCTCTTCCAGGAAACGCCGGCGCTCATGAATCCGAAAGCTCTTCAGGATTTTCTGACGACGAAGATGAAGACGCTCGGAACCGCCGCCTGTCCCCCCTACCACCTCGCCGTTGTGATCGGTGGCCTCTCCGCGGACATGACCCTGAAGACCGTGAAGCTCGCGACGACCGGGTATCTCGACACGCTGCCCGCGACGGGTTCGGAGCGCGGGCATGCTTTTCGCGATCATGAGCTCGAGAAGACGCTCTTCGAGGCCGCGTGCCAGACGGGCATCGGCGCGCAGTTCGGAGGGAAATACTTCGCGGTGGACGTCCGCGTGATCCGACTGCCCCGGCACGGCGCTTCCTTCCCGATCGGCATGGCGGTCTCCTGTTCGGCGCACCGGAATGTCAGGGCAAAGATCAATCGCGACGGCATCTGGATCGAGGAGCTCGAACGGAATCCGGGACGCTTCATACCCGACCGGCTGCGCGTCCGCGACGACGCGGGCGTCGTGAAGATCGATCTGCGCCGGCCGATGGCGGAAATTCGCGCGGAGCTTTCGAAGCACCCGATCAGGACACGACTCGCCCTGACCGGCACGCTGATCGTCGCGCGGGACCAGGCGCACCTGAAGCTGCGCGAGGGCCTGGAGCGGGGCGAACCTTTGCCGGACTACATCAAGGATCATCCGATCTATTACGCCGGGCCGGCCAAGACACCGGAGGGAATGCCGTCGGGATCGTTCGGCCCCACAACCGCGGGACGCATGGACGCTTACGTGGAGCTCTTCCAGTCCAGCGGCGGCTCGCACGTGATGCTGGCGAAGGGCAACAGGTCGCAGGCCGTGACGGACGCGTGCAAGAAGAACGGCGGCTTCTATCTCGGTTCCATTGGAGGCCCGGCCGCGATCCTGGCGAAGGATCACATCCGGAAGGTGGAACTGATCGCGTATCCCGAGCTGGGGATGGAAGCGATCTACCGGATCGAGGTGGAGGATTTTCCGGCGTTCATTCTCGTCGACGACAAAGGGAACGATTTCTTCCGGCAGACATAGCAAGCCGGGCACATCAAGACGATCCCTCGCTTCTGTCACACATCGCACGCGCGGCGCTCCTCCCCGCCGCCCGACCCGTCACCCAGGCCCAGAGGAAGTTGTAGCCGCCGATGGGGCCGAAGGCATCGAGCATCTCGCCGCAGAGGAAGAGTCCCGGATGCCTGCGGCTTTCCATCGTGCGCGGATCGATCTCGGCGAGGCTGATTCCGCCACCTGTTACTTCGGCCTTCTGGTATCCCGCGTCGCCGGTGCAGGGAAGCTCACAGCGCACAAGCGCGTCGATGAGCCGGATGCGCTCCTCGCGCCGCAGATTCGCGAGCGTGCGGGACGGATCGACGCGCGCCACGGACATGAGAACATCCGCAAGGCGCGCCGGCATTTCGAGGCGCAGCATGTTCACGACGAGACGGGCGCCGCCGGATGCCAGCGTCTTCTTCCACGACTCTTCGTCGAGTTGCGTCCACTGCACTGTCAGGCGCGCCGGCTTTCCTCCGGCTTCGCGCGCACGGACGGCGACGTGCGAGACGTCGAGAACGGAGGGGCCGCTGAAGCCGTGATGCGTGAAGAGAAATCCTCCGGTCGCCTTCGCATTCCGTCCGCCCGCGTCATCACGCGCGGTCATAGTGACATCGAGGGAAATCCCGGCGAGGGCGGTGAAGGGAGTCGTTCCGGCATGGAGCGGAGTCAGGGCCGGATAGAGCGGATGCACCGTGTGGCCAAGTATCGCGACGATGGAAAGACCTCCGCCATCGCTGCCGGTCTGGGGCACGGACAATCCTCCCGTCGCCACGATGACCGCTCCAGCCTCGACCGGATCCGCATGCTCCATTTCGACGCGCCAACCTCCCCGCGCCGGATGCAATCCCGTCACGCGCGCGCGGGGGAGGAACCGGGCTCCTTTCCGCGCCGCCAGGGCCAGCAGCCGGTCGCGCACATCGCGCGCCTTGTTGGACGCCGGAAATAACTTGCCGGATTCCTCTTCTTCCACAAGCGGGATTCCCGCGTCGCGTTCGAAGAATTCCCTTTGATCCGGGAGCGACCACCCCTGGAGAATCTTCCTGAGGGAGTGATGAGAAGAATCGGAAATGAAGCGCGACTCATCGAGCTTCGACGGCAGGATATTGCAGCGGCCGCCGCCGCTGATGAGAATCTTCCGCCCGCCGTCGGCGGTGCGCTCCAGAAGAATGGTTTCAGCGCCGGAATCCGCGGCGAACACGGCCGCCATCGTGCCCGCGGCTCCGGCGCCGATCACGACTACGCGCCCGGAGGAGTGGACAGCGGAAGTCATGCGACCGTGATTCCCCCTCTTTTCACGACAGGCCTTCGACCGTCCAGAGGAGAACGGTTTCCTCCCGCCCCTTCAGTTTCACATCCGCGAAGGATTTCAGACGCAGGTCGGACGAGCCCAGTTCCTGTTTCACCTCATGGGAGAAGAGGATCTCCGTTCCCAGTTCCTTGTTCATCTGCTCGATCCGCGACGCCACGTTCACGACATCGCCGATGATCGTGTACTCCTTCCGCTCAGAAGAGCCGATGCTCCCCGTCATCGCCGGGCCGCTGTGAATGCCGATGCCGATCTTCGTCGGCGGGATCCGTCCTTCCCGGACCAATCCGCCGACGCGCGCGTGAATCTCGATCGCGGCATTCACGGCGCTGCGGGTATCGCGGCCGCTGGAAATGGGCGCGCCGAAGACCGCCATGAGGCCGTCACCGAGAAACTTGTTCACGATGCCCTCGTGGCGGTTGATCGACTCGACCATGAACTCGAAGAGGTCGTTCAGGTAGGAGACCACATCCGCCGGAGCCTTCCCCTCCGAAAAAGTCGTGAAGCCCCGGATATCGATGAACATGATGCAGACATGCCTGATCTCCCCTTCCAGCCCGGCGCGCTGTTCCAGCAGTTTCTCGACGACCGCGGGCGAGACGTGCTTGCCGAAGATATCGACGACGCGGCGGCGCGCCTCGAGCGCGTCCAGCGTTTCCCGGATGTGGCGCCGTATTTCGGCGGTCAGTAGAGCCGTCGCGACGCCGCCGAGGAAGATGATCCCGGCCCGGGAAAGATTCGGCATGGGGTGGACGATGACGGGCGGAATTCCCTCCGGAGCATGGCGAAGAACAAACCACCAGGCGAGAGCGAGATATTCGAGCGCCGCGACTCCACCTGTGAAGAGACAGAGCTTCGGCTCGAGCCTCAGCGCGGAAAGAATGATGAAGACGAAATAGAGCAGAACGCCCGGAGTGACCAGGATGTATTCGCGCTGTATGAATGAGGACATGAGGATCATGATTCCCGTGGGGATGCTGATCTCGACAAACGCGTTGAAATACCGGAGCGAATTGGACAACACGGCGCGGCGGGCGGCGAGCCGTCCGAGATGGTACCGGGCCGCGAAGCCGTAGGCGGCCGTTCCTCCGAGGAAGAGAAAGATCCGGGGCACGACGCCGTATCCTCCGAAAACCTCGATGACGAGATCCGGGCGGAAGAAGAGCACGGCCGGGAAAAAGCAGGATGCGAAGGCGAAGAGGCAGGCGATGATCGTCGCGCGAGCGCGCTCCGAGCGAAGAACCTCCCGTTCGAATCCCTCGCGAATCAGTTCCTCGTCGATCCCGCCGGCGATCAATTCCGTCATGGCGTCATGATAAGCGGGGCGTGGAAGCGCCAAAAGGAATATTCCGTGTGTGTGACACGATGCACTTCCTTCGTGGCCCGGTCCCTGGAAAACATTCTGGTGCTGCGCCATGGCCCGCGACTACAATGCGCCCATGCCGCCGACTTCGATATGAGCATGATCGCTCCCGCGCCCGGATCTCGGCTCGCGTTGGTCTTCGCCTTGATGTGCATCGCGCTCCTACCCGCGAGCGCGGCCGAAATCCAGGTCCCTCCGGATATCGAACTCGTCATGGCGCGCATGTTCGATTATGAGTCGGCCGGAATCAGGAGCTTCTCATGCCGCCTTTCCGGCCCCATGATCGAGAAGCATCTGCAGAAGGAGCTCGGCGCGACATCATCCCCGACGGACGGCGTCATGTTCAGCTGGATGGCTCCGGATTCGATGATCTACTGGATCGCGGGCGAGGATCTGACGGACGAGCAGCGATTCTCGATCGTCGAAACCATGAACAAGATGAGCACGTTCTCGCTCAACATATTCTTTTCGCCGCGAACTTTCGGCAATGTCCGCCGCGACAAGGGCTCAAAGGCCGACGCCGGCGACACCGACGATTCGCCGGTCTTCCTGGGCGTGGAGGACGGGCTCGCTCACTTCACGGCGGGAGAGTCCATCCACATCTGGATCGATCCGGCCACGATGGCGGTCGCGCGCATGCGCAAGGACGGTGACAGCATGTCCTGCCGGTTCACCTGGGAGAATTCCCTGGGACTGAACCGGTTGAAGGAGGTGACCATGGTCAACGTGGCAGGAAGCGACATACCCGTCTCCGTCACCATCGTCATCACGAATCACTTCGCCGATTCCGAGGGATTCCCGATTCCGACGGGATTCACGATGGCACTGGCGGATTCCACCGGAGCCAACCGGATCCCTTTCAGCACCGTGACCATCTCCGACGTCGTCCTGAACGGCATTGCGGACCCCGCTCTCTTTCACGCGCACGAAACGATCCGTTCCGCGCGGGAACGCTTTCGGAGTCCGCGATTCGGTTACACCATCGAGATCCCCGACGATTGGAAACGCAGCGAGGAAAGGTGGACCGAGAATCTCGACTTTGTGCTGGTGAACAGCTCCGGAGACCTGGGCGCGGGCATGATGGTGCAGCCGTACGGTGCGGCCGGGCTCGAACGTTACTTCGAGATGCGCAAGCTAGAAATCGGGCAGAGGGCCCAGGTGCTCGACGCATCGGAGCTGGAAGAATGCGTCGTCGGTTCGGACACCGGCATGCGCTTTCGTTTCAAAATACGCTTCGGGCGCTCCGTTGTGGAGTGGCGAGCCGTGGCCGTCGCGAGAGGAGAACTAGTATATGAGTTCGCCGTATGGGGCAGTTCATCCCAGGCGGGAATCGTCGAATCGGAGTTGACCCGATTTACAGAAAGGATCGGATGGCGGACGGACGACATCGATGCGATTCCGACTGAAAATCCGTTCGAGCATGCCATTCCGGGAACGACGCTCTCGCTCGCGTTCGATTCGATGGCCTGGAAACAGGTGGATCCCCTCAAATTCGGCGTCCAGGCCGGCGACATGTTTGCTTTCAACAGGTCGTGGGGATTCCTGATGATCCTGTCGGACACCAGCGGCATGACGCTCGACGAGCTCGAGGAGTACGGCTTCATGACGCTGGAAGACATCGAGCCCATAAGCCGCAGGGAGGGTCGGATCGGGTCGGCGGACCTGCGCGAGATCTGGCTGGATGGGAACGTGGGAGGAATTCCCCTTCGTTATGGATGCCTCTTCATGACGGACGGAGAATTAAACTGCCAGATTTACTCCTGGTGCGTCGAGGATGCGAGCGACCTCGTCGAACCGGCGCTGCGGCGGATTCTCGACTCGCTGCGGAACCAGGGGATGCATGCGAACTGGTATCGGGATGACAAGACCAAGCCCGACGTTGACAGTCCCTCGCTCCTGAATCTTTAGATTGCCCCTCCCCGCTCAGACCGATAGCCTCGCTCCTGTGGCCTGAAGCTCAAATCTTCTCCCGGCGAACCGGAACAATTCTTCTTGTCCTCGCGGTCGTTGCTCCGCTTCTCATCAGGAACAGCATCGAACCCGTCACGCTGGACGATCCCTATTACCTGCAATGCGCCGCGGGCGTGGTGCGTGGGGAGCTTCCCTACCGCGACTCCGTCCTGACTCAACTTCCCGGGGCGCAGTTCATCCTCGGCTTCTATTATTTCCTCATCACGCCCAGTCTCTTCTCGACGCAATGCCTGACGGCCTCCTTCAACTGGATGACGGCCTGGATGCTGTGGCGGATCGGGAACATCCTGTCGGGGCCTTTCGTCGGAGCGGTCGCCGCGCTGCTGTTCTCGTGGGCGCCGGCGACGCTGGCCCATCACGTGTTCGAACCGGAAGTGCTGTCGGCGGCCATCATCGCCGCCATGCTTCTCCTCATGCTCGATACCCGGCGCCCCGCCGGCGGAAAAATTCCCGCGCTTGTATTTCTTTCCGCGATCGGTTTCTTCATCAAGGCGACGTTCGGGCTCGCGGTCCTCGGAACCACCGCGGGCATCGCGCTCACCGATCGGCGCGCGGCGTTGCGGTATTTCGCGCTCGCGATGTCCGCAATGCTCGCGATCATCGCGCTGCTGGGAATCGTTTTCGGCCGGGAGTTTTTCATCCAGGCGTTCCTCTTCCAGGCTATGAAAGGGCCGTTGCCTCTGGCGCACAGGTTCAACAGTTTCTTCATCGCGACGAATCCGATCCTGATTCCGGCGATTGCCGGCTTCCTGTCACAATGTTCCGATCTGCGCTGGAAGATCGTCGCGTTGATGTCGCTCTTTACATCCGCGCTTGTCCTCATGGGGCCGACCTACTGGTCGCATAACGCCATCGACCCGCTCGTCCCCATGACGCTCCTGGCCGCCGCGGGTTGGGACGAGGCTCGAAAGATCGCGAAGGGAAACCCGCGCGTTCTCTTCGCCCGCACGGCCTGCTCCGTCTCCCTGCTGCTTCTCGCCTTCCTGGGCGCCGGCGGCAGGATGCCCTTCGTCACCGAAGGGGTCGACCGGAGCGAGATCATGAGGGCGGCGCGCGCGATCGAGGACCTGGGCCGGGCCGGGACCGTGATGTACGCGCCGTCCGTCCTCATATTCGAGACCAACAGCAGCGGCTACATCCGTCATCCGGAATTCTACGGCGTCTACCTCTGGATCAAGGAGACCGCCGACCGCGACGGCGTGCTGGCGACGCTGCGATCCGCGTCCGCGGATACGTTCAGCGCGCGGATGGCGCGGCAGAAGGGGCGATGGGAAGAGGATGTGTACCGCGCGATCGAGGAGTCACGGCTGAAGACGGTCGTGTACGAGCCTCTGCGGAGCGATTCCGCGGACGCGCTCGATCCCGAACGGCTCCAGAGGGCCGGAATGGCTCCGATTCCGGGCGCCGCGGGTTTCTACCAGATCTGGACGAAATAAGCGGATCAGAATCTCAGGCGGAAGAGCGTTCGCATCGCGCGAAATATTTCGCGTCGCGAAATCTTCGACTGGCCCATCCGGCGGTCCGTGAAGATGATGGGCACCTCGCGAATCTCGAATCCCGCGCGGCGCACTCGGTAGGCCATCTCGATCAGGAAGGAGTAACCATCGGACTGGATGCTTTCCGGAGGCACGGCGATGAGAACATGCTGATGATAGGCGCGGTAACCGGAAGTCAGGTCGTGCGCGGCGAAACCGAGCATGGTCCGGGCGAAGAACTGCGCCGTCCTGGAGAGAACGCGACGGGAGAGCGGCCAGGGGCCGAGCCCTCCGCCGGGCACGTACCGCGACCCGATGGCGAGCGCCCGATCGGACGCGGCTTCGAGGAGAGCCGGCAGACGCGCCGGATCGTGAGACCAGTCCGCATCCATCGTGATCACGATCTCCGCGCCCGTCTCCAGCGCGGCTCTCATACCCGTCTTGTAGGCGGAACCGAGCCCCAGCTTGCCGGCGCGCCGCAGCACGTGAACGCGCTTCGTCTTCTCCGCGATCGCCTGCGCCACATCCGCCGTCTTATCCGGCGAGTTATCGTCGACGACGATCACCTCCACGGGAGCGGCTTCGAGGAGGACGGGCAGAAGAGTCCGAAGATTCTCCGCTTCGCAGTACGTGGGGAGAACGACCGTCGCTTTCACTGCCATCGCGGTCAGCGACGTCGCCCGAAGATGGAACCCAGGACTCCGCGCACGATGCCGCGGCCGACGGAGGAACCGATCGAGCGCGCCGCGGATTTCAGGAACGCGTCGCGCACATCGTCCCGTTGCTTTCCGGACCGGACCGGCTCGCTCGCGACCGGTCGCGATGACCGGTCCGTGCCCTGGAGAAAATGCAGAAGGCTCTGCTCCTCTTCGCGCGTCGGCTCCGCGACATCCGCGCGACCCCTCAACATTTCGTATGCCGACTCGCGATCGACCGGATGCTCGTATTTCGCGCGCAGGGTCGAGCGCACGAGAAGAGCGGCGCGTTCTTCCGCGAGGAGCGGCCCGATCCTCGATCGCGGAGGCGCGACAAGGACGCGCTCCACGATTCCGGGCGCGCCATTTTCATCCAGCACCGAAACAAGCGCCTCGCCGGTCGAGAGCTCCTGCAGCACCTGTTCCGCGTCGAACGCGGGATTCTCGCGGAATCCCCGCGCGGCGGCCCGCAACGCCTTTCGTTCCTTCGGAGTATACGCCCGCAGTCCATGCTGGATCCGATGTCCCAGCTGCGAGAGAACCTTCTCGGGCAGATCGGCGGGATTCTGCGTCACAAAAAAGATGCTGACGCCCTTCGAGCGGATCAGCCGGACCACCCGCTGGATCCTCTCCTCGAGGCCCTTCGGAGCATCCTCAAAAAGGAGATGCGCCTCATCGAAGAAGAAGACGAGGCGCGGCTTATCGAGGTCGCCCACCTCGTCGAGCTGCTCGAAGAGTTCGGAGAGGAGCCAGAGGAGAAAGGAAGTGTAGATGCGGGGATCCTGCAGGACGCGTGACGCATCGAGGACGTTGATCATCCCCCGTCCGCACGCATCCAACCGCATGAGGTCGGCCAGGGCCAGCGACGGCTCCCCGAAGAATTGGTCGCCGCCGGCATCGGAAAGAGTCGCGAGCTTGCGCCGGATCACGTTCAGCACCTGCGCCGTGATCGCGCCGTATTCGCGCGTCAGCTCATCGCGGTGGTCCGCGATCCAGCCGAGCATCGCGCCCAGGTCCTTCAGATCGAGCAGGGCCAGCCCCTTGTCGTCGGCGATCCGGAAGACTATCTCGAGAACGCTCGCCTGGGGCTCCGTGCAGAAGAGAATCCGCGAGAGCAGGAGCGGCCCCATCTCCGTGACACTCGTGCGCAACGGGATTCCTGAAGCCGCATGAAAATCCCACATCTCCACGGTCGCCGCTTCAAACGGGTGATCGGCAAGCTGGAGTTTCTGAAGCCGTTCCTGAAGTTTCTCGGTAGACGAACCGGAGGCGGCGAGTCCGGCCAGGTCGCCCTTCACATCCGCTGCGAAGACAGGAACGCCGATCCGGGAGAAACCTTCGGCGATGGTCTGGAGCGTGACCGTCTTCCCGGTGCCGGTGGCTCCGGCGATGAGGCCATGCCTGTTCCCCATGGAGGCCAGCAGGGAAATGTCGCGGCCGTCCGCGCGACCGATGGCGATCTTGTCCGTCATGATGACGGAATTATGGCGCAGGAATCGTCGGTGGGAAGCGATAAAGATGTTCCTTCATGGATTTCTCGCACGACTTGCCTCGTTCTTTCCGCGGGCGTATATTGCAAACGAGGGTCATGGCGAGCCGCGTTCATAATTTTCTCCCGGTCTTCCTGGCCATCCTGCTCTTCCACGCGGGATCCGCATCCGCGCAGGTTTCCTCCGCGTCTCCCACTGACTGCATCCGCGCCGTGGCCATCCGCAACTCAACGGGTCATGAGCTGACGCTCACGATTTCCGGAGAAGGAATCTACCAGGTCCAGAAGCTCGGGCCCGGCGAACATGCCGTGGAGATCACGGGCGCCCCCTGCGTTAATGTCACGCTTACGGGTACCGTCTCGCTCTCGGCGGTCTCCGCCGCCCCTTCGAAATTTTCGACGCCATCGAGCATCTATGATTACGCTGCCCGCCTGAAAGCGAAGAACCAGCCCCAGTCCGCGCCCGCGACGGCGACAACTCCGGCCGCGCTCCCACCCGCGACATCCGCGGCGGATATCGCGGCGCAGGTGGCCGGCGCATCCGCGGCGAGCCTCGAGGAGAAGCGCGCTCGCGACGCCGCTGCCGCGTCCACGTCTTCTTCGCCGGCATCTTCGACACCGAGCAATGTCTGCATCCACGGGTATCCGCTCGGCGAATGCTGCAACGAGGCCAAACCATCGGAACCGGCTCCTGCTCCCGCATCCTCGTCACCCAAGACCACGACTCCTTCTCCCACGGTGTCACTGCCCACCGTCGCCGTGGCGACTTCTCAGCCGGCTCCGACCGCGCCGCCGGGTGGAATCAAGTTCATCGAGCGACGCGAGTTCTGCGTCACAAATGTCGTCAAGGACGCGTGGATCAAGATCACCGAAGGCGTTTTCATCGCTCCGGTGGTTCAAGCTTGTCCTGATCGTATATGCGGATGCAACGGCATGGGATGCGTCTGCAAGACGGACATGGCGTGCGGGAATCAGAAACACGGCGCCTTGTGGGACAAGGGCGATGGAATGGGCCTTCGTTCCGTCGAGCTCTGCGGGCCGTCCGATCCTCCGAAGTGCAAGTGCGGTTTCCGCGATTGCAATTGCGCGACCGACGGCGAATGCAAGGGCAACTCGCAATCGGCCTACGGAGTCGATGTCGACGGCCAGCATCGACTGATCCAGCTCTGCGGCGGCAAGCCTCCCCTCAAATGCCATTGCGGGCATTTCGGATGCGGGTGCAGCGAGGAGAACCAGTGCAAGGGGCGGACGAAGCAGGTGTTGTGGGATCGGGGCGACGGGCGCGGACTAACGCTTGCGACGATCTGCGATCCCGACGCGACTCCGCCGCCGTCGTGCGGCTGCGGCCACATGGGATGCGGATGTTCGGATGGCGCGGCCGAGTGCGGCGGCGCCTCGCGCGTTGTCCTTTGGGATCCGGGCGACGGTCGCGGGCTCCGGCAGGTCGAGATCTGCGGATTTTCCCCGAAACCTCCCGACGAGGACGAGGACGATCTGGACACGACGCCGTTGCCGCAGGAAATTCTGGACGAGATCCAGCGGCAGAAGGATGAAGAGGATGCGAAGATCGATGAGGAGCTCCGTAAAATCCAGGAGGAGATCGACGCGAAGAAGAAGAAGCTGGACGAGGAGCGGGAACGGCGGCGGCGAAATCCTGAACGCGAGCGGAACGCGCGCGAACAGGAGCGGTTGCAGAAGGAACGCGAGCGGCTCGAGCGCGATCGCGACAAGATCCGCGAAGAACGCGACCGGCGCGAGAAGGCGGAGCGAGACGACGACCAGCTCGACAAGGATCTGCGGAAGGCGGAGCAGGAGATGCGTGAGCGCGACCGGAACTGCGCGACCCCGGAATGCCGGACGCTCCGTGAACAGCGCGCCCAGCTCCAGCAGAGACGCGTTCAGCGCGCGAAGGATGGCGTCAAGGCGGACAAGGCCGCTCAGAAGTTCGAGCGCGAGATCCGCGATTTCGATCGGGATCGTGAGTCGTATGAGGACCGGCTCGATCGCGGCGTGGGATTGACGCCCGAGGAACGGCGCGCGCGGGCGGCGCGGCAGAAGGCGGAAGAGGCCCGGCAGGAATTGGATCGCGTGTACGAGCGATATCAGGAGCTGGACGAGAAGCGGCGCAATAACCGTCCGATGACGGAGGATGAAGCTCAGGAACTGCGGGATATCAACCGCGCCATGGATCGAGCGCAGCGGACGGAACGGGAGCGTGTCGTGGAAAGATACGAACGCCTGGAGAAGCTCGAAAAATCCGGAAAAATATCCGACGACGAAAAGCGCGAACTGCGTGGACTGCGGAACTGGGAAGAAGAAGGAAAGCGGCTTCCGGATGGAGATGCCGGACCATGGACGGGTTGGAAACCGTTCACGGCACGTGTCAACGGTCTGGAACGCGACGCGGCGGCGGAATACGGCAAGCTGGTGGAGAAGCAGGGCGGATCGTTCGAGGACTGGGGATCGTTCTTCCGCAACACGAGCCGCACGATGCCGGGCGGCGACGATCCTGGATTCGGATCCTATTCATCGGACGATCTGAAAAATCGCAGCGACCGGCTAGGAAAAGCTTCGGCCGATATCCAGGATGCGCGCGATCGCGTAGGCGAAGGCGGTGTGCAGGGGCTAGAGCGGTCCGACGCGCTCCGCGCGCTCGATCGGGACCGCGCGGAGATCGAGCGGAGAAGCGCCGACCTTCAGGAGACCCAGAGGAAAATGAACGTGGCGATGAACGCGCGCGAGAAGGCCCGGACTGAGGCGGATAACGATCAACGCAATGGAGGCGAGCGAGGCCTCAAGCAGAAGATCGAAGATGCCCGCCGCAACGGCCGGCCATACTCGGAAATCCAGGAGCTCGAACGGAAGCTCGCGGACGCCGAGTTCGCGGCGAACGAAGCGGACCGGGACTTCCGCCGGCTCCAGCGCGAAGCCGACGCGATGGAGAACGATGTGCGCGGGCGGATGATCGACTACAACAGCATCGGGCGATACAGCGCGATGGGCGATGTCGCTCACAATTCCGTGCGCGACTATAACAAGGGCTACGGCGACATGATCGACGCGGACGGCAATGTGGATCCGGACGCGATGCGCCGCCACGTGAACGGATTCGAGCGCGACGCGCGGGCGGTCTCCGAGGAGGAAGGCCGGATCCGTTCGCTCGAGGAAGTCCGCGACCAGCTCTCGAAGCCGACAGGCGAAGGGCGGACATACGGCGGCGATCTTGGCTTGACCCCCGACGAAATATCCGAGCACGAGCGATCGATCAACGCGCGGATCATCGAGGCGCGGCGCAGGAGTCGCGAAGCGCAGGAGAATCTTTCCCGTTCGGGCTTCCGCGGACACGTCGACGACGAAGGACGCTATCGCGTGGATGCGGCTCCGCAGTGGGCGGGCGCATTCGGACGCGCGGCGCAGACGGTGGAAGAGAACAAGCTGAAGGAGGAAGCCCGGCGCGCCGCCGAGGAGGTCGAGAGGGAAGCGGCACGGAACCGGCCGCCGGAACTGGATCGTCCTCCGGTGAAGCTCGAACCGCGCGAAAGGCTCGACCCCGAAGCGCTTCAGCGCGAGGAGGCGCGGGATCGCGCGAACGCGGAGCGCATCCGCGCGGATCATGCGGCGCGGCAGGCCGACGCCGATGCGAGGGAGAAAGCTGCGGCCGAGGGAGGATTCGAGGCGTGGCGTGCAGAGAGAGCGCGGCAGCGCGAGGTGGAGCTGGCGAAGTTGCGCGCGGTGCCGCAGAGGGATTCCGCGCAGACCGAGCGCGTCACGCGGCTCGAGGACGAAAAGAAGCGCGAGGAAGCCTACCTCGAAGCCGAGAAGAAACGCGAGGCGAGCCGTGCGCGGATGTGGGACGGATGGGCGCGCGAGGCCGGCGCGGCGCGACGACAGGAGGAGGAGGAACGTCGCGCTGAGAGAACACCCGCGCCGGTTGAACGGCCCTCGGCGCCGACCACGGAGGTCGTGTCCATGCCGGAGCAGGATCGGATCGACAGGATCGCGGAGAACGACAGACATCTCGCCGAGCTCGCGCGCTCCGGACGCCGCGTATCCGAAAATAATCTCGACGATCTGCGGGAGCGGCGAAATCGGCTCCAGCGCGATCTGATGGATGTCGAGGCCGCCCGCGCGCGGAGAGAACGGGATGAGCGCGTGGCGCAGGACGATGCGCGCGGCGAGCGGCTGGGCAAGCAGAGCGACGAGCTGTCGAGGCAGATCGCCGCGCTCGATCGTGTCATCAGGAATACGCAGGAAGAGAAGACGGAGCGCGCTTTCGAAGGGGACCATGAGCGCGCGCTGCGCGAGGCAGCCGATCGCGATATCGCGTGGGAGGCGGCGCGCAGGCTCGCGGAGAGACTTCCCGAAAAAGCCGAAGTAAAGCCGGGTGATCGCGCGAGCGAACGCGCGGCGACAACGCCGGCGCCGACAACGGAACGTCCGCGCGAGACGCCGGTTCCACCGCCGACCACATCGCGCGATACAAAGCCGGCCGAGGCGCCGCCGCCGACACCCGAAAGACCGCGGCCGCCGCCAGGTCCGACAGGAGAAAGATCACCCGCACCGACGACACCTCCGCCGGCGACAACCGCGCGCGACACGCGCGCCTCGGGGCCCGGGACGACACCCGAGCGACCTCCCGCCTCTCCCCCGCCCGCGCCGGAACCGACGGATTCGGCTCCTCATCCTCCTCAGAGCGAAGCCGCGGTCGCGCGTGCTTCGGGCGAGGCTCCGCCCTCCGACACATCAACGCTCATAGATCCGCGCGCGCGTCTGCGCGAATGGATCCGCGCGAATCTCGTCGAGTTCCTCGGCCAGTCGCCGCAATCGCGCGAGATTCTGCCGCAGTTGGTGATGCAGCTCGCGGACAAGTTCGGCGAGGATCGTGTCGCGGCCGTGCTCGTCCGCGTTCTCGCCAGGCTCCGCGGCGAAGGCACCGTGACACCCGCGCGCTTCGTGAGCGAGCTCTTCGAGGAATCGGCGCGCGGACCGGACGCGGACGGCCGGCGGACGATCCGCCTTTCGCAAGCCGAACTACTCGGGCTCCTCCTGGGCGACAAGGAGGCCGCGCGCGCCTGGGGCGTGAACGGCCCCACGCGAAAGTTGCTGCGCGAGCGGCTCGATGCGATCATCGGCGAGCTCGGGCGCGAATTCGGCGAGAAGGCGTCAGTCGCCGAGCGCGAGGGGCGGATGGAGGACGAACTCGCGCATCTCTCTTCCCTGCTGTCTCTCCGAGCCCTTGCTTCCGACTCGCGCGATTGGAAACCCATACTTCGTCGCATCGAGATTCTCCACGATCGTCTGACGAAAGCCGTCGAATCGCGCGACGGCGCGCGCGGACTTTCCGCCGCCACGGCATCGTCGCTCGCTCTCGAGCGCCTGCTCGAATCACTGCCGGAAACCGCGACGGACGACGAGCGGCGACTTATCCTCGAACGTCTGCGCGAGGCGTACGCGCTTCGCCGCATCACGGCCGGCCGCCTGGCGGCGGGATCCGGGCCGGAACGCGACGCGCTCCTGGAACATGCCTTCGACGCGGGTGTCCGTGAAGTCCGCGCACTGACCGGGCTCGGAAAACTCACCGAGGCGCTCGCATTGCTCCGCAATCTCCAGGGTCCTGATGACGCCTCGCGCGCCGTGCGCGCGCGGCTGCTGGCATCGCTCCTCCGTACCGCGGAACAGGTTTACGACGCCGTGACCGACGGGGAGCGGACGACGCTGGGACGGAAGGAAGCGCTCGCGGACGAGAGGAAGCGCGTGCTCGAGGAATGGATGCGCGCGGAACCGGATGCGGCGAAACGTGCCGCGGCCGCGCTCGAGCTTTCTCGCTTTCATCTCGAAGGGAACAATCGCGAGGCGGCAAAGCGGGTATTCGACGAGGCGATCCGCATGTCTCCCGACGATCCGCTCCTTCTGGGAAATCGCCTCGCCTTCGACGCCGCGAACCTGCCGGCCTCGGAACTGCTCGCCGCGCTGAACAGGATGCCGGCGGAAGCCCGTGCCGCCGCCGTGGCGATCCTCGCGGAACGCCTCTCCCAGCAGCTGGACGATCGCTCGCTCGAAAATATACTTTCCGTGCTCGACCGCGTCGAAGGCCTCTCCCCTCGCGCCCGCGAAGCGCTGGGCGTGCAGACCGCGCTCGCTCGTGTCGAGGCGCTGCGGCGCGCTCCTGCCGGCGAAGGTTCCGACGCGCGGGCCGCGGAACTCCTCGCGGACGCGAGGCGGCGTCTGGAGTCCGCGAATAATCTCGACGAAGCATCGCGTCTCGCGCTCACCACTGCCCTCGCCACGGCCGCGCTCCGCGAGGCGCAGTTCGGCGCCTGGAAACGCGCGCTCGAAGGCAGCGCCCCTCCTCCCGGCGGATACACGGCTCTCGCCCGCGAAGCGCTGCAGGCGGGCCGCCTCGATCTCGCGGGCCGCGCGCTCGCGAAACAGATGGACGCACTCGATGCCGCCGCCGACCGCGTTGGATATCTCCGCGGATACGGCGAGATCAACACGATCATCCAACTTGTGCGCGCCCGGCTGAACGATCCCTCGCTGACGGAAACACAGAAGAACGCCGCGAACGATTTCCTCCGCGCCACCGGTAACGAGGTGCGGCGCCGCGTCCGTACGACGCTGGACGGCGAGGAGAATCTGCTCGCGCGCGCCGCCATGAATCTGCGCGAGCGGCGGGAAGGTCAGGCGGCCGGCACGGTCACCGAGAAACAGTTCAACGCGGAGCAGGATCGGTATATCGATTTCCTCCGCGATCATCGCGCGCTGGCGCGGATCCATTACGAAGCCGGGCTATCACTGGGGGATCTCGCCACCGCTGAAGCGGATATCTCGACCAGAATCCGCGCTCTCGAGGAAGAGATCCGAACCGGATTCGCGAATCTCGGAAAGACGATGGAGGAACCGGAACGGCGACGCGCTCTCGACGAGAAACTCGGACGCCTGAACGCGCTCCGCGCGGAGCGCGACGCCGCCGCGGATTATCACATCGCGCGCTCGGGCCGGCAGATGATCACGGAGAAGGTCGGATACAACGACGAGCACCGGACGGCGCTCGAGTGGGAGCTCTGGCGCATCGATCGCGACCTGAACGGCTTCACGAACCAGAACGCGCGGGAGGTATCATACGGCGTTCGCGGACGGTGGCGGGGCGCGAGCGGCTGGCGGAAGTTCACAGAATTGTCCGGCGACGACAAGGACCGGCAGCGGGATCTCCACATGCTGGAGGACGAGATCCATTACTACGAGCGGCGGAGACTCGAACTCGTGATGGAGAATCCGCACCTGACGATCGACGAAAAGCGCGGCCGGTACAACGCGATCCTTTCGCAGGAGGCCGCGCGGTGGAAGGCGGCGGGTGAAAACATTTCGCCTCTCCTGTTCCCGGAATTGTCGGGACTCGGAAAGGCCGAGATCGAGATGGCGAAGGCGCAGCAGGGCCGCGTCGCGGAGAATCGACTCCAGTGGCTCCGCGACGACCTCGATGCTTCCCGGCGCGAAAACGATCCCCAGAAGGGATTCCTTGCGCTCGTCCAGCTTCGCGAGGCATCGCTCGCGGGGCAATACGAAGCCTACGTCAATTATCTCGACGTGCCGTGGTATCGGCGCGGGCCGGTGCGCGGCGCGCGGATCGGCCTGTATCACGAGGAGACGGCGAAGGAACTGCTCGCCGCATCCGACGATATCGCTCAGCTCCACCAGGTGCTCATCCGCGCCGCGTATCGGCCCGTCGATGCCTTGGCGGAGGCCGATCGCGCATTCCTCGAGGAGCGCGGCTTCATCGTGAACGGGCGATATCGGATCCCGAGCGAGATCACCTTGGAACCCACGAAAGCCGCGGCGGAGCTCGCGAACGAAGGCAAGCTCGCGGCGATCGACAAGTACGTCAACGCCGCGTTCGCCGCCGAGCTCGCGGCGACCGTCGTCCTTCCCGGCGGAATTTCCGGGCGCTTCGCCGCCGGCGCGTTCGGACGCGTGGCGCTGGGCGAGATCATCCAGCGTGAGGGCATCAAGGTCACGGCACGGTATCTCGTGTCGCGAACGGGCGCGGCGTATATCGCGACGTGGGGCGCGGAGAAAACGCTCGAAGCGGCGCTCTTCACGGCGCTCTCGCGCGGCGCGCGGACCGCCATCAATCCCGAGATGATCCTCGACGACAGGCTCTGGTCGATGCGCGCGCTCGGATCGGAGTTCCTCCACAACGCGGCCGTCATATCCGCATTGAACCTCGGCGGCGGCGCGATGCGGCTCGGGCAGGAAGGGATCCGCCGCGCGATCGGCGATCGCATCTCGTCCGAGGGCGCGGAAGCGCTCTTCCGTGCCGCCGCGGGCTCGATCACCGCCACCGGCGAAGCCGCGCTCCTGACCGGCCTCAACCGCCTGCTCTCGGGAAACCAGATCACGCAGGATGACTTCATCGGAAATCTCCTCACCGTCGCCATGCTCCGCGCCTCCCACATCGGCGGCGAACAGGGACAGGGCCGCGTCTCTCAGACGCGGGACGCGATGGAGATATTCGACCGATTCCTCACGGACGAATATTTGCCGGTGCGGCGTCTGATGGAACAGTACGGCGGATCGTGGAACGCCCTGAAGAAGGCGTTTCTCCATCACGACGTCTCGGACGCGCAGATGCGCGCGGTCTTCAATCTCCGGAAGGAGGTCATCGACGATCTCGCGGCCGAGATCGTGAAGGAACTGAAGGAATCGTTCGGCGAGGCGAGCGTGAAGGCGTTCGGATCGTCGAACCTGACGAGCGATTACGACCTCTCGTTCTACGGGCCGAAGGCCGAGCTCGCGGTCATCCTCTTCAACGCGCGGTTCGGCTCGCGCTGGGGCCGCGCGCTCGAGCTGGGCGGCAAGGAATCGGCAGGAACTCTCGACGTCAACTTCTACACGAATCCCGTCTTCGACCTCTTCCGCGGCGGCAAGGACGATATCGCGCGCCAGGACGATTTCGGATACATGGCCGCAAGAAAATATCTGAACGACCGGCAATGGGGCGAGCATCGCCGAACGATCCTGGAGAACATACCGGAAGCGCAGCGAGCGGATCTCAACGCGCGGCTCGACCGGATCGAAGGAATGGTCAAGGAAGCCAACGGGAAGATATCGCGCTTCGAGGCGGAGCTGCGCGCCGAGGCCGAGGCGCGCGCGAAGGAACTGGCGGGCGCGCGAGTCGACAACGAAAACATCGAATGGGCCGCACGGAACAGGTTGTACGAAGAAAACCTGCGGGAAATCATCCGCTTGAAAGAGGCGCACGAGAATGCCGCTCCCGCGGAAAAGGAGGCGATCGCTCAGCAATTGCGCGACGCGCAGTCTCGCGCGCTCTATTTCGCGGCGGAGGCCTATCAGACCGAGGCCGCGATCAAGCACGTGGTCCTCTCGATTCAGGCCGCGGGCCGGAAGATCACGGCCGCGTCGTTACTCTCGCCCGAAAGGCCGCAGCTCTCGATTCCGCTTACAGAAGCGCAGGGACGCCAGAGCTACAACGAACAGATCGCCAACATGCTGAAGGAGTACAACCACGGCGGCGATCCGGCGAAACTGGCGACGAAGGTCGCGAAGTATTTCATCCGCGCGCTCGACGCGGCGCGCATCTCCGGCGTGGAACTGGAAGCCTATCGTGACGTCGTCGAGGCGACGTGCGAGCTGGACGCGAACCGCGACAACATGGACAATTTCAAGAAAGTCCTCGAAAAGCGCTTCGGCGAAAAAGGCGCGCAGGCGTACATCGATTCCGTATTCGGAATGATGAACCGGTTGACGGGAGAAGTGACGGCGAGCGGGCAAACAGGAGGAACGTCAAGATGACGGAACCAGGGATGTATAGCGGATCATGTCACTGCGGGAAGATCCGCTTCGAGGTGAAGCTGGCTCTGGAGAAGGCGATCGCTTGCAATTGCTCGATCTGCTCCAAGGCGGGATGGCTCCTCGCGTTCGTGCCTGCGGACCAGTTCACGCTGCTTTCGGGCGAAGACGCGCTCGCGGACTACCAGTTCGGGAAGAAGCGGATTCACCATTACTTCTGCCCTTCCTGCGGCATCCATCCCTTCGGAGCGGGCACGGGGCCGAACGGACAGGAGATGCGCGCTGTGAACGTCCGCTGTCTCGAAGGCGTGGATCCGGAATCCCTGGTCCTTACGAAATTTGACGGAAAGAAGCTCTGATGAACAGAATTTCCCCATCAAAAATGTTAAACAGGATGGTCAGGATAGGCAGGATTGATTCAGGGTGGAATTACAGGCAATTAATTCCTGTGATCGGGAAGTGGTTTTCATTCCTCTCAAATCCTTCCCATCCTGCCCATCCTGTTAATTTTCCTGCCATCGGATGGGGAAGTTCCGTCTGATGAATTTGAGCGGTGTATTCGGGATCAATTCGCGGTAAAATGACTTGGAAACTTTTCGATCCGCGATCGGTCTATCAGGCTGAAGGGAGGCTTCTCATGCGCGCCACACATTTGAGAACTATGATTTCGGCGGGAGCCCTTGCTCTGGGAGTCTCGCTCCCGTGCACTTCCGACAACACCACCATCATCTACACGCCGCCGTCCGGCCCCGGCACTTTCGGCAACGACACGGCATCGACGCTGTACCTGCGCCCCCTGAATAACGCGGCCGTGGGACCGGCGGCTTTCGGGAGCGGGTATCCGCATGCGCCCAACGCGTATCCTTATCCGGTCGCGGCGGAGCAGTCGGGCATCCTCCGTGCCAACGCTTACCTGCAGAACTCGGGTTGGACTTCGTGGCAGAAGGAACGCAATGAGCTATTATCGGAGCGCCAGAGATTGACGGAGCGCGTTCAGTTCCTGGAAAAGAAATTGACAGATATCGAGAAACAGCTTGAAGATCTTAAGAAGATGATTTCATCCAACAGGCGTACCTGGGAGGAGAGCGGTCAATGAGGCAGAATATTTTCATCACTACGGGCATGATTCTGGCGGCGTCGATTACGGCATCGGTGGGAGCAGCCCCCGCTTCGCCCTCCTCCGACGCGACATCGGTCTCCGCCGATGCGGTTGCGACGGCGGAAACGAGGGCGGCCGCGGAAGCCCCGAAGAATCTTCTCCGCGTCGCCGTCCTGGATTTCGAGAACAAGGTCCCCGGCAGCTTGAACGATGTCGGATCCGGCATGGCGGAAATGCTCATCCGCGAGCTGAAGAAGACCGGCCGATACACCGTGCTGGAACGCGCCGCGCTGGCGGAAGTACTCGGTGAGCAGGACTTCACCAACAGCGGACGGGCGCAGCGCGGGCAGCAGATCGCCACGGGTCGCGTCAAGGGCGCGCAGCTCCTGATCAAGGGCGCCGTGACGGAATTCTCCTACAACGTCAGCAACCGGAATGCCGGGATCGGCTTCGGCGGATTCGGCATCGGCGTGACTCAGGCCAAGGCGCGGATCGCGGCGGACATCCGCCTGATCGATCCCATGACCGGCGAGATCGTGAAGACGCATGACCAGGCTGCGGAGATCAAGTCGTCCGGAGCCAACGTCGCCGGCACCCTGCAGGGCTTCTCCTTCTCCGGCGGCGGAAGCGAGAATCATCCGATGGGCCAGGCCGTCCGGCAGCTGATCGGCGAAATGACCGCGTTCATCACGAAGACGCTCGATACAGGAACGATCGAGATTCTCGTCACGCAGAAGTTCGAGGGGCGCGTCGTGAAGGCCGAAAGCGCGGACCGGATCGTCATCAACAGGGGTATATCCGACGGAGTCAAAGTCGGCGACCGCTTCCGCATCAGCCGCGTCACCGAGGAACTCGTCGATCCCGAATCCGGCGAGATGCTCGGCGAAACCAAGCTCACGGTCGGCACCATCGAAATCACACGCGTCGAGAATCGATGGTCCGAGGGACGGGTGATCGAGGGGGAAGGATTCATGGCGAACGATCGAGTGACGAGGTGATCGGTCGGCGCCAGTAAACGAGAATGTGAAATGTGAAACGATTTCACAATTCACATTTCACATTTAGTTAACGTCCATCCTCTTATATGCTTCCGGAATGTCTTCCCCCATCAAAATCGCACTTCCCAAGGGCCGCATCTTCACGGAAATGCTCTCGATCCTGGCGCGGCTCGGGTATGAGTTTCCGGGCATCGAAGCGACGAAGGCTCTCAGTGTCCTGAGCGCGGACGGCCGGCTGGAGGCGCTGGCGGTCCGGTCCGCGGATGTTCCGACCTATGTCGCGTATGGCGCGGCGGATCTGGGCGTCGTCGGGAAGGATGTGCTCTGGGAATTCAACGATTTCGACGCTTCGCTGTATGAGCTCCTGGATCTCGGATTCGGCAGGTGCCGGCTCGTCGCAGCTTCGCCGGGAGGAGTCATTCCCTCCTATCCGGTCTGGAGAGTCGCAACCAAGTATCCCCTCTCGGCAGAGCGGGCTTTTCAGAAGCGCGGGCGGCCCGTGGAGATCGTGAAGCTTTACGGTTCCGTGGAGCTCGCGCCGCAGGCCGGAATCGCGGATATCGTGGTCGACCTGGTCGAGACGGGCTCCACGCTGGCCGCGAACGGTTTGAAGGTGATCGAGGAGATCGACTCGTCGAGCGCGCGCCTCATCGCCAACCGTGTAGCCTACAAGATTAACGCCGAACCTCTCCGCACACTGACAGATCGGATCGAGGCGGCACTGAAATGAAGAGCATCGTCTCAGTTTTGTCTCCTTCGGAATTTCTGCGGCGCATCAATGCTCCGGCTCAGTCCGCCTCGACCTCCTCCGATGTGACGCGCATTATCGACGAGGTGCGCGCCGGCGGCGATCGCGCGCTTATGAAACTCACACGAAAATACGACGGGGTCTCCATCAAGTCGGTCCGGCTCAAGCGGAAAGCGCCACGCATCTCCCCTGCTTTGCTGAAGGATATGAAACTCGCCTTCAGGCGCATCCTGGATTACCACCTGCGAACGGCCGATGCGTCCCTCTTCTGGAGGGATGGGAAATCGGCCGCTTTCGGACGGATCGTGAAACCGCTGCGGCGCGTAGGCATTTATGTCCCTGGCGGCACCGCGCCGCTTTTCTCGACGCTCCTGATGGCCGGCGCCGCCGCCAGGGCGGCCGGCGTCACGAACATCGCCGTCGCGACGCCGCCCCCTGTCGCCGATGTCATCCTCGCCGCGGCGAAAATCTGCGGCATTTCGGAGATCCACCAGGTGGGTGGAGCTCAGGCGATCGCGGCGCTGTCGTACGGAACGGAATCGATCGAGCCCGTCGACAAGATCGTCGGTCCGGGAAATCGTTTTGTCGCCGAAGCCAAGCGGCAGGTCTTCGGCCACGTCGGCATCGACTCCATCGCGGGCCCGAGCGAAATTCTCATCCTGGCCGATCACACGTCCGATCCGCGCCTTATCGCGTCGGATCTCCTGGCGCAGGCCGAGCACGACCCCGACGCCCGCGCGATGCTCCTGACGACATATCGCGATGCGATCCCCGACATCGCGCACGAGCTCCTGGCCCAACTCGCCACGCTTCCGCGCCACGGGATCGCCCGCGCCTCGCTGCTGAGGAATGGCTGCATCGTCCTCTGCGAAAACAGGAACCAGATGGTCGGCCTGGCCAACCAGGCGGCGCCGGAACACCTGGAGATCCTCACGGCGGAACCGTGGGAAATCGCGGAGGAGATCAACGCCGCGGGCGCCATCTTCGTCGGTCCGGATGCCCCGGAAGTATTCGGCGATTATATCGCCGGGCCGAATCACGTCCTGCCCACGTCGCGGACCGCCCGATTCGCCGCTCCGCTCTCCGCTCGCGATTTCGTCGCCGTCTCCTCCATCCAGTGGTTCGCGCCGAAGGCCGCTCGAAAACTCGCCGCGCCCGCCGCGCGCCTGGCCCGCGCCGAAAGCCTGGAAGCGCACGCCCGCGCCGCGGAAGCGAGAACAAACGCTCGCCGTTCTGCTAAGAAAAAGGTGTCTGATCCCTTTTTTAAAGGCCGTGGATGAGCCGCTATCTGCGTCCGCACCTAGCCGCGGCTCCGCCTTACGTGCCTGGCGAACAGCTTACCCGGCCGGTCATCAAGCTGAACACGAACGAGTGCCCGTATCCTCCGTCGTCCGCGGTCATCGCCGCCGTGCAAGAGGTTGCTCCGCGGCTGATGCGCTATCCCCGGCCGGATGCGGACAACGCGCGAAGAGCCTTCGCGGAAACCGCGGGATTGCCGGAGAATATGGTCTTTGTCGGAAACGGATCCGACGAAATCCTGCGGATCGCCTTCCAGGCCTACGTGGCTCCGGGCGACCGCGTCGCGTGGTCGACGCCGACATACACGCTCTACGAGATTCTCGCCAACTTCGCGGAAGCGAAGATCATCGACGTGCCGAGGGCCGAGGCGGATTTCGCCGTGAACATCCGCCAGCTGGGATCCGTCGGCGCGAAACTGACGATCCTGGCCACGCCGAATTCGCCCACGGGAACGGTGACGCCGCTCGACGAGATCGAGACGCTTCTGTCGTTTGGCGGCCTCGTCCTTGTGGACGAGGCGTACGCGGATTTCCAGGGAACGAGCGCGATGGATCTCGTCCGGCGGCACGATAACCTCATCGTCGTCCGGACTCTCTCGAAGTCCTATGCTTTGGCCGGCCTCCGGGTCGGATTCGCGGTCGCGTCCCCGGATCTCATCGCCGATTTCCAGAAGCTGAAGGACTCCTATAATGTCAGCCTCCTGGCCGACGCCGGCGCGGCGGCGGCGCTCCGCGACGTCGATTACGCCGTGGCACTGCGCCAAAAGGTGGTTTCCACCCGGTCCCGGCTGGAAAAGCGGTTGACGGAACTCGGGTTCATGGTGCATAAAAGCGGGGCAAATTTCATCTTCGCCGTCCCTCCTGACAAGAACGGTCGACGCGTCTATGACTTTTTGAGAAAAGAGAATATCATCGTCCGCTGGTTCGAAACCGATCCGCGCATCTCGGAAGGCATCCGGATCACGGTCGGAACGGACGAAGAGATCGACAGACTGCTGGAGGTAATCGAGCGCCATGGCTGACAGAATCGGAAGAGTGGAGCGGAAGACGCGGGAAACCGATATCAGCGCCACGGTCCGGCTCGACGGCCGCGGCGAGGTGACCGCGGAAACGGGGATCGGATTCTTCGATCACATGCTCGGCGAGCTCGGCCGCCACAGCCTCATCGACCTCATCGTGAAAGCCAAGGGCGACACGCACATCGACGACCACCATACGGTGGAGGACGTCGGCATCATTCTCGGACAGGCCCTCCTGAAGGCGCTCGGAGATAAACGATCGATCCGCCGCTTCGCCTCGGCAAGCGTCCCCCTGGATGAAGCCCTGACGCGCGTCGACATCGATATTTCCGGCCGCGGCGGCCTGTATCTGCGCGGCGCCTTTCCGCGCGAAAAAACGGGATCGTTCGACTGCTATCTCGCGGAGGATTTTTTCCGCGCCTTCGCTTCGCAGGCCGGGATCACGATGCACATGGACCTGACCGGCGGCACGAATCCGCACCACGTCGTGGAATCGTCGTTCAAGTCCGTCGCCGTGGCGCTCCGGGAGGCGACGTTCATCGACCCGAGAATCAGCGGAGTGCCGTCGACCAAGGGCGTACTATAACAAGGAGTCAACATGTCTAAGAAGAAAGTCGTTCTCGCCTATTCAGGCGGGTTGGATACATCGGTCATCTTGAAGTGGCTCATCGAGGAGAAGGGCTACGAAGTCATCGCGTATGCCGCGGATCTCGGGCAGGGCGCCGAGGTCGACGAAGTGCGCCGGAAGGCGAAGGCGACGGGCGCGCTGAAGACCGTCATCGTCGACCTGAAGGAAGACTTCGTCGCGAACTACGTCTTCCCCGCGCTCCGGATGAACGCGGTCTACGAGGGTACGTACCTGATGGGAACATCCCTGGCGCGACCCTGCATCGCGAAGACTCACATCGAGATCGCGCGCAAGGAAGGCGCGCGCGCGGTGTCGCACGGAGCGACCGGCAAGGGAAATGACCAGGTTCGGTTCGAGCTGACATGCTATGCGCTGGATCCGGACATCGAGGTCGTGGCGCCATGGCGCGAATGGACCTTCCAGGGCCGCGCCGACCTCATCTCGTACGCGAAGAAGCACGGGATCTCCGTGCCCAAGTTCGCGGGCAAGCCGTATTCCTCCGACCGGAATCTCTTTCACATCTCCTTCGAGGGCGGAATCCTGGAGGATCCCTGGGCGGAGCCGCCAGCGGATATTTATCAGCTGACGGTCTCCCCGGAGAAAGCGCCGAACAAGCCGACGTATGTGGAGATCGACTTCAAGGCTGGCAATCCGATCGCCGTCGACAGCAGGAAACTCTCCCCCGCAAAGCTCCTGGAAAAACTGAACCAGATCGGCGGCAGGAACGGAATCGGCCGTGCGGACTGCGTGGAAAACCGTTACGTGGGAATGAAATCGCGAGGCGTGTATGAGACGCCCGGCGGGACGATTCTCCATGTCGCGCACCGCGCGCTCGAATCCATCACGCTCGATCGCGAAGTGATGCACCTCCGGGATTCCTGGATTCCCCGCTATGCGGAGATGTGCTACTACGGCTACTGGTTCGCTCCGGAACGGGAAATGCTGCAGACCGCCTGCGACGAATCGCAGAAGGTCGTGAACGGCACCGTCCGGTTGAGGCTCTATAAGGGCAACTGCCACGTCGCGGGACGCAAGTCGAAGAACTCGCTCTATCGTCCCGACATTGTCACGTTCGAGGCGGGCGGATCGTACAACCAGGCGGACGCGACCGGTTTCATCAAGTTGAACGCACTGAGGCTCCGCATCCGGGAGATGGTGCGCCGGGGGAAATGAAGAAGGCAAGAGGCAAAAAGAAAAAAGCAAAAGTCAGGGACAAGACCGGATCAGCCAAGTTGTGGGGCGGAGGTTACGCCGCCCGGACGTCCGCGGTCGTCGAGAAGTTCACCGAATCCGTCTCCTTCGACAAGCGGCTTGCGCCTTTCGATATCCGCGGTTCCATCGCTCACGCCGAGATGCTCGGCAAGCAGAAGATCATCCCGTTGCCGGACGCCCAGAAGATCGTGAAGGGACTGAAGGACATCCTTCAGGAGATCGAGGACGGGGAATTCTCCTGGAACGAATCGCTGGAAGACGTCCACATGAACATCGAGTCGGCGCTGACGAGAAAGATCGGCGACGCGGGCGCTCGGGTTCACACGGCGCGAAGCCGCAACGACCAGGTCGCGACCGCCTTCAAGCTGTATTGCGCGGACGCCGCGGAGAAGGCGTTGAAGAGAGTTGAGGGACTCGTGCATGCCCTGGCGCGCGTCATCAGCATCTACGGCGAGAAGATCATGCCCGGATACACGCACCTGCAGCAGGCCCAGCCCGTCCGGTTCCGGACACATTTCGGCGCGTATCGGGAGATGTTCGTGCGGGACATGAAGCGTTTCCTCGCGGCCCGGCTCGAAGCGCTCTTCATCTGCCCGCTCGGCAGCGGCGCGCTGGCCGGTTCCACGCTCCCGATCGACCGCGCGTTCACGGCCCGCAAGCTGGGATTCGCCCACCCATCCCGGAATCCGATGGATTCCGTCGCCGATCGCGATTTCGCGCTGGAGCTTCTCTTCGCGGCGAGCCTCTTCCAGGTCCATCTCTCGCGCCTGGCGGAAGATCTCATCATCTTCTCGTCGAAGGAATTCGGATTCATCCAGCTCGCCGATTCCGTGACGACGGGTTCCTCGCTCATGCCGCAGAAGAAGAATCCGGATGTCTGCGAATTGACCCGGGGCAAGACGGGCCGCGTCGTCGGCAACCTCGTGGCGCTCCTCACCACGATGAAGGGCCTCCCGATGACCTACAACCGCGACATGCAGGAGGACAAGGAGCCGGTCTTCGACTCGATCGATACGATCCTGGCGGCGTCGGAAGCAATGGCCCTGGCGGTGGAGACGATGCAGTTCAACTCCGAGCGAGCCGAAAAGGCAATCGATCCGTCGATGCTGGCGACGGACCTGGCGGAGCACCTCGTGGAGCAGGGCGTGCCGTTCCGCCACGCCCACGAGATCGTGGCGCGCCTCGTGCATTCCGGCGCGGATCTCGCGGCCAGCGACGACGAATCACTGGCCAAAGTTCACCCTTCCCTGAAGAACAGCCGTTCACGCCTGGATCCTCACGAAGCCGCGAGACGACGCAAGCTTTAATACGAAATCTCCTGTGACATTAATTCTAACGGCGGACACTCGCTGAAATATCCGGAGGGTAAGACCAACCATCTATGTGCATTTTCTTACATAGCTAATTTATCTTTGGGAACGGGTGCTACCCTAAGATATCCTGACACTCATGGCGCTTTGGGAATGGATAAAATGCATTCCTCTTTTACGGCTTTCTCTTGCGATATTGATTCTCAGCATCGGCTCTTCGCCGGCCCGCGCGACAGTCTGGTATGTGAACGACACGTCGACTTCGGGCGATTCGTACACCTCCGCTGTCGGAAACAACATCAACGACGGTCTCACGATCGCGACTCCAAAGCGCAGCATCGATTCCGTTGCGCAGTTATTGACGCCGGGCGACACCGTCTACATCGATAACGGATACTACTACGAGACGATTGCCATCCAGGATTCGTACGTCAGCCTGATCGGAGCCGACTCACGATTCACGATAATAGATCCTCCCGGTCCCACTACAGCGACGGCGTTAACGGGCATCTATGCGTATGGTAAGAACGGGCTCCGTATCGAGAACCTGGCCGTTCATGGAGCGCTCAATGGCGTTTACCTCGTCTATTCCGATTCCTGCGTCATCCGATCCGACAGTCTGAGCCATAACGGCGACTACGGCCTCTGGCTCCGCAATTCCGACTTCGCCACGGTCACTAATAACATTTGCGATTCCAACATCAATGGCGGGTGGGGACACGGCATTGATCTGAGAGGATCTTCCGGCAGCACGGTGCATGGAAATCTCGCCAGCGGCAATGGCCGCCGAGGAATCAATGTCGAGGGCGATGTGCCTTTTGGCGGAAAGAGAAGCGACCGCAACACAATCAGCTTCAATACGACGCGTACGAATAACGGGCATGGAATCGTCATCGGATCCGGTGAAGTCGCCGGTTATGGCGCGGACACGAATACGGTCGCGAATAACCGGACCGACTCAAACGTCACGACAGGAATTAATCTCTATTCCACGATCGACAACGTCGTCGAAGACAACGTCGGCTACGGGAATCGACGCGCGCTTCGGATCGGCGACTGGAACGGCGTGGGCAGTCATCGCAACATCGTGCGCGGCAACAGGGCAAGCGCCAATTGGGATGAAGGGATCATGGTGGATGATAGCTCGACCAATAACCAGTTCACATGCAACATCTTCTCCGGGAACGCCACGTATGGTTTCACCGAAGGCATCGATCTGAGCGGCATCGGTAATTCGTTTTCCAGAATCGACATAACCGGCAACGCCGATACGGAAATCACTTTTCGAAGCGTAGCTTCATCCGACACATTCAACAAGTGCAACATCGGAGCAGCAGGCGTGCACGTGCTTTCGACGAAGAGATTCGATATGACACGCAACTGGTGGGGAATGATCGACTCCGGCGTCATTCGCTCCCGGATAACCGGGTTCGGCGCGGAGTCGGTCGTCTTCATTCCCTACCGACTCGGGCCGCTCGATTCTACCTGCGGCGCGGATATTGTGGCGCCGCGAGATCCGGACACCGTGGCCGCGATGTTGATGGGGTTAAACGATATTCGAATCTCCTGGTCGGTCGTGACCGCGTCCGAAGAAGCGGAGAGCGCGGTCAATCTTGCCGGATACAGGATCTACCGTTCTCAAACAAGCGACACGACGCTCTGGATCCTGCACGGTTCGGTCGGTTCCGGCACCCTCCAGTTCGACGATACGGGATTGGCGGCTGGAACGACGCGGTATTATCGCGTGACGGCCATCGATAATCATGCGGCGTATCCGAACGAGAGCTTTTATTCCGACTCCGTCGCAACCGCTTCGACGATCGACACCTCCGGGCCGAACATCTGGTATGTGAACGATCTTTCCACATCGGGAGATTCCTTCACGAGCGCCGCGGGATATGACACGCAGAGCGGGTATTTTCCGTCGGCGCCGAAACGAACGATCGGCGCCGTAATGACTCTCGCAACATCCGGAGACACGATCCTCGTCGATGCGGGAAACTACGCTGAAGCAGTCGTCTTCTCCGTCGATAGCGTCGCCCTCATAGGAAAGGATTCATCCGCGGCAGGCACGGTCATCGATCTGAACGACAGTTCAGCCGGCACGAACGCAATCGGCATTGCGGCAACAGGACGATCCAATCTTCTGATACGGGATCTGCGCGTCAGAGACGTCTACAAGGGGATCGACTTCAACAACGTCATGAATTCCCGGATCGAAGGTTGCGCGGCGAGCCGGGCGGGACGCCATGGATTCTTTATCAGGGGATCCTCCAGCGGCAATACGCTCGATCGCGTGCTGGCGGAGGAAATTCTTCTTTCAGCGATCTACGTGGTCAATACGGGATCCAACAACACTGTCATGCGGTCCATGGCCCGCAACAACACGACCGACGGGTTCGACATCGGCATGAATCTGACGACGCTGAGCGAGAATCGTGCCGAGTCAAACGGCGAGGATGGATTCTACGTCACGGGGGACAGCAATCGTTTCACAAACAACTCTGCATTGTCTAATGCGCGCGCGGGATTTTATCTGGGAGATGTCGATGGCTGTTATCTCGCTCAGAATACTGTCCGCGCGAACGCGTTGGCCGGCTTCTTCGTTCTGGGGCCCGGAACCACGAATCTGCATGAGAAGAACAATTTCATCTCGAGCGGCGCTCCAGCGGAAACGATGGCCGCCAGTTCAGCGGCGGGCGGGCTATTGTTCCGCCGAAACTGGTTCGCCACTGTGGATTCGGTTTCTCTTCGCAACCGAATCGCTGGTTCCACTGCAACATCGGTCTTATACTTTCCCTGGCGGCTGGGCATCGTTGATACGTCGCCTCGCGCCGATACGATCGCCCCCCGAGCGCCGGACACCGTTGCCGCAGTCGCGCGAGACTCGAGGGCAATCCGGGTCACCTGGTCGGCGACGGTTGCGTCCGAAGAATCGGAAACCGAACTTGGCCTCTCAGGCTACAAGATCTATCGCTCTCGAACGGCGGACACGTCGCTCTGGGTGCTGCGCGGAGCCGCCACGGCCGGTATTCTTCTTTACGACGATACTGGACTGCTGGAATCACAGACGTGGTGCTATCGCGTCACGGCATTCGATAATCACGCGCCGTTCGAGAATCAGAGCTTCTATTCCGATTCGATCGTCCGCGCCAGCACGAGGGACACGATTCCCAACGTCTGGTATGTGAATGATACCTCGACCGCCGGCGATTCCTTCACATCGGCGGCGGGCGCCTCGACCAACGATGGACGATCGCCATCCACGCCGAAGCGGACGCTGAATGACGTGGAAGGCCTCCTCTCACCGGGCGACACGATCCTGGTGGATGCGGGGTGGTACTACGAGCCGGACACGGTCACGATCAGCTGCTCCGATGTCGTCGTCATCGGCAAAGATTCCTTCTCGACGATCATCGTTTTCAATGAGGCGGACAGCGCTCCGACGGCGCCGTCATTTCATGCGCGCAACGCCGCCCGGATCCGCCTGCAGCATTTCCAGATTCTGCAAGGCCGGCACGGCCTCTATCTCCTCAATGTCGATTCGTCCGTCATTTCCGATCTCACCGTGACGAGATCTCTTCAGTATGGGATCTACCTCAATTTCGGTTGCGACTCGAACACGTTCGAGCGGAATCAAATTGTCATCAATACGGCCATGGGCGTCTACTCGCGCCTTTCGAATCGAAACACGTTCCGTCTCAACCAGATCAACAACAACTCGGGTTACGGAGTCTACCTCAACAGTTCCGACACCAATCTATTCGTGGAAAACCGCTCTGAAAGCAACGTGGGAGATGCCTTTCTCATTGCCGGCTCATGGAACACGCTCACATGCAATCAAGCCGGCGGGTACCAGGGGGGAGCCGGTTATTGGATTCTTGGCGGGAGTCACAATTTGCTCGTCAATAACATCAATCGGGACCGAAACCCAGGCGTGAGGCTCTCGCAATGCTCGAACAATCGCATCTTCACACACCAGACAAGCGCCACGGAAGAGGGATGGGGCGCCGGTTTCTATATCGAGGACACCTCATCGGCCGACACTGTCAACAAGAGTACGATTCTCGGAACGATCGCGACGCCCGATTCGGCGGTGTTCAATGGCACGCTGAATCGCTTCGATTTCACGCGCAACTGGTGGGGTACCACAGACTCGGCCGCGATCAGGGCGAAGATCTGGGGACTGGGCCGCGACTCCATCGTCTACTGGCCGTACCGCCTCGGCATGATCGACACCGCCTGCGGCGCCGATGTGGTCGCGCCGCGCGCGCCCGATACAGTAACAGCCGCCGCGCTCGACTCATCTCGCATTCTAGTCACGTGGGCAGCAGTGACGGCGTCGGAAGAAGCCGAATCTTCGGTCGACCTGGCCGGCTACCGCGTCTTCCGTTCGACATCGGCCGACACATCGCTCTGGATCCTGCATGGCGCGACTCCGTCGACAAGTTTCACCGACTCAGGCCTGGCCGCAAATACGCCCTATCACTATCGCGTCACCGCTTTTGACAATCACTCGCCTTTCGAGAATCAAAGCTTCTACTCGGATTCGATTGCGTCGGCGTCCACTTCAGTAGTAGATACCTCCGGGCCTAATATCTGGTATGTCAACGACACATCGACCGCGGGGGATTCGTTCACATCCGCCGTGGGAAACAATGCCAACGATGGGCTTACGATCGCGACGCCGAAAAGGGATCTGCATATCGTCATGGCGCTTCTGTCTTCTGGGGACACGGTCTACATCGATGCGGGAACGTTTGACTCCCATTCCTCCGTGAACAGTTCGGAATTCGCGGTCGCCAGGATCGACACCGATAATGTCTGGATCGTCGGAAAGGATTCGCTTTCGACGGTCATCGATCCGGCCGGTTCCGGCGCAACGGTCGGCCTATTCGGAGTCTATGCGGATACGCAGTCCGGAATCACGGTGCAAGGCCTGGGAATCCAAGGCGCGTATGAGGGAATCAAGTTCTATAACGTGGATCGCTCGACGATTCGGAACGACCGCACATGTCTCAACGGGCTGCATGGCATCTATCTCAGGAATGGCTGCGATTCGAATCTGATCGCAAACAACGTATCGGATTCCAACGGCGCCGTCGGCATCTATCTCCATGCGCAGACGATGTACAACACGGTCCGGGACAATCGCGCAGATTCGAATCTCAATTACGGCATCTACATCGACGCGACGACGAACAACACGTTCGCCGGAAATGCCGCCGATTCTAACAAGATCTACGGATTCTTCGTTGCGACCGGCGCGGACAATAATGTCTTCCTTCGGAACACGGCATCGATGAATGCGGTGAATGGTCTCAGGCTCGAATCGTCCAACAGCAATCGTTTCGAAGCCAATGCGATGTATGCGAATACCGCTTGGTCGCACTCCATCGACGGCGCGTCGGGCGGCGATACATGCCGCAAGAATAACTTCAGCGGAAGCGTCGCCCGACCGGATTCCATCTTGTATAATAACACGCCGGCGCGATTCGATTATCCTCGCAATTGGTGGGGAACGACGGATTCGCTGCAGATCAAGTCGAAGATTCGCGGTCCGGGCCGGGATTTCATTATTTTCATTCCCTATCGCCTCGGACCCGTGGACACGGCGCCCGGCGCCGACACAGTGGCGCCGAAGGCTCCTGACACCGTCATGGCGGCGCCGCTGACGACGACGTCGATCCGGGTTTCTTGGTCGCCGACGATAATGGACGAGGAGCCTGACGCTTATTCGACCAACCTGGCTGGATACAAGATCTACCGTTCCCCCCTTGCCGATACATCCTATTGGTCTCCGCTCGCCTCTGTCGCGGCGGCTTCTCTTTCGTATGACGACACGGGCCTTCAGGCAAACGCAACATGGTTCTATCGGGTCACGGCTGTCGACTCCTGGACGCCATATGAGAACCAAAGCTTCTACTCCGACTCGATCGCGTCCGCCACAACGGATGCCGTCGATACTTCCATCGCGAACTTCTGGTATGTGAATGATGGATCGACATCGGGCGACAGTTTCACGTCAGCCGTCGGAAACGACGCCAACAATGGTCTGACGATGGCTACTCCAAAGCGGACGATCGCGGCGGTCATGTCGCTTCTCTCCGCCGGGGATATCGTCCTCGTTGACTCGGGGTTGTTCGCGGAGGCTGTCGTTATTTCCACGAGCAATATCGCGATCATCGGAAAGGACTCCGCGTCCACCAGGATCGATCCTCCCGGGGATTCCTCGATTCCCGGCCTGTTCGCGCTGCACTGCACCGGCGTGGCCGGCGTTCGCATCCGCAATGTAGGAACCGCCGGAGCATTCGATGGGATCCGCTTCACCTCGACCGATCAGTCGGTCATCGAGAACTCAAACGCTTCCGGCTGCTACGAGGCGGGCGTATACCTGGTCCGGGGTTCCGACGGGAATGTTCTGCGGGATCTTGAAATCTCCGACGGCGCCAGCCACGGCGTGACGCTGGATTCGACTTATGCGCCGAATAACAACAACACGATCGAATCGTCGCTCATCCGGACCCAGGCGTCCCGGGGCATCATCATCCTGAAATCCGACTCCAACATCATCCGGTGGAACAGGATCGTTTCGATCGGGAATCGCGGTATCGATCTCGCCCTTGCCCGCGGTACGATCGTCGCGGGAAACCTCATCAGAGAAAACAGCACGGGCATCCTCTTCGGCGATGCTTCCGACCGGAACATAATTGCCGGCAATATCATCGAATCTTCCGTGATCGACGGGATCCATCTCGCATCCGGAACGCAGAATCTTGTTTCCGGCAACGAAATCCGCGGGTGCGGGCAGTATGACGTAAGGATTGGAGCCTTCGGCGGCGGAAACACATTTGAGAAGAATAATCTCGCGATTCCGGGTACGAGCTATGCCGTCTTCAATGCGGGAAGCGCTTCCGTTGCCATGGCGCGAAACTGGTGGGGCACCGTCGACAGCTCAATCTTGAGAAGCCGCATATGGGGAACGGCCGGGATGGTTACTTTCACTCCGTACCGCCTTGGCACCGTGGACACGACGGCCGGTTCGGACACGGTCGCGCCTCGCGCTCCCACGACCGTTACGGCCGCGGCACTCGGCCAAAGCGGGATCCGCGTAACTTGGTCCGCGGTGTCGAGTTCGGAGGAGCAGGAAGCGGCGCACGGACTGGCGGGATACCATCTGTATCGTTCCCTTGCGGCAGATACTTCGCTCTGGGTGCGGCATGCAACCGTGGGCGCAGGGACGACATCGTTCGACGATTCGGGTCTTGCGATGAGCGACCGCCGATACTATCGCGTCACTTCCTTCGATGCGCACGCGCCCTTTCCGAATGAATCCTTCTACTCTGATTCGATCGCGACCGCTCGGACCGATCCGGAGTCCAATACGCCGTCTCCGTTCACGCTGATTCAACCCGAGCATGGCGCGGAAACAACTTCGGCGTCGCTGCGCTTCCAGTGGAGCCCGTCTTCGGATTCCAGTTCGGTGATGTATCGATTGCAGGTCGCGAACAATGCCTCGTTCACTTCGCTGGCGATCGATTCGCCCGGGCTTGCGCAGACATCCGCGATGATATTATTCACGGCGAGCGCGTGGCAGGCCTGGCGCGTCATCGCGAGCGATTCCTTCGGCAATCAGGTCGTTTCCGAAACACGCGTTTTCGCCGTCGATCCGCAGGCGCCGTCGAATCCTCCCCTTCGCGCGCCGACAAACGGCGCGACGATCACGACATCCACGCTGGATTTCCGATGGGACGCTTCGTTCGATACTCCGGCCGGCAATTCTGCGCTTGCGCTCTCGGCTGCGTCGAACCAGGTTCGCTACAATCTCCAGTTGTCGCGTTCGCCGGGCTACTCGTCGTTTATTGCAAATGACACGACGACGGAAACGCACGCGTTGATTTTGCTCGCCCATTCGGATTCGGGCGCGATCTACTGGCAGGTTGCCGCAGTCGATCGGCTCGGTAACCGCGCCGTCACCGCCAGTTCCTTCCAACGCGCCGTTCCGGCGGACACGATCCCGCCGCAGCCGCCTCTGGAGCTTCGCGGGGTGGCGTTGGAAACCGGCGGAGTCAAACTCTCCTGGCAGCCTTCTCCTTCTTCCGACATGTCCGGAGGAGGCTATCGCATCTACTGGGACTCCGGTCTTCGCACATCCGCCGATACCATCCTCGACTATGTCGCGCATCAAGCGGCGGGTCCCATCACATACATCACCGGCATCCTGGCAACCGATTCGATATATCGATTTCGCATCCAATCCGTCGACGCGCTCGGAAATTCCGATCTCAATACGAATCTCGTCGAGGTGCGCGTTCTCGGCGGCGCTCCGCCTTATGCGCAGACGCAGATCATCACGCCGCATTCCGGACACCGCGTCACGCGCACGGGCGGCGTGGAGGTTGTGACGCGCGTTCTCGGAACGCCGGCGCAGAAGTCCGGGGTGGCGGCGGTCCGCTTCCAGTACCGACCCTCCGGCGGAAACTGGACCGACATGCTCGTTTCCTCGCGCCAGTCGAATCCCACGACCTACGGCGGCACGGGAAATTCCAACGTCCACTGGAACGCGCAGGCCCTCGCGGACGGCCTCGTCGATATCCGCGCCATCCCGATGCTTTCGGGCGGGTTCTCCGCCGATTCGATGTCCGAGGTTGTCCGGATCGAACTGGTCTCCAACGCCGACGACGCGAATGTTCACAGCGATGCGAACCACGCGGCGGACACCTTCCGTGTCGACCATGTCGTCTTCAGGACCCGGCAGGATACGATCGTCGCGATCACTCCGTCGGGCCGGCGCTGCGAGGTCATGCTCGATTCCGGCGCCGCTCCAGCGGCATCCGATACCCGGCCCGTCAAGCTGCGCGTGGCTCTCTCGCCCACCAGCCCCATCGAGACGCAGGCGATCCGGAATTCGCAGCGGCAGGAAGTGGGATTGGTGGCCGAGGTCGCTTTCTCCGACAGTTCGCAGCCCGGCGCCGACGTCTGGATCACGATCCCGCTGCCCGAGCTCGACGCCGACAACAAGGTGAGCGTCCAGGGATCGAAGGTATCCGTCTTCGATCTGAAGATCTGGACTTATTCGAGCGACACGGGACGCTGGGAGGAGCTCGGCGCCCCGGAGATCGATCTCACCGCCGGGACCGCGCGCTTCAGGACGCGTCACTTCTCCTTCTTCACTCTGGCCGCTCCGGTCGCGGCGACAACGAATCTCGCGACCTTCGTCGTTTATCCGAATCCATTCAAGCCGAACGACGGGGACGCCACTAACGGCGCGGAGTACATCCCGGGAGTCGCGAACACGGGCATTACCTTCGAGAATCTGCCCCAGGGTTCAATCATCAGGATCTACTCGGCTCTCGGGGAGCAGGCGGCGGAAGTGTCCGTTGACGCGTCCGGAGGCGCGCAATGGGATGTCCGGAATTCCCGCGGCATCAAGATGGCCAGCGGCGTCTACATCTACCTCATCATCTCGCCGTCGGGCGAGCGACGGACCGGCAAGCTCGTGGTGATCCGATGACGAGCCGGCGGTCGGCCGCAGGAACCCGCGTATTCTTCGCCGCGGCGCTTCTTGCTGCATCCGTCCTGCCGGCCGCCGCACGAGGCCGCGCGGGCAGTTCCTCCGGCGACGCGCTCCTGCGCGGAGTCGTCGGCGCGCGTCCGGCGGCCCTGGGCGGCGCCTACTCCGCCGTGGCCGAAGGACCGCTTGCCGTGCGGTATAATCCGGCCTCGCTTTCCCTTCTGGATGAAGCGGAAGACGAAACGGGACGCACCGATCGATTCCGGCTCTTCGCCCAGCACGCTGTCTCCATACTCGATATCAACCGGTCCGATCTCGCGGGAACAACGCCATGGCTCGACGGCGGCCTCGGCGTTTCGATATCCTACCTCGATTACGGTTCGATCGTCAGGACGACCACAACATCGAAGACGGGAGCGGGAACCTTCGGAGCGTCGGACTGGCTGTTGCGCGCGGCGTACGGCCGGTTCGTGAGCCATCGGATCTCCCTGGGCGGCTCCGTCGCCTTCTACAGCCTGGAACTGGACGATGTCGCGGCGCGCGGCGTCACCGTTGACTTATCAGGAATGTACATATCTCCTATTGAGGGATTGAAAATCGGCGGCGCCGTCCGGAATATCGGATCCAACGCGAAGTTCCAGACCGAACCGGAGAAGCTGCCGCTGACCTTCGACCTGGGCGCGGCCTGGCAACCGACCGGGCGGTGGCTCCTCACGGCGGACTACGAAGCGGTGCGGTCGATGGAAGGCGCCATCAAGGCAGGCGTGGAGTATCGGCCGGTCGTGTCGCTCGCGCTCCGGCTGGGCTATGACGGCCGGAACGAAGCGGGATATGGAATCACATTCGGAACGGGATTCCGGATGAAGGACCTGCAGATCGATTACGCGTTCATACCGCTTGGAGACCTGGGTGACGAGCATCGTGTCTCCGCGGAGTGGGCATTCGGGGAGATCACCGTCCGTCCGAAGGTCGCGCGGTCAGGTTACTTCGAAGAGACGATGAGGCGCGAAGTTTCGCAGGGTCCACGCCGCCCCAAGATGAGCGCGATGCCGGGTGAAGAAAGGACGCCGCCGCGAGCGGTATTTTCGGCTCCCGCGAAGCCCACGCCCGCCGACGTCGTCCCGGTCGAAGAGCGGATCAACGCCCTGTTGATCGACGCGAGACATGCTTCCGACAAGGGCGATGTCGAAAATGCAGCCGGACTTTATCGCAGGATTATCCTCCTGGATCCCGCCAACACCACGGCGCTGTATAATCTCGCGACGATCCAGTACAACAGGGAGGATTTTTACGATGCCGCTCATCTGTATGCGGAAGTTGCGCGCCACGAACCTTCGGACGGCGATGCGTGGTTCTACCTCGGAATGAGCCGCCTGAAATTGGGCGACGAGATGTCCGCCCGTGAAGCCTTCGAGAGGACGCTGGAAGTCAACCCTACGAATCGCTGGGCAAGGAATTACCTGGGGCGATAAGCGCCCGGTGGAATCAGGACCCTGGTTTTCCACAATTCCTGCCCGACGAAATCGGACAAGTGGATATTACGGCTCGGGTTCGAACATTTTTCAGCCCGGGAAGCCTATAATGTCATTCAACACCATCTGAGGAGGGACTCCATGTTCAGGAACTGTCTGGTTATTGCATTATTGATCTTCACGCCGCTCGCGGCCATCGCGGAGCGTCAAGACGCGGAGGATGCGCCGGAATGGACCATCGATCCGGCTCATTCCAGCATCACGTTTTCCGTCCGGCATATCTTCACTCCCGTTTACGGTTCGTTCTCATCGCTCTCCGGCAAGCTCAACTTCGATCCGAAGAATCTTTCCGGCAGCCGGATGAACGTCCGCATCCCCGTGGCGACGATCAGCACCCGAGTCGACCGGAGGGATTCGCATCTGAAAAGCGCTGACTTTTTCGATGTCGAAAAGTATCCCGACATGACCTTCGTGGCGGATCACTTCCGTCGCGCCGGCAAGTCGACGTACAAGGTGACAGGCGACATGACGATCCACGGCGTCACGAAACGGATCACGATTCCATTCCGACTCGAGGGAATAAAAGCTCATCCCGCGAAGAAGGGCCACCAGGTTGCCGGAGCGATATCGGAATTCGTGATCAAGCGGAACGATTTCGGCGTGGGATCGGGAAGCTTCGCCGAGACGGCTGTCATCGGAGATGAAGTCCGGATCCGGCTGGGCATCGAAGCCTACCAGCCGGACGCTCCGTAGCGGGAGAACACCGCGATCACGGCTTGATCTTCCGCGCCGCCCTGACTCTGCCCAGTCTCTCCCCTGTTCGGGCGTCCTGTGTCATCATAAAGGCACGCGCGAGAAATTGATCCGATTCCTCATACCGCCCCTGCGTCGCGTAGACCCACCCGGCGATATCGAAACATTTCGCCTGGTCGTGATGGGCTCCGAAAATGACCTGGGTCATCGAGAGAAGAGAATTTCCAAGGTGGGCGGTTTCCTGAGAAGGCTGACCGCCCTGCGGAGGAAGCGGCAGCCCTGAAGACGCCTCGTCCGCGATCAGCAATGCGGTAGCATAATCCCTCGAGGCGACGGCGCGGGACATTTTCAGGAGGAGGAGCGCGGGATTCGCTGGCGCGTACTTCTGGAGCATCTCCTCCAGTTCCGTCGTCCGCTCGTGATCCTGCTCCTCCGTGCGGAGCTGCGTCAGAAGCACGGCGGCAAGGACATTGTTCGGATTCGATTGGAGCGCAAGCGCCAGTTCCATCTCGGCAATCGTTCTCTCGCCGCGTTGCATGTAAATTCGCGCCGCTTCCGACCGGAGGTTGTCGTGATCGTACCAGAAGTGATACCCATCTTCCAGCCGATCCAGCTCGATCGTGAAACAGTGTCTCAAATGAGCGAGAGCGCGATTCGAATCGCCCAGTTGCAGCCAGTATTGCGCCGCGTCGCGATGATTCTTCGTGTTGTGCTCGATCGTCGCGGCGCGATCACGTTCCCAGGCGGAGGCCGTTCGAAGTCCCATCTGATCGTTAAGGAACGCGAGGTTGATATGGATTTGCGCGTAGTTGGGCGCGAAGGACTGAAGATCGCGGTAGGAATTCATGGCATGTTCGAGTTGGCCCGCGACGAGATACGTGTAGGCGAGCTTGTAATAGTTCGACGGGTTCATGTAGCAGAGCGACCGCGCGGTTTCCGCTTCGTGGAGCGCGCTGTTGACGCTCCCCTGGTTGGCGTCCGTATACGCCATGTTGTTCCTGAGATGATGATCGGCCATCCAGAAGTCGTAGCATACATAACAGAGGAAATAGAGCGGTAGAGCGCACGCGATGATGACGAGCGGCAGAAATTCCGAACCGATCGGAACAGGAGGCGCGGGTCGCCGCTCCGCGCATGCGTGTTCCAGTTCCTCCCGGGTCCGGATCAAGGGGAGTCTTGCGACCGCGAGAACGATCCCGACGCTGAACCACTGCGTCAAAGCCGGCCCCGTCCAGCGCGACTCGACATCGAACGTGGACTGCCACCATTCATTCCACGGACCCATGAAGGCGGATATGAGAAAGGCATAGAATATTCCGCCACGATGACGGCGAATGCCGCGGAGCCCGAGACAGCCATAAGCAGCGAGAATCGCCCAGAAAAACGTGAGGCCGAAGATCCCGGTGTCGTGGAGCCACTCGAAGTGCTCGTTGTGAGGGTGATCCGTATTATGCGACACGCCTGTCCGGTGATACCAGATAGCGCGAGACTCGGGCATCTGGAAATTGAAGCTGCCCAGTCCGCGGCCGAAGAAAGGCGCGCGCAAAGCTCCATCGATCCCCATCTGAAAGAAGACCATCCGAACCCAGTTGGTGTAATTCCCCTCGAAGTCGCATAACGAGTAAAACTGCTGATAGACCTGGGTGCCGAATTCGCGCGTCTTATGCGGCGCAACGACGGCGAGGATCAACGCCACCATGACCAGGATCATCATGCCGGTGCGGAGGATTCGTTTCCAATCGTAGTCGTCCGCGATGCTGCGGACACCTCGCCCCAGGACAAGCAGAACCGGATACAGGACGAGATACCACGCCATTGCCATGTAAGCTCCGCGCGCCGTCGACTTCACGATCTCGAAGAGATTGACGGCGACGAGTGCCGGCAGGAAGAGGCGGAGAAACAGATTCCGCGTCAGGAACCAGTACCCCACGAGCAGCGGAACGGTGACGATCATGTAACCGGAGAAGAAATTCGGGCTGCCGTAGGTCGAAACGAAGACATTCGATCCCCAGTCCGGAATGACGCCCAGCTCCACGAGGACATCGCTTCCGCAAAGCTGATTCAATCCGTACAGAATCATCAGCACATTCGTGACGAGCACGATTCTCAGCAGGACCATCAGCCGAAGTGTTGAGTCGAGCACCTTGAGAATGGCCCAGACGTTGACGAAGAGCGAAAAGTAGAATCCCCAATAGTAGACCGCTATCGGTGTCGAGGGCGACGCGAAGACCAACGCTCCCCAAAACAGAAGCGCGGCCACCGAGACGCTTACAAACCCATGTCGTGGAAGATTAAAGCGGCCGTAGCGGGCGAAGTCGCCGATCAACCAGACCGACAAGATCGATAAAGGGCAGACGAAGAGAGCGATCTCCTTCATGATGACGATGTTCTGGGTGTACGTCGTGAAGACGAGTTGAATGAAGAGATATTCAAACAGGAGTATCGCGAAGATGATCGCGTCATACGACGCGGCGAACCATTCGAAAAAGCCCCGGCGGCGCGCGACAGGTATCAAAGCCGGGCCCGACTCCGGAATCGGCGCATCCTCCGTCAACGATGCAGCGATAATCGAACGCCCCGATTGCTCAGCGTCGGGCTCCCCTTCCACCTCTCACTCCAGCCGGAGCAACCGCGTCATATCGTATTGCTGATGGACTCGGAAGGCCTGATCCTGTCGTCATAGTCTTCTTTCGGGACCTGTCTCCCCTCTTCCGGAGCCACGGACGGTTTCTTCTCCTTGCCCGGGTTCTGCCTGTCCGGTGACGCCGCCCGGGCCGCGCCTTCGCGAATCGGCTCGCCGCGCCTCAACGTCTCCGCGTGCGCCGCAAGCTCGCGCCGCAGCTTATCGGCCATCGGCATCTTGAGAGCCTCGTCCATCACCTGGAGAGCGGAGGCGAAATCGCCCTCCTCGGCGTAAGCGGCGGATAGCGTATCGAGCGTCTGCGGCAGCCGGACGATCCCGGTAACACGAAGCGCGATCGCAACCGCGGCGTCGCCCCGGCGATGATCGGCGCGCGGATGCGTCGCCAGCATGTACGCGAGATCGTTCATCTCCGCCCAGTAGACGCGGTCTATCTTCAAGCGATTGGCCTGGACGGGCCGCTGCGCGCGCGGTTCGGCCCGCATGGCATCGTGAATGAAATTGGTATACACGTAATCCTTGTCCGGGTGCGACTCGAAGGCGTAACCATAGACAAGCAGCAGCTCGTCCCAGACTCCGGGAAGGCGGTAATATTCAGGATTTCTCTGCGGATAATTGTAGAGGTCCCGGTGCGCGTTGAGGGCGACGGTGAACAGATCCGGATTGTCGCGGATTTTTTCCGCGAATTCGCGGACGAAATCCCGCAGCTGCGTGCCCCGACCCATCCAGCGCCCGTAGAGGTATTGAGCCTTCCGGATGTGCGCTGACGTGTGAGCGGGCGATGCCTGAATCGCGTCCATGAAGTGCGCGTCCATGACCTCGTAGGACGATCCTTGTCCCATCGACACTGTGATGAGATAAGCCGAGGAATTGGGATCGCGGGGCTCGAGCCTGAAGGCCTTCTCCAGCTCCACCCTGGCCGCGTCCAGATCCGCCTTGAACATGGCCCAGCTGTCATCCGCGACGGTATATGCCCATCCTGATCCGCGCGACTTCCAGGCTCGATCGATGAGAAATGTCCCGCGCAAAATATGGACACCGTGGAATTCTGGAGACGCCGTCGCCCATTCGTCGAGCCTGTTCCATGTCTCCTCATCCACCCTGGGAACGAGAGATTCATACAGCGCGCTCAACTTCCGCGCTTCGCGCCGGTCCGATTGATGTTCCACCAGCTTCAGGATGGCGTCCTCGATCGAAGCGAATTCCCGGTTGTGAAACGCGCCGAGCAGTCCTCCCGCTGACACAAGCGAGTTGAATGTGCCGAACTCATTGACGGCATATTGCGGATTCTCGCGATCGTGCATCCAGCCGTCATCCGCCAGCGGAGGGTTGTCGATCACCCGGAACTTGTATTGGTAATCGCCGCGCGCGAGTCGCACCGTCTTGACCCAGCTATCTCCGCTACGAACCATGGAGCTGGAGTCGGCCAGTTCCCAGCCGTTGAAGGTCCCCAGAACATACACAGAATCGGCGTAGGGATACCGGAAGGTGAAGGTGACGTCATACAGTTCCGGTTCATCCTCCCCGGCGTTCTCCACGCGGCTCACCTGGACGGCGGCGCCCGCGATCGCGGCGGCGCAGAAGATCAGCGCAAGAGCGCTCCACGCGCGGAGCATCCCTTCCCTTCGGAAACGGCGCGCCTGCCGGTCGAACCTGGTTTGAAACCCCGTCACGATGAATCACTATCAGGTGTGGCGGAGGGCGTGTCAACCGAACCCTCAGCCCGGGGCCCCTCTGGAATTCCCGGCCTTTTTCTTTTCCTGCGCGCCGCATCCTGATACACTTTTCCGCGCTCATGGCCAACTTCATTTCAGAACGCAACGGCGAGCTCCACTGCGAGGGCGTGGCTCTGTCGCAGCTCGCCCGGGACCACGGAACTCCCCTCTTCGTCTACTCCCTCAACTCCGTCCTCGGAATCCTCTCCGCGTATCAAACCGCGTTCAAGGCCTACGACCCGATCGTGGCCTTCGCCATCAAGGCGAACTTCAACCTCGCGATCATCAGGGAGGTGGCCCGATCCGGCGGCGGAGCCGATATCGTCTCCGGCGGCGAATTGCACCGCGCCTTGACGGCGGGAATCCCGCCCGAGCGGATCGTCTTCGCCGGCGTCGGAAAAGCGGCAGAGGAGATGGAATCGGCGCTGGCGAAGAAGATCCTCATGTTCAACGTCGAATCCATCCCGGAGCTGAAACTCCTGAACGATGTTGCCGCGCGAACCGGCGTCAAGGCGCCGATCGCCATCCGCGTCAATCCCGACGTCGATCCCCGGACGCACGCCTACATCTCCACGGGCAAGAAGGAATCCAAGTTCGGGCTCGACATCAAGGCCGCCATCGAGACCTACAAGCTGGCGAAGGACCTGCCGAACATTGATCCGATCGGGATCCATTGCCACATCGGGAGCCAGATCACGAAGATCGAGCCCTTCGTCCAGGCCGCCGAGAAAATCACGCGGGTCATCAAGGAGATCCGTTCGGTCGGCATCGATCTCCGCATCCTCGACTTCGGAGGCGGGCTCGGGATCACCTACAACAACGAGACTCCGCCTTCGCCCCAGGATCTCGCGGCCGCGATCGCGCCGTTCCTGGACGCGGCCGGCTGCCGGCTGATACTCGAGCCGGGCCGGTCGCTTGTCGGAGAGGCGGGCGTCCTGCTGACGAAAGTCCACTACGTGAAGGAAACGCCGATTCATCGGTATGTCGTCGTCGACGCCGCGATGAACGACCTGATGCGCCCCGCGCTGTACGACGCCTATCATCCGGTCTGGCACGTCAAGACGCCGGTGGGACGGCAGGAGACGACGTGCGAGATCGTCGGCCCCGTCTGCGAGACCGGAGACTTCATCGCGAAGGGGCGCGTCATGCCCCTGCCGGCGGCAGGCGACCTGCTGGCGATCGGATCAGCCGGAGCGTACGGCATGGCGATGTCGTCGAACTACAATCTGCGCCCCCGGGCCGCGGAAGTGCTCGTGGCGGGCACGAAGGCGAGTCTTGTCCGCCGCCGGGAAACATACGAAGATATGCTGCAACCTGAAATGGAACTGGAGAAGAAAAATGCGAGGCCTTGAAAAACTGCGCGGCTCGTTCGTCGCGCTCATAACGCCCTTCAAACGGGACGGATCGATCGACGACGACGCGCTGAAGGAACTCGTGGAGTGGCACATCGCCGAGGGAACCGACGGCATCGTGCCGTGCGGAACGACCGGCGAATCCGCGACGTTGACGCACGACGAGCACAACCATGTCGTCGAGCTTGTGGTGAAGCAGGTGGCCAAACGCGTTCCGGTCGTCGCCGGCGCCGGATCCAATTCGACGGACGAAGCGATCCGGCTGACGAATTTCGCATCGAAGGTCGGAGCGGATTTCGTTCTCTCGATCACGCCGTATTACAACAAGCCGACGCAGGCGGGCTTGATCGAGCACTTCCAGGCGATCGAGCACGCGTCGAACATTCCGATCATCCTGTACAATGTCCCGGGCCGAACCTGCGTGAATATGCTGCCTCCCGCTGTCGCGGCCTGCGCCTCGCACCAGAAGATCGTCGGCATCAAGGAAGCCACGGCGAACCTGGAGCAGATCTCCGAGGTGATCGCGACGACCCCTCGCGAGTTCGTCGTCCTTTCCGGCGACGACTTCACGATCCTTCCGACATTAGCCATCGGAGGCAAGGGCGTCATCTCCGTGACCGCCAACGTCGCGCCGCGCCTGAACGCCGAGCTGATCCGCGCGTGGGAAGCGGGCGACACCGAGCGCGCGAAGAAGATCCACTACGCGATGCTCCCGCTGGCGAAGGCGCTCTTCGCCGAAACCAATCCGATCCCGGTAAAGGCCGCCGTCGCCAGGCTCGGCAAATGCCAGAACATCGTCCGGCGGCCGTTGACGCAGGCGACGCAAGCCACGCAGAAGAAGGTCGACGAAGCCATCGCCACGCTGGAGAAATTCCAAAGCTGATTTCGGTGGCGGAACGCCGCCGCCCATGGGATAATTCCCCGTCGTTTTTCGACCTGCATCCAGTCCCCATCGTCCAGAGGCCCAGGACATGGCCCTTTCAAGGCTAAAACACGGGTTCGAATCCCGTTGGGGACGCTCCATTGGACGCCATCATAACCCCGCGCGAGCCTGCGGGCACGGCGACCTCGATTTCGATCTCCTCACGGCTCCAGATCGTCGCTTTGTGGATGATCCCCTTCATGACCTCACGCAGGTCTTTCCCGTTCAGCTTCGGCAGGTAGAGCCTGGGATACATCAGCAGGGAGACCAGCAGATCCACGTTCATCCGGTCGCGGCGCTTCGTGAAGAGCTGTGCCTCGATCTCGCTGACGCGGTTGCTCACCAAGTCCTTCTCCGCGCTCAACCGATCGAGCTCGGTCGTGAATTCCTTGGCGCGCGGATCACTCGGAGGAATCTCCGAAAGGTGATCCATGACGACGCGAACTTTCTTCTCGAGAAGCGTGAGTCGCCGGCGCGCCGTCTTGATCTCGACCCGTTCGCCGCGAGTTCTGGTCTCGAGCAACGTTTCAGCATCACGAACGATGGCAGCCACCAAGGCCCGGTTCTGCCCGATGCTCGCCATCTCGGAGAAGATCGCCTCCTCGATTGCAGGTGCTGGAACCGGCGCAAGCACGCAGTCTTTTCGATCCGCAGAACTTGGGCAGACGTAATAAGCGTAGCGCGCGGTCTGACGATCCTTGTCGGTCTTCGAACCTTTCCTGCGCCCGGTTCGTGCGATTAGCTTCCGGCCGCAATGCCCGCACACCGCGATACCCGCCAGCACATTCGCGGAGAGTCCGCGCGTAATCGTCCCGATATTGTTGCGCGCGCTGAGCTGACCCTGAACACGATCAAAGAGTTCGGCGTCGATGATACCGTCGTGCATCCCGCGCCCCCACTTCTTGCCTCGCTTCACCTCGCCCAGGTAAACGCGAGATGTCAGGACGAAGTAAACACCAGACTTGTTCCACTTTCGCGCCGCAGTGTAGCGGCTGTCGTCGATAACCGAGTGAAATGCGTCTCTCGTCGTCAGTCGTTCATCGGCCGTTCGCTCGAATAGCTCGCGCACCAGTGGAGCCTGCTCCGGATGCGGGAGTAGCCGGCGATTATCATCGAAGATGTATCCGAATGGAGCGCGCGTTGTCCAGCGACCGGCCTTCCAAAGTTGCTCCATAGCATCACGCGTCCGCTCCGCGATAAGTTCACGTTCGAATTGCGCAAACGACCCGAGGATGTTGCAGATCATCCGCCCCATTGGCGAAGCAGTGTCGATACTTTCGGTTGCTGAGATGAGAGCCACTCCCTTTTCTTGAAAGAGGTCGATGAGCACGCCGATATCTCGAATGGAACGCGAGAGGCGATCCAGCTTATAGATGAGGAGATGCGAGACATGGCCTTCGCGCACAAGTTCAAGCGCTTTCTCGACTCCCTTGCGATGGAGGTTTTTCGCTGAGACGCCGGCGTCACAGATGGTTTCGGTGACAGTGAGGTCGTGAACTTTCGCAAGGTGGTGCAATTTTTCCATCTGCATCTCGATCGAGATGCCGCCCTTGGCCTGCTCTTCCGTCGAGACGCGACAGTAGATGATGGCGCGACGTTCGGGCGGCATAATAACGCCTTCCGCGTTCTCCTCTGATTTCTTATTCATAGTTCGACCCTCCCGGATCAGTGCATATCACCGGACCAGATTCCGGATTGCTGATCGCCGGCACCGAAGGGGACCGACGTTTTCGCGGCTTTCGCGGCTTCGCAAGTTCGAGCACCGGTGCCGATTCCGGCTTGCCGCCCAGGATCAGCGTGGGCGTCCAAGGGGTTAGCTCGCTTTCGCGACGCGCTTTTTTTGTTTGTCGATGTGATCTGCGCGCATCTCCAGCTCCTCGCACAAGCCTTCGAGCTCCAGGGGAGATAATCGCCGTGAGTAGAAGGTCGCGAGCCGTTCCAATCGAGTTTCCTTGCGCCTGCTATTTTCTTCGACAAGATCCGCCTTGCCTCCCTTGATCCCGAGCATGAAGGCCGCCTTCCTTGTGACGACCTGCACCTCGTAGCCGAGCGGACCACCAAGCTTCACAAAGGTGTCCAGTCTGGGATCGCTGCGCCCGCGCATCACATGGCTGAGCGTCGATTGCGCGACGTTCACGCTATTGCACACCTCGTATTGAGGCTTGTCACAGTCCTTTAACGTCTGCTTGAGAAACTCGATGACTTTCATGAGTGGAAATGTAGCGGTTTGTCAACGTTTGTCAACACAAATAACGCGTATGAAATCTAATGTTGACAGAATGCTAATTTGTAGTTCATATCTGTCATTCATAATTGATATGGAACTGAAAGAACCACTGAAAGAAATCCGCCTCGCCAAGGGATGGTCGCTTGGGGAACTGGCACGCCGCGTGGGCCTCACTCGCGGTGGAATTGCCAGGATTGAAGCTCGCGCCCATACCAGACCGGCTACCGCACTTCGCATCGCCAAAGCTCTCGGTGTGCCTCCCTACGTTCTATTCCCCCGAATGTTCACCGAAGCGGGTTGCCGCTGGTCCGAGCAATCCAGCGCACGGCCAAATCTCCCCCGCCGTGATCGTCCGCAGGCGCGAAGGAGACGCGATGCTTGACGATCAGCCCAACACGGACCGAGCCGCCGATGTCCGGAATGACGCCGCTTCCCAACCGACATTGCCCAAAGGCGTCGTCTACTCCTCCTCCCCCGATTGCCTCTGGGCGTGGGCTCGCCTCCTCCGTCTTGCCCGTGAAGTCGAATTCCAGACGGAGGCGGCCAAATGAATAGCCGACGCACCGGCGAGCGCCGCACTCAAGAGCGACGAGGCACCGCCAACCGCCGGCATCGCATCACAATGCTCGAACACGGCCGCCGGCGATACGGCGACCGTCGCCGAGTCGACCGCCGGCGCCACTACCGCCGGAGAACACCGTGACCTTCTCGTTCCCCGCGATCATCAAGAGCCTCGAGATCACAGACTCCGGAATGCAGGCCGTGCTCGACATCTCCCCGCCCGACATCTCGCTTCTCGCCGACCTCGTCGACCAGGAAGTCCGGATCGCAATCGCGCTCCCGATTCCGCCGTCTGACAGCCCGACCCCCGAAGAGAAGCTCCCGTTCGATCCCGACGATAGGCCTGATCACACGCCGGCGGCCCTGAAGAAACCCGCGAAGAAACGTGGATGACAGACACATGAAGCTCACGCCCAACGAGGATGCAGTCCTCTCCGCCCTGCAAAGAGACCACACCGGTTCCGGAAACGGCATCGGCGGCAAAGCTCTTCAGGAAAAACTCGATCTCCCCAACCGTCGCCTGCGCGAGACCATCGAGGCGCTCATCAAGACTCATCGAGTGCCCATCGGCGCGGATCCCGTAAACGGCTACTTCATCATCGCAAACGAAGCGGAATTCGAAGCCGCGCGGCACGAACTCACCGCGCGCATTGTCGCGCTGAGCGAGCGACTCAAAGCCCTCGAAACCGCGTTCCGCCAGAGCGTAGCCCTTCCACGCCAGTCCTCACTCTTCGAGGATCGAAGCTCCCCATGCGCGTAAAACACTTCCGCCTCGAGACCGGCGATCGCCACTATCTCGTCGCGCTCATCCCGATCAACTTTGCAAAACTCGCCGACGATCGCACCGCCGATGTCGGCATCACTACGGAAGGTCTCTACATGATCGCGATCGACGATGACGCATACGTCGAGGCCGATCCGTACGCATGGGACAGTAAAGACCGGGACCTGGTTCTCGCGCACTTCTACCTCCGCGACAAGGTGAACGAGCTCCGCGGCGGTCAGGTCCTTCAGGCCTCCGACATCCGCGAGAAGGTCGGCGCCGTCGTCGAAAAACTGGTCGCCGAACGAAATGGATCACACGATGAAACCGAAACGCCGCCAGCGAAGTGAAACGCGTCTGATGGACTGTCCCTGCTGTCGTGTGCCGATCGAGACGCAGAAGATCGCGTCCGTCAACTTCGACATCTGCCAGACATGCCTCGGAATCTGGCTTCCGTCGCAGGCCGTCATCGGCATCGTCGCCGAGCGCGGAATGCCCGCGGATCAGTTCATGACCACACTCCTCGGCCGCATCCGCCAGATCGAGAAGGGCGCGTACATCGACAAACTCACAGGCCTCGGCAATCGCAAGTTCTTCGATCGGCAACTCACCGCCGAGCTCGCTCGCGCGAAAGGCTCGCACTTTCTCTCGCTCGTCCTCATGGACCTCGATGGCTTCAAGGCCGCAAACGACGATTTCGGCCACGCAACCGGTGATTTCGTCTTGAAGGAGTTCGGAGAACTCCTCGCGCACTTCACCCGTAAGAGCGATTGCGCCGCCCGCGTCGGAGGCGACGAGTTTGGCCTCATCCTCCCCGAGACCGATGTCGTCGGCGCCAAAGCCATTGCCGAGCGCATCGTGAAGGAAACGTCCGAATACCAATTCCACGCGATCACGGGTCGATCTCTGAAGAGCAGCATCAATGTTTCATGCGGCATCTCCTCGTATCCGCCCGACTTCGGCGAGACTCCTCCTGACGACGCCATCGAACTCCACGACCGCATTTTCGATCTCGCCGATGCCGCGCTCTACGCCGCGAAGGATCGTGGCCGCGCGACATCCGTTTACGCCGGCGACCTCACGGACGAAGAACGCGCAAAGCGCGTCGTGGCGAAGCCGGACCACTGAGATGGCTCAGCGATACCGAAAGATCGATCCCCGAATGTGGCGTGACGAGAACATCCGCAAGCTGGATCACATCGAAAAGCTGGTCGCGATCTACGCCTTCACCGCGCAATCCAATCGCATCGGCCTCTTCAACTTTTCTCCCGCACTCGCTGCCGAGGACCTGAACCTCGAGCCGAACGTCTTCCTCCTCTTCTTCGACAAGGTCTGCCGGACCTTCGAATGGCGCTTCGACAACCAACTCCGCGTCCTCTACATCCCCACCTGGTGGAAGTACAACGCGCCGGAGAACCCCAGCGTCTTCAAGAACTGCCTGAACGACCTCCACGACCTGCCATCGACGCATCTCCTCAGCCACTTCTTCGCCAATACAGCGCACCTGTCCCGGCACCTGCACGGGATCTTCGAATCCTACTCCCCGACACCTGTCCCCCCACGTGTCGAAACGAGGTCACCCGCACCTGAGGGGGTTAAAGAGCAGGAGCAGGAGCAAGAACAGGAGCAGGAATCTGGTAGCTCGGAGGGATCGCCGACGAGTGGCGATTCCTCCAAGCCGGTTGCACAAGTGGCAAAACTGAAGCGACATGGAGGAGTCAAGCCCGCTACACAATGCACCGGCGAAATCGTCGTGATGCTCCCGCTGACAAGCGACAAGGAAGCGCCTGTCACCGAAGACTTCATCACCGAGATGGAGAAAGCCTTCCCCGGCGTCGATGTTCGACACGAGCTTGGCAAAATGCGCGCGTGGCTCATCGGCAACCCGAAACGCCGGAAGACCGCCGCGGGCATCGGCCGCTTCGTCACGAGCTGGCTCACGACTCAACAGGACAGCGGCAGGCCGAGTTCGACGAGAAGCGGTCGGAGAGAATGCGCCGCGCCATCGGCCCCTCAGAGAAAGACCGACATCCGCGACCGGCTCATCGACGGCCAGCTCATGCGCGAGCAATACGACATCGAATCAGGGGCGGTCCTCAAGACCTTCCCGCATCCATCGACGAGGAGGAAATCATGACCGAACACGGATGCATGAGCGGCTGGCTCTACACCAAGGATCCGCAGGGACGTGAGTCTGTCCGACGGTGCAAGCAATGCCTGCTCGACCGACTCGCCGCGCAGGCCGGCCGCGAGAATTGCACCTGGGCGACGTGGCAGGAGATTCTCGAACTCCGCGAGCAGACACCGATGCTCCGGACGTGGAGATTCGCGGAGTGGAGTGCCTTTCTCCACTCAGACCGAGGCAAAACGAACTTCGGTTCAGGAAAGACCCACGCCCTCCTCGCCTTTGCAACGAGCTGGATCGAGTCCGGAAAGGAGGTCTGGTACTGGTATCATCCGGACCTCGTCGAACGGCACCGTAACGCGATCTCAGACCACGGCGCCATCGTGCCCAACCTTGGCGAGTATCAGCACCTCCTCATCCTCGACGACCTCGGGGCCGAGGGTCGGTCCGACTGGACGCGCGAACTCGCCGACCGAATCCTCGATCAGCGATACCGCCGGCGGCTCCCCACGCTCATCGCCACAAATCTCGACATGGCCGCCTTCGAGGAACGGTATCCCCGCGCCCTCTCGCGACTTTGCGAAGGCCTTCGGCTCACCTGGAGCGCCCCCGACTGGCGCAGGAGGGACGGATGATCCGCCGCGATCGCGTCTCCGTGCGGATGAGGACATCATCGCTCGCGCTCGTAAAACTCACGCGCGGCGACAAGCGGTGCAAAGGCAATCTCCTCGATTTCTCCGCGACAAATTGCGCTGTCCGAATCCATGATCCCGCGTTCCTGTCATGGACTGTCGAAGATCTACGCGCGCCGATCTCGCTTACCCTTCACGGCGAGACACACGGCGCTGTAATCGTCCGGCTACATCGAAAACGGTCGCCCCTCACAGATAATTGGATCGTCGGGATGGTTCTTCAATGAGCCTTCTTCGTCATACATGCCCGCTCTCGTGCGGCGCGGTCACTGACGCGCGCGTCGTGGAAGCGGGAGAACTCATCGTCTTCATCTGCCCGGAGTGCCTCGGCGTAGCGTTTGACGCCGCGATTCTCGCCGATCCCCGGCGCAACATCGACCTCACTCGCATATTCCGTCCCATCGTCGAGAACATCCGCCGCGAGAATGCAATCGACCCGCTCACGCAGACAAAAAGTCGAGCATTCTTCTTCCACCGTCTGGCCGCCGAGATCGCAACCGCGAGCCATCGCTTCTTCATCAGCATCGCCGCGTTCGCATTCGACATTGAGGGGATCTACATTCGATTCGGCGCGCAGCGAGGAGACATCGTCGTGAAGAATCTCGCGGCCTCGCTTCTCTCGGCCATACGAACAGGCGATGACCTCGCCCGTATCGATCCTGGCATCTTCGGTCTTATACTCCGCAATTCGGACACGGAGAGTGCCGCGGAGATCTCCGACAGAATCGCCAAATCCGTCTGTCTCGTCACGCCCGGAAACGGCAAGCCGATCGACATAGGACTCACGGTCGCCGTCGCCGGCGCGGATGGTAAATCAGCCGATGCGGCATGGCGAGACGTGATCGAAGTGCTCCGCGCGAATCGACTCACACCATGAGTCGAATGATCTACGGCCAGCGCGTCGCCACGAGCGTGCGCTCATCCGGCACGCCCCACGCACGCGCAGTCTCTGTCGTTGAGATTCCACTCGATGATCCGGAATTCCGTGAAGCGCGCAGGTCGACCGTCAAGACGCCCTATTCCATACCGCTCGTAACTCATGCCGCACCAGTTCCGGACTCATTAATTACGAGATTTTTACGCGTGCTCGCGAAATCCGTGTGTGTGTGGACAGCGAAACTCACTCGCGCCGCCACATCCGCGCCTCCGATCCGCGTCACCGTCATCGCCGCCACGATCTTCCTCGCCGCGATCATCACCGCCCATGTCGCGCGAAGCGAGATCGACCTCACGACGCTTATGCCCGGTGCAAGCCAGAACAACGGTCGCCCGCTCATCGTCGTGCAAAACGGCAAGCTCACGAATGCCGGCGACGTGCCCGCGATCAATCTCGAGGTGACGAAGCCGCGTTATCGCCTGATCGGCACTCTCGCCCCAAACCAAACCATCGAACTTCCCGCCGACAACTTTTCGGTTCAGTTCGAGTGGATCGAAGACGGTCAGACCAAACGCGCCACGCGCTCTTTCCAGGGGGCCGGAACTTCCGGCACCGTCGGTGGAAGCGAGCGGGTGGCGGGGACCACGCATGGAGTTGCTGCCGTCGCACAGTCCGGAGCATCCACCGCTGAACCCGCGCCACCGGGTATCGCGGCAACGTACAACCCCGCCACCCACTTGCTCACCGTCACCTCGCAGAAATCCGTCGAAGTGCGCGTCGACGGATTTCTCCTCCGCCCCGTCTCCCGCACCGACAAGGAAGGTACGCAGTATCGATACGTGCAGGCCAACGTCCTCGTCCTCGGTCAGGACCTTCGCCAGGGCGACACGGTCACATTCGAAGTCGTCTTCACCAAGCCACAGGATTTCTACTCGATCCCGATCTACGTCCACGAGCCCGGCAAACCCGCCGCGTACTTCACGGTATCCGTCGGCACCTCACCAAAGAGCGACTCGTGATCCTCGATGCCACCATCGGTCGCGATAACGAGATCGAGACTTTGCTCCGGAACACCATGCAGGGGCACCACACCTTGCTCATTGGAAGAAACGGTATCGGCAAGACCCATCTCCTCCTCGACCTTCAGCGCAAGATCAAGAAGACCGACACAGCGATTCACTACGTTCGCCGTCCCGTGCCCGCAAAGGAGATCATCGACTCGATCTACTCCTGGCTCTGCATCACCGCCGGCGTCTCAAAGCCGCGGAAGGTCGGACACGCCACACGAATAGTGGAACTCGGCCACATGATCGCTGAAATTCTCGCGCTCCCGCAGATGAGCGGCAAGAAAGTCGTTCTCCTCCTCGACGAATTCGATCAGCTTCCCGTCCTCGCGGTCCCCGTCATCGAGGTTCTCGCCGAGAAAGTCGCGATCATCGCCGCCGCGCGAAACCGCCACAGGCATCCAAGATTCAACCGCCTCTTCTGGCGCTTCGACGAGGTCATCGTGAACCCGCTCTCGCCTCAGCACGCGCGCGATTTGGCCGCGCACGTTATACAGACCGTCCCTGGCGTGAAACCCATCGACAAGGGCACGAAGGATTTTCTCCTGAACCAGATTGCCACGCTCTCGAGCGGAGTCCCGAGCGCTATCGTCGAATCCGCCGACCGCCTCCGCGGCGCCGAGCGAATCGACAAGTCCTACATCCGTGAACTCTTCGTTCATCGGTCCGGCAATTCGTATTTCGACGCAGCGCCGCTCATCCTTACGTTCTTCGCATTTCTCATCATCATGCGCTACATAAACCGAGGCATGTACCAGTTCGACATGTACGCCATCTTCGGAGCGCTCTCCGGAATGATGCTCCTCGTCCGCTGGTTCATGATGCGGACATCGAGAAGTAACTGATGACCTCGATCACTCACATTCCCTTCGGCCTGCTCACCGCCGAATTCGCGTGCTCGTCTTTCGAGTTCGAGATGGACGGCACCGCGCTCGCTCTTGCCGCGATCGGTTCACTTCTCCCCGACATCGACCACCCACGCTCAACCATCGGATTTCTCTTCTACTTCACCGGCATCCCGCAGTTCCTCGAGCGAAAACTCGGCCATCGCACTGTGACGCACTCGTGGGTCTTTTTAGTCGCGTGTCTCTTCCTCTTCATACCGCTCTGGATCGGATGGGGCCTTCTCTACTACCTCGCCGCATGGTTCGGCGTTCTCTCGCACATCTTGATCGACATGGCGAATATCCCCGGCGTTCCACTCTTCTGGCCGCACCGCGCCCGCTGGGTCTTTCCCGCGTCCGAGGATTACCGCATCAACGTCGGCAGCGTCCCCGAGTTCATCCTCTGCGCTCTCCTCTTCCTCGTCACGACCGCTTTTACGCCGATCTCCGTCATGGGTTTGCGCTCGAGCTTCTACCTTCTCACGCGCGACGTGTATTCCGCCTCCCGCGAGGCCCGTCGCTTCTTCCCCGACTACGAACTCACCGCCAAGATCCGCGGCACCTGGCGCGACACACTTCTCCCCACCGACTACGAGGAGAAATTCCGTGTCGTTGCCGTGGAGCAGTCCACGCTCTACTTCGCCAGAGGCGATGCCGTCTTCACGACCGGCACGTCGTCACCGTCCGTCACCCTCGACCGCATCCTCGTAGAGCGCGCTCGCCCCATCACGAGAAAGTCGAGCCACGTCGAGATCGACCACCTGCTCGTGGATGAGATCGCTGACAAAATTCCGGACAGCGCCATTGTCACCGGGCTTCTCGTGACGGAACCACTCGACGAAGACCAGCGCGAGGAGAACTACCTCGCCGCATCGGAGGAGTTTCCCACGGTCCTGATCAAGTCGAGAAGCAAAGACGCGAACGAGATCGTCATCACGTACTGCACTGCGGAGCGGTTCCGCGCAGCGCTCTTCTCGCGCGGCATTTTCGTCCTCCACGGCCAGCTGACCGTCACAACCTCGGAGCACAGACAAGGCGATGGAAGCGAATGAGCAACCGCGCCATCTACTCCTGTCCGTCCTGCGGGCACCAGGAGTCCGAATACTTCCCCCGTTGCCCCGCGTGCGGCAAGTGGCTCGATCCGAGCGAGATTCGCGTCGAGGAGTCCGAGCAGACAATGCATCGGGTTGCGCCGAGAATGCCGGCGCTCTCGGTAAGTGACGCCGACGTCAAAGATCCTCCGCGCATCTCGACCTGTTACCCCGAGGTCGACCGCGTTCTCGGCGGACCGCCCGAGGCAGGAGGCATCTGCGAGGGATCCGCCGTCATTTTCACGGGCGCACCCGGAGTCGGAAAGTCCACCATGCTCATGCAAATCGCCTCGCGCATCGCCGAGAAGCACGGCCCCGTGCTCTACGTCTCCGCGGAAGAATCGCTCCCGCAAGCCGCGGCGAGATCGAAACGTATCGATGCGCGAGATCCCAAACTATTCATCCTCGCGGACAAAGGTTTCGAGGAAACCGTCCACGAGATGTATGCGCTCAAGGCCGTAATCGTCATCATTGACTCGCTTCAGCGAATGCGCACGAAATCCTGCAACAACGAGCCCGGCAGTCCGGCCCAGGTCAAAGAAGTCTCCGCCAAGATAGTCGAGCTCGCGAAAATGTCCGGCATACCATTTCTTGTCGCCGGCCAGATCGTGAAGACCGGCGAGTTCGCCGGCCCCATGTCCGTCCCGCATCTATACGATGCCGTTTTTCACCTCGACGAGATGACCCTCCCCGGTTTCATCCTCCTCCGTGTCGAAAAGAATCGCTTCGGCTCGAAGGAGGAGGTCGGAAGTTTTCGCATGACCTCGCACGGCATCGAGGAAGTCGCCAGCCCCGGTGCCGAGATTCTGAAAGGCGGCGGGAAGGGCATCATCGCTGTCGCGATGGAAGGCACGAAGCCCATCGCGACCGAGATTCAGGTCGGATTTCTCCAACGCGGCGATCTCTCCGAAGCCGTGGTCGGCTACCCGAAGGAGCGGCTCCGACTCATCCAGACAATCCTCGACGGATACGGCATCAAGGCTCCGAACACCATCGCGCTCACCGTCCTGGGCGGCTACAAGATTTCGGATTCCGCCGCCGATCTCGCCGTCGCGATCGCAACGGCACACGCGGTCAAAGCCATGCCCATGCCCACAAGCTGGGGAGCAATCGGCGAAGTAGCGCTCGACGGAAGACTTCTACCGCCGCGCGACTTCGTCTCGCGCTACCGCGAACTCGAGATCCTCGGAATCCAGAACGTCATCGTCCCTCACATCGGCAGCGACGCGCTCCCCCCGAGCGCGAAGCTCACGACGTTTCGCGCGAAGACTCTCCTCGATGCCTTACGCGCCATCGAATTCCCAATCGAGCAAAGCGAGTCTGGTCGTCCAAAAGAAACGCGACAGTCCAAAGCCAAGTCCATCGAGGCAAAAGCGAAATCTCTCGAGAAGGACACGAAGCGTAAACAGCACTCGAAGAGGATCAGGAAATTGAAGTCGCCAGTCGAACCGGAGAAACCGAAGCCAGAAAGCGCACCCGTTCAGATTCCAGAACCGCCGGCGATCATTCCGCCTGCCCCACTACCGCCCACTCGCCCAGCTTGTCCACCCATCGACCCGCTGATTGCGCGCATCGCCGAGCTTGTTCAACGCCACCACGATGTCACGCCCGACCTTCTCCGAAGGCAGCTCAACGTCGGCATCCGAAAGGCGTATCAGCTACACAAAGTATGGAACGACTGCGTGTCGTCGAAGGCGACCGAGCCGGCGAGAAGAAATCTGCAATGACGTTTCTCATCCTCGCACTCATCGCTCAGATATCGAGTCCATCCTACCTTCGCGCCGAAGCCGACATTGAGCGAAGAACGGTCGCCGTCGAATTCATATACGACGGCGACACGTTCAAGGGCGCAGATGGGATCAATTACCGCCTCGCCGGAATCAACGCGCCCGAGGTCGCCCACCCCGAGCACAACAAGCCCACCGGCGAACCGGGCGGCGAAGAATCGTCGGATGCTCTGAAGCAAATGATCCTCAGCGAGCGCGTCACCGTGCTCATCGATCAAGCGCATTCCACAGATCGCTACGGCCGCACCGTGGCACTCGTCATGCACGGCGACAAGGACGTAAACATCGAGATGGTCCGCAACGGCAATGCGGAGATCCGCTACGTCGACCTTTCGCCCATGATAGACGAATCAGCATTTCGAAACGCCGCCTCAACAATCGAGGCAGAAGGGGCGCGGCGAGCCGCGCCCCTCGATGACGTGACCGTAGCCGGTCACGTCCTCTCCCCAGGTGATCGCATACGAATTGTTGTGGGCAACCAGACACAGGATTTCACGATCAATCCCGACGGCGAGATTCTCATCCGCGGCCTCGGTGTCTTTCGTGTCGCGAGCAAGACCGCGGCAATAGCCACCACGGACCTCGACTCCACGATCCGCGCGAAGGGCATCGCCGCCAGTCCCGTCACCGTCTTCTACCTCGCACCCCCGGTTAAGATTCAGCGCAACGCCGTCGTCCTGGGTGCCGTAAAGAAGTCCGGCACGTTTCCCGCGACAACCCTCCTCGGCGCAATCTCCGCCGCCGAAGGATTCACATACGAAGCCAATCCCACAGAAGTCCGCATCACCTCCGGAGAAAGCACCACGCTCTACAACGCCGCCAGAATCATGGCCGGCGTCGAACGCGACATCGAACTGCAGGGCGGCGAGATCATCGTCGTTCCCACGCTCCCAAGAATCCTCGTCTCCGGCGCCGTATCGAAACCGAACTGGGTCACCGCGCTCTTTCTCTCCGAAGCCATCTCCGCCGCCGGCGGCCCAATCCCCGAAGCCGACCTCGAAAACGTAGAATTCCGCTCAGGTGCCGAAACATCCGTGCGCATCAACGTCCAGGCAATCTTCTCCGGAAAACTTGACGACCCCAGACTGGACGACCGCGACCGCATCACAATCCCGATCCGCGCTCGCGCACTCGTCCCCAACGTGCAGGTCTACGGCCCCGTGCAACATCCCGGCACAACCGAAGCCTTCACCGTCGCTGACGCCGTCCGGGAAGCCAAGCCAGACACCCGTGCCGATCTCACCAGCGTCATAATCGACCGCGGCCACGGCGACACAGCCACCGTTAACGCCCGCGACATCGCCCTCGGCCACGATCCCGACACCGACCTCCGCGAAGGCGACCGCGTGCTCATTCCGCGTCTTCCAGTTGCCGCCGCAGGTCAGGCCGACACACCGCAGACCGTGACCGTCATCGGCGACGTGAAGACCCCCGGCCAGTTCCAGCCCGGCACCCTCACCCAAGTCCTCGCCTCCGCCGGCGGCGTGACGAACACATCCCGAACGAGCGCGATCCGCGTCCGATTCCCCGACGGCCGCGCCACCACGTACGATCTCACCCGAATCACTTCCGGCAAACAGGACAACCCCACACTCCCCGCCAACTCGACCGTCTACGTCGAGTCCGACGAACCCCGCAGACAAGGCATGAACGACCTCCGGACCTTCATCGGAATCATCTCGACCGTCGCTTTGCTCGGCCTGAGACTCGCCCTGTAGCGCGATGAACGAGTCGTGGCTCCTCGGGCCCATCAACCGCGTGTTCTTCACCTCAGCATCCGAACACCTGCCAACGCCATAAATCGTCGTATTCGGCTCACATTATTTGCAATGCGTTGACTTATCTCCCTGTGATGGCTACGCTCGTGCACGAGCGTAGCCATCACAGGATCCGCTCATTACTCCGCAGCGCGTCCGGTTAATATTAACTATACTTATGACGAAGTATCGGTAATATTTCCTAAATGACCACCGCAACCCAGGCGCACGATTCCAGCCAAGCTCTGCGGATCATCAAAAAGCGAAGCGGCATGATTCGCACCGCCGAGGCCATCGCCGCCGGAATACATCCCCGCACCCTCTGTCGCCTCCATGAGGCCGGCGATCTCGAGAAGATTTCGCGCGGCATCTATCGACTCGCGGAGTTCGGCCCGATCACCAATCCCGACCTGGTCACCGTCGCATCGCGCGTTCCCAAAGGCGTGATCTGCTTGATCTCCGCGCTGGCGTTTCATGGCATCACAACGCAGATACCGCATGCCGTCTCGGTCGCTCTGAAGAAGGGCGCGGAGACTCCTCGCCTGGCTCATCCACCGATCTCGGTCCATCGCTTTGCCGAATCCGCCCTGAACGAAGGTGTTCAGGTTCATGTCATCGATGGCGTGCGCGTCCGGATCTACTCCCCCGAGAAAACGCTCGCTGACTGCTTCAAGTTCCGGAACAAGCTCGGACTGGATATCGTTCTCGAAGCGCTGAAGTTCTATAAGGCGCGGAAGAAGTTCAACGCCGGCGAGCTCCTCCACTACGCTCGCATTTGCCGCGTCGAGAAAGTGATGCGTCCATATCTCGAGGCCACGGTGTGAAGAACCTCCCCGCGTCGGTACGACAGAAGCTCCTGAACCGTTCTAAGGAGGATCAGCGACCATTCAACGAACTGCTCCAGTATTTCGCGATGGAGCGATTCCTGTATCGCCTTGCCTCATCGAAGCATGCCGATCGATTCGTCCTCAAGGGTGCCTTGCTCTTGAGAGTCTGGAAGTCTCCTCAGATACGTCCAACAATGGACATCGACATGCTCGGAAAAACGAGCAACGAATCGGAGGCAGTGATCGTCCAGATTCGCGAGATCATCGGTGCCGAAGTGGAGCCGGACGGACTCATCTTCGATTCAGATTCTGTCGAATCGGAAACGATCACCGACGACGCCGAATATGATGGACTGCGGATTCTCTTCAAGGGCCAGCTCGACTCGGCGATCATCCACATGCAGATCGACATCGGATTCGGAGATGTCGTCTATCCAACTCCGAAGCTCGCGGACATCCCCACGCTTCTTCACTTTCCCGCCCCGCAGCTCCTCTGCTATAGCCGGGAAAGCGCTATCGCCGAGAAATTCCACGCCATGATCAAATTGGGCGAACTCAACAGCCGCATGAAGGATTTTTACGACATCTGGCTGCTCTCGCGTCAATTCGACTTCACAGAGGCCGACCTGGCAGAGGCGCTGACGCAGACGTTCCGCCAACGTTCCACGGACCTCCCAGCGAAGATCGACCTCTTCACTCCGAATTTCATCGAGGCGAAGCAAGTCCAGTGGACGGCATTTCGAAAGCGGCTCAAGCAGGAACAGATTCCGGAACCATTTGGAGAGATCGTTCGTGCCATCGACGGCTTTCTTGGCCCCGTAGTCGCCGCAGGCCAATCGCCCGCGAACACGTCCACGCGCGCATGGACGGCACCGGGACCATGGAAGAAAATGTGAGCCATATGATCATCCCCGACAAACCCAACAGCCGCCTCCAGAAATACCGGCTGACGAAGAAAGGCAGGAAAGCCCTTGGACGCTAGACCGAAGTCGATTCGAGACATCCTTCACACCGGCGACCAATACGTCATCCCGCTTTTCCAGCGCTACTACTCCTGGAAGAAGGAACACTGGGACCGCATCCGCAAGGACCTCTGGGCGCTGATGGACGATCACGAGAAAGATGTCCATTTTCTCGGCCCGCTCGTCTGCACGCCGACTTCGCATTTTCCCGGATCCGTTCCGGCATACCAGCTCATCGATGGCCAACAGCGGTTGACCACGCTTACGATTTTGCTGGCCGCGATTCGCGATGTCGCCGTTATGCGCAATCTTTCGTCGCTGGCGGAGGAAGTCACCGAGGATTATCTCCTGCACAAGCGCAAGCAAGGGTCCGAACGATTCAAAGTCCTCCCGCGTTTCGGCGACCGCGAGGCGCTCAATGCCATCGTCGAAGGCCAGGACCTGACGCCCTACTCCGACCGTCAGGTCTTCCATGCTTGGAAATATTTCCGACGTCACGTCGAACATTGGGCGCGGAAGGACAGTGAACAGCAGTTGCACCGTCTCCTCGACACGGTATCGCGGCGGCTATCGCTCGTCGTCGTGACCATCGAGGGCGAAAACCCCTATGAGATCTTCGAGAGCCTCAACTCAACCGGTCTTCCACTCGAGGAATCCGATCTGATCCGGAACTTCGTCTTCATGCAGATTCCGCACGCTCGTCAACACGAGTTCGACGAACAATTCTGGAAGAAGTTGGAGGGCCTCTTCGCCGCAGCAGAGGGTCAGCCGGCAGTTCCCATGACTCCCTTCTACCGCGACTTCATCATGCGAAACGGTTTCTACTCAAAGGAAGATTCGACCTTCGTCGACTTCAAGAACTACCAGAAGGATGCGAACCTCTCGCCTGAGGATCAGGTCAAGGAGTTGATTCATTACGCCGCGCTTGAACTGATGATTCGAAGGCCGCGCGCTGTGAAGCACGAGCGGCTACGCGCGGCCCTGACCCAGATCGACAGCATGGAGATCACGACCGCGTATCCCCTCATCCTCAACCTTCTCGACAGACATGCCCGCGGCCTTATGAACGACGACGACATTGTCGGCGCTTTGTCCGACCTTGCCAGTTTCGCTCTACGCCGCTCCATCTGCGGAGAATCCACGCGAACCTACGGCCGTTGGTTCACCGAGGCGATACCAGCATTGAAGGACAATCCCAGGCACGACCTCCGGAACTATCTTCTCGCGAGGCGCTGGCCGGATGATGCCACGGTGCGCCAACGCATCGCGGACTTCGCCCTCTATTCGCGCGAAAAGCGGAAGGCCAGAATCATTCTCGAGACCATCGAAGAATCTTTCGGACACAAAGAGAAGGTGGACATGGCCAACCTCTCTATCGAGCACGTCATGCCACAGACGATCTCCAACAATGCGCCCGGAAAGAACTGGAAGGCAATGCTCGGACCGCAATGGGAGGACGTTCATGCTCGACTCCTTCATACGCTCGGAAATCTCTCCCTGACCGGCTATAACCCCGATCTCAGCAACTCGAGCTTCTCCGACAAGAAGGAGCTTCTCGCGCAGAGTCACCTTGAGTTGAACCGCCACTTCGCAAATCTGTCCGAATGGAACGAACCGGCCATTAAGGCGAGAGCATCAGCTCTGACCGAAGAGATACTCCGACTCTGGCCGCGGCCGGCGGTGGGTCAGGAATACACCGCATCCGCCGAGGCTCTGCCTTCCCCGGAGCGCCTCTCCTCAGGGGAAAAAGTCCGGCTTGAATATTGGCGCCATCTCGACAGTCAACTCGAAGAGCGAGGCGTCCCCGCCAACCTCATCGTGCCGACCACGAAGAGCACCATCGACATCGCGGTCGGAGATACCGGACTGCTTCGCATCCAACTCGGACTGAATCATCAACATGGGCGAATCCACGTCTCGCTCTTTCTCCCCGGTGAGCTGGGCGAGCGAATCGCTAATCGTCTCCAGGACCAGAAGTCCGCTCTCGAGCAGGAGATCGGCTATCCGCTCCATTGGGAAATCGCGAAACGCTCATCGGAGATCAAGGCGGCCGACGAGGGCCTCCAGCTTAAGGACAAAGAGGACTGGCCGGTGCAGCACGATTGGTTTGGCGATCGGCTTGAAGACTACCTTCGGGTCTTTGCGCCCAGAGTGAAGGAATACGAGGCTGAAGCGCTCAAGGATTCGGGTTTGAGACAGCGCGTCGAACAGCAACTACGAATGAAGTCCTTCTGGCAGGCCTGCGCGCTAGTTCTCGAAGGCAGCGGACTGGCATTTCGAGAGAATGACCCCGGCGCCGGCCACCGCTACTGCCGATTCGAGAACATCGACAACGGCCTGCTTTTCGGTGCCGAGATTACCGCGGGCGAGCCGTATGTCGGGATCTACTTCGGCATCGCGAACCGCGCGAGTCGCAAATACAAGTCCAAGTTCAAGGAGCTTTCCCAATCGCCGTTGTCGGAGCTCGAAGCAGAGATTGACGCGAAGATCGAGACCTCCGAACAGTATTTCTCCACCTACATCGACTTTCACCTTGAAAACTCTGACGAGTGGCTACGCTTCCATCAGTGGATCCGAGACACGGCCTTGAAGTTTCGAAGCGGCTTCTCGAAGCGCCTCGGGGTAGAGTAGTCCTTGCCCGCCACAACCGCATCCAAGCCCACCACCAAACTCCCCAAGCAAGGCGACATCATCCGCGTTCGCGCCCGCACCTGGCTAGTCGTGACCTTCCGGGAGATTCTAAGATGAGACCCCCATGCCCCAACTGACTCAGCAGCAGCTCGAGTCCTACCTTTGGGAGGCCGCCAACATACTGCGCGGGCCTGTCGACGCCGCGGACTTCAAGACCTACATCTTCCCGCTCCTCTTCTTCAAGAGGATCTGCGACGTGTACGACGAGGAATTTGAGATCGCGTTCAAGGAGTCGAACGGGGACTATGACTTTGCGCATTTTCCCGAGAACCATCGGTTCCAGATTCCGGAGGGGTGCCACTGGTCTCTGGTCCGCGAGCGAAACGCCAACCTGGGCGCGGCGATTCAGAAGTCCATGCGCGCGATCGAAAAGGCCAATCCCGATACGCTGCACGCCATCTTCGGCGATGCGCCCTGGACGAACAAGGAGCGCCTCTCCGACGCGCTCCTCAAGGACTTGATCGAGCATTTCTCACGGCTAAAGCTTGGCAACGAGGCGTGCCGGGCTGATCTGCTCGGGCAGGCGTACGAATACCTCATCAAGAAGTTCGCCGACCTTACCAACAAGAAAGCCGGCGAGTTCTATACGCCGCGGGCCGTAGTAGCGTTGATGGTCAGGATCCTCGCTCCGGCGGAGGGCGAAACGATCTACGATCCCGCCTGCGGGACTGGCGGAATGCTGTTGGAGGCGCTGCATCATGTGAACGAGCATGGCGGCGACACTCAGCTCATGCTCGGGAAACTCTTCGGGCAGGAGAAGAACCTGACGACCTCGGCTATCGCGCGCATGAATCTCTTCCTGCATGGCGCCGAGGATTTCCATATCGAGCGTGGCGATACGCTCCGGGAGCCTGCCTTCTATACGGGCGACAGTCTCGCGACCTTCGATTGCGTGATCGCCAATCCGCCCTTCTCGCTCGAGAACTGGGGCGATGATCTCTGGGCGAGCGATCCCTATGGCCGCAACTTCGCCGGCGTCCCGCCGTCCAAAAGCGGCGACTTCGCCTGGGTCCAGCACATGATCAAGTCAATGGCGAAGAAGAAGGGGCGCATGGCCGTTGTCCTCCCACATGGCGTGCTCTTCCGAATGTCGAAGGAAGGCAAAATCCGCGAAAAGATATTGGAAATGGACATCCTTGACGCAATCATCGGCCTCGCCCCGAACCTCTTCTACGGGGCCGGGCTTGCCGCCTGCATCCTAATCTTTCGCGACGCGAAACCGAAGTCGCGCCGCGGGAAAGTGCTTTTCATCGATGCCTCGCGGGAGTTCAAGACTGGCCGGGCCCAGAACGAGCTGCTTCCCGAACAGGTCGATCGTATTCACGGGTGGTATGAGTCATACGCGGACGTCCCCGGAAATTGTCACGTCGCGACGCTCGATGCGATCCGCGAGAACGACGGAAACCTAAACATACCCCGCTACGTCGAACCTGTTCTGGAGGAGGAGACGATCACAGTCGCGGAGGCCGTGTCCCAGCTAAAGAAGTCTCTTGAAGCGGCCTATGCCGCCGAGGATCGTCTTACCGCGCTGTTGCGACGCGAAGGGTTCATGGCATGAGCGTAGCCCGCATCACACAGAATGAACTCGAGTCCTACCTCTGGGGCGCTGCCGTGCTACTACGGGGAACCATCGACGCTGGGGACTACAAGCAATTCATCTTCCCGCTGCTCTTCTACAAAAGGCTTTGCGACGTGCACGACGAGGAGCGGGCCGCCGCACTTGAAGAATCAGGTGGCGACGAACAATATGCGGCTCTGCCGGAACAGCACCGCTTCCAGATTCCGCCTGAAGCGCAATGGAGCGCGACGCGCTCGAAGGTCAGTAATGTCGGCAAGGAGATACAGGACGCGTTGCGCGCAATCGAGCAGGCCAACCCCGAGACGCTCTTCGGCGTCTTCGGCGACGCTCAGTGGACGAACAAGGATCGTCTGCCTGACCGGATGCTGAGAGAACTGGTAGAGCACTTCAGCTCCCGTACTTTGTCGCTCGCGAACTGCCCGGAGGATGAACTCGGCGTAGGCTACGAGTTTCTCATCAAGAAGTTCGCCGACGACTCGGGGCACACCGCGGCCGAGTTCTACACGAATCGCACGGTCGTTCACCTGATGACCGAGATGCTCGAACCCCGCCCCGGCGAATCCATCTACGATCCGACCTGCGGTTCCGGAGGCATGCTCCTCTCCGCGGTCACGCACCTGAAGCGGCGGAAGAAGGAGTGGCGGAATCTCAAGCTCTCCGGCCAGGAACGCAACCTTCTGACGTCGGCGATCGGCCGGATGAATCTCTTCCTGCACGGCATCCAGGACTTCCGGATCGCGAGGGCGGACACGCTCGCACATCCGGCCTTCGTCGAGGGTGACCGCCTCCAGCAGTTCGACCTGATCCTGGCGAATCCACCATATTCAATCAAGCAGTGGGACCGTGACGCCTGGTCGGCCGATCCGTGGGGCCGCAACATCTACGGCACTCCGCCCCAGGGCCGTGCCGACTACGCATTCTGGCAGCACATCATCCAGAGCCTGAAGCCGAAGACGGGCCGTTGCGCTATTCTCTTCCCGCACGGCGTCCTCTTCCGGAACGAAGAGTCCGAGATGCGCGAGAAACTCGTGGCGCACGATGTCGTCGAGTGCGTGCTCGGCCTCGGCCCCAACCTCTTCTACAACTCGCCGATGGAGGCCTGCGTCGTCGTCTGCCGCCGGAGTAAACCAAAGGAGCGGCGCAACAAGGTTCTCTTCATCAACGCCGTGGACGAAGTGACCCGCGAGCGCGCGCAGAGTTTCCTGACCAACGACCACATCGAGCGTATCGTCACCGCGTATCGCGATTTCACGAACATTCCAGGCTTCGCTCAAGTAGCGACGAATGACGAGATCCGCGAGAAGAAGTGCAACCTGAGCATTCCTATGTACGTCCAGCCGCTCAAGTCAAACGGTGAATCCAAGGCCGGCGCCACCGACGGCGACCTGAATCAGGCCATTGCCGACTGGCAGAAGAGTTCTAAGGAGTTGCGAAAATCCATGCGAGGCCTATTTGAGATATTAGAGAATTCTGCGGTAGCCTCAGGTGATGGAAAATGAACGACGCATCACCTCTCCCTTGCAAAATGGAGCCATTTTTGGACGAAGTAGCAAGGCGGCTGTGGTCAGGCCATGCGGCAGTGATGGTCGGTGCCGGATTTAGCAAAAATGCAAGGAAAGCTGATCCGTCCGCCAAGAGGATTCCCGATTGGGCGGAATTAGGAAATATCTTCTATAAGAAGATTCACGGGCAAGCTCCTAAAGACACTGATCACTACTTGAGTTTGCTGAAACTTGCAGATGAAGTTCAAGCCGCCTTCGGAAGACCAGCGTTAGACCAAATATTGAGATCCGAAATACCCGACACGGAGTACGAGCCGTCGCCACTTCATGTCAGCCTAATGAAGTTGCCGTGGTCCGATGTCTTCACGACTAACTACGATACTCTCCTTGAGCGCGCAACCGTCAACGTCCCATCTCGAAGATACGATGTAGTCGTTAATCAGGCAATGTCCCGGCTCCTGTTGAACTTTGAATGGCGGCTCTCCAATTTCATTTCGATCTTACGCCGTCTTCTCGGCCATGGCCAAGCGTTCTCCGCGGCCGAGAACATTTGCTAAGAATGGAATTTCTCGATGACCTCTGATGCGGCGGAATCCTCGTTCCGCTTCTACCAGTGCCGTAGCCATCCAACGCATCGCCATTCCGCCGCTGCGCCACCGCTTTACCTTGCCCGTGATCACGCGACCGCGACCGATCAACGCCTCAATGATATTCGTGGAGCTCAGGCACGCGGCAAGCGGTCCTTTCAACCCGAGCTTCTTGATGGTGAAGAGATCATCGAGCCCTTCTCGAATACTGCCCGCCGCGCCGGGGTAATCGTTTTCCAGCGTCTTCGCCAGATTCAGCATCGTGTTCTTCGCCGTGTCAGCCCCTTCCGCGTTCCAGGCCTTCTGGATCAGGAGCTTCACCCAGGATCTTTTTTCTCTTGGAAGGTGATCAAGGATGTTCCGTTCCTTGTGAAGCCGGCACCGTTGAATCGGAGTGTCCTTTCCCATGACGTCGATGATGGCTTTTCGGATTCCCTTGCCGCCGTCGATGACCGCCAGGCATTTTTCGATCTTCAGATCTCGTTCCACAAGATCGTTCAGCAACGCGGTCGCGACGGCCGCGTTCTCTGTGGAGCCTTCTCGAAGCCCCAGAACTTGCTTGTGGCCGTTCCTGTCGATCCCGAGCGCGACCACGATCGTATGATCGCCGATCGCCACGCCGTCCATCATCAGAACGAGAAGATCGAAACCGGCCAGCGAACGCCCGAGGATCTCGCCCATCCGTTTCCGTGTTCCCTTGACGAGGCGGCGACTTACCGCCGACTTCGACATCGCGCGCACGTTCCGCTCCTGCACCTTCTCAACGAAGCGGCCATAGCTTCTCGTGGAAAGGCCGCAGAGGATGCCTTCCATCATGGTATCGCTCAGCAAGTCCTCGCTCGAAGCGTGCTCGAAAGAAGCCAAGGACAGTTCCCGGTTGTCCGTCGCTCGAATGCGCGGTCGCATGACCTTGAGCTTTCCCCCTCCAAGGATAACCTCGGACGGCGTCGCGCCCCAATGATGCGCGCCGCGGTCGGCATTATGCTTGCCCTTGGGCCCCGCCAGTGCCTCGGCCTCCTTACGCAGCATCTCGTTGAATGCCTCGACTCCGCATCGCATGAACGCCGACATCAAGCTGCCCTTGAGACTGGCTGCGAGATTCTCAAATCGATCCTGCGCGTGAATGACATTGCCCCTGCTCGGGGCGTTCCTGTATCTTCCCATCGGTGGCTCTCCTTTTGTTGCCCTGCAAGGCAACGAGGTCTCTCTTCTCCCGAGGTTTTACAATCTCGGGCGGAGAGCCGCCATTTAAAGTTCAACAGGGGTCGGGACATTGCCGTTAATCAAGAAGACATGGTTTACTCAAGTAGGCCTCGAATTATCAAGCTTCACGGCAGTTTCCCGTCTCAACGCCCATTCGTTGTCACGGAAGAAGATTACCGCAGATACCCGACTGATTACGCCGCGTTTGTTAACACTGTTCAGCAGTCATTACTGGAAAACACTCTTTGCTTGATTGGCTTTTCGGGCGATGACCCGAACTTTCTAAGGTGGATTGGTTGGATACGCGACAATCTGGGTAACGCTAACTCCGCAAGAATATACCTAATCGGACTCTTTGACATTTCAGAACCTCAGAAAAAGCTTCTCGAGCAGAGAAACATTGTCTTGGTAGATTTGGCAGACTGCATCGGAAGTAAGGATGATCACTCAAAAGCGTTGGAGTTTTTCATTGCGCATCTAACTAAGAAGAGAGAATTACCTGACGCCTTAGGCTGGCCCGGCAAAGAGAACGGAGCGCTGCCGCAGCTTAATGTTAATGAAGATAGCATCCGACAGATTGCCGAAACGTGGCGCGGCACTCGTAATCGATATCCCAACTGGGTCGTCCTTCCTGAGGAACTGCGGGCATCCTTGTGGATGCACACTGATCATTGGACCGGCGTTCTCAAGAAAGTGAGCGAGCTAAATCCTCCTTTCGATATCCAGTTTCTATATGAGTTGAACTGGCGAATGGAAAGGTGCCTCTATCCAATTCCAAACGACGTTGCGCGATACTACGAGAAGCTGGTTTGCGCGTATAACCCATTCCCTCAGCTTGTGAAAGATCAGTCTGCTACCGTAACACCCGAGTCACACCTTGCGCTCCCGTGGAAGTCCATCAGCCAGCAATGGATGGAATTGATTCTCTCGCTTCTCCGATATTACCGAGAAAATGGGGACCTGGGCAATTGGCGGAGGACAGATGAAATAATAGCACGAGGATTGCCGATGTTCACCAGTGAGCTCGCTGCACGATACAAATACGAGCGGTGCCTGTTCGCTCTCTTCTCATTGAGAACATCCGATCTGCGATCGCGTCTGGAGGAGTGGTCGGTAGATGAGGGGCTACCCTTTTGGGAGGCAAAACGGGCTGGACTATTAGCGGAACTTGGAGAGCTATCAGGCGCCGAACTCATCCTTGAGCGATCCCTATCCTCCATTAGACAAAAACTGAACCTCCGCCCGACTATGAGTGATTTCACGCTGGTATCCCAGGAAGCCTACACGATGCAATTGCTTCAATACGTCAAGCATGCCAAAGCAATCGGAGCCTACAAGTTTGAAGGTCTCGACCATATTCGCGATGAATTCAGAGAGCGATGGAACGAACTCAAACAATACAGGTGCGACCCGTGGGCGGAGCGCAAACTGTTCGAAGCTAACCTAGAGCGAGAACCAGAGTACTCACCGATGAGGAAAACGACATTCGGATTCGATGTCGGCCATGTAACGACAACTCACCACATAGGGGAAACCGATCTGGAAGCGGACGTGGCGTACGCCTTCTTACGGCATGTCGAGGAATGTAGTATGCCGTTTCGGATATCGAGTGTCACGGCGAGCACGAAGGCCGCACAGGGGGCAATCCGCCGGATTGCCGATTACTCGCCGTACTGGGCCGTTGCGACAATGATACGGACCGGCGAGGACAAGAACATTGAGCCAATCTATAATCGCAAGTCTCTATGGCTGATGTCAGCCGACCAAGCTGATCAAATCGCGACGAATTATCTCGATGTTCTGAATTGCATCACTCCAGACTTGGGGATCGCGAACGATTTCGGCAATTACAATCTTGCCATACGTATAGCCAAAATACTTCCCGAAGCGTTGTCCAGGCTATGCGTTAAGTGTTCTATTGCCACTCGTCAAAGAATGCTGGATTTCTTGACGACGGTGTATACGAGCCCTCAGAAAGGCAAATACGGAAGTATAGACCATCTATTCGCGAGGCTTATCCACTCGTATTCTCAGTCAGAATTGACTCCACTCGTTGGGAGCCTTATTCGTATTCCGGTAATGGGGGATACCCACCCGCGGAGTCAGCATGACCTTCCGGAACCCTTCAAGTACATCCAGCTCAATGCGCGGAATGACGACGGGCATCCATTACCCGCCATAGACCCTTTGCTGGTAGAAACACTTATCGGGGCTGTGGCTCCCGATAGGATCGAGACCCGCGCGCGCGCAGCAACTCGGCTGTTTGTCTTGAATGACGCACACCTTTTGACGCAACCACAAAGAGATGGATTCATTCGGGCATTGTGGACAATGACGGATGAGGACGGCTTTCCATCCAACGTCGATCGCTACAAGTTCGCATTCATCGACGAGTTACATCCGAGGGATGTTGATGTCATTCGACTATTCAAAGATTACGTGCAAAGAGCAGGTTTTCCAGTCGTATCAGGGTCCGGTGAACCCGGAATACCGATATCGGGCGGTCACGATCCATTGTGTGCGGAGATATTGGGCGCAACTCGGATCGGCGACTCGATTGGCTGGACGAAAGACGAGATTACGTCCCTTTTCTCACGGTTGGTGTCATGGTGGGATGCCGATAAGCATGTGCTTCTTCAAGAGGAACGGGAGGGGCTCCTCGGGTCGATAAAGGGGGAATTCTATTCGCGATTCGAAACACTCGTGAACGTGCTTACCTATGTCGTACTGCCCCGGTTGGATACTGACGCCGATGACCGGATCAAGACGAATGTCGACCGACTTTTTGCTGAGTTTGACTCGCATAGAGTTCCGGCAATGAGGGCTCGCGCGGCGGCTGTGCATTTAACCCGGGATAGCAGCGGAAGCATTCTCGTTTCCATCTATGAGATGTTTCATCTGACAGATGAGGACCAAATCAATGACGCCTTCGATGCGATCTATGTATTACTTGATTCGACTAAGAAGCTTGGCGAAATAGAAAAGATCGAGCGCGACAGTCTTGTTGATATCGTGGTTCAACAAGTAGAGTGGCGACGACGGGCGGCATTGGTTCATGCACTGAGGTTCCTCGCGCGCCAAATGATTCGGAATAAGATAGTACTTTCACACGAGACACTGACGCGGCTGTTGGTGGGACTCGGCGCTTTGCTTCGAGAGACCGATCTGAATTTGGAGCCCTTCAGCGACGACGTAAATGAGCTAATGTTAGTGAGGACGGCCGCGGCGCATCTTGCATCCGTCCTTCACAAGTTCTTCACGGCAGAAGGTCAGGAGATCCCCGGCGTGATTGAGCAGTGGAAAGAAATCTGCTCGTCACCGGATTCATTTGCCGATCTTCGAAATGCATGGAGCCTGGCGTAATGGTTCGCGCCGGAAAACATCAGCGGACTCTCGTGAAGTTCGGGGACGTGGTGCGAAACGCTAACCTTGTCGAGCGGGATGCGGCGGCGGCCGGGCTCAAACGGATTGTGGGGCTCGAGCATATGGAGCCTGAGAATCTGCACATCCGGCGGTGGGACAGTCCCGGCGATGCATCGTCATTTTCACGCAAATTCGTACAAGGCCAGACGCTCTTCGGAAAGCGCCGCGCCTATCAGCGCAAAGTCGCCTTTGCGGAGTTCGATGGGATCTGCTCCGGAGACATTCTGACGTTCGAGCCCGTTGATCCGAAGATCCTATTGCCCGAACTGCTTCCGTTCATCTGCAAGACCGATAAGTTTTTCGATTACGCGCTTGGAACGTCCGCAGGCTCGCTCTCGCCGCGTACAAGCTGGGGCGCTCTTAAGAACTTCGAATTCCCCCTCCCCCCGCTCGCCGAGCAAAAACGCCTCGCCGAAATCCTCTGGGCGGCGGATGAGGCGGCAAGCCACATCGAGCACATATGGCGCGACGCAAACGTGCTTCTTGACTCCATGCGAACCGAATGTTTTGGGACCGGACAGCACGTTCGAAGACATCTCAGACCTGCACTCAAGGCAATTGTCGCGGGAAAAAGCGTTGTCGGGGCCAGCTCCCCCGCAGGAGTTGGCGAATATGGAGTTCTTAAGGTGAGTGCCGTTGGCCCCGATGGATTTCAACCTAGCGAGAACAAACGACTCTTGGATGCAAGCCTATTCGTGACCAGATTCGGAGTGAAGAAAGACTCGCTCTTAATGACCAGATGTAACACTGCCGAACTAGTTGGACGAGTATGTTGGACTACCCAGGATTATCCGAATCTGATGTTGTGCGACAAGACGCTTCAGCTAGTAGTGAATGACGAAATGGCGGAACCAAGGTTCATTTTCGAAATGCTTCGTTCTCGGGATATGCGTCGCCAACTGATAGGCTGTGCGACCGGCACAGGAGGAGCGATGAAAAACATCACCCAGGAAGATATTCATGCTCTTCGCGTGCCGCTACCTTCGCTAAATGTTCAGCGCCAAATCGCCGCAACCATGACCGCTGTAAGAAATGGGGCAGCCGCTGCGGGAAATCATGTCGCCAACTTGCGACAAATTGCTCTTATCCTGGTTAACGGGATATTTGATTTCAGGAGAGGCATCGATGTTTAACGAAGAAAACACCGTCGAGCAGATGGTTATCGACGCGCTATCTGGCACTGGAAGCCCCTGGACGTTCATCTCCGCCGACGATCTGCCGCGGGAGGACTCGGCCGTCTTCGTGGAGTCGATAGTGCGGGATGCGCTGATCCGGCTCAATCCGGAGATTGCGAAGTCGCCGGATCGGGCGGATGAGGTTTTGTACAAGCTGCGCGCGATCGCGCTCTCGGTCCGGAACTCGGGCCTGGTGCGGGCGAATGAAGAGTTCGCGGAGTGGTTGCGTGGCGAGAAGAGCATGCCGTTCGGCGAGAGGGGCGAGCATGTCTCGGTCAATCTCATCGACTTCAAGGTTTCAGCCAACAACCAGTATGTCGTCACGAACCAGTGGGTCTATCCGACCAAACAAGGCGGCAAGCGGCTCGATGTTGTCCTGCTCATCAATGGGCTGCCGGTCGTTATCGGCGAGGCCAAGACGCCGGTGCGCCCCGCGGTCACGTGGGTCGATGGCGCGGCCGATATCAGGAACGGATACGAGCACAGCATCCCACAGGTCTTCGTCTCGAACATCTTCAACTTCGCCACCGAAGGAAAGTGCTTCCGCTATGGCTCGGTCCAGATGCCGATCGAACTCTGGGGACCCTGGCATGAGCCCGGCAACAAGTCGGAAGGGACAATGGCCGATGTCCGACGGAGCGTCCGAAGCATGTTGCGGCCGGAAGTCGTCCTCGATTTTCTGCGGAACTTCACGGTCTTCGCCACGGACAAGAAGCACCGACGTATCAAGATCATCGCACGATACCAGCAGTTCGAGGGTGCCAACCTTATGGTCGAGCGCGTCGTGCGCGGCAAGACGAAGAAGGGTTTGCTTTGGCACTTCCAGGGCTCGGGTAAGTCCCTGCTCATGGTCTTCGCCGCGCAGAAGCTGCGCATGCATCCGGAACTGCAGAACCCCACGGTCCTCATCGTCGTGGATCGTATCGACCTCGATACTCAGATCACGGCTACCTTCAACGCGACCGACGTTCCAAATACGGTCGGAACCGCCAATCGGCAGGAACTCCAGGACCTCCTCGCCAAGGACACGCGCAAGATCATCATCACAACCATCCACAAGTTCGCCGAGTCCGGCGGTCGACTGAACGACCGTTCCAATATCATCGTTATGGTCGACGAGGCCCACCGCACGCAGGAGGGCGATCTCGGCCGACAGATGCGCGAGGCCCTGCCTCATGCGTTCCTCTTCGGCCTGACCGGAACGCCCATAAACAAGAGGGACCGCAATACGTTCTGGGCCTTCGGCGCGGACGAGGATGAATCAGGCTACATGAGCCGATACTCGTTCGAGGACTCGATCCGCGACAAGGCGACGCTCCCGCTCCATTTCGAGACCGTCGACGTGAAGCTCAAGATCGATCGAGCGGCCATCGATGAGGCCTATGCCCAGATCACGGATCAACTCAGCGAGCAGGATCGGGATGACCTCGCGAAGCGCGCGGCGAAGATGGCCGTTCTCATCAAGTCCCCGGAACGGGTCACGGCGATCTGCCGACACATCACGGATCACTTCCGCGAGAAGGTGGAGCCGAACGGCTTCAAGGCCCAGGTCGTGACCTTCGACCGGGAGTGCTGCGTGCTCTACAAAAACGCGATGGATGCAATCGTGGGGCCGGAGGCGAGCGCGATCGTCATGCACACGAAGGGCAGCAAGGCCGACGAGTATGCCGATCACCGCCTTTCAAAAGACGAGGAAGAGAAGCTCCTCGATCGCTTCCGCGACCCCGCTGACCCGCTCAACTTCCTGATCGTCACCTCCAAGCTCCTCACCGGTTTCGACGCGCCCATCCTCCAGACGATGTATCTCGATAAACCCGTGAAGGATCACAACCTGCTCCAGGCCATCTGCCGCACGAATCGGGTCTATCCGGAAAAGACCCACGGTCTCATCGTGGATTACCTCGGCATCTTCGATGATGTGGCCACGGCGCTCGACTTCGACGAAGCGGCGGTTCAACGCGTTATCACAAACCTCGATGAGCTGAAGAAGGATCTGCCGGGGCAAGTCATGAAGTGTCTCAGTTTCTTCCCGAACGTGGATCGCACTGTGGGTGGGTATGAGGGGCTCATTGCTGCACAGGATTGCCTTCCGAACAACGAAGTCCGCGACCGATTCGCGGCGGAGTTCTCTGCTCTGAGCCGGCTCTGGGAAGCGCTCTCGCCTGATTCATGCCTCGGCCCGCATAAGACCGACTACCGCTGGCTCTCGCAGGTCTACGAGTCAGTCAAACCCGCGAGCGGAAACGGAAAATTGATCTGGCACGCGCTCGGAGCGAAGACGATCGAATTAGTGCACGAGCACGTGCACCTGGAAACGGTCCGCGATGACCTCGACACGCTCGTCATGGACGCCGAGGTCCTGGCTGATCTCCAAGGCGCGAAGAATCCGGACAAAAAGTCAAAGGAAGTCCAGGTCAAGATCGTGGCGCGACTCCGTAAGCATGCCGGCGATTCGAAGTTCGTGGCTCTGGGTGAGCGCCTCGAGAAGATCAAGGAGCGTCATGAGCAGGGGCTATTGACGAGCATCGAGTTCCTGAAGGAACTGCTCCAGCTGGCCAAGGACGTGGTCGAGACCGAGAAGGAGGTCGAGCCCGCAGAGGAGCAGGACAAAGCCAAGGCCGCGCTGACCGAGCTCTTCGCCGAGGCACGAACCGAGAAGACGCCCGTGATGGTTGAACGCGTCGTCGCCGACATCGACGACCTCGTTCGCATCGTGCGCTTCCCCGGGTGGCAGACCACGAACGCCGGCGAGCGCGAGGTTCAGAAGGCGCTACGGAAGGTGATCTACGTGAAATACCAGATCAAGGACCAGGAACTCTTCGACAGAGCTTACGGGTATATCAAGCAATACTACTGAGGCATACCGACGGAACTACCGTTCAGGATCCGGCTCGTGAATGTTGGACATAAGCTCGTGCCAGATCACTTTGGTATTCTGCCCAGTGAGTGCCGCTTGAAGAGCATTCATCATTTCGGAAATATTCTGAGTGTTCTTGCCGTCAAGCGCCGAAAATAGAACGACTTCGGGTCGCAGTTTTGCGGCGACATTCCTCATCTTGTCGAAGTCGCTTTGGCGAAACGAGTCAGACGAGGTCTTGACCTCGCCGATGATGAATTGACCGTCTTGAATACATACGATGTCGAGCTCGGACGATGGTCCTCCGGACGATTCCTCAAATAGGTCGAGGCTGGGTATATAGACGAATGACGACCTTGAGCGCCGAAAAAGGTCGCCCAACACAAGCAAGACCGGTACGACCCCTTGATGATTGACGGCAAGGTGCACGAGATGGTTCAGTCGATAACTCATCCTGGTTTCGGGCGGAAACGAGAAAGACTTACCGCAGCCGTCGCAAATAACCGATTGTCGCGTCTCGTCTATATGCTTCCAGTTCTTGAAGAAGCAGTGATCACAAGAAAGTTCATATCCTATCCGGATCACATTTTGCTCCGTCAGCTCCGACAAAGAGCGTTGAACAGCCTTCGGGTTATTTTGGAATATCGGACCCCCGTAAGTTTTCGCGAGAGTATTGTAGTCCTTCATCTCGCGGCTTGCTTCTTGCAAAATGCCTTTGAACGTCATGGAACGAGCTTTAGAGCTCATTTCTTTAGCGGCGCTTCGCACAAGGCCCGCAAGCCGTTGGGAGATCGCATTAAGACGTTCGGCTTCGTCGACCACCTGCGTCTTCGTCTCGAGCCATATTCTTTCCACCTGTTCTCGTAGCGACGTGTCGGCGTCTGGGTTGCTGCGGCCAAGATTGAACAGGATTCTTCGCCACAGCCGTGATTCGAAAGTCCGGCTTGCGGAATAGAGACCGCCGAGTAGCTCGACAACGCCCCGAAGATAGCCTCCCTTGTCGGAGATCGCTAAACCCCGGTACGGACCAATGTGCTCTGAAGGCTGCTCTTTCGACCTCAGATATTGGGGCTGGCGTTCGCCGCAACAGAGAGCGGAAAAAAGCTTACCCGGCGACGGAGACGTAATGCTGATCGTTTCCGGTGAATCCCAGGGGCAATGGGAATTGCTGTCCATCAGAACTGAAGGTATGCCTTCGCGGCGGATACGAGCCGGCCGGGCGAATATCTCGCGGGCTAATTGCCGGCGTTGAGGGAGCTGCCACCATAACGTGCTCCCACGGACACCGTCATGCATTCTGGAACGGTGTTCGATGAAGCAGTCAACCATCCAGTGACCATTTGATAAATTCTTCGAGAACACTTCCGGAGCTGAGATGTTGAAATGCGACTGTTTACCCACAGGCATGGGGGTCGGCCTCATATCCCTAGGACGATTAATGAAGGCGTAGGTCTTCTCGAACATGGGCATCGGTAGAGTTTGCTCCTGGGAAGTGCGAAGATAGGAGCCGTCGCGAAGGCGAGCCTCTAGTCCGCCAAGTTCGGCCGACGTCATGCTGGTGCTGGTGATCAAGATTTCATCGTGAGAATTTGTGAAGGAGTGCGACACGATTGATAGCCACTTTGAGAGAACGCGACAGAAACTTGCGTCTTCTGCCAGACGAGTCGGAAGCCACAGTTGCTTCAGTTTCGACCGATCTCCGAAATCATTGAGGAAAACGCGATTCCAGAAGCAGGCAAGATCAGTGAGCTGATCGCCGACGACAACGGTGAATACGTCCCTTCGATGACCCTCGTTTGAGCGAAACCATTTCCAAGGGTGTGAACAGAAATGCACGGGATACATTAGCGGGTCCCAGCGTGACAACTTTGATAGCGCGGCCGTCAATGAGGCGAGATCCTTGATCGTGTGCGATTCAACCTGATTTTCATTCAGTGCCGACTCCGCCGCCCAGATTGCTGAGAATTGCCCGAAATTACGGTCGATAAAATTCCTGCATACCGGATCGGCGTCAGTATCGATGTCGAATTTCACAAGCGATGGTTGCCGCGCAATGGCCGGAATTCCTAGGACGCTGCGGACATTGAGAGCGGAAGGAAAAATCGGGAATCCCTCATACCCGGATCTGCCTGCTTCGAAAGCGCTGCGTGTCGTGCCCTGGTCACGGGGCAATTCGATCGACAGGGGCGTCAGCTTTCTGTCGAGTTCCTGCAGAAGCTCTTTCTCCAGCGGGATCGAAGACGTGATGATATCGGGGTCTGCGGCATTAAGGAGATTCCAGTCCGCATCTGACAAACTCGTTCCGTCGGTCAAAATAATGGGATAGAAGCGGCCGCCCCAGGTCTCGTGGGCGTGCCGAATGATGGCGTCGAGCTGAACTATGGCGCCGGCATCGTTTTTCGGAATCAGGTACGCTGCCGAGATCGGCCGGACTTCGAAAAATGCAACTCCATCTTCATCGTTCACCCGACAATTGTGTATCTTTCCGGGCTGACGATCAACGGGGTTCCGGTGGATCGTTTGGAAAAACGAAGCTGCCGTGCAAAAGTAACTCAAGGATCGGATTGGAGCCCTCTACCCGCTCGCGATTTCCGGTCAAACAAGGCGAAGGTAACATTTCATCATGAATAATGGAGACAACGACGCGGGGATTGCGGAATGCAATGTGCCACGCTTCCCTTCGGATCACTCGTGCTCGGCGATAAACTCTCGGTTCAACTCTTCCAATTGATTCATTAGATCCGGCGGAAAAAGATCGACCTGTATATTTGCCTTCCGAAGCGCTAATACGCCCCGACCACGAATAGTCTCATTTGGGTCGAGCATGCCTATAACAACGCGTGCAACCTTCCTACCTACCAAGCGATTAACGCAGGGTATTTTTGGATCTGTGCGAGTCGTGCAGGGTTCAAGCGTCGTATAAACCGTCGCTCCTGCAAGCATCTCGTCCTTGCACTTCCCCTCAAGCACGGTGAATTCGGCATGGTCTCCCGCTGCAAGCTCGCCTCGGTGACCAAACGCTAAAAGCGCACCCGCACGAGAGACAACGGCGCCCACTTTTGGTTTGATACCCGCCTCGCTTTTTGATTTACGAGCTTCCATGATAGCCAACTTCATGAACTCACGGTCTGCGATGCGTTCCTTATGTTCTAGACGAGCGATTCGATTTGTTCCATCGGGTAACCATAAGTTTGGCTTCCACTCTGAGGGATCGTCCATCCCGTCATGCCAGAATCCACCTACCAACATAGGCTGCTTGCAGTTCGAACAAGCGTATACCTCATATAATATTCCCGCCTCATTCGGCGCGTCGATATCATATCCCTCAGTATCAGTGACGGCACCGATCACGCGCATTCGATTTATTTCACCGCAGTGCCCGCATTCGATTGCTTCGGAAGATTTCTTCATGTCGTTCATGGACATAGAAATATTCACATTTTCGCGACGTGCGTCAAGGGTAAGCACTGAGAAGCGGGCGCAAATGAGTGCTGCCACTCGACTCGCTCAGTGATATTTTTTCGGTAATCTGGTGTCGGACTCGACCTGATAACGTCTTGTCATGTGAGATTAGACATTCCCAATTGCCCGCATCCCCGCCCCGCTGACGCGAGGGCGGAGATGCTGCCGCGCCTCATATCCCATAGTGAGGAGGCGCGATATGAAGCGCGACGTTTACAGCGAGGTCACGGAACGGGTCATTGAGATGTTGGAGAAAGTTGGGGCGCCCTGGCGGAGGCCTTGGAAGATCGCGGGGCTCTTGCCGACGAATTTCAGGAGCAAGAAGGTTTATCGGGGGATCAATCTCCTCGTCTTGTCGATGAGCGGTCACACCTCCCCTTTCTGGGCGACGTTCAACCAGGCGAAGGAACTCGGCGGGCGAATCAAGGTCGGTGAGAAGGGAACGACGGTTGTCTTCTGGAAATTCCTGCGCGCGATCGAACGCGTTGAGTCGGGCGAGATTCGAGAGGATCGCGTTCCGCTCATGCGCCACTACACGGTCTTCAACCTCGACCAGACTGAGGGGATCGACGTGCCGAAGCAGGACGACGACGCGTCGACATTCAATCCCATCGAGGCAGTCGAGAAGGTCATCGCCGAGATGCCGGATCCTCCCGAGATCCGGCACGTTGGAGCGCACGCTTCCTACAACTCTCGCGGCGACATCGTATCGATGCCGCCTCGCTCGGCCTTCACTTCGAGCTCAGCGTATTACTCCACCCTGCTGCATGAGATCGGTCACGCGACTGGAAGCGTGAAGCGGCTTGCTCGGCCGGCGATCGTGAGTGGCGGCCACTTCGGAGACGGTGATTACTCGCAGGAAGAATTGGTCGCGG
>CAZCME010000014.1:0-106628 GCA_964499705.1 uncultured bacterium | reverse complement strand
AAACCGACGACGGAATAATCGCGCGGAACGTGATAGCCGTGCTCCTGGAGAGCCAGGCTCGCGCTGATGGCGAGCGCGTCATTGGCGGCGACGACGGCGGTGAATTTTTCGCCGGCCGCGATTTCGCGGATGACCATCTCCCCACCCGCGCTGAAATTCGTCCAGTCCGAGAAGATGCATTTCTGATGCATGTCATCGCCTGACTTGCGGCCGGCCTCGAGAAAACCCTTCATGCGCTGCTGGACCGTGGGATGCTCGCGGGGTCCGCCGAGGAAAAGAAGGCGCCGATGACCGAGCTCCACCAGGTGCCGCACCGCCTGTCCGGCTCCGTCGACATTCGCGGAGACAATGGAATGAACGCCCGGGAGTTTCTGATCGAGAACGACGAGCGGCTTGACGAAGTGGATCGACTCGAAGCGGGAGAGTTCCATCGGCCCGATGATCATGATGCCGTCGAGGAGGGACTGCTGCATCATGTTGGCGCCTTCGAGCTCGAGATAGGGGAAGAGGAGGAGCATGTATTTCAGGGCGGCGGCGCGCTTTTCGATTCCGATGAGGAGCTGCGTGAAGAAGTCGCCGTGGGCGTAGTCGAGGGAGGGGAGGGCGACTCCGATCATGCCGGATTTTTTCTGGACGAGACCGCGGGCCATGAGGTTGGGTGTGTAGCCGAGACGCTGGGCTTCCTTTGTCACGCGCAGAACGGTTTCCGCCCGGAGGCCGGGATGACCCGCCAGGGCCCGTGAAACGGTGGAGACCGTCACGCCCACATTTTCCGCGATTTCCCGTATCGTTACCACTGCCTGACCTCCGGGTCGTTCCTCGTGCAAACGTTTGCATTCCCGCTCGTGTTCTGGGCCGGGAGGCGGCGCGTAAAAGGCTTTGCAAACGTTTGCGAAACCCAAGTGTAGGCTTTTCGACGGATGGGCGTCAAGGCGGAAGTTCATTAAAATGTGTAAAAAATTACGCAAAATCGCTTGCAAACGTTTGCCGGGGTCGGTACGGTCTCAGGCGCTCTCCCGACACGCGTCTCGAAGGTCCTCGAAATGCGCGCGAAGGAGTGAAGGACTCACACCGGAGGAGTCGCCATGGGAGTGGTGCAGGAGATCGACGAGCGTCAGAGCAGGATGTCGGAACTGGAGATCGAGAATTTCCGGTTGCGCAAGGAGCTCTACTTCAAGGACCACAACATTCGCCTCCTGAACAAGATCAACGCCAACATGCGCGCCTCGCTCCGGACTCGCGAGGTTTCCTTCGTCATCCTGACCGGAGTCACCGCCGAGGCGGGACTCGGCTTCAATCGCGCCATGATCTTTCTCACCGACCAGGACGCTCCGGTCCTTCGCGGCCAGATGGCCGTGGCTCCGGACAGCCTCGAGGAGATGAAACGCTTCTACGGGGAAGCGACCGAGAAGAAATTCGGATTCGAGTTCTACATCGAGGAGTTCTACCGGAACAACCTGGAGATCAATAATCGCCTCCACACCGTCGTCAGTTCCATGACGTGCGATCTCTCCGTGCCGAACATCCTGACGGAAGCGCTGGAGCGGCGCCGCGCCTTCATCGTCCGCCACGCGCGCCCGGAGGATTTCAACGGCATCGAGGCGCTCGCGGAGCATCTCGGTTCCGAATTCATCGCCGCTCCGATCCTCTGCCGCGGCAAGGAGATCGGCGTCATCGTCGCGGATAACTTCTACTCCCAGCGCGTCATCTTCGACGAGGACGTCATCACGCTCCAGACGCTCTGCGACTTCGCCGGATCCTCCGTCATCGCCGCGCAGAAATACGAGGACACGGAGAAACTTTCCATCGTCGATGAACTGACCGGCCTCTATAATTTCCGGCACCTGAAGGAAAAGCTCCACGAGGAACTGTACCGCGCCAAGCGTTACAGCCGCAATTTCTCCACGCTGATGATCGACATCGATTACTTCAAGAACTTCAACGACCGGAACGGACACCTGACCGGCAACAAGGCGCTCATCGACCTCGCGCGGCTTATCAGGAGCAACGTCCGGAGCATCGACTTTCCGGCGCGTTACGGCGGCGAGGAGTTCGTGGTTCTCCTTCCGGAAACGAATCGCGAAGGAGCCCGGATTGCCGCTCAGAAGCTCTGCGACGCCGTCCGGCGCGCGCCCTTCGTGGGCATGGAGAACCAGCCCGGCGGCCGGGTCACGATTTCCTGCGGCATCGCGCACTGCCCCGAGGACGGCTTTACCTACGATGAAATCATCGGCCGCGCCGATCAGCTCCTCTATACCGCGAAAGCCTCGGGCAAGGACCAGGTCCGATAGAAAAGTCGCGACCTCCTCGCGCTCTCTTTATCACATCCTTCCTTCACGCCGTGTTCGCGCGCGCTGCAAGGCAGCTGGTAAAATGGGGTGGAGGCGGCTCATGAAGGAGTTACCCATCCCCCCGCATTTCGACGCGACGTCGGCCAGCCGGATTTGGCGCGTGCCGTACCAGGAGCGCGCGATCGGCGCGCGAGCCTGGGCCTGCCGCCACGATCTACGACCGGCCGCGCAGGACAGGTTCCGGATCTGTCTCATGCCGATCGACGTGCAGAACACATTCTGCCTTCCGGAGTTCGAGCTTTTCGTCGGAGGGCGATCCGGACGGGGCGCGATCGACGACAACGTACGGCTCTGCGAATTCATCTATCGCCATCTCGGGATCATCACGGAGATTTCTCCGACCATGGACACGCACACGGCTTTCCAGATCTTTCATCCCTCGTTTCTCGTCAATGATGCCGGAGAAAATCCTGCTCCTCTGACGTCGGTTTCCCTGGAGGATATCGACAGCGGGAGATGGAAAGTCGATCCCGCCGTCGCCGGGATTCTCGCCGATGGCGATGTATCCGCTCTGCAGGATCATCTCCGGCACTATTGCAGAGCACTCGCGGAGGGCGGGAAGTATCAGCTGATGATCTGGCCGTATCACGCCATGTTCGGCGGGATTGGTCATGCTCTCGTGTCCGTCATGGAGGAAGCGATCTTCTTCCATGGAATCGCCCGGTTCAGTCGGACGGGATTCCAGGTCAAGGGCGACAATCCCCTCACGGAGAATTATTCCGTCCTGCGTCCCGAAGTCATGGAAGGCGCCGACGGAATGCCGGTCGCCGACAGGAACGAAGGCCTCATCAGGAAGCTCCTGGAATTCGACGCCGTCATCATCGCGGGGCAAGCCAAGAGCCATTGCGTCGCGTGGACGATCGCCGACCTCCTGAACGAGATCGAGCACGAGGACCGAGCGCTTGCGCGGAAGGTCTACATTCTCGAAGACTGCACATCACCCGTCGTTGTTCCCGGCGTCGTCGATTACACGGATGATGCGGACAGGGCGTTCCGGAGATTTTCAGACGCGGGAATGAATCTTGTCCGATCCGACATGCCGCTGGCCGAGTGGCCGGGCCTTGCCGTGCCGGAGGCGACATGAATCCGCTCTATCGCGCTTCGCTGGCGCTCCTGACGGATCTGTATCAGCTCACCATGGCCTGCGCGTACTGGAAGACCGGGACTCACGTCAAGGAAGCCGTCTTCCACATGACCTTCAGGCATAATCCGTTCAAGGGCGGTTACGCCATCGCCTGCGGCCTCTCCTCGCTCATCGAGTTTCTGAAAGATTTCCGCTTCGGAGAAGACGATCTTCATTATCTGGCGACGCTTTCCGGAAATGATGGGAGGCCTCTTCTGGAACCGCGCTTCCTCGAATATCTCGCGACACTGCGGCTCGAATGCGACATCGACGCGATTCCCGAAGGGACTGTAGTCTTTCCCCACGAACCGCTCGTCCGCGTCAGGGGCCCCATCATCGCGTGCCAGCTTCTGGAGACGCCTCTCCTCAACATGATCAACTTCCAGACGCTCATCGCGACGAAAGCGTCTCGGATCTGCGGAGCGGCGCGGGACGAGCCGGTGCTCGAGTTCGGGCTCCGGCGCGCGCACGGCATCGACGGCGCCGTGACGGCGAGCCGGGCGGCGTACGTCGGAGGATGCGCCGCGACATCGAACGTGCTGGCGGGCAAGCTCCACGGAATCCCCGTTCGCGGCACGCATGCGCATTCGTGGGTGATGTCCTTCGAGGATGAACTGGAGTCCTTCGAGAAATACGCGGAGGCGATGCCGAACAACTGCGTCTTTCTCGTGGACACCTATGACACGCTGGAGGGAGTGCGGAAGGCCGTCATCGCGGGAAAGAAGCTGCGCGACCGCGGTTTCCGGATGGCCGGCATCAGGCTTGATTCGGGCGATCTCGCGTATCTGTCCATCGAGGCGCGGAAGATTCTCGACGAGGGCGGATTCGAGGATGCCGTCATCGTGGCGACGAACGATCTCTCCGAGGAGATCATCGCCACGCTGAAGGAACAGGGAGCGAAGATCGCGGTGTGGGGAGTCGGCACGAGGCTCGCCACAGCGTACGATCAACCGGCGCTGGGCGGAGTCTACAAGCTGGGCGCGATCCGCGCTCCGGGGGAACCCTGGCGATACACGTTGAAATTGTCCGAGCAGAACGAGAAAATATCCAATCCCGGAATGCTCCAGGTGCGGCGATTCGAGAACGACAAGGAAGTGCTGATGGACATGATCTACGATGAAATTCAACCTCCGGACGAGAAACCCGCGATCGTGGATCCCGCGGATGCGTCACGCACGAAGCAACTCTCCGGCGCGACGCGGCACCGTGATCTCCTCCGGCCGATCTTCCGTGCGGGCGAATGTGTCTATGAGACACCGTCCGCGACGGAGGCCCGCGCGTGCGCCATCGCCGAGCTGGCCCGGTTCCACGGGGGAGTGAAGCGCTTTCTCAATCCTCATCAATATCCCGTGGGGCTGGAAAAAAGCCTGCATGAGATGAGGACGAGACTTATCCGGGCGGCGCGGAAATGAAGAGGGACATTCGAACGTGAAACGCATCGCGGTATTCGGCGGCAGCTTTAATCCGCCCGGAATTCATCATCGCGCGACGGCCGAAGTGCTGGCGCGGCATTTCGACCAGGTGATCGTCGTCCCGTGCGGACCGCGTCCGGACAAGCCCGTGACCAACGACGTCCCGTCCGCCCATCGCGCCGCGATGGTTGATCTCGCGTTCCGCGGAATCGACCGCGTGCGGGTCGATCTCTTCGACCTGGAGCTTGGCGTATTTTCACGGACGCACGAGCTGGACGAGCGATACAGGGGGGAGGGCGAAGCCTGGCACGTCGTCTCGTCATCGCTCCTGGCGTCCCGGCCGGATGAGCCGAACGTCATTCTCAGGGAATGGGCGCGCGGCGAGGAAGTCTGGGCCGACTGCCGGTTCGTCGTCATCCAGCTGCCGGGCGAAATCCTCGATCCGGACAAACTGCCGCCGCGGCACATGATGCTCTCCGTGGATATCGGCGGAGACAGCAGGATCATCCGCGAGCGCGTCTATCAGCACAAGCCCGTCACGGACATGGTGACGCCTTCGATCGGAGATTACATCGAGCGGCATGAACTCTATCGAGGGCGAATTCCTCCGCGCGTGATCCGGCTCGCCCTGGATGACATCCGCCCGATGGTGCTGGTGGACGAAGGCAATCCGAAGGCCGTTCAGCGGGCAGCGGACCTGGGACTACGGGACAGCGATGACCCGAACATGATCGTCGTCGTCGGTGGTGATGGCGCGATGCTCCGGGCGATTCGGAGGGAATGGCGGCGGCGACTTCCGTTTTTCGGCGTGAACGCGGGCCATCGTGGATTTCTCCTGAATCAATCTTCGCCCGGGGAGTTTCAAGGCTCGGAAGTCATCCTGCAGAATCTGCCGCTTCTCTGGGTGGAGATGGAACGGGAGGACGGAACGGCGTCGGGATCTCACGCGTTCAACGACGCCTGGGTCGAGCGGGCGACCGGCCAGACGGCGTGGATCGAAGTGAAGGTGAACGGCCAGGTACGGCTCCAGCAGCTGGTCGCCGACGGCGTGCTGGTCGCGACATCGGCGGGATCCACGTCGTATGCGCGAGCGATGGGAGCGGCGTCGCTGCCGCTCGGTACGCCCGCGCTCCTTCTGGTGGGATCGAATGTCCTGCGGCCGCACTCGTGGCAGCCGGCCGTCCTGCCGGTCGATTCCACGGTGGAATTTTCCACGCTCGATCCCGCGAAACGACCGTTGAACGCCTTCATCGACGGCGTGGACCAGGGATCGATCCGAAGGATGCGGATCCGGGTCAGCCGCGTTTCCTCGGTGGAGCTGGCCTTCGAGCCATCGCTCGATCCGGCGGAGAAACTGGCTCAGATCCAGTTTCCTCCCGAAGGCGCGGAGATCTAGCTTCGTTCACGAGGCGTCGCCCGATAACCATGCGGCGTGTCGACGTCCGCGACCAGATATTGGCTGCCGGCGGCGCGATAGTTCAATGCTTTCATACTCCGCCTTGAGGCACGTCCATTGCAGTTCATTTCCATGGAGTTTTCAAAGGAGGAACACCATGAACAAAATAATTTCATGCCTGTGCGTGCTGGCCCTGGCGGCGGCGGTTCCGGTTGCGGCTCAGAATCAGCAGCCCGACCTGGCCGTTTCGAGCTCGTTCAAGCTGGATGTGGTCACGCAGAAGACGGGGGAGTTCACAAGGGAGCAGGTTGTCCATGTGACGGGAACGGTCCGCAACAACGGCGATGTGACCGCGTCTTCGGTGCCCATCAGCCTGTATGCGAAAGGGGAGTTGATCGGCACGAGCATGGTCCCGGAACTTCCGTCCGCGTTCGATCACAAGTTCACGTTCGCGTGGAAACCGACGGCGGCGGCCCGGTATGAGCTGAGAGCGATCGTCGATCCCAGCGGAAGTCTCGCGGAGGCGTCCGAAGCGAACAACGTTTCGTTCCTGACGCTGAATATCAACTCCCGCAGGGTCATCGAGATCGAAGCGGGCACGGCGGAACTGCTCTTCCTGACCAAGCCCAGCCGGTTCGACGACCAGACGATGCTCATGCAGAGCGGGGACATCGACCTGGAATTCGACCGTGACCCGTATCTGACGGGAGCGACACCGCGTGCGCGGCGGAGCGGATCGATCATCAACCTTGATATCAGCAATCACGGCACGATGTCCGCGAAGAACGTGGAAGTGGCAGTTTACATGAACGGACAGCGGCAGATCATCCGCACCATCGGGACGATCCCGGCCGGAAAAACGCGCCATGTCCACTTGAACTGGAGACCGCAGATCGCGGGCGACCAGACGCTGTCCGTCGTCGTGGATCCGAGGAACAAGATCGGCGAGACGGCAGAAATCAACAACAGCGTCAGCATAGACGTCAGCATAGGGAGCGCGCCGACCCGATAGAGGCCGCGACCATATTGAAGATGGCCCGTTCACCTCGAAACGGGAGGTGGGCGGGCATTTATGCGCGCGAGTGAATTGAGAGAATCCAGGCGGCGCGTGTCGGCTCTCGAGTCACGCGGTGAAACGGGATTTCCCGTTGGTCAAGCGGGAAGGCCGCTGGTATTCTGAATCCGGTTCATCAATCCAACAGGGAGGATTTCATGAAATATCGGACGCTGGGACGCACCGGCGCGCTCGTTTCGGAGATCTGCATCGGCACGATGACATTCGGGAAGAACCAGTGGGGCGTCGGGAGCCTCGGCGTTTCGGAGGCCACGGGATTCGTCTCGTGCGCGCTCGACCAGGGTGTCAACTTTTTCGACACGGCCGACATTTACGCGTTCGGGGAATCGGAGACTGTTCTTGGAGAAGCGCTGAAGGGGAGACGTGACCGCGCCGTCATCGCGACGAAAAGCAGGATCCGGATGTCGAACGATCCGAACGACGCCGGATTGTCGCGCCGCCACATCATGTTGTCGTGCGAACGCAGCTTGAAGAGGCTGGGGACGGACCGGATCGACCTGTATCAGATTCATGGATGGGATCCCGTCACGCCGTTCGAGGAATCGTTGGGCGCTCTGAACGATCTCGTCAGGCAGGGCAAGGTGCTTTATATCGGCGTCTCCAACTGGGCCGCGTGGCAGGTGGCCAAGGCATTGGGAGTGCAGGACAGGAACGGCTGGGCGCGCTTCGTGACGCTCCAGCCTTTCTACGCGCTCACGTGTCGCGACATCGAAGTGGAGCTTGTTCCGCTCTGCCTCGACCAGGGACTTGGCATACTTCCGTGGTCGCCGCTGGCGGGAGGATATCTCACGGGGAAATATCGCAAGGGCGGGGATGGAAGACTGGCGGGACACATCGGCGAATTTCTGCCGGTGGACATGGCTCAGGGCGAGCGGATACTCGATGCGCTTGACGAGATCGGGAGAGTGCACAAGGTGAACGCGGGACAGATCGCCCTGGCCTGGACGCGCAATCAACCCGGGATCACGTCGGTCATCATCGGCGCGAAGACCCTGGCGCAGTTGCAGGAGAATATCGCTTCGGCCGCCATCACTCTTTCCGCGGAAGAAACGCAGCGCTTGAATGAGGCGAGCGCGTACCGACTTCCTTATCCGCAGTGGATGATCCGGCACCAGGTTAAGGAGTGCGAACTGCCGGAGTGACCTTGGTTTGCGAGGAATCTCCCCTTGCAACTCCGTTAGCACTATGTTATAACTTAGTCATGGTCAAGACACTTACAAAGGTTGGCAACAGCTACGCGATTGTGATCGACAAGCCGATTCTGGATGCGCTTCATATCACGCCGGAAACGCCCTTGGAAATTGAAACAGACGGTCGACAACTGGTGATCCATCCTATGAGGACAATCAGCAGGGACGTGGCGCGAGAATCTTTCAAGCGCGTGATGGAAGAGCATGCCGAGGTTTTCAAGCGACTTGCCGAATGAACCGCAGTTCTTCGCTCTGGAAGCGGTACTCCGAGCACACGAGGAGCAAGTCCAAGAATTCGGCGGCGATTCCGGAATTCGAGATCTCGGACTTCTGAAATCAGCGCTTGCTCAGCCGATGGCGACGTTTGGCAACCAATTTCTGCATGAAGATCTCTTCGCGATGGCTGCCGCTTATGTCTTTCACATTGTCAAAAATCATCCCTTTGTCGATGGCAACAAGAGAACCGGACTTGCGACGGGGCTGGCATTTCTCGATGCACATGGAATCAAGGTTGTTCGAACTCTCGCTCTCTACGACATGACCATCGCCGTCGCGGAGGGAAAGCTCGACAAGATCGGCATCGCGGAGATTCTCCGGAGGCTCGTCAAGAAGGCCTGAGGAGTCCTACTCCTTCATCCCCGACATCGCGATCCCCTGGACGAAGGTTTTCTGCGCGGCGAAGAAGAGCGCGATGATCGGGAGGATCGTCAGGACGCAGGCCGCCATCAGGAAGTGCCACTCGATGCCGCCCGCCCGGCTCTGATAGGCCTGCAGGCCGATCGAGAGCGTGAAGAAATCGGCGTTCGAGAGATAGATGAGCGGAAGCAGGAACTCGTTCCACGCCCAGATGAAGTGGAAGAGGGCGACGACCACCATGGCGGGCCGGGCCAGCGGAAGGATGATCGTCGCGAAGATCTGGAATTCGTTGCACCCGTCGATGCGCGCCGCTTCGGAAATGTCCTTGGGAATCGTCATGAAGAACTGCCGCAGGAGGAATATGTTGAACGCGGATCCGAACCAGCAGGGGAGCCAGAGCGGCTGCAGCGATCCGATCTTGCTGAAGAAATCGCGGTAGAAACTTTCAAAGCCGGTGCCCAGGAACGTGGGAACCCAGAGCGGTTGAAAAGTTCCTATCATGCCCAGTTGCTTGAAGACCCCGTAGAGCGGGATCATGGTAACGGGGAACGGTATCATCATCGTCGCCAGCGCCACGAGAAAGATCTGATCGCGCCCGCGCCAGTCGATCCGGGAGAATCCATAGGCCACGACGGAACTCGAAAGGACCGTGCCGATCATTCCCAGGATCGCCATGATGAGCGTGTTGGCGACGTAATTCTTGAAGGGAATGAACTTCGTCGCCTCCGCGTAGTTGCTCCACTGGAACTCCACACGCTGCTCGATATCGCCCTGCGGCACGATCGTCCAGGCGCGCGCGCCTTCCTTGTACTGGTCGACCTTCTCCACGACGCGATACCATCCGGCATGAACTTCCTTCAGGGCCTTCGCCGGAAACGTGTCGCGCATGATCCGGTCCGCGACCTGCATTTCGAGCATCGCGTATGTTCCGTCGAACTCGCTCTTCGGCAGGTACATCTTCTCGCCCTTCTTCGGGCCGTCGAGGATCTCCACGATGGACCCGTCCGCCGGAATCGGCTCGTCATCGACCCGGACCTTGTGCACCTGGCCGTCGATGTCGACGTAGGCGATGCGGGGCAGGAAGGAGAACTGCTTCGACGTCGTCTGCTCCAGGGGCTTCAACGACGTCCCGAGCATCCAGAGCATCGGCGTAAGGAAGGCGATGGAGATGAGGACGAGCAGAAAGTAGACGAGAAACCTGTTCGCCTGCGGACTCGATCGGCTGATCATGCTCCGCCCCGGTAGTACACGTATTTCTTGGAGATGTGCTGCGCCCAGACGGTGAGGACAAGGATGACAGCGAAGAGGATCCACGCCATGGCGGAGGCGTAACCCATCTGATAATCCTCGAAGGCTTTCTGGTAGAGGTAATAGGTGTAGAAGAGCGTGGAGCGAGCGGGGCCGCCGCCGGTCATGATGTAGGACTGGGCGAAGACCTGGAGACTGCCGATGATGCCCATGATGAAATTGAAGTAGATGACGGGCGAGAGCATCGGAAGGGTCACGTGGATGGTTCGCTGGAAGGCGTTGGCGCCGTCGAGCTGCGCGGCCTCGATGAGGCTCTCCGGGATTTCCTGCAATCCGGCCAGGTACGTCACGATCGCATTGCCGACGCCCCACAGCGTCATCATTATGAGGGCGGGCTTCGCCCACGACTCATCGCCCAGCCAGTTGGGGCCTTCGAGCCCGGTGAGGAAATGAATAATGCCGTTCAGGATGCCGACTTCCGGGTTGAAGATGCGCATCCACATGATCGACATCGCGACGATCGGGACGAGAGACGGAAGGAAGAAGACCGTGCGGAAGAAGGACGTGAGCTTGATTTTCGTGTGCAGCAGAAGCGCCAGCATCACGGCCGCGATGATGCCCATGGGGATGGAGAAGGCCGCGAAGATGAAGGTGTTCCAGAGCGACTTCCAGAAGATGCCGTCCTGCATGAGCACCTTGTAATTGTCGAGCCCGATCCAGACGGGCGGCTCCAGGACGGAATAATCGCAGAAACTGTAATAGACGGATATGAGGATGGGGTAGGCCGTGAAGAGGGAGAAGCCGACGATGTAGGGCGAGATGAAGAGAAGGCCCTTCATCATGTTTCTCTTCTCCATTCCCGTCATCCCGCTCATGGCTCGATCATGCCTCTCCGCTTCAACCGGACGATTTCCCGGTCGAGCTTGTCCTGCATCTGCGCCTGGAGATCGGTGAGGCCGGCTTCCGGCTCGATCTTCAACCGGCGCACCTGGTCGATGACGTTATTGAGCTCGCGCTGGTACTCGTTCCAGATTCCCGAGGCGGGCGTGGAGCAGGTCCAGGGGCTTTCCGCGAGCTGGCGGAAGAGCTTGATGTACTGGTTGGGGTGCTTCGCGTAGAATTCAGGAGTCACATCCACGAGGGGGGAGAACTTCCGCTGCCCCATCGCCAGTTTCTCCATGGCGGCCTGGGAGTTGACGTAACGGATGAATTCGAAAGCCTCCTCGGGATGGCGGCATCCCGTGGGGATCGCGAGCACGTCGCATTCCACGATGGTGACCGGCCCTTCGCCGTCCACGGATGGAATCGGCGCGGCCGCCCAGTCCATGCCGGACGAGTACTTGTCGATGAAGTTGTACATCCAGACGCCCTGCATCACCATGGCGATCTTGCCGCAGAAGAAAGCGTTCGTGGACGTGGCGAAGTTTCCGCGGAAGCCGTTGAAGAAGAGCTCGATCTGGTCGGGCCCGTATCGGCGCATGATGTACTGATACCACTTCATCGCCGCGACGTTGCCCACATGGGCGCTGGTGATCTTATCCTTGCCGTTCCAGAGTTGTCCATGGAACCAGTGCCCCCATGCCCAGTCGAACCAGCCGGGCTCGAAGGGGAGAAACCCCATCTGGATGATCTTCGCGTCAGCGGGAGGCTTGCCGCCCAACTGGTTATAGGATTTCCGTTCCCCGTTGGACAGCTCGTAGATCGTCAACGTGTCATTCATCGCGTTCAGTTCCGCGATCGTCTTCGGCGGATAATTCGGATCGATGCCGGCTTCGCGGAGGAGGCGGCGGTTGATGTGCAGAGCGACCGTCGCGACCGTGGACGGCAGAGCCCAGGTCTTGCCGCGATGCGAGCAGAGATCCCAGAAGACGGGGACGTAATTCTCGCGCTTGATGCCGACTGCCGCGAGCCGCTCCGTGATCGGCATGATCGCGCCCTTGTCGGAGTAGATATTGACCGCCCAGCTCCAGATCCCCGCGATATCCGGCGGATCGCCGCCCGCGACGGCGACGAGGAGCTTCCTGTCGATACCGGAGACCGTGCTCATCTTGACGAAGACCCTGTCCTGGGACTTGTTGTAGTCGTCCACGACCGCCTTCATCGCGTCCCCCTCGAAGCCGGTCCACTTTTCCCAGTAGTGAAGAACGATGCGGCCATCCTCGGATCGCTCATCAAGATTGCGGCCGCAGGATACGGTCACGAGAAAGACGACGGCGACCAGCAGCATTGCCGGCAACCGGTTGCGCCGGAGCAGGGACAGGAAGGGGAAGGATCGAGACATGATCACGGACGGGAGATTATCCGTATCAGCAGGCCCTTGTCGAGTGTCAGTGCGGGTTCTCATGAAAAATATCCGGCTAATATTATTATCGCTGTCGCCCTCGTGCAAGGCGATTGTTGATTATTGTAAGCGCTTACATGGGACATACGCGGGAAATGTAAGATCTTACATGGCGTCGGGCGGATCCGCCGTGCTTCTACAGGAGAACGCTCGGGGATACTTATCAACTTCCGATCGCGATCCTGCGTCCGGTCGTGTCGGAATCGATGGCGGCATCCATCACAACCTGGGCGAGCCACCCGTCGCGGAAGTCGGGGACGGCCGGTCTGCCTTCCAGGATGGCGTCGATGAAACCGCGCACGCCGGAGGATCGGCGCCTGAAGATCTGCCGCTTCTGATCCACGATGCCGAGCCGGAGGTCGACATCCCGGAGAATGTCCGGGCGGATCATGAGTTCGCGCGACTCCGCATCGCCGTTGCGGGCGCCCCGGAGCGTCGCTCCGCTCATATCCACCCGCAGGTCCATCCGTCCCGCGTCGCCGCAGACTTCGGCGTGCAGCTCGAATCCGTCGTGGCGGACAAGCTCCATGTTCGACGCGCGGATCGTGCCCTGCGCACCATTCTCGAAGGCGACCGAAAGGATCGCGGCCTCGTTCGCCTGCGATACATCCGCACCGTGAGGAGGTTTTGTGAACGTGGCCAGGTGGGCGCTCACGGTGGAGATTTCCCCGCACAACCATCGCGCCATGTCGATCATGTGCGAGCCGTAATCCCCGAGCGCACCATTGGCCTTCCGCTGGTCATAGCGCCAGTTCTCCTTCCAGCCGCCGCGGCTCCCGCCGGCCAGGAACGCGAAATGCGCGTATTGAATCTTCCCGACGAAACCTTCGTCGACGAGCCTCTTCATTTCCTCCGACTGGACGAGCCAGCGGAATGTGAAATAGGTCATCGTGATCCGTTTCTTCTCACGGGACAGCGCATACATCTCGTGCGCCTGCCGTGCATCCAGGCCGAGCGGCTTCTCGCAAAGAACGTGGAGGCCGCGTTTCAGGGCGGCCATGGCGATGGGATGATGGAGCTCGTCCGGAACGGCGATGATGACCGCGTCGAGGACGTTCGCTTCCAGCATGGTCTTCCAGTCGGTGAAGACTTTTTTCGCGCCATGCCTGGCCGCCATTTCCTCCGCGCGTTTCCGATCCCGCCCGCAGAGGGCCGCGATGACGGCGCCGTCGTGGCTGGCCAGGGACGGCAGGTGCATCCCGTCCGCCCACCAGCTCGTGCCGACGACACCGACGCGCACGGTCATCTCACCGCACCACCATGATCTTCCTCGTCACGATTTCGCCGTTGCCGGATTTGATGACGGCGATGTAGATCCCCGAGGCGAGCTCGCGACCGTCATCGTTTTTAACATCCCACTGGTAGCGGGCATCGCCGGAGGACTTGGAGAACGTGGAGACGCGGCGACCGGCGGTATTGTAGATATCGATGGACGCGGTCACGGTCAGGCTGTCGAAGATGATGCCCGACGTCGGATCGGCGGCGTTGAAGGGTTTGCCGTTGGCATCGCGGGCATCGAGGGGAACGAACGGATTCGGATAGATGATGATGCCGCCCAGGTTCGACGCGGCCGCCTGGCCCACGAGGACGGCGAAGATCGTGAAGTGACTGACCCTGGCGCGGACGACATTCGAGACGGGATCGACTTCCGACGTCGGCTCCCTGATCCAGACGCCCAGCGCTTCGTCCCAATGGTAGATTGCCAACATCTTCTCCTCGTGGCTCGTGAGCCCGACATTGTCGTTGTTGGCGTCGGTGTCGGCGTAGGGGAGGACGAGATCGAGCGAAGAGGAGAAAGTCCGGAGCCCGTCCTCCCTGATGAAACTGCGGAATGTTCCGCCGGAGACCGCGGCGAGATTCGGTCCGATGGGCGCGGTTTCCGGGGCGGTGTCGAGAGCGGACGCGGCGATCCAGACGCTGTCGGCCACGGCGCCTCTCGGGACCGTCAGCGCGGTCCCGCCGTCGGCGATGAGGAGCTGACCCGCCGAGTCGGGGAAGAAACGTTGACGCCGGACGTGCCGGGCCGTCGCCGTGTCCCGGTATTCATGCACGCTGGAATCGGACTGAGAGATGACGACGCGGACGACGCTCGGCGTCGTATCGATTCCGCCGGAAAGATCCGTCGCCACCGCCCGCACATCATAATTGCCGTCGGCCAATCCCGTCGTGTTCCAGTAGATGCTCCAGAACGGCCCGACCGTATCCGGATTCGATCCGACGCTCGTCGCCACCGGCGTCCAGGCTCCTCCCTCCGGCCGATACTCGAACCGGACGCTCGAATACGTATCCGCGATGCTCGCGACGATCGAGACGGCATTGCCCGCAACCTTCACTTCTTTCAGGGGAGAGTCGACGATCGTAGCCAGAGTCGGCGACGCATCCGTCACGATGACACGGATCGTCGTGGTGCCGGTGTTGTTCATCGCGTCGAGCGAACGGATGACGAGATCGTAGGTATCTCCGGAAACCGCGGTGTCGAAGAGGACGGCCAGTGTCCAGAGCGAATCGGAGACGAAGGCGAACGGCGTGGAATCGGCTCGGCCGATCGGGAGAAGATTCGCGACGACCTGGGCGACGACCGTCGAATCGCGCGTCAGGACCGTGAACGTGACGATGGTCGTGCCGGCGTTGGAGACGGAAGAAGGCGAGGCGGAGGCTCCGAGGAAGACGGGCGGCGCGGTGTCGACGCTGGGAATGACGAACGAATCGGTGGCGATGGAGGAATTGCCGAGATCGTCGAAGGCGATGATCTGCCAGAGCCAGGTGTCCGCGGAGAGAATCACGACCGTGTCCGGCGCGGTCACGACCGAATCGACCGCGTGAGGCGCCGCGAAGAGAATGTCGGTGTCGATGACGAGGCGGTAACCGGCCAGACCCGAGAGTGAGTCGACGCAGACGGACCAATCCAGCGCGACGAGCGAAGTGATTGTCGCGCCTCCGATGGGGGAGACGAGCGCGGGCACGGAGGGAGCCTGGAGATCGACGACGAGGGAGAAATTTCCCACCGTGGTCGTGTTGCCGACGTTGTCGATCGCGATGACCTTCCAGGCGTAACTGTCGTTGGCGGGCAGCAGCACCGTCGCGCTCGTTGCGGCGATCGTCGTGTCCACGGTGAAGAAACCGCTGAAGTCCGTGTCGACGATGAGGCGGTAGGATATCGGCGAGGAGGAATCGCTCGATGCGGTCCAGGAGAACCGGATGATGAGCGCGTTCGTCTCGGTGGCGTTGGCCGGAGCGGAGAGCGAGAAGGCGGCAGGCGGAGACGTGTCGGGCGACGTCACGACGACGAAGGATTCCGGGGAGATCGCGATCGAGTTGCCGAGATCGTCTTCCGTGATGAGCCTCCAGAAGTACGTGTCCGTCGCGAGAGAGAGCGTTGTATCGTCCGAGGGCTGAAAGGAATCGACGGTGATGGTCGCGGTGAAGGCGGAGTCGCGGCTGACCTGGATCCGGAACCGGCGGAAACCCGCGAGCGAATCGCTCGAGGCATTCCATTGGAACGACACGGGCGAGATCTTCGTGTCGCCGTTGCGGGGAGCCGCGATCGTCGGCGCCGCGGGCGGAGCCGTATCGACCAGCAGGCTGAAATTGCCGATCGCCGTGGTGTTTCCGGCAAGATCCGTGGCGATCACGCGCCAGAGATACGTGTCGTTCGCGGGGAGCATGACGGTCACTACCGTGTCGCTCACCGTGGTGTCGGCGATGAATGTTCCCGCGAGATCTGTATCGATGATGAGCCGGTATGTGACGGGCGGCGTCGAATCGAGGGCGTTGGACCAGCGGAACAGGAGACGCGTGGATGTCGTTTCGTGGTTGTTCAGCGGAAGCGTGAGCGAGAACGATGAAGGCGGAGTCGTGTCCGCCGCGCCCCGGACGACGAAAGTTTCCGTGGAGGAAACGGCCGTGCAACCGGCGTCGTCTTCCGCTATGAGGCGCCAGAAATATGTGTCTGTGCCCAGGTTGACCGTCGAGTCGTCTGTCGCCTGATAGGCGTCCAGGATGTTCGTCGTGAAGGAACCGGACGTGTCGACCTGGACGCGGTAGCGGCGGAGCCCGGAATGCGTATCCACGGATGCGTTCCAGAGAAGAGCTATGGGCGAGGTCGAAGAATCGCCCTTGGGATAAGTGATGACAGGCGCCGTCGGCGGAATCGTGTCGATGAGCACGATTCGCGCGGGAGTCGAGGCGACCGTGTTGCCGACGTCATCGATCGCGTACACGCGCCAGTACCAGGTATCGTTCGCCGCGAGAGTCCGGCTCGCGCTTGTCGCGGCTCCGGTCGAAGAATCGACCAGCAACGCGGTGAAGGAACCGGAGGTGTCGATCTGGAGCCTGTGTTCCAGCAGTCCGGCCTGAGTATCCGACGCGGATGACCAGGTGAAGAGGATGGATGTCTGCCGCGTTTCGGTCGCGGCGGCGGGCAGCGCGGGCGCGGGAGCGACAGGAGGCGTCGTGTCGAGGACGAACCAGGAATCGGGCCCGTTGGTCCTGTTGCCGGCGTTGTCGATCGCGACGATCCTCCAGAAGCAGGTGTCTTTTCCCTGCACGGCCGTCGTGCAGGCCGTGACATTGCCGGTCAAGGAATCGACGAAGGGCGCGGAGAAACTTTGCGAGGTAGAGATTTGCAGGCGATAACCGGCGAGGCCCGATAGAGAATCCGCTGAAGCGGACCAGATGAAAGCGATGGTTGTCGCGCGCGTTTCGAAGCCTTGCGCCGGTGCGATGCCGCGCGCCGCTGAAGGCGAGGTCGAATCGATGATGAAGGAGTCGACAGCCGCGCCGGAAGTCCGGACGTTGCCGACGCTGTCTTCCGCGAGAATCCGCCAGTAATAGATCGACTCCGTTAGGCTCGACGCGAGAGTGAGATCCGAATCGGGATGAGAGGTGGTTTCCGTTGTCAGGATGGAACTGAACAGGGGACCGTTGGACAATTCGAGGCGATAGAACCGGACACCGATGCCGCTGTCGGCGGATTTCGACCAGACAAACGTCGGCCGCGACGTGTCGAAGGCTCCGGCAAGCGGCTTCACATGCGCGACCGTGTCCGGCGGGACGCTGTCGCAACGAAGGCGAAGGAGCATCGTGTCGAACTGGCCCAGGGTGTCGGAGACTGTGATCGTCACGAACGTATCGGTCGTGTGCCGCGCCTTGATGAAGAACTGCGCCGTGAAGGGGGAGGAGTTGTCCTGCTGGAACGCCGAGTCGAAGACGGCGGAGACGCGGAGCGAGTCGGCGGCCTGCGAGGCGAAGGTCACCGTGAGCGAAACGACCTGCGTCTCGCTCGCGAACCAGACGGTGTCACCCGCGGCGGCCGTGTCGATTCTCGCCGGCGCCCTGAAGCGCGCGGCGGTGTCGCTCGCGGCTGTCACGGTCATGATGACGGGAGTCTCGATCGCGGAGGAGAGCGAACCGGAGTCGGCGGTCCAGCGGATATCGTCGATATAGATCGTCGCGGACGCGCTGGGAGTGACGAGGCCGAAAGATTGGACGAGATTGTGCCAGTTCATGATTCCATTTCCGCCCGCTCCGGCATTGATCGTGAAGCTCGACTTCGGGACGAAGATCCGCTGCCACGAATTTGCGGACGTGACCGTGACGACTTTTTCGGCGATGTCTCCGGCGCCGTACGTGCTCTCGATGCACCTCACGGTAAACGATAATCCCGCGATGCTCGAGCGCGCCCAGAACGAGAACGTGTCGAAGGGCGCCGCATTCATGGGATAGGTGGCGTCCTCCATGTATTCCACGGCGAACGCGCCGCCGCCGGCCTTCGTGTAAGTCAGCTTCAATCCCATGTCGCCCTCGGCCATCGCGATATCGGAGGCGCGATGATCGTGGCTCAACGCGTCGCCTCCACCGACGGCGACGGCCCACGGAGGCTGATGGCCTTCTCCGTAGCGATTGCCGTACAGGAGCAGGTCGCCGAACGAGATCGTCTGCGAAGGCGCGGCAGTCAGTCCTCCCGCCGTTGCGTCGATCTTCACCTGCTCCAGTTCCGTGTCGACGATCCACGTGGACGCGACTCCGCTTTCGAACGTGAGCGCGGTTCCGCCCTTGCGGAGCGAATTCGCCGACTTCGTGCCGAGCTCCGTGAACGACACGGTCACGGCTCCGTTATGCCCGCGCGAAACGCGGTTCGAATCGTCGAGAGCCCAGACGGAGACGATGACGGTTTCTCCGGCGGCCGCGTTGCCGCGCGCGAGGACTTTCAGTTTCGTCGCGGCGTTCCAGAGCGCGAAGGAATCGCGCATCGTATAGTACGCCGTCCGGGGAACACGGTTCAGGCCGCCGGCGTCGATCGCGACGATCCCGAACCATTCCTCGTTGAAGGCGGGATCGGAGTAGTTGGCGTTGACGGAACTGTTCTCCGTGTTATGCGCGGCGTTCGTTCCTCCTGAATATTTCCACCATTCGTCGAGGAACTCGAACTGCGATGCGCCGATCATGACCCCGCTCGAATCGTCCGACTGGTTCTTCCTGATCTGGTGGATCTGGTTCCGGAGCGCCGTGTTCTGCATCGCCTGGTCCTCGGATACGGAAACGGCGTTGTACGCGTCGCAACCATGCTCCGAGAACCAGAGAGGCTTGGCGGAGAGAGCGGGATAACTGGCGAAGAGCGAACCGAACGTATTGCCGCGGTAGACGTTGGCGCCCCAGATATCGAGATTCGTCATGGAGGCGTCGTTGGACAGGTTTCCCGCGCTGCCGAGATCGTTGATGTCGCCGTTCGCGGATGCGATGGGATGGAAGGTATCTTCCGCGTGGCCGTCCCCGGCGGCCGCGTTCAAAAGCGAATACCAGGCGGAGAGGGAGAAGCCGTCATAGTTCTCCTCGTTGCCGAAATTCCAGAAGAGAATCGCGGGATTATCCTTGTGCTGCCGGATCATGTTCTTGAACTGCTTCCGGAGGAGATCCTGCGTCGACGCGTTCGACCAGTCAGATCCCCCGGGCGGATAAAGCCCCATGATGATGTAGAGGCCATGCGCCGCCGCGGAATCGACGATCGCGTCGCGCTCCACGGGATCGTAGGTGCGGAACGAATTCGCGTTCATCGCCTTCAGATACGGAAAATCCTGCTTGTAGGTCTGCGTCGTATTCTTCCACCACTTGTATCCGCCGCCCTGGCCGACCGGCGTGGATGCGTAGGCGCTGCCCCGGGCCGTCCACGGGACGCCGTCGACAAGGAGCTTCCTGCCGGAGACGGTGACCTGCGTGGCGCCGGAGTGCGCGGGCGGGATCAGGAAGGAGAAGCCGAGCCCGGAGAGGACGAGGAGCAGGAGGAATCGGCGGGATTCAAGCATGAGGATCGGGTAGGGGGAATTCAGAAGGAGCCATTTGTACGCCCGCCGGGTTCATGGGTTTGCATCGGAAATCATACAGGGTTCAGAAGAGTTATGCAAACGATTGCACGGGGGATTTTCGGGCATTTCGACGGACGGGCGCTCCGGCGCGGTGACACGTGCCGTGTCGGATCCGACGGCCTTCAGGACTCCACGGGCGGATAGTTTTTTCGGACAGGGCGGTATCGGAACCGGGAGTCGACGGGAATGATGCGGATCGGCCCTTTCCAGATCCCGCCTTTTCCCCGGGGCTGATGGACCCGGACGGCCAGGAGATTTGATCCCGCCCGCAGTGCGCCTCCGGGGATGATGTACATCCGCTTTGTGTTCGCCGTCGCGCCGCCCGCCACCGCCGGCGGAAATTCACCCGTCCTGCCGATGAAGCGGCCGTTCACGAACGTCTCATCGGCTTCGTCCACGGCGCCCAGTTCCAGAGCATAGGGCATGAAGGGGTCGAGGCTGCCCACATCGAAATGCAGGCGGTACCATCCGATGGTATCGCCGCCGTTGGTGTCCCAGTGCGACGGCAAGGTCACGCTCCCCCATGCCGCGTCATCGAAATCAAGCATCGCGCGCGCGGGATCGTCTCCGATCTGGAATTTCCAGGAACCATCCGTCAGCTCCAGAAGCGTTGCCGCGCCTTCGCGGGATTCCCCGCTCTCCACGATGAACTCCCATTCCGTTTCCGAAACGATCCGTCCCTGCCTGTCGAGGAGCTCCGCGCGGAGCTCGATCGAACCCGGGAGATCGCTTCCGGCGATGAAGGACAGGATTTCGCGCGAAGAATCCGGCGGCAGATCCACGGCCAGCTCCTGCGTGCCCCGGCCCGCGTCGAAGCGGAGCGTCCAGCCGTCGAGCGGAATCCGGAGATCGGAGACGACCCAGATGCCGGCGCGGACCATTTCTCCGGGCGCCAGCGTGCGGCGGTCGGTCGCGATGGAGACGATGACGGGCGCCATCGCGTCCCGCAGCGCGTGAAATCCCATCTTTCTCCGGCGCCGGTGATCGACGACGGCCCACGTGATGGCGGGCCAGCATTCCGTGAACATGAAGTGATACAAGCCGGTCGTCGGCGCAAACTTTTTTCTGCGGTACGCTTCCGTCGCGAACCGGACGACGTCGTACTGATACTTCTGGCTGGCGCTCACGAAGTCGGCGAGGTTGTCGTACAGCAGGAGCGGCCCGAGCTGGTTCTCATTCTGCGTCACCTGGAAATCGTGATACTCCCACTCGTCCAGGTCCGGCGGCCATTGGGCGCCGCTCCGGAACATCTCCTCCGGCCGCGCCGGCACGCCCTGCGCTCCGTACTCGGTGATGAAGACATGATTCTTCCCGTAGAAGTCGAGATAGCTTCCGTTATACCATCCCGAGTATTCGTGGTCGTTCCAGCCGCCGGGGCCGGGCGGCCACTTGCCGGAATTCTTCAGATTGACGCGCGTGGAATCGAGCTCGCGGCCGAGCGCTTCCATGCGGATATTGAGCGCATCGTTGGCGCTGCCCTCGTTATGGGCGCACCAGAGCCAGATGGAGGGGTGATTGAACCAGCCGCGGATGAAGGCGCGGAACTGAGCGAGCGCATCGCGGGCGAATTCCTCGGAGGAATCGTACGACCAGATGAGCGCGAAATCCGCCCAGACCAGGATCCCCGCCTCGTCCGCGGCCTCGTAGAAAGACCGGGGAAGCACATGCGCGTGGACACGGATCGCGTTCATGTTGGCTTCCCTCATGAGCTCGATATCGGCGCGATACTGATCGGCGGAGTACGTCGAGAGCCATTGGGTGGGAATGTAGTTGGAGCCCTTGTGGAAGACGCGGCGGCCGTTCAATTTCATCGTGAGCGTTTCGAGATCGAAGCCGATGGTGCGGATGCCGAAGGTCTCCCGGCGTTCATCGAGCAGCCTCGCGCGCGCTTCCGGCGATGTTTCGAAAACCTCGATGCGCGCGCGGTACAGGTCCGGCCTGCCCTCCGTCCAGGTCCACCAGAGCCGGGGATCCTGCACGACGAGAGGAATCACGATCTCCGCGGTAGAGCCCGGTTCGAGAAAGAGGGATCCGGTGCCGAGGATGGGCTCGATCTCGAACGTCTTTCCCTCCACCTCGAAATTCACTTCTACCGATCGGGCCTCCCGCGAGCGGTTGCGAAGCTCGCACCGCGCGAAGACAAGCGCCGCCACGTCGGTCAGTTCCGTCCGGATCATGACATTCTCCAGCGTGACCGGACCAGTGCTCGCAAGCCGGACCGATCCCCAGATGCCTCCTGTCGGCTCGCTCTGCGCGAAGCGCGCATGACCCGAGCCCGGCCTGCAATCATGATGGACGAAGATTCCCTTGATGATGGATTTCTTCTCGGGGAAACCGTCGTCCCTCGGGGCATCGACGCGGACGATGAGCTGGTTGTCGCCATCGTGGATCAGATCGGTGACATCGAGACGGAAGGGCTCGAAATATCCGGTGTGACCGCCGGCTTCGCGGCCATTGACCCAGACAGTCGCGGTGTAATCGACGCCTTCAAACGCGAGCAGGATCCGGGAGTCATCCGTCGGACGCGTCGCGTGGAAGGATCGGGCATAGAAGACCACGCCGTGGTAGTGCAGGAGGTCGGGGACGACGCGAGACCATTGGGAGGGCACGGGCGTCATCGACGAGCCGGATGCGAACAAGCGGGAGGAAGCGACGTCGAGCGGGAGCGCGCCGGAGGAATCCACGAGGAAGCTCCATGATCCGGACAGGTCGACTTCGTTCACGGGGCGAGCCCCTCTTGCATTTTGTTTACCTCGCTCACAGGTCGCGTATCATAGTCGTCAATTGCTGATTCATTCAACCGGTTTCATGAAGAGAGGGCACTGCGGCCCGGAAGGATAGCGTCATGAGAGGGATGAATTCATTCGTGTCGAAGCGAGCCGGACGCTCATGAGGCTCGTGATGCTCGGCCCGCCCGGAGCGGGCAAAGGTACGCAGGCCCGCTGGCTCGGCAAGGAATTGAAGACCCCGCACATCTCGACCGGCCTCATCTTCCGCGACGCGATGAAAGCGGGCACGCCTCTCGGACTCCAGGCCAAAGCCCTGACGGACAAGGGAAACCTCGTGCCCGACGAGATCGTGATCGGGATCGTTGCGGAGCGACTCGCAGCCGAAGATTGTCGCGAGCGTGGGTTCATCCTGGACGGATTTCCGCGCACACTCCCCCAGGCCATGGCGCTCGACCGGTGGCTTTCGTCTCATGCGCTCGCGCTGGACAGGGTGATCGAGCTTTCGGTCGATGCCGAAACGATCGTCCGACGTCTCTCCGGCAGGCTCTTGTGCAACGGTTGCGGCAAGGACTACAACATCCATTTTCGTCGACCCAGGATCGACGGCATCTGCGATTACTGCGCCGGTTCGCTGACGCGCCGCGCCGACGACGAACCCGACGCGATCCGCCGTCGGCTGGAAGTCGACGCGGAGAAGACGAGACCTCTGCACGAGTACTACCTGGTGCAGGGAAGCCTCGTGGTCATGGACGGAGCGGGCACGATCGAGGAAGTGTTCCGGAGCGTTCTGGGGGAGCTTGAATGAAAATCCCAAATCCCAAATTTGGATTCGGATTTAGGATTCCCAAAGTCTGATTGACAGATCGAGATAGCATCCCGTATAGTGGTCGTGCAAGCGCTTGCTATGACATTATCAGAGGAGCTTCCTCCATGCCTGTCTTTCTTGTCCGGAGCCGAATGCGGCTCCTGTTTCTCTTCCTTTCGGTGCTCGTTCTGATTTCGGCGTGCGGGGCGGGTTCGTCGACGGCGCCGGTTTCATCCGCTCCGGTCGCGGGCGCGCGAAGCGCGACCGGGTGGTTCGGGATTTCCGTGGAAGCTGGGCGATGGAATCTCACGGCGCCGGACGGCACCGCGTTCTTCTCGCGCGGCGTCAATTGTCTCTTGATGTATGACGGAGCCGTGAAGCCGACGTCGTTCGGGTATGACGTCACGAAGGTTCCCGGTTTCGACACGACCGCCTGGGCGAATTCGCTCCGCGCGCGCGTCGAGGGATGGGGATTCAACACGGCCGGTTCCTGGTCGGCCGATGCGGTTTACGCGTCCGGCATGCCTTTCACCGTCACGCTTCATATGACCGGCAACGCCGATCTCATCAAGGTCTTCGACGACGACTACGATTCGATGATCCGGGCGCGGGCGAAGCCGAACGTCGAGAAGTGGGCCGGCTCCAGGAGCCTGATCGGATATTTCACCGACAACGAGCTGCCCTGGTACGGCATGTGGGGATGGCCGTCCGGCTCGCCTACTCTCCTGGAACGCTTCGCGGCGCTGCCCGCATCCGGCAAGGGAAAATCGGCATTGGTGGAATTTTTCCAGGCGCGCTATGACGGGGATTTCGGCAAGCTGAAGGAGTCATGGGATATCGATGCCGCCGATTTCGACGGACTCGCGAACGCGACATCGTTTCGCGGAAAAGGATCGCGCGCCGCGGAGGACGTCGAGGAGTTCATGGGAGTGGTGGCGGAGCAGTACGGCAAGGTCGTTTCGCGCGTCCTGAAGGAGCTCGATCCGAACCACCTGAACCTGGGTGTCCGCATCGCGGGCTTTGCTCCCGATCCCGTCATCCGCGCCCTCGGAAAATACGTCGATGTCTTCAGCTTGAACCTCTACAGGAAGAGCGGCCACATCCCGAAGAAACTTCTCCGCCATTTCCACGAGCTGACCGGGAAGCCGATCATGATCACGGAGTTTTCGTACCGCGCGATGGAAAACCGGAGCGGCGACATGAATACCGGCGGCGCGGACGTGACCGTCCCGACCCAGGCCGACCGCGCGAAAAGGCTCCGCACGTACATCACGGAGCTCGTCTCCTGTCCCTTCGTGATCGGGTATCACTGGTTTCTCCTCTTCGACCAGTCTCCCGGCGGGAGGACGTTCGACGGCGAGAACAGCAACTACGGTCTTGTCGATGTGTACGACAAGGACTATGACGAACTGATCGCTGCCTTCAAGGACGTGAACGCTTCGTGCGATCAGCTTCATGCCGCCGCGATGCCGCTTCCCCCTCCCAGCCTGGGCACACCCCTGGCCTCGTCGGATGCTCCGGCTGTGAACGCCGCCGTTCCGATCCTTGCGGCCGCGAAACCGTCGGCGAAGGATCCGGTGTTTTGGGGCGACGCGGGCGGCGGCGCATCGGCAACGCGCGGCAAGGGCGGCACGGAATGGTTCAAGTCGAAGGGACCGACCGGCCACGGCTGGGGATATGGCTGGTCCTTCTTCTTCACGGCGGACGGCAGGGACGGCATCGATGTCACGGGCGCGAAGTCGCTCCAAGTACGAGTCCGGATCCCGAAGGGGATCGCCTTCCGTGTCTTTCTGGCCGAGGCGGGCGCCGCGGCTTCGGATGCGGAAAGTTTCTCCGGAGCGCGCGGCGCGGACGGAGAGAGCTACGAATCGCCGGAAATGATCGGCACCGGCGACTGGCATACGTATCGGATCCCGCTCGAGAAACTGAACGTGCGGGACTCGTGGGGCAACAACGGCGGCAACGGAGTCCTCGACCTCCAGGCGATCTCCTGGTGTGATCTCTACTTCGCGGGAAACCAGGGGAATGTCGATTTCGCGCTCGATTCCCTCGTCATGTCTCCTGAAATCTGAAATGATTTCCGCTCCGTGGCGCGCATAGAAAAAAATGATTCCGGCTGGGTGCTCACGCGCGACGGCGCTCCGTACTTCATCAAGGGCGCCGGCGGCGACGATCAACTCGAGCTTCTCGTCGCCTGCGGAGGAAACTCCATCCGGACCTGGGGCACGGACGGAGCCGGCCCGATTCTCGACCGCGCTCACGCCCTGGGACTCTCCGTCACGCTCGGATTATGGCTGCAGCATGAGCGCCATGGTTTCGACTACGGCGATCCCGCGTTCGTCGCAAGGCAGTTCGAGACCGCGAAGCGGCACGTGCTCCAGTTCAAGGATCATCCCGCGCTCCTCTTGTGGGGCATCGGCAACGAGATGGAAGCGTCCGGCGAAAACGAAAAGATCTGGCGTCACGTGAACGAAATCGGGCGCATGATTCATGATGTGGATCCGGACCATCCGACGATGACGGTCACGGCGGACGCCAGCCAGGTGAAGATCGATGCGCTGAAGCGCCACTGCCCGGAGATCGACATCCTGGGAGTGAACTCCTACGGCGGCCTGCCGACCGTTCCCGAGCGCCTGGGCGAATTCGGGTGGACGCGTCCGTACATCGTGACGGAGTTCGGGCCCAAGGGCTGGTGGGAAGTCGGGAAGACATCGTGGGGCGCGGAACTGGAACCGACGAGCACCGAGAAGGCCGCTTTCTACTACGACAATTACCGACATGCCATCGAGAGCCGGCGGGGATGGTGCCTCGGCTCCTATGTCTTCAAGTGGGGATTCAAGCAGGAACATACGGGGACATGGTTTTCGATGTTCTCCGAATCCGGCGCGAAGTATTCCACGGTGGAGGCGATGACGCGCGCGTGGACCGGCCGCGCTTCCGAGCGGCAGGGTCCGGTGATCCGCGCCTTGAAGAGCGTCGCATCCGAGCGGATGGTGAAGCCGCGCGAGGAACACCGCGCGGAACTCGAACTGGAAGCCGACACGCGGAAGGATCATCCCGACTCGGCGCTCCGGTACCGATGGGAAGTGCTCGCGGAGAGCTCCGACAAGAGGGAAGGCGGGGACGCCGAAGCGGCGCCGCGCGCCGTCGCGGACGCCGTGACGGCCAACGGGGGAAACGCGGTCACGATCCGCGCGCCTGAAGTTCCCGGTGCCTATCGTTTGTACGCCTACGTGGAAGACGGGCACGGCAACCTGGCGACCGCCAATTTTCCGTTCTTCGTGGGAGACAACTGACATGGAAAATCCCGAGGAACTTTCGCCGACTTCCGTCCCGAATGAAAACGGGAGATCCGGGCGCGGTCCCTCGCGCGCGTTCGTCGTGGCGCTCCTGCTCATCCTGGCGCTGGGAGGCGCCGCGGTTTATATTCAGATCCGTGAGCCCGCGCTCTTCGAGCGCATTCTCGTCTCGCTCGGTTTCGAGTCCGTCTTCCTGGCGACAAGCGATCCGACGGGGAAATTCAAATGAACGCCGGTTCGCGGAACACCTGATGTCTTCCGCAGCCCGGCCTGTCTACGACTGCGACACGTCCGGCTACTGGTGCTCCGAGGAGGACTTTCACGCGCGCGAAAAGCGATACGGACAATTCATCGAAGAGGGCGCCGCCTACGAGATCACGGACAGGAATACTCCCCGCCCCTGGCTGAACTACCTCTGCAACGACCGCTTCGGCTCCGTCATCTCCAATACCGGCCTGGGATTCTCCTGGTACAAGACGCTTCTGCTCCGCATCACGAAGTACGATCATCCCGTCGATTACCTGCCCCGCCAGTTCGAGGACGGACGGATGGTCCTCGTGGAGGATCTGGAATCCGGAGAGAAATGGAATCATTTCCAGGATGCGGAGAATGTGAAGTGCGTTCACCGGCCGGGCTCGACGACTCTTACGGCGGAGCACAACGGAATCGCGATCACGATGACCGTGTTCGTGGCATGGAGCGATGCCGTGGAGCTCTCGCGCATTGAGATCCGCAACGCGAGCGAAACTTCGCGCCGTCTGAGAGTCGCCTGCGAACAGAAATGGACATTCTCGCGCTTCGGCATCCACACCGCCGAGGAAGGCATTCCTTATCTTTCCACGCCCGGAAAGGACATGGATGTTAGCGCCGTCGCGAACGCGGTCCTCGCGCGGACCTGGAACAAGGAACTGCCCATGCCGCTCTGGGGCCTTTTTCTCTCGCCGGAATTGCTGAGCGCCACCGTGCGCGACGAGCATGTCGTTCGCCGGAACGGGAGGCGCTTCACGTTCAAGGTCTGCCGCCTCGCGGCGGAATGGTCGCTTGGCCGCAACGAGACGCGCACCGTGCACACCGCGTCGGGCGCGGAGGACGACGAGGAGCGATTTCTCCGGATGAGCGCGCGCTACATATCGCGGAGCAGTTATGCCGATGAAGAGAACAACGTCCGGGAGAACTGGAAGCGATTGAGGGACTATCCGTCCTGCGAACTACCGGAGCCGGATCTGCAGAATTTCCTCAACGTCTGGCTCAAGAATCAGCTTTTCCTGACATTCCGCTTCATCCGATCCGGATTTGTCGGCTTTCGAGACACGCTCCAGGATACCTGGGGCTACTCGCTTCTCGATCCCGCGCGCGCGCGCGCGGCGCTCCTGCGGACCATGGCTCATATCAAGCGGGACGGCGTCTGCCCGCGGAATTATTCGATCGTCGACGACCGGCACGATCTGCGGGCGTTCATGGATTCCGGAACATGGATCGGGATGGCCGTCGCGGATTACGTCAAGGAGACCGGCGACTTAGCGATTCTCGATCAGCGCATTCCCTGGCTCGATGACGCGTCCGTCGCCCCGGTGAGGGAGCACATCAAGGCCGCGCTCGACCTGTTATTCGAGCGGCGCGGCCGGTTCGGTTTCTGCCTGGCCGGCGACGGCGACTGGAACGACGCGCTCGAAGGCATCAGCCGTTCCGGCGCCGCCGTTTCCGCGTGGCTCACGATGGCTCTCTATCACGCGCAGAACATTCTCGCCGAGCTTTTTCGCCGGGCGGGAGACGCCGAGACGGGCGCGACGTACCTGAAGCGATCCGCCGAGCTGCGAAGAGCTCTGCACGAGCACGCGTGGGACGGCTCGTGGTATGTCTACGGCTTCACGGGAAGCGGACAGCCGATCGGTTCGAAAAGCAACCGAGAAGGGCGCATTCATCTCAATTCCCAGACCTGGGCCATCTTCACGGGACTGGCGACGCCCGACCAGATCGAGCTCATCCGCGCCGCCATCGCGGAGCACCTTGATACGCCCCTCGGGCCCGCGCTCCTGGCGCCTCCCTACGTGGAAGACGCCGAAGAAGTCGGCCGCATCGCGCGACTGGAGCCGGGCACGTTCGAGAACGGAGCGGTGTATCAGCACGCCGTGACATTCAAGATCTACGCGGATATCGCGGTGGGAGCGGTCGACGACGCCGTGACCACATTCCGGAATCTCCTGCCGACGAATCCCGAGAATTTCGACGCGCGGAGAACGAGCGAGCCGTACTGCACCGGCAATTATTACTGCGGCCCGGGTCATCCGCGGTTCGGCCAGAATTTCTTCTCGTGGTTCACAGGCAACGCCGCATGGCTTCTGCGGGCCGCCTATGACCACATTCTCGGCGTGAGCGCCGAGTACGACGGCCTGCGGATCGATCCGAAAGTGCCCGCATCCTGGAACCGGTTTACCGTCAGGAAGAAATATCGCGGCGGGGTTTACACGATCGAATTCGAACGGGCAACAACCGGCGAGGAACGAGGAATCTGGCTGGATGGCGTGCGACTATCGGGTCCTCTTATTCCCGTCACGACTTCCGGCGAAAAAGCGATTGTTGTGAAATACGGGTGATAAGGACGTGCACGCCGGCGCCGGCCAGGAGTACGATCGGACCTAATGCGGTTGATGTGTAACGCATGTTGACATAAAGCCAGGGGTGCGTCAGCGCCAGGGTCAGCGCGGGCAGCACCATGAGAGCCTTGACTCCCGGCGGCGAGGGAAGGGTTATGAGAGAACCCAGGGCGAGCGCCAGCAGGAGCGAACTTCCGAGGCGGAGCCAGAATCCGGGAATCACGGGATTGTTGAAGGGAAAGAGATAGCGTTCGCCGAACCAGATATGCAAGGCGTGGCGGGCCGCACCGTTCAGATAACGAAAGGGATGCAGGCGGATCGCGTCGACGGCGACATCCTTCATCGCGTTATCCGCCGCAATGAGCTCCGCCGGGCCCGGCTTCACCGTGCCGTCACCCCAGATGGAATTATGCACGGACCACGCGGGTTCCGGCGGCGGAAGGGCAGGCATGCCCGGCATCATGGCGACTCCGCCCCACAGGGCGCGACCCATACCGGCCAGCGGCGTGACGGAGAACGAACCGTGAGTGTGGAGATTCCAGAATCCATAGGGAAGCAGGACAATGCTCGCGGTGACCGCCATGGCGCCGCTCAATCCCAGCCTTCGGAACCAGGAAGTATTCCCGGAACATGTGACGGGAAGCAGCAGGAACAGGCCCGCCAGAGCGACGGAGGGAAGAAATCCTCCGCGGGTCAGAATCAGGAGGCCCAGCACAAACCCGAACAGAACCGCGCCATGCCATCGGGTGGCCAGGGGAGCCAGGACAAAGAGAAATGTGATGAGCGGCATCGCGAGCGATTCGGATAGAAACAGGCAGGGGATGGCCGCCGTGAAGGGGCAGAAGAGACCCATGATAAGCGCGATTTGTCCGGCTCGCCGGCCCATCATTTTCGACACCAGGGCGGCACCGGCGAAAAGCGAGACAATATCCAGGATCACCTGGCCCGCTAGAATACCGATTTCCGAGATGCCCAGCTTGAAAAGCATGGCAAGAAAGAGCGGATAACCGGGAGACCGATAGACGTCCGGATCGAAGGGAGTAGAAGACCAGAGCGAATATCCGCGCCCCTCGACGATATTGCGCGCGAGGCTGATATACTGCGCCGCATCGGTTCCGCTGATGGCCTGGGGCCACTCGAGTATCATCCACACCCGCATAAGCGCAGCGCCAAGAACCAGGAGGGCGCAGATACGTTTAGAAAAGAGATCTGTCATACGTCGGCCACCATGATAGCTCAGGTGGCGATCACGATCCTCTGGATTCCGTGGCGCGGGTAGAAATCAGCGCGGTAATAGATCTTGCGTGTGTCTATTCTGTTTCGCCCGTCATTCGAAAGCCTTTTGAGCGAATCCATCTTGATTCCATATCCTGATCGCGCTTACCATGGAATGATGGCAGGGATTCGAATTGGCTGACGAGATTGCATCGCTCGAGGACATCGAGAAATCATTTCAACGCAAGTCGGTCCTGCGCGGCCTCACCCTCGCCATTTCCGCCTCGGAAGTCATCGGGATCGCCGGAGTCAACGGCGCGGGCAAGACGACGGCGATCAAGATTCTGCTGGGCCTTGTGGCGCCGACGGACGGATCTGTCAAGCATCACGGCCGGGAGATTTCGATGACGAGATCGTCGCCGCTTCGGGTGGGATTTCTCCCGGAGGAATCCGATCTGCCCCCGGAACTGACGGCCAATGAGATCGCCCGTTATGCCGTGGGGCGCGCCGGGCGCGTCGTCGCTTCCGTGGGAACGCGGGCGACGGAGCTGCTGGAAGCGACGGGGATTTCGCGCGCGGCGGGCGTGCGCACGCGTCATATGTCCAAGGGCATGCGTCGCCGTGTCGCGCTGGCCGCCGCGCTCGCGAACGATCCGGAGCTCCTCGTCCTGGACGAACCGCAGTCCGGGCTCGACCCCCTCGGTCGTCGCGACCTGGCCCGGATCATCGGGCGCCTGAAAGCCGGAGGCACATCCGTTCTCTTCGCGTCGCATGATCTCTCGGAGGTCGAGGCGATCTCGGACCGTATCCTCATTCTGCATGAAGGCCGGATCGCGGAAACGTGGGATCGAACCCGGCCGGGCTCCGCCACTTGGCAGGACCGCTTCTTCGCCATCGTCGATCCGGACGGCACGCGGCGCGGTGAAGATTTGATTCTGCCCGGAGCCCTGTTCTCATGAGGGTGATCGCGAACATCGCGTCGCAGACGATCCTGGAGATCATCCGCGCGCGCGTTCTGCACGCGCTTCTCGTCTTCGTGGCGGTTCTGGCGTGGGGCAGCCTCTTTCTCGGAGATCTGTCATTCGAGTCCCAGGCGGAGATCGCGCTCGATCTTTCGCTCACCGGTGTCGGTCTGTTTTGCTCGCTGACCTCCATTCTTCTCGCGCTGGAGTTTGTCGGGGTCGCGACGCGCCCGATCGTATGGCCGCTCCTGGCCTCCGGCATCTCGCGCACGACCCTCCTGCTGGGCCGCTGGTGCGGCGTGGCGCTTGTTGCGGTGACGCTCTCCATCGCCGCTCCCCTGACACTTGTCCTCTTCTTCTTTCTCCTCGGTTACGATCCGTCGAACCAGAGCGACCTGATGCACGCGATGATTCTCATGCCCCTGGAGAATCTCATCTGGGCCAGCGCCTGTTCCGCCTTCACCATCCTGGCTCCTCGAGCCCTCGCTCTGGCGATGGCGTTCGGCTACTGGGCCGTCGCGAACCTTCATCATCACCCTTTCACGTACGGAGCGCTTCGCTCCGACTGGCAGGGTCAGGTGGGGTTGTATTTCGGAGTATTTCTGCCGGATATCGAGTTTTACAACGCGCGCCTTCTGGAGCATTTCTCCATGAAGGTCGTGCTGGTGGCCGCCGTCCAGACCTCCTGTTTCTCGCTTGCGTTTCTCTTCATGGCCCTCCTCTTTCTCCGGCGGCGCGATCTCTAGTGACAAGCCGGACGGCTGGAGCATTGTCGATTCTTGCCGTTGCTCTCGCGGGTGCCGTATCCGTCGCCATCCGGCCGGCGGAACTCCCCTCCATGAATTTCGACCTTCGATTTTATGGCGCGCCTAGGGCGCTCGGGGATCTCCTCTGGATCAAGACCGCCCAGCGCGTGGCGTCGTCCTCGCGCGTGACGTCGTCGGAAGCGTGGCGCAATTACAGGACGATCCGCGTGGCCGCGCAGCTTCATCCGAACTATCCGGAGCCCTATCTCTGCGGCATCGTCGCGATGTGCATGTGGAACCGGAAGGATCTCGCGATCGAACTGATTCGCGAGGGGGTCGAAAAATTTCCGGCGAACCGGCACATCCGCTTCGCGGCCTTCGGAGTCGTCTCCGTCTTCGACGTCGATCTCGATCAGCTGCTGCAGGCGGCGCCGTCGCTTGAGATTCCGACGCCGGAGGCGGCGAGATCGAGCGGATACTTCGAGGCCAACGAAATCGTCGCGATCTTCTGGACCATGAAGGCCAGGAAGGTCGAGGAAGAGGGGAGGCCGGAAGAAGCCCTCGTGATCTGGCGGAAAATTCTGAACGAATATTCCTACAATCCGGTCATCGTCGACAGCGCGACGGGTGCTATGGAACGGATTGAGAAGGAGCTTGCGGAGCGGGGCCGGCGGAATCCCGGGAGATGAGGGTGGTGGTCCAGATGTTGCGAGCTTTGGCCTTGGAGCCGGTGATAAGGGCATGGAGCTGCTCCATCGCGGCGACGCCCATTTCATAGGGCTGCTGCCGGACGCTGGTCAGCCGTGGCGACGTGATGTCGCAGAGGACGCTGTCGTCGAAGCCGATGACGGAGACCTGGCCGGGAACGGAGAAGCCGCGCGACTGGAGCTCGTTCAGCGCGCCCGCGGCGAGCATGTCGTTGGCGGCGAGGACGGCGGTGTGATTCCACGGCCCCTCGGCCATGACTTCGGCGATGGCGTCGCGGCCGGCCGAGCTGTTGCGCCGCCAGTCGACATGGATAGCGGACGTGACGACCGTGTCGTCCCCGAACTTCTTGATCGCTTCCTTCATGCCGTTGTACCGTTCGCGGACCGTGGGGTGCTGAGCCGGTCCGCCGAGAAAGAGAATGCGCCTGTGGCCGTTCTCGAGGAGAAATTTCGTCGCTTCGATCGCTCCGGTGCGGTTGTTGGAGATGATCGAGGGGATGCCGTTCAACTTGTGATCGAGGACGACCACCGGCTTCGACGGCTTCACGATGGGCGATGTTCCGGGCCCGAGGATCAGGATGCCGTCGAGAAAAGTCTGGAAAAGAAACCGGGACGAACCGAGCTCGCGGCTGGGAAATACGAGGAGAAAATATCCGTACATCTCCGAGGTGTGCTCCACGCCCAGAGTCATCGCGGAATAGAATTCGCCGTGCGCGTAATCCAGGGCGGGAAGCGCCAGCCCGATGAGCCCGCTCCGGTTTCCCGCGAGGCTGCGCGCGACCACATTCGGGATGTATCCCATCTTGCCCGCCTGCTTCCGGACCAGCTCGACGGTTTCCGGCCGGAGCGTGGCCTTGCCGGTCAAGGCCCGGGAAACGGTCGACTCGGAGAGCCCGAGTTTTGCGGCGATGTGCCGGATTGTGACGGTCATGATTCCCCCTTGGGACGAGCCGCTCCCCGATGTGACCCGCCGCATTCTGCCGCAATGCGGCAAGCGGTGTACAGGGCCAGTGCAGACGCTTGCGTCGTCATGGCTGGCCATTATGCAGCCCGCCTTCCGGGATGTCAAGAACGCCGTTGCATTCGTTTGCACGGGCTTTTTCAGGATGAAAAGGTTGACTTTGTTCCTGCAATATCTATATTACAGGCTTTCGCAAGCGATTGCACGATCGGAGCTGAGCGAGACTTCATGAGAGCTACTGTCCAATTCGAGTTGGCGCGCGGCCTGTTCAGACGGGACGGACCGAGCCTGTGACCTCCGAACCCTGCTTCGTCCTTCCGGACTACAACCGCGCCAAACCTTTCGCCTCTTTTCTGCCGGGAATCGCCGGGCCGACCGGAGTTCCGCTCTGGGTCTTCACCGTCAACCGCGGCCAGGCCGTCGTCAGCGCGGGCATTGCGAATAAGGACGGAGCCTTCCTGGAATATCATCCGGCGAACCAGGCGTATGCCGCCGTCGGTCAGTCGGGCTTCCGGACATTCGTCCGCGGCGTCGGCGACGCCATCCACGAACCCTTCGCGGAAGCGCGGGCGAGTCTCGTCAGGAGCCGGATGCTCATCACTCCGCATGATCTTTCGCTGGAGGAAATCGACCCGTCGCGCTCCCTGCAGATTTCCGTGCAATATTTTCTCCTGCCCGACGAGCCGTTTCCCGGTCTCTGCCGAAGGCTCACGATCCGAAATCTATCCCGACGTTCCCTGAAGTTCGACGTGATCGACGGGCTGCCGCAGATCATTCCCTACGGAGCCCCGGGACAACTCGTGAAGAACATGGCCCGCACGCTGGAGGCGTTCTACGACGTCGTCAACATCGGGAAGGATCTTCCCTTCTATAAACTCCGAACGCTTCCGCACGACAAGCCGCATGTCATCCCTTCTCCGCAGGGATTCTTCTACTGGTCCGATGCGGCGGGATCCGGCGCCCGTAAGCTCGGCGTGATCGTTCACCCCGAAGAGGTCTTCGGCTCCAACCTGGGCTGGACCGTGCCGGAGTCGTTTGCCCAGGGGCGCACGCGCCCGTCCGCCCGGTATCTTGGTAATCGCACGCCGTCCGCCTTCACGCTCGCGAGGATCGCGATCGCGCCCGGCGAGGCCGCGGAGATCCGGAGCATCATCGGATTCGCGAGGAACGTGGATGAGCTGAACGGACCTGTCCGAAGCCGGTTGCGCGTTCCGGGATTCTTCGAGGCGGCGGAGGAAAGAAATCGATCCAATATCCGTGATGTCACGGATCCTTTTCTGACGGTTTCCGGCGACGAAAATCTTGATCAGTATGCCCGCCAGTCCTTTCTCGACAACGTCATGCGCGGCGGGGCCCCGGCGCTGTTTCGGGCAGACGGCCGTTCCCAATCGGTGTACATCTTCTCCAGGAAGCACGGCGACCTGGAGCGCGATTACAACGCGTTTCTCGTGGAACCCTCGTTTCTGTCGCAGGGCAACGGCAATTTCAGGGACGTCCATCAGAACCGGCGATGCGATATCTATTTCGAGCCCGGGCTCGGCGATGAGAATGTCCGCTTCTTCTACACGATGATCCAGCTCGACGGCCACAATCCGCTCGAGCTCCTTCCGGAACGTTTCCTTCTCCCTCATCCGGAAAGCTTCGCTCCGCGCATCCGGCGGGCGGCGGGGAGCGGCTCCGCGAAGGAGATCATGAACCTGCTGAAAGCCGAGTACCGCGCCGGAGATCTGCTGAGGCTCCTGCTGGCGGGATCCCGTTCGTCCCCGGGGAAAAAGCGGAAGGCGGCGGAGGAACTCTTCAGCGCTCTTCTCTGCCGCAGCGAAAAACGGTATCGCGCGAACTTCGGGGAGGGTTACTGGGTCGATCATTGGAAATACGGCCTGGAGCTCATCGAGTCGTATCTCGGCGTCTATCCCGACCGGATCGAGCCGCTTATCTTCGGGCCGGACGATTACACGTTCTTCGACAGTCCCGCCGAAGTGCTGCCGCGCTCCGCCAAGCATGTGCTCGTCGACGGCGTCCCGCGCCAGCTCGGCGCCGTCAGCCATGACCGCCAGAAGACCGCGCTCATCGCGCGACGCGGTCGGGATGCGCAGATGGTCCGGACATCGCTGACGTCCACGGAGGGCGAATCGGAGACGGGCGAGCCGCTCCGCGTCAACCTCTGCGCCAAGCTCCTCCTCCTGCTGGCCAACAAGATCGCGTCGCTCGATCCGTCGGGAACGGGCGTGGAGATGAGCGCGGACAAGCCGGGATGGAACGATTCCCTGAACGGTCTCCCGGGTATGTTCGGCTCGTCGACCCCGGAACTGTACGAGGCGCGCAACATGGCCGCGTTTCTCGTTCATGCGCTGGAGGCGAGAGACGGAGACTGCGCGCGCATGCCTATCGAGGCCGCCACCTTCATCGAGGAATTGTCTTCGCTCCTCGATCGGGAAAAGTCGGCCCTGAAGTTCTGGGACAAGTCGCACGATTCCCGCGAAAAATTCCTGCATCGCGTCCGGCTTGGTGTCTACGGTCGTAAAACCCCGATTCCCGCCGTCGCCGCCGGCGCGTTTCTCGCGCGGGTCCTGAAGAAGCTGGACGCCGGAATCGCGATTCTCTCCAGGACCAGGCCGCTTCCTCCGACATACCTGGTTCATACTCCCGTCGCTTACACGGTCCGCAAGGATAACGCGGGTCGCGTCATCCGAAATCCGGGCACGGGTCACGAGTGCATCCTCGTGACGAAATTCCGCCGCCATGAGCTCCCCCTGTTCCTCGAAGGAATCGTCCACGCCTGCCGGACTCATCCGGAACGGGCTCGGAAGATATATCGCCGGGTGAAATCGAGCCCGCTCTTCGACAGGAAGCTCGGGATGTACAAGCTGTCGGAATCCCTGGCGCGCGAAAGCGTGCAGATCGGACGGGGCGCAACGTTCAGGCCGGGGTGGTTGGAGAACGAGACGGTCTGGCTGCACATGGAATACAAGTATCTGCTGGAACTCCTGCGCGCCGGGTGCCACGAGGAATTTTTCCGGGACTGGAAGACGATGGGGGTGCCGAACCTGGATCCGAAGGTGTACGGGCGGAGCATCTACGAAAACTCGTCGTTCATATCGAGCTCCGCGTCGGACGATCCCGAGATGCGGGGCCGCGGTTTCGTGGCGCGCCTGTCCGGCTCCACCGCGGAATTCCTGCACATGTGGGTGCTGATGACCATCGGCGCCCGGCCCATCCGCACGGATAACGGCAGCCTGTCGCTGCGCCTCGCCCCCGTTCTGCCGGGTTCGTTCTTTACGAGGCGTCCGCGCGAGATCACCTGGCGGGGACAGATCGTCCGAATTCCCGCCCATTCGTTCGCGTGCGCATTCCTGGGGAAGACGCTTCTCCTGTACAGGAATCCGCGCCGGCTCGATACGTGGAAGAATGTCGCCCCTTCGCGCTACACGTTGGAATTGCGCGACGGCAAGAGAGTGGTCTCCGACGGCGCGGAACTGGGAGACACGCTGGCCCGGATTGTGCGCGATTCGGGCGCGGCAAAAATCGAAGTTCAATTGGAGGCATCACGGTGAAATCAGAAGGCCGAAATTCCAGGCACGCCCGTCCTCAACACGAGACCCGCGCTTCACGCTCATCATGGAAGCGGATCTTCTGCATGTTCGCGTTCCTGCTGATCGGCGTCCTGCTGCTTTCCCTCTCCGGCGCGCCGCCGCTGCAGGCGGAAGAGCCCATCGTCCTGAAGGTTTGGATGATGGGATACGCCTTTGCCGACCGGACCGTCGACGGAGAATTTCATCCGGGTATCCACAATGTCTTCGACGAGTTCGAGAAACAGAATCCGGGGGTCAAGATCGACTTCTCCGATATCGGCTGGGACAACACGTTCGCGAAGATCATGACTTCGATGATCGGAGAAGGCCCCGACGTGTACATGCTCGGCTCCACCTGGGTCGGCCAGTTCGTGGCGAAGGAGACCATCGAAGACCTGACTCCGTTCATCGAGAAGGAAGGATTCGACTTTTCGAAATTTTACGACAAATACTGCCGGATGGCCCTTCATCGCGACGCGAAGACGGGCCAGTCGCGGTGCTGGGGCCTGCCGTGGGTCGCGGATACCCGGATTCTCGCCTACGACAAGCTCATCTTCAAGCATTACGGAATCGCTCCGCCGCACGACGACATGTCCTGGGAAGAACTCCTGGATAAGGCTCAGAAGACGACCGGCATCGATCCCGTCACCGGAAAAGAGACGTTCGGGTACATGGTGCAGGGATTCGATCCCGTCTTCATGTACATGGGATTCCTGTATCAGAACGGCGGGAGATTTTACACGGAGGATGAAAGCCGCAGCGCCCTGGATTCGCCCGAGGCGCGCGAGGCCCTGAAGTTCCTCGTCGATCTCCATGTCGCGCACAATGTTTCCGGTCCGGAGACGATGAACAATTTCCTCTGGAACACGTTCGGGCCGTTCCTGTCGCAGGAGAACAAGTACGCGATCTACGAAACCGTGCCGTCGATGATCAAGGAGGGGGCGATCAAGCGCGGCGACCGGATCGGAGTCTGCAATCTACCCCGGAGGAAAGGCGCCGGCGGATTGATGGGAGGATCCTTTCTTTCCATCAACAAAAAGAGCGCGCACAAGGAGATGGCCTTCAAGTTCCTGAAATTCATGTCGGAGCCTCTGGCGCAGAAATACATCGTGGAGCATACCGCGTCGCTCTCGCCCCGCAACGACCTCGGGGACTGGGATTTCATCCAGGCGCACCCGGAATGGAACGTCGGCCTGAAGCAGTTCGCGGAGAGCTCCAACACCCCGGCCGCGTGCTGGGAGGAGACCTACAACATCGTGGGCGAATATGTCCAGAACGCGCTGATTGGCGCCGTGCCGACCGATGAAGCCGTCACGCAGATGTCGGCGGAGATCGATCATCTCCTGAAATCCAACGCCGTCTCCGTCACGAATTCCCCGGAGGAAGTCTCCCGCGGGATTCTCTTCCTCAACCTGTCGATGATCTCCGTCCTCATCATCGTGACGATCGTGCTCTCGACATGGGCCGTGGTCAGCTGGCGACGAAAGCATATCGGCCGGTCGCTCGCCGCGGAATTCCGGTCGGGCCGCGTCTGGTTCGTCTTCATCTCGCCCGTCATCCTGCTCATCTTCGTCTTCACGCTCTACCCGCTCTTCGAGTCGCTCCGTCTCTCCTTCGTCTCCTCCGACGGCATCAACATCCGCGGCGTGGTGGGACTGGAGAATTACGCGTTCGTCCTGCAGAGCGCGAAATTCTGGAACTCGGTCAGGAACACGCTGTACCTCGCCGTCGTGGAACTGATGGTCATGCTCCCCCTGGCGATCGGCCTCGCCGTCCTCATCAACGAGCGCGTGATGTGCAAGACCTTCTTCAAGGTCGTCTACTTCATGCCGGTCGTGACATCGTACGTCGCGATCTCCATCGTCTGGCTCCTGATCCTGAACCCGGGGGACAAGGGGATCCTCAATAATGTCCTGGAGGTGATCGGCATCGCGCCTCTCGGATGGATCAGCGACGCGTCGCTTTCCAAGCCGTCCCTGGTTCTCATGGATACCTGGAGGTGGCTCGGGTTCCTGATGATCATCGTCCTCGCGGGCCTGCAGTCGATTCCGGAGTCGCTGTACGAGGCGGCGCGGATCGACGGAGCGAACGCGACGAACCGCTTCTTCCACGTGACGCTGCCGCTCCTGAAACCCTCCATCACCTTCATCGTCCTCTCCCACTGGATCAACGCGCTCCAGGCGTTCGACCAGATCTATGTGCTCGGAGGGATGCGCGGAGGCGTGCAGAGGTCGATGCAGACGATCGTGTCGTACCTGTATGAAGTCGGGTTCGGCAATCAGCATTTCGGCGTGGCGTCCGCGATCGCCTACCTGCTCTTCTTCATGATCGCGATCATCACCGCGATCAATGCGTTCTGGTTGAAGCCCCACCAGGCCGCGGAATAGGGGAGGCACATCATGCGCGAACTGCATACGCTCGAAAAAAAGGTCCAGTCGGCCGTTCTCCACGTGGCGCTTCTGCTGGTGGCCATCACCATGATCGTGCCGTTCTGGTGGATGGTCTCCACGTCGATGACGGAGAACGCGAACACGGAGCTGGCGACGCGTCCGCCGCGGTGGCATCCGTGGCGCACGATGAACAAGGCAGGCGCCGCCAACGGCGCGGCGAAGTTCGTCATCGAGGGCGATACGAACGAATATGGGCTCGAACTCCTGAATGACGGCTTCGCGATGGCGGATGCCTCCTGGGTTTCTCCCGTCCTTCCTCCGGACAGCGGCATTACGCTCCTGCTGGACCTCGGGAGCACGACGCGCATCAGCCATGTCTCCCTGAAATCCTTCCGCGCCGCCGACGCTTCGGCGCGGTTGAAGCCGGAGGTGATCCTGGAGTTCGCCTCCGACAACGTGGAGAAATCCTGGGCCGATACGCGGGTGATCAACTCGGGGAGCGCGCCGACGGAGGACGGATTCACGATCGAGGATCGCTTCGAGCCGAGGATCGTGGCCCGCCATGTGCGGCTCACATTCGTGAACCGGACGAAGATGGCGCTGCCGGTCGCCTGGAATGAAGTGGAAGTCACGGAGAACCTCGTGGCCTCGATGGACAACTACAGGCAGGTGCTGAAGGTGAAGGATGAGGACCGCGCGATCTACGGATTTGCAGGCCGGTTCGGGCGCTATTACATCAACTCCTTCATCGTCGCCGTTCTCGTGACGCTCTCGAATCTCATTTTCTGTTCCTTGGCCGGATACGCCTTCGCGAAGGGAAAATTCATCGGGCGCGACGCGTTTTTTTACGCGCTCCTGGCGACGATGATGGTCCCGGGCCAGGTGACGCTCATCCCGGTCTACGCGATGATGAAGAATCTCGGCCTCTTGAATAACCTGGCGTCGCTGATACTGCCCGGCCTGGCGGGCGTGTACGGCGTCTTCCTCTGCATGCAGTTCATCAGGCAGCTCCCGGATTCCCTGCTGGAAGCCGCGCGGATCGACGGCTGCAGCGAGTTCCGGATCTGGTGGGATGTCGTCCTGCCGCTCTCGAAGCCGGTCCTGGCGACGCTGGGGATCGTGACGTTTCTCGCGAACTGGAACGCTTTCCTCGGGCCGTTCATCATGCTGAACGATGAAAAGTGGAAGACACTGCCGTTGGGACTGGTAAGCTACCGCCAGCAGTACACCGCCGAGTGGGGGAACATGATGGCGGCTTCGGCGATCACGATCGTGCCGATCCTCGTCGTGTTCGTGCTGCTGCAGAAATATGTCATCAAGGGCATGGCGCATGCCGGGATGAAGGAGTAGGCAAGTTTCACATCCGTGAGAGGATGTCCATTTCGAGCTGGATTCTAAGCCGGCTCACAGGAGGAACAATATGGGATCGGTCGTACTGAAGGACGTGAAGAAGGTGTATCCCGGCGACGTCGTCGCCGTGAAGGACGTCAATCTCAACATCGAAGACAAGCAGTTCGTCGTTCTCGTCGGTCCGTCGGGATGCGGAAAATCGACGACGCTGCGGATGATCGCGGGCCTGGAGGAGATCTCCAGCGGGGAACTGAAGATTGACGGCACGGTCGTCAACCATGTTCCCGCGCAGGACCGGAACATCGCGATGGTCTTCCAGAATTACGCTCTCTATCCCCACAAGACGGTCTACGAGAACATGGCGTTCGGGCTCCGGATGCGCAAGTTCGCGAACACGGAGATCGACAAGCGGGTCCGCACCACCGCGGAAATGCTGGGGCTCACCGATTACCTCGGACGCAAGCCCGGAGCCCTGTCCGGCGGCCAGCGGCAGCGCGTCGCGGTCGGGCGAGCGATCGTGCGGCAGCCCAGCGTCTTCCTCTTCGACGAGCCCCTCTCCAATCTCGACGCCAAGCTCCGCGCGCAGATGCGCACCGAGCTGGCGCGGCTGCACACGCGCCTGGCCACGACGATGATCTACGTCACGCACGATCAGCTCGAAGCCATGACACTCGCGAACATCATCGTCGTCATGAAGGACGGCCTGACGCAGCAGATCGGCGCGCCTCTCGACATCTACGACCACCCCGCGAATCTCTTCGTCGCCGGATTCATCGGCTCGCCTCCGATGAACTTCCTGAAGGGCCGCACCGCCCAGGTCGGCGATCACGTTCATTTCCAGACCGAGGGCATCAACGTCCGCTTCACGCCGGACAAGGCTCAGAAGCTGAAGGACGCCGGTTACGTCAACAAGGATGTCGTCTTCGGCATCCGTCCCCAGGAGATCCATGACAAGCTCTTCTTTCCCGATGCTCCCGACGAACGGGTCATCCGGGCGACGATCGAGGTTGTGGAGCCGGTCGGGTCGGAGACTTTCCTGATGCTGGCCGTCGGAGACAAGAAGATCCAGGCACGTGTCGCGGCGAAGGAAAAATACACGATCGACCGCGAGATCGAGCTGGTTCTGAACCTCGACAGCGCCCACGTCTTCGATCCTCAGACGGAGAAATCGGTCTTCTAGCAAGTGAAGTATGAAGGATGAAAATCCTTCATACTTCATACTTGATACATCATACTTGCGCCCATGTTCGATTACTCCACCGAGACGCTGAAGTTCCGGTCGTTTCTCATACCGCTCTCGGCGGGGTTCATCGCGACGATTCTTTTCTTTCCCCTGAGCAATTACGTCATCCGCTCCTCGAATCCCGTCGCCCTGGCCCATGGCTTTCTCCTCCTGATCATCTGGTCGGGAATCTTCACTGGACGGGAATTCACCTTCGGTCTCACGACGCTCGCGGCGCTGGTGCTCGCGTACCGGTCCATGCAGGCGCCGTGGACGACGAACCTCGCGCTCGTGGCGGAGGTGCTTCTCTTCTACAAGACGGCGCAGGTCGGCTCCGCCTTCTTCGCGGCCGCGCAGGATCTCCATCAATCCAATACGCTCTCCGCCAACCAGCTCGATGAGGAATACAACCTGCTGCAGGAGGAGGTTCTTCGGCATCAATCGCGGTGCGATGCTCTGGAGGAGAAAGGCGCGCGATTCCGGATGCTGGGGGAGGCGGCGTCGAGCCTGGGGAGCTCGCTGGACGAGACCGAGGTGGCCGCGCGGGTGGTCGCGGAGACGACGCGGGTCGTGCGTGGAGAAGTCTGCCATCTCTTCCTGACGCACGAGGGATCGATGCGGCTGCAGGCGTCCAATCTCGCCGAGACGCTGCGGAAAGCCGCGGAGCCGCTGGCGAACGATGAATTCAACCAGGCGGTGATCCGGACGGCGTCGGTCCTGTCGGTTTCCGACGTGACGCGGGATTTCCGATTCAAGGGAATTTCCGGCGCCAGCTTCCAGTCGCTCATCGCGGCGCCGTTCATCGTCGGCGGCAAGGTCGTCGGTGTCCTGCGGGTGCACGGCTCGAAACCGGACGCGTTCTCCACCGACGATCTCCGCCTGCTCGCGATCATCGCGCAGGTCGCCTCCGTCGCCTGCGACAACTCCCGTCTCTTCGCCCGGACGCGCGAGATGGCGATGCATGACGGCTTGACGAAGCTGCACGCCCGGTGGTATTTCAACGACCGCTTCGAATCGGAATGCCAGCGCGCTCTCCGGTACAAGACGAAGGTGAGCCTCATCATCACCGATATCGATTTCTTCAAGAAGTTCAACGACACGCACGGCCATGTTTTCGGCGACAAGGTGCTGGCGCGCGTCGCGGAGCTCGTGAAGAAGACGGTGCGGAAGGTGGATATCGCGGGACGGTACGGCGGAGAAGAGTTCACGGTCATCCTTCCGAAGTGCGGCAGGGACGGAGCGCGGATGATGGCGGAGCGGATCCGGGAGATCGTGGAGCGGGAGGCGGGGAAGGCGATGCCGGAGCCCGTGAAAATCACGGTGAGCGTGGGGACGTCGACGTTTCCCGACGATGTCGACAAGGTCGACTCGCTCTTCGATGCCGCCGACATGGCGCTCTATGCCGCCAAGTCCCGCGGCCGCAATCGCGTGGTCTGCGCGGCGGAAGTCGGAACGAAATGAGCGATACGATTTCATCCGTCGCCGCGACGGCCGGAATGCAGGGCGACGTGAAGGATTTCGAACGGCGGGATCTCTCCTTCGGCAATCGCTGGTCGGCCTCCTGGCTTCTGGGCATCCTCGGAGTGCTGATGGCCCTGAACCTCGTCCTCTTCTTCTTCGAGGAACCGGCGAACGGATACGTGCTCTCCATGGGATTTACGCTCGCCCTGGCGCCCCTCATGTTGCTCTCCTGCATCTGGCCGCTCCGGCGTCTCATCGTGCTCGTCATGGGCATCGTTCTCTTTCATGTCGCCTGGTCGATGCTCTTCATCGCCCGGTATCCCTACAGCGACCTCCTGGGTCTTTCCGTGTCCGCGCTCCTCAACTCGATCGCCTACGGCCTCTCCCTGGGTCCGGCGGTCCTGTACCGCGGCCATGTCGCCGCCCGGACAAACTCCATGTTTCACGGGAGATTCGACATCAAGATCGCGGAGCACCGGGATCTGCAGTCCTGGAACAATTGCGTGGTCGATCATCAGAAGACGCTCCAGCGCGAAGTCGATTCGATCTCCGAGGCGTTCGATTTCATGAAGCAGATCGTCGGCACGATGGAATCCGACCAGCTCTACAGGATCGTGCGCGACCGGTTGAAATCGTCCTTCAACTTTTCGAGGGGCTACCTGGCGGCTTTCAACACGGAGGAGACGGATTCGCCGGCGATCCTGGAAATCCAGAGCCTCTCCGAGGAAAAAAAGGCGGCGGCGGCTGACGTGCCGGAGGAGATCCGCGTGCTCATCGACGCCATGGCGTCGCGCGTGAAGGCGGAGGACAAGGAGAAGGATCGCACCGTCGTCCTGGAACATGTCTCCGCGGACGGCTCGATCCTGTCCTGCGAGCTTGTGAGCGGAGGTCGACCGGTCGGAGCGCTGGCCATCGACAAGCTGGAATTGATCGGGGGAGGTGCGCCCGAGGAGCGGGACTTCCGCCTGGGCCTGCTGGCCCGCCAGCTCGGCCTCGGCCTCGACAAGACGCTTCTCTACCGCCGCGTCCAGGCGATGGCGATGACGGACAATCTCACGGGGCTCTATGTCGCGTGGTATTTCCACCAGCGCCTGGAGGAGGAATGCCAGCGGTCGGCGGAGGACAAATCGCACGCGCCTCTCCTGATGCTCGACGTGGACCACTTCAAGCGGTTCAACGACACGCACGGTCACAGCGCCGGCGATGAAGTGCTGAAGACCGTGGCCGGGATCATCAAGGCCACATTGCGGGAAGTCGACTTTGTTTCGCGGTACGGAGGCGAGGAGTTCGGGATCATCCTGCCGGAAATCTCGCACGAGACCGCGCACATGATCGCGGAGAGGCTCCGGTCGGCGATCGCCAATTACGACAAGCTGCCGTACGGGAAGTTGACCGTAAGCGTGGGCCTCGCGACCTTTCCGCTGCACGCGAAGTCGAAGGCCGATCTTCTCGCGGCGGCGGACGCGGCTCTGTACCAGGCCAAGCGCACGGGGCGCAACCGGGTCTGCACGGCGCCGGAGCTGGCCGGTTGACGCCCCATGATTGTATTTCACCCGGACCGGATTTCTGCTATCGTCGGCTGGACGGGAATCGGGGAAACAGGATAAGATGAATTCCGTCGATGCAAGCGCTTGTTGAGCGGGAGGAATGGATATGACACGGTTTAAGCGGGACGAGGTGAAGCGATGACGATCATGCCCGGAGCGGTTCCGCCTCCGCCGTCCTCCGGCCGCTCTTCCTCCGCCGCCGGTCAGGTGGTCGTCCTCTGGACTCCCGTCGGACAGAATGTGCTCCGGACCGTCCGGAAGGGCATCGACGAAGTTCTTTCCGCCCGGGGTTATCGCGTCAACCACATCCATCTTCTTTCCGACGAGCCGGAGAAACTCGCGTACGACATCCAGAGATACGACGCGCAGATCCGTTCCGACGCGTCGGTGACCGGAGTCATCACGGTGATCCTCGACCTTCCGGAAACGGAGGTCGAGAATCTTTATGCGGCGGGGAAAACCGTGGTCTTCATCGAGCGCCCCTCCCCGTGCAAGCATCGCGGCAATGTCTCCTTCGATCACGAGAGCGGCGGGCGCGTCGCGGCCTCGGCTCTGCTGGAACTCGGCCGGAAGAAGATCGCGTTCATCGGTCCGACGAAGGAGACAGGTTGGGCGGGCGGACAGCGCTGCACGGGATGCCGCGAGACCGTCGAAAAAGCCGGGCTCGTCCTGGAGACCGAGGAATGCTTCAAGTATGACAACGAACTTGCGGCTGAAGCGACGGGGCGGCTTCTCGATCGCGTGCCGGACATCGACGCGATCGTGTACGCCAGCGACGTCCAGGCGTTCGGAGGAGTGCGCATGCTGAGGGAGCGCGGCATCGAGATTCCGCAGAAGATCGCCATCATCGGATTCGACAATTCGACCGCCGCCCAGAATATGACGCCTCCGCTTTCCTCCGTCAGGCAGCCCTTCGAGGAAACCGGCAGGCGCGCCGCGGAGATGCTCCTGTCCGTCGTCGCCGGCCAGCACGGTCACCTCCAGGATATCCTCCTTCCCGAGGAACTCATCGTCCGCGGATCCTGCATTCCGGGATTGACGGCCGACATCATCTACGAACCCGGCCGGGATCTCATGAGGTCGATTCCCAATATCATGTGAAAAGGATGAAGGACGAAATATGACGGATGAAGTACGGCGATCATGCGCATGTTCCTTTTTTATTCTCGTTGCCTTCGTGATCGGGTGCGGATCTTCCGCTCCGCCCCCGCCCGCGCCCGTTGCGGCACCCGTTGCCGCGGCCGCGGTGACCGATCCCTACACGGAGCTCATGAAAACATTCATGGCCGGCTACAAGCTGCCCGTTCCGAAATTCACGCTCGCTCATCCCGGCCTCGACGGGCCTGTGGACTACGAAAAATTCGGCAAGTTCAAGGGTGTCGGAACGAACGATTACCAGTATGAGATCTCCGACTTCGACGGGCTGAAGGTCGCGGTGGGGGAAGGGATCTTTCCGAACCAGGACAAGGTTCGCGACGACCCGGCCTATGGAACGCTCTCCTCCGCCAATAAGCTCGCCATGTCCCACTGGGACGCGGAGAAGAGCGGAAACTTCCAGGCGGCCTTTTTCGTCTGGGCGCAGGCGTCGGAGGATCCGGGCGTGAAGGCCTTCTACACGGCGGTGATGCTGGAGAAGGCCGGTCTCCTGCTTCCGGCCGTCAAGGCTTACCACGCCGCGATCGTCCATTATCCGCGCACCTATGTCTGGGCCGCGAACAATTCCTTCGTCTGGTACACGACGCCCGTCGCGATGTCGAGCATCCAGCGGATCTGCGAGGAATTTCCTTCGCTGGGACTCGAGTACAAGGACGCGAAGGTCGAGATGGAGAATACGAAGGATGTCGATCCCTCCAACGACATCATCAGTGTGAGTCCCGGCAGGATCGTCAAGGCGGGGGACGCCGCGGCGTGGGATCCCTACGACCTGGCGGTCGCGGAAACGCGCGGAGCCGGAAAAGTGCAGCTGGTGAAATTCACCAACGGCCATTGGCAGCTGCGCGTCGACGGAAAGGCCTTCGTCGTCCGGTCCGCATCGTATTCGCCCACGATGGTGGGGCTGTCGCCCTTGCACGCGAGCGATTTCGCGAAGCGATGGATGTTCGCCGACGCCGACGGCAACGGGAAGAACGACGCGGCCTACGACGCGTGGGTGGATCGGAACGGGAATGGAGCGAAGGACGAGAACGAACCGGCCGTCGGAGATTTTCAGCTGATGAAGGACATGGGCCTCAACGTGATCCGCCTGTACATCTCGCCCGATCCCGGCAAGACCGATTACGATCCTTCGGTCATGAACAAGGATCTCCTGCGGGACCTCTTCAAGACCTACGGCATCCGCGTCATGGTGGGGGATTTTCTCGGAGCATACTGCATAGGGTCCGGCGCCGGCTGGGAAGCGGGAACGGACTACACCGATTCCGAGCAGAGGAGGAAGCTGAAGGAGTATGTCCGCGCGAAGGTGACGGACCTGAAGGATGAGCCGTTCGTCCTGCTGTGGATCCTCGGGAACGAGAACAACATGCCCGCCGCGGAGATGGGCGTCAACGCGTCGCGCACGAACGCCGGCTCGCATCCCGCCGAGTACGCGAAGTTCCTGAATGAAGTCGCGGAGATGATCCACGAGATCGATCCGGATCATCCCGTGGCCATCGGCAACCTGGAGACATTTCTCGCCGACGTGTACAGCCAGCATGCTCCGGCAATCGACATCTTCGGCGTCAACGCCTACCGGGGCGAAAAAGGATTCGGCGACCTCTGGAGCGAAGTGAAGAGGAAATTCGACCGTCCCGTTCTCATCACCGAATACGGCTGCGATGCTTACTACGAGGGCCGCGGCCCCGATTACGACGGGCAGGCGAGATATCACGAGGGCGCCCTGCGGGACATAGTCCTCAACCAGGCGGGAGGCCGCCGCGCGGGCAACTCGATCGGCGGCAGCATCTTCCAGTTCATGGACGAATGGTGGAAGGACACGCACGGCGACGACAAGGCGGGAACGAAGCACGACGTGAAATCGAACTGGGGAGCGCCGTTTCCCGACGGTCAGGGCCATGAGGAATGGTTCGGTATCGTGGGGCAGGGGGAAGGGAAGAACAGCCCCTTCGAGCGTCAGCTACGCAAAGCCTATGATTTCTACCTCGGCGTATGGTAGCCTGACATAGCGGAGGAGGCACGCATGCCAAGTCGAACCCAGGTTGAGGATGTCCTCAAGAATTATTACGCGGCTTTACGGTCTCTCGACCTGAAAGCCGCCGTCAAGACGTTCGCTCCGGACGCCGTGCAGCATTGTCCCGTCGGAGATCCCCCGCGCGTCGGGCAGGACGCCATCCGGGAATTCTTCCAGGGAGTCCTGAATCATTTCGACGCGATCGCCGTGAAGGAGGAATTCTTCTACTGCCTCGAAAATGAAGCGGCCGCCAAATGGACATGCGACGGAACCGCCGTCAACGGCCGTCACATTTCCTTCGAAGGGATCGACCTCTTCAGGATCAACGACGACGGGAAGATCACGGAGATCAAGGCCTACTGGGATCCGATGAAGATGCTCGCCGCCTTCGCGGAGTGACATTGCCGCCGTCCGATCCGCGGCAGGAAGCGACGGCGTCGGTCGTGGACCCGGGTCGGAAAATCCGCGCCCGCGAGGAGATGGACGGGCTCGTCATCAACACCGAGCTGACGCTTATCAGCATCATCCAGGGCAGCGCTCTGTACTGGGTCATCAACGGCGGCTTCATGCATTTCAACCGCGCCGGCGTCCAGTACTGGCCCTACATCGCCTCCGGCCTTCTCATCATCCTGCTCTTCTGGTCCCGCGCCCTCATCCACACGTTCACGCTCATCCGCTGGCCGATCGAGTACGGCCACAACTTTCTCTACATCGTCTGCACATTCGTGGAGTCCGTCATGTTCACGCAGCTCGCCGACCCCGCCGCCTGGCACCTCTGGGGCATGATCTTCTGGGGCACCGTCTCCTTCCTCTTCTGGTTCGATATGCGGATGATCCACGAACGCATGCGCGAGAAGTCGGGCCCGCGTTCGGTCGAGCTGTATCGGATTCTCGAGACGGAGCAGGTGCTGAACATGAAGTTCGTGATGCCGGGGGTGACGATTTTCTACGCCGCATCCTGGGCGGCGATCGGGCACTGGCCCGTGTACTTCATCGAGGAGAAGGGGCACCAGGTTCTCGGATGGCTGCAGCTCCTGAGCCTTTCGGTGTACCAGGGGTATGTCCTCTGGTTCTTCAAGCGGATCACGACGCTCATCCTGGAACATCGCCAGGAGGAGGAATAATCAGGACAGGGCTTTTTCCAGGAGCGCCAGCACGGCATCGGCTTTTCTGTACAGAAGTCGCGTCATCTCCACGTGGCGCATCTTGATGATCCCGTTTCGGTCGATCATGATGAGGGCGCGCTGCGGGCGCTTCATGATGCTCCCGAACACGCCGTAGTCCCGGCAGACTTTTCCGCCATCATCCGAGAGAAGAGGAAAGCTGATGCTTTTTTCCTTCGCGAATTTCCTATGCACGTCCACGGAGTCCGTGCCGATGCCCATGATCGCGAAGCCGCGGTCGGCGAAGGCCTTGTAGGATTCGGTGTAGGAGCAGAGCTGGAGCGTGCAGATCGGCGTGAAATCGCCGGGATAGAAGATCAGGAGAACGGACGATTTGCCGCGGAAATCGGAAAGCCTGACTTCTCCGCCCTGCGAGGAGGGGAGGCTGAAGTCAGGAGCGGCGTCACCTACGTCGGGAGGAGCCTGGCTGGATTCCGCGGCGCTCATAGTCGTGGATCAGTCTGCGCAGGATTAAGCCGCCGGGCAAGCGAATTTCGCATCGTGGGACGCGGCCACGACATCAGCTCTGTGTGACCCGGCTGTACAGATTCGTCATGCGCTTCATGCGTTTCGTCCAGGAGAATTCCTCCGCGATCGTTCGGAGCGCCTCCGGCCGTGGCTTGTCCTGACGGTCGAGAAAGTCGGCGATGGAGCGGGCGAGATCCTCGGGAGCGGACGTCGCGCTGACATAGCCGTGTCCCTGGAGCCCGACGACCTCGGGGATGGCTCCGATTGGAGTCCCGACGACGGGTGTGCCGGATGCGAAGGCTTCCAGGATGACGAGGCCGAAACCCTCGATCGCCGCCGTGGGGAGGACGAAGAGATCGGCGCGCTGATACAGGTCGCTGAGCTTGTCCTCCGGAATGAACCCGAGGAAATGACAATCGACGTTGAGCGACCGCGCCAGGGTTTCCAGTTCCTCGCGCATCGAACCCGTGCCGCCGATCTCCAGGCGGATCTTCCTGCCCGACTGCCGCAGGATGTGCGCGGCCCGGATCAGCGAATCGATCCCCATGCGTCGCACGAGATTCCTCACGGTCAGGAGGACGGGCGTCTCCTTCGGCGCGACGGCTTTCTTGAGAGGAAACGCCGCGAGACCCACGCCGCCGGGAATGATCTCGATGACCGCGGACTTCGCCAGTTCGATCGCGCGACGCCGGGAATATTCCGAGAGCGTCACGATAAGCGAGAAACGGCGCAGCACTTCGCGTTCGATCCTGCCGGCCATGGGCGAGATGAGCGCATGGACGCCGCCGCGGATCTTCATCTCGTCCGCCCAGCTGGAATGGAACGTGTAGACCGAGGGGAGACCGCGCAGGAGGCGGTGCTTCAGAGCATGCGAGGCGATATGGGGCTGGTGAATGTCGAGGACATCAGGATGGAAGTCATCGAGGACCTTGTCGAGGAGCGTCGTGACGCCCTGTGCAGTGCTGCGGTAGGCGGCGATCGGGGTCGAGAGATTCAAGGGATACCGGTACAGGCGGAAGCCGTGCCGCGACTCCTCTACCGCGCCCGCCTTCTTCGTGATTCTTGTGATGATCCTCAGCTCATGTCCGTCCGCGGCCAGCTCGCGCGCCAGTTCCGCGGCCACGCGACCCGCGCCGCCGATGGTGTCGGGATGAAAAACTTCCGTGAGCATCAGGATGCGCATCGTCCGCTATTCTATATCGGCAGCTCTGTTCCTCCTTCACAATTCATCTTTCATCCCCCATCCTGTTTCATCATGAGCGCCACGGGGCCGACAGGTCAGCAAGCGGCGGGCATTCGCCCCGCGGTTCTGTTTATTCCGATGCTGCTGATTATTCTCGGCCACATTTCGCGATACGGCATGACGTTCGACGAAGCGCGCTTCATCCACGACGCCCACCAGCTGGCGGGTTGGATCCGCGGAACGGCGGACACGGAGGAAGTCTGGTTCGGCGCGGAGCATCCTTCTCCCGCGAAAATTCTCGGCGCCCTGGGATATCTCCCGGTTCGCGATTTCCGCGCTCTCCGGATTTTTACGGCGATGCTTTATGCCCTCGCGGCGATCGCGGTGTACGGCGCCGTCCGCCGGCCGCGAGGCCCGGCGGCGGGCGTGCTGGTGCTGGCCTCGCTGATCCTGGCGCCGCCCTTCTTCGCTTACTCCGCTCAGGCCTCCAACGAATCCGTCGTCTCCGCGTTGACGCTCCTCCTGCTGGCGACCGCCTCGCGCGCCCGCGCGCCCCGCGAATGGTTCGTCGCCGGGTTCATCGCGGGCCTGGCCCTCGGCACGAAGATCACCGCGCTGGTCGGGATCATCGCCGTGCCGGTCTGGGCCTGGAGATGCGCTCCGTCCGGAAATTTCTCGCGGCGATCCTTCTTGTTGTTCGCGCTGGCGCTTTTCACGGGCTTTCTCTGCGCCTGGCCGGCGCTCGCGCTGAATCCGCGCGCGGTCCTCGATCATGTCGCGCATTTCGCCGCGCTCCCCGCGGCGGCCGACGAAGCCGCGCGTCGTCCCGCGACGCTCTTCTTCGGCTTCGTCGATTCTCCTCCCTGGTACTACGCTCCGCTCTGGCTCGCAATCGGCCTGCCCCCGCTGCTCCTGCTCGGCGCGGCAATCGAGTTGTGGAAGGGCGCCGGTCCCCTCACAAGGCTCCTGCGGATCCACATCGCCACAGGACTTCTTTCCGCAATCGCCTTTCACTCCTACCTGAGAGAAGGGATCCGCCATCTTCTGCCGGTGGCTGTCGTCGTCGCCGTGGCCGGAGGACTCGGTGCGGCCCGGCTGGCCGGGTGGCGCGCGCGCGGTTATCGCTTTCTGCTCGTGATCGTTCTCGTCGCCGGCTCCTTCGTCTTCTCGCTGATACGCCAGCACCCCGCGGAATCGTTCTACGTCAGCGAACTGGCCGGGGGACCCGCCGCGGCGGCGCGATGGAAACTTCCCATAACATCGTCCGGCGACATATTGTCGCACGATATGATTCGAGAACTGCCGGAGGGATCGTACGCGGTGATTCCCGGAGCCTCCTGCGACCGGCCGTTGAACTTCTACGATCCGATGTGGCGCGCGGCGATGAATCGCCATGCCGCGAAGTGGACGAGCGAGAAGGTCCGCTTCACGATTCCGCAACATGCGGACTATCTCCTCGTCCTCGGCGCGGGAGAAAAAATCGGAATTCCTCTGCTCGAACGAGGCGGAATCACGTACGTATCACGCCTCCGGAATCCCGTCGGCTTCGAGCTCATTCTCACGGATACGGGCGCGGTTATTCCACAGAGGCAATAGCGGTGGAAAAAAATCGAGAATAAATGATTGACGCGTACGCGCTATTACGGTAGCTTCCGGCCTGTTTCCGTGATTTTCAGAGCGTTCCCGCCGCGTCATTCGACGACGGCGGGGGAAGCGGTACTTCTGGGAATTAAATTGGACAACGGGAGGTGAGTGGAAGAATGGCAAAAGCGAAAAAGGGAGGTAAGCCTGCGGTGCAGGTGGTCCTCGCGTCCCGCATCAAGGACATCGCGCGTAGCGCCGGAGTTCGCGTTTCAGGTGACTTCGTCGACGCAGCAAACGCTGCGGCCGTCGGTCTCATCAACGCGGCAATCGGTCGCGCGAAGGGCAACGGTCGTCAGACGATCAGACCGCAGGATATTTAGTCGACCTGCGGGCCGACTCCCCGGTTTCGACCGGGATTTCGGCGTCCGCAGGCCGGGCTTTCCTTGCGAAAGTCCCGAGTGATTGTTACGATAAGCGGCGGCCTTGTTCTGCGATGAAACGCGGAACAAGGACTGCCGCTTTTTTTATGTCAGGAGCCTTATGCTTGCATCGCGTGTGATCGCGCTCTCTTGTATCGTCCTCTTCATCTTTTCAGCCTCCGCCCGCGCGTCGGACGAGGATCTCGATTTCATCGACGCCTCCGTTCTTGTCCCCGGCGAAACAGGTTACGGGCTTACCGTCCTGTACGGCGACTCCGTAATCCGCTTTCCCGTCACGTTCGTGGGACGGCTCGAAAACGCCATGGTGACCCAGGACATGATCCTCATCCGGCTCGTGGGCGAGCCGTTCGACAAGTCCGGCATCATCCAGGGCATGAGCGGATCCCCGATCTATTTCCGCGGCAAGCTGCTCGGCGCGCTCGCCTACGGCTGGCAGTTCGCCAAGGATCCGATCGCGGGCGTGACGCCGATCAAGCTGATGGTCCGGCTCCTCGCCGAGCAGGCCGCCGATACCCGCATGCCGATGGCCGATCATCCGCCCCGGGGCATGCGGTCGCTCGCCGCTCCCCTTTCCGTCGCCGGTCTTTCGCCCGACCGGAAGGGCGAAGCGTGGCGCCGCGTCGAATCGCTCGGCTACCTGGCCGCCGCCGGCGGCCGCGCATCGGGCCGCGCCCGCCTGCAACCCGGTTCCGCGATCGGAGTCCGGCTCGTCGACGGCGATCTCTCCCTTACCGCCATCGGCACCGTCACGTACGTCCGCGATTCAGGCGTCATCGCCTTCGGCCATCCGTTCCTCAACCGCGGCCTTTCGCGGATGCCGATGACGGGCGCGCGCATCGAAACGATTCTTCCCGCCGCGGACATTTCCTTCAAGATGGGTTCCGCATCGGAGGACGTCGGAGCGATTCTCCGCGACGCGCAGCCCGGGATCTCCGGCAGCCTCGGCGAAGCCCCGGCGATGATTCCGATGAGCGTCGCGATCGACGCGCCGTGGGGATCGAACCGCTATTCCTTCCGGATCTGTCGCGATGACGCCATCACGAACGTGCTCTTCGACATCGCCTGGGCGTCCGCGGCGGAAGCCGGAGCCTACACCGCGGGGCCGGCGGGCGCGGAGGTTTCCGTTTCGCTCGTCGTGGGCGGGCGCGAAGTCACCCTGAAGGACAAGGGCGTCGTGGAGCGTTCGATCCTCGACATGATGCCAACGGTCCCCTTGAGAATCCTGTACGACAATCCCTTCATGCGCATTCATCCCGACAGTGTCGCCATCCATATCTCGTTCAACGACGACCGCCGATCGCACGAGATCGTCAGCATGAAACCGCTCGTCGCCGCCGCGGAACCCGGGGAGATCGTCCCCGTGGACCTGGTCTTCCGCTCGTATGACGCGGGACGCTGGATCCATCGCGTGATGGTCGCAGTTCCCGCCGGCTTTCCGGAAGGGCTGCTGACGCTCACTGCCGGAGGCGGACGCGGCCTGGGCCGCACCGATCTCCCGGAACCCGTCAACATGGACCTCCTGCTGGACCGCCTGGAATCGTACGAGCCGAGCAACATGCTCGTGCTGTACGGGTTGGGCGACGGCGGCCGGAATCTCGAGGTGGAGGGCGGAATTCTCCCGGCGCTTCCGCCGTCCCTGCGGAAGATCCAGTCGGGGCTCGACAGGGCTTCGACCGGCTTCACGCAGACCGAGACCATGGACGCGACCGTTTTCGGAAGAGCCAATGCGCAGATCATGATTCGGAGGAAATGACATGAACACGACGAGGTATGAAGGATGAAGAATAACGGCCGGATTCATAAGATTAATATCGTCAACAGGCTTGTCCTCGCCGCCGCCGGCGTGCTGTTTCTGCTGGCCGCATCCAATCCCGCCGGCGCCGTCCGGGCAGGGAGGTGGGAATTCTCCGATCGCGCCGCCTTCGCGAAATTCAAGATCTCCGGGTTCGAAGTCACGCAGGAAGGCCGCATCAAGGACGGTCTCGTCTCCTCATCCATCCCCGTGCCCGCGGATTATGTCTGGTCGATCGTGGAGACCGCCGACCGCGTCTACATGGGCGTGGGCGACGGAGCGAAGATCCTGTACGCGCGCAAGAATGCGGAGGGCGGTGTGGAATCCGGCGTCGAGGTCGCGTGGGAAGGCGACGGGCTTGAAGTGTACACGCTCGCGCTCCTGCCCGACGGCAAGCTCGCGGCCGGCGTCTCTCCCGTCGGGACGCTCCTGATTCTCGAACCCACGGAGACCGCTCTGCAGGTCGTCTGGTCGGAGACGATCTCCGATTCGTATATCTGGCGCGTCCTGCCGGTCGAAGACGACCTGTGGCTGGTGACGGGCAGCGGCAGGACCGGCGTCGGCGGCGGCATCTTCCGCCGGCGCAATTTTTCGTCGAGCGGCGGCGAGATGGAGCTCATCTACCGCGCGGACGATCCGCATATTCTCTCCATGGCCCGATCGGGCAACAGGATCTACGCGGGAACCCAGGGGCAGCAGGGCGTCCTGCTGGCCGTCGATGCGCTGACAGCTCGTTCGCCCCGCGTCTCCATCGCCTACGATCCGCCGCAGAACGAGATCGTCGATGTTGCCTTGAGCCCGGACGGCTACGTCTACTTCATGGGATTGGCGCAGTCCGGCAGGCGCCCGGCCCGCACGGAGATCGCACCGAGCGAAGGCGAAGAAGAAGAAGGGGAGGAAGCGCCGCCCGAGCGTCCGCAGGCTCGTCCTCAGCCCGAGGGCGGCAACACCATCTTCCGCATCGATGCGTCAGGCCATGTTGAGGAGTGGGTCCGTGCGCGGACCGCGATCCGCGCCATGAACTTCAACAGGCACGGGCTCCTCGTCGCCAACTCCGACATGGGACAGGTCTTCCGGATCGACGGCCCGTTGCAAAGTTCGCTGATGCTCGCGCTCGATGAAAAGCTTCTGCTCTCCCTGACCGATCGCTTCGTCGGCACCGGCAAGCCGGCGATGCTGCATGAATACAGGCGCGTGGAGCGCGGCGGATTCCTCAGGTCGGACGCGCTGGACGCGAAGACGCAGGGCGACTGGGGAGTCGTGACCTTCGAGTCGAAGGGGCCATGGGAAGTGAGAACGAGAAGCGGCAACGCGGAGACGCCGAACAACACGTGGTCGGCGTGGAGCCTGCCGATCAAGGAGCCGGGGATGAGGATCGAAAGTCCCCTCGCGCGCTACCTGCAGTTCGAAGTGAGACATTCCGGAGAATCGGACAACGACTACATGCGCGAACTCTCCATCACATACCAGGTGACCAATCGCGCGCCGCGCGTCTCATCCGTATCCGTGAAGCCTGTCTCCTTCGAGCAACGCAATCTGTCGCGCCTCTCCCGCTCAGGTCCGCTCGGCCAGGTCGTCAATTCCTTCGCGCAGGCCGCGAAGAACGCGTCCCAGCAGGCCGCCAGGGGATTCACGGAATTCACGATGGAGGAACTGCTCCAACCTTTCGCGGGGCTCGTGCACGTGATCTGGATGGCGGAGGATCCCGATCTGGACAAGCTGGCCGCCCGGATCGAGGTGATCGACGAAGCAACATCCCGAAGACTTCTCATCGAGGAGGAATTCGAGGGCGACGGATACCTGCTGAACACGAATAACTTTCCCGATGGCCGATACAGCGCCGTCGTGACCGTGACGGACGAGAAGGACAACGACGCCGGCAACGAGCGAACCGCGACGCAGACGTCGGATATTTTCACGGTCGACAACACGCCGCCGGTTGTGAAGGTGGAGGTGAAGGATTTCCTTTCGGACGGCAAGGTGGAGCTGGCAGGATCAGCCACGGATGCGACGGGCCGGATCGAATCGATCTGGTACTACGACGAGGACGGAGTCTGGCAGCGTTTGTCTCCGGATGACGGCATTGCCGACCAGTCCGAGGAAATCTTCCATGTCGTCCGTCCGACTTCACCCGCGAGTTCCGACGGCGCGACGGCGCGCGCCATCATCTTCAAGGCGATAGACCAGAACGGCAACGTCGGATACGCTCGCCTCTCATTCTAGAGCATGGCGGACAAGGATAAATATCTCGACTTCGAGCGCCCGATTCTCGAGCTCGAGGAACGGATAGCGGCCCTCCGGGCTTCGGCTCACGAGGGCGGCGTTGAATCCCTGATGGGGGAGATCCAGGACGTCGAGCAGAAGCTGGACGCGGCCCAGCGGGAGCTGGCCGCGCGCCTTTCGCCCTGGCAGAGAGCCCAGCTCGCGCGCCATCCGATGCGTCCGGGCGCCTGGGATTTGACGACACGTATCTTCGAGAATATCTTCTCGTTCCACGGCGACCGGCTCTTCGCGGAGGATTCCGCGATCCGCGCATCCCTCGCTCATTTCCGGGGCCGGGAAATTCTCCTGATGGCCCAGCTGAAGGGCCACGACGCCCATGAGCGCGTGAAGCATAACTTCGGCATGGCGCATCCCGAAGGCTATCGCAAGGCGATGCGCATGACCGCCTTCGCGGAGCGATTTTCCCGTCCCGTCGTGACGTTCATCGATACGCCCGGTGCCTTCCCCGGCATCGGCGCGGAGGAACGAGGACAGGCGTGGGCGATCGCGGAGAGCATCGAGCGATTCATCAACCTGCGTGTTCCGACGATCGCCGTTGTCGTGGGAGAGGGCGGATCCGGCGGCGCGCTGGCGCTCGGAGTATCCGACCGCGTGCTCATGATGGAGAATGCCATCTATTCCGTGATTTCTCCGGAGGGCTGCGCGTCGATTCTCTTCCGCGATGCCGCCCGCGCTCCAGAAGCCGCCGCCGCGATGCGGGTGACGGCCAGGGACGCCGCGGGATTCGGCGTGATCGACGGCATCGTGGAGGAGCCGCCCGGCGGCGCGCACCGCGACTGGGACGACGCCGCGCACAGGCTCGGCGATGCCCTGGACGCGGCGCTTGCGGAACTTTCCCGCGAGCCGATCGAAGCCCTCCTGGAAAAACGCCACGCGAAATTCCGCGCGATGGGAGTCTTCCTCGAAGCGGAAGCATGATCGTCACCCGCTTCGCTCCTTCACCCACCGGTTTTCTCCATGTCGGCGGCGCCCGTACCGCATTGTACAGCTGGGCGTGGGCGCGCCGAAGCGGCGGGAAGTTTCTCCTGCGCATCGAGGACACGGATCGCGCGCGCTACCGCGAGGATGCGATGCGGGATATTCTTACGAGCCTCCGCTGGCTGGGGCTCGAGTGGGACGAGGGGCCGGAAGTCGGCGGCCCGAACGGGCCGTACGTGCAGTCCGAGCGGAACGCGCTCTACGCCGAGCATGCGGCACGACTTCTCGCGGAGGGAAAGGCGTATCGGTGCTTCTGCACGACCGAGCGGCTCGATTTGCTCCGCAAGGACCAGGGCGCCGACCAGACCGGCTATGATCGGCACTGCCTGGGGATCGAGCCCGCCGAGGCCGAGCGCCGGGCCGCGTCGGGCGAGCCATGCGTGCTGCGATTCAAGATGCCGACCGAAGGTTCGACGACGTTCGAGGATGCGATTCGCGGATACATCGAGTATCCCAACGTGCAACAGGACGACTTTGTCATTCAGAAGACCGACGGCTATCCGACCTACCACCTGGCCAATGTCGTCGACGATCGCGGGATGCAGGTGACGCACGTCATGCGCGGCGAAGAATGGATCCCTTCGACCCCGAAGCACGTGCGCCTCTACGAGGCGTTCGGATGGCCGGCGCCGATCTTCGCGCATCTTCCCGTCATCCTATCGCCCGACGGCGGAAAGCTTTCCAAGCGCCACGGCGCCGTCTCGGTGCGCGAGTACCGTGAGCAAGGGTTCCTGCCCGAGGCGCTCATCAACTACCTGGCGCTTCTTGGGTGGTCGCCGGGAGACGATCGGGAAATCTTGTCGCTCGACGAGATCGCCGCGCTCTTCGACCTGGGCCGCGTCAACAAGCGCGGAGCCGTCTTCGACCAGGTGAAGCTCACATGGATGAACGGCAAGTACATCACCGAATCGCCTGTCGAGCGACTGCTACCCCTGCTCCGGGACGAACTGGCCGCCTTCGCCCTCACACAGGAGAAGCTTTCGTCCTGGGGAATCGAGCTGCCGCTGGAGGAATGGCTGAAGGCTGTTCTTCAGTATGGCCGGGATCGCGCCGCGGTGCTGCCGGACTGCATCGAGCAGATCCGCTTCTTCCTGGCGGAAGAGATCACGATCGACGAAGCCGCCGCCGCGAAGAATTTCAAGGGCGAGGCGCTGGTCCGGCGCCTGGAGATCGGCCGCGAGTCCATCACAGCCGCGACGCCGTGGTCGATCGAGGCGCTCGAGCACGAAATCCGCACGCGCGCGGAAGCGGAAGGCATCAAGCCTCCGAAGGTGATGCACCCGCTCCGCGTCGCCGTCACCGGCCGCGCGTTTTCCCCGGGCCTGTTCGAGACGGTCTTCTACACGGGCCGAACGCGGGCATTGCAGCGGCTGGATGCCGCCGTAAAATCGCTGGTGTAATTCGTTTCTTCTGTGGAACAGCCGGTCCGTAAACTTGCCGAGGACCGGGACAAGCCTAATATCATCGGAGACTCCGGCGACGTGACATGCCCCGAATCTGCATGCGTTCGCCTCATCCCGACTTCACCCGCCTTACTAGCCCAGCTTCAACAGTTTGCGATTAATTTCAGCTGTTTTCGGCCTGTGGAAAGTCAAAGTTGGGCGTGCAAGGCGCTCTCAGATGCGGTGTAGAATATTTTCCGCGATGTAGTGCAGACTTACCCTCTTGAAGCTCGAATAGCCTGTGCGACGATAGTCGCATGTACCTGCGAAAAAAGAAGCGGTGCAAAGACGGGAAGACTCACACGTATTGGGATCTTGTGGAGTCGATCCGAACCGCGAAGGGACCGCGCCAGAAAAGCGTGGCGTATCTTGGTGAGCTGACTCCGTCGCAGCGCCAGGGATGGGCTGCATTTCAGTCGCGTCTCTCCGACCCGGCGATGCGCTGCCTCCAACAGGCATCTCTGCTGAACGAATCGACAAGGCTTGATCCCGTTCCCGAAACCGTCGAAGTTCGGCTCGATGGTGTTCGGACGGAAAATGTCCGCGCCTTTGGCGATATTTGGCTGGCACTCTCCGCATGGCGAGCGCTCGGTCTCGAAAAACTGCTTCTGGAAATCATTCCCGAGGGGCGAGAAGAGATTCCATGGGCTCATGTCGCCGCGATTATGGTCCTGGGTCGCGTGATTTCACCCGGAAGCGAGTTGCACACCGCGGAAGCCTGGTATCCCGGGACTGCACTTGTCGATATCTTCGGACTCGAGTCGGACCATATCTATCCTCAACGTCTCTACCGGGCGCTCGATGAACTTCTGCCGCACAAGGCCGCCATTGAAACACATTTGAAGAATCGACTCGGCGAATTGTTCGCGGCGGAGTACGAGATCGTTCTGTACGACATCACCTCCACCTATTTCGAAGGACAAGCCGAAGAAAACGAGCTCGCGAAACGGGGGTATTCGCGCGACCAGCGATTCGACTGCAAGCAAGTCTGTATCGCTCTCCTGACGACGAAAGACGGACTGCCGTTCGGCTACGAGGTATTCGCCGGAAACACCGCGGACTCCACCACCGTCGAGAAGATCGTCAAAACGATGGAAGCTCGCCACGGCAAGGCGAGACGCATCTGGGTCATGGATCGCGGAATGGTCAGCGAAGAGAACATCGAGTTTCTTCAGAAGCGGGAGGCTCGCTACATCGTGGGCACGCCGAAATCCATGCTTCGCAAATTCGAGAAGGACCTGTTGGCGAAAGAGTGGGAGACGATCCGCGACGGCATCGAGGTTCGGAAATGCGCGGGGCCGGATGAGACGGAAACCTTCGTGCTGTGCCGGAGCCGTGATCGAAAAGAAAAAGAAAAGGCGATGCACGAGCGATTTGTGACACGGATCGAAGAGAGTCTGACAAAACTGCAGGGGCGGCTCGTCAAAAGGAAGAAAAAAGCCGATGCGCTTGAAGTCAGTCGCCAGATCGGGCGCATCCTGCAGAAGTCTTCTCGCGGAGCGGGATTTTTCGACATCGACTTGAAAGAAGATTCCGATCAACCTTGCGGCTTGAAACTGGAGTGGACTCGCCGCAAGGAGCGAAATGAGTGGGCGGAACTTTCGGAAGGATGCTATCTGCTCCGCACAAACGTGACGGAGATGTCCGCCACGGAATTGTGGCGGACCTACATCGGCCTGACGGACGTGGAAGATTCCTTCCGAACCATCAAGACCTGCCTCGACCTTCGCCCGATATGGCACAAAAAGCAGAGGCGCGTCGAGGCGCATATCCTCGTCGCGTTCCTCGCTTACGCGACATGGAAGACAATTCAAAAATGGAGTGAGCGGGCCGGGCTCGGTTCCAGCGTGAAGACGCTGCTTGAAGCGATACGATCGCTTCAGGCTACCGATGTGATCCTGCCGACCAAGGGTGGTCGCGAAATCCGGATCTCCTGCATCAGCACCGCCGAAAAACCGCTCCAAACCCTGTTGCAGCGTCTCGGGCTCAGCGTTCCGCGGCGACTTGCCGCTCCTACGTGGAGCCCAAAAGCGAATCCCGAAATGTAGTGCAGACTTTTTGTCTACTCGGCCTCTATTTGCCCGCCAGTGTCATTCAAGCTTCCGAACTGTTGAAGTTGGGTTAGGTGATGCGAGTCGACTGGATGACGATCCAACGAGGCGAGGAGGCCGAAACGAAAAGGCCCCCGAAATTATCTTCAAGGGCTTCCTATCACGTGACGACTGGCGCCACGCGAGCGACCGACGCTCAGAGGAAATATATTCGCCGCGCGGACGCGGTTCGGTTGAAAATGAGACTTTCTTTCTAAGGGGGCAAATGCAATTGAATATCCGGGCATTCATCTTCTGCGTCCTCTTGCTCTCAACCGCCGCCGCGTTACACGCCGCGGGAGAAATCGACATCAACACTGCAACCATCGAGGAACTCGACAAGCTGCCGGGAATAGGGGCAGCCAAGGCCAAGGCGATTGTCGAGCACCGTGCGGCAAAGGGGCCTTTTAGGACGGTCGACGATTTGCAAATTGTCAAAGGCATCGGCAAGGAACGCTTGGACAAATTCAGAAACCTCGTGACCGTCGGAGGTGCGGGCGCGACGTCGCCACGTTCGTCCTTCGTTCCCCAGAATAGCCGCTCCGCCCCGAACTCTGCTCCGCCTCGGTCGCCGCAGTCGCCACCGCCTGTTGAGAAACCCGCTGAAGCAGACGAGATTGTATCGCCAGCCGACGAGTATGATCCTGACGATACGGACGAATCCCCTGTTTCAAGAACGATCACACCGGTTGATATCAATACCTGCGACGAGGCTGCCTTGGATCAACTTCCCTGGATCAGTCCCTTCGTGGCCAAGCAAATCATCGAAAGGAGAACGGCGGAAGGAGGATTTAAAAATCCGTGGGAACTGCTTAATTTCCTTCGTTACAACAAACTGCGCATCCTCGTCGACAGCGGACTCGTCAATGCGAGTGTTCGAGGTGAAAGCCCGGGCAATTCCGAGCCGCCGCCGAAAGCGCCGGAGCGCGCATCGTCCATGAGCTGGCTTTTCATCGGCGTTGCCGTGATCGGCATCGTCTTCATAGCATGGTTCGTGCTGCGACGACGCGATCTGTTAGGCGATATTGCCGAACGCGCGCTGTCGAAAGTGAATCTTCGTCCCCGCCTCGCGCTCGTCTCGATCTTGTCGGCGGCCGGAGCGGGGCTTCTGACTTGGGTCATTGTGGAGCAATTCGTAGTTCGCACGGCTACGGACCGCTTTGACGCTCGCCGGGAAGAGATGCGGCGCATCCTGCACGACCGCTGGTCGATCACCTACAACGTGACTGACGGCAGCGCGCCAATTCTCACTTCCAGTTGGCGGTCCACCATCAAGGCTGCGAAGAAATCCGAAATCCGCGCGCGATTTATTGCCGACTCGGCCACAATTGCCCGGATGGACAGCGGTGAGAGGGGAAACTTCGCCAACATCGAGAATGCCTACAGCTGGGCCGTGGGACTCGGCCACAAGCTCGGCGTGGAAGCCACTTTTATCGATCTCAGGGGTCTCGTGCCTGAAATGTATTTTCCTCCGACAATTCCCCGAGAGATCCGGAAACCGCTCAAAGACGCTCTGATTGCGGACACCCGAGCGGTATTCGATGACCTGGTTCCACCAGTTCTCGCGATCGAAGCCAAATCCGGAGGGCGCGAGGTATTTCTGATCGTGGGAAGAAGCAATATAGACGATTGGGGAATCCTGATCAACCTCGTGCACCTCGATGCCCTCTTCCTCGAACACATGAAAATCGGAACAGGCATTGACCTCATCTGTACCGCCACCGACACGGTCGTGGCCACGACGATCTGGGATGGTCGGCCCGTCGTGACGACTCCCGAACTCAACGTGGGATTACTTAGAGATTTCGACTGGCGCCCCACTCAGACCTTGTCGCCGTTCAACCTCCAAACGGCGACGCCTGAAGATTTGAAAGTATACCTCGATCTCCTTGCGATCGCGAATGCGGAGGCTATTGGCGATGCGCTTGCGCCGTGCCTTGGCCCCGCCGGTCAACCCTACTCCTCCGAAGAGATGCGAAAGATTCCGGGACTCGATCCTTCGGACGCCGATATTCTTTCCGGTCTCTTTTTCCGGGAAAATCCTGAGACTTGGGAAGCGGGACGGAGCGTTTATGCGCGGCCGCGCGTGGATGGAGAAATCGTCGAATTGAACGGGCGCGAATTCATCGTCACGACGCTCGAAAAACTGCCCCGGGACGTGACTCTCCAATTTCTGGTCGATCGCACGGCGTACGTACAGGAGGTCGCGGCAATCCGTTGGACCGCTTTCGGCGGCGTTGCCATTGTATTTCTGCTCTCCTTCGTGGGAATTCAGCTCGTCGGACACGGCATCGTTCGGCCAGTTTACAGACTCGATTCGGCGATCGGCAAGGTAGGGCAGGGCGATCTTACCCCGAACCTCGATTCCTATGGACGCGATGAACTGTCGCGAATAGCCACCGGATTCAATCACATGGTGGTTTCTATCAAGGAAAGGCTTCAACTCGAGTCGGCATTTCGCAAATACGTACCGGGCGCTGTCGTACGCGAGGCGGCAAAAGGACAGGCTACGCTGGGCGGATCGCTTCACACCTGTTCCATCATGTTTGCTGACGTTCGCGGGTTCACGCACGCTTCACAGCTTCTGCCAGCCAGTGAAGTGGTGCGGCTCCTCAATCTCTATTTCGTCCCCGTCGTCGAAGAAGTCATCGCCTCGGGCGGCGTTGTGGACAAATTCATCGGCGATGCTGTTCTCGCTGTCTGGGGCGCTCCCGAGCCCGTCGACGATTACGCCGATCGAGCTATCGCGGCAGCGATCAAGATGCAGGAGCGCATTTATGAAATCAACAACGAGCGTGCAAGGTTAGGACAAATGCAACTCTTCTTCGGCATTGGCATTGCAACCGGCGAGGTTCTTGCCGGGCACGTTGGCACTCCCGAGCGCACCGATTGGACCGTGATCGGTTCGGACGTCAATCTTTCGCAAAGAATTTCCTCCAAGGCATGGCCCTATCGCATCTTCATCAGCGATAGGACGCTCTATTCGCTCAGAAACCCGGTTCCCGTGAAGGAATACCAATCGCTCGCGTTGAAAGGATTCGCACAGCCAGTGGCGATCCACGCTGTAATTTGGTATCAAGGCCACAGCGGTCCGCTTCTTTCGGAAAACGATCCAGGTGGCTGGCATCTCTGGAACGGGACGTCGGTTGAAGGGCCTTTCACGCTTGAAGAACTGATCCGCACGCCTGGATTTTCCGTGGTCGCCCTGATCGCAAGGCTGGGTGAAGAATGGATTCCGTTCTGGTGCGCGGCCAAAGGATTGCGAATATGGAGCATCAAGATTTCCGAGGGTATCAAAGGGCCGTTTACTCTCGATGACGCCCTCGAACAAGCCGGTTCGAATCCCGATGCTCTCGTCCGCGTGCAAGGCGATCTCGAATGGAGGGAGCTGAAGAACTTCGTAGCGTGAGACCGTCCTCAAAGGTCTGGCTCTGGAAATTCGCGCCTCCTGCAGACGAATATACGGTGCGATAGCGTAAAACTTCCTATCAGCGCCCTCGCAAGATGCAGCCGGCAGTATATCTTCGTGTGTTTAGTGTATTTCGTGGTTTAATCCTCGGGGTTCGAATACTATCAAAAACTTGACTAAAAGCTATCATTGTGATAGCTTATCCGCGTGATTATGATACCTTTTTCCAAACGCCAAGGCGAGGCTCTTGCCATTCTGGCTACGAAACCGGACGCAACATCTCCCACCACCGCTGAGAACCTCGGCGAGAAGCTTGAGGTTTCGATCGCCACCATACGCCGAGACATGGCTGACCTCTTGAAGGGCGGATACGTCGCTTCGACCGGCCCAGGGCGCGGTGGTGGATACACTCTCACAGTTCTCGGGCGGCTGTCCGCGCCTATCGATCCGGTGCTCCACTGCGCCGTGGATCCTGACAAGCGTTTCTGCCGACCGTTCGACCCCGAACTTATCCGGAATCTTCCGATCTCGCTATTCCGCGACGACGAATTGGCAAAACTAGCCCCGCTTCCACCGGAAAGATCCATGGATCTGAGAGCAGGCGATACGGCGGCTAGAAAAGAACTGGAGCGATTCGTAATCGAGCTAGCCTGGAAATCGTCGAGTATCGAGGGAAACACATATTCGCTGTTGGATACGCAGGAGCTGTTAACGACCGGTCGCCGTGCTCCAGGCCGCAAGGCCGAGGAAGCGATCATGATTCTGAATCACAAGACCGCATTTCAATTTGTACTGGAGAATCTCGACGAATTCCGCAATCGCCCCTCGGAGGCTGTACTGCGACAGGTTCACGCCGTCATGGTAAAGGGGCTGAATGTCGATACAGGTTTCCGGCGGCGACTCGTGGGAATAACGTCGACGTCATACCGCCCGGCGGACAACGAGTTCCAGATCAAAGAAGCCGTGAAGGACATTCTTGATGCAGTCGGCAGAACGGAGAATTCGCATACTGCCGCTCTCACGGCGCTGGCCGGGCTAAGCTACGTCCAGCCGTTCGTCGACGGAAACAAACGGACTTCCCGGTTGGTTGCCGACGCCGTCTTGCTATCGCGAAATCTCCATCCTCTTTCGTATCGTGGAGTGGAAAACAGCGAGTTTCTTTCCGCGATGCTCACCTTTTACGAAACCGGTTCCGCGGCTGGGATTAAGCAAATCTACTCGCGGCAATTCGAATTCTCACGCGACCACTATCGGCTTCACGCGCCGTCCAGTGAGCGGGGGGAAGTTTCGCCGAAATCGGCGCCAGGGGGCGCCTCGTTGCGAAAAAAGAAAGGGAGAACACAGCAGCCGGGCGGGAAGAGCAAATAGTTTTCACGCCTGCGGAGTGCGGTTAAAACCTGCTGATTCAAGAGTTTCAGCGTCTTGTTTCGCAGCTCGGATAGCCGGTACAAGTCGGGTTCGAACTTGGTCGCATAGCTTCCGATGAAGCCCGACCCACCGGAGTGTGGTTCGGATTTCTTCGGTTTTGGCGGCCATCGAGTCCCGTAGATTGGTATCACGTATCGAGGCTCGCCGCTCGCACATCTTTCCCCTTCACCTTGAGGCGTCATGATGCAGCCTTGCAATGCTGGCCGCATAATTCACTATTAGCGGACACGCCCGTGACAGCGCGAGCATTGACACCGCCTGAAATGCCGGTTTATAATTCGTCATATGGCGAATTATAGGAATGATTCCTCCGGAGCGGAGTGGCCGCTCGCGTCGCTGGCGGCGGTCGGGAAGGCGCTCGGCGACCCGGGGCGTCTGCGCATCCTCGTGGCTCTCGGAGGCGAGGAGCTCTGCGTCTGCCAGCTCGTGGAACTGCTGCGGCTGGCTCCGTCGACGGTCTCCAAGCATCTCTTTCTCCTGAAGGCCGCCGGGCTCGTCGCGACCCGCAAGGAAGGGAGATGGATCCACTGCCGCGCGGCGGATTCTTCGGCTCCGGCTCCCGTTCGCCGCGCGATCCGGTGGGCGATCGAGGCGGGGAGGAATATTCCGGAGATCCGGGCGGACCGGGCGAAGATGGCGAAGATCCGTCGTATCGACAAGGAGGCCTTATGCCGGCGCCGGACGCGAAAATGAAAGTGCTCTTCCTCTGCACCGGGAACTCCTGCCGCTCGCAGATGGCCGAAGGATGGGCGCGCGCCTTGAAGAGCGAGCGAATCGAACCGTATTCCGCGGGCATCGAGACACACGGGTTGAATCCCCGCGCGGTCGCGGTCATGGCGGAAGCCGGCGTGGATATATCCGGTCATCGCTCCAAGAACGTCGAATCCCTGATGGACATCGCCTTTGACGTGGTCGTCACGGTCTGCGGCCACGCCCACGAGACGTGTCCGGCCTGGCTGAATCGGAGAGCGCGGATCGTCCACGTCGGTTTCGACGATCCGCCGAAACTGGCGCAGGGCGCGAAGACCGAGGAGGAGGCGCTGGCGCACTATCGGCGCGTCCGGGACGAGATCCGGCGGTTCGTGGAAGGAATGCCGGAAAACCTGGAGGCTCCGCGATGAGCGTACGGGCGCCGCACATGAATATCTTTGAGCGCTACCTGACGCTCTGGGTCGCGCTCTGCATGGCCGGCGGCATCCTGATCGGCCGATTCGCTCCCGAGGCCACCGTGGTTCTGCGGGGCATGGAGTTCGGCGGCGGCAGCCAGATCAACATCCCGATCGCGATCCTTCTCTGGTTCATGATCTATCCCATGATGCTGAGGATCGACTTTGCGAGCGTGCTGCGCGTGCGGGAGAAGCCGCGAGGGCTGGCCGTGACGCTCGTCGTCAACTGGCTCGTGAAACCCTTTTCGATGGCATTCCTCGGCTGGATTTTTTTCCGCCACGTCTTTCTGCCCTGGATCGGGCCGGAACTGGCCGACCAGTACACGGCCGGCGTCATCATCCTTGCCGCCGCGCCATGCACGGCCATGGTTTTCGTCTGGAGCGCGCTGTCCGACGGCGATCCGGCCTATACGCTTGTTCAGGTCGCCGTGAACGATCTCATCATGCTGATTCTTTTCGCGCCGCTGGTCCGGTTCCTCGTTTCCGGCGCCTCGACTCTTGTTGTTCCCTGGCAGGTTCTCCTGTGGGCCGTAGCGGTCTTCGTCGTGATTCCTCTTTCGCTCGGCGCGGTCACGCGTTCCTTCGCGATCCCCCGCCGCGGCCGCGCATGGTTCGAGCAGAAACTGCTGCCGATCTTCCAGCCCGTGACGATCATGGCTCTCCTGGCGACGCTCGTCCTCATCTTTGCGTTCCAGGCGGAGAACATCACAACGCGATGGTTTCATGTCATCCTGATCGCCGTCCCGATTCTCATTCAGGTCTATTTCAATTCGGCCCTGGCCTATGGTCTGATGCGCGCACTGCGGGTCGAATACGCGGTCGCCGCTCCCGGGGCCCTGATCGGAGCTTCCAACTTCTTCGAGCTCGCCGTCGCAACGGCCATCGCGTTGTACGGTCCGGGTTCAGGAGCGGCGCTGGCCACGGTGGTCGGCGTTCTTGTCGAAGTTCCGGTCATGCTCACGGTCTGCTCGTTCTGCGTCAGGACCAGGCATTGGTTTCCACCGCCCGCGGTCGGCGTATGCACGGCGGAAGCGTCATGAAGAAGAAATCCGGAAGGAGTCGATGAAGGTGAAAACAGATGAGAAAGTGACAACGGCACGCGCGGAGAAACGCAAGGGATTCTTCGGGCGAATCCTCGATTCGCTCGACAGGAAGCTCGAAAAAAAGGCCAGGGAAGCGTCCTGCTGCGCCGGGTCGAAAAAGGACAAGGGTTCCAGGTGCTGATAGAAATGGCAGACGGACTCGCCTACGACATCCTCGGCTTGGAGCGCACGTCGCGGCTCGGTGCCTCGGTCAGTTTCTTCGTCTATGATTCGGTGAAGATCCTGCTGCTGCTCTTTACCATGATCCTGGTCATCGGTGTGCTGCGAACGTTTCTTCCGCAGCATCGCGTCAAGGCGTGGATGGCCGGGAGGGGAGTCGTAGCCAACATGGGCGCGTCGCTCTTCGGAGCCGTGACGCCGTTCTGTTCCTGCTCCTCCATCCCGCTTTTCCTCAGCTTCATGGAAGCCGGCATTCCGCTTGGCGTCGCGTTTTCATTCCTCATCACGTCACCGCTCATTAACGAATACCTCGTCATCCTGATGTTCGGTTACTTCGGCTGGAGGATCACGGCACTTTACGTCGCCAGCGGCCTTGCCCTGGGAATTATCGCAGGCGTGGTGCTCGGGCGGATGAATCTGGAAAAATACCTGGTGCGCGACCTCGTGAGCACCGACACGCCGACGGAAGTGAAGGACGAGACTATGCGCATGCGCGGGAGAATCCGCTTCGGTTTAGACGAGGCCGTCTCCATCACGAGGAAGATCTGGATCTGGGTGCTCGTGGGCGTTGGCATCGGCGCGGGTATCCACAATTATGTGCCGGCGGAAACGCTCCAGAGCATCGCGGGCTCGGCGGGAGTCTTTTCCGTTCCCGTCGCCACGCTGATCGGTGTACCGATGTATGGGAGCTGCGCGGCGATCGTGCCCATCGCGGTGGTGCTTTTTCAGAAGGGAGTTCCGCTGGGCACGGCGCTGGCCTTCATGATGGCGACCGCCGCTCTTTCGCTCCCCGAGGCGATCATGCTCCGTCGCGCCATGACGCTGCACCTGATTCTCATTTTCTTCGGAGTGACGACGCTGGGGATCATCTTCACGGGATATCTCTTCAACGCGCTCTGATTCTGTTCAGGCATCTCTAGCCTGCTTTAACGGCCGGGATGGCGATTGCTAAAATCGCATCGGAGGAGTACACTTTTCTCATGAAAATCATCCGTATCGAAGCCACGCCCAACCCGACCGCCATGAAACTTGTCCTGGACGAACCGATCTGTCCCGGCGGCTCGCGCCAGTACGACAAGGCTCCAGCGGAACAGGAAGATCCTCTGGCCTACGCGCTCTTCATGATCCCGACGGTCCGATCGGTCTACTACATGGATGATTTCATCTCGATCGACAAGCCGGCGGGGCCGGACTGGCGCGCGATGGAGCTCGGCATCAACCAGATGCTGGAGGAAGGCCTTCGTCCGCCCGCGTCGATGATGAAGCCGGAGTCGGCTCCGGATGTCGAAACTTCCGATGAGGATTTGCTCGACCGGATCAACGAAGTCCTGGATGCGCGCGTGCGACCCGCGCTTGCCGGTGACGGCGGAGGGCTCCAGATCATGGGGCTCCGCGGTCACGACCTCCTGATCCGTTACCAGGGCGCCTGCGGAAGCTGCCCCAGCTCCATCGCGGGCACGATGTATGCGATTCAGAATCTGCTGCGGACGGAGCTCAACACGGAGATCAATGTCATTGCGTCGTGAGGCTTCTGGTGGAAAGCACGCGTTGAAATCCTAAATCCCAATTCCCAACATTGAGCTTTGAGGGATGACATTGTAATTTCGGATTCAGGATTTTCTGTGGGGGCGCTTACAATTTTACGGCCACAAGCAGGCCGTCTCGTACGGGGAGCAGCACGGGCATCACGCGAGGATCACGCTTCAGTTTCCGGGCGAACGCGGACAGCGCTCGCGTGTCGCGATCCTGCTTCTTCCGCGGCAGAAGGACGCGTCCGCTCCAGAGCACATTATCGGCGATCACGAGGCCTCCTGAACGCACACGGTCGATCACGGCGTCGAAGTATTTCCCGTAATTCGTCTTATCGGCGTCGATGAAGACGAGGTCGAATGCGCCGCGAATCGTCGGGATGATCTCCAGCGCTTTTCCGAAATGCACCTTTACCTTTTTGCGGGCTCGGCCCGCATCCAGGGAATTTTCGATGACGGGGCGGAGCTTCGGGTTGATTTCGATCGTATTGAGCTTCCCGGAGGGAGCTAGTCCCTCGGCGAGGCAGACCGCCGAGTAGCCGGTGAACGTGCCGATTTCCAGCGCGCGGCGGGGCCGGACAATCCGGGAGAGAAGGGAGAGTAGGCGGCCCTGGAGATGCCCCGAGAGCATCTGCGGGCAATCGTGATTCTCATACGTATAAGCCGAGAGACGGCGCAGGTGCGCCGGTTCGGCCGCCGTGCGCGCCTCCGCATACGCGACAAGTCGGGGATCGAGAAGGTTCATGGCCGGGATTGTACCGCCAAATCTAAAATCTAAAATCTAAAATCTAAAATCTTAAAACTGAAATCAGATATCATTGTTTTCTCATGAACCTCGAAGAAGCCCATGTCCAGTGTCCCTGCTGCTGGGAAACAATCATGCTCCTCGTTGATCCGTCCGTGTCGCGCCAGGAATATGTCGAGGACTGCTCCGTCTGCTGCAATCCCCTGCGGGTGCGTATCCATATCGAGGACGGTGCCATTCACGCCGACGTGGAGAGCGCTCAATGAGATTCGCCGTGATCGGTGCCGGCGCCGTGGGGTGTTACTACGGCGGGCGGCTGGCGCAGCATGGCGAGGAAGTTCACTATCTCTGCCGGAGCGATTACGACGTCATGAAGGAGAAGGGGCTGAAGGTCGAGAGCTGCGATGGGGATTTTCATGTTGATGTGCACGCGTATCGGAACGTCCGCGACATGCCTCAATCCGACGTGGTGATCGTGTCGCTGAAGGGGTTCGATACTCCGGCACTAAGGGATCTCCTCCCGCCTCTTCTCCTCTCCACCTCTCTGATCGTCACGCTCCAGAACGGCTTGGGCAACGAGGAAGCGATCGCGTCCGTCTGCGGACCGGAACGCGTCATTGCGGGGTCCGCGTTCATTTGTTCAGAGAAAGTGAGGCCCGGCGTCGTGCTCCACACGAGCGCGGGAACCATGCGCCTGGCCTGGTTCGATTCCTCCGCCGTTCATCCGGGAGCGGGTGTCGAGGATATTGCCGCGCGGTTCAAGGCTGCTGGAGTGAAGTGCAGCGTCGAACCCGACGACCAACCGGATGGAGCCGGCTTGCCGGGTAGAAGTGCCGCGGGCGCCAAGGATGGCGCAGGAGCGGCCGCGAAGAAGATCAAGTGGTTGAAGCTCGTCTGGAACGTTCCGTTCAGCGGGCTCTCCATTTATTTCGGGGGCGTGACGACGGATGTGATCATGAACGATCCGGATAAAAGGGCGTTCGCGCGCGGGTTGATGGAAGAAGTGATCGCGGCGGCCCGTGCAGATGGCGTGACGCTCGATTCGTCGATGGTGGAGGCGAATTTCGCGGCGACGGAGAAGATGGGAGCATACCGTCCGTCGATGCTCGTCGATTTCCTGAGCGGACGACCGCTCGAGACGGAGCAGATCTTCGCGGAACCGCTCCGGCGGGGCGAAGCCGGCGGAGCCTCGCTGCCGCTGATGCGCAAGCTGCTATCGGGCGTTCCGCGATAGACGATGGCTTTTCTTCTCTAAATAGCGTTTTTTGACCATTTTCAGCCGTTCTTGGGGCCTTGGGAATATTCCAGGGGGCACACATTATCATGCTAATATCCGAGAGGTCCCTTTCACCTTCGGGGTGAAAGGGACCTCGGCCTTTATCATCCTGGGACTAAGAATGAATGGATTCTTTCTTTGTGTTTCGTGGTTTAACTTTCGGGATCCAGAGTCTACTTAGGGCTTGTTCTGATTTAAATGTTGAGCAATGATGCACAAATATAGGTGAGGTGATCTTTCTCGCGCGCCTATCCGCGTTTCGGCGATGGTTGGCAGACCCCATATTTTTCCCTGCAACTTCCCTCATGGATGCTGCGCGGTGACGGGTCGATCTCGCTCTCTTCTTCTTCGAGCGCAATGAAACGGTGCCGCAGGATGCGGCGCTCTTTAAGGACAATGACCGGTGGAACTTATTGCGGTGATCAAGTGAATAGCCGTCGTACGGACCTTCTTTTGAACTCGCGGGTTCGATTTCACACGGTCATGCTCTCTATCCTTCTCACCTTAATGATTGCATCTCCCACACTGGCTTCCGGTTCGACGCTCACCGGGGAGGGCGGCGGCTTCGATGCGTTTACGGATCTCCTGGGGCCCGCCGGCTGGATCGCATCCGGGAAGGCTGTCGCTCGGAATAACGTTTCACGCATGTACAGCGGTCCGTCACGGATCCGAGAAAACTCCGGAGACGCGATCGGAACGACCTACTCCAAACCATTCGACAATATCGACGGCTTCGATCTCGGCAGCGTCGACATCACGTCGGACCGTCTGCGTTACGGGAATATCGGGTTCTCTTTCAGCCAGCTGAGGGTCGCAGGGATCCGTGAGGCGGCCAACGGAGTGCTGACCGGAAATCTCTTCGACGCGCGCATGGACGCCGTGCGCCTCTCCTTCGCGCCGCGACGATCAGGAGTATCGTCGCGCTTCGGATACGGCGCGCAGATCAACTATGTCGGATTTTCGGTCCGTGATCGGTCGCGCTCGCGCTTCGGGCTCGATCTCGGCGCCGATTACACATGGAAGAGCGCCCTGTTCACGGTGAACCTCCGTAATCTCTCGACCAATCGCGGAGACGCGGACGCTCTGCCGATTACGGGCGAACTTCGCGGCGAGTGGTCGCCGTACTCGCTTCTCCATCTTGGCGGCGGGCTCACGTGGCGCGAGGACGGCTCGAGCGACTTTCAGATCGGAGCGGAATATGAACTGTTCGAGTTCCTCTCCATCATGGGCGGCTATCAGGACGCCTCGCGACAATGGACCGCGGGCGGCGTCGTCCGCTACAACAACATCGCGCTCGAGTACGGCCTCGCGGCGCATCGCGAACTGGACTTCACGCATACCGTGAGCCTTGGGGTGAAGTTCTGATGAAGAAAAATCAATATTTAATTTCTAATTTGAAATGTTTAATTTGTAATTTTTCTACTGCTCGAACCGGAAAATTACAAATTACAAATTACAAATTACAAATTAAATATCTCCCGATCCTGCTCTGCCTGACTCTCGCCCTTTCCGCTTCCGCTTCTGCGCCTGCTCCGATCGCGCTCCGTGTGGACGAGTTTCAGACAGCCGCAAACGTCCGTATTACGGAAGTTGCGGACGGGTCAGGTCAGGGCAAGACGGTCGTCGGAATCCTGAAGCGCGCGATCGAGCGGACACTTCTCTCGGACACCGGGTTCACGCTCTCGACGACCGCGGCGCTTTCGCTCTCCGGAACGATCCGGGAGCTGACGATCACCGATCGGCGGACGGACGCCAACGGCAGACCGCTCGAACGACTCGTCCAGATCCGCGTCGACTTCGCCGTGCTCGACGAAGGAACGGGCCGGGATATTGTGGAGCGTAAGAATTTTATCCGGGAGCTGAACTATTACACGGATACCTATTCGCTCGAACTTGGCATGACCGACCGCGAGGCGATCGAGGAGAAACTTCTCGTCGAACTTGCTGAGGCTATCCACGCCGTTCTAGACCGGGAGCGGGATCGACTCCCCGTGACGGCGCCGGCGGCTCCGCGCGAAAAGGTCGAACTATCGGATGAGGAGAAAGCGCTGCTGGGCGGCGTCGGGCCGCCGGTTCCGCGGCGAAAGTATCTTTCGTGGAACCTCAATTTCGAGGACGAGATCATCAATATCCCGGAAGGGACGCTTGCGGCGGCGGGGCAGAACAAGTTCACGACGAACCGATTCACGCAGACGACGACGATGAAGCTCGAGCCGATCCGCTGGGACAATTCGGAAGTCAAGGGCGTCGCCATCGGGAAGTACGAACCGAGGGAGATTCGCGCGCTGTCCCTGCAGCGGGGCGAATTGGAGTATCTCGTCAATCCGAACAACCTCTTCAAGTTCGGCACCGTGAGCGCGACCTTGAACAAGTATGTCTTCGACCAGACGCTTGCCGGCGCATCCTACGACGGGAAATACGAATTCGGCGGGATGAAGCACAACCTGCTGGTTATCGGCGGCCGGGATTTCCGGGCGAACGGCCTCGGGGATCTGCCGCGCTACTCGGTGGGCGGCGCGTGGGAAGCGGCCTTCAAGGACATCGTGAAGGTCCGATTCCTGGCCGACGCGGCGCGCGACCAGGATCCGACCGTAGCCGCGGGCGTCAGGACTCAGGTGGACAATCAGATCTACGGAATCAGCGGAAGCGCAAAAGCGCCGTGGAAGCACTCAACCGAGCTGAAGTTCGATCTCGACCGGTCGTACCACAAGGAAATCCGGTTGCCTGACACGACGTACAACCGCGGCGATCTCCTGGACCTCCGGCTGACGCAGAAATACCACGATCTGACGCTGGAGGGCGTCTACACGTATGTGGACGAGAATTTCCGGACTATCTACGGCAGCGCAACTTCGGATCGCGAGAAGCTGGGCGTGACCGCGAATTTGCCCGGAAAAGTGAAGTGGATCGACTATACATGGAGAGGAGAAGCTACGCGATCGAACCGCGTCGCGAATCGCACCTCCGTGGACGTGCTTCTGACATCGGGCCTGAATCTCGTCTCCAAGCCGTTCGCGACGTGGAAGAGCCCGTATCTCAATAAGTCCGTCTTCACCACCGACTATTCTCTCCGCCGGACGTATGACGACATCAAGGTCGTCGGAACGGCGCCGTCCAACAATCGCGAGAACTTCAAGGCCTCATTCAACGTTAAGAACACGCTATGGGACATCTACACGACCAGCTTCACGTGGGACGACGAGCGGGAACGCGACAAGCTGAGGTTCGAGCTGCAGACGATCCAGGAGCTGCGGTGGGATAACACGGTCTCGAAATCGATCAATGACTTTCTGAAGGTCGAGCTGAAGGGCAATTACCGCTCGCGCGACGGCGGAGTTCAACAGGATCGCTTTTCGACGTTCGGAGGTTCACTCTCGTACGAGAAGGATGCCTTCACAGGACGGTTCGATTATCTGCGGGATCTGAAGCGCGGGACGCTCCAGTCGCAGGACTCGACGAAGGACCGGTTCACGCTCGATCTCTCGTACACGAACGAGCGCGCCGAGTTCAAGAACACTCTGACCGCGCGCGGCGACTATGAGATCAACGACTTCGCGATCACGGCGAATAATCATCACCGGTGGACGACCCTGCTCGGGTTGAAGGTGATCTTTTGATGAAAAGACGATTTATAATGTGTAATTTGAAATTTGAAATATTTAATTTTGCTCCTGATCGAGCTGAAAAATTACAAATTACAAATTACAAATTACAAATTAAATATTGTTCCTTCCTCATCCTCTTCTTCGCGCTCGTCGCTCCCGCGCGAGCCGCCACCGCGTTCAACTGGGACACGCGCGCCGCGACGCCGTTGAATATCGGCGGCGGGTTGAACGAAGGCAGGCTCATGACCGAGGCCGGAACGGATACGATCTTCGCGATGCGCGGCGACAACGCCGCCACGCTTTACAGGTACATCATCTCGCAGGACGCGTGGTCTCAGATGACCGATCTGACGGGGACCCTGGCGGGTGGCGGAACGCTCGAACTAGCCGGGAGCGATACGATCTTCGTCCTGTCGGGAGGATTGTCGCAGGCCTTCACTCGGTACGTCATCTCGGCGGACGCCTGGACCGCGATGCTCGATATTCCGCAGGTCGTGCAGGGGGGCGGCGCGCTTGTCACGACGGGTGACGACACGATCTTCGCCACGCCGGGCGTTGGCACGATGAACTTCTATCAATACACCATCTCCACGAATACATGGACGGCAATGCTTGATGCTCCGGGTACCATCGACGCCGGCGCGGCGCTCGCGCAAGCCGGCAGCGACACCATTTTCGCTCTGCGAGGAGGTCTGAACCCGGATTTTTACCGCTACATCATCTCGTCGAATACATGGTCGGCGATGACCTCTCTGCCGGTGAACGTGCAAGGCGGCGGGTCGCTGCTCTATCCGGGCTCCGGCAACTTCATTTACGCGACGCGCGGCGACAACTCCAGCGACATGTACCGCTACTCGATCAGCGGCAACAACTGGACGTTGATCTCGGATACGGCACCGAACACTTTCCAGGCCGGCGGTGGCCTCGTGTATCCCGGAAGCGGCAATTTCCTGTATGGTCTTCACGGAGGAATCTCGACCAGCTTCTCCCGGTTCTACCTCGATTCCGCCGCGCCGAATACGCCGACCGGGCTTGCGCAGACGAAGCCCGATATGACGCCGATCGCGCTCAACGACCAGGTGACGGACACGAACTCGATCCGCTTCAACATTTTCGCCTCCGGAACGGGCAGCGAAACGTTCCGGATCCAGGTTGAACTGCGCGCGGCGGGAACGGCCTTCACGAGCCCGGCGAATCCTGCCATCGACACGATCACATTCTTCCAGAGCGCCCCCTCGGCGTCGTCGGGAGGCGAGACGCTCTCGATCCTCGCCGACAGCCTGGCGAATGGCCAGTACCACTGGCAGGCGCGCGCTATCGGCGGTTCCGCTGGCGTTGCGACATCCTGGGTGACGTTCGATGCGGCGGATACGCACTTCCGGATCGCTCTTACCGGGAACCTGGCGCCCACAATCGTTCCTCTTCCGCCGCAGTCGCGTAATGAGGACACCGCGGCATGGACTGTTACTCTTACGCCCTTCGGCAACGACACGAACTTCCTCGATGTTCCGATTCTCTTCTGGAGCGTTACGGGCGGCGGCACGGTCGTGACTGTCTCGATGGACGATTCGCAGACGCTCCGGATCACGCCGATCGCGGATCGGAACGGCACCGAGACCGTGACGGTCCGCCTGTCGGACAACAAGGACACGACCAGCGATACCCTTGCGATTACACTGGCTGCAGTGAACGACACGCCCTTCATCTCGTCGCCCTCCGTACCCGCCCAGTCGCGGGTGGAGGATACGGTTGTCTGGACGATCGCGCTCACGCCCTTCACCAATGACACCGACGCCGGTGACACGCTCATCGCTTTCTGGACCGTTTCTGGTGGCGGGAGCATCGTGACGGTCTCGATGAATGATTCGCGCACGCTCCGCATCGCGCCGAGGGCGGACTCGAACGGCACCGAGACCGTGACGCTGAGACTTTCCGATACCAGTGAAACGGTCACGCAGTTCCTCGCGATCACGCTCACCCCCGTGAACGACACACCCGTCGCCGGTACTATCACCATCTCCGACAGCACGATCCGTCCGATCGACTCCACGTTTCTCCGGATCACCGGTTCGACCGACACCGACATCGCCACGAATGGCGACACGTTCACTTACCTCTGGTCGGTCGTCTCCGGGCCGGGCGGCGCCTTCACCGACACGACGTCGGACTCCACATATTTCATTCCGCTCGCCGCGACCGACGGAACGAACGTCCTCCGAGTGACGGTTCGGGATAGCGCCCTCCTGAGCGACTCCCGCTCGACGACCGTCCTCGTCGACTCGTTTCCGCCGTTCGGATTCGCGCCGTCCGCGCCCGCGCACGGACACGAGACGACGGCGACGACGATCACGTTCACGTGGACGGCCGCGTCGGACACCGGAGCGGGCTTCGACTCGTACCGGATCCAGATCGATTCCTCCACGTCCTTCGCCAACCCGAAGATCGACTCGGCGGTGGGAACGTCGACCAGCAGTTCGCGGACGCTTACGGCGGGCGAGACGTGGTACTGGAGGATCGTCGCCCGCGACACCGTCGGCAACTCCTCGACATCCGATTCGTTCCGGCTCCGGATCAACATCACACCCAACGACACGCCCACCATTTTTCCCACCGCCCCCGCGCAGTCGCGTCCGGAAGATACCGTGGTCTGGACGGTCGCTCTTTCGCCGTTCACGAATGATTCAAGCCCGGCGGACTCGATCATCGCCTTTTGGAGCGTGACCGGCGGCGGAGGAATCTTCATGGCGACGATGCTCGATTCGCGAACGCTCCGGATCTCGCCGACCGCGGACTCGAACGGAACCGAGACCGTGACGCTGCGGCTCTCCGACAATAAGGACACGATCACGCAGTTGCTCGCGATCACGCTCACCGTCGTGAACGACACGCCGACCGCCGGCACGATCTCGATCTCCGACAGCACGATCCGCCCGATCGACTCCACATTTCTCCGGATCACAGGTTCGTTCGACGTCGACACCGCGACGAACGGCGACTCGCTCACGTATGTCTGGTCGGTGGTTTCCGGCCCCGGAGGCGCCTTCACCGATACGACGTCGGACTCCACGTACTTCATTCCTCTCGCCGCGACCGACGGCGCGAACGTTCTCCGGGTGACCGTCCGGGACAGCGCTCTGGCGAGCGACTCGCGGTCGACGACGGTGCTCGTCGATTCGTTCCCGCCGTTCGGGTTCGGGCCGTCCGCTCCCGCGCATGGCCATGAAACGTCGGCGACGACGATCACGTTCACATGGAGCGCTGCGTCGGACACGGGCGCGGGCTTCGACTCGTACCGGCTCCAGATCGACTCCTCCATCGCGTTCACGAATCCGTTCGTCGATTCACCGATGGGAACTTCCACAAGCAGCACTCGGACGCTCGCGACAAACGAGACGTGGTACTGGCGGATCATCGCCCGCGACACCGTCGGCAACACGCGCACGTCCGATTCGTTCCGGCTCCGGATCAACATCTCGACCACGCCGAACACCGTCACAATTTCCGGGGCATCCTCGTTCAGATTATCTCCGGCGACGTTTTCGGTCGACTCGGCGCAGATCCTTGTGACGGACAATTTCGGCGCCGCGCTCGCGGGATTCGTTCCCACCTTCACGGTCGTCGCGAAGCCGACCGGCGCGACAGGGGAGTCGATCACGTACACTCCGACGGACGCGGGCGGAATCAGCCGCCTCAACCTTCTGGCGGGCAACGTGGCGGGGGTCTACGTCGTGAAGGCGGTCGTTGGCGCGCTTTCTCCGGTCTACATCGGATTCCACACGCTCGAATACGATCAGCCCGCGACGCTCTGGCGTCTCATTGCCGTCAACCGCGTCCCGACAAACGCCACAGTTTCTCAGGCGCTCTCGGGACTTGCGCCCACGAGCATCTTCCACTGGAATCCGTCCATCGCCGATCATGCCATCAACCGCCGCTATGAAATCCCGACGTCGTTCGTTTCGGGCGACGGTTACTACATCCGCAACGCGGTCGCGGTCCGTTACTCCGTCAACGGGGCGACGCTCGTGACCGACACCCGCGACATCGCGATCAAGGAAGGATGGAACATGGTTGGGACGCCGTTCGCGAACCTGACGCGATGGAACGCCTCGCAGATCGTCTCGAGCGGCGGAACGGTCATGACGGTCGCGGCGGCGGAGGCGGCCGGCATCATCCAGAACAAGATCTTCTGGTACAAGGATAATGCGTATCAGTTCGGACCGAGCGCGACGAACGTCGATCCGATCCTGACGCCATGGAACGGATTCTGGCTGAAAGCGAACACCGCCGCGACGCTCCGTCTCTCGCCGTACTTCTACTTCAGCGAAGCCAGCGCCCCGCTCGCGTCGGCGCAGGCCGTCGGCACCACGAGCGATTGGACCGCGAAGCTGACGGTGCGCGGCGACGGCGGAAACGAATTCTCGAATCTCTTCGGAGCGAGTTCCACCGCATCGACCGTAGAGAATCCGCCGATCGTTTCGGGTCAGTTCGCGGGCGGTCTTGGCGTGAGCGGCGCGTTCGCTCAAGAGATGAAGCCGCCGTTCACGACGGCTCAGCGCTGGGACTTCACCGTGACGCCCACGACGACGGACAATATCGTGACGCTGACATTCTCCGATCTCGGAAATCTCCCGCCCGGTTTCGTCGCGCTGCTCGTCGACCTCTCGAACGGCGCGCAGACGACGCTCTTGACGACGCCTACATATCAATTCAACGCCGGCGGACTCGCGCAGTCGAGATCGTTCCGGATTCTTGCGGGCACGGAAGCCCAGGTCCGAGCGCTCGCCATTCCCGCGCTATCGACGTCGCAGACATTCGTGACGCCGAATCCCGGTCCCGACGGCGCCGGCAACGTAGTCTTCAAATACAACGCGACCGCCGGAGGAACGCTGAAGCTCCGCGTCTTCGATCTCGGAGGCAGGAACGTGATCGATCGGACGATCGACCTGAACACGTTTCCAACGGAGTACTCCTGGAACTGCCGCAACGAGCAGGGCCAGTCGATCTCGACCGGCGTCTACGTCTATGTGCTCGATTACGCCGCGCCGACGGAGAAGCGCCGGATCACGGAGAAGCTGGTGATCTTCCGATGAGCGCGGGATCCGGGATGAATCCGATCTTTCATCGACGCGTCGCATCTCTGATGCTAGCTCTTCACCTCATGTCGCTCGCTCCACCCGCGGCGGCGTTCGGCATTTCGCCCGCCGCGAACTTGCTCGCCGTCGCAAGCGAGATCCTCAACGGCGGCGTGATCGGGGCGGCGGAGAAGATCACGATCACGGCCGGCAGTGTCACGTTTGAGATGGTCGGCACGAAGTTCGTCGTCACCTACACGAACCTGAAGGGCGTCGCCACCAAGGGCGAGGTCGCGCTCGACGACATTAGTGAAGTCGAGAACGGAAAACGGACGCACTACGGCAAGCGCGGGCTCGAAAATGCGCTCAAGACCGCCACCAACGGCGCGACGCTCATCAACGTGCTCAGCTATACGCCGACAAAAGCGGTCGAGGACGCGATGACGAAGGTGCTCAACCCGCCCGCGGCGTCCGAGCCGAAACAGCTCTCGGTGGAAACCTTCAAAATTGGTCTCGGCGGCGGTGGAAGCCTCGACCTCTACACCGAGTTATCGTTCCTCGACGCTAGTGGAAAGGAAGTCAAGATCCCGGCGAGCGCGCCGCGTGACGTCACGGTCACGATGGTGAGCGGTCCGAAAGCCTTGAGCGGTCCGATGACGACGAAGGCATCGACCGGATCTCTTGGGCTCAATAAAACAACTTTCGTTAAAGCCGGCACCTACAAGCTGAAGTTCTCTTCTCCGGGGCTCAAGGATGCGGAGGCTACGTACATTGTCCCGCCCGGGCGGGCGAATAAGCTTATCGTTCAGACGGAGCCTTCCGGCGCGGTGGCGGGGAAGGCTTTCACGGTTCAGCCCGTCCTCCATGCCGTCGACGAGAATGGCGATCTGGTGTCATCTTATGTCGGATTGATCAAGGTCGAGATCGCGTCCGGCAATGGAAAACTCACCGGCACGGTCGAACAGAGTTCTCCTACGCGAGGTGCGACGGTCAGTTTTTCGGATCTCACGATCGACAAGCCCGGAACGTACACGCTCAAGTTCACCGACCAATTCGGAAACAAGTTCACCGCGACGTCGAAACCGTTCACGGTCGCAGAGGCGGCCAAGCCGGTGCCGACGAAGCTTGCGGTTTCGGCGACGACTCCGGCGAGTTTGACGGCCGGGCAGGACTTCTCGGTCACGGTCACTGCGCAGAACGCCTCCGGCAAGACGGTCGCCGATTATAGCGGCGCGGTCACGCTCTGGCTCTGGCAGGGCACGAAGAACATTACGCTCACGGGCACCGGCGTCGCGAACGGCGCGGCGACGGTGAACGCGAAGAATGGCGTGGCGACCTTCACCGGACTCAAAGCCCCGAGCGCCGGGAACGATTTCAACTTCGGCGCGCGCACCGTCGTCGGAGGCAAGAACGTCGACGCGTACGGCTCCAAATTCAACATCGCGGCGGCGAAGTCGGCTACTCAACTCCAGGCGTATGGCATTAAAGGGATCCATATCTCTTCCAAGGGCTTTCCTGAAGTCGGTTTCATGGACGCCAATGGGAGGGAAATCGAGGTTCCGGCGAGCGCGCCAATCGAAGTAACCGTGACGAAGGTGAGCGGGCCCGGTGAACTGCAGGGCGCGACCAAGATCATGGCATCGGGTAAAAGGGCGAAGTTCAGCGACCTCACGGTGACGAAGGCCGGCAAATACAGGTTGAAGTTTACCGCAACCGGGCTCAAAGAGAGCGAGGCGCCCTATGAGATCTGGGGTCCGCCAGCGACGATGGCCGTGTCGCGAATCTCGTCCGGCGGAATCGATGAGATGGCCGGGAGCACGTTCAGCGTCTCGATCGATTTCTTCGACGAGGGCGGTCACCAGGTCACCTCGATTAAACCGGCGCGCGAAGTTACCGTTGCGCTTGTCGGAGGCGGAACGCTCAAAGGAACGACAAAGGTCGAGGCCGATTTCGTATCGGCGGACTTCAGAGATCTCGTCATCGAGAAGACCGGGACCTACTCCCTGAAGTTTACATCTCCGGGTCTTCCGGATCTCACCCTCGGCAACATCCAAATTAAAGGGGGTGTGACCAAGAAACTGGTCATCAAGACTCAGCCGTCCGGCGGCGAGCCGGGGAAAGCGTTCACCACTCAGCCGGTCGTGGAAGAATACGATGTTTACGGAAACATCGCCGACTTCGGCACCAATCGGATCGATGTGGCGATCGCTTCGGGAAACGGAAAACTCAACACGACGAAGAAGTACTGGAGCGACGCGGAGAACCTCGCGGCGATTTACGATAAGAACGGAGTCGCCGACTTCAACGCGCTCGGGCTCGCCATCGACAAGGCCGGAACGTATACGCTGAAATTCTCTATGAATGAACGCGACGATATCCCCGCCGTGACTTCGAATTCCTTCACCGTCGCGGAGGCGGTGCCTGTCGCGACGAAGATTAATCTCGCCACGGCGCCTGCGGGAGCAGTGGAGGGAAGGGCCTTTGCGACTCAGCCGAAGATCGAAATCCAGGATGCGAACGGTAAGATCGTCACCACGTCCAGTGTCGAGGTGGTTGCGCGGATCAAGGCCGTTGTCGGCGGCGCGACTCCTCCGCGGTTCGTAGGAACTTCGCGCGTGAAAGCGATCAATGGCGTCGCGACCTTCACGGATCTCGGACTGACCCTTGTCGGCACGCACTCGATCAGTTTCGGAGTCGAGAATCTTCCCTCGGTTCAGACATCCGTCAAGGTAGAGGCCTTGCCTGCGCCTGCGGCTGCAAAGCTCCGCTTCAATGGTACGCCTCGCACCACGTTCACGGCCGGAGTGGACATGCCGGATCGGGAATTCATGGTCGAGATCGTCGCGGCTGACGGCACGTTGGCCCGTCGCGATGCCGACAAAATCCGGGAGATCACGATCTCCTCCGTCGCGGGCGATATTGGAATCAAGGGGACATCAATGCTCAAGGCGAGCGGGAGCCAGGCGGGGTTCCATAGCGTTATTATTAATAAAGCCGGAACGCACACGCTAAGATTCTCCTCGCCCGGACTGCCGAACCTGGATCTGGAGATCAAGGTTACTCCGGGCGCGGCGAGTAAACTCGAGATTGTCACCCAGCCTGTCGGCGGCGATATCGGAAAGGCTTTTGCGACCCAGCCGAACGTCAAGATTACCGACGCCGGCGGGAATCTTGTCGCTAGTGCCGAGGTCACCGCCGCGATCGCTTCGGGCGATGGAAGACTCGTCGGCACGTCGAAGGTCGCCTCCGCGAACGGCGTCGCGACATTCTCGGGGCTCGCGATCGACAAATCCGGAAAGTTCAAACTGAAGTTCACATCCGGGACGATGACGGCAACCTCGAATGAAATCGAAATGAAGGTGCCGGTTCCCTCGGCAAACGAGATTGGATCGATGACGCCGGAGCAGTTCGCGAAGCTTCCGCCCGAGGTCTTCTCGAAGTTCACGCAGGCTCAAACCAGCTCTCTGAAACCCGAGCAGATCAAGGCGATGACGACGGCACAGTTCGGAGTCATGAAGAATAACGTGAACTTCGCGCTGGCGTTCAAGCCCGACCAGATCGCGGCATTCTCGCCGGAGAATCTGAAGAACCTCCAGCCGATTCAGCTCTCGCGGTTCTCGACCACCCAGTTGCAGGCGCTGACGAAAGATCAACGCGCCGCGTTGACCGCGGACCAGCAGAAGATGCTGACGGATGACCAGAAGAAACTGCTGGGGCTCATCAAGCCGGTCGACCCCAAGGCGGTGACGACGGCGGCGCAGATGAAGGCGATCACGCCGGCTCAGCTCAACAAAATGTCGCCCGAACAGTTCAGCAATATAGCGCCGGACGCATTCTCTTCGCTGAGCTCCGGCCAGATTGCCGCGATTACGCCCGCGCAGCTAAAGGCGATGACCAACGAGCAGTTCGCGAAGCTCAAGGATAATCCGCAGTTTCTGACAGCCCTTATTTACTTCAAGGCGGACAAGATCGCGGCTTTCAAGCCCGATCATATCAAGCTCTTCAGCGACGCCCTGCTCAAGCGGTTGAAGCCTGAACAGGTCAAAGCCTTTACGCCCGAGCAAGTCGCGGCGCTCTCAGACGCGCAGAAGGCGGCGCTTGGTTCGAAGGCGAGCCAGCTCGCCAAGCCCCCCGCGGCCAAGGCTTCCTCGCTCGCCGTCGCCGCTCAGCCCGTCGGCGAAAACGCAGGCGTCGTTCTCGCGACCCAGCCGAAGGTCGAGATCCGCGATCAATATGGGAAAGCCCTCGCCAGGGGTACGAGTGAAATCACGGCCACGGTCGAAGTGGGTCCAGGCAAGCTCTCGGGCACGACAAAGGTGAAGGCGGCCAATGGCGTTGCGACTTTCACGAATCTCGCCTTGAGCGAAGGCGGCGAGTACACGCTGAAGTTCACAGGCGCGGGATTCTCGGTCTTCTCCGCGTCGTTCAATCTCGCGGCGCCGAAACCGTGCGCTACGAAGTTGAGCTTTAGCGGGCAAGCGACCCTCTCCGCGCTTGCAGGCGAAAAATTGAGCGCCTCGACGATCGGATTCGATCTGGACGACGGCAAGGCGTCCGATCATTCGGACGATCAGGCGCGAGAAGTCACGGTCGCTCTCGCGAAGGGCGAGGCTACGCTCAAAGGCACTACGAAGGTGAATGCCTCAAGCGGGAAGGCATCGTTCGCCGATCTCCAGATCGAGAAGGCCGGGACGTACACTCTCCGGTTCTCGTCCACCGGGCTTGCGCCGATCGAAAAGGAAATCACGATCCACGGCAATTCCGCCGCGACGATCGAGATCGCGACGCAGCCGGTCGGCGATGAAGCAGGGAAGGCGCTCAAGACCCAGCCGAAGGTCAAGCTCACGGACGCGTTCGGAAACGTGCCGGGATTGAAGTCGGCCGTCACCGTCGAGGTCGCGTCCGGCGACGGCACGTTGAGCGGCGCCTCGAGCGTGACAACGACACAGGGCGACGCCTTCGTGACGTTCGGCGATCTCGCGCTCGACAAGGCCGGCAAATACACGCTGAAGTTCACGGAGGGGAGCCACTCTGTCGTCTCCGCTTCCTTCGAGGTGACGGCCCCGCTCGGGAACACGGTCAAGCCTTCGATTTCACCCGCCGCCGTCGAGATCGGAGACGCATTGACCTGCGCGCCGGGCACGTGGACCGGAAATCCCAAATTCACTTACGCTTGGATTCGGGACGGCGCGGCGATCACTGGCGCGACGAACGCGACCTACACGACAACAAAAACCGACGACGGGAAACCGATCACCTGCGTCGTGACCGGAACAAAAGCCGAAGGGTCCATCACGGCCACTGCGGTTGCGGTGATCCCGAAGATGCCCAAGCCACGCGTCAACGGAAACGCGCCGCCGGCGATCGCGCCCGCGACGGCTAAAGAAGGCGACGTCCTGAAGTGCTCGACCGGGACGTGGAAGAACGACCCCGCCTTTACCTACCAATGGAAGCGCGGCGACGCGGATGTCACGGGCGCGACCTCGGCCAGTTACACGACGACCTCGGCCGACGGCGGGCAATCGCTCAAGTGCGTTGTGACGGGAACGAACTCGGGAGGATCCGGTTCGGCCACTTCAAATGCCGTGAGCATTGCGGCGCTTCCCAAGGCGACGAAGCTTCGAGTGTCGATTCAGCCTTCAGGCGCGAAGGCCGGAAAAGCGTTGAAGACACAGCCCAAGGTTGAAATTCTGGACCAGTTCGACAAAGTGATGACGAGCGCGACGGACGAGATCACGGTCGCGGTGGCGTCGGGTGACGGAACGCTTTCCGGTACGGCGAAAGCGATTGCGGCGAACGGCGTCGCGACGTTCTCCGGCCTCGCGATCGACAAGGCGGGCGACTTCACGCTAAAGTTCAACTCCGGCACGCTCACGGCGGCTACCTCGAACTCTTTCACGATCAAGTCCGCCGAGCTCACCGTGGACGACGTGAAAAAGATGACGCCCGAGCAGATCGCGGCCTTGACGCCCGAGCAGTTTGCGAAGATTCCGGCCGCCGCCTTGGGGTCGCTCTCCGAGGCGCAGATGAAGGCGATCACAGCCGAGCAGGTGAAGGTCATGACCGCGGCGCAGACGGAGATCTTCAAGGGCGGCGCGATCATCTCGATCATGTTCACGCCCGCGAAGATCGCCGCGATCACGCCCGCGAACATTGCGCTCTACCAGCCGAAGCAGTTCTCTCGGATGTCGAACGAACAACTGAACGCGCTCACGACCGAACAGCGCGCGGCGATGACGGACGCGCAGAAGAAGGAGCTCTCGACGGCACAGAAGATCCTGCTCGGCTTCGAGAAGGCGCCCGAGGTCGCGACGAAGCTTGCGATCTCGACTCAGCCGACGAAGGTGAAGGCGGGCGAGGTCTTCAGTCCGAAATTCACGATCGCGCTTCAGTCCGCGAGCGGCACGACGATCGCTACCGCGACGAACGATGTGACGGTCACGGTTGCGTCAGGTCCGGGCCCGCTCATGGGATCGAAGAAGGTCTCTGCGAAGAGCGGCGTCGCGACCTTTGACGACTTGAAGATCGAGAAGGCGGGGAAGTACACTCTCAAGTTCAACGCCGGGCCGCTGACCGAGGCGACCTCGGCCGAGTTCGAGATCGAAGCGGGCGACGCGGTGAAGGCCGTGATTGTAGGCGGCATGTCGACCTCGGCTCTGCCGAGCGGCATCACGGGAACGCTTGCGTCCGCGGGCGGCGGTCGCTCTCGCGCCATCCTTGGCGCCCGCGACACTTCCTCCATCCGGTCGGTCGGCGGGCCGGGAAATGGGGACAGGCACCTGCACCGCCTCGCTTCGGAGCCAGTCCCCACTTCCCTCCGCGTCGATGCACGCGCCGACGCGACCGTCACGTCGATCGGCGCTCACCCCATTCTCGCCACGACGCACATCCTCCTCAACTCCCTCATCGCCGCGGGTAGCGCCGTCCAGATCGAGTATCAGGACGCTTTCGGCAACCGCGCGACCTCGACGAACGGCTCAGGCACGGTCACGATCAATGGCAAGCTCGTCAACATCACGATCTCGAACGGCCGCGCGACGATCTCGTCCACGGAACTCGCCAACGCCGGAGTCGTCGAGCCCTACAAGCTCGACGCCGCCACCGCGACGGGAAAGACAATGTCGGTCGCGGACGTCACATCGTCCGCCTCGGGCGCGGCGGCCGGTAAAACCGGCGTGAAGCTTGTCGTCACGAAGCAGCCGGCGGGCGCGAAAGCGGGCGAGTACTTCACGACCCAGCCGGTGGTCGAGATCCGCGACGCTGCCGGAAAGATCATCCCGACCGACGCCGAGGTCACGGCCACGGTCACATCGGGATCCGGCAAGCTCGTCTCGCCACAGACGATCCGCGCGCGCGGCGGCAGGGCGGCCTTTGATTACATCGCGATCGCAGGCTCAGGGAAACACACCTTGACCTTCAGCGCGCCCGGCGCGACTGATGCTACGACGACCGTCGACGTCGCGAAAGGTCCCGAGGGCGACCGGCTCGTCTTCACATGGTCGCCGAACATGGCGTACACGAACGAGCGAATCGACTTCACGGTCTCGGTCGTGGATGCCAATGGCGTCGTGAGAGATGTCGGAGGCAGGGTTGAGATTGGGATCAAGCAAGGAACCGGTACGTCGGGGGCGTATCTGAACAGGCAATTCGACATTGGCAACCTAATGGGCGGATACCAGCTCGGAGGCGGGAGCAAGTACATCTGGGGCAACTCGATCGATAAACCCGGCAAGGGGTACGTGATCGAGGCCACGCATTCCAGCGGGAGCTTCAATCCGTTTGGAGGATCGTCGGGCCCGAGTGTGGCCGCCGGCTACTCCAAGCCCTTCGACGTCGTGGACAGGCCGACTCCTGCGAAGCTCGGTTTCACAAACCTGCCTTCAGCCGCGGCTGCGGGTTCGCCCGTGAAATTCAGCCTGGAGTTCCAGGATGTGGCCGGCAATCCGGCCGACGTTGGGCATCCCTCGGCGGGAGGCTTCATGACCGCCGCGGTGACGACACCTGCGGTGACGGTCACGAAGGTGAGCGGGCCCGGCGAGATCGGCGGCACGACGAATGTGAGCGGAGCGGGAACGACAGCAACGTTCTCCGATCTCACCTTCACGAAGGCCGGAGCGTACGTCCTGAAGTTCGCATCGCCGAACCTCACGGCGGCCGAGGCGAAGCTGACCGTCACAGGCGGTGCCGCGGCGGCGATCGAGATCGCGACCGAGCCTGTCGGCGGCGATGCCGGCAAGGCCCTCGCGACTCAGCCGAAGGTTAAGGTTGTCGACGCGGGCGGAAATCCGGTCGCGGGCGCCGAGGTCACGGCCAAGATCGCATCGGGCGAGGGAACGCTCTCCGGCTCTGCGACGGTCAAGTCTGGGGACAACGGCGTAGCGACCTTCTCGGGCCTCGCGATCGACCGAAGCGGAAAATTCACGCTCACCTTCTCGTCGGGCGCCGCGAAGGCGGCGACCTCGAAGGAGTTCGAGGTGAAGTACGTCATCCCGACTCCGGCGCAGATCAAGAAGATGACGCCCGACGAATTCGCGAAGATCCCGCCCGAGGCCTTCGCGAAGTTCACGAACCTGCATCATGGCGCCATCTCGGTCGAGCAATACAAGGCGATGACGATGGCGCAGTTCAAGGTGATGAGCGAGAACCTCGACTTCGCGCTCTACTTCCAGAAGGACAAGATGGCGAAGCTCGCGGCCTTCTCGCCCGAGAACTTCAAGAACCTGCAGGGCGTTCAGCTCGCGCGCTTCTCCGAGGCGCAACTCAAGACGCTCACGAAGGACCAGATCGCGGCGCTGACGGAGGATCAGAAAAAGGCGTTGACCGAGACCCAGCGTGGATTCCTAGGACTCGTTCCGAAGGTCGACCCGAACGCGACGATCGACGCCGCGGCCTTCGAGAAGCTTGTGCCCGCGGAGATCAACAAGCTCTCGGTCGAGCGCTTCAAGAAGATCTCGCCGGACGCCTTCACCGGAGCCCGCATGGCGCAGGTTGTCGCCTTCAAGCCCGAGCACATCAAGGCTCTCTCGGACGAGCAGTTCGAGAAGCTGAAAGACAACGAAGGCCTTCTCACCGGCGCGATCTACCTGAAGCCCGCTCAGGTCGCGGCTTTCAAGCCCGAGCACGTCCGCCTCATGAGCGTGGCGCTGTTGAAGCGCTTGAAGCTCGATCAACTGAAGGCCATGACGCCCGATCAGGTCGCGGCGCTGACTCCCGAGCAGAAAGCCGCGCTGGGAGACAAGCTGAAATCCATGGCGAAGCCTTCGGATTGGAAGCCGACGGAGACGAAGACCACGACCGAGCCGAAAGTCGAGACGGCCGCGGGCGCGGCGACTAAGCTCGCAATCTCCGCACTTCCGAAGACGCCGAAGGCGGGCGATATCTTCTCGGCGGTTACGGTCGAGGTTCAGGACAAAGACGGCAAGAAGGTCGCGACGAGCACCGCGAAGATCTCGCTCATTCTCTATAAGGCCGACGGCACGAACGGTGGAAAGGGCACGGCGGTCGCGAGGCGCGACGTGAACGCCGTCGAGGGTGTCGCGACCTTCAGCGACCTCAAGGCGGATGATGCGGGGAAATACTACATCGTCGCGATCTCGTCTCAGCTCAGTCAGGCCTCGTCGGATCAATTCGATGTCGCCGCGGCATCCTCAACATCCACGACGAAAACCGATCCGGCAAAGTCGACTGTGACCGGCGCGAAGCTTGCGGTCACGACCGAGCCCTCGGGAGCGACCACGGCGAAGCAGACGTTCAAGACCCAGCCGGTTGTGACGGTTCGTACCGCGGACGGCAAGACCGTCGAGGACTACGTCGGCAAAGTGAAGGTCGCGGTCACGAGCGGATCCGGCAAACTTCAGGGCACGATCGAGGTCGACGCCAAGCTGGGCGTCGCGAGGTTCACGGATCTGCGGATCGACGAGGCGGGCGATAACGTCCTGACCTTCACGGCCGACGGCGCGACGGCCGCGACCGCGAATCTGAGGGTCGGGCCGATCGTCAGCGATTTGACCGCGACCGTGCCTCAGATCCGGTATGAACAGGGAGCTTCAGTGTCGGTCACCTTCACCTGGCCAGAGATCCAGGCGTGGCTCGATGCCGTAAACAGGTCGTCCGAAGACAACAGGCCCACGTGGTGGCTCTCTGCCTCGTGCAAGCCCCCGGAGGGCAACGATATCTCGGCCACCGTCGAGGAAGTCACTGCCGAGGGTGGGGTGAAGATGAATTTCTCCCTTCCGTCGGACGCTCCCACGGGGATCTATCGGCCGTCGCTCTGGTTCCGCGGTCCGGGCGATGGAGGCACTCCGCGCGTGAAGGGCGGGCGCTTCACCGTGGGCCAGGACCTCCAGCTCGCGACGAGCATCGAATTCATGGAGAAACCTGCCGGAGCGGTCGAGAATCGCCCCTTCACGGCCCAGCCCATAATCCACGTCCGTGACGCGGTCGGTAATCACATGCCGTACCACGACCTCGACGACGTCACGCTCACCCTCAAGGGCGGCACCGCGGGAGCGAAGCTCGTGGGGACGACGAAACTCTCGTTCGACCAAGGCTACGGGGTCATGGACAATGTGATGTTCTCCGACCTCGCGATCGACAAACCCGGCAAGGGCTACGTCATCGTCGCGAAGGCGGGGAATCTCCCCCCGATCGAGGCGACGATCGACGTTGCGGCGGCCGCGACACCTACCGTGAGCGGAGCGACTGCCGCGAAGCTGGCGGTCACCGCGCAGCCGAAGACGGTGACGGCGGGCGAGATCTTCTCGCCGAAGTTCACGGTCGCGATCCAGACGGCAGCCAGCGCGACCGTATCGACCGCGACGAACGAGGTCACGGTCGAAGTCGCCTCGGGTCCGGGCGCACTTCTCGGCACGTCTAAGGTTTCAGCGAAAGCTGGAGTCGCGACATTCGAGGACTTGAAGATCGAGAAGGCGGGGAAGTACACGCTGAAGTTCACCTCGGGCTCGCTCACTGCGGCGACCTCGACCGAGTTCGAGATCAAAGGCGGCGCGCCGGCGAGCGCGGTGATTACCAGTGGAGGCGCTCAGACCTCGGCGTTGCCCTCAGGCATCACCGGATCTCTCGCCTCATCCGGCGGCGGCGGACCCGGGCGAAATGGGGACTGGCTCGGTAGCGAGGCGAACGTGCCTCTCCCCGTTTCATCCGACGCGGCGCCGATCCGAATCGCTACCCGGCAAGCCGGTTCCTTCGGCGCGCCGATCGGACTATTCGCTCTCCACACGACAACTCAAGTTCTACTCCACTCGCTCGTCGCCGCGCCGCCGACCGCGCCGCTCACGGTCGAGTACCGCGACAAGTACGGCAACGTCTCGTCGTTCTCAGGCGCCGGAACCATCACGCTCAACGGCAGGGTCGTGAATGTCACCATCGTGAACGGCGTCGTCACGATTCCGGCGGCGGATCTCGTCACCGCCGGTATCTCGACACCCATCACGCTCGAGAGCGCAACGGCGGGCGAGCATAAGGTGACGACATCGACTACTTCCTCGTCGAACGTGACGAATGAAACGATCGTCAAAGGGCTCTACAAGCAGATCCTGGGGCGCGACGCCGACCCCGGCGGATTGGCCTTCTTTCTCGGTTTGCTCAATGGGGGGATGACGGTTGCTCAGGTTGAGCAGGCCATCAGGGATTCAAGTGAGAGCAGGCTCAAGCAGGTTCAAGACCTCTTTCAGGAACTTCTGGCACGTGATCCATTGGCCAACGAAGCCTCGGGCTTTGTGAACGCGCTCGTTCAGCATTTGGCAACACTCGAACAGGTCGAAGCGACGATCAAGAATGGTGCTGAATACCAGCGGCTGATCCTCCCCGCGAAACTCATCATCACGTCCTCGCCCACCACGGCGACCGCAGGCACGGCCTTCGGCGACGTCGTCGTCGAGGTCAGAGACGGGCGGAACAGGAAGGTCGCCGACAACACCGCAACTGTTGCGATCGCGATCAAGGCGAGCACGGGCGCGACGGGCGCCTCCCTCGGCGGCACAAAATCTCTCGCCGCCGTAAAGGGCGTCGTGACCTTCTCGGGCCTCTCGATCGATCTCGTGGGAACAGGCTACATTCTCACGGCGTCGTCGGGCTCGCTCACCGCGGCCGAGGTGGCGATCACTGTGACGGCCCCCCCGCTAACGAACACGATAAAGCCCGGCTTGAACGCGGTGTCGGCGACCGCAGTAGCGGGGGGAACTGCGCAGGTCGGAAGCGCGCTGACGTGGAATGTTGGAACCTGGAGCGCATCGGTGGCGACCTATCGATACCGATTCCTTCGAGAGAACATCGAGATTGTTGCCGGCACGATCTCGGATCAGACCTGGACCCGAGTGCTCGTCGCAGAGGATATCGGCAAGAGTCTCGTCTTCGAGGTGACGCCGACGTCCATGGCGGCCGGCGTCGCGATGCCGGCCACCGTTCCGACCGCGACCTCGACCGCGATCACGGTCGCGGGGGCGGCGCCCGCGGTTGTTATCACCACAAGCAGTAGCATCCTGAACGCCGGCCAAACAGCAACTCTGATATTCACCCTCAGCGAAGCCTCGTCTAACTTTGGTTTCGGTGACATCAACGTGTCCGGTGGAACGATTAGCGGCTTCACCGTCATCTCCAGGACTGTCTATTCGGCCACCTTCACGCCGACACCCAACAGCACCACGCCGGCGACCATCACTGTGGCTGGTGGCAGTTTCACCAACGGCGCCGGTGACAACAATGCGGCGGCTGCGCCTCTGAGCATTAACGTAAATACCGTGGCGAACGCTCCCTCAACTGTCTCGGTTAGCGACGCCACGGCTAATCCAATTCGCGACGTGACGGGTCAGCCTCAGCCGATCAACCTCTCGTCTCTTGTCACGGTGAGCGGCACAACGAATACGGCGGTGACCTGGCGCGTCGTCGAGGGCGGGGGCACGGTCTCTCCGGCGGGATTGTATACGCCCAGTACGGAACCCTTATCGTTTACGGCCTCAACCGCGATCGTGCGCGCGACATCAGTGGCCGATCCCACGAAGTTCGGAACGGTGACGGTCGCGATCCCCGCGATGCCGGAAGCGTCGATCACTTCCGTCACCGTCACACCAGCGACGAGTAGAGTGAATGAGATGCTTAACTGCGCCGCCGAGGGCGTCGGAGTTTCGACTTTCGGCTATCAGTGGAAACGCGGAAACGAGATCATTGCCGACGCGACCTCGCACACCTACACGCCGATCAGCGCCGACGCGGGTCAGTCGCTCACCTGCGTGGCGACGATTCAGACGGCGAACGATGGTTACGCTCGGCCGACTGGCGCCGCTCTTTCCATGTCCTCGAACGCGGTCGCGGTCGCGGCGGCCACGACGGGGGCTTCCGCCACCTCGCCAGATCTTACCTTCTCGGGAGATCTGTCTTACGTTTCGAGATCGCGCGTCCAGATCGCTATCATCCTCACGGCGAGCGGTACCGGCGACAACGCTCGCGTCATCGCGATGACGAGCGGATCCGCGGCGCCGACGGCGGCGGAAGTGATCGCAGGAAATCACCCAAGCATGGAGGGAACGGCGCCGGCCAAGGAGGCTACAACCGGCGAGGTTCAGACATTTGTTGTTACCGGACTTTCGCCCTCAACCCAGTACGATTTCTACGCGGCGCTGGAGCGTAGCAACGTGGTCTCCGGCAAATATTCGCTATCCACAATGAGGGGCACCGCGCCGGCCTTTACACGGCTCACCTTCACGACTCAGCCGGTCGGTTCGGGCACGCCGACCTCCACGAGCGCTTCGGTCTCCTTCACGACGAGCGGCACCACCGACAAGGTACGCGTTATTGCGGTGGCGAGCGGATCCGCGGCGCCCACGGCGGCGGCGGTGATCGCGGCCACCGGAGCTCAGGGTGTCTCGCCCGAGAAGGTAGCGACGACAGGCCAGAGCCAGTCAGTGACGATCACCGGCCTGAGCCCCGCAACGACCTACGACTTCTACGCGGCGCTTCAGCAGAGCAACATGATCTCCAGACTCGTCTCGCTGACGACGGCCGCGGCGGCCTCGTCGACCTCCGGAAGCTCCGCCACTCCGGCCGCGGCGGCGTGGACGGTCACGGTGAATCCCACTTCGCAGGCGCGCGGCGGCCAGGTGACCTTCACGATCGCGGTTCCGACCGCTGCGGCGTCCACCGTGAGCGATGTCCTCAACTCGACGGCGTATCTTGGCTTGTCCGACGCTCAGAAAATGCAGGTCACAAGCTACATGACCTCGGCGGAGTTCCTCGGAAAGACCGAAGCCGGGAGGGTCGAGGCTCTCTTGGCATTGTTTCAGCAACTCATGGAGAGTTCGGCCTCCTCTTCGCCATCGACCTCTTGGCTGATTCCGCCCGCCGGCACGGATGGTGGCGTCCGGACCGATCAGGGGCTTGTTCGCGTCCCGCTCCTCCGCGCCCCGCCCAATATCTACTCGCTCCTTGTGCACGCGCTCATCGGCGCGGCGGATGATGCGAACGCCGTTGTGATCGTCTTTCTCGACGCAAACGACGCCGAAGTCGGGCGCGTCACGGCCTCCGCGACAGGAGGTTCGTACACCTGGACCGTCCCGACCTCTCTCTCGGATGGCACGTATACCGTGAAGGTTCTCCAGGGTTCGACCACGAAAGCGACGACGATATTCACGGTCAGCGGCGGTCCGACCGCGGACGCCGACGCGGTGGCTGCTCGGTTCCTCGCCAATCCGTTCACTTTCAACATCGTCTTCCCGAGCGGCTCGCGGAACGCCACGGCGTCGGTCGCTTACACGGATGCGAATGGACAGACGATAACTCTCGACCAAGCATCCACCCTGACTACGCGCACCGCAACGCTCACCGCTCCCACCGTCGCGCAGTCCTCCTACAACGTCTTCGCCAAGGGCTTCAATGAGAATATGATGGTTCTGCGTTCCGAACCCGTCGCGATCACGCGCACGTCCGATCCGGCAGTTCCCATTACCCTCACGCTCACCGAGCGGCCGGAGGCCACGAAGCTCGGAGAAATCGCGGTTACGAACGCGACCACCGGGAGCCCCTTCCTGGTCCGGGTTCAGGTTCAGGACGCAGCGAGCCGGCTTTATAAGGGTTACACGGGCAAGATCACCGTCAGCAAGGGCACCGGTGAGGGTACTCTCACGGGCACGCTCGAGGCCGATGTCGTGGACGGCGTCGCGACCTTCAAAAACCTGATCCTGGATCGGGCCGGAGACGTCCAACTCAACTTCCTCTCGGCGCCGACTTCCGAGGGCGTACGCCTGAGGGCGCAGGCGACGGCGAGGGTTATTGCGGCGGCGACCGCGACGAAGATCGGCAGCGAGGTGACCAGTCTGAACTTCGGACCTGGAAATTATAGAGCCTCCATCACCGTGAAGGCCCTGGCCGCCACAGGTGAACCTGGGATCACCAATGCGGGAACGTTGGCTTTGAGCTTGACGACTTCAGGTTCTCTAAGTGTGATTGCACCTCCAGTCCTTGCTTGGAGGGCCGGGCAGGCGACGCTTCTCGTTGATGCGAGCACAAGCTTGCTCGGAACCGGATCGGGTACGCTCACTTTTAGTTCCGATGGGCTCACCTCCCTCGAAATCCCCATCACGCTCACGGCGATGCCGCTAGCGGCGATAAGCACGCCAGCGGTTACGCCCAAGGCGGTCACGGTCGGCGACATGCTCACGTGCGCGGTTAACGTCGAGCACGGAAACGTCGCAGGTTACCAGTGGAAGCGCAGCAACACGGAGATCTCGGGTGCGACGCGTTCAACGTACACGACCGTAATAGCGGACGCTGGGCAGACACTCACCTGCGTCGTGAGGGCGGAGCCGAATACGGGCTTCGCAGCGCCCTCGCCCGCGACCTCGAATCAGGTCACCGTCGCGGCGGCGCCTGCCGCTGCGAGCTCCAATGGCATTACCATGACCGGCGGCGGCGAGGCGGACGGCAAGCTGCCCGTGTACGTGATCGAGGCGAATGCTGCGGGATCCGGGGCGAACACGTTGACGGCCTCGATCGCGACAGGCCCGGCGGGCGCCGTTCTTTCCGGTAGTAAGACCGTGACCATGCCGGCGGGAACCGACGGTTCATTCGGCGATCTCACGGTCGATCTCCCGGGCGCGTACGTGATCGAGTTCCGAATCGAGGGCAACGACGACCTCGTGTTCAGGTCGGCGACGCATACCGAACCGGAGATCGCCGCCGACCTCAATCCGGACGGCGACTGGCAACCCGTGAGGCAGCCTCCCGTCCAACAGGGCGGGCAGAAACGATTTGGCGCTTCATCGAGCAGTCAGTTTAAGAATCTGTATCAGGTGGCCGGTTTCAAGCGGACCGGCCGGACATTCAAGGTGACAAGGTACAACGAGGCGACGAATGCGCAGGTCACGGTCGCGACGCTCAACCCCGAGGAGATCCTCCGCGACGGAGTATGGATCATCCTCCCGACGACATGGAATGTCCCGGTCGACGCTGTCCCCGGCGAATACTCCTACTCCCTCGGCGACATGGGCTTGGGGAACTTCACGGTGGCGGCGCGCGCGGTCGCGGCGGCCGTTGCAGGTCTGCCGTCGACACTCGCTTTTGTGAAGGTTCCGAAGAGTGTCGCAGCCGGAGATGTGTTCGCGCTCGAGGCTGAAGCTTTGAATGCGGCGGGGCAACGCGTGACCGGCGCTGACGGCGGAACCGTGGTTGCGACGTTAACCAAGGGAGACCTGTCGCAGACGGTGCGTGCGAGTATCTCAAACGGCCTTGCCGTGTTCTCCGGGGTGAAAGTCACGGCGGCTGGGGAGTGGTCGATAGACTGCGGGATCAATGATCGCGATGGCAACGTGTTTCAGGGTGCCGACGGCGGCGCCGTTACTCTACCCACGGCGAAATTTACGGTCACGCCGGGCCCGGCGGTGAAATTGGTCGTCAGAAAGATGCCGTCAACCGCGAACGCGGGCGAGGCGTTTGCCACTTCTGCCAGCGCGGTTCGGATAGCGGCTCAGGATGCGTACGGGAACTCCGTCACCACGCCGACCGGTGATGTCACGGTCTCGATCGCAACCGGCCCGACCGGCGGAGTCTTCACGTCGCGAAGCGTGCTCGCGCAGGCACTCACGAGTGGAGAAGCGGAATTCACCAACCTCGCGCTCGGGACGGCCGGCACGTATAAGCTGAGGTTTGCTTCCGGTCCGCTCACCGTGGCCGAGCAGGACATCGTCGTCGCGGCGGCGGAGGCGGCTGCAGTGCCCGCCAATAAACCGTTGGCCGTGGAGTTCGAGGATTCCGACAAGGACGCAGGAGAACTGAAAGGTTACGTCAAGGTGCGCACCCCCAACGTATCCTCGGATATCACTCACTACTTCGTGTATTGGGGTAGCGGTTCTTCGACGAAGTTGCCTGGAAGAGAAGCGCTCATGAGAATCGAGGGAGGATGGGATCCGGGTAAGAGCGTGGAAGAGAACACGGCCATCCCATCCGGCGTCACTCATCTGCTCGCTTTCTCCGCGAATGAGAATGGCGAAATGGCGGAAGGCGTGAGCATCGCTATCCTCGACGCTGCACTTCCGGTGAACACGAAGATCCCCTCGGTCAATCCGCTCACACCGAAAGTCGGAGATGAACTGAGCGTGGCTCCGGGTGATTGGAATCCGTCGGTAACGAAATTCGTATACCAGTGGACACGGAACGGAGTTGCCATTGGAACCGCCAAAGAAAACAGGTATACGACCACGACTGAGGACGAGGGCAAAAGCATTTCATGCGTCGTCACGCCTGAAGAGTTGGGGCCGGGCTACCAATTATGGTGGGAAAAGCCGACCGCAACTGCGAGCGGGGTGCCGGTCGCGGCGGCGAGCACCTCCACGTCGAGCGCGTCTACGACTTCAGGCGCTTCGACGCCGGCGCCGACGGTGACATCCGTGGTTCCATCGTCCGGACCTCTGGCGGGCGGAACGGTCATCGCAATCACCGGAACGAACCTCGGCCAGACATCCTCGGTGATGATCGACGGCGTGGCCGCGACCTCGGTCAGCGTGAACGCGGCTGGCACCGTGATCACGGCGACCACGCCCGCGGGCACGACGGGCGCGAAGGATCTCGTCGTGACGACGGGCGGTAGGCGAATGGTATTCACGCAGTCGCCGATCGTGGAAGTGGCGAATGTGGAATTTACGACTCAGCCGCAGGTGACCTTCCAGAAATCAGATGGAAACACAGATGCGACTGCGACCGGCGTAGTGACGATGTCGCTCAAGTCGGGCACTGGACTGAGCGGCCTATTAACAGCTACGGCTGTTGCGGGCATCGCGGCTTTTACCGAACTCAAGATCACCCAATCGGGCGAATATACCCTGGTCGCATCGTTCCCTGGATATGCATCGGCAGAGGCCAACGTAACCATTGTGGCAGATGCGGCGACGGCAGCGACGGCGAGAATGACGCGGCAGTCGCAGTCCGGCGTGAGCGCCGGTTCCCCCTCCCCGGCGCAGACCGTCACGCTCACTCGTGGATTCGCGTATGGCACGGCCGGGACGGCGAGCGGAACATCCACCGGCGGCTCTTCCGCTAGTGTAATGACGCTTACCCGCGGGCCGGACGATGGTGAAGCGGCGACGTTCGTTCTCGAAGGAGCCGGCGTTGGGGCGGAGATGCTCGCGAGGATGGCAAAGGCCATCGCTGTGACACCCCCCGAATTGCTTGCCCAGGCTTTGGCGACCCAAAACTTTGCGCATCTTGGTGGGTCAGATGGCGTAACCGCCATTGCCAATGCTATTCGATCCAACCTCAAAGTGCGCATCGTAGGCACGGCTGTCGGAGATCAATCCATCACGGTCCACGTCGTAGCCCCTGATGACAAAGCCGCCGATTTGGAAGCGTGGGTTAATGGTGGCAAAGTCACCTTCAAGGCGGCCTCCGGTGTCGCGCTCCCCGCGACCTACACAGCCACCGCGTATTGGGGCACGGATCAGTTGGCGACCATGACGTACCCGACAACGGCCGGGGCCGCGGTCGGGCCCGCGACGAAGCTCGTCTTCACGGCTCAAGGTTATACCGGGCCGGCGGGCTCGCCTTTCACCGTCACGCCGGTCGTGGAAGTTCAGGACGCGAACAACAAGGTCGTCGAATCCGATATCGCGATCACAGTCTCGCTGATCAAGCCGTTCGACAGAAACTCGCCCGCGGATCTCGGTCCTGCGACAGCGCTTACGGTCAATGCCGTGAAGGGCGTAGCGACCTTCACCGACCTGAAGACCGACGAGATGAACTCCGGCATGAAGCTATTAGCGAAATCCGGTACGCTCACGACCGCGGAGGCGATGGTCACGACAAGCGCGCCGTCGAATATTGTGGTCAGCCCCAACTCTGTGAATGTCGCTGAGGGCGGCACAGGTTCATTCACCGTCAACTTCAAGGTGCAACCGACCGCCAACGTATTAGTTTCCATCATAACCGCGGACGCCGGCGCCGCGACCGGTTCTCCGACGACTCTCACATTCACCCCGACGAGCTGGAATATCCCGCAGACCGTGACCGTGACGGGCGTGCAGGACGCGGACGCCTCCAACGAGGCGGTCACGATCACGCTCTCGTCCCCGAATGAGCCGAACGTGACCGTTACGGCGAACGTGACGGATGACGACGTCCAGGCGATCATCTTGAATGCGGCCTCGCGCTCGATCACCGAGGGCGCTACCGCGACCTTTACGGCCCAGCTTGCCTTCGATCCATTGTCCAATGCGGTCGTGACCATCTCCTCATCCGACGCGGAGGCGGCCACGAGCGCACCCACGACGCTCACATTCACTCCTGTCAACTACGCCATGCCGCAGACCGTGACCGTGACGGGCGTGCAGGACGCCGATGCCGCGAACGAAGCGGTCACGATCACGCTCTCGACCCCGAACATCAGGAATGCGTCGTTGACGGCAAGTGTGACGGATGACGATGCCACGACTCCCGCCGCCACTTCAACAGTCGACCCGAGATTCACGTACGATCCGCTCGACGACGCCGCGGCGCGCGCGTACAACGGCGCTCTCAGGACGCTCGAGGGAATCAAGACAACCATTCCGACTTCCGACATGAGCGCGAACACGGCGCGGGAGAATGATCAGCGCCTCTCGGCCATCCTCTTACGGCTCGCCGAAGCTCGCGATCAAATGAGGGATGGCAACGCCGCGAAGACAAAGGTATCAGTCGGCAGCCTCAAGACCATGATCGGGGCTCCCCGCAACTGGCTCAAGACCGGAACGCGTCGCTCCAACTTCCTCGCCGCTCTCGACGCGTTTCTGATTGCATCCGGAGCTTCGGCCGCGACGAAGCTCCCCGCCACTCCCGCGGGCACGAAGCTCACGCCGGACAAGGAGAGCGCGAAGCCGGGCGAAAAGGTGACGTTCGCTCTCTCGAGCACCTCGACAGCCGATCTCGCCACGTATCTCGGCGAGATTTTGCAACTCCCGGATGCCCAAACGAAGTTCATGGTCGAGATTCTCGGACCGGATGAGAAGGCGCTCACTCCGCGTCTCGGGATCGCCAATATGATCGGCGGGGTCACCTTCGAGTGGACGGTTCCCGCCGGCGCGATCAACGGAGCCCACAAGGCTCGAGTTCTCTTCGGCGAGTCCCCGATCGGCGCCGATGGATCGGTCACCGTCACGGGCAGAGCGAGCACGGCGACGGGCACCACCTCAGCGAGCGCCCAGAATAGCATCTCGCTCACGCTACCGACCGGTAACGTCGCGCCGGGCGCGGAGTTCTCCATTACCGCCACGGTTATGAACGCGGGCGGCACAAAGATGAGCGACTACACCGGTATGGTTACGCTCGCGAGTCCGCAGTTGCGCGGCATTCTGTCGATGAGCGCGGTCGCCGGAGTGGCGACCTTCGGAGGCCTCACGATCAGCAGCGAAGGATCGCATTCCATAACGGCGACCGCCGCACCGATTACCGGATCCGTCCCGGCCGCCACGACCGCCACGAAACTGGTATTTCTGACCCCGCCCGGAGGCGCCCAGCCCGGTAAGCCCTTCACGCGACAGCCGGTGGTGGCTGTGGTCGACGCGAATGGGACTGTGGTCGCTGCGTCCACCTCTTCAATCTCCCTTACCGTGTCGGGCGCAACTCTCAGCGGCACGGCGACGATGGCGGCCGTCGCCGGACGTGCGACCTTCTTCGGTCTCTCTATCGATCAAGCCGGTTCCAATCAAATCTTCACGGCCGCTTCCTCTTCAATCGGAATCACCTCCGCGACCACGACCATGGATGCCGCTCCTATCGATCCGCCCGGCACGATCACAATCAAGCCGGCCGAGGCGACGATCACGGTCGCGGCGGCGGCGCCGACTGCGACAACGTCGACCGGCGGAACAGGCAACATCACGACGGGCTCCAATCAGCTGACGATCGCCCCCGTGTCTGTCGCGCAAGGCGGAGCGATCCAGGCCACGTTCGACCTGCCGTTCTCGTGGCTAAGGGGCAAGAACGAAGCAAAAATGCTTATTGCGATTCAAAACCAGGATAGGGCGCTGGCCAGAGAAGCTCTTCAAGGCGTGGGATATGATTTCGAGAAGGCGCTCGATCTTCTCAAAACCTCATGGAACACCGTAGCGCTTCGTATAAGAAACAAGGATATCGCCGGGAGCGCTGAGATCGTCATCAGCGGCGGCACGAATGGAAGCGTCGCGGCGAGAGTGCGAGGTCAAGTCAGCACGCTGGCATCCGTCACCTTTGCTATCCCCAGCGACCTTCCCGCCGGGAATTATGCGGCGTCGCTTGCGCTGCCGGAGGCAGTCTCGAACAAACTCGATTACATCGCCGTCGCCGCATTCGCTCCCGAAGCACGTACCCAATTACCGGTGGTGCCGGCGGTGACGTCGGTGACCATGCCGGCACGAACATTCGAGGGATCGTTCACGGTGACCGGTGCCGGTACGAGCGCGTCAACGTCGGGCGCGACCACGACATCGCCGACCGTGACGACCGTGACGCCGAACCGGGGATCGACGGCAGGCGGCGACAGAATCACGATCGCGGGGACGAACCTTGCCGGAGCGACATCCGTCTCGATCGGCGGCGTGGCCGCGAGAATCACGGCGTCCCTGCCGGCCTCGATCACTGTGACGACGCCGCCTGGAACAGAGGGCGCGAAGGACGTCGTGGTAACGATCGCTGGCGGTCCGGTCACGTCAGCTAATGCTTTCACCTACGTGGGAAGCCCCACGATCACGGCCATCAGCCCGACTATGGGACCGATCTCCGGCGGAACGAGGATCGTCATCTCAGGCACGAACCTCCAGGATCCGGGATCGCTCTCGATCGACGGCACGCCCATGACATCGGTGACAGCGAACGCCGCCGGGACGGAACTCACGGCGACAACGCCCGCGGGCACGCTCGGACTCAAGAATATCGTGCTCGTCCCGGGCCACGGCTACAGGCGGATACTCCGGAGGGAAGCCTTCACTTATGTTCCCGCGCCGCCGGCTACGTCGTTGAGCGTTCCAACGGCGGGCGCGGGCACGATCCAGTGGACCGATGCCGCCGCCGCCGCGAAGTCGGCGAACTACGGGATCGGAGTCTATCCCGCGGCGAGCTTCCCCGGTCTTGCCGACGGCGCGCTCAATTCGATCGTCGTGCCCGAGGGATACGAAGCCGTTCTGGAGCTGAAGCAATGACGGTCGCGCGATTCACATCCTGGATTCTCCTGCTCGCTCTCTGCATGACGGTCGTGGTGCCCGCGGGCGCGGCGCCTAACGCGGAACGCGAGCTTCTCGTCCACAAGGCGCATCTCGATGGGCTGAACGGTGACGTGAAGGTGAGCGTCAACGCGGGGAAGGATTGGGTTCCGGCCGTTGCGAAGATGTCGGTGAAGAAGGGCGACATGATCAGGACCGGAGCGAACAGCTCGTGCCGCATCGTGATCAGTGACGTCGGCATGACCTCGCTTGGTGCGCAGACCACGGTCACGGTGGAGGATCTCCGGCAGGTCGAGAGCGAAGCGCGCTCGTTCCTCCGCACCACCAAGACCGTTCGCGACGATATTTCTCTTTCGCTCACATCGGGCACGCTGAAAAACTCGTTCAATCGCCCTGCGGGTCGCACGGGAAACTATTCGATCAGCACGCCAGTCGCCGTCGCGGGAGTTCGCGGCACGCTGTTTGAACTGTCCTATCAGGACGTCGTGGATTCCGTCGCGCGGGCCGCAGGGAAATCCGGCAAGCTGGTCATCACCGTCGTCGACGGCAAGGTGGAAATGTCCGGGCCCGGCGGATGGAAGAGGAACGTCACGGCTGGCGAATATCTGAACGTTCTGCAGGGCGCGACTCCGGGCGAACCCCAGCCCGCGGTGAAGGAAGTTCTCGATCAGTTGAAGAGCGCGTTCGAGGCGGAAGCGACCGCGGCGGCATTGGAAGTGAGCGCGTCGGGCGCGAATATGATGACGCTCGACGCCGGAAACTACACCGACGTCGCGAACCTGAAGTTCTCGCGGATGTTTATAAGGAAGAAGCGCGCCCTGACGATCGAGAATCCCGCGGACGCGGAGATCGGAGCGGACGGGCTCGTGCGCGTCGCGACCGGCGGAACGATCCGGTTCGGCGCGAGCGGCGGTCGCGCCGGGAATGTCTATCACAGTGAGAACGGAACGCCGAGAGCGGGAAGCCACAGATTCTCGATCGCCGAGAACAACTCCGGCGGCTCGATCGAACCCGTCAGCGGGCTCTACACCGCGGGCATGACCGGCGGCGTCGCCGACAAGATCCAGTTGACCGACGCGACATCGACGGTATCCGCGGGAGTCTTCGTGACCGCCATCGCAGCCGTCGATTGGCCGGGCGGCACGGCTCCGACGACGCCCGTTGCGTCTCTGCCCTTCGTCGTTGCGGCTTCGATGACCGCGAACACCGCGACTCCGGCGTTCACCTGGCCGCAGTATCCGGGCGCCGCGACCTACACGCTCTATCTCTCCCGCAGTCCGTTTTCCGTGGACAACACGATTCTCGCTCGGGATCTCCCGATGACACGTTTCCAAATGACCGCGCAGGATGGATCGGAGCTTCTTCGCGACGCCAGATCCTATAGCTTCCTCGTCATTCCGAAGAACGCAGCCGGGAACTTCATGATGACGCCGCCGGCCGGATTCCTCTCGTCCTTCACCGTCCAGCTCGCGCCGCCGCCTCGCGTGGTGGCCGACGGAGCGATCGAGATCGTCTCCGCGAATCTCAACGGGTACTCTTCGACAAGCTTTGAGAGGATGACGTTGATCGATCGTGAAAAAGCGCCGGACGGAACGCTCACGATCTCCGGCCGCGTCTCGAACGGAAAAGCCGTCACCGCCGCGTCGATCTCGGTCGACAACGGCGCCACCTACTTGCCTCTCACATACGACGCCTCGACGGGCGATTTCACGTTTACCCTCAAGCTCGCGGAGAACACGGACTACCGATTCCTCTTCAAGTTCAACACGGCCGCCGGCCCGGCGGAGGGAGTGATCCGCAAGATGGACGGCGATCTGGAAATTCTCCGCTACATCAATCTCACGCAGGTACAGCGCATAAAATTGCTCCTCGATACCCTCCGCGACGCCTATCTCCAGAACGATCGCGCGAAACTGCTTACCATCATCGACCGCGATTTCATCTCACCGGAGCCGGGCTTCGTGGATTACCAGCAGTTCGAGAACTCGATCCGCGACCAGTTCAACAAGACGACGACGTCGTTCTGCCGATGGAGTTCCGAGCAGATCGAGATCGTGACGCCGGACAAGTTCCTGATCGTCACGTTCCAGTGGGCCAGGAAGTCCACGACGGGCAGCTTCGACGAGACGCGCGACTATTCCGCGACGGTGCGCATCGAACTTCGGAAGACCGACGGCCAGTGGC
>CAZCME010000013.1:0-109622 GCA_964499705.1 uncultured bacterium | reverse complement strand
CGTTCCCTGGAGAATCCGGCGATCATTTCTTCTTCTGCACGAATTCGCCCTGCCAGGCCGGGCCTGGAGGTTCCGCCTTGTATCCCGTTACGCGTTCGATCAGGCCGTTCACGGGGCCGTCCGCCGGATCCAGAGCCCGGGCATCGCTCAAGAGCGTCAGCGATTCATCCCACTTCCTGTCCCAGTGGATCCGGAGCGCCTCTTCGAAGAGCGACCGTATGCGCAGCTGGCGCTCCGTCAGCGATCCGATCTTCGCCATCATCTTGTGATACTCCTCCGAACGGGGCAGCAGGCTCGTGTAGAACTGCTCCGCCGCCTTCACGTATTCCTCCCTCTTCTCGATGACGATCAGCTCGGAATTTTCCCCGAGCGTCTTCCCGTCGAGCCAGTCGCGGATCGTCTGGAGCGCGCGGTTGATGGAGGCGATGCCGAGCCGGGACTGCCTGGGCAGGTTTTCGCGGAGCCGCTGGATCTTGCCGGCGAGAGAGACGGTCTGCATCAAAAGCTCCACGACCGCGGGCACGCCGTCCGGCGAGGTGGCTCCGCGGTGATGCGCGTCGTGCAGCACCTTGTCCATCGCCTCCACGCGGATGGCCCAGTGATGGAGCTTCTGCATCCATGTCGGATCGCCTTCCTGTCGCGGCGGAACATCCGGCGTGGACCAGGATTCCGGAGCGATGCTCCTGACGGCGTCCTCGACGCGGTTGATGGCGGCATCCAGGGAGCTGATGGAGAGCGTCGCGGAGTGGATCATGATCTCTTCCGCGATCGGGACCACCGATTCGAAGAACGCCGCGATCTCGCCGCAGAGAGCGACTCCGTGGTCCTTTTCACGCCTGCGCCAGAAGAGGATATATCCGAAGACCTTCTCCGGCGGGCAGGTTCGCCAGCGGACAAAGAGCGACGGCGGCACGGGTTTTCCCGCCTTCGTCTTCAGATAGCTCTCTTCCTTCCACCCCATCACTTCATAGATGGTCGTGGGCTTGGTCTTGCCTTTCAGGAGGAGCTTGTCGAGCATGCGGAGCTCGACCGTGTCGCGAATGAGCGGTTCCGTGGCTTCGCCGGTGATGACTCCCGTGTTGTAGATGATGTTCGCGGGACGGAACCGGGCCGACACGTTCACGGCGTCGCCCATCACAGTGTACTGCATTTTTTTCTCCGAGCCCATGTTCCCCGCGGAGACGTAACCGCTGTTGATTCCCATGGCGACCGTGACGTCCTCGCCGTAGCGCGCCGCGACGAAGACGCGGAAGGCCTCGATATCCTGCTGCTGCTCGATCGCGGAGTAGCAGCACTTCCACGGGTGGCCCGGATCGTCCAGCGGAACTCCGAAATCGGCCATGATGATATGGCCCTCGTACTTGTCGATGTAACCGTCGTAATCCATGATGATCTCGCTCGTCGGCGTGAGATACATGCCGAGGATCGCGGAGAGATCCTCCGGAGCGACACCCTGCGTCACCTTGCCGAATCCCTCGATCCCGGAGAAGAACATCGTGCCGGGCTTTCGTTCGCCGGTCAGGGAGAACTTGTCCGGATTCTGCTCCATGAGCTTCAGGACGTTCGGGGAGACCATCGTCGAGAAGAGGCCGCGGATCTGCTGCTTGGCGCGGAGCGCGCGGATGAATTCGATGACGACGTGGATGACGTAGGTGAGCGAAAGCGCAAGGAGCGGCTCCACGAGCGGGACCCAGCGGCCGTCGTTGCGCCAGTAGGACCAGACCTGCCATGTGTAGCCGCCTCCCATGGCGAGGCAGAGCAGGAAGGCCTGCGAGGGCGAGAGGAAAGCGCAGAGAAGGGACGCGCCCAGCCCCAGGATGAGCACGGCGATGTAACGGTCGGATTTTTCGGGGAACTGGAGGAACTGCTTCGTGAGAATCGTGTTCAGGGCGTTGGTGTGCAGCGCCACCATCGGACAGGCGCGCTCGAATGGCATCGGGTTCAGATCGATCGTGCCGATCCCGGTCAGTCCGATCATGAGCATCTTGTTTTCCAGGTCGACCGGCGAGAATTCCTTCATCTCTCCGTCCCACATGGCGGAGGAGGGCCGTGGAAAATAAAGAGGCGATACTTCCTGGAGGCGATCGCGTTTCGCGAAGAAGGCGATGTTGCGGCTGATCTCCCGATTCCAGGTTTCGCCGAGGGGGCTGGTCGTGTCCTGCCCGTCCCGGGCGCGATGAGCGACGTCGAGCGCGGTGATGACGTCCTTCAAGTTCGGCTCGGGCGGGCAGATGGGCTCCGGGCCCGATGTCACCGTCGTCCATGCGTCCACCGGCGAAACGCCCGCGTCCAGCATCGGCTCCACGACGTGAGCCAGAGCGATCTCCTCGGCTAGTCTCCTGCCTTCCTCGTCCGTCACCAGCTTGTCCTCGCTGATGGCCGTCCAGATTTCGTCACGGAGTGGCGCATAGGAGTCGGGCACGGGGGCGTAGCGCCCGGCGATCTCCTTGGAGCGCGCGAGCGCATGGAAGGCTGATATGCTGCGAAAAGATATATGGAGGCCCCGTTCCATGAAGGAGCCCGCCCAGTTGACGAGCATCTGGCCATGCTGATCCACGGGGATGCGAATCGTCCCGCGGGGCGCTTCCTTCCGGACGGGGTGTTCCGGATCGGCGAGCACCGACTGGTCCGGAGGCTCGGTCAGCGCGTTCGGGAACTCGATGAACTCGCCCGGCACGATGCGGATGTTCTGCACCGGCACATCGAGGAGCCGGCAGAGCATGACGACGGCGATGGAAGGGTAGGCCTTTCGGTTGAAATACATGAAGAGGGGATACAGTCGGACGGCGGGATCGAGATCCTCGATGATCTGGGCGTAGCCCACGCCCGCCGCGGCGAGAGAGAGTTCGGGCAGCACCGTCGTGATGCCGATGGCCTTGTAGAGATGCTCGTCCATCGCGGAATCGGCGTCGACGGCGAATTGCTCGGCCACCACGAGCGCCGCCAGTTGATCCGGCGTGCGCGTGGGCATGAACTGGGAGTCGATGTAGTTCTGGATCTTGGCCCGTCTCTCCGTCGGGCTTCCCGCGGCCATTTCCGCGTCGGGCTGAGGCATGAACTGGCCCAGATACATGTTGCCCGCGTCGCGGATCGCCTCCTCGAATTCCATGTCGTAGTCCCGGAAGGCCGCCGTGACCTTCTCCACGGGAGGAGGCGCGGTGCCCGTGTCGGAGGATTCTCTCGCGAGCCGGTCCGTGGCCAGGACAACGTCGTTTTTTTCCGTGAAGAAGACGTCGTATCCGGCCGCGCGCGCGTCGTATCGATCGAGCGTTCGAACGAGCGCCACCATCCGGTGTCGCGGCCAGACCCAGCGGCCGAAGAGCGCGATGGAAGAGTCGTCGAAGTCGATATATCCGACATCGGGATGAAAACGTACGGGAGGCCTCTGGCGATAGCGGAGATCGAGCGTGATCAGCTCCGTCTTCTTCGCGAAATTCGTCGTACCGACGGCCAGCGTGAAAGCGCAGACGAGGATGCCGATGAGGAAACCCCACAGAAGAGCACGCAGGCGCTTGGACGCGGCGGAGCTCTTTTTCGCTTCCTTACCCTTGGTTCCCTTGGAGGCCATCCGCGACGGAGGTTATCGCACGGCCGCGGCTTCGTCCATGGCGCGCATCAGGCCGACAGGAACTTCCTGATGCTCCTGGAGATCTGATCGAAGGTGGAGTTTTCTTCGGCCGCCTTGCTCTCGGGCTTGCGGGCGATGATGACGCGGAGCAATTCGTCCGTCTCGCGAAGCCTGCGACCCATGAACGCCATGAGGTCGAGCGCGGCATGCGGGAAGTCGGAGAGAAAATCGAGGAGGCGTCCTCGATCGAGCCAGAGCAATTCGGCCTGCGATGCGGCGACGGCGGTGGCGGTGCGCGGACCTCCGTCGAAGAGCGAGATTTCGCCGAACGCGTCGCCCGCCTTGCTCTCCGTCAAGACGATCTCTTCTCCGTCCCCGCTCTCGATGAAGATCTTCACGCGACCGCTTTTCACGATGTAGAACGAATCCCCCGGCTGCCCCTGCGCGAATATTTCCTCGCCGGCTTGATAGGATTTGGATTGCAGGCGCGCTCCCAGAGCCCGGCATTCGTTGTCGTCCAGGAGCGCCAGGAAGGGGACGGCAGCGAGATTGTTGATGGGGGTGGTCGTCATGGCACCATGAAGTCGCGAGCGATGGGCCGATATTCTGAAAAATCTTCGCGCTTCCGATTCACACGAATTTCCTCCCGCTGATGGATGGCAGCCGCTGATCCTGGGCGCGGCAGGGATTGAACCTGCGACTTCCACCGTGTGAAGGTGGCACTCTAGCCGCTGAGTTACGCGCCCGGTGAATTCGAATATCAGATAACCGGTTTTGGAATATGATGGCCGGGATGATGCGGCCGGACAAATTCATTTCCTCTGAAATCGTACGCGGGCACGCCGGCTTCGTCAAGGTTCTGGCTACCGCGCTTTTTGTCGCGGCGACCATCCTGGGTTGTGGCGAGCCGCAACAGCAGGGAGTACTGATCCGGCTCTCCTGGGATAATGATGCCGACCTCGATGTCGAGCTCTGGCAGATGGCCGCATCATCCGGCGATTCCAACGTGCGCGTGCTCGCGAAAAAAACCGCCGCGACCGAGCGTGTCTCCGGACTCTCCGGCGACGAGGAACTCCGCTTCGTTCCGGCCCGCGAAACAGGTTCCTGGCGCGTCGCCGTCCGATACTGGGCTCCCGGTCCGTCGAAGGATCTCGATGCCGATGTGAAAATTCGCGTCACGGATGTCGGGGGCGGAATCGAGGAGCTCTCGTGTCGCATGGACGACGACTCGCGCGATCTCTGGTTTCCTTTCGAGATTTCGGCTCCGGATGGAACCGTTCAGAAGCTCGATCGGGTCGAAGAGGGCGGAATTTGAAGGAAGCCGCGTAGTTCCTACTTCTTCGCTTCCGCTCTGCGGTCGATGATTCGTTTCTCCTTCAATTCGGTTTCGAGCCCCAGCTTCGCGACCATCTCCGGAAGCGCCAGGACTTCGACCTTGTTCAAGGCCACTTCCGTGGCGTCAAAGATCCTGCGGGAGATTTCCTTCGGCTCGATCCGCGCTCCCGCGACGGGCGTGAAGGAGAGCGTCATGACGTCCACCTCGGACGGATCGTCATTCAGTTTCGATATCTCAAGCTGCCACTCCTCGATCTCGCTTGCGTCCGACAGGAGCGAGGCGATGTGATTCAGATCGACGAGCGTGCCCTTGACCTTGGTGAGGCTGACATCCTTCACGTTCGAAAGACGCGTGATGTTCGAGGAGAGACGGGGAAGGGTCTTGCCGCAATGAGGACACGGGCCATACGTGATTCCGCCCTCGCAGTAGTCTCCCGTTCGATACCGCAGCACGGCCGTGCCGCGCCCATCGAGCGACGTGTAGACGATCTCGCCGCTTTCGCCTTCGCCGACGACGCGGCCTGTTTCCGGTTCGACGATCTCGATGATTTCCATGTCGGGATAGAGATGGTAACCGGAACTTTCCCTGCCCTGGGTGCCGCCATCGCATTCCGACCACGCCATCTTGGCTTCGGTGAATCCATATGTCCCCACGACGCGCGGCGGCTTTCCTCCCAGGCGAACGACCAGGTCGGAGAGACGTTCCTTCAGGCCGGGCGGCACCTTTTCGGCGCCCAGCACGATCGTGTTGATCGACGACAGCTTCAATCCTTCCTTCTCCGCGCATCGGAGGATGTGATACACGTAGCTCGGGACGCCGAGGAGGCACGTGGGCTTCACTTTTTCCATCGCGCGGATATTTCCCGCCGTGCCGATGGTCTTCCCGCCGCCCGTGGAGAGCATGAAGATGCCCGATTCGAAACCCGCGAAGGCGACCTGCCAGAAGGCGAGATGCGGAGCATAAGGGAAGAGGTTGATGCAGCGATCCGCGGATGTCAGGCCAATGACATCAGCGGTGCGACGCCCCGCCGTGCGAAGTCGATACATGTCCGCTCGCGTGTAAAGAAACGACACGGGTTTCGCCGCGCGTCCCGTCGTTGCCGTCATGAAGATCGGCAGGTATTCCTTCTCCAGGACGCGCTTCACATCGGCTTCGCCCTTGAAGAGCTTCCGCGCCAGGAGCGGTAACTTTCTCGCAAGGGGCCAGTGAGCCCGGATCAGGTCCGCGGTCGGCCGGAGGACGAAGGCGAGCGGATCTTCGTCCAATGCCGCGATGAGATCCGACTTCGTCGTGAAGGGAAGACCCGCGAGGTCGGACACCGCGTTGATCTCATCCACGTCGATATCCTGCTCGTCGAAAAGCTTCGCGTAGTAGGAGGAAAACGGGACGAGGTCTTCGCGAAGGAAATCCACGAGGAGCCGGTCCTGGAGGCGCTTCATTTCGCGCGCCGGCCACGCCGTGAATCGGCTCCAGTTGGAGATCATGAGTGGGATTTAACCACGAAGACACCAGGACGCGAAGAGAAAAGCAAAAGAATTGTGTTGAATATCAAACTTCGTGTCTTCGTATTTATCCCCCATTCATCATCTCCCTGATCTCCGGCATCGCCTCCCTGGCGGCCTTGACGCCGGACTCGATGAAGCGCGGCGCGGAGTCGAAATCCATCCAGTGCAGTTCCGGGAGCCACGGGCGGATGATGACCGAGGCGCCCTGGCAGGAATGTTCCGCGATCGCCGCCTCCATGAACTGGTTCGAGCGGACGATGATATCGAGAAGGCTTGGCACGTCGCGGGTGCTGAAATGGAAGAGGCGCGCGAGAAAATCGCTCCGTCCCGCCGCGGGCTGGATCGCCGAACGGCTGTAATCGCGGAAGCATTCGGCGGTGGGAATCGCGTTGACGGCGATGATCCGGGACACGCCCGCCTCCCGCAGCGTATCGACGGGAACGGGAGCGATGACGGCGCCGTCCGTCAGGCGCCTGCCGTCGACGATGTTCGGCTTCAGGATTCCGGGGATGGCCACGGAAGACCGGACGGCGTCGGCCACGGAACCGTGATCGAAGACGACGTGATCTCCCGTGTCGATGTCGGTGGCGATGACCCGGAGCGGAATCAGAAGGTCGCAGAAGCGCTTCTGGCCGAAGACGCCGCGGATGAAGTGATCGACCTTGGTGCCGCGAAGGAGCCCTGACGAAGGCGGCAGGGCCAGGTCGAAGATGCTGAAGAACTCGCTCCGTCGGATCCTCCGCGCGATCCTTTCCAATACGGCCGCGTTGCTCCCGGACGCCCACATCCCGCCGATCAGGGCCCCCATCGAAGTTCCGGCGATGATATCGGGCCGGATGCCTTCCTCTTCCAGCACCTTCAGGACGCCGATGTGAGCCATCCCTCTCGCGGCGCCTCCGGAGAGCGCCAGGCCCACGAGCCGGCCGAGGATGCCGCGAGCGAGGCGGCGTACCGCCGAGGCGTAGCGGGATCCCGGGCGGGAGATGAAAGCGATTTCATCGCCTTCCGGGAGCTCCTCGAGGAATTCGTCCACGCGCTGTCCGAGCGCGGTGTCGATCGTTTCTCGTTTGGCTTCGAGCTCGGTCGTGGCCCGCGTCACAAGGACCCTGGCCTTGCCGGGCAGCTTTCCGAGGAGATTGGCTGTTTGCGCGAGATGGACCGGCTCGGCCGACGTCAGGATGATCGCGGTATCGGCGTGCGTCAGGAATTTCCAGACGGTCGCGTCCATGACCGGAGGCAGATCGGTCACGATGTAATGGAATGTCCGGGACAGCGATGAAAGCAGCGGCGCGACCGCCTCGTCCTCGCGCGTCTGGTCCGCGCTCGCGGAGCTCCCGCGATGGGCCAGGCGGAGTATCTCGAACCCGGCATCGTGCTTTCGCGTTTTTTCCCGCACCGCGTCCCGGCTCGATGTCTCGATGTCCCGCAGATCGACAAGAGGCAGAGATCCTCCGAAACCGAAGATGTCGATGAAGCGCTTTTTCTCCGTGGCGACATCGACAAGAAGCACGCGGCCGGCATTTTCCGCGGCCATGGCGCACGCCAGGTTGATGGCGAACTTCGTCTTGCCGACTCCCGCGGGCGCCGAATGCACGGCGACGATGACGGGCTGGCGCGTCCTCGTCTCCTGGTTGATCGTCGCGAGGCGCGCGGCGGAACCCTTGAAGATCTGCGCCGCGAACTCCGGGCTCGATGCCAGCGCTTTCCGGAAGAGATTGCGCGGAACGTGCAGGAGCCGCGCGTCGTGCCGCACCTTCACGGTGACGAGCGACGGCACTTCCGCCATCAGGCTCAGCTGGCCGAACGTGTCGCCTCGCTCCATGTGCGAAACAACCTTGTCGCCATAGTGAGCCAGCAGCCGTCCTCCGAGTATCACGAAGAAATGTTCCACGACCTGCCCTTCGGATATGACGATCGAATCGCGCGCGTATGTTCTTTCCACCCCCAGTTCCGCGATCTCGTCGAGGAACGACGGCGCGAGCCCCTGCAGAGCCTGCAATCCTCGCAGCTGGTTTCGAATATCCTCCTTCTTCATGCGCGGCAACGCCTGTCGAGCGTCCTGTAGCCGACCGCTTCGGCGACATCGTCTTCCGTGACCAGGTCCCGCCCCGCCAGGTCCGCGACGGTCCGCGCCAGGCGCTCCACCTTCTCCGCGGCGCGCGCGGACAATCCGAGCCCGTCGACCGATTCCCGCAGCAGTTCGTGCGCGGCCTCCTCCGCTTCGAAGGACTGCCGAAACGCCTTCGCGGAAACCTGCGCGTTGGTGCGATATCGAGCCTTCGCATATCTCAGATTCTGGCGCGTTCTCGCCTCGGTCACCCGCTGCCGCAGCGAAGCGGATGTTTCGCCGGGCGCGTTCGCGGATGTCTCGCGGTACGGCCGGCGCGGAACCTCCAGGTGGATATCGATGCGGTCCAGGAGCGGACCGGAGATGCGGCGCATGTACTTGCCGACTTGCGACGGCGCGCATTCGCACGGGATGTCCGAGCCGAGCTGGCCGCAGGGGCAGGGATTCATGGCGGCGACGAGCATGAACTTCGCGGGGAAATTCGCCGATCCCGACGCACGCGTCACCGTGACGTGCCCGTCCTCGATCGGCTGACGCAGCGACTCCAGGAGATCGCGGCGGAATTCCGGCAGCTCGTCCAGGAAGAGAATGCCACGGTGCGCCAGCGACACTTCGCCGGGCCGCATCGGATGGCCGCCGCCGATCATGCCGACCGCGGAGGTCGTATGGTGGGGGGCGCGGAATGGAGGAATCGACGGGAGCGTGCCGTTCAGGGTCAGGCCGACCGCGGAATGGATCCGGAGCATCTCCAGGGCGTCGTCGAATTCCAGCGCCGGCAGGATCGTCGGAAAGCGTCGCGCGATCATCGTCTTCCCGGAACCGGGCGGCCCGATCATGAGAATATTGTGGCCGCCCGCCGCGGCGACAAGCGCGGCCCGGCGCGGTGTCGAAAGTCCGCGGACATCCGCGAAGTCCAGGTCGCTTTCCGGAATCGCCGACGCGGGCGCACGAGGTGGAACAGCACCGGGGGCCGGCAACAGCGCAGCCGCTTCAGCAAGATTCCGCGCGGAGTGGACATCCACGTCATGGCAGAGCGAGGCTTCCGCGACATTTTCCTGCGGAACCAGCAATCGCCTGACGCCCGAGCGGCGGGCCAGCATCGCGAAATTCAAGGCGCCGCGGACCGGGCGGAGCTGGCCGTCCAGCGATAATTCCCCGAGGACCATCCATCCTTCCAGCGCTTCGTGAGGCAGCGCTCCGGAAGCGGCGAGAATTCCGAGGGCGATGGGGAGGTCGAGACCGGAGCCTTCCTTTCGCAGGTCGGCGGGCGCGAGATTGACCGTGATCCGCTTCCTCGTCCAGTCGAAGCCCGATTTCCGGATCGCCGATTTGACCCGCTCCTCCGATTCCTTCACGCTGGCGCCCGGCAACCCGACGCACTTGAGGCCCGGCAATCCGCGCCCGATATCCACTTCCACATCCACCGGAAGAGCGTCTATCCCGGACAGGACCGCGGTCCGGCACCGCGCGATCCCGGAATGAGAATTCATCCCGTCGTCGCTTTAGAAAACATCGAAGGGTTTGACGTGGATCTGGCGGGGATCGATCGGTCCGATGATGAATCTCTTATCGGCGGAAAGATCCGCGAATTCCGGCTTCTCCATGGTCTCTCCCGAAGCCAGCAGGAAGAGCTTCACGACAGGTCGGATCGGGCTGGCGGGATTGGAGGAGACGACGACGCCGACCTGGCCGGTATCCATCTTCACGAACGATCCGATGGGATACGCGGACATCGTGCGGAGAAAAGTCTTCACAACCTGCGCGTCCAGGGTCTCCGTGGACGAGACGAGCAGATGGCCCATGACCTGGTAGGGGAGCCACTTCTTCCTGTAGGCGCGGGGCTGCTGCATCGCGTCATAGATGTCGCAGACGGCGACGATCTTCGCCAGAGGATGAATCGCCTTGTCCCGCAGCTTCCGGGGATAGCCCGATCCGTCCAGCCGCTCGTGATGCTCCGCGATGATCCGGAGAGAAGCCACATCGCCCCGGCAGTGCGGCTCGGCGTCCTTCAATCCCAGGAGCGGATGCTGTTTCACGAAGTTGAACTCGGCTTCCGACAGGACGCCGTCCTTATCCCATATTTTCCGGTCCACCTTAAGCATTCCGAGATCGATGAGCGCTCCTCCGATGGCCAGCGATTGGATTTCCTTCTGCGTGAGGCCCATCGCGATGCCGATCACGACGGAGAGAATCGAGACGTGGACGGCGTGCGAGAAGAGATAGCTGTCGAAGTCCATGAGCGTCGTCAGGGAGACCATCAGCTCGTTGTCCTTCATGGATTCCTCCACGATCGACTCCGCGACTCCCTTGAGCCGCTCCATGTCGATGTCCCTTCCCCCGGAATTCATCTGCTTCATGAGACCCTCGATCTCATCGCGCACCCAGCCGCCCACATCCTCCACTCGCTTCTTCTCGGCCTCGCGCTTCACAGGATCGAACTTTTTCTTCTGCCGGGGAGCGGGCGCGTGACCGGAAGGCGAGTCGATCGAATCGACCTGGATGTCGAAGATGCCCCAGAGATCGAGCAGGTCGAGGGTATGATCGGAGAGGCGGGTGCCGGCATCGAGGAGCAGGTTTCCGTTCCGGGTGAAGACCGGCCGCGAGAGCGTCATGCCCGCCTTCGCGTCGCGCACTTCGACTGTGTACATTAATCCAAATCCCAAAATACACATTTCCGTTTCCGACCATCAAGGCAGGAAGATTGCCCGGCCCGTTTCCGCTTCCGTATGGAGAAGTTGGGATTCGGGATTTGGGATTTGGGATTTGGTTGCGTGGATTTCATTCCATGCGTCGCATGGCCTGGATGTATTCACGGCCCGCCTCGTTCAATTGACCGTTCTTCAGGAGCGATTCGGCGTAGAGCATCCTTGATTCGTAGTCCAGCGGCCGGATCGCCACGGCCTCCCGCAGGTGGCGCGCGGCGTCGCCGAAGCGGCCGGCACGGAGATAGGCTTCGCCCATGTTCCGCCAGTACCAGAAGAGGATATCCTGGTCGCCGATGCCGCCCAGGTCGTCCTCGGTGAAATATTCGATCGGGGGCGATGCCGCCGCGGTATCCCGGGATTCGCGCGCGTCCCTTCCGGGCTTCTGCTTCATCTCGTAGGCGTACGTGCGCGAGGGCGGATGCTCGAGCCAGCGGTACACACGCTGCGGCACACGGTCCGCGACTGACGCCTCGAAACGTTCCGCCCATTGCACAATTCCGGTTTTCGCGTCGAGGAAGCGGATGAAGAGGCGGATGATCGCTTCGCGCCGGATCATCGGCTCGGGCGAGCCGGGATCGTCGATCGGATCGGATCGCAGCGAACGTTCCACGATGCGATAGCCGATGATCTGGTCCGCGGTCTTCAGATGCGCGAGCGGTTCTTCGACGCGATTGCGGACGATGATCTGCCGCGCCCGCCCCGCCGTGTCCGTCGCCAGCATCGCGATCGCGTCCGCGGCTGACTTGAGGCGCGCGTCATACAGGAACGGCCGGTCGGGCCCGCCGTGCTTCGTGAGCACTTCGAGCGAGAAGGAATCGGAACGCGCCGATTCCTGCGCGAGGCGCACGAGGAGATGATTCTCCCTTTCGACCACGCCCCGGCCGTTGCGGGCGAGCTCCGCGATCATCACGTCCTCCACGAGCGGCCGGAGCCCGTCCAGTTCGTCCGCTTCCCCGTCAAGGCTCACAAGGCCGATCGTCTTCGTGGAACGCATCCCGGGCAGATGAGCGATTCCCCGAAGCGCGCGTACCGCCGCGTTCCTCAGGAGATCGTCGTTCGAAGGGTAGACATAGTACGGCTTCAAAGGCTCCAGCCTCAGGGTGACGTTCGAAACGAGCTGCGAGAAGATTTCAAACCGGGTTTCCTCCGACTCGTATCCCTGCCGTTCGACCCGGAGGACGTGCGCCTCCGGCGTCAACCCCTCGATGATGAAGGGTTCTCCCGCGTTCTCCGGTAGCTGTGACAGGAGTTGTCCGTCTAGCCAGGCGCGCGCTCCCGCCGGATGAATGCGGATCTCGACGGCCCCGATCGGCACATAGGTCCGGATGGGTTCGATCGGGACCAGGTCGGCCAGGACGGGAGTGACGGAGTAGGGCTTGGCGTCCACGGTCCGCGCCCAGGGGTGATACCCGTCCTTCAGAATGCTCACTCCATATTTTCCGCTCCGCACTTCCAGCGTCACGGGCGTCGCTTCGTTCACCGTCCGCGCATACAGCCTGTCGTCGATGTAAACCTCCGCTCCGCCCGGCCGGGAGTAGATCGCGAGTTGCGTGGGAGTGCATGACGCCGCGAGAAGAAGAAGTGCCGGAAGAGAGCGATGCAGTACTTTCAAAGAAAGTTCAGCGCGGCGTGGGGGAGACGACGGCCGGTACATCCATGTTCACCCTTCGGGACGGAGGGTGACGCAATTTCTGCCACGAGTCCGGAAGCGGATCGGCATACATGCGGTTCGGCGGATTCGCCAGGTCCATGCTGACGCGCACGGGAATTTCATCCGCGGTTCTCCCGGTCAGGAATCCGGCCCACGTGATGATCCCTGTCTTGGCGTTGATGACGCGCAGGTGAACGCGCAATTCGGCGCGGCGATACAGCATGTTCTCCTCGCGCGCTTCTCCCTCCTCGATCGGCGTCTTGGAGATCCCGCAATCCAGGACGCGATACGCCAGGAACTGGTCGGCCGTGGGAATGTAAGCCGTGATGGGAATCTGCCGCGTCCGCTCCTTCATCACCGTTTCCGTCCGGATCGTCGTCGATTCCGTCGTCACGTCGTCATCCTCGGTTGTCGTTCTCACGCTCGATGTGATCGTGACCGGGAGGGCGTCCACCGCGCGCTCGGTTCTCTTCGTCGCGATTTCCGCGTCGTAAACGAACGGCCGGTCAGGGCCCTTGTTGTCCGTGATCACGTTGATGGGGATGGAATCTCCGGAAGCGGAATGCGCCAGCTGCACCAGCATGTGGTCGTCGTTTTCCGCCGGAGAAAATCCCGCCTGGGCGAGCGTGGTTATGAAGGCGTCGTCGAGGAGCGATTGCAGCGGCTCGTCGGAGCCTTCGCCGTGAGCGATGGAGAGCACGGCGATTTTCGAAGATCGGTCGAGGGATGGCAGGTTCGCCGTGGAGGATACGACCTGGCTGACGGTGTTGCGGAGCATCTCCGCGTCGGAGGTGAACGTGTACCAGGCCGCGAGCGGTTCCATGCGGATGATGACGCGGTTCTCGCGGCCCGATTCGAGATCCACGGACCGCGTCCATTTCCGGAAGCCCTCGCGCGTCACGACCACGTCGGCCAGCGTCGGATTCGTCGTGTACACGACCTCGACAGGCCGGTCGGCCCGGGCCATGCCGCGACTCTTTCCATCGACCCAGACCTCGCCCCCGTCCGGTTCGACGAAGACCGCGAGCCTTGTCCGGGACGCGGTCGGCACTTCGACGGTTTCCTTGACGGTCACGGGCGGAGGTGTGCGCGTCAGGATCGCATGAACTTCCTGGTCCCGCTCGACGCGGACGCGGGAACGCCAGTTCTCGTATCCCGCCGCCGAAACGACGATGTCGTGCGTCCGGCCCGACTCGGTTTCGATGGTGACAGGAGTCATGCCTCGCTCGCGACCGTCGATTTCCACGGCGCCGGTCGGCGTCGAAGTGACAGCGAGCCTTGTGGGGGTACAGGAGGAGAAGAGGATCAGGAGGAAGAGAAGGAGAAGCGATCGGCCCGAATGATTCATCCTGCCGCGAGCGTAATCATCCGGCGCGTGATGGTCAAGGGGTTAGCAACCGAAGAGATCAGTTTCCTATCGCGTCGTTGATCCGCTTCAGGAGGGTCTCGATCCGCGCCTTCGGCCGGCGGCCTTCCGGAAGGGCGCTGGATGTCTGCCGGAAGAGTTCATCCGATATTTCCATCGCGGTCATGATGGCGAGCATCTCCCGGGAGATCTTCGGAAGCTGGGCCGCAATACGAGCGGAGACCTGGTTCACGTGCTGAGCCACATCGTGAGCATAGACGGGATCGGTGGAGGCGGTGTTGACCGTCACGTTCTGCCCCATGACATGGACCGTCTGCTTCATGTGGGCGTATCCATTTTGGCGAGGAGCTCCTCGATCTTCTCCGCCGCGATCGAGCAGTTCCGCTTCAGGCGGGCGTTTTCCTTCCGCAGCGTCTCGACCTCGAACGGTTCCTTCTCCAGGCGCGCTTCCTGCTCCGCGAGCCGGATCATCAGTTCCTTCTTCCGCGACCGTTCCGCGACGAGCGCGCCGATCAGACGCTCCACGGCATTCTCGAGATCGTCGAGATTCACAACGCTCATGACGCGCGAAGCTCCCCGCCGCATGCGGCGCAGATCCTCTCCTTGATCCGACGCGTGCCCTCCGCCACTTCCTCCTCCGTCAGCGTCCGGTCTTTCGAACGGAAGCTCAGCCGGAGCGCGACCGATTTCCTCGGGACCGCGCCGGCGGCGGCCTTCGCCGTGAAGACGTCGAATATCTCGCAACTCTCCAGGATATCCACTCCGGCCGCGCGCGCGGCATCCACGAGGGAACCGACAAGCGTGTCGGAAGCGATCCAGAAAGCCAGATCCCTCGTAGAACCCGGATAGCGGGGCAGTGGCTCGTAGCGCGGTGGCGCGAACTCCGCGACGATCCCGTGCAGCGCATACAGATCGAGCTCCGCGCCGTAGACTTTCGCTCCTCCGTTCGACCGGATTTCTCCCGCGATTCCGCAGGGAGCATCGTTCGCGAGAATCGCGGCGAACGTCTGGAACAGGGCTCCGGCGAATCGAGCCTGGAAGAGACCGTCGGAATTTCCAGGGCGATATTCGATCCGCACCCGGAGCGTGTTCGAGAGAGCGCGGAGGATTCCGAGCAGATGATCGATCGTGATCTCGTCGGCCGCACGGCCGTCATAGCGGCGATCCTCCGCGCGGCCGGACAAAAGGAACGCGGCGCAATCCCGCTCCTCGGGCGCCGCATCCCCGTTTCTGAAGATCTTGTCCATCTCGAAAAGAAACGCGGAATTCTCGCCCGCGCGGTCGGCGCGAAGTCCGGCGGTCCGGAGGAGGGACGGCAGGAGCGAGCCGCGGAGCACGGATTCTTCGGCGTTGATGGGATTGAGAAGCTCGACGTCGCCTCCTTCGGGGCGATCGAAGGAAAAATTGAGGCATCGATCGAATCCCTGCGCGGTCGCGAAATCGGCGATGGATTCCTTCAGGGAGCGATACCGCGACGCATCGGCATGCTCGTAATGGAAATCGCGCGTGCGCCCCGCGCGAAACGGGAGCGTCGCTCGGATCTTGTCGTATCCGTCGAGGCGCGCGAGTTCCTCGATGAGATCGATTTCCCGCGAGAGATCGGGACGCCATGAAGGCAGGATGGCCTGGCCGCCGGCGACGGTGACGCCGATGGCGTTGAGCTTGCCTTCCCATCGCTCCACGTCATGGCCGAGCATGTCCCGGATTCTTCCGGGCCGCATCGCGGCGAATCGCGCCTGCACCGGCTCGCGACGGACATCGTGGACGCCATGCTCGATCTCGCCTCCGGCCGTGTTCTGGATGAGCGAGACGAGCAGTTTCAACGCGGGGATCGTTCCCTCCGGATCGGCGCCGCGCTCGAAGCGATACGACGAATCGGTGGAGATGCCGAGCCGTCGCGCGGTCTTCCGGACGGCGGCCGGATCGAACCAGGCGGCCTCCAGGAGGAGATTCTTCGTCTCCGTCGTCACGGCCGTGTCCGCGCCGCCCATCACGCCCGCGAGGGCGACGGCGCGCCTCGAATCCGCGATCACGAGGTCGTCGCGCGTCAGGAGCCGGTCGGTTCCGTCGAGGAGAGCGATCCGTTCTCCGTCGCGCGCGTGGCGGACCTGGATCTCGCCGTCGAGCTTGTCGAGATCGAAGGCGTGCAGCGGATGATTCAGCTCGAAGAGCGCGTAGTTGGTGGCGTCGACGACGTTGGAGATCGGTTTCAGATCCATGGCGCTGATCCGATCGGCCATCCACGACGGCGCCTCCGTCACCGTGATGTTTCTCAGGACGACGCCGCTGTAACGGGAACACTGGGGAGCGAGAATCTGGATCGGATAGGTGCCTCCGGAATCGAGTTCGGCTCCGGCCGTCGACGGCTTCATCGGAGTCTCCATCAGCGCGGCCAGTTCCCGGGCGACGCCCCTGTGGCAGAGCAGGTCCGGTCGGTTGGCCGTCACCTCGACCTCGAAGATCGTGCCGGTTTCCGAGGGCATGCGCGCCGCCACCTCGATGCCCGCGCGGGAAAAGAGCGCCGCGAGCGTGTCGTCATCATGGATGCTGTCGAGGTCGACGAATTCCGACAGCCACGAACGGAGAATTCTCATCGCGGATCGCTCATGCCAGCATCGCGAGAAATCGCGGATCGTTTTCGAAGAAGAGCCGCAGGTCGTCGACGCCGTGGCGGAGCATCGTCACGCGTTCCACTCCCATTCCGAAGGCGAATCCGGAGATTTTTTCAGGGTCGTAGACGCGGTCGCCGCGCCTGGCGCAGACCGCTTCGAAGACGTTCTGATCCACCATGCCCGCGCCGAGAATTTCCAGCCAACCGGTGCCCCGGCAGACGCGGCATGAGGCGCCCGCTCCCGCGTGCGCGGGAGACGCCGGGGACGTCCAGGGAGGAACGGAACGACCGTCGCCGCGACAGGCGACGCAGGAGACATCGACTTCGGCGGACGGTTCGGTGAAGGGAAAGAACGACGGCCGGAACCGGACGTGGAATTTCGGGCCGAAGAATTCCTGCGCGAAATGTTCCAGCGTCCCCTTCAGATCGGCCATCGAGATGTGGTATCCGACGACGAGCCCTTCGACCTGGTGGAAGATCGGGGAGTGCGTCGCGTCCTGGGCATCCGCGCGGTAGGTCCGGCCCGGGATGATGATGGACAGGGGAGGAGTCATCGCCTCCATGACGCGGATCTGGACAGGCGAGGTATGCGTGCGGAGCAGCAGGGGATTGTCGCCGATCGGATGTCGCTTGACGAAAAATGTATCCTGAGCGTCGCGCGCGGGATGATCCGGAGGGAAATTCAGGTCGCGGAAATTGTGCGCGTCATCCTCGATGTCGGGTCCGTCGGCGACGCCGTATCCGAGCCGGACGAAGATTTGAGTGATCTGTTCGATCGTGGAAATAATGGGGTGCGGAAGTCCCTGGCGACGCGCGAACCCGGGGCGCGTGAAATCGATGAGCGGCCCGCTCGAGGTCGTGGAGAGCTGCTCCAGGCGCGCCTCGATCCGCCCCTCGATCTCCCGCACCGCCGCGTTGACGGCGGCTCCGAACGCGGGGCGTTCTTCCGGGGAGAGGGACCCGAGCGTCTTCAAGAGGGACTTCAGCTCGCTCTTGCGGCCCAGATAGCTGACGCGCAGGTTCTCCAGCTCCGCGGCCGATGCCGCCTCGATCCGGCCGAGCGCTTCGTCCCGGAGCGCGCGCAACCGCTCATTCATGCGCGTGTGATCCCGGCTCCGGTACGCCAGGTGGAAATGGTTCCGCCTCTATCCCTGCTGTGCAGAAGTCGCGACCGGATTCTCCGCTGCCTGCTGCGAACGGGCGATCTCGATGAGGTTGTTCATCGCGTCCGGACTGTTGACCGCCAGCTCGGAAAGCATCTTGCGGTTGATATCGACGCCGGCTTTTTTAAGCCCGTCGATGAAGCGGCTGTAGCTCATTCCGGAGTTGCGGGTCGCTGCGTTGATGCGGGCGATCCAGAGAGCGCGGTACTCGCGCTTCTTCGTCTTGCGGTCGCGGTATGAGAACGAGAGCGCTCGAATGACCGATTCCTTGGCCGTCTTGTACAGCTTCGACCGGCCTCCGCGCATTCCTTCCGCGAGTTTGAATATCTTGTGTCTCTTCTGGCGCGATGAAGCGCCCTTGGCTCTTGGCATTGTAGTGTCTCCTTATTTCAGAACGCCGAGAACCTTTTTCGTCTCGACGGGCGCCAGAACAAGTCCGGTCCTCAATTTGCGCATGCGGTTCCGGGCTTTATGGGAAAGGTTGTGCTTCCGGCCGGCCTTCTTGCTGGTGACTTTCCCGCTCGCGGTGACGCGGAACCTCTTCTTGGCTCCGCTGTGCGATTTCAATTTGGGCATACTCTTCTTTCTCCTCTTCCACAAGGCAGCGCCGGTTCCCGGGCGATGCCTTCATCCGAGCCTAGGGCATCGGGGAGAGGATCACCGAGAGTTGGTTGCCTTCCTGCTTGGGCATGCGGTCGATCTGAGCCGTTGTCTTGATCTGTTCGACCAGCCTGTTGATGATCTTCGCGCCGAACTCGGGATGTGCTCCCTCGCGGCCTCGAAATACCATCGTCACCTTCACCTTGTCTCCCTCGGATATGAACCGTTCCACCGCGTTGTACTTGTTGAGGTAGTCGTGTTCGTTGATCTTGGGGGAGAGCTTGACTTCCTTGACGTGGATCACCTTCTGCTTCTTCCGCGCTTCCTTCAGCTTCTTCTGCATTTCGTACTTGTATTTCCCGAAATCCATGAGCTTGCAGACGGGCGGCTTCGCATTCGCTGCGATTTCGCAGAGATCGAGGCCGGCGGCGCGAGCCTTTGCCAGAGCCTCTTCCTTGCTGACGATTCCGAGCTGCTCGGAATTTTCCCCGATCAGCCTCACTTCGCGAACGTTGATGTCCTCGTTGATTCTGAGCTTTCCTTTGCTGATTCCGCGGTCTCCTTGTTCAACTGCGCTGTCCGGCCGATCCTTGGATACCCGCCCCCTGGACACACGTCGTCACAGGCAAAACACGAAAACCTCGGTCGCGCAAGTCCGCGCCGGAAACAGCGGCAGGCTGCGAGGTGAGAGGCGGGTGCCTCTGCTTGGAAGGATCAGGGATCCTTCAGGAGAAACTATATCGAAGAGAAAGCCGCAGCGTCAAGGGGACATTCTCCAACATAGAATTTCCCCTCCCTACAGACGGACTATCCTGTTCCCGAAGAGGACGGCATACCGCCTCGACCCGAGCCGACCCTCCGCGCGATACCTCTCGAAGACGTCATACGTGTGCCCATACGGCAGAGCGGCTCCCGTGCCCCGATGGCCGAATTCGTTCAGGTGAATGGGCAGCAGGAGCTTTCGGGGGGAGATCAGGTCCACGGTCCGGACCAGGGCGTCGTAGTCGGAGACGAAGGGGGAGACGCCGCCGAACTTGAAGAGGAGCACATCGACAGGATGAGGATCGTGCCAGCGGAATCGCTCCTCGTCGGTGGGGTCCGCATCAGATGTGTGCAGGTAGACGTTCCGGCCGTCCCAGATGCGCGTCGTCAGGACATTCATGCCGCGTCCGCCGTCGTACACGTGCCTGTTGTGGTGAAAGGCGAAATGGAGCCCGTTCCACCAGAAGCGCGCGTCGTCCGCTACACCGCGACACCCCTGCGGCAGGAACTTGGGCGCGCAGGTGCGGATTCCCTCCGGCACGATCACGGTCTTGCCCTTCCGGATCATGCTCCAGATGAGTTCCACCCAGCAATGATCCCAGTGCCCGTGCGAGACGATGAGGACGTCGAGACGGTCGGAGATGAGATCGTACAGCCAGCCCGGCACATTCCAGTCGCGACCGCCGTAATAATTCTCCAGAAGCGTCAGGTCGATGCCGACGAGCTTGCCGTTGGGAGCGGCGATGAGCGTTCCGCAGTTGTACGGCACGGCGACCGCCGGCGCGACGCTCCTGATGTCGTCGAAGAGATCGCGATAAGCGTGGATAAAGAAGGATTTGACCCAGGGGTCGCAGGCATCGGATCGATGGAAGCGTTCGTCCAGGTCCTGAACCGTCTCCCGGTCGCGGGAGCTGAACGTGATCGTGGTGAGCACTACCCCTTGAACCACTCTCCCAGCAGCAGCTCGGGCCACCGGCACCATTCGTCCTTTGAATACTTGCCGTCGATCTGAACGTTCTTGGCCGGATCGCAGTACACCGCCTTCGTGATCGTCATCATCTCCGGCACGGAGAATCCGCGCGCGGCCAGGCGGCGATAGACATAAGAGAGACATGACGGATTCAGGAAATTCGGCTGGGCGTGCTCGATGTGGGAGAGGATCTCCGGGCACCGCTGCCAGATGATGCGGTAGTTCGACTGAAAGATCTCGGAGATCCATTCCGGCGAGAGCGGTCGGTCGCAGGGGTCGTGCAGTTCGCGTTTCATCCGGCTGGAATCATACCCGTGGATCATGTTCTCGATGCCACGCGAGCCGTCGGGGATGCGGCCACCGGTGTGGACGAGGTGGTGCTTCACGGCGCCGAGATCGGTTCGCGTGGAGAGCATCCAGTTCAGGTCGTTCCGGAAGAATTCGTGCCCGTTCCGGCTGCGGATGATCCGGACCTTCGGCGGATTTCTCTTCTTGTTGTACAGGCTTCCGACGCTGCCGAAGACGCCCATCTCCACCTGCCGCAGCATGCTCGTCGTGTCCAGGATGACGGTCTCCTTCTCCGTGTCGCTGAAGTTGACCCACGGATTCATCCTCGCGCGAGAGAGCTGGCGCCGGATGTCGTCGGCGATGTTGACGAGAAAAAACTGCTGCAGCTTCCACATGCCCTGGTAGGAGCGTTGCGACAGGAGGGGCGTCGGAGACTGCTTACGGCTGCCCCAGCGGACGGACACGAGCCCGTCGAGCGTCTCGGGTTTGACGGGACCGCCGCGCGCCATGAGGTTCAGCATTGCATAGTTCAGATGCGCCTTGCCGTCGTGGATGCCGCGTTCCGCATACAGCGGAACCTGCGTAACAAAGTGATAACCTTTTCCGGTCAGGACCGCGATGTGGTCGATCCCCCAGTTCAGCAGGTGGTGCTTGATCGTCTGGTAGACGGGCTCCAGCCACGGCAGCGATGCCGGTGCCGACTCCACGTCGATGAGGAAGATCGCGCGCTGCGGCTTCTGCGTGAGGTATCCCTTCAGCATCCCGCGCATTTCCGCGTCTTCACTGCGGAAGAGCCGGTCGATCTCGTCGTAGATCGCATGATCGGGAGAGACGCCGCGCGCGTAATAGGCGCGGAATCCCGCGTCCAGGATTTCGTTCAGCTTCGCGTGATTGTTCCGCACGAGGCTCATGAATGCCGGATGCCGGCTGTGGTAGTCGACGTAGTGCTGGGGCTTCTGGAGCATGCACTGGAAGAACTCCGCCGGGAATCCGATCCGCTGGTCGATCGCCCTGACCCGGACGCATGTGCTCTGGTCGGCCGACTCGAACGTTCGTCCGGCCCGTCGAGGCAACAGTCGATGCAGTTCCGGAGAGACGATCGTCTGGTATTCGCTCTTCAGATCGGCGCGGCGATACTCCCGGAGGTCGCGGATATAATCCTGGCTCGCGCCGTTCCACTGGGCGTCAGCGGAGAGAACGAAATCGTAGCTGTTCCATTTCATGCCGGCATTCTACGATGCCGGGCCGTCACATGACCACATTGAATATGGCAATGAGGCGGCCTGACACTGTATTATCGGCGCGTGAGCGCTTCTCCTTCTCCCGAAACCGCGCGTGATCCATCCTCCAATCTGATGTTTCCCGCCCTGGTGACCGGAGCGTTCGCGATTCTACTCCGCCTGCCGCTCATTTCCCGCAGCGAATTGTCCGGAGACGAAAGCGTATTCGGTCTCATGGCATTCGCGATCGCGCGAGGGGAGGAATATCCCCTCTATTGCTGGGGCGCGCATTATGCGTCGGCGCTCATTTCCTACCTGAGCATACCGTTCATGGCCTGGTATGGACCGAGCCCCTTCTCTTTTCGTCTGCCTACGCTCCTCTATGACGCCGTGCTGGCTCCCCTTGTGTTCTTGTCACTGCGTCGCGCGTTCGATACTTTCAATTCCTACCTGGCCGCCATGGCGATGGCGGCTTCGCTTCCCACCATGTTCTTGCTCTCGACAACAGCCCACGGAGGCTATCCCGAGACGTATTGCCTGGGTTTCGCCATCTGGATCATGTGCATCGCGGCTTCCCGCTCCCTTCGCTCGCGCGATTTCCTGGCCGCGGGCTTTCTAATGGGAGCGTCTTTCATGATCCTCTGGCTTGGCCTGCCCTTTCTTATTTCAGGTCTTGTGCTTCTCCTCTGGAAGCGCTCCCTCCACGTGAAGGGTTGCTTGTCGATGTGCGCGGGCTTCATGGCGGGGAGCCTGCCGTTCTGGATATATAATCTCTCCATCGCTCCGGGCGCCACATTCCGGCGCTTGGGAGGGCGATCGCTGGACGCGACGGCCCAGTCGAATCTGTGGGACGCGATGATGGGCCGCGTCGGCCAGGTGCCTCAGTGGATCATGGAGACGATGCTGGGGCTGTCGAATCTGTTCTCGCCCTGCGGAGGTCTCGCTGGAGCCGTTATCCTTCTGGGACTGGCTGTCTGGGGCGGCGTTCTCCTTCACAGGCAGGGGAGCGAATGGGGCATCCTTGTTCTTTCCTTCCTCGTCGCGCTGCTTCTATTCAATCTTGCGGGTAATCTGACGCGCGATCGCCAGTGGACCACGGTAGCGATCGCGCTCGTCGTCGCCGTTCAGGCTTTCGGCAAGTACGGCGCGCGCTGCGTTCTGATTCCGCTCGTCGTGGTCTCGTTGTATGCGGATGTCCGCATGATTGCCGCGTTCGCCCCCCATCCCGTTGTCGGCCGCGCCGCGGACATCATCCTACGGGCGGGCGCGGACGGGTTGTATGCGGACTACGATCTCGGTTATCCGATCGGATTTCGCCTGCTGGGGCGGATCCCCGTGTCCGCGACAATGCCTCCCAATTCCAGTGACCGACGTCCTGTGTGGACGGAACAGTTGCGGCGTGCGGAGCGCCCCGCGGTCTTATTGCCGGATGACGCGAACACGAGAAATTGGGAACGGCTCCTTGTAGCCAGGAATATTGACTTCGCCTCCCACGATCTCGACAGTCGCATTCTTTTCGTCGTGTACAAGTCCCTGCCCCCCGATCTCGTCCCCCTTGCTCCGAAGTCGCCGAGTCGCTAGATTTCCTGAATGGACAGGAACCCGGTTGTCTGGATCGTGATGCCCGCGTACAACGCGGAGAAGACGATCGAGCGCACGTACCACGACCTACCGCAGGGCCACTTTGATCATGTGCTCTGTGTCGACGACGCTTCGCGGGACAAGACCGTGGAGAAGGCCCGATCCCTGGGAATCGAAGTGACGGTCCATCCCAGAAACCGCGGCTATGGAGGGAATCAGAAGACGTGTTACCGGACCGCGCTGGATCGCGGCGCCGACATCGTCGTGATGGTCCATCCCGACCACCAGTATGATCCCCGCATGATCCCCGATCTGCTGGCTCCCTTGAAGGAAGGTCGCGCCGACGCCGCGTTCGGTTCCCGCATGCTGGGTGGCCGCTTCAACGAGGGAGGCATGCCGAAGTGGAAATTCGTCGCGAATGTCGCCCTGACCGCGATCTTCAACATCACGTGTTGCGTGTACCTGACGGAGATCCACTCCGGGTTCCGCGCGTACACGCGGAAATATCTCGAGGCGATCCGCATGGACGAAAATTCCGACGACTTCATATTCGACACGGAGATCATCCTGCAGGGCATCCAGGCGGGAATGCGTTTCGTCGAGATCCCCATCGAGACGCGCTATTTCGACGAAGCGTCGCAGATCAATTTCCAACGCTCCGTGAAATACGGCCTCAACATCTTGTGGCGCCTTTTACGCTTCTCGATGCATCGCATCGGGGTGGCGACGGACCGGCATTTTGCGCCGGCGAATGGATCGATCTAGGAGCATGGCCATGAAACTTTCCATCGTCATACCCGTTTACAACGAGCACGATACGATTCATACGATCCTCGATCGGGTCCGCGCGGTCAAGACTGGAGCGGACGACACCGAGATCATCATCGTCGACGATGCGTCGCAGGACGGCACTCCGGACCGGATCCGCGAATACACGGAAGCGCATCCGGTCGCGAAACTCGTGACGAAATACTGCCCCGTCAACCGCGGGAAAGGGGCGGCCCTTCGCGAAGGCATCGCCCTGGCGTCGGGCGATATCATCGTCATCCAGGACGCCGATCTCGAATACGATCCCAAGGACATTGCCGCGCTCATCGCTCCCATTCTCAACAACGACGCCGACGTCGTGTACGGCTCGCGCTTTCTCGGAGGTCCCCACCGTGTCCTGTACTTCTGGCATTATCTCGGTAACATGTTCCTGACGCTCATGTCGAACGCATTCTCGAACATCAACCTTACCGACATGGAGACCGGCTACAAGGCGTTCCGCGCGCCGCTTTTGAAGAGTTTGAACCTGAAGGAAAACCGTTTCGGCATTGAGCCCGAACTGACCGCCAAGGTGGCGAAAGCGCGAGCCCGGATCTTCGAAATCCCGATCTCCTACTTCGGCCGGACTTACGACGAAGGCAAGAAGATCACGTGGAAAGACGGCGTCGCCGCGTTCCGGCACATCGTGAAGTACAACCTGATGGAATAATTCGTCAGTCCCGCTTTCGCGGAATTGACGACGGGAAATGATGAGCCATGACCGGGAACTACAGGTTCAGTTCCGTCGCCGCCGAGACGAGCTTGTCGAGACACTTGGGCTGGTGAGCCGATCGATCGAACGCTCCCGCGATTCTTCCCCGCGCGTCGGTTCCGGTCGAACGGAATTTCCAGAGCGACTGGAGTTTGACGTGACCGTCCTCCATGCCGGCAACCTCGGAGATTTCCACCATTCGGCGAGTTCCATCCTTCAGGCGGTTCTGTTGGATGATGAGGTTGAGGCCTCCCGCGATCATCCGCCGGATGACAGGAATCGGAAGGTCGAGCCCCGCCATCAGGCACATCCCTTCCAGCCTGTGGATCATGTCCATCGGCGAATTCGCGTGCGCCGTGGAAAGAGAGCCGTCATGCCCGGTGTTCATCGCCTGCAGCATCTCGAACGCTTCGCCTCCGCGTACCTCGCCGATGACGATCCTGTCTGGCCGCATCCTGAGCGCGTTCCTCAATAATTCGCGGATCGGGATCTCGCCCCGCCCTTCCATGTTGGCCAGCTTGGATTCCAGTCGCGCGACGTTGACGTGCATCCGGTGGATCTGCAGTTCCGCCGAATCCTCGATGACGACGATCCGCTCTCCGCTCGGGATGAACATGCCGAGCACATTCAAGAGCGTGGTTTTTCCGCTGCCGGTTCCTCCGGACACGAGAATATTCAACTGTCCTTCCACGCAGCATTTCAGGAAATCCGCCATGGCCGGAGAGAGCGTGCCCGCGTCGATCAAGTCGTCGAGCGTCAATGCGCGCTCCGGGAATTTCCGGATCGTCACGAGAGGGCCGTTCAGGGCGACCGGAGCGATGGCGACGTGGACGCGCGAGCCGTCCGCCAGGCGCGCGTCGACACAGGGAGTCGACTCGTTCACGCGGCGGCCCACCGGCGAGAGGATCTTCTCCACCGTCTTCATGAGGTGCTCGGTATCCTGGAATTTCAGCGGAGTAAGCTCGATCTTGCCGCGCCGCTCGATGAAAATGAAGTCCGGCCCGTTGATCATGATCTCCCCGATCTCCCGGTCCCGGATCAGCTGCTCGATGGGGCCCAGGCCGAGGACCTCGTCGATGATCTCCAGGAGGACGAGTTCCTTCTCGCGCGTCGTCAGCGATGCTGCCAGTGCGGAGAGTACATCCTGAAGAATGACCGCGGAACTCGCCTTCAATTCGCGCGATTTTTCCTCCCGCGACATGGAGCTGCGGATCATTGTCATCATACGATCGTGGCTGGAAAGGCTTTTCAGAACGGCGCGGGATATGTTGGCGAAGAGGACCGACTTCCGCTCGCGCACTTCGAAGAACATCTCCGTCATCGGCCGCTCGTGCCTCGTCAGTGAAACCTGCTTCTGGATCTTGTCGAGCTGGGAGAAGATCGATTCGAGCTGAGCGGTTTTCGGGGACGCGGACCCGGGCAAAACCGATTCCGCCGGAGCCTTGTCGTTCTCCGGCGTCATGACACGCCCTGATCCCTGCGGCGAATCTTCGCCAGCAGAGCTTCTCCGGCGGATAAGTCGGGCACCATGGTGAAGAACGTATCGAGCTTCAGCATCTGGAAGAGCTTGACGAGGTGCTCCTGCATTCCCGCGATGATGAGCTCCCCGCCGTGGAGTTTCGTGTGCTTGAAGAGCTCGATCATCGTCCCGATCCCGCACGAATCGATGAAGTCGACGCCGGACACATCGAGCATCAGGTGGGGCGACTGCGGGATGACGGCATCCTTGGCCTCGAAGCGAAACCGCTCGAACCGCCCCGTCTCCATGGAGCCTGAGAGAATGAAGCGAGTGACGGTGTCCCCCGGTATGCGATCGAATTCCATGAGAGGGAGTATAGGGGGACATTCTCCAACATTCCAACATTGAGGATGATGGAGTTAGAGAAGGCAGTTGTTCAGAGCAAATGCAAATTTTGTATTCGCCGGAATGACGCTTCTGCAACTCATTTATTTAAATGTAGGAATGTAGAGAATATCTCCTTTCACAGTCACGAAAATTAGAACGGGCTTCTCCATCCCGAATAGCCTTTTGGATTTTCATATGCTTCCCTCGCCAGTTCTTGAATTCTTGATACAGGATCGGACAGTAGCGGGGTCATGTGAGATTTGTAGCGACGTTCAAGGTCATCACGATCGGATGGATCCCGATCGACGGCGTTGATCATCCAGACCTCATACGTTCTAATTGCCGCTTTGCGAACCTGCGGCAACTGAGATTGCAGCGCGAGCTCGATTGCAGGTGTGCCGTCGACCTGGTGGGCGACCACGATTTGCCCGGAAGGATTGGTTAATTGCAAAAGCGCAATCGCTTGTTCTGAATCGCCTGTCGTTAATGCACGTTCAAGCGCGCCCGCGTAATCAACAGATGGACGCTCGCTTCCAATTGTGTGATAGAAACCGAATAGCATTATCAGAACGAGTACCCCGTATGCCGCGTGCCCAAACGGAGTTCGCTTGCGGTTTTCACGCAATGTTGGCGCCAGTTGCGACAGTCCTTTGCAGAGAGCTACCAACGCAATGATAGCGAATTGAAGGTGGTGCTCAGCTTTTAGTCGAGCAAACGCAATCATACCGGCCGAGAGAATCGCCCAGTTAATTAGAAAGATCCAAAAGCCGGCGCGCTTCGCCATTGCCTCATCGACTGTCGCACCTTCGAGGAAGAAAACGAAAACGGCAGGAATAAAGTTGTTGCGAAGAAGCAACTCGAATGTGTCTAGCGTGAGAGCAAAGAAAAGTTTCATGCAAAAAAATATCTGAACCAAAATAAGAATGAGGCCGAGCGCGATCATTCGTCTGGATCGTGAATGAAACGCAATTCGACCAAAAGTAGCGATGTTCTGACTGAAATAGAGAAGGCAGATTCCGGCGGGACCTTCGTCGGCAAAAAGTAAAAGAATAGATCCAATCAACAACTGAAAAGTGATTGGACGGCCCATTTTCATCCATTTTCATCATAGAACACATTTTTGCAGCCGGCAGTCAAAATCCTGGCTGCGCTCCAATCCAAGAAATATCTGTCCCCGTAGTCAATACCCGAGCTCTATAGCCACTGCAAATATTATTTTCGCTTCAATATTGAGCAGGATCCACAGGATAGGATGAACGTTCAAAATATATGATTTGCCGGTTTTCATCCTGTTGATCCTGAGAATCCTGTGCGTGAAAAGTGTCGAATTCTGGACATGTGTCCAGGATTCGACACTTTTCCGGATATGCTCTTGCTGGAAAATAAGCACTTCTGCCGGCACAACTTCTGCTCTGTATGACACTCAATCACGAAAGGAGACCACAATGGCGAAACAGGATCGGCGGAAAGTGACCAGCCCGGAGCAGGATCGCGCCTGTGCATTCGGAATTTTCAGAAGTATCGGCCTATCGGAAGACGAAGCCTTCCGGAAGGCCGACGAGGTCTATTCAGCCGCCTGCAGCGATAACTTCGAACGGAAGCGATCCGGTTTGATTCCCCACGGCAGGTCGCATCGAATCGCGTTCGGCAAGCATCGCGGCCGGTCGCTCGAGGAGATCAGCCGGCGCGACCCGACATACATGCGATGGCTCGCCGAACTTCCTCATCGATCCACACGCTTCCGTAACATCGTCCGCGACTATTTCGACCGCACCGCAAGCCGATAGGAGACATCGCCATGTCCAGAGGTCCACGCATCGCCTACAAGGACGCCGTCTACCACGTCCTCAATCGCTTCGTCGACAAGCACCCGTTCTTCCAGCACGAGTCCGATTACCGTCGATTTCTCGATCTCTATTTCGAGTCGGCAAAGATGTTTCGCGTCGTCACGTATGCCTATTGTCTCATGCCGAATCATTTTCATTTCTGCCTTCGAACGCCCGGCGGCGACATTTCGGAATTCCTGCGGCGATTTTTGACGCGCGCCTCTCAGGAACTCAACCGACGCCACGACCGGACCGGCCACCTCTTCCAGGGCAGATCGAAGTCGCTCGTCATCGAGACGGAGTCCTACTTTGAAACCGTCGTCGCCTACATCATCCTCAATCCAGTCCGTGCCGGTTTCGTACGCGATCCGCTTCTTTATCCTTGGTGCAGTGCGCGGGAAATGCTGGGCATGGGAACCCAGAGAAATCGCGTCGACCGGCATCTGCTCGCCGAGCAACTCTTCGGAAAGAACATCTCCTCCTTCGATCATGTTAAACAGTTGGGCGTATTGGACAGATGGTTCAATGAACTCAACGCAGAATCCAACGAAACACTGTTTCGCGAGGGCCATAACGGCCGTTTCATGAGCTCGCATCTATTTCGAAAGCGTATCGAACTCCAGACGGAACGCCGTCAGCGGTTCGAAGAAACCAGAAAGCGACGCACGATGGACCGCGACGCCGTGTCGTGGTCCTGGAGCGATCTTCAGCAGATGGCCGACCGGTTCGTCATGGCCACATCCGAAATGCGCCGCCAGGCATGGTCGTCGATCGAGGCGATGCACCGCGAACTCACGATCTACATTGCGCATGAGCTGGCCCGCTGGACCTACGACCGTATCCAGCATGAGGACGGCGATCGCCACCCGAATGGTTATTATTCGATGATCGTTTCTCGCATGCGAAAAGACAGGCGCAAAGGAGCCCTTGCCGAAGCAATCAGGGGGACATTCTCCAACATTCCAACATTGACGCAGCAGGAGTTAGTCGTTTAGGTCTGGATTTTATCGGGGTTGAAACGATGAAAACTCAGACGCATTCGCGTGTTGGACCCTATTTTCAGCGATTCCAGCCTTGAAAAATATCCCAGATGCATTTTCCCGCGAGATGATGATGAACTTTTCATGATTCCTTTAGGAATGAATTCCATAACTCCTTCATCCTCAATGTTGGAATGTTGGAGAATGTCCCCTATTCTTCCCCCATGTGCGGCATAGCTGGAATTGTTTATCGAGATGGGCGCAAGCCCGACGTTTCCGTTCTCAAACGTATGACCGATACGCTGGTCCATCGCGGTCCCGACGGGGAAGGGCACGTCGCGCTGGAAGGCTGTGGGCTTGGACATCGCCGGCTCTCCATCATCGATCTCGAGGGCGGCAGGCAACCCTTGTCCAACGAGGACGAATCGGTCTGGATCACGTTCAACGGGGAGGTATACAACTTTCTCGAGCTGCGGCCGGATCTGGAATCCAGGGGTCATCGATTTCGGACGCATTCCGACACGGAGGCGATCGTTCATCTCTATGAGGAACTCGGCGCGCGCGTTCCGGAAAAACTGAGGGGCATGTTCGCGTTCGCGATCTGGAACACGCGGGATCGCTCGCTCCTCATCGCGCGCGATCGCGCGGGCAAAAAACCGGTGTACTGGTTCGAGGACGCCGAGGGGATCTACTTCGCGTCGGAGATCAAGGCGCTCCTGACGCTTCCGAACTGCCCGCGCGAAATCGATCCGGAGTCGATCGATCTGTATCTTACATATCAGTCGATTCCGGGAACGAAAACCATCTTCAATGGCGTGCATCGCCTGCCTCCCGCTTCGCGACTCGTCTGGACAGGCGAAAGCGCAAAGATCGAAACCTACTGGCAGGCGGATTGGGTCCGGAAGACCGATCTCTCGTACGACGACGCGAAAATCAGGCTACGCGAATTGATCGTCGACGCCACAAAAGCCCGGCTCATATCCGACGTTCCGCTCGGCGCGTTTCTTTCCGGAGGCGTCGATTCCTCGGCGGTGGTTTCCGCCATGGCGGAAGTATCCTCCGCGCCGGTCAAAACGTTTTCCATCGGATTTCCGAACAGGGATTTCAACGAGACCCAGTATGCCCGGATGGTCGCGGAGAAGTTTGGCACGCAGCACGAGGAATTCATCGTCGAACCGGACGCCATGGAGATCCTGCCGAAGCTCGTCTGGCACTACGACCAGCCCTACGCCGACTCGTCCGCCCTGCCGACCTACTACGTCAGCCGCATGACGCGCCAGCGCGTCACGGTGGCGTTGAACGGCGACGGGGGAGACGAATACTTCGGTGGCTACGAGCGCTACCGCGCGCTCCTCATGCACGGGCTTTATTCCAGCCTCACGACCTCCGGCATACGCTCGCTCACGGAAAAAGCGACGTCATGGCTTCCCGAGGGAGTGCAAAACCGATCGCTCGCGAGGAAGATCCGCCGCTTCGCGCGAGCCTCGCAATGCACTCCGGACAAGTTCAATCTCAGCATCTTCGCATACTTCGACGCCGAGGCGCGGCAACAGATGTACTCCGACGAATTTCGCGCCCGGCTCGGCAACCACTCCGCCGACGATTATCTCCTCCGTCTCATGACCGACGGCTGGGACAATCCCCGCAAGGCCGATCTCGTCGACCGCGTTCTCCGTTCCGATACGCTCATGTACCTGCCGGATACGCTTCTCGTGAAGGTCGATGTCGCCTCCATGGCCGTCTCGCTCGAAACCCGATCGCCTCTCCTCGACACGTCGATCATGGAGTTCGCCGCTTCCCTGCCGCGGACGTGGAAAGTCGGAGCGTTCTCGTCGAAGAAAATTTTGAAGGAAGCGCATCACGGAATATTGCCGTATGAGATTCTCTATCGAAGAAAGATGGGCTTCAGCGTTCCGCTTTCGCATTGGTTCCAGGGCGAGCTGCACGGATATATTCGCGAGATCCTCCTGGACTCGGGTTCCCTCGCGCGCGGCTACTTCAAGCGCGAAGTCATCGAACGCCTCATTGATGACCACAAGGCCGGTCGCCGCAATAATGCCTTCCGTCTCTGGGCGCTTCTGATGCTGGAGCTATGGCACCGTCAGTTTGCGGACCAGGGTTCCAATGACAAATGACGAATGAACAACGACTGATGAACAATCAGGAATTGTTCATCAGTCGTTGTTCATTCGTCATTTGTCATTGATCGTCTTCAGATAGCTCTCCAGTATCACCGCCGCCGCCACGGCGTCGCGCTTTGGGTGTCCCTTGCCGGATTCGAGAATACGGTCCGCCACGAGTGAACTGAGCCGTTCATCGACGGCGGTCACGGGCAGGGGTTGAAGAGCGCGCTGAAGTTTCCGGATGAACTTCTCCACACGCGCGGCTTCGGGGCCGATGTCTCCCTTCATCGTCAGCGGCAGTCCCACGATCACCTGCGTCACCGTGCGCTCCTCGCAGAGCGCCTTGATTCGCGCAATCGCATTTTTTGCGGGGATGACTTCGAGGGGAAATGCAAACGTGCCGGTCTCGTCGGAAATCGCCAAGCCGATCCGGACCGTGCCGGCGTCGACGGCGAGGACGGTCGAGGGCTTGCTCAAAGGGATGAAGCGGAAATTACCAGCGGTCGGGTATGTCGATGCGCTGGCGGCTGTAGGCCGCCTTGTCGGTCTTGATGCCCCAGGCTTTCTCTTCGCTCTTGTCGTTCGCCGCCAGCTCCGGAGCCAGGGTCGCGAGTTCCGCCTGTTCCATTTCGTCCGTGGTCTCTCCCGACTTCCTTTTCTGCTTCATGCTTTCATCAGCTCCTTTACGATTCCGGCCGCGGCATCGATCGCCTCGGGCACCTTCGCCGCATCCTTGCCGCCCGCTTCGGCAATCTCAGGTCGTCCCCCGCCGCCGCCGCCGCATATCTTCGCCAGCCGCGCGACGATGTCACCCGCCTTGACGATGTTCGTCCGATCTTTGGAGACGAGGACGCAGAGCGCGGCTTTCCTGCGGCCTTCGTCATCGGCGGGATTGCTGCCGACGATGATGACGCCGCTGCCGATGGATTGCAAGAGCTTGTCTCCGACCAGTCGCATGGCGGTGCGATCGATGTCCTCGATGAAGGCCGCGCCCAGCCGGACGCCGCCGAGGTCCTGAAATCCCTTCACGGCTTCATCCGCCTCCCGCATCGCCTTTTCCGCGCGCGCTCGCGCCAGTTCCTTCTGGAGCTTTTTCCTCTCGTCGAGCACCCGCTCCAGCCGCTCCGGCAGCTCAGCCACGGTCGAAGTTAGCCTGGCTCCGACCGTGTGCAGTATCTCCTCGTGGCGGACGACATGCTCCAGCGCTTTCGTTCCGGCCACGGCTTCCATGCGCCGGACTCCCGCCGAGATGGCCGACTCCGAGAGGATCCTGATGATCCCGATCTCGCCGCTCCGCCGGACATGAGTGCCGCCGCAGAACTCTCGCGATGCAACTTCCCGAGCGGCCGAAGAGCTCTCGCCGTAATCGCTGCGCCCTTCGATCGAGACGACGCGGACCAGTTCCCCGTACTTGTCCCCGAAGAACATCTTCGCCCCCATCTTCTTCGCTTCCTCTATGGGGTAGACCCGCTTCGTGACATCCAGGTCGGCGAGCACGGCGGCGTTCGCGATTTCTTCGACCTTTCGGATTTCTTCCGGAGTCATGGCCTGGAAATGAGCGAAGTCGAAGCGCAGCCTGTCGGGCGTCACGAGCGACCCGGCCTGCCGTACGTGATCTCCCAGCACTTCGTGAAGCGCGGCGTGAAGCAGATGCGTTCCCGTATGATGGCGCTCCGTCGCCACGCGCGCACCGCGATTGACCTCCGCGCGGACTAGGGCGCCCACGTCGAGCATTCCGGATTCGAATACGCCCGTGTGGAAATAAACACCCCGGGAATTCTTGATGGTTCCCTCCACCTGGAAGCGGGCTGTTCCGCCCGAAATGAGGCCTTGATCGCCGACCTGGCCGCCGGACTCGGCGTAGAAAGGCGAACGATCGAGGACGACGCAATGCTTCCCGTTCGCCTCGGGAAAGACCGTGAGGACGCGCGCATCCGCGCGGAGCTCCTCGTATCCCACGAACTCCGTCGGCGTCTCCACATCCGTGTCGATCTCCGCCGCCGCTTCGAAGCTCGAAGCCTTTCTCGAACGATCCCGCTGAGCCGCCATTTCCGCGTCGAATCCCGGCTGGTCGATCGCGAGATTCCGGTCGCGCGCGAGAAGGGCGGTCAGGTCCGGAGGAAATCCGTATGTGTCATACAGCTTGAAGACGATGCTGCCGGGGATCGTCTTCTCCTTCAGGGATGCGATGGCTTCGTCCAGGAGCAACAGGCCCCGATCGAGCGTGACGAGGAATGTCTCCTCCTCGCGGCGGATCGCCTGCGTGATGATCGCCGCGCGTTCTTCCAGGACGGGATGAGCCTGGCCCATCAGCTCGACGAGAACGGGCACGAGCGTGAAGGCCACGGGTTCGTGCGAACCCATCAGTCGGACATGCCGGATCATACGGCGCATGATCCTCCGCAGCACATAGCCCCGCCCTTCGTTCGAGGGATAGATGCCGTCCGCGATGAGAAACGCGGCGGCGCGGAGGTGATCCGCGACGACCCTGAGGGAGACGTCGGTCGTCTCCTCCTGACCATAGGTCCTGTTCATGCGCGATCCGATCTCCGCGATGATCCGCTGGAAAAGATCGGTATCGTAGTTGGAGCGTTTACCCTGCAGGACCGCGGTGACGCGCTCCAGTCCCATGCCCGTGTCGATCGAGGGAGCAGGCAGGGGAGTCAGCACGCCTTCGCCCGATCGCTCGTACTGCATGAAGACAAGGTTCCAGATCTCCATCCAGCGGTCGCAATCGCACGCGACACCTTTGCATTTTCGTCCGGCCGACTCTTCCGCGCACGCGATGTCGTCGCCCAGGTGGTAATGGATCTCGGAACACGGTCCGCACGGCCCCGTGTCGCCCATCGCCCAGAAATTGTCCTGCATCCCCAGCCCCAGCACGCGGTCGTCTCCGACTCCCGCGATCTTCTTCCACAACGAGCGCGCCTCGTCGTCGGCCGGGATTCCGCCTTCGCCGGAGAAGACCGTGAAGAGGAGCCGCGCCGGATCCATCTTCCATTCTCGAACGAGGAGATCGTAAGCGAAGGAGATGGCGCCTTCCTTGAAGTAATCCCCGAAGGAGAAATTGCCCAGCATTTCGAAGAAGGTGTGGTGGCGAGCCGTGTATCCGACATTCTCCAGGTCGTTATGCTTGCCGCCCGCACGCACGCAACGCTGCGAGGAAGCCGCCCGGTTGTAGTCGCGCGATTCGCGGCCGGTGAAAACGAGCTTGAACTGGTTCATGCCCGCGTTCGTGAACAGAAGGGTCGGATCCTCCGCGGGCAGCAGGGGCGACGACGGCACGCGGCGGTGGCCTTTTTTCTCGAAGAAGCCGAGGAACGACTCGCGGATGTCGGAAGAGGTCAACATGGGGTGAAACTGTATCATAAGGATTGAGGATTTACGATTTCAGTTCGCGAAAATCCATTTTCCGGCTGAAACAAATCAGTGTTTCAGGATTGCTCTCGTTCCGGACGTATGCACTTCGAGGATCTCGTCCGTTTTCGCCTTCAGCCTGACGCGATGGCCAGGAGTGATCACCTGGGCATACATCATCCCCGGTTCCGGCAGTCCGAGGGAGGAGTCCGGCCAGTCGACCGCTTCCGCCGAGAGCACCTCCACGTCCTCCGCCCGGACATTCTTCGCTTCCATGACGAGCTCGACCGCGCGCCGCACGGCGTGCCGCGACGCATCATCCAGCTTCTCCAGGTCGATTCCCGTGGGTTGCGCCGAACAGGCCGCCGAGAACAGGATCGCAAGGCCGGCGATGACCTTGAAGAATCTGCTCGTGAAGATCATGTCCCCTCCCCCGGTCAAAGAGTAATCTCGAGACCTTCCGCCGCTATGAAGATTTCCAGGTCGCCCGCATCCCGCCTGGCTTTTTCCGCCATGAGATCCTCGTAGATCTTATCCATGAACGCGTCGTTGTGCAGGGGGTCATGATGGAAGATGGCGAGCTTCCGGCATTTGGCGGCGATGGCGCGGTCGAGGACGTGCAGAACGGAGGAGTGTCCCCAGCCGCGGTGCTTGTCGTATTCCTCGGCCGTGTACATCGCGTCGGCGATCAGAAGATCCGCTCCGGCGGCGAAATCCACGATCTCCTGGTTCAACTCGTTGATAAAGGAATCCGCCTCCTCCGCGCCGTCGGAAAAAAGATTGTAGAAAGGTTCGTGATCCGACTGATACACGACCTTCTTTCCCTTGTGAGCGATGGAATATCCGAGCGTCAGGACGGGATGATTCAGGGGGCGCGCCGTCACTTCGACTTCGCCGATCATCAGCGTCTCCTTCTTCATGGCCGTGTACGAGAGCGTCGCCTGGAGCTCGCCGTAGCGGACGGGGAAGACGGAGTAGTCCATCTGCTTTGTGAGGACGTCGTGCAGGGAGAGGTCGAGCGAATCGTTGGTGGGGCCAAAGACCTTGACCTTGTGATGGGGCATGTAGATCGGCACGAAGAAGGGAAAGCCCTGGATGTGATCCCAGTGCGTATGGGAGATGAAGAGGTTGATGACCTTGTCGCGCTTGGAAGCGAGCTTGCCGCCGAGCTCGCGGATCCCGGTGCCGGCGTCGATGATGAAGATGTTGTCGCTTTCAGGAACGCTGACCTCGACGCAGGATGTGTTGCCCCCGTACTTTACCGTCGAGGGGCCGGGTGTCGGCAGGGAACCTCGGACACCGTAGAAATGGACCTTCACAGGGCGGGGCCCTGTCTCATCATCATGCTATGGCGGCTCCTGAATTCTCGGTCGAAATAATCTGGCGCAACAGGTATTCCATTCGTTCCATGCCCGTCTTGTCCGTGATCTTCTCTCCGGACCGGGTGGTGACGTAGAAGACGTCGACTACCTGATCCGATGTTGTCGATACGATAGCCGAATTGATGCCTATCTCGCAATCACGAAATGTCTTGGCGATTCTGTATAGAATGCCCATCTCGTCCGGCGCCATCACCTCGACGACGGTGTTTGTCTTGGAACTCTGGTTATCGATGAGGATCGCGGTTTTCTTGCGGCCGGCCGCTGACCCCTTGCGGTCGTTCCGGCGGGCGTAGGGCATGCGTTCCGCGATCAGCGCCGCCGCCGAAATCTCCTTAGAAAGAAGGCGCATCAGGTCACGGTCGAAGGATTTCCAGCGGTCCGGATCGAATGTGTCGCTCACCTTGAAGGAGTCGATCGCGATGCCGTCGGTCCGGGTGGAAATGTCCGCTTCGAGAATATTGAAGCCCTTCGCGGACAGGGTGCCGGCGATCTCGGCGAAGAGGCCGTGATGGGTCTGAGTGATGACCAGGACTTCCGTGTAGCCCATTTCCGGATGGGAGTGGTGCTCGATCACCGTCTTCTCGGCCGTCAATCTCGGGATCAGCTTGATGTGGCTGGCGATCTGCTCGGGCGAATGAGCAAGGGCGTACCGCGCGTCGATGTTGGCGAAGTGCCGTTCGATGTCCATGTCGAGAGCATCGCTGGCCATGAGCGGGTCGCTCCGTCCCTCCGTGGACTCCCGCGACACTCCTCCCATCCCTGGGAGTCGCAGCACGGCCTCGTGACGACGCCGGAGTATGTCCGCCGCGAGCTTGGCGGTCGGGAGGTAAGCCTGGCATTGGCGGTACAGGCGGCGCGTCAGAGTATTGAGGAGGTTCGCTTTCCATTCCGAAAACGACTCCACGTTGACGGCACGGATGTCGGCGACCGTTAGGAGATAGAGCATCGTCAGCTTTTCGATGTCGCCGATCCGCTTCGCGACATCATGGATGAGGCTCGGATCGTGAACGTCCCGCATGAACGCGTTCGACGAGAGAAGCAGATGCTCGTTCACGAGGAACGCGACGAGCGCGATGTCGCCCGGCGGATAACCCCATCGTTCCATCGTCTCCTCCGCGATTTCCCGTCCGCGCACCTCGTGGTCCCTGCCGGATCCCTTGCCGATGTCGTGGAAGAGGAGCGCGAGCGTCAGGAGATCGCGGCGCTTCAGGGCGGCGATGTCGATCGGGAAGCGGCCTTCGGCGAGCATCGCATCCAGGTGTTCCACGGCCCGGAGCGTATGTTCCTCGGGCGTGAAGAGGTGGATCGGATCGTTCCTCGTGAGGCATTCGATGCGCGTCCATTCCGGGATGAGTCGGCCCAGGTCGCCTGTTTCGTCGCACCTTCGCAGGTAAGTCGCCGGCGGCTTCTCGTCTGCGGCTCCGATGCGGTTCAGAAATTCCGTGATGGTGACGCGGGATTCGGGGTCGGGCGGCGCCGGATCGAAGGATCGGACGACGCGTTTCATCGTGCTGAGCGTTTCCTTCGCGAAATTTTTTCCGATGGGCCATCCGAGCCAGTCGTTGATCGTCTGTTGTTCTTCCAGCAGCAGCCGGTCCTCGCGCTTCTCCAGCGCGCAGTGGATGATCGCGCGGGCGGCGAGGAGCCTGCGGTAATCCTCCCATTGCCCCGGGGAGAGCGCCTCGTCGCGTTTCTCCCAGTTGTCCATGGCGCCGATCCACCGGCGATCCTGGAGATCGCGCAGGCCTCCGCGACCATCCCGGACGTTGGGCTCCTGATGGCCCGCGCCGAGATATTTCAGGTGCCGGATCATTCTCTCCTTCTCGTGCTCCTCCGCGAATTTCGGACGGATCGACCGGATCCACGTCTTCGGGCCGGACAGGAGCTCCGCTTCGAAACCGAAAAGGTGCCGCGCGTCGATGAGAGTCGTTGCGAAGAGCAGATCGTCAGCGACCGCGGCCTTCAGGTTGTCGAGATTCCGGATGAGGACGCTCGGTTTCAGTCCCAGGCTCCATAGGAAGGAGATCGACTTCGAGAGGTCGACTTCCTTGTCCTTTTTCACGACGAAGAGAATGTCGACGTCCGAGAAGGGAACGAGCTCGCGGCGCCCGTATCCGCCGACGGCGTATGCGCTGACGCGCGCGGGATCGAGCTCGGCAAAGGCCGGCGAGGTCAGCTTCTCCGTCAGGTCGGTGAGAGCTTTCGTGAGATTGGAGCCCCAGAGTGCCAGCTCCTCGGGCTCGCTTGGAGGAATGAGCGGCGCGATGAAACCTTTCATGGTGTGGAAGTATCTGAAGGAGCAACGGCTCCGGCCGACGAATCGGATGTGTCCGGAGTTTCAGCGGGAGGGGCGGCCTTGTCCGGCGCCGCCAGAGAGGCCGGCGCATCTCCTCGCTTCAGTTCGATCAGCTCCGGCGTGGCCGGCTGCTCGATGGGCTTCGGAGCGAAGAAGAGATAGGATCCGACGGCGATGCCGATGAGGACGATGACGGCGCCGATCAGAAGGACCGTGCGCTTCGGACTTTTAGTCGCGGAGCCCTTTTCGGAGCTGACGCAGTCGATGCAGACGGAGATTCCTCCCGTCGAGACCATGCATTGGGCGCAGAAGGATTTCCGGCAATGGGGGCAGACCGCCGTCGCTCTGTTCGTCTCATGGTTCGCGCACCAGCTTTCGGTTTCGGGACCCGCGGCCGGCTGAAGCGCGCTCTGTTCGCGCGGAAGCTCGTCGATCTCCTCGATGCCCACGGCCGGTGCCGCCGCCGTATCGAAGTGGTGCGCCAGCGGCGCGAACCGGGCCGCCTCGGTCCACTCGTTGGCGTCTTCATTCCATACGAAGTCAGTGGGATTGAAGGAACCCGCCTTGTGCCATTTCTGGAGCTCGTCCGGCTCGGCCGGTCCGTAATTCTGTCCACCGATGCTGACGTAGTAGGGCATTCGAGGATGTTATCGGAGGCGTGGGGAAGGCGCAAGAAAGCGCGCCGGATTAGAGGCAGTCCACCACGGGATTCAGGCCGGTAGCGCACTGGGAATTGTCGTTATCGCAGGTGTCGCATGGAGCCGCCGACGCTGTCGCGACAAATGAACAGACAGTGGCGGCGCAATCCGCCTGACAATTGGCGTTGGAGTTGGAGACGGAATAGACTCCGACCTTGATTCCGCTGTAGCAGATCAGCTCCGGCTTTTCATATAACTTACGCATGGACTTCCTTTCCATTTTCCATCCCTTCCTTGTTACCGAATAATGACATGGTAATAAAGCATCTTTCAAGGGGAGGTTCGTAAAAGCTGCCGGTGGCGGCGAAGTTTTGTCCCAGGCAGACGCTGCAGACCGGAAGATGCTTGCACGCTTCGCAGCGAGTGAAATTCCCGTAGTCCACGTCATGCGCTCGCCGGGCTGCACCGCTGTGACCTCCCGTCGTGGTGAGCCAGGTATCGGCGAGGCCATTTTTTCTGACGTTGCCGAGCGGCTTGCGGATCGTGACGCATGAAAGTACTTCGCCACGCGCGGTTACGCAGACTGTGTTCATGCCCTGAGTACAGATTTTTACCCGGGAAAGACGGTTCTGCGCGCCCGGCAGCGTGTTCATGGGCCAGATCGACTCGATTTCTCGAATCTGGGCAGACGTCACCAATTCCAGATCGAGGTGCCTGCCAAGATCGGTGGTCGAGAGCATGAAGTCGCGTTTGATCGGGCAATCCAGTTCCTGGCCAAGCCGGCGCATCGCAAGAGCCTCATGAGCATTCCATCGAAAGACAATCGCGTTCATGGAGACTGGAATACCGTTTTTTCTCGCCGCCTTGACACCCTCGACGAGACGCTGGAATGAACCGGAAATCCGGGTGCACCGATCGTGCGATTCCGGTGTCGCGCCGTACAGCGAGATTTCAATGAATCCGACTCCCTTGCGCGCTAGCATCGGCGCGATTCGCGCCAACGAAAGTGCATTTGTCTTTATCGACACATTAATGCGATGGCTTCGGCATCGGTCGATGATTTCCAGGAACCCGGGGTGGATCGTGCACTCTCCACCCGTCAGACATACGGAAAAAGTACGGATGTCCGCAAGATCATCAACGACCTTCAGCCATTCGGCGGTCGCAAGTTCGTCGTCGAATCGTAGATCGGGTGATTCGCGAATGCAGTGAATGCATTGTTCGTTGCATCTGTTCGTCAGCTCAAGAACGGCAGCAGTTGGCGTCGGGAATTTCGCGAATTTCACGTTGACCAAGGCGGGTTCGACGCGCTTCATTTCAGCTCCGATGCAATATTGTTCACAGTCAATGGAATCCTGGAACAAGGATAAGGGTCAGTAACGACTGATGCCCTTTATCCGAAACCAGTATAATACAGGATCTATCTGGTCCGCAATTGTTATGTAAGAAGTTTCACTGCCATTATTTGACGCTGTCATCGTCCATTACCTCGAATGCATGATGTCCGGCAAACTCGCCGCGGAACTGAATCACAAGGGTGTATCGACCCGCAGGCAGACCATTTGGAAACATCTTCGAAATGACGGAATAGGAGTAGGTTAATTTCTCGCCCATACCGATCGTGACTTTCGCGGGATCAGGATCGGGGTGTCGTCTTTGCGAATGGACTTCGCGACCAAGGGAATCTAAAATGCTGACGATCGTTTGTCCTCCATCGGGCGTCGGGTTTGGATTGTTAGGCCGGTAAACATCCTGCGAATTCTCATATACAATGGTGAGAACGATCTCCTCTCCGAGGTCGAATTGAATGCTTTCGAGCATCGAGAAAATGTGAAGAGTTCCCCTTTGGATAGTGAGGTTCTGCACGCTGCGATCAACGCGCGGTTGTCCGTTTGACGCAAGTCGGAATATGAGATGCGTTTCCTCTGTATTACCGAAGACGTCGCTTGCTCGCGCTGTCAGAACGTGCGTTTCAGACTTCGGATTCGCCCCCTTCGATCGCGCGACGCTCTCGCCAATCTGGAACGGTTCGGAGTAGCTTTGGAATTCGCCATCATCGATCCGCCACTCAAACGTGGAAACTCCGGAGCTGTCCGTCGCGCTGAGCGTCACAAATGACTTGGGCTTGAAAACCGGCTCGTCGTAGTTATGAAAAACATGTCCGCTCTCGATTTCGATTGTGATAGTCGGCGGTGTGAGATCGCGAAAGATCTTCTCCGCGACGACAAAGGGCGAAAGCGTGGTGAGATCGATGCTTTTGATCTCATTTGTTCCCGGATTAGCATTACCGAACGTCACGGTGTCCGGGTCTGGCGGGATTAGGTCAAAATGCAACATCTCAAGGCTCAGTTTATTGGGAACCGAAAGGCTTTTCAGGCAGGCATTATCATTGAAATTGATCGTCACTTGAGCCGTTGTGAAGATCGCAGTCGTTCCGATCTGGAAGATCATATTATCGGAAGATGGACAGAGTGAATCGCTCGTCAGGCGGAAATCTGTTCCGAGCGGTGGGATCGAGTCGAGTAACCTGATCTCGGTGTTGCCCGCCTGCGAAACTGATGCGAATTTCACAGTAACCAGGAATCCTTGGACTGCAAACGATTCCGTCACGTTCACATTATTTCCAACAGGCGTGTTGTTGGAGCCGCGGTCAAATCTCAGGGCGCGATTATTGCCGAAATCGGTGACCCAAACTTCAGAGTCGGATCGGAAATAAGCTGCGGTTGGGAGACGCAGCGACTGTGCGCTTGGTCCGGTAAGAACGGGTGCCACGAAGTTCGTATCGCCGATAATATCATCGGGAATGATATCTGCGCCTGAAGTATCGGTGTGCAGTAGAATACGATGATTTTGCCTGTCTATGATCGCTAATACATTTTTTGTTGGACCTATCGCCACCGATAAGAAAAGCGAAGCGAGCGAGGTGGTGTCATTTCCGGCAGTCTGAGATGTAAAATCGGGCTGACCATAAACTCCGTCAAAAGAAGTGTCGGGATCGGTGAGAGATTCGACTACGACCCTCGGCTGTACCGCGGCAATGAATAACCTGTCCGGCGTTGAAGCTACACCGAGCGGCCCTCTAATGATTTCTCGCGAAACGGCAAAAGTTAGTTCGGAAGTCATAAAATCGGGTTGTCCCCACAACTCATCCGGAATTGTATCCATGCTGCTATTGGGGAGACCAAAAAGGGATTTATTGATGTCATACCGGAGAACACGCAAGTTGGTTCTATCCGCAACGAAAAGCGAAATCGTGGAAGCTCCAGTATCCAGGATTGAAAGTCCGGCCGGATTCCGAAGTCCAACGGCAGAAAGTAACGAGGCCCCTGTGCCATTGTTGGAAATAACGTTTGTATCAAACGTGGGTTGCCCAAAGACATAGTCTGCCAGCGTGTCGCTGAGAAATGAAAACCCAGGTTGCCTTAAGATGTAACCGAGAACCCTCTGGTTCAACTGTTCGGATACAAACAACACGGAGGTGTCCGGGCCGTCAAAGAGAGCGAGAAACGTTGGAGCATTCAGCCTATCGGCCCCCGCGCCAGAAGGAACCCCGGTAAGACCTGGCAACGCGCCACTGATTGGCCCGCCTATCACAAAATCGGCCCTTGTATCGTCTTGGTTTGCGAAGATTAGAATACGGTCGTTGTTCAGGTCCGCAATGTACATCCGACCGACGGAGTCGAAAAGAATATCAGAAGGGCCAGACATCTGATCGAGAGATGTTCCGGCGGTGTTGGTTATGAAACCCGGCTGCCCGAATACCTTGTCGGCAACCGGTCCTGGCGAATCCGGAAAGATCAGCGCGGCGGCGGATGTATCACTCGCTGCGAATAGGGCGAGTAAGTAACCTGACAGAAATAAATATCGAATTCGGAACGTCGAACATGAAGCGTTGTTTCTCATTCTACTTTTTCCTCCCTGCTGAACGAGAATCGATCCTATATGAGGTGAAACCGGCGCACAAGACGCGTGTCTCCTCGTCTCATGAAAATTGCGGACGAAAGAGATCGAGCCCACTCGGTGCAGAGGCCCAGGGAGAAGTGCGCAGGCCCTTGCGTCCGCCAGTTTCGCTTCCGGTGTCGATTCATAAAATCCGTCGACCCGCCAGAGCTTCCGCCAGAGTCGCATCGTCGGAATAGGCTAGTTCGCCGCCCACGGGCAGCCCGTGCGCGAGTCGGCTTACCTTGACGCGGCTCCGCGGCAGGTGGTCTGCGATGAAGAGCGCGGTGGCGTTGCCCTCCGTGTCGGGATCGGTCGCGAGAATGACTTCCGCTATTCCCTGCGCGGGATCCGCGACTCGTTCCAAGAGAGCCTGGACTGTCAGCTCGTCGGGACCGATTCCGTCCAATGGAGAAATCGCGCCGCCGAGGACATGGTAGGTTCCTCGATATCGCCCGGTCCGCTCAAAGCTCCAGACGTCCACGGCTTCCTCCACGACGCAAAGAATGGATTTGTCCCGCGCCGGATCGGCGCAGACCGGACACAGCTCGTCCTCCGCGTACTGGAAACAGATCCTGCATCTTCTGATTGTCTGCCGCGCTTCCGTGATGGCCCGCGCGATCCGCTCGCTGGCTTCCGGCGGCTGGTTCAAAAGCCAGAGCGCGATCCGCGCGGCAGTCTTGGGGCCGATCGAGGGGAATCTCGACAGGGCATCGACGAGGCGTTCGAAGGCGGGAGGACGGATGGTCATAATTTTCTTGTCATGTTATATCAAATCTATCCCGATATTCGAGAAACATGGATCGAGGACTTTATACGGGTGCGATGGCGATGATCGCGCGGGGCGTGGAGATGGAAGTCATCGCCAACAACCTCGCGAACGGCAACACGGTCGGTTTCAAGCAGGATACGGTCGTGTACCGCGATTTCCCGTCCATGCTCGCCCACAGGATGCACGATGAAAAGCTCGTGACTCCGATGCGCGAATTCGATCTCACTCCGCCGGTGGGACGAGTGGGAACGGGCGTCCAGGTGGACGACATCGTCACCACTCACGAGGTTTCTCCGGCTACCATCAACACCGGGAATCTCTTCGATATGGCGATCGAGGGCATCCCCGGCGTGGCGCGATCCTATGGTTTCTTCGAGGTTCTGACTCCCCAGGGCAAGATGTACACGCGCGCCGGAAATTTCATCGTCAATTCCGAAGGATACCTCGCGACGCAGGCTGGAGCCCTCGTCCTCGGGGAAAACGGTCCCGTGAAGGTCGACGCCTCCAATATCCGATTCGAACCGGACGGTCGGATCATCACGAATCCGACCTACACCGGAGAAGGCGTCAACCTCTGGCAGGATCCGGTGACGGCCGACGCGCTGAGATTGGTATCCTTCGAGAATGTCCATGGCCTGGAAAAGGTCGGGTATACCCTTTTTCGCGCCACGGACGAGTCCGGTCCTCCCCAGAAGCTTCTCTTCGGCACCAAGCTCCGGACCGGCATGCTCGAGCAATCCAATGTCAATCTTGTCCGCGAGATGATCGATCTCATCAAATCGCAGCGCGCCTACGAGACTTCCGCCAAGGTTGTCCAGACCCATGACACGCTCCTCGGTCAGGCCGTCAACGACGTCGGCCGGGTCGGCTGATAATTGTTCGAAAATGTTCCCTTTAGTTTAGTTTGGAAAGGTCGATAAATAACTTACGGGCTGGTCTCTTTGGAGAAGCCCGCGCGGCGATGACCGACCGATTCGCCGCGATCGCAGTACCAAGGAGCCTTAGATGACCCGAGCCCTCTACACGGCCGCGACCGGCCTGGCCGCGCAGCAATTCAACACCGACGTCATCGCGAATAATCTTGCCAACGTCAACACGACCGGCTTCAAGCGCGCCCGCGCGCACTTCCAGGATCTTCTCTACCAGACGGTCCATCTCGCAGGCACGCCGTCTTCGGTCGGCACGCAGGTTCCTTCCGGCGTGCAGGTCGGACACGGCACGAGCATCGTCTCCACGGAGCGGATCTTCACGCAGGGGTCCTTCCGCCAGACGGAGAACCAGTTCAACATCGCCATCGAGGGTTCCGGCTTCTTCCAGATCCAGCTTCCGGACGGTTCGGTCGCCTACACGCGCGACGGTTCCTTCGAGCGCGACTCGACGGGTCAGATCGTGACGCACTCCGGATTCCTTCTGCAGCCCGCGATCCAGGTCGATCCGACCGCTGTCAACATCGAGATCAACCAGCAGGGGATCGTGACGCAGCAGCTCGCGGACGGCACTCTTCAGGGTGTCGGAACGATCCAGCTCACCAACTTCGTCAATCCCGCCGGTCTCCAGGCGCTCGGCACCAACACGTACCGCGAAACCGCGGCCTCGGGTCCGCCCTTGACCGGAAATCCCGGCCAGAACGGCACCGGCGCGTTGCGCCAGGGATTCATCGAGATCTCCAACGTGAACGTCGCGGAGGAACTCATCGACCTTATCGTCGCCCAGCGCGCCTACGAGGTTAATTCCAAGTCGATCCAGACCCAGGATTCGATCCTCTCGACAGCGTCCAGCCTGAAACGGTAATCCGATGACCTCTTCCATGGCATCGAGCGTTTCATGAGCAGCCTCGTTCGCGTGATCGTCCATGAGCTGGGACTCTTCCGTCCCAGCCTCCTGAGCCGCGTCGTGGCGAGCTTTCTCATCTGCGCCGCGCCGGCGACGGCACTGACGGCCACGATGCACGGAGCCGAGGTCGACGGGAAGTTCATCTCGCTCGGAGACGTCTGCGCGATCTCCGGCATCAACGCCGACGAGGCGAAGCGTCTCGAATTGCTTTCGGTCGGATTCGCTCCTCCGCCGGGACGCAGCCGGGTCGTTTCCTCGGATCACATCCGCATGCGGCTTCTGCAGGAGGGATTTCTTCCCCAGCAGATCACGCTCCGCGGCGAGGAGCAGATCGTCGTCTCCCGCAAGGGGCAGAACGTTTCATCCGAATGGATCATGGAGGCCGTCGTCGCCGAACTGAAGAAGCAGGCACCGGCCGACGTGCGAATTGAGGTCGTTCGCGCTCCTTCGATCCCGGCGTTGCCGCTCGGCGACGTCGAGCTGTCCGTTTCGAAACCGAGGCGGATGGAAGGGCAGTTCTTTGTCACGATCGAGCTTTCGGTCGGAGATGAAGTGCAGAAGGAGAATGTCACCCTGAAAGCCGTGCGGCCGGGAGCCGTCGTTGTCGCTCTCAAGCGCGCGGAACGCGGAGCGATTCTCCGGGCCGAGGATCTCGGCGTCGAGACGCGCGACCTCTTCGAGCAGCCGCGCGATGCGGTCGGCAGCCTGGAAGCCGCGGTCGGTCGAGTCCTCACGAGGCCGGTCCTTCCGGGCGTGGTCGTGACTTCGTCGGTCATCGAGCAGGAGACTCTCGTCAAGCGCGGAGACCGGATCCGGATGATCGTGCGCGGTCGCGGGCTCGAGATCACGTCCATCGGGGAAGCCTTCGAGCCGGGCGGAATCGGCAAGATCATCAAGGTCCGGAACGTTTCGTCGAACAGGATCATTTCGGGACGGATCACGGGAGCGGGCGAAGTCAGCATCGAATAGTTCGGCAATGAAAAAAAGGATGAGGCCATGAACAGGAACGAAGAAACAAACGCAGAACCCTTGCAGCTCGATCTGTTTTCGCAGCCCGCGATCGCGTTCGTCGGCGATTCGGCGCCCGCGCTTCAGAGCGAGCCGAGCGTGGCGCCATCGGCGCGTCCCGTTTCCGCGAACCCGACACCCCAGAAGCGAAAGCGCAGTCGCCGCAAGCGGGGGCCGGGACTGGCGGCCAAGGTCATCATGGGCATGAGCCTCGTCGTCGCACTGACTTTCCAGGCGTCCGCCGTGTCGCTGTGGCAGCAGGGCAACGGCGGCGGGCTCTTCAACGCCGGCAAGCGTTCCTTCAAGACCGGCGACATCATCACGATCCGGATCGACGAGACGACGGACGCCAATCACCAGTGGAAGACGGAGCGCGAAAAGGAAGTGACTGCTGATGGCACGGTCGCTCCGACGGGCAACGGAGCCGGAACGAAGAATCTCTTCGGCCGGTTCGTGCCGTTCATCAATCTCGATTACGAGGGCAAGCTCTCCAGCGATAACCAGTCCGACCGCCGCACGTCCCTGACGGCGACGGTCGCCGCGGAAGTCCTGAACGTTCTTCCGAACGGCAATCTCCAGGTCATCGCCCGCAAGATCATGCGCGTGAACTCCGAGGAACAGCTCATCGAACTGACGGGCCACATCCGTCCTGATGACGTCTCCGCGAGCAACATCGTCTCGTCCAATGCCGTCGCGAACGCTTCGATCAAGGTGAACGGGACGCTCCGCTATACGAACGACGAGCGCCCCAGCTTCCTGGAAAAGGCCTTCGCCTTCGTGACGGGGATCTTCTTTTGAGCCTCTCACGCATTCTGCACGCCGCCCATCGCGGCACCGCTCTAGCGCTCATCATGGCGCTTGGCATCTCCGCTTCTTCCGCTCCGGCGGTTCGCATCAAGGATGTCGCCAAGCTCGTGGGTGTCCGGGAGAACCAGCTCGTCGGCTACGGCATCGTCGTCGGCCTTCGGGGCACGGGTGATTCGGCCCGTTCGCGCTTCACGATCCAGTCCGTCCTCGCGATGCTCGGCAAGTTCGGCATCCGGCTCGATCAGCAGACGCTCGATCCGAAAAATCTCGCGGCGGTCATCGTGACGGTGCAGGTTCCTCCGTTCATCTCCGCCGGCCAGAAGCTTGATATCACGGTCTCCTCCATCGGCGACGCTGAGAGTCTCGAAGGCGGAGTGCTCCTCCAGACTCCGCTCGTCGGAGCCGACGGCAAGGTCTACGCCGTGGCGCAGGGCCAGATCTCCCTGGGCGGCGGCGCATCGCTCTCGTCGGGGGCGGCCGGAGCGCGGACGGCGGAGAGCCACAAGACGACGGCGCGGATTCCGAACGGCGCGATCGTCGAAAATTCCATCGCATCCGACATGATCGACGCGGACGGTTCGCTCACCTGGGTCCTGAAGCGCCCCGATTTCGCGACGGCCTCGCGCCTCGCGGACGCGGTCAACGCGGCCTTTCGTCCGCCCCTGGCGCGCGCTGAAAACGCGGAGCGCGTCAAAGTCATCCTGCCGGCCAACTATCGCGATAATCCCGTCCCCTTCATCGCGAAGATCGAGGATATCCTTCTGCAGCCCGACGCGGTGGCGAAGATCATCATCAACGAGCGGACGGGTACGATCGTCTTCGGAGAGAACGCCCGCATTTCCACCGTCGCGATCTCGCACGGCGAATTGTCGCTCTCGATCAAGAGTACGACCGCCGCGAATGCGGGCACGGGCGGCGGAGCCACGGCCGCCACGGAGCAGACGATCGAGGAGCAACCGGAGAATACGGTGACGCTTCCCGAGGGCACGAATGTCCGGGAGCTGGTCCGCGCCTTGAACGCCGTCGGCGCCACGCCGAAGGACATCATCGCGGTGCTGCAGGCGATTGCCTCCGCCGGAGCACTGCACGCGGAACTGGAGTTCATCTGATGTGCCGCTCCGTCCATCCCTGGACTCTCGCGGCACTGCCGGCCAAGGCCGTTCCCCCATCCGTGGGGGTCGTCGGTCCGGCTTTATGATTGGTCTTGGCTCCCTCCTGAAGGTCGGCGACATGACCGCCGACCGTGCCCGCGAGCAGCAACTCGAAAACCTCCGGAATTCCGCTCCGGAATTCGGCCAGAAGGTCATCCGCTCGATCGACAAGTCCAGGAAGCTCTTCGAATCCGCATCCACGCCGCAGGAAGTGAAGATGAAGGAGACCGCTTCCGAGTTCGTTTCCATCCTCTTCGGCATGATGTTCAAGGAGATGGACAAGGCCGTGCAACGGACGGGATTTCTCGACGGCGGCACCACCGAGGAGACGTTCCGCTCCATGGTGCTTGACGATTACGCCAAGAACGCGGCGAACCAGGGAGCCAATCCGATGACACACCGGATCTACGAGATGCTCTACGACGCCAATTCACGCCGCGCTGATTTCCCCGAGGACGGCGGTCCTGCTCTGAACATTCCCGCCGCCTGATTCCTGCCCGGGGGCAGGGAGATAGTTATCACGGCGCTCTTGACCCGATTTGACTCTCGCAGGATTTTCATGAGCATTGACTTGATCCGCGCAGGCCGTTTTAATCCGCAATCACATCGATGGAAAATTCCCACTCATCCGGTCCCCCGACGTCCGACGTGTCCCAGGCCAGTCTGCCTCAGGCGAACGCGTCTCCTGAAAAAAAACCGTCCCTGCTCCGCGTCATCGTGCATTCCTTCTTCGTTGTCCCTTTTCTCATCGCCGTCTTCGCAGTGCTCATCTATCTCATCGTGCGGATCATCACCATGGAGCAGCACACCACATACGATTACCTGAACGACATCAAGACGGGCGCGGCCACGAAACGTTGGCAGGCGGCGTTCGAGCTGTCGCGGATTCTCGCCAATTCCGAGCTGGTTCCGAAGGAAGAACGATTTGTCGCGGAGATGATCGCGGCTTTCGAACACGCGGAACATGACGACAATCGTGTCCGGCAATACCTCGCTCTGGCGATGGGAAGAACGGGCAACATCGCATTTGTGGAGCCGCTCATCGCGGCTCTGGGAAAAGATCCCGATGAGAATAAGCCTTCCCTCATTCATGCGCTCGGGACGATCCGCGATCCGCGCGCCGTGCCGCCGCTCATGACGGCGAGCGCGCATCCGGACGGGAGGATTCGCCTGAATGCGATCATCGCTCTCGGGAATATCGGCGACTCTTCCTCGATCGAGGTGCTGCGCGGAGCCCTTAATGATGCGGAGCCGAACATCCGATGGGATGCGGCTATCGCGCTGGCAAAAATGAAGGACCCTTCCGGGAAAGATCAGCTCCTGAAATTGCTGGATCGGAACTATTACTCTGAATTTCCCGAGGTCAGCTCCGAGGAAGTGAATGAGGCGATCAAGGTCGTGATCGAAGTGTCCAAAGGGCTGCAGGATACGGATTTACAGGCGGCCACCGCTAGATTGGCGAAAGAGGATCCGAACATGAAAGTTCGCCATGCCGCGATGGAAGCATCCGGCAGGTGAAGGACGAATGAGGAGAGAAATTAAAGGAGTGTGTGTAGATTTTCACTTGATTAAACTCACATGGGATGATTACAATCCCCGACGCTTAAATTCAGTCGCGCAAGGTGTATCCAGCTACGTATGACGGAATCAAACAGAGAGTCGGCTCCTTCCGTGGAGCCGGAAAAAAAAGAAGCCGCCGCCTCAGTCCAGAAGCCCGCAGTGAAAGTGGCTCCTAAGGCCTCGCCCGTCGCAGGCTCCGCGCCCGTCATTGAAAAAGCCGCGTCCGTATCGGCGGCATCCTCCTCGCCCGCCGCCAAGCCCGTAACCACCGCAGCAACGCCCGCGACAGCCGGCGCTGCCAAACCCGCTGTCGCCGCTGCAAAACCGGTTCCTGCGGCTGCTGCGAAACCTGCTGAAGCCAAGCCGCTCGAATATCTTCCCGCTTCGATCGGTCCCGGCCAGGTCGTCATCGCTCGCGATCAGATTTATGGGAAAGCTCACGCCATCGAATTCGATCCGAAGAAGACTCCCGTCGCCGCCCTCATGCCCGACGGTGAAGGCGTCGACCGCCGCGCGTTCATATCCGCGCTCTCCGTCGGCTGGTTCGCCTTCTCCGCCGCGACCGCCGGCTCGCTCGCGATGATGCAGCGCTTCATGTTCCCGAATGTCCTCTTCGAGCCGCCGCAATCGTTCAAAGCCGGTTTCCCCGACGAATACGACGCCGGTGTCTCCGAGCGCTGGAAGGAGAAATACGGCGTCTGGATCGTCCGCGATGGCAGCAACATGTTCGCGCTCTCCACGGTCTGCACGCACCTGGGATGCACGCCGAACTGGCTGGCCGGCGAAGGAAAATTCAAGTGCCCGTGCCATGGCAGCGGATTTCGCAGAACGGGCATCAACTTCGAGGGGCCGGCCCCCCGTCCGCTCGAACGCTACAAGATTGTCATGGCGGACGACGGGCAGATCTTCGTGGACAAGACGAGAAAGTTTCAGCAGGAGAAGGGCGAATGGGAAAATCCCGAGTCCTATCTCCGCGTCTGATGACAACAGGAAGGTAAACGATGGCTGACGAACAGAAGAAGATGATCACTCCGGCGGATGTGTGGAAGTATATCGCCGATTCGCCAATCTGGCGGTCGCTCTTTCGCCAGGGCGGCGGCCCGCCCTCCACGCGGCGCGACCGGATGATGGTCGTTTTGAACAACGTCTTTCTGCACCTCCATCCCGTCCAGCTCCCGACTCACGCCGTGAAGGTGAAATACACCTGGTGCATGGGAGGACTCACGTTCTTCATCTTCCTCGTCCTCACCATCACCGGTATTCTCCTCATGTTCTATTACCGCCCGACCGTCGAATACGCCTACGGTGACATCGTCGACCTGGGCGAACAGGTGCCGCTGGGGATCATGCGCGAGATTCACCGCTGGGGCGCTCACCTGATGGTCATCACCGTCTGGCTCCATATGTTCCGTGTCTTCATGACCGGTTCGTACAAACCGCCGCGCGAATTCAACTGGGTCGTCGGCGTCGTTCTCCTCCTTCTCACCATGCTTCTCTCCTTCACGGGTTATCTCCTGCCGTGGGATCAGCTCGCGATCTGGGCCATCACGGTCGGATCCAACATGGGCGGTGCGACACCGTTCATGGGAGCGCAGGGCCCGGGAACGGCGTTCCTGGCGCTCGGTGACATCAACTTCGTCCACCAGGGTTCCGACGTCCGGTTCGCGCTTCTCGGCGGTAGGTTCGTCGGCGAAGCGACGCTCCTGCGGTTCTATGTGCTCCACTGCATCGGTCTTCCCTTTGTCATCATGATCATGATGGCGGTGCACTTCTGGCGCGTCCGCAAGGACGGCGGAATATCGGGGCCGACCTGATGCATTACCTCAAGGAATTCGTCAACTTCCTCTCGGACCCGCGCATTACATTCACAGTCCTGGCGGGCGGTCTCTTCTTCGTCTTTCCGCCGAACGACTGGTTCGAGAAGTGGAACGCACGGCTGAAGATCCCGTTCCTCTGGACCAACAAGGGCGCGGTCACGGTCTTCGCCCTGATGACGCTCTTCTTTCTCATTGGACTGGCCGACGAGAACTGCAGCCTCATTCTGACAAAGCCCGATAACGTGCCGATCGCGGGGCTCGCATTCCTGACATACTTCTTCCTCTGGCTCGCGATGAAGCAGGCCGTGGAGAACGACGCGAAGCTCGCGAGCGGGATGAAGCCGACCGAAATCCATGATCCGAAGGATAAAGTGCTTGTCTGGCCGGACCTCGTCTACATCGAGTTCATCTCCCTTATTCTCTGCACCGCGTTTCTCATCGTCTGGTCGATCTATCTCCCGGCACCCGTGGAGGAACCCGCGAACTTGACGCTCTCGCCCAATCCGGCCAAGGCCCCGTGGTACTTCCTCGGTCTCCAGGAGCTTCTCGTCTATTTCGATCCCTGGATCGCCGGCGTCATCCTCCCGACGCTTGTCCTCGGAGGCATCGCCGCGATTCCCTTCATCGACAACAATGAAAAGGGCGTCGGGTATTACAGCTACAAGCAGCGGCGCCTTGCGATCTCGCTCTTCATGTTCGGCTGGCTCATCCTCTGGGTCTACCTCATCTTCATCGGGACATTTCTCCGCGGCCCGAACTGGAACTTCTTCGGCCCGTTCGAGGCGTGGGACCTGCATAAGCTCGAAGCGCTGACGAACGTCAACCTGTCCGAATACATCTACATGAAGGGCCTGAACATCGGATTGCCGAAGAACATTCTCCTGCGGGAGATGTGGGGCATTCTATTCGTCGGAGGATATTTCGCGGTGATGCCGCCTCTCCTGGCGAAGACCTGGCTGAAGAAGATGTACGCCGGCCTGGGGCCGATCCGCTACAGCACCTTCATCGTGATGCTCCTGTGGGCGATCCTCATTCCGATCAAGATGTACCTGCGCTGGACATTCAACCTGAAATACCTCGTGGCGATCCCCGAGTATTTCTTCAACATTTAGAGAGGAAGACGGAACGTGGCGGAGAAGGGCGAGCAGAGATATTACGTGATGTCCCGGGTGAACCGGGTCTTCGCGATATCGAGCATCATCATGTTCGCCACGTTCATCTGGATGTTCGTGGACGACTACGACCGCGAATGGAAACACTTTCAGCGCGAATTCAGGAAGCTCGATATCTCCAAGACGCGCGATGTCCTCTCCAGCGCCGACCTGCAGAACGCGGTCGACGCGGTCGCTCAGGTGGAGGCGGACCTGGAAATCCGGAAGATGGTGAGCCAGGAGTTTGCGAAAACCATCACGGAATTGAAGGCCGTCAGCGACAAGGCGAACCAGGATTACCAGTTCCGCAAATCGGAGTACGAAGCCGCGAAATATCGCTACGAGAACCAACGCGGCCACGGGCATGAGGGGCAGAAGCAGAAGGCGGAGATGGACAAGCTCTTCGGCGAGATGGAAGCATTGCGCCTGAAGAACGAGAAGGCCGCGACGGACCTGGAGAGCGCCTCCGCCGAGATGATGAAGAAGCAGGACGCCATCCGCGCTCTGAACGATTCCGCCGCCGCGCTGGCCAGGAAGGCCGCCGTTCTCCAGAGGAAACTGGCGAACATGGATCCGGAGAACATGAGCCTCCTCGCGAAGATCGGCAACGCCATTCGCGACATGCCGCTTCTCGATTTCCTCAACCCGTCCTACAAGATCGAACAAGTCGTCGTTCCTGACGTCACCGACAACCTGAACTTTCTCCGCGTCCCGAGCGTCGACCGGTGCCAGACCTGCCACCAGGGCCTCATGAGGCCCGAATTCGCGGAAGATGCCCAGCCCTTCAAGACGCATCCGAAGCTGGATCTGTTTCTTTCGAGCGCCTCCCCGCATCCGGTCGAGGAGTTCGGCTGCGCGAGCTGCCACCTGGGCCGCGGACGCGGCACGAGCTTCCTGATGTCGATTCACAGGCCGTCGTCACATGAGCAGGAAGAGGAATGGAAGGCGAAATACGGCTGGTATCTCTATCACTATTGGGAGACTCCGATGCTTCCGACGAAGTACACGGAAGCGGGATGCCTGAACTGTCATTCGCACGCCACGGAACTGCGCGGCGCGGAGAAACTGAACCTGGGCCTCCAGGTCATCGAGAAGGCCGGATGCTACGGCTGCCATAACATCTCCCGCTACCTGGGCCGGTCGAAGCCGGGCCCGTCGCTGAGGAAGATCGCCGCGAAGACGTCCAAGGATTGGACGTACCGGTGGATCCTGAACCCGAAGAGCTTCCGCCATAACACGTGGATGCCGCGGTTCTTCGATCAGTCGAACAACAGCTCCGACGAACAGAAGGCTCGATCCCGCCAGGAAATCCACGCGATGGTCGCCTACCTCTTCCAGTTCAGCGATACGCATGCGATGGCTTCGATGGCGATGCCCGGCGATCCGGCCCGCGGCGAAAAGATCCTCGCGACGACTGGCTGCTACGGATGCCACCTGCAGGAAGACAAGACGCACTTTGACAAGGATCGATCGGCCTTCATAAGGACGAACACGACGTCGGACATGATACGGAGAATGCAGGGGCCGGAGCTGACGGGACTGGCGACGAAGACCTCCGCCGACTGGGTCTACAACTGGATCAGGAATCCTCATGCGTTCTCGCCCAATACGAGGATGCCCGATCTGAGACTGACGGATCAGGAAGCGGCTGATGTCACGGCGTACCTGATGCAGAACAGGAACGAGGAGTTCAACACGGAGATTCCTCCCCTCGATGAGAAGATCCTGAATGGAATCATGCTGGAGTTTCTCGCGAAGAACATGACGAACGCCCAGGCGAAAGAGACGATCGAAAAGAGTTCTCAGGCGCAGAAGCTCGAGTTCACCGGCCGGAAACTGATAGGCACGTATGGCTGCTTCGGCTGCCACGAGATCCCCGGATTCGACACCGCGATGCCGATCGGCACCGAATTGACGGAGGAAGGTTCCAAGCCGGTTTCCAAGCTCGATTTCGGCTACATTCATGACATCGGCCATAACAACTACGACTGGTTCACGCAGAAGCTGAAGGAGCCGAGGATCTTCGACCGTGAGCGGGTTCTTGCGCCGCTGGATAAGCTCCGGATGCCGAACTTCGATCTCTCCGACACCGAGATCGACGCGGTCGTGACGGCCATCGTCGGATTCGTGAAGCCCAGCGTGAAGGCGGAGAAGATGTTCCCGAGAACCCCGAAGAACCTCGTCGTGGAACAGGGCCAGCGGCTCGTCCGCGAATACAACTGCCAGGGTTGCCATATCATCGAAGGACGCGGCGGCTCGATCCGGCCCGTTATACGCGAAGCCGTGATGAAATACGAAGGCGTCGAATCGGATGTTTTCGATGCTCCGTGGCTCACGAACGTCAATCCTCCGAATCTCATCAGCACCGGCCAGAAGATCCGGGCGGAGTGGCTCTACGACTTCATCCGTGATCCGGCGATGGCGAGACCGCGGCCGTGGCTGAATGTACGCATGCCGTCGTTCGGATTCAGGGACGCGGAGCTGAACACGCTCGTCTACTATTTCGCCGCCGTGGAAACGCCGACCATGATCCTCAGCGAACTTCGCCATCCCGATCCCTCTTCCGCGGAAGTCGCGGCAGGCCGACAACTGGTCGACGACCTGGGATGCGCGACTACGTGCCACATCATCGGCGCGAAGACGCCGCTCAGCGGATCCAACACATGGGCTCCCGACCTGGCGCTCGCCGGAAAGAGGCTCCGCGCGGACTGGATCGTTAAATGGATCCGCAACCCGGCCGCCTTCTATCCCGGAGTCCGGATGCCCGCCAACCTCGACGGCGGAACGCCGGACGAGGAAAAGCAGCTCCAGGCACTTCGCGATTACCTTGTGACGGCGCAATAGAAGTACGAAGTATTTCATACTTCATACTTCTCCTATGTCCTCCATTCTCTATCTCGACTTCATCCTGATCGGAGCGCTCTACCCGCTCTTCTTCTTCTGCCACACGAAGGATGTTGTCGATCCCGACTTCTACCGGTTCAACATCGGCATGGCCTATGTTCCGGCGGGAGTGGTCCTCCTCATTCTCTGGTTCCAGGGCATTCCGGAGGAAACAAAGATTCTCATCGGCATTTGGATGGTCCTTGCACTGGCCGTGACGGCTGTTTCGTGGAAGAGGGAGATCATCCGCGATTCTCTCTTTATTGTTCCGGCGACGGCGGGACTTCTTGTTCTCGTGGCGTTTCAACGTCACGTGAGACCCATGGATGCGGGATCCTTCCTGGCATCCGTTCTCGGCGGGCTCCTTCTCTGCGCTTCCATTTATGCCGTCGTTCTCGGGCACTGGTATCTGAGCGTCCAGAAGCTCTCGATCCGGCCTCTCCGAAATGCAGCGAGAGTTCTCGTCGCGCTCCTCGTTCTGCGTCTCATCTGGGACGCTTACGCCTTTGCGTTCAGGCCGGTCGTGTTCGAGGGCGACATGCTCATCCCGATGTCGGAATATCTCCAGACCTACGAAGGATTCCTGCTCTGGATTGCGCTCATCTTCGGCACGGTCTTCCCGCTCATCGTCGGCTTCTTCGTCCTCGGCACCGTGAAGATCGAATCAACGCAGTCCGCGACGGGTCTTCTGTACGTCGTTCTCATTTCGATGCTGATGGGTGAGCTGGCCTACAAGTACTATCTCATCCGGTATGGGCTCGCGCTTTGAGCCGTTCGATCGACGGTCATTGTCCGGGCTGCAAGGCATCGATCTGCGTCACGGACGGCAATTTGAAATGTTCCGCGTGCGGAAAAACATTCAGCCTGCCCGATGCGGAATTCTCATTCGAACATTGCCCGCTCTGCGATTGCCCGCACTTCTACCTCCAGCGCGATTTCAACACCGCCTTGGGATGCGCCATCATGCTCGTTGCGATCGGTCTCGTGCCGTCCACATACGGCCTCTCTCTTCCCGTCGCGGCTCTCATCGACTGGTTGCTCTACCGCCGTGTCCCCCAGCTTGCCGTCTGCTATCGTTGTCACGCGCGATGCCGGGGCTGGTCGCTTCCGCCGCATATAGGCGAATACAGCCATCACACCGCGGTTTCGTACGATGAATGATCAGGTGCCCGGCGGCTGCCACGTCCAGAGGAAGTAACCGCCCGCCAGGAGCATGAAAACGGCGAGAACGACGAGGATGATGATCATGTACTCGAATCCTCCCGCTCCGGAGTCGAACTTGAGGATGGTTTTCTCATCTTCGCTCATCCGATTCTCACCATGTTGTTCCATATGCCTGTAAAAATAGCCTCCCGGTAAAAAATCTAACAATAAATATTAAAGTCTGGCTATAGCCAACCGATTACTTTGATGGAGCGGTTGGAAAGGGCTCGAAAGAGTCCTCCGGCGCTCAAGAGCATCGGCTCGAAATACTCCGTCCCGCCTTCGCTTCCGGCGAAATCGGGATCGATATAGATCATACGCTAAAGGAGAAGGAAGATGGAACAGGTTCAAGAGGTTTCCCCCAGGATCAGCGACGGTCGCGACGGATTCATCGGCATTGACGAGGCCGCCAAATTTCTTGGTGTCTCCCAGGCGACGATCCGGCGCATGACTTCATCGAACAGGCTGAAGTGCTACCGTTTCTCCCGCATGGGACATCGCCGCTTCAGGAAGACCGATCTCCTGGAGGCGTTCGCGGTCCAGCAGGGAGCCTGACGCGTTCGGACAGGTTGCGGCCGCCCTTCTAAAAGGTAAAGCAGGTCGCTGAAATCGAACAGAGGTTTAAAGCTCGGAATCGGAACGCCCCCTGAAAAGGGTCAAGGATTCCGGGACAAGGAAACCCTCGGAGCGACGCTCGCTTCCGGGGGTTTTTCTTTTTCCGCCCGCCCGAATGCGCTCACTTTCCGCGCTGATCGGCTTCCGCCAGCGCCTGGTAGCGATTCCATGCTTCCTGCGCCGCGTCTTCCGCGGATACTCCTTCCAGGAAAATCCTGTCAAGACATCCCGGGTGGTTCGTGGCATTGTCGTGGATCATCACCTGCCACACATACCCCATCTCCCGGCTCGACGGCATCAGCACCGTCGAATCGACCTGCTCCTCGCACTTCGCCGTGATGGGATGCTCCGCGAGCGCGTTGAATTCATACGCGAACCGGTTCGCGGGGAGATAGCCGGCCATCACGTTCATGAGGCATCCGCTGAAGGCGGACGTGAGGTGCGTCATCGCGGCCAGGCTGGATCGGGGATGCGCGGACCTGGCATTGATGTAGAAGCCTTTGACTCCGAGAAACGGCGCGGCGAACCGGTTCGTCGCGGAGACGACGGGCATTGCCGCGATGCCGACTGGAACGCTGTCCCAGTCGAGACTGCCCCAGGCCCAGGGGCCGCTGATGAGCATGCCGGCGCGACCGGCATTGAAGAGGTCGATCTCGACATTCCAGTCGACGGTGTCCGGGATGATCCGGTGCGTCGCGGACAGGTCGCGCGCGAATTCCAGGGAGCGGATCATCGCGGGCGATCGGACGTCGAACCGGCCCGCTTCGTCGAAGACGCGGCCTCCGAAGCCGTGCAGCCAGATCGCGTGGAAGTAGAAATTGCCGCGTTCGTAAACAAGGCCGTACCGTTTTTCCGCCGGATTGGAAATCCCGCGGGCGATCTCGATCAGTTCATCGGTGGTTGCGGGAGGACGGGAGACAAGGTTGCGGTTGTAATAGAGGATGAGCGTTTCAAAGGAGAGGGGCAGGCCGTACAGCCGTCCGGAACTTCGGACGGCATCGAGGCAGTTCGGGATGTAGAGATCGAGCGTATCGGTGTCGACGAGATCGTCGAGGGGCAGGATGAAGCCGCGGTTCGCCCACGGCCCGACCTTGTCGTGCGCCCAGACCACGATGTCGGGACCGCCGTTCTTCTGGAATGCCTCCTCGACGATGTCGTTGAAGCGATGCCCGTCGATCTGCCGTGTCACAAGCCTGTCGGCATGCTGCTCGTTGAAGGTGGCGACGACGGTCTCCAGGGCCATCGCTTCCTGCCCGCGAAAGGAATGCCAGAGCGAGATGGTGACCGTGTCGGCCGCGTGCGCGGGAACCATCGGCGTGAAACAGAAGAGGGTCAGGAGAAGATTGCCGAGGGGATGTCTCATCGGGTCGATTATAGGGATTCTCCGCGCTCGCGCCATGTTGACTTGGAGCGATAAAGAACGTGATATGATCATCAGGGATGAAGGGCATGGTCGAGATCGTGGAGGCGTTTCTGGCGGAGCATCTGCCCGATGGAAAGCCGGCGCGCCTGGGCGTGGCGGTCTCCGGCGGCATCGACTCGATGACGCTCCTGCATGTCGTCCGGCGCCTCGCCTCCCGATCCTTGTTCATCCCCGTTGTGCTCCATTTCGACCATGACCTGCGGCCCGGATCCGACGAAGACAGGAAATTCGTCGAGAAGGCGGCGCGGGAATGCGGCCTGGAAGTTCATTCCGAGAAGAGAACGCTCGAGTCGCGGGAAGGATCCGTGGAGGAATGGGCGCGGAAGGCGCGATATGCCTTTCTGGAGCGCGCCGCTCGGAAGCTTGCCCTCGATGCGGTCGTGACCGCGCATCATGCCGATGACCAGGCGGAGACCGTGCTCTTCCGCCTCCTGCGGGGAACGGGAATCCGCGGCCTGGCCGGCATTCCGCCCGTCCGGAATTCCGGAGGGCTCCTTATTCTCCGGCCGCTCCTCTCGGTGCGCCGCGCGGAGATCATCCGCTACGCGGAAGCGCAGGGCGTGTCGCACCGAGACGATCCGACCAACGCGGAAATCGTCTTCGCCCGGAACAGGATCCGCCACCAGGTGCTGCCGTTCCTGATGGAGCACGGCAATCCCCAGTTGATCGACGGGCTTTGCCGGACCGCGGAGATCATCCGCGGGGAGGACGATTACCTGGAGGCGCATGCGGCGGAGGAGCTGGGGAAGTGGCGGGAGGCGGGCGGCCGACTGGAGCGGGAACTGGAATCCCTGCGGCAATTGCATCCCGCGCTTCGGGCCAGGGTCTTCCAGCTCGTCCTCGTCAAGTTCGGCGTCGCTCCGGGATATGAGCTCCTTGAACTTCTCGCCGGGGTCGTTGCCGATGAAAAACGCGTCAGCGTGGCCGGCGAATTATTCGCCTACGTCGAAGGCCGTTTCCGCAGGACGTTCGTCATCGGTCATCCACCTGAGGTCTCGCCGCTCGTGAAAGGTGTATTCCCCGTGGAGGAGAACGGTCTCACGCGGATCGCGCCGCTTTCTCTGAGTGTGACGTGTTCACTTGCGTCGCACAGCCCGGGCGTGAAGGAATTCCGCCCCCGCTCGCTCCGCGTCGTTTCCGAGGGCGTGCTCCGCGACTCGGCTTTCTTCGATCGCTCCGCGATTCGCGGCGGACTGGTCGTCCGGACGCGCCGCGAGGGCGATCGCATCCGGCCCTTCGGCATGCAGGGATCCAAGAAGCTGCACGATATCTTCATCGACGAGAAGATTTCGCTCCTTGAACGGGACCGCTGGCCGATCCTGTGCGACGAGGAAGGAATCCTCTGGGTCATCGGCCTGAAGCAGGACGAGCGGACCCGGATCCATGAGACGACGACGCGGGTGTTGCGTATCGATGTGGAGCGGGCTCCGGTCGAGTCGGAGAGTCCGGACGCGGCGTGATGAAGTCACGTTGGAAGGAAGAAAAGAGGCATTGTCTTCGTCGCCCTTCATCCTCCATACTTCAATCCTGGAGGCGACAAACATGGTGAGTTGGGCGGATGACGTCATCGGAGAAGTCCTCATCACCGAGGATCAGATCAGGGGTGCCGTCAAGAGGTTGGGAGAAACGATCACCCAGGAATACCGCGGCAAGGATCTCCTCGTCGTCGGCATCTTGAGGGGCGCCTCGGTTTTTCTCGCGGATCTCGTCCGCGAAATTCATCTTCCCATCGAGATCGATTTCATTTCCGTCTCGTCCTATGGCATCTCCACGAAATCCTCCGGCGTTGTCCGGATCATCAAGGACATCGTCGTGCCGCTGGAGAACAGGCATCTTCTCATGGTCGAGGACGTGGTCGATACCGGCCTCACATGGTCTTACCTGAAGCAGATCCTGTCCGTCCGAAATCCGGAATCCATCAGGATCTGCTCGCTTCTCGACAAGCCGAGCCGCCGCAAGACGGACGTCAAGGTGGACTACACGGGATTCGTCATCGAGGACAAGTTCGTCGTGGGGTACGGTCTAGACTGGCAGGAACGCTATCGCAACCTGCCATTCATCATGGTACCGCGCTAAGGAACCGCGGGAGGCGAAGAACGTCTCCGCCCCCCGGCGATTCAAACCTCTGTGAGCTTTTCGAATTCCGTATTTCGATTTCCCAGCGCCCAGAGCGCGACCCCCGCCGAGAAGAAGACGCAGGCTCCCAGAAAGAGCGTCTCCAGAAGATGCGGGCTCGGAAAATACGACCACTTCACGAGCCCCGCGATGATGAGGATGACGCCGATCAGATCGATGCCGCACGTGACGGTCAGAAGCTCGCGATACAGGTTTTGGCGTTCTGCATGGTCCGAGGCGTGCGTGTGCGAAAAGGAATCGAGCGGTGGATTGAGAATCATGTCATGTCCCTCCAGGGTCTGTTTGAGCATCATGCAGGACATAAGAGCAATCATTGTGCCATGGATGGGATTCGCGCAAATGGTGTAATTTCAATGGGTCAAACTTGGTTTATGTAAGTTTTAGTGTCGTTGGAATCCGAACAGACTGTCGCGAAGTGGAGACAGGGGACATTCTCCAACATTCCAACATTGTGTCAGAAGGAGTTACGTGCTTTTGCGAAGGAAAGTTCCATGGAAGGATTGTGAACTTCAATATTGCCAATGTTGGAATGTTGGAGAATGTCCCCCCCTAGTATTTGTACGACGAGCCGCCTATGAATTCGCGCATCAGGGCATTTTCCGGGACGATCGTTTCATCGGTCCAGGGGGTTATGGATTCGAGCATGTTGGCGACGCGGGTGGCGCGGCGGAAGGCGTCGGTCTTGTGATGATTTCCCTCGTATTCTTTCGCCCATTTCTGGAAGTTATCCCTCATGCGCGCGGCCCAGATGGGGAGCTCGTACGGCAGGGCGCCGTTCACAACGTAATCGACGGTCGTGACGAACGGACAGATATGCTCCAGTTCCGACCGGCGCACATAGTGCCAGTGCTCCAGAGTCTTCGTCGGCGTCATGTTCCGCGACCGGGAATCGCGGACCATGCGGCGGATGAGCCGCAGATCCGTCCATCGAATGAATGTTCCGTCGGTCCCGCGCATCTGCAGAAGCGTCTCGATATAGAGCCGGAACTTCGCCGTCACGGGTATTCCCTCGGTCATGGCTCCGTAGAGGCCATGCAGGGAATCGATGAGCAGAATCTGCTGATCGTTGATCTTGAGATGCTCGTGAGATCCCTCCCGCTTGCCGGACATGAAGTTGAAATAGGGCACGTCGACTCCCTCGCCCGCGAGTAATCGCTTCAGATGATCGTTGATGAGCGGAAGGTCGAGGGCCTGCGGTGTCTCGTAGTCGTAGTCACCGAACTCATCCTTGGGATGGTCCTCCAGGTTGAAGAAGTAATTGTCGACGTGGAACGGCACGAACTCGAAACCCTCGTTGCGGAGATGTTCCGCGATCTTGATGGTCGTCGTCGTCTTGCCCGAGGAGGAAGGGCCGGCGACGATGACGACGCGCACTTCATGGCGCCGCTTCAGGATGGCGTCGGCGGCGCGGGCGATGTCGAGCGAATACGCTTCCTCGCTTTCCTTGACGAGATCGAAGAAGGAACCGTCCAGGATCCGCTCGTTCAGCTGCCCGACGGTCGCGACGCGGTGATCGACGGCCCAGTTGAGGATGTTCCAGATCTTCTTCCACGGAATGCATTCGCCCTGCTGGTTCGGTCCGGCCATGTCGCCGATCCGTCCCTGCCGCTTGCGGGTCCGCTCGTCGCGATAGAGGATGAACGCCTTCGACGTCTTCGCGTGGCCGTTCTCGATGAGAACCTTCTCGATCGCATCCTGGACCATCTCCACGGCCGGGATATCGTCCGCGTGCCGGCTGCGGAGATAGGCGACGACTTTCCCGGTCAGGCTTTCCGCGGTTGTTCGATCGCGTCCACCGACGGCGATGGCCGCCCTGTAGATCGCGTTGGTGATCCGGATGGGCGTGAACGGCACGATCGAGCCGTCCCGTTTCCTGATCTGCTGGTAGGTGGTTTCCATGAGAAAACCAATTTACAGGAGAGAGCCTCCGAACAAAAGTTGAAAGTGACACCTGCTTCACTCCCTCACACGTCCCTTGTCCGCTCCGGTGACAGACCGTATCCTTCTCCCATGCTGAATCTGACACAACGCCCCCGGCGGCTGAGGACCACGCCCGCGCTGCGGGACCTGGTCGCGGAATCGTCCCTGACGGCCGATCACCTCGTGTATCCCTATTTCATCCGGTTCGGCAGCGGCGTTCGCCAGCCGATCGTCTCCATGCCGGGCATCCAACAGTTCTCCATCGATACCTTCCTGGCGGACGCGGAGGAACTTTATTCGTATGGCCTCCGGGCGGTCATGCTCTTCGGTATTCCCGACCGGAAGGACGCGTCCGGTTCGGCCGGGTGGGCGGAGGATGGTATCGTTCCGATGGCGATCCGCGCCTTGAAGACGAAGCTGCCCGGGATGTTCGTCTTCGCCGATGTCTGCCTCTGCGAGTACACGGATCATGGACATTGCGGTCCGATCACGGCGTCGAAGGAGGTCGACAACGACGCCGCGGTGGAGGGTTACGTCAAGGCCTCCGTCGCCTATGCGAAAGCGGGCGCCGATTTCGTCGCGCCCTCGGGCATGATGGACGGTACCGTCGGAGCGATCCGGCGCGGGCTCGATTCCGCCGGCCATTCGACCACCGGCATCATGGGATACAGCGCGAAATACGCTTCCGCGTTCTACGGCCCGTTCCGCGACGCTGCGCAGAGTCCTCCGCAGTTCGGCGACCGGAAGTCCTACCAGATGGATTTCCGGAACGCGCGCGAGGCCATGAAGGAGATCGCTCTGGATATCGAGGAAGGGGCCGACATCGTGATGGTGAAACCCGCCCTGTCCTACCTCGATATCATCCGGGAAGCGCGGAACCGCTTCGACCGACCCGTCGCCGCCTACAATGTCTCGGGGGAATACAGCATGGTCAAGGCGGCCGTGGAAAAGGGTTGGGTCGGGCCTGAGATCGCCCTGGAAATTCTCGCCTCCATCCATCGCGCGGGCGCGGAGATCATCATCACCTATCATGCGCGGGAATTCCTCACCGGCTCCCTCGGGAGATAGGTCGAGTCCATGTTCACGGGAATCATTCGCGAAGTGGGGCGTGTCGTGGGGTGCGAGACGATGCCCGGAGGCATCCGGCTGAATCTTGCCGCGCCGGATTCTTCCTCCACCGCGCGCCTCGGAGATTCCATCGCGATCGACGGGTGCTGTCTCACGGTGACGGAAGTATCCGCGCCGCGTCTGGCCTTCGAACTATCCGGAGAAACCCTGAACCGCACGATCGCCGGCGCCTATAGGGAGGGATCGCACGTCAATCTCGAGGGCTCGCTCCGCGTGGGCGACACCATGGGCGGCCACTTCGTGACGGGCCATGTCGATCGCGTGGCAAGCGTTCGCGCTTTGAAGCACGAGGGGGAGTTCGCGGTTCTTTCCGTGAAACTGGACGCGGAACACGCCCGCGGGTTCGTGGCGGAAAAGGGTTCGATCGGCGTGAACGGAGTATCGCTGACCGTCTCTTCATGGAACGCGTCCGCCGGCGTCTTCGAAGTCGCCCTCATTCCTGCTACACTGTCCGCGACGAATCTTTCGGACCTTTCCGAAGGCTCGTGTGTCAATATCGAATACGATTTGATCGCGCGGTACCTTAAGGAAATGACGCAGGCCAGGTTCGGCAAGGCAGGGATATCGGATGAAGGATGACGTGAAGAAGGAGAAACGCGCCGCGTCGCGTCTCGTCACGATTCCCGAGGCGATCGATGCGATTCGTTCCGGTCAGATGATCATCGTCGTCGACGACGCGGAGCGCGAGAACGAGGGCGATCTCATCGTCGCCGCGGAGAAGGTGACGCCCGAGGCGGTCAACTTCATGGCGAAGTTCGGCCGAGGGCTCATCTGCGTTCCGATCACGGAAGAGCGCGCCGCCCAGCTCGATCTTGTTCCGATGGTGACGGACGGGAAGGATCCGCTCGGCACGGCCTTCACCATCTCCGTCGATGCCGTCAAGGATACGACCACGGGCATCTCCGTCGCGGACAGGACCGCCACGATCCGCGCCCTGGCCGACTCAGCCTCGACTCCGCTCACCTTCTCCAGGCCCGGGCATATCTTTCCGCTCATCGCCAAGGCCGGCGGCGTGCTCCGCCGCGCCGGCCACACCGAGGCGGCCGTCGATCTCGCTTCGCTCGCCGGGCTTGCTCCCGCCGGAGTCATCTGCGAGATCCTGAACGACGACGGGGGCATGGCGCGGATGCACGACCTGGAGACATTCGCGGCTGAACACGAGCTCCACATCATCACCATCCAGGATCTCATCGCATACCGCCGCCGCACGGAAGATCTCATCCAGCTCGCCGCCGACATCCAGCTCCCGACCCGCTTCGGCCTCTTCAACGTCAAGGCCTACGAGGAGATCCTGACTCACGACATCCACCTGGCGCTCATCCGCGGAAACGTGAGCGACGGTCTGCCGGTCCTTGTGCGCGCGCATTCGGAGTGCCTGACGGGGGATCTCTTTCATTCCTTCCGCTGCGATTGCGGCGATCAGCTCGAGGCGTCCCTGGAGCAGATCGACAGCGAGGGGCGCGGCGTGCTGCTGTACATGCGCCAGGAGGGCCGGGGCATCGGGCTCAGGAACAAGTTGAAGGCGTACGAGCTCCAGGAGAAAGGGCTCGATACGGTGGAAGCCAACGCGCGACTGGGATTCAAGCCGGACCTGAGGGATTACGGCATCGGAGCGCAGATCCTCGTGAAGCTCGGCGTCACGCAGCTTCGGCTCATCACGAACAATCCCCGCAAGATCATCGGTCTCTCCGCATACGGCCTGACCGTCGTGGAGCGCGTGGAGATGAAGCATCCCGTGCGGAATGAAAACCGGAAATATCTCGAAGCCAAGCGCGACAAGCTGGGGCATCTTCTCCGTTTCATCGGGGAGAAGTAAGTGAGGCGAGCATCGTGAAACGCCTGCCCCTGTCGACGCACTTCGCCGATCCCGATGCGCTCCGCATCGCCATCGTTCTCTCCAGGACGAATGACTTTCTGACGGAGAAGCTCTGCGAGGGAGCGCTTTCGGAACTGAGGGCGTTCGGCGTGACGGGAACCGTCGTGATGGAAGTGGCGGGCGCGTTCGAGATCGTCGCGGCGTCGGCTCACGCATTCGCCTGCGGCTACGATGGCGTCGTTGCGATCGGCGTCGTGATCCGAGGGCAGACGCCCCACTTCGAATACATATCCGGCGCCGTCACGGACGGCTTGACCAGGCTCGCGTCGGAAGGGAAGGCGGTCACGTTCGGGATCCTGACGGTCGATAATGTGCAGCAGGCCTCGGATCGGTCAGGCGGCCCGCTGGGCAACAAGGGGGCGGAAGCGGCCGCGGCCCTGTTGCAGCTGCTCTCCGCGTTCGAGAAACTGCCGCGCCAGGGCAGGAATATGCAAGGCAAGCCCGATGCGGCGTAAGGGCCGCGAGGTCGCGATGAAGTTGCTGTTCGAATCGACGTACCGGCGCGAGGAATTCTCCGAGGATATCGAGGGAGAATTGTCGCGATTCACGAAAGTGCACGGCGTGCTCGACGAGGTGACCCGGGAGTTTGCCGATCACCTTGTGCGCGGAGTGCTCCGCAGCCAGGATGAGCTGGACGCGGCGATATCGACGGCGGCGCAGAACTGGCGTCTCGACCGGATCGGCCTGCTGGAGAAGACCATTCTGCGAGTCGGGCTGTACGAGCTGCGGTATCCGGATCAGCGGGGCGAACGTGATCCGAAAGAGATTGTGATTGACGAGGCGGTGGAGCTTGCGAAAATCTATGCATCGGATGACGCGCCCGCCTTCATCAACGGCATTCTGGATGCTCTGGCGCCCGCCGGCGCGGCCGGAAGCCCGTGCGGCGAGGAAGCGGTGAACGGGTCGTGACGGAGCCCAACCGGCCGAGTCCGAGGCGCAAGGGTTCGTCGTTCACCTTCGCGCATTTTCTCGGCGTCGCCGCCCTGGCAATGATGGTCGCGGCCACGTGGCTCACGGTCCGTTGGCTGAAATCATCGACTCCGGCGACAAATCCTCCTGGTCCGGTGGACTCCGGCGGCAAATTTCCCGGTCTTGTGGACAAGTTCAAGAGCGTCTTCCAGGGCCGATCATCGCAGGAACCGCGTTCGCTGCCTGTCGAGCCGATCCAATCGATGCTGGAAGGAATGATGGATCTTCCTTCGGAGGAAAGCCTCAGCGGTTTGTCCGTTCAGACAAGGGATACGCTCCGACTTCGCTATAATCTCGGTCTCGTCAACATCCAGAAAGGCGATACGCAAGGGGCGATGAAGGCATTTGCGTCCGTACTGGAAATCGATCCGGTCGGAGCATACGGGCGCCGTTCCTTTATCCAGATGGGAATACTCCAGGACCACGCCGGAAATTTCACCGAGGCGATCAAGCTTTTCCGGAAGGCGGTCGAGCTGGAACCGCTCGATCCGCTGGCGCTTCATAATCTCGGCGTGGCGTATCTTCACGCGGGCGAATTGCCATCGGCCATCGAGGCGCTATCCCGGGCGGCGCAGCTGGATGGAGCCAACATCGGCATCCTCCAGAATCTCGGCAACGCGTATGTGGCCGCGAACAAGCAGGAGGAGGCCTTCGGTTCCTACAGGGCGGCGCTCAATATCGACACGAACCATGCGCCCGTCCTGTTCAATCTCGGCCTCCTGCATTTCCTGCGCGAAGATTATCCTTCGGCGCAGGAGGCGTTCACACAGGCCTCGAAGGGTTTGCAGGGGAAGGAACTGGCCCGTTCGGCGGCTTTTCTTGGGATGGCGGAGTACCGCCGGGGATTTTTCGGTGAGGCGGCGCGCGCCTTCGGTCGGGCTGCCGCGGAGGATCCCGGCAAATCGGACTACTGGTTCAACAAGGGCGTCGCGCACGCGCAGTCCCAGGAGAATTACGCGGCGGCTGATGCGTTTCGAAGAGTTCTCTCCATGAATCAGGAGGATGCTCCGGCATGGTTCGGCCTGGGCGGCGCCCTGTATCTGGATGGCGACCAGAACGGAGCGTTGGAAGCCTATGACAAGGGCATCGCCATCGACAGTTCCGCCACAGCTCCGCTCTTCACCGTCGGGTACATCCACATGAGCCGGGGACGAATCGAGGAAGCCATGGCGAGATTCCGGCGCATCACCGAAATCGGCGGCGAGGATGCGGGCCGCGCTCATGTCAATCTCGGCCTTTGCTATGAAGTGCTCGGGAAATTCGAGGATGCCGAGCGGGAGTATGTCCAGGGAGACAGGGGAGATCCGCGGACTTTCTATAATCTCGGCCTCGTTCGACGCAGGCTGGGGAATATCGACGAGGCCGTGGAAGCCTTTGAGAAGGCATGCGCGCTCTCCCCGAAGGAACCTCGCTACGCGGCGGCGCTCGGCGATGCCTACGTGGAGCTGAACAGGCCGGCGGAAGCGGCCGCCGAGTATGCCAAGGCCGTGAATGCGGGCGCGGAGGACTTCGAGCTGCTGGTGCGGCTTGCGCAGCTTTCGACGCGCTTGGAGCGACTGACCGAGGCTTCGGATTGGGCGGTTCGCGCGATGTCGGCTGCCCGCGATCGGCACCAGAAGGCGCTGGCTCATATTTCACAGGCGCTGATTCATGACAAGCGGGGCGATGCTGATGCCGCGCTCAAGTCCTTGAATGCGGGCGCCGGCGAAGATCAGCGCAATCCGGATATCTACTTCAATCGTGGCGTGATCCTCTCGCGCGAGCTGCGGTACGAAGAAGCGGTCGATGCCCTGCGCACCGCTTTGAAATTGAATCCCCGCTACGCCGCCGCTCACACGCAGTTGGGCAACATCTTCGCGACGAGAGGTCTTCACGAGGAGGCGGTGAAGGAATACCAGGCCGCCGTGGAGATCGATTCCGCCGCGATCGAAGCCTCCTTCAATTTGAAGGAGCTGCAGAACCGTCGGTGATTCGCAGACGCCGTTTCCGGAAATGCGTTTCTCTCGTCACGGCGCTCTTCTTGTCTCTCTGTTCAGCCACGTCATTTTCCGCGGAAGAGATCCGTTCGCCTCGGGATGTCCGCGTCATCTGGGCGGGACCGTCGGCGCACCGGAGAGTGGCGCTGACGTTCGATGACGGACCCCGGCCGGAAACGACGGAGCGGATCCTGGATCTGCTGCATGAGGCGCATGCGCGAGCCACTTTCTTCGTGGTGGGGCAGCGCGTCGAGGCGTCGGGCGAACGCGGTCGGGAGCTGTTGCGGAGAATGATCGCGGAGAGACATGAGATCGGCAATCACAGCTGGTCGCATGCCGATGTCTCGAAACTTTCGACAAAAGAGATCCGCCATGAGATCGAGCGCACACAGGATGTTCTTTTCACGGCGGCCGGAATCAGGCCGCGACTGTTTCGTCCTCCCGGCGGCGGCGTGGACATGGGGGCCGTGAGGTCGCTCGCGACAACCGGCCTGGAGGCGATCGTCATGTGGACGATCGACCCTGGAGACTGGACGACGCCCGGCCGTGAGAAGATCTGGACCCGGATTGCTGATCAATTGGCACCTGGATCCATTATACTTCTGCATGATATCCATCGGGAGACCATGGATGCCCTGCCGGGGCTCCTGGACATCATCCAAGCCAAAGGATATGAGCTTGTGACCGTTTCCGAGCTGGTCCAGGGGGAGTAAAAAGGCAGTGTAAAAATAAGTACACACAGGGCGTAAAAATTAGTACAATGATATGGGATTGAAAAGACGGGGGATAGGGGCGACAATTTTAACCTTAAGTGTAATTTCATTTTGATGCAGGAGCGTTGCGATTAATTATGGCTGAGAACGCCAAACGAGTATTGCTGGCTGAAGATGACGGTGACATGCGCGATATCCTCGGCTTCTGGCTGCAGGGCGAAGGTTACGAAGTCGAAACCGTGTCCAATGGATGGGAGGCTATCCGATGCGCGAAGGACAAACCGCCTGATGCCATCGTCCTCGATCTCCTGATGCCGGAAGTGGACGGATACCAGGCGTGCCTCTACATCAAGAACGATCCACAGATCAACCATCTGCCCGTCATCATGTTCTCCGCGGTCTTCATCGACAACGACGAGAAGCAGCTCGGTTACGATGCGGGCGCGGATGAATTCGTGGCCAAGACGAGCGGATTCAATTCGCTGCTCGCCGCCATCGACCGCGTGATCAACCGGTCGTCGCCGAAACCGAAACCGCTCGTCGATGAAAAGATGGCGGCTCTCGTCAGGACCGAAATCGAGTCGATCGCTTCAAGGATCCCTGAAAGCGAATAGGTGTTACCCTGATACTCGCATAGGGGTATCGGTCGCGATTCAGTGCTCCTGCTCTTTCCAGATCTTCACCGCGTTCTCCATCATAGGCCGGCTCGGATCGTTCGGACGGACTTTCAGGTAAAGCTGGTACGCCGGTCCGGCAATATTGAAATCTTGGTGTTCCATAAAGGCCTCGCGGCCGATGGATCTCAGCAGCTCGACATCCGAATCCCCTTTAAGGAAGCTCTTCGCCTGCGGCGTCCGGCCCGCCCCCTCGGCGGCGATCGCCTGGAAGACACGGAGCGCCGGAGCGTCCATGTCCTTCGCGGCCTCCGCAAGAAGCGGAACGGCGCGCTCGTATTCTCCCGCCTGGACGTTCTGCATGCCGACGATCGCCTTGGATTCCATGTCCGTCATCGCCTGAGGCATTCCTGGCATCGCTCCGCCGCCGTCGATCGGAGGATGGCCTTCGGGGAGCTGTGTCGATTCGCTCCTGTTCTGCGGCATCTCGCCGACGCGTTCCACGGCCGCCTTTTCCTGCCGCGTCGAATAGCCCGCTCCGAATCCCGCGAGAAACGCGACGACGACGAATACCAGTGTCTGCTTGTTCATGATGATTTCCTTTCCGATTCAGCCCGCGACGCGCTGATGGTTTCGCCGCAGGCGGCGCAATACCGATCCCCTGATTCCACTGCTTTGCCGCAATGGGAACAGAACGCCCTCACCGGCTGCGGTTTCGCTGCCTCCACTTCGGCTTCGACATCCAGCAGTTGCGCGGCCCGGGCGACCAGTTCCGCGCGGATGTGCCCGTAGGCCGCGTCGGGAATCTTGCCCGCGGCATGTTCCAGGTCGATGTCCTCGATCTCGTCCAGGATTGCATTCTTATCATCGACGCCGCGATGGCTCGCGGGAACCGCCTCCCGCGTTTCCACAAGAAACGGCTGGATCAGATACACCAGCACGGCAACTCCCGCGGAGGCGATCAGAAAGACGCTCAAGATCGCCGCTCTTTCAGCGCCTTTTCGACGGCGTCTTTTTCTCCGGCGGTCAGCTCGGCTACGGTTGGTTCCGGTGTGTTTCTCCGGAAGAAGAAGAACGCCGTCAATCCGGCCGCGCCCATGGCGACGGCCAGGAACGGCGCGAGCCATGCCGAAAGGTGAAAGCCTTCCGCGGGCGGCGACGAGAGCGCCTTCAAGCCGTCGCGGGCCACGACGCGATCGATGATCTGCCGGTCCGTCAATCCTTCCGCGCGCCACGCCGCGATCTCGTCCAGTTGCGGCCCGGAGCCGGGGCAATTGGGGTGATCGCACTCGTGAAGAATCATCGTGCAGCCGCACCGGCAGGCGAATTCCTTCGCGATCGGATCGCGATTTCCCAGGGCGTGCGTGTACCGGGGTGTTTCCGCATGCGCTCCGGCGCCGACAAGGACGAGCACGAGGGCCGCCGCCGCGGAGGAAGCGCCGCGTGGAAGCGAGAAACGCCAGGGCACGATCGCGACAAGCGCGCCGAGGACGGCGAGAAATCCACCGGCCCAGACGAAGGCGATGAGCGGATGGATCATCATCCTGATGACGGCGTTGGAGCCGTCCGGCTCGGCGAAGATGATGTACAGATCCTCGAAGAGCGTCGGCCGGATGGCGACTTCGCTGTTTCTCGTTTCCTTCTCCTGTCCTGGAAAATAGATGGAGATCTCCGGATGCTCCGAGCCGATCGGTTCGCCCTCCCTGAGGAGATCCACGTTGGCGCGGTAGATGTTGCGGTGGCCGTCGTTATCCTCCTCGAATCCGCGATACACAAGTCGGTAATGCCCGAGCTCCATCGATTCTCCCGGCGCGAGATGTTTCTCCACTTCCTGGTTGAACGCGTTTCCGGCGAGACCGATGAGGAGAACCGCCATGCCGATGTGCGTGAGGAAGCCTCCGTAGCGCCGGTGATTCCGGTCAATGAGAACGAGAGAGGAACGAAGGAGCGGCTGCGATGTCTGTTTCGACAGTACGCGCGAGGATGTGTAGAGATCTAAAATTACCGCGGCCACGATGAAAAACGAAAGTCCGAAGGCGCTGGACGCCATCCAGTCGCGTGAACCCAGGGCCACGGCCGCCATGCCCGCAAGCACTCCCAGAGCAACGGGCATGCCCAGGTTCTTGCGCAGGCTCTCGCCGGAGGCGCGGCGCCAGGAGATGAGCGGCCCGGAACCGGTGAGGAGATAGAGGGCCAGTCCCAGCGGCAGGACGACCTTGTTGAAGTAAGGGGCGTCGACCGTGACTTTTTCGCCGGTGAAATTTTCCGAGATGATGGGATACATCGTCCCCCAGAATACGGCGCCGCAGATTCCCAGGAGCAGCAGGTTCTGGAAGAGGAAGGAGGATTCCCGCGAGAGAACGGAATGGAACGGCTGAGCCGCCCGCAATTCCTTCCATCGCCAGAGGAAGAGCGCCGCGGCCGCGAACGCCCATGTCGACATGAAGCGGACGAAGAACGGGCCGACGTCGGATTGCGCGAAGGAGTGGACGGACGAAAGGATACCGCTTCTCGTGAGAAATGTGCCGAAGAGGCAGAGCAGGTACGTCAGGGCGATGAGGAAGATGTTCCAGCGGCGGAGCATGCCGCGGCGTTCCTCGATCATGACGGAGTGGAGGAACGCGGTGCCGGTCAGCCAGGGCATGAGGCTGGCGTTCTCCACCGGGTCCCACGCCCAGTAGCCTCCCCAGCCCAGCTCGACATAGGCCCATCGCGCTCCGCAGAGGATGCCGAACCCGAGAATCATCCAGGCCGCGATCGACCATCGGCGGGCGGCGCGGATCCAGGAGGCGCCATGCGACAAGTCGCCCAGATTGCCGGAAGCCAGAGCGGCCATCGCGAGAGCGAAGGGGATCGTGTAGGCGATGTAACCCGCGTACAGGAGCGGCGGATGGATGATCATGCCGAAGTTCTGGAGCTGGGGATTCAAGCCGTTGCCGTCCACGGGCAAAGCGATCGCCGCCTCCGGATATCTGTCGGTGAGCAGCTGAAACGGATCGGCGGCGAAGGTGATGAGAAGGAAGAAGAAGAGCTGGATGGAAGCGATTATCCAAGGGAGCTGAGGCTCGAAGTCGGGCAGCTTTCCCCGCATGTTGGCGAGCGCGATCGTGGAGACGACGCCGAGAATGCAGAGCCAGAAGAGCAGCGATCCGGCCTGGCCCGCCCAGAGAGCGGTGAAGGCGTAGATATCAGGGAGCGTGAGGGAGGTGTACTCCCAGACATACGCGACGCGGAAATCGCGGCTGACGAGGAGCCTCACGAGAACGGCCGCTCCGGCCCAGGAGAGAATGGCGGCGGCGAAGACACCGCGCCGGGCGGATTCCGTCGCCGCGCGGTGTTTGCTCCACGCGCCGAAGATTCCGGCAGCCAGCGACCACGCGGACACAGCGAGCCCGAAGCGGATGAGAGTGACGCCGAGCTCGATCATGAGGCGTTCGCCGGCAGGATATAGAGCATGACATAGATGGCGACGCCCGTGACGGAGACGTACATCCAGACCGGCCAGAGCCATCGAGTTGTCTTCCTGTGGCGGACGAAATCGCCGCGCGCTGCCATCCAGACGGCCCGGAGACTGCCCGGGACGACCAGCACGGCGAGCGGGATATGCGTGAAGAGGATGAAGAAATAGAGCGCCCGCAGGAAGCCCTGCCCCTGGTATTTCGTCACGGCCACGATGTTGAAGTGGTAGACGAGATACGACACGAGGAAGGCGGCCGAAGCGATGAGCGCGGCGATCATAAGCCTGGCATGAATGTCGCGGCGGCCGGCTCGAACGGCGAACCAGCCGGAGGTCAGGAGGACCGCCGCGCAGAAATTCAGCGAGGCGTTGACCGCCGGCAGGTCGGCAATCGTCATGATGGCTCCTCCAGGAGCCGCGCGATTTCACTGAAGAGCCGCGCGACTTCCTCGTCGTCCGTTCCTTCATAGTATCCGCGCACGCGCGACTTGCCGTCGACGAGCGCGAACCTGGTGCTGTGGAAGATCGGGTCGTCCTTGGAGCCGATCTTGAAACCCTCGTAGGCGAGATTGTGGATGGAAGCGGAATCGCTCGTCAGGAACACCCATTGCTTCGTCTTCGCGTCCTGCTTCTCCGCGTATTCCTTCAGCACCCGGGGCGAGTCGAACTCCGGATCGACCGTCACCGTCACGAAACGAACGCGGTCATCGAGCGCGTAGGAGCGGTGCAGTGACGCCATGTTCCGGCTCATCACCGGACACGGTCCCGCGCACATTGTGTACACGAAGTCGACTATCCAGACCTTGTTCTCGAGTTGAGCCGAACCGAACTCCCTCGCATCCTGGTCCAGGAACGTGAATTTCGGCGCCTGGCCCACGACCGGCAACGGCGGCTTCGCAGGCTCGCCGCACGCCGCTAGCCCCATGATTAATACGAGTAATACGGGGACAGTATACCTATTTTGCGTGAAATCCTTCACGCAAAATAGGTATACTGTCCCCGTATTATCTCTCATCGTCTTCTTGTCCGCATGCAGGCTCATGTTATTGCAGGATCGAGTCGGCGGCGAGGAGGAGGAGGAGGCAGGGGAGATAGAGCAGGGAGAAATGGAAGAGGGCCCGGGCTTGCTCGGTGGAACGAAGCCGCGCGAGGCGAATACCGCTGGCGAGGAAAATGGTTCCCAGGAGCAGGGCTCCAGCGGTGTAGATAAGTCCAGCCGTGCCGAGACCGGCGGGTGCGAGTGACGCGGCGATGAGGAGAACGGTGAAGATGAGGATCTGCCGGAACGTGCTCGCGCCGTCGGGTTCCACAACGGGCAGCATGCGGAAATCGCCCTGCCGGTAGTCGTCGCGGTACAGCCAGGCGATCGCGAAAAAGTGGGGATGCTGCCAGAGGAAGAGAATCGTGAAGAGTGTCCAGGCGGCGGGGGAGAGATGATTGGTGGCGGCCGCCCATCCTGCCAGCGTCGGTATGGCTCCGGGTATGGCGCCGACGGTCGTGTTCAGCCATGTGAGGCGTTTCAGGGGCGTGTACACGAGGACATACAGGAATGTCGTCAGAAGCACCAGGAAACTTGTCAGCAGGTTGACCTGGTTTTCGAGTATGAAAATGCCCGCCAGAACAAGCGTTACGCCGAGGAGCAGCGCATGCATCGGAGAGATTTCGCCGGTCGGAAGCGGTCTGTGGCGCGTCCGTTCCATGCGCGAATCCGCATCGCGCTCCAGATACTGGTTCAGCACGCACGATCCCGCACCGGAGAGTCCGACGCCGAGAATCATGAAGAGGTATCGAGCCAGAGTGGCGTCTGGAAAGGAAGCTCGGGGTGAAGATGCAAGAAAGAATCCGAGAGAAGACGAGACGGCGACCATGGAGACCAGCCGGGGCTTCGTGAGAGCGATGTAGGAACGCATCAGGGACGGAGCCGTGCTCATGCCTTGGCCAGTTCCCCGGGTTCAGCTCCGCGCATCGTGGAATCGTCCGGGGCCGGGAAGAGGTGCTCCCGTGCGAAAATATGCGCTGGAAAAGATCGAAGGTACAGGAGCGTGGACAGACCCAGCATCGTCGCGCCCGTCAGCACGTGAAAGCTCGCGACAAACGGCTGGCGGACGCTCCAGATGGTGAAGGCTCCGAGGATAACCTGTGCCGCCAGGAGCACGCCGAGCAGGTTCACATCGCGCCGTATGGACCGGGGAAGATCGGGAATGCCACGAGTGCGAAGGAGAAACGCGATGACGACGAGCGAGACGAGGACGGCGCCCGCACGGTGGGCGAAATGAATCGCCACCTGCGCAAGACTGACGGATGGGGGATCGATATTGGCTTCGAACCGGAGCGTGCTGATGGTTTTCAGCATGGCATCGTCGAAGAGAGGGATCCAGGATCCGCCCATGGTCGGAAAATCCGGAATCGCGAGTCCGGAGCTTGTGTGCCGCATGACGGCTCCGAGGATGAGCTGGATGTAGATGACCGCCATGGCGGCGAAAGAGAGTTTCCTCAGCGCGGATGCCGGCGTTGCGCTCGTCGGGGTTTGCCGGGAAACGTTCGACTGGCTGTGGGCGAGCAGGATGGTGAGCATGAAAAACGACTGCGCGAGAACGCCGTGTATGATGGAGAGCGGTTGCATCTGCATGAAGAGGACGGTCATGCCCCCGAACAATCCCTGCACGATGACGGCTCCCAGCGCGAGCCAGCCGCATTTCCGGACCCAGGAGCGGTTTTCCGTGCGGGCGAACCAGACGGCGAGGATGAGCGTGAGGAATCCGACCAGCGAGGCGATGATCCTGTGACCGTGTTCATAGAAGACACCGCCCACCATCGGAGGAAAGAGCATGCCATACGCCAGGGGCCAGTCGGGTACGGCAAGCGCGGATCCGGTCGATGTGACGAGACTGCCGGCGAAGATGAGCAGGAGCGTGGCGCAGGCGGTCAGGACGGCGAACCGCCGCCGCCAGGGGGCTGGCGCGTGATGACCCGGGCTATTCATGTGATGGGTTGTGCCGGGGAATCAGAACAATCCGCCGGACGCGTTAATCTCCTTTGCGGACGCGGATTGCTCCGTCGCCCATTTTTCAAACTCGGACCGCGTCTCGATGACGACGATGCCCTTCATGTTGGAGTGCCCGAGACCGCAGAGTTGTGAGCAGGCGATCTCGAACACGCCGATTTTCTTCGCCGTGAAGGTGACGGGCACGAGCATGCCGGGCATCGCATCCTGTTTCACGCGGAGGCAGGGGATGCCGAACCCGTGAATCACGTCCTTCGACGTCACCTTGACGATCACGGGCTTGTTGATGGGAACATGCAGTTCGCCGGTGACGATATCGTCGAGAGCGTGCTCGTCCTTGTAATCGAGGCCCAGCGGGTTGCTCTGTTCGTCGACGAGCGCGACCTCCTGACGCCCGAAGATCCCGTCGGCTCCCGCGTAATGATGCTTCCATGTGAACTGCTGGGCGACGACATGAATGACGACCGCGTCTTTTTCGTCCGGCAGCGTGTTGATCTGAGATGCCCAGATGGGAATGGAGAATCCGAAAAGGAGAACGACTTCGATGCCTGCAAGCACCGCTTCCAGGTACGTCGAGGCATGGCTCTGCGCGCCCTCGTAGATCGCGCGCGGCTGGCGCCCCTTGCGGAAGCGCCAGATGGTGTAACCGAAGAACGTTCCCCACCCGATAAAGAGGGCGAACATCAGCAGGTGCACCATCATCATGACGATGTCCAGTTCCGCGCCGTGAGTCGAAGCGTCGAAGGGAAGTCCGAGCCATTGTGTCATGAGCGTTGTTCCTCCTCCGGGCCCGCATGGGCCGGATAAGACTGTGCCAGGCAAGCCTGCGCGAGTTTTCTTTCAATATTCCGGGAATACACGATGAAGGCGGCGACGAAACCGGCGAGCACCATGCCGACGACGCCGACCATGAACATCACGCCCATGTTCACGCTCTGCACCGCGCTGGACGAGGGATCGCCATAGCAGACGGCGCACGCGGAGACCGGGCCGGCCCATGCCGCTACGAGCCAGATCGCGGCGAGGAGGGCGGGGAGGGAATGAACGCGCTTCACAGGAAGCTGACGTTCCTCAATTTCCGCAGGAAATAGACGCCGTAAACGACCAGCGCCACACCCGCGCAAAACGAGAGGATTCCCATCGGCACGTACCGCGCCGAATTCTCCAGCACGCACCACGCTCCGAACCCGAAGGCGAGAAGCGACGAGAGCGCGATGAAGAAGATATGGAAGCTCTTCAACGACATGTCAGTGATTCTCCTTGGAGGGCGTTTCCGTGGTCGATGCTGCTGCGGCGGCCGCCCCCGTGTCAGCCGCTCCTGATTCCAACTGATGTGCGCCGGCTTCCGCCGCGGAGTCCGCGGGCGTCGTGCCGGCCGCTAGCGGCGCTTCTTCGCCGCCGCGCCCGTGCCCCGCGCCGTTGGCCCTGGATCCGGCGACGGAAAGCGGCGAGGCCGTTGTTCCCGTGATCGGGCCGTGCTGCATCGCGGTCGGCAGGAGAAAGAGCCCGATGACGCAGAGCACCATCAGGATGAGCATGACGTAGATGATCTTCCGCTCCGCCGACAGGTGCATGAAGAAGAGCGCGACAAGCGAAGCCTTGATGGCTGCGATCAGGACGGCGATGAAGATGGTGACGCTGACGATCGGGATGTTGAGGTATTTCGCGCCGACCGTCAGCACGGTCAGGCCCATCAGGGCCGCGAAGATCTTGATATACAGATTCTTGTGATGTTCAAAATCATGCATATGCGCGTGCGTCTCGGTCATGCTGTTTCTCCTACATCAGATACAGAACGGGAAAGAGGAAGATCCAGACGAGATCGACGAAGTGCCAGTAAAGGCCCGACACTTCGATCCGCCCGGTAAACCGATCCGGTTCCGTCATCCACATTTTAGCACCAGGAAAGAGAAAATAGGCGTTCACGAGAAGGCCTCCAATGACGTGGATCACATGGAGCCCGGTCATCGTGAAGTAGATCGCCAGGAAATTGTTCGTGCTCGGATAGAGGTGATGCTCGAACTTGGCGCCGTATTCGAAATATTTGACGACGAGAAAGCAGCAGCCGAGGAGGACGGTGGCGCCGAGATAGAGCCTGTGCCGGGAAAAATCCTTCCGCATCAGTTCCGCCCACGCCATCACCATCGTGATGCTGGATGTGATGAGGAAAACGGTGTTGAGCGTCGCCATGGGGATGCTGAGGAGCGTGCTGCCGTCGGCGTTGTGATTGAAGGAATGCCAGAGGTCCGCGGGCATGCCGGAGCGGATGACGATGTAGGTGGAAAAGAGGGCGCCGAAGAGCATGACTTCGGAGGCAAGGAAGAGCCAGATGCCGAGCTTGGCGTTGGTGACGCCGGTGTCAGGACGGGGCTTGTCCACGTATTGGATCACGACATCCGACCCACAGGATGTGGGAAGTGTCGCGGGCGTCACGGATGGCGCAGGAGCGACCATCGTCAGGCCTTTCCCGCGGCCGGCGCTGGTTTTGCCGCCAAAGCCGAATCAGGCAGAAATTGCGGAGAGAAATCGCTCTCCTGCCCGGGGACGCTGTACTCGTAGGGCCCACGATAGGCGACCGGCGGCGCGAGGAAGTTGCCGTGGCCCGGAGGTGACGGAGCCGACCATTCGATCGTCGTCGCTTGCCATGGATTGTCGCCGCACTTTTCGCCCCACCAGATGCTCCGGAAGAAATTGAAGATGAACGGAATCTGCGCGAGGGCGAGGATCCAGGCCGACCACGACATGAGCTCGTTCATCCACAGGACATGCTGCACGTGCGTGTAGGCGGCTCCACCGTCGGCCAGCCTCCGGTTCATGCCGGCCATGCCCTGGAAGAGCATCGGCATGAAGATGCCGTTCATGCAGAGGAGCGACGGCCAGAAGTGGAGCTGCCCCAGTTTCTCGCTCATCTTCCGTCCCGTCACCTTCGGGAACCAGTAGTAGATGCCCGCGAAAAGCGCGAATATGGTGCCCGGCGCGACGACGTAGTGGAAGTGTCCGATGACGTACAGCGTGTCGTGGAGAGGAATATCCGTGGCCGAAAGTCCGAGCGGCAGGCCGGTCAAGCCTCCGATGCCGAACATCGGCATCCATGCCAGAGCGAAGAGCATCGGCGTATTGAAGCGGATGGAGGCTCCCCAGAGCGAGATGATGAGCGACGTGAGGATGATGACGGAGGGAATGGAGATGATCATCGTCGTCGTCTGGAAGAAGGCGCTGATGACGGTGCCCATCGAGGTCATGAACATGTGATGCGCCCAGACGATGAACGACATGAATCCGAGAAACATGGTGGCGCCCACCATCGCCTTGTAGCCGAAGAGCGGCTTCCTGGTGTTGTTCGCGATGACCTCCGCGACGATCCCCATCGCGGGCAGAAGGAGCACGTACACTTCCGGGTGCGCGAGGAACCAGAAGAGATGCTGCCACAAGAGCACGCTGCCGCCGCCGGCATATTCGAGCGCCTTGCCGCTGACGACGAGCCCCGACGGCATGAAGAAGCTGGTGCCCGCGACGCGATCCATCAGTTGCAGCACGCCGGCGGCTTCGAGAGGAGGAAACGCCAGGAGAAGGAGGAAGGACGTGACGAACTGCGCCCAGACGAAGAAGGGGAAACTCTGCGAGGGGACGGGGAATCCGAACCAGCGCTTGCCCGGCTCGAAAAAGGTGAGGCCGGGTGCGCGGAGCTGGACGATGGTGACGATGAAATTGACGGATCCCAGGAGCGATGACGTGATGAGGAAGATCATCCCGATGAGCCAGGCGGTCTGTCCCGGGCTGACGACGGATAGCGGAGGATAGGATGTCCAGCCGGACTGGGCGGCTCCGCCCGGCAGCAGGAACGAGAGGAGCATCAGGATCCCGCCCGGCAGGAACGACCAGTAGCTCGCCATGTTGATCTTCGGAAACGCCATGTCCGGCGCTCCGATCTGCAGAGGCATCACGTAGTTGCCGAATGCTCCGACCGCAAGCGGCACGACGCCCAGGAAGACCATGATCGTGCCGTGCATCGCTCCGAGCTGGTTGTAAAACGTCGGATCGAGCGCGCCGTCGGGAAGAGATTCCTGCGCGAATGTGCTGGCGGAAGCGCCTGCCATGTGAATCCTGATCCAGTCGACGGCAGAACCGAAGTAGGGCCAGATGTGCTTCAGGACCGGGATCGGCTGGCCCGGATAGGCGAGGTTCCAGCGCATCAGCATCATGAAGGTGAAGCCGATGAAGAGGAAGACGAGAGCGGTTATGCCGTATTGAAGGCCGATGACCTTGTGGTCGACGGAGAAGACGTACGTGCGCCAGAATCCGAGCTCGTGATGGGTCTCGTGATGTCCGTCACTAGCGTGATTGGCATGCGAAGATCCCTGCGAGTGGTGCCCGTCTGATTGATGTTGTCCCATCGAAAAACGCGTTCCTCTGTGAAGCGATTTTTGACCTGAAGCGCAGGATTACCCGAACAGGCTTGCCTGACGAGACCTCAAAGTCGGACGCAAATGCTACAATACCGAAGCAAGGTGTCAAGAATGAAGATAAAAGCGTGAAGATCATATCCGGAGGCCAGACCGGAGTGGACCGGGCTGCCCTCGATGTCGCCCTGGAACAGGGCGTGGAGTGCGGCGGGTGGTGTCCCGGCGGTCGGAGGAGCGAGGATGGCATGATTCCCGAGCGATACCCGCTTGTGGAAACTCCCTCGGCCAACTACGAAGTCCGCACGGAATGGAACGTCCGTGACTCCGACGGCACACTTATCATCTGCATCGGCCAGCCGTCATCCGACAGCGGAACGGCCTACACGATCCGCCTCGCCCGCAAGCTCCGGAAGCCCCACATGCTCGTGGATCCGACAGGCGCGAACGAATTTCTCGTCGAAGGAGTCCACCACTGGCTGACCACGCAGAGGATCGCCATTCTGAATGTCGCAGGCCCCCGCGAAAGCCAGAACCCCGGCATCCACGATGCCGCCGCAGAATTCCTGAGGCAGTTAATACGGGGACAGTATACTATTTTCCGTGAATTTATTCACGGAAAATAGTATACTGTCCCCGTATTAAATCTGTATCTTGTCGTCGACGATGGTGACCTGAACTTTCCCGCCGTTTTTAAGATCCCCGAAGAGGATCTTCTCGGCCAGGGGTTTCTTCAGCTCGTTCTGTATGAGCCGGCTCATCGGGCGCGCTCCGAAGACCGGGTCGAATCCCTTTTCGCCCAGCCAGCGGCGCGCTTCGTCCGTCAGCTCGAGCTCCACGTTCTTTTCCTTAAGCTGTTTCCTCAGATCGCCCACGAATTTGTCCACGATCCTCAGGATCGTTTCCTCGAGGAGAGAATCGAAGACGACCCAGGCGTCGATCCGGTTCCGGAATTCCGGACTGAACGTCTTCTCGATGGCATCGCGCCCTTTTTCTCCCATCTGCGCCTTCACGCTGGCGTCGCCGAAGCCGATGCGCCGGGCGAGCATGTCGCGCGCTCCGGCGTTGGTGGTCATGATGAGGATGATGTGGCGGAAGTCGGCCTTGCGGCCGTTGTTGTCCGTCAGGGTCGCGTGGTCCATCACCTGCAGCAGGATGTTGAAGACATCCGGATGGGCTTTTTCGATCTCGTCGAGCACGAGGACGGCATGAGGAGTCCTGCGGATGGCATCCGTCAATAATCCACCCTGGTCGAATCCCACGTAGCCGGGCGGCGCTCCGATCAGCCGCGAGATCGTATGCTTCTCCATGTATTCCGACATGTCGAAGCGGAGGAACTCGATGCCGAGAACCTGCGCGAGCTGCTTGGCGAGCTCCGTCTTGCCGACGCCGGTGGGACCGGAGAAGAGAAACGACCCGATGGGCCGGCCTTCCGGCCCCAGTCCCGATCGTGCGAGCTTGATGGCGGAGGCGATGGAGCCGATCGCGGCATCCTGGCCGAAGATGACGTCCTTCAGGAGCGGTTCCAGTTCCGCGAGAGCCTTCTCATCCGATGCGGAGACATTTTTCTCCGGGATTCGAGCGATTCTCGCGACCACTTCCTCCATGTCGCCCGCTTCCAATTTCAAGCGGCGATCTTCTTCAGGCAACATCCTCTGTGCCGCACCCGCCTCGTCCATCACGTCGATCGCCTTGTCGGGAAGAAAGCGGTCGTTGATGTACTTCGCGGAGAGTTCCACGGCCGCCCTGATCGCTTCATCCGAATAGGAAACACCGTGATGCTCCTCGTAACGGGAACGAAGCCCCTTCAGGATGAGAACCGTTTCCTCCTCGCTCGGCTGCTGGATCTCGATCTTCTGAAATCTCCGCGCCAAGGCATGATCCCTTTCGAATGAAGATTTGAACTCCGGAAAAGTCGTCGATCCGATGCAACGCACATCGCCTGAAGCCAGGGCGGGTTTGAGAAGATTGGACGCATCCACGGACCCGCCCGTCGTGGCGCCGGCTCCGACGACCGTGTGGATCTCGTCGATGAAGAGGATCGCATGCGGAATTTTCTGGATGGCCTTGAGAACGCCTTTCATCCGCTCCTCGAACTGCCCGCGGAACTTCGTGCCCGCCAGCAGAAGCCCCATGTCGAGCGCGTAGATCGAGGCTTCCTCCAGGACTTTCGGCACGCGTTTTTCATGGATCGCCAGTGCCAGGCCTTCGACGATCGCGGTCTTACCGACGCCGGATTCTCCGACGAAGACGGGATTGTTCTTCCTCCGCCGGCACAGTACCTGGATCGTCCGTTTCAATTCGGTTTCTCGACCGACCAGCGGATCGATCTTCCCCGCCGCCGCGCGTTCGTTCAGATTGACCGTGAACATCCGCAGCGGATCCTTCGGCGAGGGAGCTGGCTTCTCATCTCCGCCTGCCGGAGGAAGCGCCGGTTCTTCCTGCGTTGTCTCGTCGTCTTCCGATTCAGGAACCATCGGATCCCGGGACAGGGATTCCTGCGTGATGCCGTGCGAGATGTAGCTCATCACCGCGAGCCGCGTCACTCCATGCTGCTCGAGGAGATAGACCGCGTGCGACTGGGGTTCGCGGAAGAACGCCACGAGGAGCGTGCCCGCGTCGATCTGATCGCGGCCCGACGAGTGCACATGGACGGCGGCCCGCTGCAGTACGCGCCAGAATCCCGCGGTATGCTCGGGTTCCGCTTCTTTCCCCTCCGGAAGCGCGTCCATGTCCGCAAAGACAGCGTCGAGTTCCTTCTTCAGCTTCTTGAGATCCGCTCCGCAGGCTTTCATGATGGAGGACGCGGTCGCGTCGGAAAGCATCGCGAAGAGGATGTGCTCCAGCGTCACGAACTCGTGCCGGCGCTTCCGCGCCTCGTCGATCGCCGACTGGATGGTCGACTCGAGCTCTTTAGTCAGCATCATAAATGTATTTTACTCCGGTTCCATCGTGCACAGCAGCGGAAACTGCGCTTCCTTCGCCATCGCCATGACGCGCGATACGCGGGTTTCAGCCACTTCATAAGTATACACGCCCGCGACTCCGATGCCGTTGTGGTGCACATGGAGCATGATCGTCATCGCGTCGTTTTCCGCGTGGTGAAAGACTTCCATCAAAACAGCCACGACGAACTCCATCGATGTGAAGTCGTCATTATGAAGGAGCACCTTGTAGAGGCGGGGCTTTTCCGTCCGGATATCAGGCTGATCGATCGTCGAGACACCGGCGTCATCGTCGCCTTCCTGAGGGTTCCTCCTGATCTCGTTTCTCATGCGGCCTCCCTCTTTTTCAAGACCGGCGATCGCTCTTTCCAGTTTCTCAAGGCTTCTCCCAGCCCCTCGTTTTCCGCCGCGATGGCCTTCCGGACCGCGACGTCGACGCGCTCATCGAAGACGTGGTGCGCGCTGAACGTTTCCGCCGGCTCGAATCCGCGCGTCAGCTTGTGCTCGCCTCCCGCGCCGGGCTCGAAGGCGATCCGGCCCATCCTGATGCATTCCTCGATGGAATGATAGAGCGAGACGTTGAAATGAAGAAAGGGATGTTCTTCCAGGCACCCCCAATAGCGGCCGAAGAGGCGCGATGTCGTCGCGAGGTTGAAGGCGCCGGCGATGATTCTTCCCTCCCGTTCCGCGACGACGATCTCCACATGGTCGGGCATCCGATCCAGGACGAGCTCATAGAATTCACGGTGGATCCAGCGCCGGCCCCAGGCGAGCTTTTCGACGGTGGATCTGTGCAGCGCATCGGCCGTGGCGGCCCAGCCCGAGGGATTCCGCGCGAGTTCGTCGCCGCGCACGGTCCGGATCCGGATTCCCTCCTTATCCGGCGCGGCACGTTCGCGCCTGATGGCGTTGCGCTTCTTGGAGGAAAAACGGGCGAGGAAATCGTCGAAGGAGGAGTAGCGTTCGTTGCGCCAGTGATACTGGAAATGAATCCTCCTTGCCAATCCCACATCCGCGGCCATGAGCGACTCCTCGTCGCGGCAGAACAGCACCTGGAGGGTACCGCATCCGAATCGCTCCGCGGCATTCATGGCGCCGCGAAGAAGTTCTCGCACGGCGTCCCGGAGATTTTCGTCGCTCGCGACGAGAAATCTCCGTCCGGAAACGGGAGTGAACGGCACGGTGACGCACAGCTTCGGATAGAAACGGATCCCCGCTCTTCCGGCCGCATCCGCCCAGTTCCAGTCCTGGGAAAAGTCGCCGTCGCTCTCCTCATGGATATAGCAGGGAGCCGCGGCCACGAGGCGGTCGGATCTGTAGAGAGCAAGATGCGCGGCGTTCCAGCCCGTGCCGGGGCCGACGCAGCCGGATTGCTCCAGAGCTTCCAGCCATTCCCAGCGCAGGAAGGGCGTCGCATCTTCATCCAGCAGCGCGTTCCACGCCGCCGATGGGATTTCTGACAACGCATGATGGATCCGGAAGAGTGGAGATACCGTCGGGGAGGTATCGATGGTCTGCATGACCACATTTTATCCTGCCGCTGCCTCTTGACAATGCGCGCCGCCGGCAAATAAGCTCTGCTTGCGCGCGTCAGCAATGGCGGACGCGCCGAGTTTCGAAGAATCAAAGGAGAACCACGATGGCCTACGTTGTCACGGAAAATTGTTATGACTGCCGATTCACGGATTGCGTCACCGCCTGTCCCGTCAACTGCTTCTACGGCGACGACAAGATGCTCTATATCAATCCCGATGAATGCGTGGATTGCAACGCGTGCGTGCCCGAATGTCCCGTCCAGGCCATCTTCGCGGAAGCCGATGTTCCGGCCGAGCAACAGCAGTGGACCCAGATCAACCGCGACAAGTGCGCCTCCGGCGAGCTCGTGAACGTCACGGAACGCCAGGATCCTCTCCCCACGGCCGAGGGCAAGAAAGCTTCTCTGGGGCTGTAACCCGCGGAGCCGGGCTGCCACGTTGCCGCATTCGCGCACGTGGCAGCCCGGTAGCCTGATTCGAAACAGACCACATCTCTTCGCCTTCTTCTTCTTTCTAGTATCTTCCCTCGTCGTTCTTCGCCCATTGGCCGGATATTTCATCACGCACTTTCAGGGGCGGGGCGACAGCTGGATCATGATCTGGAATTTCTGGTGGTTCAAGCAGGCCGTTGTCGCACTGCACGCCAGCCCGCTTTTCTGCGACTACGCCTGGTGGCCGCTCGGCGTCGATCTCCACTATCACTCGACATCGCCCCTGAATTCGCTCGCGTCCGTTCCTTTGCAGTTTTTTCTCCCGTTGCCCGCCGTGGACAACCTCTTCTTTCTCTCGACGTTCGTCCTATCGGGATGGGCGGCCTTCGGAGCCGCGTATCAACTGACCCGCAACACGTTGGGCTCGCTTGTCGCAGGCTGGATCTTCGCCTTCTCGCCGTACCACTTCTATCACCGGTACCAGTTGGAGCATCTCTCCATCCAGTGGATCGCATTATTTCTCTGGACGTTCCTGCGGTGGCAGGAGCGGCGCACGCCGGCACGCGCCGTCTGCGTTGCCGGCGCATACCTCGCCATCTTCTACGCGAATATCTACTACGGACTATTCTCCTCCGTTCTCGCGCTCCTGTTTTTCATGAATGACATTTTCTTTCGCGACCGCAAGACCATGATGCGGGAGAAGCTTATCGGCTGGACCGTGATCGCCGCATCCTCGGGCACAGGCGCGGCTCCCTGGCTGATTCCCATGTTCCGGCAGGCGAATCAGCCTGGCCGTTTCAAGATCCCGGCCTGGATCAACATTCACCAGTCGCTTGACCTTTTTTCCTTCATCACGCCCAGCCCGCATAATCCACTTCTCGCGAGCTGGTTTCCGCTCATGCCTCTCTACGATCGCTTCACCGGCTGGGAGAATATCGGCTATCTCGGATTCAGCGTCATGGTCCTGGCCTGTGTCGGCGCCCGCGCGCGGGAATTCACACGGAGAAAATTTCTCGTCCTCGTGTGCGCCTGCTTCCTGATCCTGTCTTTGGGTCCCGTGCTCCATGTCGCCGGCATCGTGACTCTTCCCGGCGACAGGCCGATTCCCATGCCCCAGGCGCTCCTGCAGGTCATGCCCGTCATTTCCGCCGCGCGCGTGCCCGCGCGTTACCTGGCTGTCGCCATGCTTCCCCTCGCGATTCTTGCGGGCATGGGAGCCTCGCGACTGGCGCGCGAACACCGCGTTCTCCTTGCTCCTCTCCTCGTTCTCGTCGTTCTGGAATACTGGAATGCTCCGATGGAGATGACGCTTCCGCCCGATCCGGAGTATTGCCGCGTCATCGCAAAGGATCCGGACGACTGCGCCGTCATGGATCTGCCCCTGAAGATCTCCACCGATTCCAGCGAATGGTGGCGATCCGCGGATCCTGACGAAAGAGGCTGGCTTCAGACGCTGCACGGCAAACGCTCCCTCGGCGGACCGATATCTCACACGGCTTTGACGCGCGCGCACTTCGAATATTTTCTCGCATCGCCCGTGCTTTCTCCCCTCGTGAACGACGTTGCCGCGATTCCCGATACAACTGCGATGGCCGCGGAATTCCGGCGCATCAAGCTGAAGTATTTTGTCCTGCACCATTCGCGCTACCAAGGTCTTCCTGAAGGAATGCAGGATCGAGATCTGAAATACATACTTTCCTGTCCCGGCGCGGAGATTATTTTAAGGAACGAGGACGTGATTCTCGTAAGAACGAACTGAAACACTTGCGGGTGGTCGCATCGAAAGTCGCGAAATTTTGTGGACCGCGCCGCGAAGCCGCCTTTTTCGAGGAAGTGTCAAGCCGGAGGAGCCGAACCTTTGCTCAGGTTCTTAAAGACAGGAAATGCAGATTTCAAGGCCTGAAAAAAAAACAGTTGAACCACTTGATTTTTCCACAGGTTCTCCACTAAATTAGGCCGGGACAGCCTATGTCGGGACGCCCATGGGCTGGGAGGGTGCGCATGTCGCATTGATTGCTGCTCGGTGCCTTTTGTCAGTGGCACCGGGAAAAAGGACTGGAAGATCGAATGAGGATCGGCGGACAGGAAGTCAAACCTACTTGGCTCATCGGTGGCGGACTGGGCGTTCTGCTGCTGGCCGGCCTCTTCTTCGATGTCTGGCAATCCTATGCGCGCCGGAAGAACCTGGAATTCGAAGTCGCGGATGTCGCGGGAATCGCGGCCAAGTATCTGCCGTTCCGACCACGTGAAGCGCGACAGGCGGCGATCGTGGAGCTTGAGAAGCGGGGACTTCCGGTCAGTGATGGAAGTGTCACGGTCGCGCCGGATGGCTATTCCCTTGAGATTTACGTCAACGCGGAAGCGACCGCCTATTTTGCCTGGATCGTGGGAAATCCCAAGATGCAATTCCAGGCGAAGAAAAGCGTTTCGGTCGAACTCGACGGTGGAGGCCCGGTAGAAGAGTATCCAGCGCTGGAATGCGGGTTCGCCATCAAGGGTTACGAGGGATTCAGCGTCGGTCAGAATGTCATCATTTCACTGTCCGGCGATACAGATGTTCCCGATTACGCGGTGAAAGCGTATCGCATCAAGGGACCAGCCAACCTGGTGGTTGGCCAGAAGGCGGTGCTGGAACCGATGTCGAGCTTTGAAAATTATGCTTCTCCACAAGAAGCGGTTGTGGTTATATTGGGCGAATTCGAGGACAATGCCGCTCCCGTGAAGGGCTTTGCCGCTCTGGATGCGGAAGGCCTTGACCAGGAGGGCAGGATTACGGGCCGATTTATCAGGAAGATGGTTTCCGGTGAGATCAAGACGCAGCTCCCGGCCGATGCGAATTTCGGTCTCTTAAAGGGCGGAACGCCGCGGTACACGTTTAAATGAGGGAATTCATGATTTTTTTGATTTCAGATCGCGCGGGAACGGCCGATGCTCTTGCGTATGGCCAATTTCACGACCGTGAGCCTCTAGCATGAATCCTCGAGTGCTGCTTATTGTCGGCATTGTACTGGTCCTTCTCGTGGTGGGTTCTGTCGCCGCCTACTTCAAACTGTTCCGGTCTGAAAGCAATCCCCAGGCGGAAGCCGAAGCGGCCCTCAAGAAAGACACCGACGGCGACGGTCATACCGACGTGGCGGAGCAGGCGGCAGGCACGGATATCAACGATCCCAAGCGCTTTCCCGGTTCCCACAAGAAGGTTCTCATTTCCAAGTCGATTATTCCGCCCAACACGCTCATCAAGGACGAGATGGTGGATGTCAAGGAAGTGGCCGCTCGGGGAGAGGCGCCCGACGCGGTGGTTCTGGAAGCCGACCGCGCCAAGATCACGGGACATATCAACCAGGTGGAGATCAAGGCGGGCGACTACCTTGTGGAGCAGATGGTCTACACCGGTCGACCTCAGCTTTCCTACCTCATTCCGAAATACAAGCGCGCCATCGCGCTCCGCTACGATCCTCTCTCCGCCGTTAACGGCCTCGTCAATCTCGGCGACGTCGTCGACATCATCGGAAACTTCTACGTCAATCGCCGGATGGGCGGCACGACTCAGTACACGAAGATCTTCGTCCAGAACGCCAGGATTGTCGCGCTGGGCGGAGAAATCACGCCGCGTCCTCCCGGCGACACATCCGCCGTTCCTCCTCCGACGGGCTTTACGCTCTCGGTCTATCCGCACGAAGCGGAGCGACTCATCTGGGCGGAGGCATCCGGCGCGCGGCTCGTCTGCGCCCTGCGTTCCCCCTTGAATGACGTGCTGGCCAGGACGAGCGGCACGACGGACGAAGGGCTTTTCGGCAAGGGCTTCCTCCGGGAACCGCATAACATCGAGGTTTACCTGGCGACGCGATCCGGATTCCGCACGGGATTTGACCCGGTCACGGATGGATCCCTGGGAACGTTGAATCCGCGATGAAGAAAACTCTCGCGCTGCTCATCCTGATGGCAAGCTTTGCCCTGTCCGGCGCGGCGCAGCAACTATCATCGGCCAATCCTTCCAGGCCGACACGCGATATCCCCGACGTGTATGTCTCCGTGAACAATTCTTTCATCATCACGGTTCCCAACCTGGCGAAGGTTGCCGTCGGGAATCCGAACGTCGTGGATGTGCGCGTCATTTCGCCGACGGAAGTTCTCGTCCAGGGGCAGCCTTCGCTGGCGGCCTTCTTCGGAGGTTTCGGCGGAGCGGCCGCAGCGACGGAGATCGGCGTTGCGACGACGGAAGTGTACGTCTGGTCCGGGGAGCAGCGCTATGTGTACCGGGTTGTCGTCATCGACAACAGCAACGCGCGAGCCTTCCCCATCGGTGTGACGAGGATCGACGTGGAGCCGAATCGGGTCATCCTGCACGGTCAGACTTCGGACATGGCGCGGACCATCGCGCAGGCGGAACAGATCTTCCAGTCACGCGGCATCAAATACGAATTGAAAGTGAACACGGCTCCCACCGCAAGCCGCCTCTTCCGCGGGCTCCAGGTCGATACGGCGCTCATCGAGAAGGCGATCGAACGCGGCTACGTGATCGAAGGGATGTCGCTGGAAGAGGTGCGCCAGTCCCAGAAGACGATGCCGCCGGTTCTGCGAACGGAGATGAGAGATTCCGTGCCAGTCGATATCTACCGTTTTCCCGCGGTCGATATCGTCGTGGATGAAGGAACGGTCATCGAGGTCCGCGCGCGGGATCTGGCGCGCGAGGATGTGATCGCGGCGGCGATCGAAAATCATCTGATTCTCGAAGGAATGACGATCGCGGAAATGGAGCAATCGATCGGCAAGCCCTCTTCACCACCGACGGCTCAGGCCGAAGGCGGCGCGATCGTGTACACGTACTCCTATCCCCTGATGCGCGTGCGGGTCCGGGACGGGCGCATCATCGAGATCCAGTCCACCTCCCCGACCATGCCGCTCGAAGGTCCTCCGACCGGCCAGCGCATGCCTCTCGTCCGCATCGGCGGCACGGAATTCGTCGGGCGCGCCTATCGCTTCAAGTACATCACGGGCGCCGACATCGTGAGCGTTCTCTCTCAGTTGAACGCGTCCGGCGCGGGATTGAATTACCGGACCGTCGGTTACAGCGACGAAGGCAGCCTCATGATCTACGCCGACACCGGCACCATAGCCTTCATCGACAATGTGGTCGCATTCACGGACCGTCCGAAGCCGCAGTCTCTGATCACCATTGATTCAAGCGTCTACACGGTTCCCGGCCAGCGTGTCTTCGATCCCACTCTAGGCATCATGGTCACCCAGCCTGCGCGCCAGGTCGGATTCCTCATCGGCCGTTTCTCACCCATGATCGACGACGACCGTCGCCGCGCGATCATCGACGAGCTTCGAGCCGCCGTCGCCCGTCTTCCCGAAGTGCCCAACCAGACGCCGTTGTCTCTCGCCTTCGAAGGCGGCACGCTCACGATGAACGGTCCGCCCGAGCAGGTCGCGCTCCTGCAGAAGACTTTGCTGGACATGCTCCCCCGGTATATCGATGCCGATGTGCTGCAGGCCCTGGAAGAAAGGGTGCTCCTGACCGGGATGACACGTGCCCAGGTCGAGGCGGCGCTCGGATATGCCCTGGACACGACGCCGCTGCGCACCATTGAAAACGGGGATCTGTATCTCTCTTACGACCTGGGTAACCGCATGCTTCGGTTCCGCCAGGATGTGCTGACGGAGATCCAAATGTATCCCGGATCAGACGATGTCCGGAATGCGATTCTCCGGAAACAACTGACGCCGAATCTCCTGCGGTCTGATGTGGAAAAAATCCTGGGAGATCGCCCGCTTCGCGTGACCGCGAATGCGGACGGGACGCAGACCGTGAAATACGACTTCGGCGACGCGCTTTATTTCCACGACCGCCTCATACGGTTCGACAATCTGGCCGGATCCGAAATCGTGCGCCGAGGAGTCTCCGTCGCCGTTCCGTATGCGTCCGGCACGGAATTCCAGATGCTGACGCCGGAAGAACAGCTCACCGTCATTGAAGGCGGAAGCGTGATGCAGGGAATGACGGAGCGGGACGTGGCGCGTGTTCTGGGTGGCGCGCCTTTCGCCATTCGTCCGGGCGATCGTTCCAATGAGAAAGTCTACACCTATTCCGAGTATGTCATCACGTTCCGCGACGGAGTCGTGGTCGACGTTCGCCAGACAGGCGACAATTCTCCCCGGATCATCACCATGAAATCACGCGGCGCCGCGGACATCGCCAATCTCATCGGCCGCGCCTATCCCGACGTGCCGGGCCTCTCCATCACGCTCGACTCCGTTTCCAACCGCCTCATCATCCGGGCTCCGAATGACCGCTTCGCCGAGATCGAGCGGTTTGCCAAGACCATGGACCAGGGCGCGATCCAGCAGGTGCTCATCGAGGCCAAGTTCGTCGAGATCAACCGGACGATCATCAAGCAGCTGGGTATCGACTGGGGACTTTCGACGGTGAATCAGACGACCGGCAATCGTCCGTTCGCGGGCTACAGCCCCAGTGGCAGCGCATCGGCGATCACGGGAGACCCGGCCGATCCATTGGGGACGACGAATCCGATCCTCGGAAACGGGATACTCTTCGGGATGCTGGGCGCCAGGAGCTTCAACCTGAACGGAATGCGCTTCTCGAACATCGATGTGCTCATCAACGCGTTGGAATCCAGCAACGATGCTGAAGTGCTTTCCTCGCCGAGAATCGTCACGGTCAATAACCAGTCGGCGCGGCTGCAGAGCATAGATCGTGTCTTCGACATTTCGACGACGACGACCGTCACGGACGGCGGCGGAATCTCGACATCAACGGAAGCGACGCCCGTTGATATCGGTATCACGCTCGATGTCAACCCGACGATCGGTCAGAACGGAATCATCTCGCTCGATCTGGAAGCCATCGTGTCTCGTCCGAACGGCGAGCCCCGCGAATTCGGAGAAGGCACATCGACATTCACGGTTGTCAATAACGTCAGCGAACGGAATGCGCGCACCCGCGTCATGGTGCGGTCCGGGACACCGCTCGTCATCGGCGGCCTCTCATCCCGGGCCAAGACCGGCGCCGCCTCAAAAGTTCCGATTCTCGGCGACATCCCGTGGCTCGGAAAGCTCTTCCAGAGCGATCAAAACACGGTCCAGGACGTGGATCTCCTGATCTTCCTCACGACGCGCGTCATCCCCGCGGATGGAACCATCAGCGAGGTTGACCAGGTGGTCGGCGGCCCCCGGACCGACATCCCCAATCCGGCTCCCACAGTCACCAAGCCCTCCTCCACAGCCGCCACGCCCGCCACCGCGGGGAGATAAAAGCGTGAGCGATATTCGTCTCATCGTCATCGTCGGATCGGTCGACGAGCGCGTGAAATTGAAGAAGGCGTTTCTCGTCGAGCAGAACTTCGAGGTGATTGGCGAGACCGACAACGCGGCCGACGGAGTGAAGATGGTGAAGGAGATGAATCCTTCGATCATTCTCATCGATTCCGAACTGGGCGGCGAGAATCCTGACGGCCTTGCCTGCGCCGAGACGCTCTCGATTCAGGCCCCCACCACCGACATGGTGATGATATCCACGGAAGGCGGCGACGGCCTCTTCCTCCGCAAGGCGATGCTGGCCGGAGTCCGCCAGGTTCTTCCCAAGCCGTACGACGCGGGGGACCTCGTCGAGATCATCAAGCTCGTCGCCGACATCAGCGAGAAGAAGAAGGAAGCCTACTCCGCGATCGTCGGCACCAGGGAAGAGGAGGTCATCAACGCCAAGCTGATGACGATCTTTTCCACAAAGGGAGGAGTAGGGCGGTCGCTTATCGCCATCAACCTCGCCTGCGCCCTGAAGAAGCTCACCGGCAAGAAGGTCGCCCTCGTCGACCTCGATCTCCAGTTCGGCGACGTCTCCATCATGATGCACATCCAGCCGAAGAACACGATCGCGGCCCTCGCCCGCGAGATCGCGGACTCCGGCACGCTCGAAGACGACGTCTTGAACGCGCACCTGATCGTGCATGAAGGCAGCGGTGTGAGCGTCCTGACCGCTCCTGTCCGGCCGGACGAAGCCGATCTCGTCAAGGGCCCGCACATCGATCAGATCCTCCGGAAGATGAAGGAAAAATTCCACTACATCGTCGTCGATACGCCGGCGTTTCTTTCCGACACGGTCCTGACGTCGCTGGAACTTTCCGATTTCATCCTGCTGCTTCTTACCATGGAACTGCCGACGATCAAGGACGGCAAGCTCATGATGGAGATCATGCAGACCTTCGGTTACAGCTCCGACAAGGTCAAGATCATCATGAACCGCGAGTCGAAGGACTCCGCGTTCAAGAAGGCGGACATCGAGAAGACTCTGGAGGCGGAAGTCGCCGCGACCATACCCTCCGAGGGTGCCGCGGTGATGCCTGCCGTCAACGAGGGCGAACCGGTCTATCTGCGCTCGCCGGACTCGATGGTGGCGAAAGCCATGAACGAGCTTGTCAAGATCATCTGCCCCGACGATATCCAGGCGGGCGCGGAGGAAGCGGATGCCGGCAAGGCCAAGAAGAAGGGCGGAGGCCTTTTCGGGAAGAAGAAGTAGGCTTGGGAAATCCTGAATCCTAAATCCGTGATCCAAGCGAAATCCTGAATCCGAAATCCAAGAATCAGCCTGGGAGGAGATTGCTGGGATTCAGGATTCAGGATTTTCCTGTTGATCATCCTTGCTGTCCCGCTAAAATACCACCATGTCGCTCCTAGAACGTCTCGAATCGATGAAAAAGACGGCCCAGAAGGAGAAGGCCGCCACATCCACGGCGGAAAAGGCCGCTCTATCGCCCCGCGATATCCTCAAGAAACGAGTACAGGAAAAACTGATCGCCGAAATCGACTCCGCGCTTCTCGCCATGCCCGACCAGGAAATGAAGCGGACGCTCCTGCGCGCACGGATCGAGGAGAACATCGCGCTCCTGGGATCCGACATCGGCGTGACGCTGACGAAGAAGGAACACGAGGAAGTCATCAAGGAACTCCTCGATGACATCCTCGGTCTGGGAGTCATCCAGGTTCTGATCGATGACCAGGATGTTTCCGAAATCATGGTCAACGGGCCGAACCAGGTCTACATCGAGAAGAAGGGCAAGCTGACTCTTACGGACGTGAAGTTCGCCAACGAAGAAGCCGTCCGGACGACGATCAACAAGATCATCTCCCCGCTCGGCCGCCGCTGCGACGAATCCATGCCCTATGTCGACGCCCGCCTGAAGGACGGTTCCCGCGTCAATGCCGTCATTCCACCGCTGGCCTTGAACGGGTCCACGATCACCATCCGGAAATTCAAGAAGGATCCGCTCCGCACAGCCGACCTAATTCGTTTCGGCGCCTTCACCCAGACGCTCTGCGATTTCATGCAGGCTTCCGTCATGATCATGAAGAACATCGTCGTTTCCGGAGGCACGGGTTCCGGAAAGACGACGCTCCTGAACGCTCTTTCATCCTTCATCGATCCCGGCGCCCGCATCGCCACCGTGGAGGACGCCGCGGAGATCCAGATCCTGCAACCGCACTGGGTGCGCCTGGAGACCAAGTCCGCGAACGTCGAAGGCAAGGGCGCCGTGACCATGCGCGACCTTATCAGGAACACGCTCCGCATGCGTCCCGACCGCGTCATTATCGGCGAGTGCCGTGGAGGCGAGACCCTCGACATGCTCCAGGCGATGAACACCGGCCACGACGGCTCCCTCACTACTCTCCACGCCAACACCCCCATCGACGCCATGCGGCGTATCGAGACGATGGTGATGATGTCGGGAGTCGATCTGCCGTCGAAGGCGATCCGGGAACAGATGGGCGCTGCCGTGCACATGGTCGTGCAGCAATCGCGCCTCGCCGACGGCTCGCGCCGCATCACCTACATCAGCCAGTCGCTCGGATTCGACGGCAATGAGGTGCAGCTCGCCGACATTTTCAAATACGTGCAGACCGGTCTCTCGCCGGAAGGAAAGATCATCGGAAGCCACCAGCCCATGCGGCACATTCCGACGTTTTACCAGCAGTACATCAAGAACGGGATCATCCTTCCCCTGACGATTTTCGGGTTCAACAAGGAAGAATCGGTGGAGTGGCTGAAGAAGAACATGGCGGTCGAGCTGGAACGTGAACCTGAGCTGCTGGCCCGACTCTCCGAGGAAAATGCTCCCATCGACTTCTCCCAGGCCCGCGGAGGACACTAGAGAAGGATGAAGACAGCCTGATTGAGCGGCAGCTTTGAAAGCCGGAGAAATCATCGTATTTTTTTACTCATGTAATTCTCCATAGTCACTCGATAATGCTATAATGATGAACATCATGCGCCCCTTATCCCCACCTTTTTCCCGCGTCCTTCATCAAGGATTTTCCTCATGATTCAGATCATCATCGGCGTCATTCTTGTCATCTGCATCATCATCACGGTCATTCTCGTCAAGAAGGTCAAGACCAAGGACGACGGCAAGTCCAAGCTCGACAATATTCTCGCGCCCTACATCGACAAGGAATACTTCCAGAAGATGGAGAAGATCGAGGCCGAGGAAGCGGCGATGGGACTCACGAGGCGCGCCAAGCCTTCTCCTCTCGCGAATATCGCGAAGGTGCTGGAGCGCATCGTTGTCTTCGAAGGGTATCGGCAAAAACTGGCTCTGAAGATTTCGTCGGCCGGCATGCAGTGGCGCGCCAGCGAATACCTGACGCTCATGATGGGGATCGGCGGTTTCTGTTTTCTCCTGGGATTGTCGATCGGCCACATCATGTGGAAAAACGCCTTCATCGTCGGCGTCCCGCTCGGTATTATCGGATTTCAATTTCCCAACATCGTACTCGGTTTTAAAAAGAGCGGGCGCCAGGCGGCGTTCCAGGGCCAGCTCGTCGATACGCTCGGCCTCATCTCCAATTCCCTGAAGGCGGGCTACTCCTTCCTTCAGGCCGTCGAGATGACATCGCGCGAGGCGCCCTCTCCGACCAAGGAGGAATTCCAGCGCCTCGTCAGGGAGAATTCTCTGGGCATGCCGATCGACGAGGCACTGGAAGCGATGGGGAAGAGACTGGAGTCGAACGACTTCGACCTGACGGTCACGGTCGTCCTGATCCAGCGCCAGATCGGCGGAAACCTCGCGGAAATTCTCGACTCGATCGCGGCGACGATCCGGGAGCGGATCAAGCTGATGGGCACGATCAGCGCACTGACGGCCCAGGGCAAGATGGGCGGCATCGTCATCACGGCGCTCCCGACGGGACTCTACGGCATCATGTATTTCATGAATCCTGAAGTCATGGGCATGCTCTTCGAATCGACCATGGGCTACATTCTCATCTTCATCGGATTCTTCATGCAGGGACTCGGGGGATTCGTCATCAAGAACATGCTGAACGTGGAGATGTGACGTGCTAGGCCTGCTCGTAGGATTCATCACGATCCTGATTGCCGCCGGCATCGGCATCGGGATTTATTTCATCAAGGGCGGAAACAAGAACATTGCCCGCGAGCGCCTGCTGGAGCTGCAGAATTTCGGCAAGGAACAGAAGAAGAAGATCGCGGGCTCCTACGAGCAGGAACAGCTCCAGAAATCCTTCTTCGAACGCATCATCCAGCCGAAGCTGGAGAAATTCTCCAAGAAGATCGACAAGGGCGCCAAGGGCGCGAGGAAAGTCGACAAGATCGCGGAGCTGCTCATCCAGGCGGGCAACCCGGGAAATCTCACGTCCGGCCAGTTCAAGGCCCTGCAGCTTCTCTCCGCGATGATCTCCGTCACCTTCTTCGCCTTCCTCGCGCTCGTCCAGATCCTGCCGCTCCAGTTCGCTCCGATGCTCGCCCTGATCGGAGCCGGATTCTCGTTCGTTCTCCCGAAGTTCTGGCTCGGCAGCAAGGTCACGAAGCGCCGCAAGATGATGCGCAAATCCCTGCCCGATCTTCTCGATCTGCTGACCGTATCCGTCGAAGCCGGGCTCGGTTTCGACCAGGCGATCCAGAAAGTCTGCGAGCGGATGCATACGCCTCTGACGGAGGAATTCGAGCGGATGCTGCAGGAAGTGAAACTTGGTTCGACCCGCAAGGACGCTTTGAAAGCCATCTGCGCCCGTGCCCAGGTTTCCGAGCTGGATTCGCTCATCGCGGCCGTCATCCAGGCCGACACGCTCGGCGTTTCCATCGGCCAGATTCTCCGGATCCAGTCCGAAGCGCTCCGGACGAAGCGCCGCCAGATGATCGAGGAGATGGCGCAGAAGCTCCCCATCAAGATGCTCTTCCCGATGATCTTCTTCATCTTCCCCACGATCTTCATCGTGACCCTGGGACCGATCGCGCTGAAGGTCATGAAGGAAATGGGCTGAGCAGGTTGATCGCGTTTCGGCTGTAAACTCCCCGTCATGAAGATCCTGAATCGGACTCGCAACACGCTCCTCGGCGACAGGATCGAACTCGCCGATTCGTTCGACGCCAAGCTGATGGGGCTCATGGGGCGCGCGAAGCTCGATGAAGGCGAAGGTCTTCTTCTGAAGAACACGCCGTCCATCCACATGTGCTTCATGCGTTTTCCGATCGACGCGATCTTTCTCGACGGGGAAGGCCGTATTGTGCGGATCTGCGCCCGCCTGCGCCCCTGGCTGGGGCTGGCCGGAGCCGATGCGCGGGATTGCCTGGAACTGCCGGCGGGGACGGCGGAGAGTACGGGGTGCGCCGTCGGGGATGAGCTGGAACTCACCGGATAATCTTTCCCACCTTTTTATTGACAGGAAAGACCGGCTGCGGGTAGGATGCTCCCGAATCCCCAACCAGATCAGGTAGCAACAGTCAGTCAAGGGTGAGCCGAAAAATCATTGCAGGCGAACGGTCGAAAACCGAAGGCCTGTCCGCAGGGAGAAAAAATCATGCCCAGAAAAAAGACGTCCTCAGACCGAACGGTCTCGGACAGGACCGTTGCCGATCGTGGCGCCAAGGCGCAGGCTTCGGAGCGCCACAAGGCCGAGGATGACGACAGGGACCGGAACGACGATGTCGCGGATTCCCCGGCCAAAAGCGCCGTAAAGGAAGCCTCCGCCGCAGCCAAGGCTGCCCGCGAGTCCGAGGAGGACAAGCAGGAGGAAGAAGCCGCGGCCGCCGGTCAGCAGGTGGAGGGCGGCGCGGAGCTCGATGTCGCCGGTCTTCAGAAGAAGTCGATCGTCGAGCTGACAAAGATGGCGAAGAGCCTCGCGGTGGAAAATGCCACAGGATTGAAGAAGCAGGATCTCATCTTCGCCATCCTGGAAGCCCAGGCCAAGTCCACGGGCAATGTTTTCGCCACGGGCGTCCTGGAAATTCTTCCGGACGGGTTCGGATTCATGCGCTCCCCCGACTACAATTATCTCTCCAGCCCCGACGACATCTACGTTTCCCCATCGCAGATCCGCCGCTTCGGGCTCCGGAAGGGCGACACGATCTCCGGCCAGGTCCGCCAGCCGAAGGAGGGCGAGAAATTCTTCGCGCTCCTTCGGGTCGAGGCCGTCAATCACCAGGACGTTCAACTCGCGAACGACCGCATCCTCTTCGATAACCTGACGCCGCTGTATCCCGACAAGAGGTTCAAGCTGGAGATGAAGGGGCAGCGCGATCTTTCGATGCGCATCATCGATCTCCTCTCGCCCATCGGCAAGGGCCAGCGCGCGCTCATCACATCGCCGCCGAAGGCCGGCAAGACGATTCTGATGCAGGAGATCGCGAACTCGATCGCGGCGAATCATCCGGAAGCCACCATCATCGTCCTGCTGATCGACGAACGGCCGGAAGAAGTCACCGACATGCAGCGGAACGTGAACGCGGAAGTCGTCGCGTCGACGTTCGACGAACCGGCGCAGCGGCACGTGCAGGTCGCGGAGATGGTCATTGAAAAAGCGAAACGACTGACCGAGACGAAGAAGGATGTCATCGTCCTCCTGGACTCCATCACGCGCCTGGCCCGCGCCTACAACCAGGTCGTGCCCGCGTCCGGTAAAGTTCTCTCCGGCGGCGTCGATTCCAATGCGCTTCATCGGCCCAAGAGGTTCTTCGGAGCCGCCCGGAACATCGAGGAAGGAGGATCTCTCACGATCATCGCGACGGCGCTCATTGAAACCGGCAGCAGGATGGACGAGGTTATCTTCGAGGAGTTCAAGGGCACGGGCAATTCGGAGCTGATCCTCGACCGGAAGCTCGCGGAACGCCGCGTCTACCCCGCCATCGACATCAACCGTTCCGGCACGCGCCGCGAGGAACTGCTGCTCGACAAGGATTCGCTCACGAAAGTCTGGGCGCTCCGGAAGATCCTCGCGCCCCTGACCGTCGTGGAAGCGATGGAACTGCTGCAGGAGAAAATGATGCAGACGGAGACGAACGAGGAATTTCTCTCGGCGATGGCCCGGCTTTAACCAACCGGCTCATGGGGAATATCTGGGAATCTTCCGGCGGCGTCGGATCATACGCCGAGTCCGTGCGGCGCCTGATGATGGAACCCGCCGCCTTTTTCGACGAAACCGATCCGTCCGATACGCTGGCCAGGCCCCTCATCTTCGCCGCGATCTCCTGTTCGATCGGCGCGGCCGCCAACGTCTTCTGGACCGTGGTGCTCGGCGCCATACAGATCATGACGCAGACCAGTTTCATGGCGCCGGTGTATTCGCAGGAAGCGGTGATGGGCGAGACGACGTTCTATTCCCTGTTCTGGCTGACCTATCCTGTGCATGGAATCGCGGGACTCTTCGTCGGCGGCGCCATCACTCAGCTCTTCCTGCTTCTGTTCAGCGCGGGCGGCCGCGGCTATATAGGCACGGTGAAAGCGGGCTGCTACGCGACCGCTCCCGCTTTGCTGTTTCTCATCCCCTGCTGCGGCAACGTCGTCGGCGGCATCTGGATGTTCGTCCTGCAGATCATCGGTCTCATCCATATCCATAAGTCGCCGCCGGGCGCCGTGATCGCGGCAGTCCTGTTGCCGACGTTTCTCTGCTGCTGCTGCATCGTGATGGCGTTTCTCGCCTTCGGCGCGACGCTTGCGGCGATGATGGGACCGCAGTTCGTGGAGATCCTGAGGCAGGTTCAACCGCCCGGGTGATGGCCGCCGCCGCGCTCACGCTCCTCAGGCTCTTCGACCGGATCGCTCCGGACTGCCCCTTTCACACGATCCTCGGCATTCCCTGTCCGACGTGCGGCGCCACGCGGGGCGTCATGGCGTTGCTGGACGGCCGGCCCCTCGATGCGATCGCCTTCAATCCGCTCCTCATGCTCGGAGGCCCCCTTCTTCTGGCTTGGTTGATCGCGGGACTCCATATCTACGCGCGAACGGGGAGATTTCCCGATCCCGCGATAACGCCGCGCCGACTTTTCTGGGGCCGCGCTGCCGCCCTTTTCGCCGTGGGAGGAAACTGGATCTACCTGATCGCGGCGGGGATTTAGAACCTCAGGGATTCCTTGCGGAAAATCTCCGCAAGTGACGGATCGCGTTCGAGCCGGGAGGCGATCTCGTAATATTTTTTCGCGGCCTCGAAATCCTGGGCTGTTTCGAGCGATCGCGCGTAATGATAGGCGACGAGCGCTTCTTCCTTCCACGATTTATCGAGCTCCTCGAAGACCATGATGGATTCGTCAACCATGCCGTTCTTCCTCAGGAGAATGCCGTAGTTGAGCGCGGCGACAGGGGAGACCGCCGCGGCGGCTTCCAGGAGACTGATGGCCTCGCCGGAGCGTTCCATCATGTCGAGCGAGGCGGCTCTGACGAGATTTCCCTCCATGGTCCGGATATTATGGCGGTCCAGGATCGCCAAAGCCTGGTCCGGATCGCCGGAGCGCTTCAGGACAATCGCGAGGTTTAACGCAATGTTGTCGATGCTGGACGTGTCCTTCGTGTTCGATGCGAAGGCGTATGCCTCCGCCAGTGACATGCGGGCGTCATCCAGGAGTCCCAGCGAGAGAGCGGCTGTTCCCTGGGCCGCGAGCAATCGCGCGCGCTGCGCTCCCGGCGGAACGATGGATCGTATCGGCTTCAGGATGCTCATGGCATCGCCGAATCTTCCCTTACGCCAGTATGCCTGCGCCATGAGAAGGCGCGTTTCGACATGAAACGGATCGAGGACTAGCGCCTGGCGCGCAAGCCTCAGGACCGTGTCGTGATTCCCGGCGGCGGCCAGGGATCGAATGCGATCCACGAGCGTGGACTCGGGAATATGTCCCGAGCGGGAGACCGCTGGAGACTCCGCGGAGACGCGACGAAGACCGGAATCGGGCGGTTTCGACGCTGCTCCGATGGATGCGGATACCAGGACGGGGTTTTCCCGGGGAGCGGGAGCGACGGCGGGAAGAGGATGGCTCATCGCGACCGCTCTGGATTCCGATGAGATTCGTGCCAGTTCCCTTGCGAGAAGATCCTTCCGGCCGGAGCGCGAGAGCGAATCCAGCAATCGCGGCAGGACGGATGTGTCGCCATTCCGGCGCGCCATGTCGAAGTTGAACGCGGCCGCCGCGTAATCTCCGAGGGAGTATCTCACCCGACCCATGATCGACCATGCTTCAGCCGTGGAGGGCGCGAGTTTCAGCAGGAGCCGAAAGCACTGGGAGGCACGTGGCGTATCGCCGTGATCTAGAAAAGCCCGGCCGATATTCATGAGCTTGTCCGGATCGCGGGGCATGAGATCCCACCGGTCGAAGCGCGTGAGAAGTTGCTCCATCATGTCCAGGTCGAGATACAGTTTCGCCAGTTTGGCCGGAATCCAGCCCGGAGCGTCCGGGCGGCGGGAGATCGCATCGAATTCCGCAACGGCTGACCGAGTATCGGCGGCTCTCAGGTGCAGATCCGCCTTGAGGAGAGCGACGACAAGGAGACGGGAGTCGGCGGCATGAAGTTCCCGGATGGCCGGCGAGATTTCGCCTCGTTCCGAAAGGGCCCGCGCTCGGTGAAGACTGCGAGTTTTCCAGAACCTTCCCAGCACCGGATCCGCGGAATCGATGGCACTGGCGCGCCGCAGGTTCTTCTCCATGACATCCATCCGGTTCATGAGAAGCGCGGCTTCGGCGCGAAGGGCATACGTGGCTGCCGGTTGAGGACCGGCTAGACGCGACAGGAGGGCTGCGGCCTCAGCCGCGCGATTTTCATCCAGAGCAGAAGCAGCGGAGCGATGCAGGGCGACTGCATCCGATGAAGGCAATCCGGAATTCCTGGCATCCGGCGCCGCATAACCCATCTTTCGGGCTTCCCGCAACCATCGGCCGGCGCGGTTTCCGTCGCCATTCCGGGAATGATAGCGAGCTTCTTCGAGGTAGATCTTGGACAGGAGGAGCCGGGCAGGCTCCTTCTCGCGAAGATCGGCCGCGGTATCCCTGAGCACGCGATGCAGTTCAGCGACGGCTTCCAGCCGCGCGCCCTCCTGGATGTACTGCCGGGCCCGATGGATCCGAAGCGATTCGCTGTCGGGGTACCCGGCGAGCTCGGCCGGGCGATCCGCCGAGCCTGCCGCGACCACCAGGAGAAGAACAAGGGGAAGGATCATGCCGGCCAGCGTGGAGCAGGTTCAAGCATATTGTCGGGAGGGCCCGGCTGGATTTCACCGGGCACGATCGCGGGCAAGATCAGATCGGGCTCGTCGGGATTGCCCGTGGACAATTCTATGGCGGCTTCCCGCAGAGCGCCGAGCGGTCGTACCACGACGCGTGTTCCCCGCTTCAGCCGCCGGCCGGGCTCGATCGAGACGGTGATCATGATCCCATCCGACACGGCCCGCAAATTCCTGACCGTGCCGATCGCGGAGCGCTCCGGGGCACCTTCATTCATCACAGGATGTCCCGGGCTTATTCCCATCGAAGAAGGAATAATGAATCGGACTTCGGAAGCGGTCTCCCATGGAAGCATGGAACCGAAACTGGACCACGCGTAATACAGCCCGAGACCGATGCCAAGAGAGGAGAAGGTCACGATGATGATCTTCTCGATCTTCGTGTGCTTCATCGTCGCCACGCCGTTTCCGGCTTCACCGTGACGGCGCTTTTCGGGCATACCTCATCTTATTCTCTTCGAGCGTGACGAAGACATGATCGCCGATCTCCAGGGGATCTCCAACATCAAACCGCGCCATGGCATTGATGCCGCTCTCGAGACCGACCATGGCAAGTCCATAAGGACCGTGAGCTTCCTCTGTCGCGGCCACATGAACGATGGTCCACGAGAGCACCACGCCGAACGGGCCGGTAAAACCATGCTGCAGCGCGTCATGGCATTTCGGACAATAAGGTCGATCGAGAAGCGTGCCGTATCCGCAGGCGCACTTGAAGATCGGCAGGGGGGACTGATCAGACGGCGGATAGCCTGTTCCCACGCGCCCGCTCATTCCTCCGCCCTCATGATCGTCACGAGATTATTGGTGGCGAGTCCTCCGACCGATTGCGTCAATCCGAACCGGGCATCGGAAGGGTGGTCATATTCGGCGCGCCCGGTCAGTTGAAGCGTGATCTCGATGATCTGCGCCAGGCCGCTTGTGCCGACCGGATGCCCCCGCGACTTCAAACCGCCGGATGCGTTGACGGGGAGTTTTCCGTCGGGTTGCGTGATCCCGTCGAGGAGCGCGGTTCGTCCGCCGCCGGCGGGAAAAAAGCCGATGTCCTCCGAACCGATGATCTCGAAGGATGTGAAGGCATCATGAATCTCCGCCGTCCCGATTTCCGCAGGCGTGATGCCGGCCATCTTGAATGCCTTCCTGGCGGCGATGCGCGTGGAATTGAAATGAGTGAGGTTGTTGCGCATCTGGACGGCCACGAGGTCGGTCGCCTGGCCGACACCGAGAACGCGCACGCCCGACGGCGATGCGGACAGGACGAGGGCCGCGGCCCCGTCGGATATCGGCGAGCAGTCGTACAGGCGCAGAGGATCGCTCACCATGCGCGAGGAGATCACATCGTCCACTGAAATTTCCCGGCGAAACTGGGCGTAGGGATTTTTCACGCCGTTGCGGTGATTCTTCACGGCGACAAGCGCCAGTTCCTCCGAATTGAGCCCGTATTCCACCATGTAGCGACGTGTCGCGAGCGCGGCGAGGGCCGGCATCGTCGCGCCATGCAGTCGTTCATCCGCATCCACGACCTGCGCCATGAGCTCGGTGGCGCGCCAGGTCGGCACGCGCGTCATCACTTCGCCGGCGACGATGAGGACGCGATTGCAGTCTCCGGACGCCACGGCATGAAAGCCCGCGGCGAAGAGCGCGGCGCCCGTGGACGACGCGGATTCCACGCGCATCGCGGGCGCGGGAACGAACCCGAGGTAATCCGTGATGACGGACGCGAGGTTGGAGGTATCGAGAAAACCTTCCGGATGCATGGCTCCGACATATACGGCATCGAATTCGTCGTAACCCGCCGATTCGACCGCATTGCGGGCGGCTTCCAGAATCATATCCGCGAGCGAATCCGATCGCCGTCCGAATGCCGTCATGCCGACACCCGCGATCCAGACCTTGTTCATGAGAACAGGCTAGAACAGGCGCCATCGAACTGCAAAAGAAAAGGATGACCCGAGACAGAGGAAGGACGGATTTTCAGGAGTGAAGTGCCTCATCGTTATCTGATACGATCCCGGGATGATGCGAATCGTCTCCGTCTGCCTTCTTCCAGGCCTGTTGCTCGTTGCCTGCGTCTCGATTCCCTTGAGGACTCCGCCGGCTGTTGCGGACATCCAGGTTCGTTATACGGGGATCGACGAGCATGGCGTCAATGTCGAGTACCGCTTCACGATCCACCACCCCGCCGCATATCCGCTCGCGCCGCCCAGGCTCCGATATGACGTGACCGTGAATGGAGACAGTTTCGCGTCGGGGGATAAGCTCTTCGCGAAGGAGCTTATGCCGGCCCGTGACAATGTGCTGTCTCTACCTGTGCGGATCAGCTACGGCGATCTTCGTCACGCGACCGTCCGCGGATTTGTTCGTATTTTGCTGACGGCGGATATACTCATTCCTCATGGCCCGGAGACATGGAAGCTTCCCGTCTCCTGTTCGGGAGTTCTACCCGTTTTCAGGCCGCCGGAGTTTCGAGTCGGGAGCATGGACACGTTCGATCATCAAAACGGGTGGACGAGCGCACGCGCGAGGATCGACGTTCACAATCCCGGCGGTGTGGAACTGGAACTGGGCTCGCTTCGATACTGGATCGTTTTCTCCGATACCACGGCGGGACCGTTTCGAGCGACGGCAAGGCCGTCCGTCAGCCCTGTCGCCTCCGCCCGCATACCTGCGGAGGCTGAGTTTCGATCCGGGAATCCTGTGCTGAAGCGATTCCATTCACGCATGCTGTCCACCGTGCATCTCCGCGTGCAGGGGACGATCGAGACGGAATTCGGTTCAATTCCCATCCAGCGGGACTGAAAACGAGCTCAAGTGTCGCTTGCCGGATACCGTAACAGTTAGTATCATGCGAAAGGCCTGAGATGCCACAAATTCGAAGAGAATACCTCCTGGTAGTCGGACTGGGATTCGGTTCCGTCCTTTTTTCACTGACAACCTTCATGATGTATCGCGAGCCTCCTCCGTCCGAATCGAAAGTCGTGCTCGCCATGCGCCCTCCCACCACCCCGCGAGAATCGCTGGTTCGACGATCACAACGTGATGGCGGACCGCAGATCGCGCGGGCCGAGGTTCCCGCCGCCAATAAGCCGGCAGCAGTGGCTTCGGAAACGACGGTGGCGGGAGTGTCAACCGGAGCATCCGGGGCGATGGAAACGGCGCCCGCGGTTGTCGCGGCAAGGGCTCCTTCACCAGCGGAGCCGAAGTCCGTGGAGGAGGTTCGAGTGGTGCGCGCCAGGGTTTGGGGGGAGTGGCAGGAGGTTCACGATTTCCGGAATGGAATCATTTACAAGGGGAAGTATCACGATTTCAGGGGAATCGAGCAGTCGGAACCATATCCCGAGGGTAGAAGGAGCGGGTCGCGGTGACGCCGGAAAAACTTGTCAGGTGGACCGTGATCGTGGCGCTCCTCAATTTCGCCGCGACTTCCACGCTTCTCTTCGGTCGGCCCGATCTGGCTACGAGGGAAAGTTCCGAGAAGATATTCACCGTAGCGATGGATTTGGAAAAGCAGAAAAAATTTGCGGAAGCCGCGGAACTGTACGAAAGCATTTTTTATGGCATGTCCGCGACGCTCATCGCGCCCCGCGCCGGCGAGCGGCTCGCTAACATCTATCGCAGTCGCATGCTGGATGTGGATAAGGCGCGCACCGTGCTGCGGGAGGTCGCCGCGTTCAAGGAAAGCGCCTATGCCGAGAAGGCCCAGGCGGATCTCGCCTTCATGGAGACGCACTGGGGTGAGGACGGATCCATTCTGAAGATATGGTATGAGGCGGATGCCTCCTACCGAGCCAAGGATTATTCCAAGACCCTCGAGATCCTGAATCGCATCGCGAAAGAATTTCCTAATTCGACATTGAGACCGCCGTCCATGATGCACATTGCGAAAATCAACAAGAAACTCCAGAAAAATGAGGAGGCAGCGCGGGTACTGCGGGAATTCCTGACGGCCTATCCCAAGGATTCCGCCGCTAACGAAGCACGAACGTTGCTCCGGTCCGTACAGTGAAAAAAAATGCATTGGTAGAAATCCTTTGGAGACGGACTGATATACTCCACAAGAGAGGTGCAATTTAGTGCTCCGAATCCTCGCGTTTACGGCCATTCTTCTGAACGTGGTCACTATGGCGGTCTGGTTCATTCTGAATCCTCCCGCCACCTATGAAAAACTCGCGCACCGGGATCTCGTGGCGGCCCATGATGCGTTTCGCAAGGTGAGCGCGGAGCAGTCGTACACACTTTACCAGAGGGTGGCTGACGGATATTCCAGGTCCACATTCTCCAGCGAGGCTCGTTTCTACGCGGCGCGCACGGCGTTTCTGGGCCTGGGACAATTCGCCGAGGCGGAAAAGCAGCTCGCGGAATTCATCGAATCAAAGCCGACGAACGAGGAACAGTTGAAGGAAGCACAGGACTATCTCGATCTGATCCGCGCCAGAGCGGATCTTCCGGAAGCTTCGCGGGATGATGTCCTGTGGGAATACGTCCAGGCGATCACGGAAGAGGGCAACGGAAAATTCCAGTCCTCCCTGACCCGTCTGGAGTGGATCGTGGAGAATTACGGGACGTCCGGGCTCGGGCAAAAAGCGGAACCGATGAGGCAGCGCGTTTCCGCGAAACTGGACGCGTGATGAGCATGAAGCATTTCAAGGAGAGCGAGGGAGAAATGAAGCGTGAGCGGGCACAGGGAATGAGGTTTCGAAAAAGAAATGAATCCGGGCAGGGCATGATCGAGTACGGGCTCGTCATCGGCCTCATCTCGGTCTGGGTCGTATCGATTTTTCTCGCTCTCCGGCCGATGTTCACGGAACAGATGACGCTCAATAAGATCGATTCTCTGGCCGGCGAAGGGCGCGCCACGCTGGCCGCCGACCTGAACGTCAATTTTCCATCCGATGAGGAGGAAGGCGAAGGACTTTAAGCCGCCCCCTTCTGCAACTATCGCTTGTTTACGTATCCGACTCTGGTAAAATTCACTCTCTCCCGCGCCCATAGTTCAGCTGGATAGAATGTCAGACTACGAATCTGAAGGTCGGAAGTTCGAATCTTCCTGGGCGCACTTGTTTCTTGATCGCTGAGCGCGCGGCAGAATGCGGCGCGTGATTCCAGCGGAGCTATTTACCCAGTTTTTTTCCCAGCCATAATTTGGCGTAATCGCCCATGGGAATCCCCTTGTATTGCGGTAGAAATAGATAGTCTATAAACATCCAACCCACGACCGCCACGAAGATACAGACGAAAATGAGAGGCATGGGGGATCGTCCCGACTCCGACCGCTGTTCGCTGGTCACCATCGTCCCCATGATGGCGGCTCCGAAACACATCAGCATGAACATGCCGAGGACCAGGCCGTAGGTCTTCTGGGGATCCATGAAGTTCATAGCCGGAGCGTATCAGCAGGGAAATCTGACGCCAAGCGATTCTATGCTTCTGTACGCGCAAAGTAGTAAGTTCCGCTTCTGCAAAGTAGAAAGGACCGCCCCG
>CAZCME010000012.1:0-118337 GCA_964499705.1 uncultured bacterium | reverse complement strand
TCGTCGTCGTGGGCACGACACCGGGAAGCAATCGAGACAACTTCAAGGTGACGACCGGCGTGAAGAATACGCTCTGGGAGATCTACACGGTCTCCGCGAGTTTCGATGTCGAGCGCGAGAAGGATCGCCTTCTGAACACGCTTCTGACGACGGAAGAGTGGAAGGTCGACAACTCCGTCTCGAAGACGCTCTGGGACTGGCTGAAGGTGGAGCTGAAGGCGAATTATCGCGCCAAGGACCAGGGCAACCAGCAGGACCGCTTCTCGACGTTCGGCGGGACGCTCGGGCACGAAGGCGAAAGGCTCTCGGCGCGATTCGATTATCTCCGGGACCTGAAGCGCGGAACGGTGAAGGCGCAGGACACGACGAAGGACCGGTTCACGCTGGACCTCGGGTACACAAGCGAGAACGGGCCGTTCAAGAATACGTTGACTCTGCGGAGCGATTACGAGATCAACCAGTTCGACGCGAAGGCGAGCGACCATGACCGGCTGACGACGACGATCGGGCTGAAGGTGATCTTCTGATGAATCAGAAAATCGAACCACGAAATAGACGAAATACACGAAAGAAATCCGATCATAGGTTTTTATCTTATGCCTTTGTTCTTCTTTCGTGTATTTCGTCCGTTTCGTGGTTTGCCGCGCCGGCTGCCGCAGTCGGGAACACCTGGTCGAGCCTTGCCGCGCCGCCTGCTACGATCGGGGGCGCCAATTCGGGACGAAATACCGCCGCCGCCGGAACCGATACATTGTTTCAGTTGCGCGGCGGAGGCACACGAACCGTCTTTCGTTATCAGATCAGCACGGACACGTGGTCGCAAGTCGACTCCACTCCGACCGCCATCGCGAACGGCGCGACGCTCGTTTACCCCGGTTCCGGCGACTCCCTCTTCGCCACAAAGGGGGGGACGACTCGTCCCTTCTACTCCTATTCGATCAGTCGTAATCAATGGGATACGATGGCCCAATTTCCTGGAAACATCTTCGACGGCAGCGCGATGTGCGTGGCGGGCGCGGACACGCTCTTTGCCACCCGCGGCAATGGCACTGCATTTTTCTATCGATATCGAATCAGCGGGAACGTCTGGGACACGATGGCTAATGCTCCAGCGACCATTTTGAACGGCGCTTCGCTGACATATCCCGGATCCGGCGACTTCATCTATGCCTTAGGCGGCAGCAGTACCACCTTTTACCGTTATTCGATCAGCGCCAATTCATGGTCGACGTTGACGCCGTATCCCGTGGCCGTGGCTACCGGGAGTTCGCTCATCTTCGGGCCCGACGGATTCATGTACGGTGTGCGTGGCTTTACTGGCACTGATTTCTTTCGTTACACCGTTACAACGGATTCATGGACACGACTTGCGAACTCACCGTCAGCATTCAGCGACGGAAGCGGTCTGACATATCCCGGCACCGGCTTATTTTTGTATGCCATACGCGGTGGCAACACATCCAACTTTTCAAGATATCTGTTTCAGACCACACCCGACACGCCGACGTCCTTGGCGCAGACCAAGCTCGACAGCACGCTTGTATCGGTGGGCGGTTTTATTTCGGACTCGTCCTCGATTCGCTTCGCGGTTCAGGCGAACGATTTGAGCGATACATGCAGGATTCAGATCGAATTGCGCACCGTGAGTGCGGCCTTCACGAGTCCGGTGGACGTCACAGTCGACAGCGCGATCTTCTTCCAGAGCGCGTTCTCGGCAGTGGCCGGCGGTGAGACGTTGAACATCATCGCGGACAGTCTGGCGTCGGCTTCCTATCACTGGCAAGTGCGGGTCGTGGATGCGAGCGGCGACTCGACAGGGTGGGTGAGATTCGGTTCGAATACTGAGAATCCGCCTACGAATCCCGCCGCGGCGGACTTCATAATCGGCACCGTTTCGACAGGATTGTTTCCGGCGTCCCTTCGAATATCCGATAGCGCTTCCGCAATCATCACGGATACGGACCGGAACGCGAATGCCGGTGTGACGGAGACCGTCTCCGTGACAGTCACGAACAATCGCACGGGCGAATCTGAGACGTTCCAGATGACCGAACAATCCGCGAACTCATCGCGATTCGGCGGCAACGACACTCTTCCGCTCTCGTCGAACACGGCGGACAACGGGACGAACTCGGGACGGCTATTCGTCCTTGCGGGCGACACCGTCACGATTCGCTATGTTGATCCCTCTATTCCGACGGACTCGATTGCGAGTGGGAACATCACAGTGAGCCATGACAGCGTCGCTTCTGCCGGGACATTTCCATCGAGCATAAGGCTAGCCGAGAGTGTCAGCGCCGTGATCCGCGATACGGATCAGAACTTCTCCGGCATCAGGGTCGAGACGGTAAGCATCACGATCACAAACAATCGTACCGGCGAGTCCGAGTCATTGACGATCAGCGAGAACGGCGCGAACGCTGGTTATTTCGGCGGCAACGATTCGCTCTCGCTCTCCGCGAGCGCGGCCGACAGCCTCTCAAATTCGGGCCGGCTCTTTGCGCTGACGGGAGACACGATCAGCATTCGGTATATCGACCCAACGGACGCGACGGATTCGGCCGTGAGCGGGAACATAACGGTGACTACGACGGGCGTCGACACGCCTCGGATCCGGTTCCTCACGACGAGCCCGATCGATACAAGGTCAAATAGCTTTGCGATCCGGATCTCGATCGACAGCGCGGTCAGAGGAGACTCGGTGAGGCTCTTCGTCAACAACGTCAACATCGAGACGCAGGCGATGACGGATTCGGCGGAGACGCGGACATTCACGATCAATGTCGGCACGAATCTCAACACCGCGGTTATCCAGATCACGAGGCAATCATTGGGAGATACATTCACGGATTCCATATCGATCCGGTTCGACACGGTCGTGCCATCCGGATCGGTGCTGACGATCACGGATACGCTAGTGACGACTCCGACTTTCCGATGGACGGCGGCTACTGACTCGAATGCTATCTCCGCGTATCGCGTGATTCTGCGGTCACTGGCGGATTCGTCGGTTCTGATGGCCTTCGACACGTCGGGGCTCTCTGCCACTTGTACTACTCCGCTCGCTATAGGACTGTACCGCGCTGATCTTTCGTGCACGGATGCGTTGGGCAATACGAATTCGAATGTCGATTCACGGTCGTTCAGCATTGTGCCTGACACGTCGCGGGTGCGGATCCAGGCTACGTCGCCGATCGACACGCGCGTCACGACGTTCGCGCTCCGAGCGGCGATCGACAGCGCCGTCGCTGGCGACACAGTCCGACTCATCGTGAACAACACGGTCATCGAGACGCAGATCATGACCGGTGTGAACGAGACCCGTACGTTCACCGTGGCTAACGTGATCGTATACAACAACACCGTCGCCGTTCAGGTGACGCGGCATATCGGCGGCGCTTCGTTCGCTGATTCGATCCTCGTTCGCCTGGATACCGCCGGGCCATTGGGTTCGGTGCTTACGATCTCGGATACGATCGTGACCACTCCGACGTTCCGGTGGACGGCGGCGACGGACTCGAACGGCGTCAGCGCTTATCGCGTGACGCTGCGGTCTCTTGCGGATTCGTCGGTCCTGATGGCGTTCGACACTTCCGGGCTCTCCGCGAGCTGCACGACGCCGCTCGCGGTCGCGTTGTATCGAGCCGACCTCGCTTGCACGGATGCGTTCGGGAACACGAACTCGAACGTGGACTCGCGGTCGTTCAGCATTCTGCCCGATACTTCGCGGGTCCGGATTCAGGCGACGTCCCCTGTCGATACGCGTGTGACGACCTTCGCGCTCGTTGCGGCGATCGACAGCGCCGTCGTGGGCGACACGGTGCGGCTGATCGTCAATAACACTGTGATCGAGACGCAGATCATGACGGGAACGAACGAGACGCGGACGTTCACGGTCGCGAACGTGATCGTGTACAACAATACGGTCGCTGTCCAGGTGACGCGCTCCGTCGGCGGTTCTTCGTATGCCGATACGATCCTCGTCCGGTTGGACACCGTCGCGCCGACGGGATCGGTTCTCTCGATTGTCGACACGGTCGTTGCGACGCCGACGTTCCGCTGGACCGCGGCGACGGATTCAAATGCCATCGCGGCGTACCGCGTTACGCTCCGTTCGCTTGCGGATTCGTCGGTCCTCATGGCCTTCGATACCTCGGGGCTCTCCGCGACCTGCACGACGCCCCTGGCCGTTACGCTGTATAGAGCCGATCTCTCTTGCACGGACGCGCTCGGGAACACGAATTCGAATATCGACTCGCGTTCCTTTAACGTCTATCCCGACACATCGCGCGTCCGGATCCAGGCGACCTCGCCGGTCGACACGCGATCGACATCGTTCGTGCTTCGAGCGGCGATCGACAGCGGTGTGGCGGGTGACACGGTTCGCCTCATCGTCAATAACGTGGTCATCGAGACGCAAATCCTTGCCGCGACGAACGAGACGCGGACGTTCACGGTCGCGAACGTGATCGTGTACCACAACACGGTCGCGGTCCAGATCACGCGGCATACCGGCGGAGCGTCCTTCTCCGATTCGATCCTCGTCCGGCTCGACACCGCCGGGCCTTCCGGCTCGGTGCTCTCGATCTCCGACACGGTCGTCTCCACGCCGACATTCCGGTGGACGGCCGCGACGGACTCTAACGGTGTCAGTGCTTATCGCGTGACGCTCCGGTCGCTCGCGGATTCTTCCGTCCTGATGGCCTTCGACACATCAGGCTTATCCGCAGCCTGTACGATTCCGCTCGCCGTGGCATCATACCGCGCCGATCTCGCGTGCACGGATGCGTTCGGGAGCACGAACTCAAACGTCGACTCGCGGTCGTTCAATATCCTGCCGGATATCTCGCGCGTCCGGATCCAGGCGACATCGCCGATCGACACGCGCGTCACAACGTTCTCGCTCCGCGCCGCGATCGACAGCGGCACAGCAGGCGACACGGTGCGCCTCATCGTGAACAACACCGTCATCGAGACGCAGATCATGACCGGCGTGAACGAGACGCGGACGTTCACCGTCGCGAACGTGATCGTGTACAACAACACGGTCGCGGTCCAGATCACGCGCCACGTCGGAGGCGCATCTTTCTCCGACTCGATTCTTGTCCGGCTCGACACTCTGGCGCCCACGGGATCGGTCCTGACGATCGGCGACACCGCCGTTCGTCTGCCGACGATCCGCTGGACAGCCGCGACGGATTCGAACGGCGTCGCGAGCTATCGTATCACCGTAAGATCGCTCTCGGATTCATCGACGCTTCTTACTTATGAAACCTCCGGTCTATCGGCTACCGTCGATTCCGCCCTAATCATCGGAGTGTATCGCGCCGATCTCATCTGCACCGACGGACTCGGTAATGCGAGCGGCGTGATCGATTCGCGCAGCTTCACGATCTACGCGGATACACCGCGTCTATTGACGCTCGTCGATTCGCAGACCTTCATCCTCTCGCCCAACACGTTCGCGAGCGACTCGTCGCGCTTCATCGTCCGGGACTCCAACGGAATCGGCGTGCCGAATTATCTCGTCGCGGTCTCGATCGTGGCGCGGCCGACGGGTGCGACCGGAGACACGTTCGTCCGCACCGCCACGGACTCGAATGGGCGATGCACCGTGATCCTGAAAGCGGGCGACAAGACGGGCGTGTACGTCCTGAAGGTCTCCGTGCCGGGCATCTCGCCGATCTACCTCTGCTACCAGACGAACGAATTCGATGTTATCGCGAATCAATGGAACATGATCGCCTTGTTGCGCGCGCCGACCAGCAGCAATGTCGCTCAGGCGCTCTCGATCAGCCCGGCGAACATCTTCCACTGGGATCCGGTCGCGCCTTCGAGCGCGAAGAATCTCCAGTACGTCATCCCGACGACACTCGAACAGGGCCAGGGCTATTTCCTGTATGAAGTGACGTCGCCGCGTTTGACGGTCACGGGCATGACGCTGAAGACTGACACGGCGGATATCGCACTGAGGACCGGTTGGAACCAGCTCGGATCGCCCTTCGCGTATCTGACGCAATACAACGCCGCGCGGATCATCACGACTGGCGGAGCAAATCTCTCACTCGCGGAAGCGGAAGCGCAGGGCGTCATCGTGAACAAGGTCTTCTGGTACAAGAACAACGCGTACCAGTTCGGCCCGAACTCCACGAACGCCGATCCGATTCTTTCGCCCTGGAACGGCTTCTGGATCTACGCCGCCGCGAACGCGACGCTTCGCCTCTCGCCGAGCTTCTACTACTCCGAGTCGACGACCTCGACGCTCGCGTCCGCGCAAGCGGCGGGCGACGTGACCGACTGGAGGATCAAGGTGACTTCGAGCGCGTCCTCCGGCGCGACGACGGTCAACTATCTTGGAGTCTCGCCGACCGCAACGGAGAACTCGGACTTCGCGCTCGACATCGGGAATCCTCCACCGCTAGGAAACGGACTCGCGTCGGGACTTGGTTCAGGCGCCGCCTTCGCTCAGGATCTCCGCGCGCCGTTCGCGAGCGCCAATGTCTGGCTCTTCTCGGTAACACCCTCCGCTTCGGACACGACGGTCGGTCTCCAGTTCGGTGAGCTCTCGAATCTTCCCGCGGATTTCGTCGTGCGGCTCGTCGACCTCGGGTCGAACGAGATCACCGACGTGAAGGCGTCGCCGAACTATTCGTATGCGTCGTCGGGCGCTACCGCGCGTTCGTTCCGGATCGTCGTGGGAACGGAAGCGGCCGTCCGGACGCTCCTCGGCCAACAGCTCGATCAGAACCAGACGTTTGCTTATCCGAATCCGGGCCCGGCCGCTGATGGAAATGTCCGGTTCAAATACAATGTGCCCGCCGGCGGTCAGCTCCGCCTGCGCGTATTCGATCTCTCCGGCCGGCGCGTGCTCGATCGTTACGTCGACCTGAACACGTTCCCGACGGAGTATGCCTGGGATTGCAAGAACGATCGCGGCATCGCGATCGGGACGGGCGCGTACATCTATATCATCGACATCGGCAACTCCACCGGCAACCGGCGCTTCACCGACAAGCTGGCGATTATCCGCTGATCATGAAGAGGGAACTCCGGGAGAATTGGTGGAATCGCGCATCGCGCCGCATAGCGATCGCCGTTCTTGTGCTGATGGTTCAATCGCTCATGCCGCACGAGATGATTCTGGCGGCCGTCGCGCAGACGAGTTCACGCCGCGCGGCGACGGCGGAACAGGTCCTCGTCACAGGCCCCGTCATTGGCGCGCGATCGACCGAATCGAATGCTCCGCTTGCCGTGAAATTCACAGTGACGAACAAGAGCGACAAACCGGCGGACTATATCGGCGAGCTTGGGATCCTGAAATCCGGCGAGCCGGTCACGGCGCGCGGTGGCACGGCTACCGCGACCGTTTCTCCGAATCGGTCAGGCACGCTCGAATTCAAGATCGATGCTCCCTTCAGCTCCGGCGACTATTCCTATCGGCTCCATATCCGCAACCAGCGAACCGGATATTCCTTCGACTATCCGCCGGACGGTCCGAAATCGTTTCTCACCGTGGAGGGGCCGCTCGTCATCGCGCCGTCGCGAGCCGTCGTCGCAAGTCGCGGGACTATTTCGTTCCGCACGCTTGGCGGGGGAGAGGGGAAGAAATTCGAGATCTTCGAGAATCAATCCGGCGCCACGATCGATCGCGCCACGGGTAAATACCGCGCCGGCGCGGTGACGGAAGAGAAGACCGATGCCGTTCGCGTCACGGACAAGCTGGGACAAACGTCCGTCGCCCTCGTCCGCGTGACGCCGTCCGGGTCGTCCACCGCGCCGCCTGTCATCGAACAAAATGTGACGACGCTGGACGATCACACCATACGGATTGAAGTTCCGTCCGTGATCGCGACCGGTCCGTCGATCGATCAAAGGTCGCTGACGGCCGGAACGAAATTCCGCACGTCGTTCCAGGTCTTCAACAACTCCGATCTGCCGCAATCCTTTTCGGGCGAGCTCAAGCTCTATCGACGCGGCCAGGGCGTTGCCGCGACCGAAGCTTCCTCCGCAACCGGCCCTGTCCGCGCGCGCGATACTTCCGTCATGGTCTTCGAAATCACGGCGCCTCGGGAAGCCGGCGAATACGGATGGCATCTCGCGATCCGCGATCGGGACGGCGCGCTCATCCAGTTCCCGCCGAAGCTCTATTCCGAATTCGATCCGACGATTTCGATCCTCGTCGTGGTTCCGACCGGAGCACTCTCGATCGCTCCGAAATCCGCGAACGTTCTTCCCGGGCAGTCGATCACGTTCGTCGGTGTCGGCGGCGGCGAGCGATACGCTTATTCGCTCGCGAAGAATCTCTCCGGAGCATCGATCGATCCGGTAACAGGACGTTACACGGCGGGAACGAAATACGACGTCGCGGATGTCGTCCGCGTAACGGATGAAGCGGGCAACACGCAGGAGGCCGCGATCAAAGTCGCGCAGCCGCTTTCGCTCTCGATGGCGACCGATCAGGCGATGTCCGGGTCGGTCATGACGATCAAGGCCGAGGGAGGTCTTGGCGATCTCGTATTTTCGATCGCAAATGACAGGTCGGGCGGCAAAATCGATCCGGTTACGGGAGAATACACCGCCGGCTTGAAGTCCGATGCGACCGATGTCGTCCGCGTCACGGATCAAAGCGGCAAGTACGTCGAAGTCAGGATCGAAGTGAAGCCGCGCCTGACGCTGGCGCCTTTGTCCGACTCCGTCGCGACCGGTGGAACGCTTGCTTTCTCGTCCTCCGGCGGAGTCGGGCAGCGCTCGTATGCTATTTCCACGAATCGTTCCGGCGGGAGCATTGATCGCGTCAACGGCACATACACGTCGGGCTCGACGTCGGCCGTGCAGGATGTGATCCGCGTAACGGACGAAGACGGGAATATCGCCGAAGCGACAGTCGAGATCGTTGGGGATGCCGATGGCGATGGGCTCGACGATATCGAGGAAGCGCGTCGCGGCACGGATCCGAGGAAATTGGATACGGACGGCGATGGTCTATCCGACGGCGATGAGGTCAACAAACACAAGTCCGATCCGCTGAAGAAAGATACGGACGGAAGCGGAACGCTGGACGGCCAGGAAGTCAAGGACGGCACGGATCCGACGGATCCGAAGGACGACCTCGAGCGCGACACCGATGGCGACGGACTTTCCGATCGGAAGGAAAAGGAACTCGGACTGGACCCGACGAAGAAGGACACCGACGGCGACGGCCTGACGGATTCCGATGAAGTCGCGCGCGGCACGGATCCGAAGAAGGTTGATTCCGATGGCGACGGTTTGTCCGACGGCGATGAGATCAACAAGCACAAGTCCGATCCGCTGAAGAAGGATACGGATGGAAGCGGAACGCTGGATGGCCAGGAAGTCAAAGATGGCACGGATCCTACGGATCCGAAGGATGACCTCGAACGCGACACCGATGGCGATGGACTTTCCGATCGGAAGGAAAAGGAACTCGGCCTTGATCTGACGAAGAAGGACACGGACGGCGATGGGCTTTCAGATGCGGACGAGGTCGCGCGCGGCACGGATCCGAAGAAAGTCGATTCCGACGGCGATGGATTGTCGGACGGCGATGAGGTCAACAAGCACAAGTCCGATCCGCTGAAGAAGGATACAGATGGAAGCGGAACTCTGGACGGGCAGGAAGTTAAAGATGGGACGGACCCGACGGATCCGAAGGATGACCTCGAGCGCGACACAGATGGCGATGGGTTGTCGGATAGGAAGGAAAAAGAGCTCGGCACAGATCCGTCGAAGAAAGACACGGACGGCGACGGCCTGACCGATTCCGATGAAGTCGCGCGTGGTACGGATCCGAAGAAAGTCGATTCCGACGGCGATGGATTGTCGGACGGCGATGAGGTCAACAAGCACAAGTCCGATCCGCTGAAGAAGGATACGGACGGAAGCGGAACTCTGGACGGCCAGGAAGTTAAGGATGGCACGGACCCGACGGATCCGAATGACGACCTCGAGCGCGACGCCGATGGCGATGGGCTGTCTGATCGGAAGGAAAAAGAACTCGGCACAGATCCGTCGAAGAAAGACACGGACGGCGATGGGTTATCGGATTCCGATGAAGTCGCGCGCGGCACGGACCCGAAGAAGGTTGATTCCGACAGCGATGGTTTGTCGGATGGCGATGAGGTCAACAAGCACAAATCCGATCCTCTGAAGTTGGATTCGGATGGCAGCGGCACACCTGATGGGAAGGAAGTAGCCGACGGCACGAGCCCGACCGATCCGAAGGACGATCTGGAACGCGACACGGACAAGGATGGGCTGTCGGACCGGAAAGAAAAAGAACTGGATCTCGATCTGAAGAAGGCGGACACGGATGGTGACGGCCTGTCGGATGGTGATGAAGTCACGCGCGGTACGGACCCGAAGAAGGTCGATTCTGACGGCGATGGTTTGTCGGACGGCGATGAGGTCAACAAGCACAAGTCCGATCCGCTGAAGAAGGATACGGATGGAAGCGGAACGCTGGATGGCCAGGAAGTCAAAGATGGCACGGATCCTACGGATCCGAAGGATGACCTCGAACGCGACACCGATGGCGATGGGTTGTCCGATCGGAAAGAGAAGGAGCTCGGCCTCGATCCTACTAAGAAGGACACCGATGGCGACGGCCTGACCGATTCCGATGAAGTCGCGCGCGGCACGGATCCGAAGAAGGTCGATTCCGACGGCGATGGTTTGTCGGACGGCGATGAGATCAACAAGCACAAATCCGATCCGCTGAAGAAGGATACGGATGGAAGCGGAACTCTGGATGGTCAGGAAGTCAAAGACGGGACGGACCCGACGGATCCGAAGGACGATCTGGATGGCGATTCGGATAAGGATGGGCTCTCCGATCGCAAAGAAATAGAAATCGGAACCGACTTAACAAAGGCCGACACAGACGGCGACGGATTGTCGGATAGCGAAGAAGTAAAGCGCGGCACGGATCCGAACAACCCCGACACCGACGGAGACGGGCTCTCGGACGGCGACGAAATAAACACATACAAGTCGAATCCGAAGAACATGGATTCGGATGGCAGCGGAACGCCTGACGGACAGGAAGTAGCCGACGGCACGAACCCGACCGATCCGAAAGACGATCTCGATCGCGATACAGATAAGGACGGACTTTCGGATCGCAAGGAAAAGGAACTCGGGACCGATCCGAAGAAGACCGACACGGACGGCGATGGGCTCTCCGATGGCGACGAGCTTAACAAGTACAAGTCCGATCCCCTTGATGCGGACACCGACGGCAGCGGCACACCTGATGGAAAGGAAGTAGCCGACGGCACAAACCCGGTCGACCCGAATGATGATCTCGACAGCGATACGGATAAGGACGGACTCTCTGACCGCAAGGAGAAGGTGCTCGGGACGGACCCGAGCAAGCCCGACTCTGACGGCGATGGCCTCTCCGACGGCGACGAGGTAAACACGTACAAGTCCGATCCGAAGAATGCGGATTCGGATGGCAGCGGAACGCCTGACGGAAAGGAAATAGCCGACGGCACGAACCCGACCGATCCGAAAGACGATCTCGATCGCGATACGGATAAGGACGGACTTTCAGATCGCAAGGAAAAGGAACTCGGGACCGATCCGAAGAAGGCCGACACGGACGGCGACGGCCTAACCGATTCCGATGAAGTCGCTCGCGGCACCGATCCGAAGAAGGCCGACACCGACGGCGACGGTCTCTCAGACGGCGACGAGGTCAATAAACATAGGTCGGATCCGAGCAACCCGGACACGGATGGCAGCGGAACTCCCGATGGACAGGAAATCAAGGACGGGACGAATCCGCTCGATCCGTCGGACGATCTCGAAGGCGACACCGACAAGGATGGACTTCTCGACCGCAAGGAAAAGGAGCTCGGCACCGATCCGACGAAGGCCGACACCGATGGCGACGGGCTTCCCGACGGCGACGAAGTCAACAAGCATAAGACTGATCCTCGGAATCCGGACACGGACGGAAGCGGCACGCCCGATGGCAAGGAGATCAAAGAAGGGACGAATCCGACGGATCCGAACGACGATCTCGACCGTGATTCGGATAACGACGGATTGTCCGATCGGAAAGAAAAAGCACTCGGCCTCGATCCGAAGAATCCCGACACCGACGGCGATGGTTTGCCGGATGGCGAGGAAGTTCAGCGCGGGTCGGATCCGAAGAAGGGCGATTCTGACGGCGATGGTCTTTCTGACGGCGATGAAGTCAACAAATACAAATCCGATCCGTTGAACCGGGACACCGACGGCAGCGGCACGCCTGACGGCAAGGAAGTTCAGGACGGCACGAATCCCATCGATCCGACGGACGACCTCGACCGCGACACCGACGAGGACGGGCTCTCGGACCGGAAAGAGAGGGAGCTCGGGCTCGATCCGAAGAAGGCCGACACCGATGGCGACGGCCTTTTGGATGGCGACGAGGTCAAGCGCGGGACCGATCCGAAGAATATCGATTCCGACGGCGACGGGCTCACCGACAGAGACGAGGTCATCGTGTACAAGTCCGATCCTCTGAAAGCTGACTCTGACGGCAGCGGCACTCCCGACGGCAAGGAAGTCGCGGACGGAACGAATCCGATCGACCCGAAGGACGATCTCGACGGCGATACGGACAAGGACGGGCTGACGGATCGGAAAGAGAAGGAACTCGGTCTCGACCCGAAGAAGGCCGACACGGACGACGACGGCCTCGCGGACGGCGACGAGGTCAAGCGCGGGACCGACCCGAAGAATTCCGATTCCGATGGCGACGGCCTCACCGACGGCGATGAGGTCAAAAAGCACAAGTCCGATCCGCTGAAGACGGATACGGATGGAAGCGGCACTCTGGACGGCCAGGAAGTCAAGGACGGCACCGATCCCACGAACCCGAACGACGATCGAGACGGCGACTCGGATAAGGATGAACTCTCCGATCGGAAGGAGAAGGAACTCGGCCTCGATCCGTTGAAGCCCGACACCGATGGCGATGGCTTATCGGATGGCGACGAGCTGAAGCGCGGCACGGATCCGAAGAATCCCGATTCCGATGGCGATGGTCTTTCTGACGGCGACGAGGTCACGAAGCACAAATCCGATCCATTGAACAAGGATTCGGATGGAAGTGGAACGCCGGACGGTCAGGAAGTTAAAGACGGGACCAATCCGACCGATCCGAAGGACGATCTCGACGGCGACACGGATAAGGATGGACTCCCCGACCGCAAGGAAATGGAACTCGGCACGGATCCGAAGAAGGCCGACACCGATGGCGACGGACTTCCCGATGGCGATGAACTCAAGCGCGGGACGGATCCGAAGAATCCCGATTCCGACAATGACGGGCTTCCTGACGGCGACGAGGTCAACAAGCACAAGTCCGATCCTCTGAAAGCGGATTCTGACGGCAGCGGCACGCCGGATGGTGAAGAAATCAAAGACGGCACGAATCCGACGGATCCGAATGATGACCTCGACGGCGACACCGATAAGGATGAAATTTCCGACCGTAAGGAAAAGGAACTCGGCCTCGATCCGAAGAATCCTGATTCCGACAAAGACGGACTTCCCGATGGCGATGAGCTGAAGCGCGGCACGGATCCGAAGGATCCTGATTCGGACAAAGACGGACTTCCGGATGGCGACGAGGTCAACAAATACAAGTCCGATCCGATGAACAAAGATTCCGACGGCAGCGGCACGCCGGATGGAGAAGAGGTCAAGGACGGGACGAATCCGACGGATCCGAAGGACGATCTCGACGGCGATTCCGACGGCGATGGACTCTCGGACCGTGAGGAAAAGAAACTCGGCACGGATTCGAAGAATCCCGATTCCGATAACGACGGGCTTCCTGACGGCGACGAGGTCAATAAATACAAGTCCGATCCGATGAACAAGGATTCCGACGGCAGCGGCACGCCTGACGGAGAGGAAATAAAAGACGGTACGAACCCGACGGATCCGAAGGACGATCTCGACGGCGATACCGACCAGGACGGACTCTCCGATCGAAAAGAGAAGGAACTCGGTCTCGATCCGACGAATCCTGATTCCGATAAAGACGGCCTTCCCGATGGCGATGAAGTCAAGCGCGGGACTGATCCGAAGAATTCCGATTCCGATGGCGACGGCCTCTCGGACGGCGATGAAGTCAACACGCACAAGTCCGATCCGCTGAATACGGACTCCGACGGCAGCGGCACGCCCGACGGTGAGGAAATCAAGGACGGTACGAATCCGACGGATCCGAAGGACGATCTTGACGGCGATACCGACAAGGACGGATTGACCGACCGCAAGGAGAAGGAGCTCGGCACCGATCCGGCGAAGGCAGACACTGACGACGATGGACTTTCCGATGCCGATGAAATCAAGCGCGGGACGGATCCGAAAAATCCTGATTCTGACAAAGACGGCCTCCCCGACGGCGAGGAAGTGAACACGCACAAGTCCGATCCCCTGAAGACGGACTCCGACGGCAGCGGCACGCCCGACGGCCAGGAAATAAAGGATGGCACGGACCCGACGGATCCGACCGACGATCTCGATGGAGACTCCGATAAAGATGGACTTTCCGATCGGAAGGAAAAGGAACTCGGGCTCGATCCGAAGAAGGCCGACACGGACGGCGACGGTCTGCCGGACGGCGACGAGATCACGCGCGGAACCGATCCGAAGGACACCGATTCCGATGACGATGGGCTTTCGGATGGCGACGAGGTGGACAAGCACAAGTCCGATCCGTTGAACAAGGATTCTGATGGCAGCGGCACACCCGATGGAGAGGAAATAAAAGACGGCACGAATCCGACCGATCCAAAGGACGACCTCGATGGCGATACGGACAAAGATGGCTTAACGGACCGCAAGGAGAAGGAACTCGGGCTCGATCCGACCAAGCCGGACACCGATGGCGACGGGCTTTCGGATGGCGACGAGGTAAAGCGCGGTTCTAACCCCAATAAGGCCGACACCGATGGCGACGGGCTCTTGGACGGCGACGAGGTCAATAAATACAAATCCGATCCCTTGAAAGTGGACTCCGACGGAAGCGGCACGAGGGATGCCCAGGAAATCGAGGACGGGACAGATCCTGCCGACCCGACGGACGATCTCGAGCTCGATAATGACAACGACGGCTTGCCGAATCGCCGCGAGATCAAACTCGAACTCGATCCGAAGAAGGCGGATACCGACGGAGATGGACTGTCGGACAGCGACGAATTGAACCGCGGCACGGATCCCAAAAAATCCGACACGGACGGCGACGGCCTTTCGGATGGTGACGAGGTCAAGACGCACAAGTCCGATCCACTGAAGGCTGATACAGATGGCAGCGGAACTCCGGACGGGCAGGAAGTCAAAGACGGAACCGATCCCACCGATCCGAAGGACGATCTCGATCGCGACGGCGACGGCGATGGCCTCTCCGACCGCAAGGAGAAGGAACTCGGTCTCGATGCGACGAAGGCCGACACGGACGGCGATGGCCTTTCGGACGGCGATGAGGTCTCGCGCAAGACCGACCCGAAGAAGACTGACACCGACGGTGACGACTTCACCGACGGTGACGAGGTCAACAACCTCAAGACCGATCCGCTTGTTCCCGCCGTGAAGCCCGCTCCGCCGACGCCTCCGACACCGCCTGAGAACACCACGCCGCCCGCGATATCCGGCAGCGTCCGGATCGGTTCCGAAGTCACATGCCAGTCCGGAGATTGGACCGGCCCTCCTCCGATCGCGTACAAGTATCAGTGGCTGCTGGACGGAAGGGAGATTCCCGACGCGACGGGACCGACGTACACCGTCATCGAAGACGACGCCTTCCACAAGATTTCGTGCAGGGTGACGACGACCAATCCGGGCGGCGAGAAGACCATCACCACTGCGCCTGTCACGGTGGACGTCGAGAAGCCGTCGAATACGGTTCCGCCAACCCTGGGAGGCACGCCGTCGATCGGCCTGTCGCTCCACTGTCGTCCGGGCGAGTGGACGGGTGACAAGACGCTCCGCAACAAATACCAATGGCTCCGCGACGGCCGGGAAATTCCGGGCGCGACGGAGAAGATATACCTCCTCGAGGACGCGGACGGACTTCGCAAGATCTCCTGCCGCATGACGGTATCGAACGCGGGCGGCGAGGCATCGGCGACGACGGCGGAGGTTACCATCACCATCGTGAAACCCGCCATCACGACCCTGCCTGTCCTGTCCGGCGAGCCGAGGATCGGATCGAAGCTTGTCTGCAAGCCGGGCGGATGGACCGGCGATCCGAAGATCGAAGGAAAGTTCCAGTGGCTCAGGAACGGTGTGCCGATCCCGGGGGCAACCGCGGTGGATTACACCATCGCCGCGGAGGACGGATCGAAGCGCATCAGTTGCGAGATCACCCTCACGAACAAGGCCGGGTCGGCGTCGGCGGTGACGGAAGCGATTGAGATCTTTGTAGCGCCGCCCACGAACGGAGGCCAGCCCGAACTCACGGGCCAGGCGGAGCTCGGCGCGAAGCTGTCTTCGGGCCAAGGCATATGGTCCGGCGACGAGCCGATCGTCTACAAGTATCAGTGGTTGCGGGACGGGCGGGAGATTTCGGGCGCGACGCTTCCGGATTACTCGGTTGTCGAAGCCGACGGCGGGCACAGCCTCTCCTGTCGCGTCACCGCGACCAACGCGGGCGGCGCCGTCTCGTCCGCCACTTCATCATCCGAGTTTCGCATCTACGCGCCCATCAACACGACGCCCGCCTCGATCACCGGCGAATTGAAGGTCGGCTCGAGCGCTGCGTGCAATCCCGGCGTATGGTCGGGTCATCCTCCGATTGCGTTCGCCTACCAATGGATGATCGACGACAACAAGATCGATGGTGCGACCGGCGCGATGTACATGATCAAGGCGACGGACGGCGGTCGCATGCTCGCGTGCAAAATCACCGCCTCGAATCCCGCCGGCAGGACGGAAGGTTTTGCCGCGCCTGTCGCCGTCCCGGCTTCCGCCATGGTCAAGCCGGCCAATACACTGAAGCCCTCGATCCAGGGCGAGGCGAAGTCCGGAATGACTCTCACCTGCAACAAGGGCGAATGGTCGGGGGAATCACCTATCACGCATGCGTATCAGTGGCTCCGCAATGACATCGATATCTCCGGCGCGACCGGATCGACATTCCTGCTCAAGCCGTCCGATGGCGGATCGAAAATATCGTGCCGCGTCATTGCCTCGAACGCGGGAGGCGCCGCACCGGCGACCACGAGCGCGGTCGAGGTCAGACCGACCATCGACATCGACGCCGTCACGACGGGAAAATCGTCTTATCCCGCGGGCGCGGAACAGGAGATCACCGGCGAGATCCTCGTGAAGAATTCCGGCGCGAACGACCAGGCCGTCGATGCGACATTGACGGTGCAGGGGCCGTCCGGATTCTCGTCGATCTCCCTGCCGGGCCTGACGGGTTCCGTGCCGGCCGGTGGAAAGTCGGCCATCCGCTTCACGATCAAGGTTCCCGCGTCGGCCCCCGCAGGTCAGTACAAGGCGCAGGTCAATGTGAAGGCGTCCTGGGCCGGCGCTCCCACGATCGTTGCCTCGACGTCGGCGAGCGATCTCTTCAAGCTCACCCCCGCCCCATCGACGACGATCACGCATCTCATCACGGATGTGAAGTCCGACGATCTCTTCATTCATCCCGGCAAAACCGCGGTTGGAAAGATCTATCTCGACGCGTGGTCGACGAAGATTCAACCCGCCGTCGTCGAGATGAACTTCGCGAGCCCGAGCGGCCGCGTGATCAACACGTGGAACAAGTCCGAGAATATTCCGGTCTCCGGCGATCCGGCAGCCTTTGCATATCAGTGCGCCATACCGGCGAATGCCGAGACGGGCGTGTACAAGGCTACGGCGATACTGAAGGACGCAGCAGGTGCGATCCTCCACGAATACAATTCCGGCGAGAAGTTCGAGATCTTCACGGTCAAGCCGCTCACCGAAACCTTCAGGAAGCCTTCAACCACGGACCTGCCGACTCTCAGCGGCAATGCCAGTCTCGACAACACGCTTTACTGCAGCAATGTAACCTGGACCGGGGATTGGCAGGTTATTCAATCCTACCAATGGTTGCGCGACGGTGTTGAAATATCCGGCGCCACGGATCGGAAATGGAAAATCACGGCTGAAGACCTGGGGCACAGTATCAGTTGTCGCGTCACCGGGACGAACTCTTCGGGAAGCCAGTCTGTAGTGACGGCGGCGGTGTCGCCGCTCAAGTTCGCATCCGTGCCGACATTGTTGCAGGGGGGCGAGAAGTTCACGTTCGTCGCGAAAGGCGGTACCCCGCCATACACCTACTCCATGTCGGGCTCATCTCCACTTGGAAAGATCGACGCCACCACGGGAGAATACACGGCCGGAATTTATTCCTGGACCCAGTACGACTTTAACGCTGCAGTTCAATTCGTCGATGCGAAAGGCGCCCGCTGTGAAGCGAAATTCACGGTGGCAAGGACGAGAGTTCTGCCCACCAATACTTCACTGCCCTATGTCTGGGGCGTATTTACCCGTCCTGAGAATCAGCTCCGGGCCGATAATGGCGTCTGGAGTTTTTATCCACCGACCGTTTATTCCTATCAATGGCGTCGGGACGGTAAAGATATCCCGGGCGCCACCCAGCAGTTTCGAAAAGTTGAACCGGAGGACCGCGGTCGCACCCTGAGTTTTACGCTCGCGTTCTCGTACGATGGACTCGACACCGTGGTCGTATCGAAAGAACAGCCCATTGATAAGTGGCTGCTCGCCACTCCGGAGTGGCAACAGGTCTTGCCGGGTGGAACGGCAACTTTCGTCACAACAGGCGGCACTCCTCCGTATAAGTACGAAATGAAATGGGCCCAATCGGGCGCTCCATCGATCAACGCGACGACGGGTGTTTATAAGGCCGGGACGAAGGGCAACGTAACGGACGAGGTTTATGTAAGGGACGCCGTCGGCGGTCAATGTATCATGAAAATCAACGTTCGTAATACGCTCGCCATGGCGCCTTTGACGGTCTCGCCCGTCTTGGGTGAAGTCCTGCCTGGCAAGACGGTCAAGTTTACGGCGTCCGGAGGCGACGGCAATTACAAGTTTGCTTTTTCCGGGTATTATGCAGGGCAAGGCACCATCGACGAGAAGACCGGGCTGTATACGGCGAAGGATCAGAAATCCGGCGCCTCGCACCAGATCGTGGTTAAAGACGGTGGTGGCGCCCAGGTTTATGTTTTCGCCAGGACCGTCGACACCCTCACCATTCCCTCAGGCACCGCGCCCACCAATACAGCGCTTCCGGCTATCACCGGCGAGAATCGCGTAGGCGCACTCCTGACCTGCGACAACGGCAGCTGGAAAGGAAACTCCACAGCGACCTACGGATATTTCGCGCAGATCCGCTATACCTATCAATGGCAGCGCGGCGGCGTCGATATTCCCGAGGCCATCAGCTCGACCTACACGCCCGTTCAGGCCGATGCCTTGAAGACGCTGACCTGCAAGGTGACGGCCACGAACGACGTCGGGCAGACCTCGGCGATCTCCGCCGGAGTCGCCATTCCGGCTCCTGCGCCCTTCAACTCGGTCCTTCCGTCCATCGCAGGCGCGGTCAAGATCGGCGCGAACCTCTCCTGCGATCCCGGCGCCTGGTTGAACGATCTCGATATGACGCTCACGTACAAGTGGTTCCGCGACGGAGTCGAGATCTCCCGCGCGACATCGGCGCGATACACCGTCACCGAAGCGGACGCCCTGAAGACTCTCACGTGCCAGGTGACCGCAAAGAATCCCAGCGGACAGACTTTGGCGACAAGCGAACCGGTCACGGTCACGGTGCAGAAGCCCGCAAACACCACGCTTCCTTCGATCAGCGGCGACGCGAAGATCGGGGGCACGCTTACCTGCAAGCCCAACGCCTGGTCCGGCGACCCGACCATCTTCTATTCGTACCAATGGCTCGCGGGCGGTTCGGAAATTCCCGGAGCGAACGCGGCCTCGTACATCGTGGGGGCCATCACCGCGTATAAGCAGATCACTTGCCGCGTGACCGGGACCAACTCGAGCGGCGCAAGTTCCGCGATCAGCAATTCCATCAATTCCGAGGCGGTGGATGTAAGGGTCGACTCCATCAAGAACTTCGACGAGGGATTCCGCGAGGGAATGGAGCGGTATGTGATTCACGGCGGAATCGTCATCCAAAATCTCTCCGGCGTGACCCAGGAGGTCGAACTTGAACTCTCCGTGCTGAATCTGAATCTTGAGGTGATGAAGAAGATTCCCATCAAGGCAACGGTGAGCGCCACATTCATGACCGTGCCATTCGAATTCGAATATCCCAAGCCCGTGATTTATGGAGTTTATAAAGGGCGCGTGACGCTGAAGGCTCGTCCCGCCGGTGGTGAATGGAGGGTTATCGCGAATCCGATGAAAACTCCGGAAGCCGAAGTCTTCACTATTGGGCATTGGTCCTATACGCCGAACACCTCAGGCCATATCAATATCCTGGGTGCAAACGCGACGGATTCGATCGTCAAGCCCGGCATGACCACGAAGTGCAGAATCACCATCAAATCAAACAAGAACATCACTAAAGTCTTCAATGTTGATTATTTCATTTACAATTTGTCCTACTTGGAAATCATCAAGGGAAAGACTTCCAACCTGACCATTTCCCCCGGTCAGAAATTGGAGCATGAGATCAGTCTGACAATTCCGACCAGTGCCGTGCCTGGAAGGTATTTCATGAAGCTCGTAAGAAATGAAGTGCCCGGCGATGCGAATGCCGATTATGGAGCGCCTGAAATCTTCACGGTCGAAATTCCCGGCTACACGATCCCGAAACCAGAGCTCCGGAACGCGTCGGATAAGCCGACCATCTGGTACAGTGAGTTTGGCGGCAGCATGTTGATGATGATGTCGGCGGACATGATTCAGAACATGATCCCGGCTCAGAGTAAAGTCGCCGGAGCAACTTGGTACTGCAATGAAGGATATTGGAAAGGAAAGCCGCCTCCTCCGATCTTTCAGTATCAGTGGTTGAAGGACGGCCAGGAAATCGCCGGAGCGACCGACAAAACATTCACCCTCACGTCGGACGTGATTCCCGGCAAGCTCTCCTGCAGGGTGACGGCCATCAACGACGGCGGACAAACAGCGATGCTTTCGAATGAAATACCGTTCAAGCTCATGGCGCCGGCAAATGTAGTCCTGCCGACGATCTCTGGATCCACGGTGATCGGACAGACCTTGACCTGCGCTCCGGGCGAATGGACCGGGGGCGCGTCGAACTCCTATACGTACCAGTGGAAGGTCGATGACAAGGACATCGTCGGCGCGACCTATCCCTCCTATGCCGTCATGGAACCGGATGCTCAGAAGATGATCAGTTGCGCGGTTACCGCATCCAATGCGATCGGCAAGGCTACGGCGAAGACCACGGCCATCAAGGTCGTCGTCACGAAGCCGAAGAACACCGCCCTGCCGGTCATTTCGGGCACGGCCAATATCGGCCAGCGGTTGAGGTGCAGTGAAGGCGGATGGGACAATGACGTCTCTGTCGTCTGTCAATACCAGTGGCTCCGCGATAACGCCGCCATTACGGGAGCGACCTCCAACTCTTACACCGTCGTGGACGCCGACGCGACCAAATCGATCTCCTGCAAGGTGTCGGGTGTCAACGGCGCCGGAACCGTTGCCGTGACGACCGCGGCCGTAAAAGTGAACGTCATTCCGATCGCGAACACGGTTGCGCCCACCGTCCCGGACGAGGCGTTTGTCGGAGTGGATCTGAATTGCAATCGGGGAGACTGGACCGGGGATCCGACGATCACCTATAAATATCAGTGGGTGCGCGAGGACAAGGATATAGCGAACGCGACCTATCCGTTCTACGTGGTCGTCCAGGAGGATTTCGGAAAGAAGATCAGTTGCCGCGTCACGGCATCCAATTCCCGAAACACCAAATCGGTGAGCTCGAACGCCGTCACCGTTTCCGTGGAGAAGCCGAGGAATAGCTCCGTTCCCTATATCACGGGCGATCCGAAAGTCGGGCAGACCCTGACCGGCAACGTGGGATCATGGACCGGCGAACCGCCGATCGTCTATACATACCAGTGGTTTGCAGACAGCAAGGTCATCAGCGGAGCGAACGGAAAGACCTACACGACGACTTCGGATGACGGTATAAAGACGATCACTCTCCAGGTGACGGCTGAGAATGCGGGAGCCAAGGTAATCGTCATGACGAAAGGCGTGTACGTCACCGTCGAGCCGACGGTGAACAAGAGCCCGCCGACGATGACCGGCAAGCCGAAGATCGGATCGATTCTCACCTGCAATCCCGGAGAGTGGACGGGCGACAGAACCCTCACATACACATATCAGTGGTTGATGCGCGGATACTATCCCATCTCCGGCGCCACCGATGCTTCCTACGCGGTGACCGAAGCGGTCGGTATGGAGCCGATCAGTTGCAAGGTGACGGCGACGAGCGAGCGAGGCGGAAGCGCATCGGTTACGACCGATTCCGTTACGATCGCGGTGGACAAGCCAGAAAATGTCGAGAAGCCCGTCGTCTCCTTCTATCCGAACTGGCCCGGCGTGCTGCAATGCACTAGCGGCAAGTGGAAAGGCGATCCGTCGATCTATTACAGCTACCGCTGGCAGATCGAAGGCACGGACGTGCCCGGCAAAACGGGAAGCTGGTATCAACCCACGAAGGAAGAACTCGGCACGAGTCCCAATGTGCTCGTCACCTGCGTCGTGACGGCGAACAATAAGGGAGGCAAGGTCGAGGCCGCGGCGGACGGCGTGGAGATTCTTTCGTCGGGTTCGGCTGAGAATGCCGATGCCGGAGCATTGAAGATCTACACACAGGGAAGCAACGTGAGCGGCGAATTCAACGTCCTGAACTCCGCTTCCCAGTCGCGCAATTTCACCGCCGCGCTGACGATCATGACGCCGGACGGCACGACCGTCTTCTCGAAGAGCGATTTCACGGGCTCGGCTTCCGCGAACGGAACCACGCCCGTCAAGTTCGCCTTCCAGCTCCCCACGACCGCCGCGAACGGCAAGTACAAGGCGAAGGTGAGCGTGACATGGAAATGAGAAACGTGACTGGAGGACGACGAATACACCTCGTCGTTGCGATGATGGCCTGCCTTCTGGCGATCGCATCTTCTGGCCCGGCTGACGCCGCTCCCACGATCAGGAACGGGGCGGAGTTCCCGGTCTTCAGCGTCGAGAAGCCCAAGATCTATCTGAAATCGATCGCAGTCGTCGATCCGCCGCAGAAGAACGACAACGGCTTCCCGGCCTTTATTCCCGGCAGCAAGGTCAAGCTCGCATTGACATTCTCCAACCTCGGCGGCGCGAGCGTCGACGCTCAGCTCTCCGTTTCGGTGAAGGATTGGTACAGCAATGTGATCAAAGGCCCGGAGCAGACCGCGACGTTCGCTCCGAACCAGGAGACCGTGATCACGGTCGAGGTCGCGATGCCCAAGAACTGCGCCATCGTCGGATACAACACGGTGGTGAAGGTCCTGTTCAACGGCATTGCGCTCGTCGAGTACGACTATTCCTGGATGATCGACTTCTATATCGTTCGTCCGCCGCCTTTGAAGATGGAGCCTGCTTCCGCGCGTCTCAACTGCGGCAAGACGCAGAAATATACCGTGACGGGCGGCGACGGAAAGATCACCTACGCGTTCAACGAGCCGTATTCCGGCACCGATCCCAAACGGCGAGGGACGATCGCGGCCGACGGCACATACACCGCCGGGAAAATCGCCGGCGCCATGGTGAAGATCTACTCGTTCGACGAGGCCGGCGCCATGGGCGAGGCCTGGGTCGAGATGACGGAGCCTCTCGATATCCAAGTAGGGCAGTCGAACCTGGAGTCGGGCGAGAAGACTTATTTCTGGCATACCGGCGGCTGGGGAGCTCAGAAAGTTTGGGAACTCATTTCCGATGGATCGGGCGGGAGCTTCAGTGCGTCCAATCGTAGTTTCAAGGCCGGTCCGAATGCCCCGTCCCAGGCGAAAATTCGCGTGAAGGATATGCAGGATGGCCAAGTCAAAGGGACGGCCGATCGGACGATCTATATCTCTCCGGCGCCTCCTCCTCTCGGGCTCGAACAGGCCACGGCGACACTGAACCCGGGCGGAGTCTTCAATTTCAGAACAACGGGAGGACGTCCCGGTTCAGCCATTACCTTCTCCATGAACAGCGGCGCCGAATACATCGGATCCATCACGCCCTCCGGCCAATTCACCGCCAAGAACATCGCCGATAATTTACAGTCCATGAGCGTCACCAATGCCATCGTCGTGAAATCCCCCGGTTCTCCCTATCTCTATGCGCATGTCAAGGTGGAGCGAGTCTATGTACCGCCGCCGCCGCCAGGGCCGCTTTCATTGTCGCCATCCAAGCGTCAAATGACTTCCTTTCAACAGCAGACGTTCACGATCAGCGGCGGATCCGGCCAGATTACAGTCGGCGCGGAGGGCAATTCCTACGGCGCGGTCAAGCTGAACGGCATGAACGTCATCTATATGGCCGGGTCGGAGGAGGGCAAGGATGAGATCGCGGTGAAGGACGCGAACAGCGCGGCGAAATCGACGATCTATGTCGGCCAGAATCCACCGGACGGATGGGACATCGCGCTGGAAGTGACCGGCACGGTAGCGGAAGTCTTCGACATTCCGGTCGTAGGCGAATTGGCGGAACTCGGCGGAATGATCAAGACCTACGCGGAGAATGACAGGCGGTACAGCGACTTCGGAGGCACCGTCTTCCAGGGGCCGTATCGGAAAGGCGCTGTCGTCACGGCGACGTATCTCAACGATCCGACGAAGGTCGTCGTCGGCGAAGTTCTGGATGACAATGGACGATACTTCCTGAGGTGTCCCTGGGTCGGTCCGACGCGTATCGAGGCGGACGGGCTCTTCTGGGACGAGTTCGTCGGCGCCAATGCCAATCTTCCGGAAGCGCTCTCCGCGGTGACGAACGGCCGCGGCGAAACGCTCGTCGAGTGTTCGCTCAACATCCCGACCGCGATCGCGTCCGAGATCATCAAGGACAAGATGGATTCGATTCCGAACAACATGATCACGGGATCGCAGATCAATTCCACGAACGAGCGGGTCGGAGAAGCGATCGGCCTCTCGGGCGGCGCCGATGTCTCGAAGACGGACTTCGGCGACATGTCCGATCCGAATTCCGCGAAGCTGACGAATTTCCATCTCGCCGTCGCGGCTGAAGCCGGACCGAGCGGTGTGATCCCCGCGGTGCGGCAGTTCGCGGACGAGATTTCGGGGAACAGGAATCTAGGTTCGACCGCCGGCGGAATCGTGGCGAGGGACTCGTTGAGCAAGCAGCTCGCCGCGATCCGTTTCCGCGATGACCTGACCGCGAAGACACCGGGCGGGGATACCGTTTCGGTTCCTCTCGCGCTCGTCCTTGCGAGGCTCGCCGGCGATACGACCTCGACGACACAGACGTCAGCATCCATCAAGTCGGGCGGCGTTCTCGGCGATGCCGATGGAGACGGCTTGAGCGACACCGATGAGGTCAAGCTCGGCACCAACCCGTTCTATCTCGATACCGACTTCGACGGACTCTCCGACGGAGACGAAGTGAACATACATAAGACCAATCCCTTGCTCGCGGATTCCGACAGAAGCGGCGTGAAGGACGGCCAGGAGTTGAAGGACGGCACGGATCCGCTGGATTATTCCGACGACAAAGTTCCGGGGATAGCAGGGAATATCGAATGGAAGACGTCGGAAGGCCAAAAGGCGGCGACTTTCGACATCGGCGCGCACGAATCGACGATCGAGTTCCCCGGCGCGGAGGCCGGTGCCGTGACGAAGATCGAAGTGCCGCCGGGATACGAGGCGGAGATTGAATATGAATGATCGGCGGAAAATAGCCATGAATGGTCGGGAGGTCATCGGATGAAGAACGAAAGTCTGCACCGGAGGATCGTCCGGACAATCGGCGTCGCGATCATGATTCCCGTTCTCTTTATTGCCGCTCATCCCGAGGCCATGATTCTCGACGAGGGCACGTACAATCAGATGGGCGATCTGAAGGTCAAGCGCGTTACGCTCCGGAAGAAGACTCCGCTTACCATCACACCGTTAACCGTCACCGTTGCGCCCGGCCAGTCGTTTACATTCGCCGTCGGCGGCGGAAACACGTCGAAGATCTATTCGAGCTCCGGAGGACGCCCCACGCCGGGCGCGCAGACGTTCACGATCCTCGATAATAAGTCCGGCGCGACCATTGATGCCGCGCAGGGAATCTACAAAGCCGGTTCCCAAGGCGGCGTGATCGACATCGTCGCGTTGACGGATGGGCGAGGCCAGCGCACGACGGCGAAGGTGACGGTGACCATGGGAGTGGTTGGGGATACAACCCTCAGCGTCGTAAAGGCCGACACGGAGAAGGCGAGGCCCAAGCTCGATACCGCGCCGCAGTCGCCGGTTCTCGGCGTGATAGCGGATCCGGCCCAATGGCCCGGCGCTCTCACTCTGCCGACGGGCCCGGCGAGTTCGCTGCCCTTCGTTCCAAAGTCGAAGCTCGTTGCGAATACGGCGCAGCCGAATTTCTTCTGGACGCCGCTCGCCGGCGCCGCGAGCTACAAGATCTACATCTCCCGCCCGCCGCTCACGTCGCAGAATACGATCGCAACGGCTACCGTGACGGGCTCGCGATATGAATTCAATCCCGCCGACGCGCGTCTGCCGCTCGTCGACGGCCAGTCGTACGACTGGACCGTCATGCCGAAGGACGCAGCCGGAAGATCGATGATCCAGATCACTTCGGGTTTCTTCGGCTCCTTCAAGGTCTCATCCGGCGCATCCGCTACGTCGACGGTTTCCGCCGGCGGTTATTCGCTCTCCAACCTCGCCATCAACGACGTGCGCGCCGCATCGATCGCTCCGGAAGCCTGTTGGACCCGCGAGGAGGCGCCGGACGGCACGATGGCATGGACGGGCGTCATTACTCCTCGTCCCGCGGCCGCCTGGATTATGGCGAAGGTTTCTGACTCATACGTGCCTCTGAACATCGATCCCGCGACCGGCGCATTCTCATACAAGATTCCGGTTCGCGCGGATGGCGACTTCGTGGCGCGGATTCGGGTTATGACGAACGTCGGCACGATGGTCGATCTCGTGCCCGAACTGAAGGTCATCCATTATCGCCACAAGACGCAAGTCGAAGAGATCCGCGAGCTTCTCAATAAGTTGGCGGAAGCTCATCTCAACAACGACCGCCGAGCCCTTCTCAATCTCATCGACCGCGATTACATCTCCTCCGCGGAAGATTTCCGCGATTACCAGGAGCTCGACAATTCCATGCGTGACCTATTCAACCGGACGACGACGTCATTCTGCCGGTGGAATTCGGAGGACATCACGATCGTCAATCCGGGGAAATTCCTCATCGTCAAGTTCAACTGGCGCCAGACGATCAACTATACGTCGCTCAATTCCAGGCGCGACTATTCGACCCAGGTGCGGCTCGACCTGAGGCGCGTCGGGTGCAAATGGCTCATCCGCGAAGATCTCGACCGTGCGCTCTTCGTGAAGGATTTCGGTTCGATCCCTGCGCCGCCGGAGTAAGATATTCGCCGCGCCTGCGAGCGACGCCTCGGCGAATTCCATTTTCTCCAAGAGCGATCCCGGATCGATGACGGATCGGTAAGAGTGATTTTCTGGTGTCCTGGGGGTCATTTAACCTTCGGAGATCAAGGGCGCGTGAAGGGCTTGACGAACCTGCCGGATGCATTAGTCTGTCGTGCTGCGATTTCGATGGGGATGACCATGAAGGGGCGCTTCGGACAAATACCTCATTCATAGCTCCCCCTCGATTCATCCCGCGGAAGGGGCATGATGACGGAAATTCTGATCGTGGACGACGATCCGGCAATCGGCATGCTGCTTGGCGAGAAACTCTCCGAACCTGATCGAGCTCTCCATTTCGCCGCCAACGGCACGGAAGCGCTTGCGCTTCTGCAGGCGCGCGATATTGATCTCGTTCTCCTCGACCTCGGTCTGCCCGACATCGACGGCCGGATCGTCCTCGACAGGATGCGCGAAAATATCCGGACAGCCGACACGCCGGTCTTCGTCCTTTCCGCGCTCGACGATTCGGCCGCCAAGATCCAGTGCTTCAATCTCGGCATCGACACGTATTTCGTCAAGCCGTTCGATCTCGGCGTGCTCCGCGCGGCGATCTCCTCGCACCTCTCCCGGCGCCGGAAGTCGGCGAGCGAATCCAGGAAGGATGCGCTCACCGGCCTCGCGAACCGCGCCGCGTTCGCCGAAGCTTACGAGCAGATGAAGGCGATGGGGCAGCGGACGCGCACTCCTCTTTCGATCGCCATCATCGACTTCGATCGCTTCAAGCTCGTGAACGACACATACGGCCATTCCGCGGGCGACGAGGTCCTGAGACGGGGAACGTCCATCATCTCGAATCAGTTGCGCGATACGGACCTGATCGCCCGTTGGGGCGGGGAGGAATTCGTCGCGCTCCTGCCGAACGCGGATGCTCCTTCCGGCGCCGTCGCGCTCATGAAATCGCTCGAAGCTCTCCGCGCGACGGAATTCTCGTCAAGCTCCGGCCAGGCTTTCCGCGTCACGTTTTCCGCGGGGGTCGCGGAGGTCAAGGCCAATGCGACGCTCGACCAGGCCGTTTCGGAGGCGGACCGCTATCTCTACCAGGCCAAGACCGCGGGGAGAAACATGGTCATCTCCGACAAGGACAACGTGGAAGTGCCGAAGAAGAAAATTCTCCTCGCCGACGATGACAAGATCCTGGCGACGTTCGTTCAGCACCGGCTGACGAAGGAAGGCTTCGATGTTGTCCATTTTCCAAACGGTCGAGCGGCCCTGGAAGCCGCTCCGCAGGCCAATGCCTCGCTCTGCATTCTCGATGTCCAGATGCCGGAAATGGACGGCTTTGAGCTTCTTTCCAATCTCAAGAAGCTGCCGGTCATGGCTCATGTGCCGATGATGCTGGTGACGGCCCTGGGAAGCGACAAGTCCATTGCGCGCGGGCTTTCGCTCGGCGCCGACGACTACATCGTGAAGCCCTTTTCTCCGCTCGAACTGGTGGCCCGCGTCCGTCGTCTTCTGCAGTAGTATCTGTAAGATCCGTTCCGTGCTCAAGGCATCACTCATGGATTTTCAACCGGGATCGGTTGTCGGGCTGGTTTTTCCCGAGCACGATCTTGCGACCAACCTCGTGCTCATTCTCCTTTGCGTCTCGATCGTCGCGCTCTTCTTTCTCTCCGTAATCTTCGCCGGCATCACGATACGTCTTCGGATCTTCAACACGAGAAAGGCGCTCCATTGGAAGAGACTTGAGGCGGAGTGGGAGCCTTTGATTCTCTCCCATCTCGTGGGAGAAAAAACCGTGGCGGAAGTGCACGCGGCGGTTCTGCCCCGGGATCAGCTCTTTTTCATCGATTTCCTTCTGCGCTATGCGCGCCGCCTGAGAGGGGAGGAACGGGAAAACCTCGCGGAACTGGCGCGCCCGTGGCTCCCCAGGATAGTCGCGCGGATGAAGTCGGGGGACGTGACGCAGCGCGCGCGCGCCGTACACACGGTCTGCAACCTCGGTGTTCATGAACATGCCGCGGCCATCATCGAGACGCTGGACGATCCGGCGCCTCTTGTCGTCCTCATTGCCGCGCGCGCGCTGGCGCAGAAGGAGCATCCTGAATACGCGCCGCATATCCTGGCGAGACTGGAGCGTTTCGACAGTTGGAGCCAGAACTTCATCGTCTCGATGATCGCGCAGATCGGGCCGGCGATCGCCGGCGATCTGGTCGGGATTCTTGAAAGTCCGTCGCGAGTCGGACGCGTCCGCGCGATGGCGGCGGAAGCGTTGAAGCAGTTGAACCACCTGGATGCGGCCGATGTCGCGGTGCGCGTCCTGAAATCGGAAACGCATCGCGAGGTGCTGGCGGCATGCCTGAGGCTTCTGGGAGCAGTGGGCAGGAACGAGCACGCGAGTCTCGTCCGCCGCTTCTGCAATTCGACCGATCCCATGGTGCGCGCGCATGCCTACCGCACGCTCGGATTCCTCGGCGACAAGGACGACGCGCCCGTGTTTCGTCATGCCCTGGAAGATGATTTTCCATGGGTCGGCATGAGCGCGGCCGCGAGCCTGGTGCAGATCGGCGCCCGTGACGTCCTGGAGCGGTTCGCCGCGTCCGGGCATCCCCGGGCGTCGCTCGCGCGGCAGGCGCTTATGCAGGAGGGCTCATGAGCGTCGAGCTGGCCTGGACGATACTGCATGCCTTCAACTGGATCGTGCTCGGCTATTTCATCCTCCTCAACTCCGTCTATCTCGTCACCAGCATCTTCGCGTTCCGCGCGCTGCGGCTCTACGCGCGCCGTCTGAAGGCGCTGGAGATCGACGATCTCGTGGCGGGCGCGGGCGCGCCGCCCATCTCGCTGATCGCGCCGGCGCACAACGAGGAAGCCACATGCGTGGAGTCGGTGAAATCCCTGCTCGCCCTCAACTATCCCGATTTCGAAATTCTCGTGGTGAACGACGGATCGAGCGACAGGACCCTGGAGAGGCTCGCCGAGGCGTTCGATCTTGTTCCGTCGCCGCGTTCGCCGACGGCGGAGATCCCGACGAAGAATGTGCGCGAGATCTACCGGAGCCGCAGATCGCCCGACCTCTGGGTCATCGACAAGGAGAACGGAGGAAAGGCGGACGCCCTGAATGTCGGCGTCAACCACTGTCATTCGCCCTTCTTCTGCGCGATCGATGCCGACAGCCTCCTGGAACGCGACGCGCTCTCCCGCATCATCCGCCCCTTCCTGGAAGACGGAACGACGGTGGCATCCGGAGGCATCATCCGCATCGTCAACGGCTGCACCGTAAATTCCGGAATGGTGACCGACATCCGCCTGCCGCGATCCCTTCTGGCGTCGTTCCAGGTTCTCGAATATCTCCGCGCCTTCCTCGCCGGCCGCATGGGCTGGGATGCGATGAACTCCACGCTGATCATCTCCGGAGCCTTCGGCCTGTTTCGCAGGACGACCGTGGTGGACGTCGGCGGCTATGCGACGGACACGGTCGGGGAGGACATGGAGCTTGTGGTGCGGATGCAGCGGCACTGCCTGGAGAAAGGCATTCCCGCGCGGATCGGATTCGTGCCCGATCCGGTCGCCTGGACCGAATGCCCGGAGACGATGAAGGTGCTGGGCCGACAGCGCGACCGCTGGCAGCGCGGGCTCATCGAGACGCTCTCACGGCACCGTGTCATGCTCTTCAATCGCCGATACGGCACGATCGGCACGACCGCGTTTCCCTACTTCTATTGCCTCGAAATGATGGGGCCGATCATCGAGCTCTGCGGGTACATCGTCTTCATCGCCTCCTGGTTCGCGGGAATCCTGACGCCGCTCTTCGTGACGGCGTTTCTTCTTGTTGCCCTCGTCCTCGGCATCGCGCTCTCGATCGCCGCGGTCGGCCTGGAGGAACTTTCCTTCCGGAGGTATCCGCGCCAGTCTGATCTCCTGAAGCTCTTCGCCCTGGCGATCGTGGAGAATTTCGGCTTCCGCCAGCTCTGCACGTACTGGCGTGTCCGCGGTGTCTATTCCGCCCTGAGAGGCCGGAAGGGCTGGGGAAAGATGGACCGGAAAGGATTCGGCGACGGCGCCAGGGGGTGACCGTCAGTGATCGTCGATGGCCCGGCAGAGGACGGCGATCAATTCTTCCAGGCGTGTACCACGTTCCTGATCGCTCGATTCCTCGACGGCTCGCGCCGCCGCCGTGATGTCCGGGAAACCGTACATGGAACCGGAACCGCGGAGGATGTGAACGATGCGCCGCGAGGACTCGTTCAGCGCGGGCTCCAGATCGAGATCGCGCGAGGCGTCCGTGAGCGTCAGAAGGCGCGCGGCAAGTTCCGAGCGGTACCATGCGCGGGCATCCGGAGTTACGGCTTCCGACCACTTCTCCGATTCCGCGCCCGTCGGCGATATCGCCGCCATGCGCGCGTGCCGCGCGGTCTTGAGCCTTGTGCCGATCACGTCTCCGAGCAGTTTGGAGATACGCGGAGCATCCAGTTCCTGTTTCCTGAGGATGGCCGCCGACTTGGAGGATAAGTCGCCGATCTCCGCGTCGGTGAGTTCCTTTCCGGTCTGGATGACGACAGGCAGATGGAGATGGTGCGGGTCGCTTCTGATCTCGGAGAGAAACTCGAATCCGTTCATGACGGGCATCTGGAGATCAAGGAGGACAAGATCGGGCGAGAAATCGGCGAGGACATCGAGCGCCTCGCGGCCGTTGGTCGCCTCGCGAAACTCGAATCCCCGGTCGGACAGAAGATTCGTGAGAAGAAACCGGATATCGGGATCGTCATCCACGATGAGGACACGGCCGGCGTCGCGCGGGAGATGCTCCAGCAGGATGGATTCGATCGTCGATCGGGAGAAGGGCTTCTGGAGAAATTCGACGGCGCCCAGCAGACCGCTCCTGGCTTCCTCCGCCCGCATTGATGCGATGACGACCGGAATTGTCCGGAGATCCGGATCCGCCTGCAGCCGGCGGAACATCTCCCAACCGGAGGTTCCGGGCATGAGGAGATCGAGCGTGATGAGATCGGGACGCAACTTTCCTATGAAGAGCAGGGCTTCCTCGGCGGAGCCGGCCGGTATGGCGCGGCAACCCAGGCGCGTCACCTCGGCCATGATGAATCGACGCGTGGCAGGATCGTCGTCCACGATGAGAACGGTCGCGCGCCGCGTTTTCTCCGCATGTACGCGCCGGATCTCCGCGATCAGCTCGCTTTTCGACATGGATTTGCCGAGTACCGCCGAAGCCCCGGCGGCGGCGGCAGGACGGCGGATCTCGGGGGCCTCGGCGTCCGCGGTCAGGAGGATAACGGGGATATCAGCAAGCGCGGGGATGGACTTGCCCTTCATCCACCTGCAGAGATCCACGCCTGTCTCGTCCGGGAGGTTCAGATCGGTCAATACAAGATCGAATCTGCCGCGCGGAAGCGCTTCTTTCGCCGCCGCGATGGTGGACGCCGTCTCGACTTCAAAGCCCGCCGCCTCGAGAATCGTCTCGAGAAGAAGCGCCTGCGCGGGGGAATCCTCCACGATCAGGATCTTCATCGATTCATTCCTCTCCTCCGAGAATCCATCTCGACCGCATTGGATATTATCGCCCGCTTTTCAACTCACTGGCAATAGAGTATAAAACTCTCCACATGACAAACATGCGCCGGGATTTCGCCAGGAACATGGCCGCGCTGGCCGGCCTGTTGCGCGATCCGATCGTGCTCATCCTTGTGCTCATGTTCGTGCTGGGCGTAGGAATCACGGTGTGGCATGTCTACAGCCTCCAGGAGAACCTCACGAGATCCGTCTCCCTTCAGGATGCGAAATTATATTCCGATGCGCTGGCGGAGCTGAGGTCGCTCTATACATCCGAGGTGGTCGAGATCGTCCGCGAGGAGGGAATCACCGTCACGCACGATTACAAGGTGAAAAAAGGAGCCATCCCGCTGCCGGCGACACTCACCATACTGCTGGGAAAGCGCCTCGCCGAAAAGGATCTGGGAGGCAACACGCGGCTCTATAGCGAATATCCGTTTCCCGGGGGAACGGGCCATGGACCGGAGGACGAGTTCGAACGGACCGCGCTCGAACGATTGCGAAAAAATCCGGAGACGCCCTACTGGTCGTTCGAAAATTACAGAGGTCGATTTTCGCTCCGATACGCGACCGCGGACATCATGCGCTCCAAGTGCGTGAACTGCCATAACACGCATCCGGACAGTCCCAGGCGCGATTGGAAGGAAGGCGATGTGCGGGGCGTCCTGGAAGTCGTGCTGCCCGTGGACAAATTCATGGGTCAGAACCGGGAGTCGCTTCGGGAAACGACCGGCCTGATGGCGGCGATGTCCGCAATGGGGCTCTTCGCGCTCATGCTCGTCGTCGGCCGGCTGCGGCAATCCTCCGGCGAGATGGTGCGGCGTGCCGGGGAACTGGCGCGCGCGAACGAAGGGCTGAACCGGATGCAGGGCGAGCTGGAAGAATGGACGGAACTGCTCGAAATGCGCGTCGAGGAACGCACGCTCTCGCTGGAGCAGCGATCGCTCGAGCTGGCGCTGGCGAAGGAGGAATCGGAGAAGGCCAACCGCACCAAGAGTGCTTTTCTCGCGAACATGAGCCATGAGCTGCGGACGCCCCTGAACGCCATCATCGGCTACAGCGAGATGATGATCGAGGATTCGCAGGAGATGGGGAACAAGGTCTTCACGGACGACCTGGGCAAGATCAACTCGGCCGGCAAGCACCTCCTCGCGCTCATCAATGACATCCTCGACCTCTCGAAGATCGAGGCCGGAAAGATGAACCTCTTCCTGGAGACCTTTGACGTGGCGGAGATGGTGAAAGGATTGGCCGCGACCATCAAACCGCTCGTGGAGAAGAATGAAAATGACCTGCAGGTTTCGGTCGCGGACGGAGCGGGGGCGATGCGCGCGGACCTTACTAAAGTCCGACAGATGCTTCTGAATCTCCTCAGCAACGCCTGCAAGTTCACGAAGAAGGGAACGATCCGGCTCCAGGTGGAGCGCGGCCCGGCGCCCCCGGGCGCGCAGGGATCAAGCGCGGACGGGCTCATATTTTCCGTGACGGACTCCGGTATCGGCATGACGGAAGATCAGATGGAGAAACTATTCCGTCCCTTCACCCAGGTGGATGACTCGACCACGAGACAGTTCGGCGGCACGGGACTGGGGTTGTCCATCACCCGGCACTTCTGCCAGATGATGGGCGGCGATGTGAAGGTGACGAGCGAACCCGGAAAGGGTTCGACCTTCACGATCCGGCTTCCCGCCGAGATCGCGGTGCTGCCGGAAACGCCGGGAGCCTTGATTTCGGAGCAGAAGACGAATGAAGATGAGAGCGGCGTGAACGTCATTCTCGTGATCGACGACGATCCTTCCGCGCGGGAGATGATGCAGAGGCTTTTGAAGAAGGAGGGCTTCGATGTCGTGATCGCGGTGGGCGGCGAGGAAGGGCTGAAACTGGCGAAGAAATTGCACCCTGTCGCCATCACGCTCGATGTTCTCATGCCCGGCATGGACGGATGGTCCGTCATGACGGCTTTGAAGTCGGATCCGGATACCGCGGATATCCCCGTCATCATGCTGACGATGATGGACGACAGGAACATGGGTTATTCGCTGGGGGCGGCGGAATACATCATCAAGCCGTTCGACAGGAACCAGCTGATCGCCGTCCTGAAGAAGTTCCGCCATTCGGCGGAAGAAAAGACCGTGCTGGTCGTGGAGGACGATGCTCCGACAAGGGAGATGGTCCGCCGGATTCTTGAAAAGGACGGATGGATCGTGCTGGAGGCGGAGAATGGAAAGGTCGGGCTCGAACAACTCGCGAAGGCCCGGCCCGCCCTGATTCTACTCGATCTGATGATGCCCGTGATGGATGGATTCGAATTTGTCGAAGTGATCCGGAAGCGGGAGGATCTGAAGGATATCCCGGTCCTTGTCGTGACCGTCAAGGATCTGACCGCGGACGAGCGCGGGAAGCTCACGAAGTCCGTTCAGAAGATCGTGGAGAAGGGATCGTGCAGCCACGAAGATCTGCTCCGGATCGTCCGCGATGCGGTTTCCACGCTCTCCCGGCACAAGCCGGATCCGGCGCCATGACAATGGCTCGTCCTGGTGCCGGTTGATATGATGGCAATGAGGGGATCGAGGAGACGATGACGAAGACGAGGATACTGGTCGTGGAGGACAACGAGATGAACCGGGACCTCATCTCGCGGCTTCTTGCCCGGAAGGGATTCGAGGTCGTGCTCGCCGTTGACGGCGAGCAGGGTGTCGCGATGGCGGCATCGGAGTTGCCGGATCTTATCCTGCTGGACATGAGCCTGCCGGTGATGAACGGCTGGGACGCCGCGCGGAAGTTGAAGGCGCAACCGGCGACCAGGGCGATTCCCATCATCGCTCTGACCGCGCACGCGATGGAAGGGGACCGGGAGAAAACCATCGAGGCGGGCTGCGACGACTACGACATCAAGCCGATCGAAATGCCCCGTCTGCTCGGAAAGATCAACGCGCTCCTGGAGAAGCGGATGCCATTCTCCTGATGCATGCCGTCCCCGATTCGCCCGGCGAAAGCGCTCCGGCCATCACCATCGACGAGGACATCCTTCCGCTCCTCCCGAAATACATCGTCTTCATGAGGCAATACTGCGAGGAAGCGCGCGCCGCATGTCGCGAGCGCAACCATGACGTCGTCGCGCGGCTCGGCCACCAGATCAAGGGTTCCGGCGGAAGCTACGGATTTCCGCCTATCTCCAGGATGGGCGGCGAGCTCGAAGCGGCCGCGAAGGCGGGAGATTCCGCGCGGGTCGAATCGCGCATCGAAGCGATCCTCGCGTATGTGAACACGACGGTCGCGTCCCTCGTCCCGGAATGATCTAATCGACGACGATCTTGTCCAGGTCGGCCGGCGGCGCGGGATATTTCATATCGAGCGATTCGAGCGTATCCACAAGGATCCGCGTGATGACAAGGTTACGATACCATTTTCGGTTTGCCGGGATGATGTACCACGGAGCCTCCCGCGTGCTGGTTTTCGAGAGAGCCTCTTCATAGGCTTCCATGTAATCCGGCCATAGTTTTCTTTCATCCAGGTCCCGAGGATTGAACTTCCAGTGCTTGGACGGTTCCGCGAGCCGGGCTTCCAGCCGCTCTTTCTGCTCGTCCTTGTCGATGTGCAGATAGAATTTCAGAATCGTCACGCCTTCCTCGGCCAGCATGCTCTCGAAAGCCGCGATCTGGTCGTAGCGCTTCCTCCATTTTTTTTCCGGCACCAGCTCATGCACGCGGACCACGATGACATCCTCATAGTGGCTGCGGTTGAAGATGACGATCTCACCCTTTCCCGGTACGAGAGGATGGATTCTCCAGAGATAATCATGATCCAGCTCCACGGCCGAGGGGGCCTTGAAGTTGGCGATGCGGACGCCCTGCGGATTGACCCCTTCGAACACATGGCGGATCGTCCCGTCCTTGCCGCCCGTGTCCATCGCCTGCAGGACGATGAGGATGCGCTCCTTGTGCTGGGCGTAGAGGATTTCCTGGAGGCCGCTGAGCTTCTGGCGAAGTTTTATGAGCTCCAGTTCGGCTTCCTCCCTCTCTCCCTTCCAGTCGCTCTTGTCTTCCGGATCCTGATCCTTCAGCCGGACTTTTCCGCCGGGTTTTACGATGTATCGGCTCATGCTGGTATCACCTCGCCCTTGTTGAGTTGACTGGAATCTAGCACGGTTCGCGCCATTTCTCAGCGGAATCTCGCGACCATGAGCACCCGTCCCTCAGTCCAGTCTCTGGATGAGCCTCGGTGTCAGGAGGAAATCCAGGGTCGCACAGCGGCCGCCGGCGAGCGCCGGGATGGAGAGACCGCAGAGTCCGCCCTTCATCATCGGTAAGGCATGGAGGACGTCTCCGTGCAGGAGAAAGGAACCGAGCTCGCTCAGCGCGGGTTCGTGTCCGACGAGCAGGATATTATCGAGCGAGGTTCCACTGCTTGAGAGTCTCCTGGAGAGATCCTCGATCACCGCGTCGGGAGTTCCTTCGGGTGCGAGCGAGTCGAGAAACTCCAGAGCCGGAGTCATGTCGAAAACTTTCGCCACGATTTCCGCGGTCCGGCGCGCGCGCAGGAGAGGGCTGGAGTAAATCGCGTCGAAATCGATCTTCATGCCTGTCAACATTTTCCCGGCGATCTTCTCGATCTTGCGAACGCCCTTCGGCGTGAGCGGGCGATCGCCGTCGATATCGTAACCGGGAGCGCCGCGTTCCACGGCGATGCCGTGGCGCAGGAGAAAGAGCTTCATGGCTTTCGACCCCGGAGCACCGCGGCCAGGCGCGGAAGAAATCCGGATGCGCGCGCCGCCTTTGCCCTGTATCGTTTCATGATCCGATCCAATTCCGATTGTACGTCTTGCGCGCTCCGTGGATGCATTTTCTTCTTACGGAAAGCGAATTTTTCGAAACCACGCGCTACAACAACGAGGTCGTGGAGGTCTCCCAGTTCCGTCTGGACGCGCCTGAGAGCCTTCATGTGCGCGTCCCGGAGGCGGGGATAGAGCGGTCGCGTGATTTCCAGCCGGTAGCGTAGCCGCTTCACGCCGATACGAAACCTGTGCCACGCGTCCATGTCGCCGGCCAGCGCCAGATCGCGGCGTTCCAGGACATCCCCGCACAGCGCGCCCGTCTCCTTGAGAAGCCGGCGTTTCTGCATCACGATTTGAGACGGACTCAGCGCGCCGTATTGCCGGGACACGGACGAGACGGTTCGTGCAAGACCGGGGAGCGAGAGGCGCGTGAGAACCCTGCGGGATTCCGCTTCCACTTTTTCTCCTTTCGCGCGGAGGTGAGCTCGATAGGATTCGAGTTCAGGCACCGACGCGCAGAGATCCGCGACGAGCAGGACCGCGACCTGGCGATCCCGAAGTTTCGCGAGCCGCGCGCGATTGCGTTTCGCCTGCCTTCGCAGTTTTCGCACACGAACGTCGGGCAGGGCGGTCCCGATGAAGTCGAGTGCGGCGGAGAGGCGCCGCAGGGCGACCCGCGCGTCGTGGACAGCCTCTTCGGAAGACGACTTCCGGCAGCGCGCGATCGAGGATAGGCATGCTTGCATACGTTCAGCGACGGCGTCCGCATGCCAGTCGGCTGAAGGGGGAACCGGATGCGTATTTTTCGTCACGGGCCGCCCGTGAAAATCCGATCGTGCATCATTCGTTGTCGGTGCTTGCGGGCGCGGTATCCGCATGTCGACGAAATAGATGTATCGTCGGATTCGTATAGCGAAGATCTTCCGGCCACTCCGCGTCGTGAAAAGGGAAATTCAGGAATTCATGAGGCCTTTCGATCCTAGCGACCTCGGACCATCCCGCCTCGCGCAGTTCCTCCGGCGAGGGCCCGTTCCGCTCGCTTGTCAGGCACCAGATGTCCGAGTCCACGGGAATCAGCCCGAGCGGATTGGCGACGATACGGTATCGAGTCGTTGAAATGTGAGGAGCGAAAAACCAGTTCTGGACCGCGATCCGCTCGCCCGCCGGGACGACGGATTCCACCGCCGCGCGTGCCAGCGTCCTGGTGTCGCAGGAGGTCAATCCCTGCACGAGAGCGACGGAGCGAAGCAATGGCTCGACGAGGAGCATGGCGACCAGAATTCGGCGGACCGGTGGCCGCCGTATTTTTTCCAGCATCAGGCCGATGCAGACAGCCAAGCAGGGATAGAAAAATGCGAAACGCCGCGCGAAGGGATTACCAAGCACGCCGAGGGCCAGGGTCTGGAGAATCATGACGAAGAGGACCGCGCGGCGATGCTGTGAGCGGAAGGCCCATGCCATTCCGGTGATTCCGGCCGCAAGAAGCATGTAGGACGTGGCGGGTCCCGCAACGTCCATATAAAACCAGGGCCCGTGCGCTCCCGGTTGGATGAACTTCTTCTGCTCGGCCAGGGCCAGCCACCAGCCGCGCGGGTCCAGGAGAATCGAGAAGAAGAGCGGAAGAGCGAGGAGCGAGCCGGAGCCGAACCGCAGAAAATCTTTTCGGGTTCGAGTCAGCATGACGGCCGCGAGTCCGAACCAGAGCGCGCCGAAGGAATATTCGCAACCCGCGGTTGCGGCTCCGAAAAAACCTGTCGCGAAAGGCCGGGTCCGTCCGGCGAACGCGAGAAGCGCGGCGATGGCCATGAAGGCGGTGAGTGTATGCACCGTGAGATAATGAGCATGAAGAACGGAAAAAGGAGTGATGCCGAACAAAAGAGCCGCGATCCGCGCTCCCCGTCGCGATGAACCCAACCTGCGAGCCAGAAGATAGAGCCCCATGATAGAGACCCAGGCAAGCAGGACCGTCAGGGATCGATTCCAGAGATAGAGACAGTTCAGAGCGCCAGGATCATGCTGAAAGAGCGAGGCGCTTTTCGTCAGGGGAAAAAGGCCGATGAGGCCGCCCAGGAGCGTGTGAAATCCATAGAGACAGAAGAAGGAACCTCCCCACGCGATGTCGTAAGGGTGAAAAGTGGGGGGGAATGCAGCCAGGCCCATGAAGAGGTTTGTCTCGTCGGGATGATAAGGCCATCGGTGTGTCGCATCAGGCAGACCCCAGGAAATGTTCCACATGCGCAGAACGAGAGCGGCGAGGAGGATGATCTGAAGAATTCGGTCGTGCCGGAGCTCGCTCCAGGGAATTTCCCGATCACGCGGGGAATCATCGAGGGGCGTGTCGGAACCGGAATTCGTCGACCCGCCCGCGAACGTCATGCGACAGGCGCTACTTGCGTTCCGGCTTGTTCCAGCAGCGGAGCGTGACTTCCTCCAGCTCGACTTTCGGCGAGACCGTCAGGGCATACAGGACGGCGTCGGCGACGTCGGATGCGGAAAGCATCCAGTCGGTTCCGGAGGGATTATCCTTTTGAAAATCCGTCGCGACCGACGCGGGACAGATCGCGGTGACGCGAACACCATGACGCTTCGCCTCGAGGGCGAGGCATTTCGTGAATCCCAGGGCTCCCCACTTCGAGGCGCAGTAGGCGGCGCGGAGCTCGAAGGGCAACTTGCCGGCCTGGGAGACGATCGGGATGATCCAGCCGGATCTCTTCTCCTTCATCATGCGCAGGGCGGACCTCGCGGTGAGAAACGTGCCCGTCAGATTCGTATCGATATCCCGCTGCCAGTCGGCAAGGGTCGTTTCCGTTGTGTTCGCGAGCGTCGCTTCCCCCGCGTTGGGAATGCAGATATCGAGCGATCCCCTGTGATCGCGAATATCATCGAAGAGAGCGAGCGTCGACGGCTCATCACGAACATCATGCTTCCTGAACCACGAACCGGGCGACAGTTTTTCGAGGGCGGCGGCTGTATCCGCGAGCGTCGTCTCATTCCGGCCGGTCACGCAGACGACGGCACCCTCGGCCGCCAGTCGCTCCGCGGTGGCCCGGCCGATTCCTCGATTGCCGCCCGTGACAAGCGCGGTGAGCCCCGACAATGGCCTGGAAGAAATCATAACCGTGTGACGTTATCCCCGATTGCCGTGATTTTCAAATTCTGATTCCGCTATTCACGGAATATCGATAGCGGCAAATTCGAATTATTAACAGGTAAACAGGATGATCAGGATTTAAGAACGAACCAAAACCTGAACATCTTGTCTGTCCTGTTTGAAAATTCTTTGGATCCAGCGCGCCAATTCCGGCTATCGACCGGAGCGGCCCAGGAGTTTTCTTCTGCGTTGTTTCGGTGCCGCCGGTTTTCCGGCAACGTTCCGATCCCTTGCGGCGAAGTGGCTATCCATGCCCGCGGCGGTCCGATTCGAACCGGAACCCGATCGTGAATGCCTGGGCGACGGCGCATAAGATTTCGGGCGGGGCTTTCCGTACTGGATCGGCGTGTGACGCGGAGGGCGCGGATCGCGGGCGAACTCGGTGTCTTTCCTCGGCGCCGACTGCTTGTAGTCGAAACCTTCGAGAAATCTTCGTTCGATCGGAGCCTTCATGACACGCTCGATGTCGCGCACCGTATCCTTGTCCTCGTTCGTCACGAACGTGAACGCGTCGCCTCCGCGTTCCATCCGGCCGGTTCTTCCGATGCGGTGCGTGTAGGCGTCGGTGGTGTCAGGGATGTCGTAGTTGATGACGTGCGAGATGAGCGAAACGTCGATGCCGCGCGCGGCGATGTCGGTCGCGACGAGGACGCGGTAACGGCCGTCGCGGAATCCGTCGAGCGCGTTCTGGCGCTGGTTCTGGGAGAGATTTCCCTGGAGCTCGGCCGAGGAAAAGCCTTTGCTTGCGAGGGTGCGGGCCACTTTCTTCGCGCGGTGCTTGGTGCGCGTGAAGACGAGGACGGAACCTGTCTCTGTTTTCCGGAGAAGCTCGAGGAGAAGAGGAGTCTTGAGATGCTGGGGAACGGGGTAGAGAGCGTGATCGACGGTCGCTGCCGGAGCGCTGTGTCCGATCTGGACCGTTTCAGGCTGGACAAGAATATCGCCGATCAGCTTTCTGACTTCGGCGGGCATGGTGGCGGAAAAGAGGAGCGTCTGGCGCTTGCGGGGAAGATAAGCCACGACTTTCCGGATATCCTTCACGAATCCCATGTCGAACATCCGGTCGGCTTCGTCGATGACGAGCACTTCGAGCCTGGAGACGTTGATCGTCCTGTCGGAGAAGTGATCCAGGAGGCGGCCCGGGCAGGCGACGACGATGTCGACACCTTCGCGCAGTTTCTTCACCTGGGGCGACATGCCGACGCCCCCGTAGATCGTCATGCTCGTGATGCCGGAGTGCGGCGTGAGGCTCCGGATGACATCGTGGATCTGCTCCGCCAGCTCGCGCGTCGGCGCCAGGATGAGCGCTCGGAGCGTATGCCTGGGACCGGAGAGAAGTCGCTCCAGGATCGGAAGGACGAAGGCGGCGGTCTTGCCGGTGCCGGTCTGGGCGAGTCCCAGGACGTCGCGGCCGGCGAGAATCGGCGGCATTGCCTGCAGCTGAATCGGTGTCGGCGTGGTAAAGCCGAGGGCGCGAATGCCCACGGACATACGAGGTTGAAAGTTGAAGACGGTGAAACCCATGATGATGTTCTCCTTGATGTGAACGAACCCGGACGGGCAGGCTTGCCTCGTGAAGGAATGGTGCGCGGCGCGGGAGAGGTATCATAACAGGTTTCCAGAAGAATGTGGGAAAATAGGATCAATAATCGTATATTTCGGATGAAATAACTTGAGAATGCTGGGATTGGCTATGGAAACACTCGCCGTACTGAGAGAATCATCGCCGCCGCCGGATGGTTTTCCGCTATCCGGGATCTGATGGACGACTTCCGCGAGGTGACGTGCGAATCCTGACTAATGCAGCGCCGAACCGCGGCGAGGTATTCGCCCTGCAGGCGAGAGCGGACGATGCCTCCTTCAAGGATGACGATCTTCGCGCGACATTGGCTCCGGATGAGCTGGAACGCGCCGCCCGTTTCCACTTTGATCGCGACCGCCGCATGTACATGCTGGCCCGCGGACTGTCCCGTATCATCCTGGGGCACTTCCTGTCGATTGCGCCGTCCGCGGTGTGCTTTGAATTTCTCCCGCACGGCAAGCCCGTGATTTCCGCGTCGCAGAATCCCTACAAGCTCGAATTCAATTACGCCCACTCGAACGGTCTCGTCCTCTTCGCGTTTTCCAGGGAGGCGCGCGTCGGAGTCGATGTGGAGAGCGCGGCAAGGGAAGTCGGCGACCGCGACGAAATTGCCGCGCGCTATTTTGCTTCCGGCGAAGTGGAGCGGTATCGCGCCCTGCCGGATCATCAGAAGCCGCGAGCATTCCTGAACTGCTGGACCAGAAAGGAAGCATACATCAAGGCCATTGGCGACGGCCTTTCGATGCCTCTCTCCAAATTCGAGGCGGCCTTCGAACTCGATCAGCCGGCCCGTCTTCTGACAATCCATGGAAACAAGGAAGCAGCGAAACAGTGGAGCATGTGGTCCTGGGAACCCGAACCCGGTTACGTCGCCGCGCTCGTCGCCGAAGGCGCGGAACTGAACATCGAATATCAAGGCCAGGTAATCCTTTAACTCACCTCAACAGTGGAGCGGTGAAAATGCGCCGCGCTTCACAGGCACGCGGGCGTAAAAGGGCGGGACCGCGGTGGCTTTTCCTGCTTGCCTTTATCCCTCTTCCAGTTCCCCGAGCTGCATGTCGGTCTGCCGGAGGCGATGCGCGAGAGCGCGGGCCAGGCGCTTGAAGATACGGGAGGCGATCGCGGGGTGCGTGATGGCCAGGGAGTCGAAACGGTCGCGCGACAGGATGTACAGCCAGGTGCGTGACGCGGCGACGGCGTTTGCGGATCGAGGCTCGCCGTCCAGGAACGCCATGTCTCCGAAGAAATCCCGCCGCGCGAAAGACGCGAGGTGGCGGGCTCGACCGGTGGACAATGGGAGCAGGATCTTGATCGTGCCCTTCCGGACGAGGAAGATTTCGTTGCCGGTCTCTCCGGCGCGGAACAGGGTCTGCCCTTCCTCCACTTCACGTTCCACAACGATCGTTTTCAGCTCCTCCAATGCGGCCGGATCCAGTTCCCGGAAGAGATCCAGCTCGCCCAGTTCGAGCGGCGCGCCGTGCCCCTTTCCCAGCAGGTTCTCCTCCTCGAACGCCCGGTCCTCGACATACTCCAGCGCCTCGTCTCGCGTCTCGAAGATTCGCACCCGCGATTCATGGCGCGCCAGTCCCACGTCTCCGAAATACACCTGCATATCGCGTCCCGAAGGCAGCGCGCGGCCGACATCGGCGAGGATGAGCTCCCCGTCGTGGTCCCCGAGCATCGCCTGGATCTGCTGCAGGATGTGCGCGGCGGTGTAGTCCACGGCGGAGACGCGACGCATGTCGAGGATCACGCGGCGGCAGGTCTTGAGATCGCTCTCGAGCTGGCTCATCAGCTGATCCGTGGTTCCGAAGAAGAGGCTGCCCTGGAGCTCGCATATGACGGTTTCGCGTCCGTGTCGTTTCACCACCTCGAGATCCTCCGGCAGATACTTGCGCCGCGAGAACGTGGCGTCGCCGTAACTGCGCCGCCGGATCACGTTGGAACGGATCTGCTCGCGGAGAAATAAAAGGATCGCCAGTCCCAGGCCCGCCGCGGAGGCATAGAGCAGAGGCGCGGTCACGGCGAGAATGATCACCGAGACAATGACCACGAAGTCGAGATGCGTGGATCGGTTTCGAAGTAGCTGGAAACTGTGCAGGTCGATCATCCGGAATCCGACGACCACGAGGATGCCCGCGAGCGCGGCCTTGGGAATCCAGGCGAGCAGGGGGCTCAGAATGAGAAGCGCCAGCAGCGCGAATACGCCGGCCAGAAATCCGGAGATCCGCGATCGGCCTCCGCTGGCGAGGTTGACGAGAGTGGCGCCGCTTGTGCCGGCGCCGGCCATGCCACCCATGATGGCCGAGGTCATGTTTCCGATGCCCTGTCCGCGCAGTTCACGGTTGGAGTCGTGGCGCGAACGCGTGATGGAGTCGATGATGACGCAGGTTTTCAGGGTATCGATGGAGAGAAGAACGGCGAGCGTTCCCGCGGTGCCCAGCGCGCGGCCTGCAAGTTCCGGAGGGACGGCGAAGACCGACCGAAGGCGCGCGGGGATCGTCAAAAGCGCGTCAGCCCCACCCGCAATCGGACCAAGAACGAGGTGATTATCCTTGAGCGTCAGCAGGGAAGGCCACGCCAGGCCCAGCAGGCCGAAAGTGATCAGGCCGCCCGTGAGCGCCAGTATGGGCGCGGGAATTTTCCGCGTCCACTTTGCAGCCAACAACAGGCATGCGATGGTGACGAGGCCCGTCAGGATCGCGGGCGTCAGCGTCCAGTTCGGAGCGAGGAGTCCGTGCATCAAACGGACGCCGTGAGGTATGCCGAAGAGCTTGGGAATCTGCTCGAGCATGATCTTGATCCCGACGCCGGAGAGATATCCGGCCACCACGGGATACGGAATGTACTTGATAAGTTTCCCTCCGCCCAGGAGGCCGAAGACCAGTTGGAATGCGCCTGCCGCGAAGATGGTGACGAAGAGAAGCCCGAGGATGGTCGGCGTGGAGAGCGAGCTGCCAGGGGAATGAGGAAGCGTCGCCAGTTCGCCGGTGAGCGCTCCGAGGACCATCGCGGCGGGCGCGCAAGGAGCGGAAATGAGACGCGGTGTTCCTCCGAGGAGCGGTGCGATCAGCCCGAGAGCGACGGTGCCGAGCATACCCAGGAGCACTCCGTCCGCGATGGCTGATGGTCCCAGGGGACCGAGCGTGGTGACGCCGAAAGCGATGGCCGAGGGAAGCGCGACCAGCATCGCCGCGAGTCCGCCCCAGAAATCGCCCATCGGGTTTGGTTCCGTCGAGGATCGATGTCCGGGAGGGGTCGAAGCAGTGGTCCGGGAATCGGGCATATGGGATCAGTTTATCGCAGGCAGCCGGGAGATGGCTGTAAGATCTCTGACGGTTTCGCGATTTTCAGAAAGTTCCGCACGGCAATCCCGCGTCTCATCCGCGGAAGCCGGTTTCCCTGCCGCAAATTTGGGTTTACGCTCCCCTTATGAAAATTCTCATCCTCTCCGTTTCCGCCGGCGCCGGCCATGTCCGCGCCGCGCAGGCGGTCGAGTCCGCGATGCGTGAGCGGCATCCCGGTGTCGAGATCCGGAATATCGACGCCATGGATTACGTCCCGGCTCCGTTCCGGAGGCTTTACACGCGCGGTTATGTTTCCATGGTCAATTCCGCTCCCGCGTTGTGGGGATACCTGTATGAACTTGCCGAGCATTCTTCCGCTCGCGCGAATCGATTCGCGGCCGCGATGCAGCGGCTCCAGGCGCCCCGGCTCTTCCGATTCATAAAGCAGTTCGCGCCGGACAGGATCGTCTGCACGCATTTTTTCCTGCCGCAGATCCTGGCATCCTCGTTGAAGAACGGGAGCTGGACGATACCTCTCGATGTGGTCGTCACCGACTACGATATTCACGCGGTCTGGATCGAGCCGGGCGTTTCGCGCTATTACGTCGCGCGCGAAGCGCTCGCATACCGCTTGAAGTCGCGGGGTATCCCCGCGGAGAAGATCCGCGTCACGGGTATCCCGATCCATCCCGATTTTCTCCGGAAGATCGATCGTTCCTCCGTCATGAAGGAGATGCAACTGGAAGAGGGCAAGCCGGTCCTCCTGATGATGTCGGGAGGTCTTGGCATGGGTCCGCTCGTTCGATCGGTGGAAGCCATCTCGAATCTGCCTCATCCGCTCCAGATCATCTCCGTCGCCGGCCGCAACGCGGACCTGAAAGCAGGCATCGACGCGATCCGCCCCGCGAACGGGTGCCGGATCGTCAGCCTGGGCTACGCGAACAACATGCCGGAGCTTCTGACCGTGGCGGATATCGTGGCCTCCAAGCCGGGCGGCCTGACGACATCGGAATGCCTGGCTCGTGGAGTCGCATTGGTCGCCGTCTCGCCCATACCTGGCCAGGAGGAACGCAATGCAGACTACCTGATGGAAAACGGAGCCGGGCTCAAGGCGGCGAACACGGAGGATCTCGAATACAAGGTGCTGACGCTTCTCGGGGAACCAGAGCGCCTCCGGCAGATGAGAGACAATGCCGCCAGGATCGCCCGCCCTCGCGCGGCCTGGGATATTGCGGACGGCGTGATCGCCGACGCGAGTCGCGCCGTTGCGCCGTCGCCGTGATCTTCCTCTTCGGCCTTCTTCTCGCTGTCGCCTGGGCCAAGCTCGAGATTGAGATCGAAGGCGAACAGGGATGGGCCGCCGGTCTTCCCACATGGCGGATCGAGAAGCACTGGATGCTTGATGTTTTTTACGGCGGCCGGCCGCTCACGGGTTATCACTTCTGGGCGTTCACCTTCGTTCTCCTCGTCTTCCACCTCCCGTTCTTTCTCGACTGGCCCTGGACGATCCGCAACGAGCTGCGACTTCTCGGAGGCTATTCCGTCTTCTGGGTCGTGGAGGATTTCCTCTGGTTCGTCTTCAATCCGCGCTTCGGATGGCGTCGCTTCCATCCCGCTTCCGTGCCCTGGCATAAGCGCTGGTGGTTCGGCCTGCCGTCGGATTACTGGGTCTTCGGAGCCTTCGCGCTGGGGACGCTGCTGATTCCGTGAATCTCGCGCAGGAGCTCGCGATTTAACCCAAAGGGAACCTCCCGCTTGCAATCTCTGAACATTTCCCGTGTGAAATATGCCTGAAGACGGAATGAGAAAGGAGAAAAGCGTGAGAGAGTCGCATGATTTTGAATTTTCAAGGGGCGAGGGGCACATCCACATTTTGATCGTGGAGGATGAAAAATATATCCGCGAAATGATCGCATACAATCTCGTGCGGGAGATGTTCTACGTGACGAGCGTTTCGACAGGGGAGTCGGCCATCAGCATAGCGCGGGCGCGCCTGCCGAATATCATTCTCCTCGATCTGATGTTGCCGGGGATCGACGGATTCGAGGTCTGCCGCCGCCTGAAGCAGGATGCCGTGACGGCGAAGATCCCGATCGTGATCGTCTCCGCCCGCACCGATCCCGAGGATCAGAAAAATGGATTTCGCGCGGGCGCCGCCGCATACGTCACAAAACCGTTTCGTCCGCGTTCCCTGATCGATAAGGTCCGGAAGATCCTCGATATCGATATCCCGCCGGTCGGAAGCGCGAGCATTCCTCCCGCTACCTCGCAGGATTCCTGCTTCTGTCTCGCGCCCGGCGGATCGCTTCCCGAGTGGGAGGATGGGCTCGAATAGTTATTGCTGTCCTCTCCAGTCGGTGAGGAATGCTTCGATGTCCGCGCTCACCCGGTCATGGACGAGCGAAGCGATGCTGGTGCCGTTGCCGGCCAGGAACGTCGACTGGCGGATCCACGTGACGCCGACCGCCGCGACGAGATCGTCCTGGATCGGCCGGGCGAGGTAAACCCTTTGCCCCAGGTTCATATCGACGCTGCCGATAAAGAGCCCCGTCCCGATGCCGTCGGTGTTCCTGGCTTCCTGCATCGTGATGTGGGCATACAGGACGCCGTCCGCGGGGGGAGACGTGCTCACGGTGTCATAGACCGTGATTCCGGATTGCTGCAGCCTTCGCGCGATGAGATTGCGCATGTCCATCCGCAGTTGCTCATTCGAGACGACGGAGATCGGCAGCAGGCCGAGCACCTGGATATCAAGGACGACGGACCTGAGGCCCTTGAGCCCCGCCATGGATGGCGGCGGCTGAACATACGACGATGCGTCGGTGATGACCGTTCCCAAAAGAAAAAGTGCGATGGTGATCGCCCATAAACGCTTCATGATTTCCCCCTCCTGAATTGCCTGCTTCTTTTGGAGGAATTATAGCATCGGCGTCGGCAGAAAATTCTCCTTGCGAGTCAAATGGCGTAATTTTGTGCGGCCTTTTTCCTGGCTCCTGAAATCGGGGGACAGGATCCTTACCGACATCTAACACGGCGCTAATATTCCGCTAACGATTTGCGGATCTACTATCCGGGAAGAGGTGAGAGCAACATGCAAATGATGACCAACAGGATGATCAAGTTTCTCTTGGGCCTGGCCCTGACGATGGCGGCAACAGCTTGCGGTGGAGGTTCCGCGCCGGTCACGTCCGCGGGAAGCACGTCCTCCTCCGGGATCACGTTGAACGGCGCCGGCGCGACTTTTCCCTATCCTTTGTACGCCCAGTGGGCTCATGAGTATGGGGCCGCTTCCGGCGTGAAGCTCAATTATCAATCCATCGGATCCGGCGGCGGAATCGCCCAGATCAAGGCGAAGACCGTCGACTTCGGAGCATCCGATGCGCCGTTGAAATCCGATGTCCTCGACAGCGAGGGGCTCATCCAATTTCCCATGGTCATCGGCGGCGTCGTGCCCGTCATCAACGTCGAAGGCATTTCTTCAGGTCAACTGAAGCTGACCGGGACACTTTTGGCGGACATCTTTCTCGGCAAGATCCGGAAATGGAATGATCCGTCGATCGCCTCGGCCAATCCCGGTCTCTCTCTGCCCGATCAGGACATCACCGTCGTTCATCGCGCCGATGGATCGGGTACGACGTGGATCTTCACCAACTTTCTCTCCGCCGTTTCCGAATCCTGGAAGTCGAAATCCGGCTCCGGTACTTCCGTGGAATGGCCGTCCGGAGTCGGCGGCAAGGGCAATGAGGGCGTCTCGTCCTACGTGGAAAGAGTGAAGGGTTCGATCGGCTACGTGGAGTTCGCCTACGCGCTCCAGAACAAGATGGCGCACGTGCTCATGGAAAACCGCGATCGATCCTTCGTGGAGCCCTCGATCGAGACGTTTCAATCGGCCGCCGCGAACGCGGACTGGGCGAATGCTCCGGGATATTATCTCGTTCTCGTCGATCAGCCTGGCGCCCGCACGTGGCCGATCACCGGAGCCTCCTTCATCCTGATGCATCGAGAGCAGCCCGACGCGGCCAAGGCGCTCGCGGTCCTGAAATTCTTCGACTGGGCCTATAAAAACGGCGAGCCGTCCGCGAAGAAACTTGACTACGTCTCCCTGCCCGGCACGGTCGCCGACCTGGTTCGCGCATCCTGGACCAGCCGGATGTCCAGCGGCGGAAAACCGGTCTGGTCGAACAGTGGTTCCTGACGCGTCCGGCGAGGCGTCGCGCGAGACGGCCCCTCGCGCCCTGCCGCCCGGGGCCAAGGCCCTGCCGGATTTTCTCTTCCGCACGTCTGCCGCGGTAGCGGCGAGCACGGTCATCGTTCTCCTGGGAGGAATCTTCCTGGAACTCTGCATCAACGCGCGCCTCTCCATCGCCCGGTTCGGTTTTTCCTTCTTCACGCGCGACGTCTGGAATCCCGTCACGGAGGATTTCGGCGCGCTCTCCTCGATCTACGGCACCATCGTCTCCTCCGGCCTAGCCATGCTCCTGGCCGTTCCTCTCAGCATGGCGATCGCGCTCTTCCTGGTCGAGCTCGCGCCCCCGCTCCTGTCGCGCGTCGTCGGCGATGCGATCGAGCTGCTCGCCGCGATCCCGAGCATCATCTATGGCATCTGGGGGCTCTTCATTCTTTCGCCCCTCATCGCCGATCATGTTCAGCCCTGGATCCAGGAAACGTTCGGCGAGATCCCGCTCTTCTCCGGGCCGCCGATGGGGATCGGCATGATGACATCCGGCATCATCCTCGGTTTCATGATCCTGCCGTACATTTGCGCCGTGACGCGCGACGTTCTGAAGATGGTGCCACCGGTCCTGAAGGAATCGGCGTACGGCATGGGCGCCACGACATGGGAAGTCACGCGCAATGTCAGCATCCCCTACGGGCTCCGTGGCATCATCGGAGCGGTCTTTCTCGGCCTGGGCCGGGCGCTCGGGGAGACGATGGCGGTCACGTTCGTCATTGGAAACGACCACACGCTCTCCACGTCACTCTTCGCCGCCGGCACCACGATCTCCGCGACGCTCGCGAACGAGTTCAGCGAGGCGACGACGCCGATGTACCTGAGTTCTCTCGTGGAACTGGGACTTGCGCTCATGGCGATCTCCGTCGTCTTCCAGGCCGCCGCCTATTTCTGGATGTCGCGTCTCGGCCGCGTGACGGCGCGGGCCTGAATGACCATGCGCCTCCGATCCGCAACGCCCCGTCTTGCTGTGGACGCGACCGTCAAGGTTCTCTCCGGTCTCTCCGCCTGCGCCGGCATCGCGATTCTCGCCTGGATCCTGTGGGAAGTGGGGCGACGAGGTATCGGTTCGATCGAACGCTCCTTCTTCTTCGAGCTTCCCACGCCTCCGGGCATGGGCGGCGGCGGCGTCGGGAACTGCATCCTCGGCACGCTCATGATCACCGGCCTCGCGACGGCGATCGGAGTGCCGATCGGCATCTTCGCCGGCATCTACCTTGCGGAGTACGACGAACACAGCCGTCTCGCATCCGCCGCCCGGTTCGTCTCCAGCGTCCTCATGGGCATGCCGTCGATCATCGTCGGCGTCTTCGTCTACACGCTCGTCGTCGTCCCGTTCGGCCACTTTTCCGGATACGCCGGCTCGCTCGCTCTCGCGATCATGATGCTTCCCATCGTCACGAGGACCACCGAGGACATGCTCCGCCTCGTCCCCAATACGCTCCGCGAATCCGCGCTCGCTCTCGGCGCTCCGCGCTGGCGCGTCACGCTCCAGATCGTCTTTCGCTCCGCCCGCGCCGGGCTCCTGACAGGCGTGCTGCTGGCGATTGCCCGCGTCAGCGGCGAGGCGGCCCCGCTCCTCTTCACCGCGTTGAACAGCCCCTATTGGGTGGAGACGCTCTCCCAGCCGACCGCGAATCTCACGGTGACGATCTTCAATTTCGCGATGTCTCCGTACGAGGACTGGCAGAAACTGGCGTGGGGCTCGTCGCTCCTTATCACCGCCGGCGTGCTTGTTCTCTCCGTGGGAGCCCGATTCGCGCTGTCCGAGAGGAGGCATGCGGCGTGAGCGAAACGCACGACAAGGCGTTGAAGGAGCCGGGGAAGATCTCGGTCCGCAACCTGAACTTCTTCTACGGCGGCCACCAGGCGCTTCACGATAACACGATCGAATTCGCGGAAAAGCGCGTCACCGCGATCATCGGCCCGTCCGGCTGTGGAAAATCCACGCACATCCGCGTCTTCAACCGCATCTACCAGATGTATCGCGACCAGAGGGCGACCGGCGAGGTCATTCTCGACGGCCGCAACATTCTCGACGCCTCCACCGACCTGATCGAGCTCCGCCGCAAGGTGGGCATGATCTTCCAGAAGCCGACGCCTTTTCCGATGAGCGTCTTCGAGAACGTAGCTTATGGATTGCGGCTGCACTTCAAGGCGTCGCGCGCGGAGATCGCCGATCGCGTCGAGAGCGCCCTGCAGCGCGCCGCGCTCTGGAAAGAGGTGAAGGAGAAGCTGAACCATCCCGGTACCGCTCTCTCCGGCGGCCAGCAGCAGAGGCTCTGCATCGCCCGCGCGATCGCCGTGGAACCCGAGGTCGTCCTGATGGACGAGCCGACCTCGGCGATCGATCCGATCGCGACGGCGAAGATCGAGGAACTTGTCGAGGATCTCAAAACGCAGTACACCATCGGAATCGTTACGCATAACATGCAGCAGGCGGCGCGCATCTCGGATTTCACGGCCTTCTTCTACGAGGGCAGGATCGTGGAATTCGGCGCGACGAAACACATCTTCACGAATCCCTCCGAAAAGAAGACGGAGGATTACATCACCGGCCGTTTCGGCTGAGCAGCGAAGGAGCAACGGGCATGGCCCAGCATCTGCAGAAGGAAATCGGGGACCTTAAAAAGCGCATACTCACGTTGAGCGCGCTGGTCGAGGAGAGCGTGAAGGACGCGGTTCGCGCTGTCCAGACGCGCGACCGGCGCCTCGCCGCGCGGATCATCGACGGCGACATCGCGATCGACAACATGGAAGTGGCTATCGAGGAGGAATGCCTGAAGCTCCTCGCCCTGCATCAGCCCGTTGCCATCGACCTCCGGTTCATCATCTGCGTCATCAAGATGAACAACGAGCTGGAACGGATCGGCGATCTCGCGGTCAACATCGCGGAGCGGGCCTCGTTCCTGGCGACCAGGGACCCGGTCGACATCCCCTTCGATTTCCCCGGCATGTCGGAGAAGACACAGGAGATGCTCCGCCACAGCCTCGACGCGCTCGTCAATCTCGACGCGGACCTGGCCCGCAAGGTCTGCGCGGCCGATGACGAGATCGACCTTATCAACCGCGATATGTACGCGCGCGTCCGCGACGGGATCACGGCGCGAATCGAATACATCGAGATCTTCATCCACCTGCTGGCCGTCTCGAGGCACCTGGAGCGGATCGCGGATCACGCGACGAACATCGCGGAGGACGTCATCTACATGATCGAGGGCGAGATCGTCCGCCACAGGCCCGAGGAATACACGCCGGAGGAGAACGGTCGATGACTGGCGTGGGATCCGACCATGGCTAAGGAGCGCGTGCTCGTCGTCGAGGACGAGGAGAATATTCTCGAGCTGGTGCAGTACAATCTTTCGCGGGAAGGTTTCGTCGTGAGCGGCGTCGCTTCCGGCGAACTCGCGCTGAAGGAAGCCCGCTCCAAGAAGCCCGACCTCATCCTCCTCGATCTCATGCTGCCCGGGATCGACGGCCTGGAGGTCTGCCGCCTCCTGAAGCGCGACGAGAAGACGGCTCATATCGCCATCATCATGATGACCGCGCGGAGCGAGGAAGCCGACATCGTCTCCGGACTTGAACTGGGCGCCGACGATTACATCACCAAGCCCTTCAGCCCCCGCGTCCTCATTTCGCGCGTCCGCAGCATCCTCCGCCGACGCCGCGAAAGCGACAAGGACGAAAACGCCGTCATACAGATCCATGACTTCCTCATCCATCCCGGCCGCCACGAAGTGCTCGTGAAGGCGAAGCCCGTCACCCTGACGCTCACCGAATTCCGGCTTCTTCACCTGCTGGCCAGGAAGCCCGGCTGGGTCTATTCACGCGACCAGATCGTCGAATCCGTCCAGGGTGACGATTACCCCGTCACCCAGCGTTCCGTCGACGTCCAGATCGTCGGCCTGCGGAAAAAACTGGGATCGGCCGGCAAGATCATCGAGACCGTCCGCGGCGTGGGCTACCGTTTCAAGGGATAGGGGACATTCTCCAACATTGCAACATTGGGAATACAGGGAGTTAGCGAATGTGAAACGCAAGTCATGTAGTTACAATGTTGCAATGTTGGAGAATGTCCCCTCATGACTGAATTGGAAGCGCTGCTGTCCGTCATGAGCGAAGGGGTCATGATTCTGTCGGTCGATGAGCGCGTCGTGAGAATGAATGAAGCGGCGGCGCTCTGCCTCGGCGTGGATGCATCCGCTTCGCGCGGAAGATTTCTCCAGGAAGTTGTGCGCAATGCGCGCCTGCAGGAATTTGTTTCGCATATGCTTCAACCCGGCGCCGCGATTCCCGGCGGCGGGCGCATGATCGAGGAGAAAGGCCGGCAGCTTCTTGCCCGGGGAACCGCGTTGCGGGAAGGTGACGGCGCGATTCGCGGTGTCATCATCATCCTGCACGACGAGACGCGCGTAAGCCGCCTGGAGACGATGCGGCGCGACTTTGTCGCGAATGTCTCCCATGAATTGAAGACGCCCATCACGTCCATCAAGGGTTATCTCGAAACGCTCCGCGATGGCGCGATCCACGATCCCGAGAATTCCATGAGGTTTCTCGACATCACGCTGAAGCAGGCCGACCGGCTGAACGCGATCATCGAGGATCTGCTCTCCCTGTCGAGAATCGAGCAGGATGTCGATCGCGGAGAATTTCCGCTCGAGCCCGGCGATGTCCGCCCGCTGATCGCGTCCGTCATCCAGATCTGCGAGCCCCGCGCGGCCGATCACCGGGTGCGACTGGAGACAGACATCCGCGAGGATCTCGTGACGCCGATGAATCCGCTCCTTCTCGAGCAGGCGGTCGTCAACCTCGTCGACAACGCCGTCAAGCACAGCGAACCCGGCGGTGTCGTGCGGGTGGAGGCGAGCCTCCAGGATGGCGATGCCGTCATCCGCGTCATCGACCGCGGCATCGGCATTCCCGCGGAGCATCTGCCGCGGCTCTTCGAGCGCTTCTATCGCGTCGACAAGGCGCGGAGCCGCAAGGGCGGGGGCACGGGCCTGGGATTGGCGATCGTGAAGCACATCGTCCAGGCGCACCACGGCACCATCACGGTCGAAAGCATTCCGGGCAAGGGGAGCACATTCACGATCCGGTGCCCTGCCCGCGATTCTTCACACGACGACTGAGTCCGCAGCTTCCCGCGAATCCGGTGGTTGCGAAATATTTCCGGCGAGCGAAAGCGCGATCCAGGAGCCGGTATAAGCCGCCGCCACAAGAAATCCGAGGATGGTGAGCCCCCAGATCATTCCCATGTATTCGGCGAATCCCCCCGCGGTGGCTCCGATGAGATTGGCGCCCAGCGCGGCGCAGGAATTATTCGATGTTGAAAACGAACGTGAGAATACGAGTCCCGCGAAGAATACGGGCAGCAGTCCCGTCAGAACGGCCGCGGCATATCGGATGGCCTCGGCTTCCGCCAGAAAGTTGGAAACAGGAAGAAGCAACCCGGCAAGCAGGGAGCAGGACAGGAAAATATAGAGAACGGTAGAAGTCAGCTTGCGGGTCGCGCCAAGCGACAGGTTGGCCGCCAGTGCCATTATTAGCATGCCTCCTACCCCGAGCACGGTTACCAGCCAGGATGTTCCGAAGAGAAGCGACCACTCCGTGATGCATTTTGTTTCGAGCAGCATGAATCCGAATCCAAGAAGAAAAAAATGAGCCACCTCCGATCCGGGGAGGACGCCCGAAGATATTGTTTCGGTATTTGTCGGCGATCGATCACGGGTGGACAACACGATGAGAATCGAAAGCACGAGCAGGATCGCCATGCTGACCCGGTAATCCGATGGTATGGTTTTCTCCTTCAGGTAGAGAAACGGCCAATCGTCGCTCGTCACTTCCATGCTCTCGATTCCCTCCGGTGAAATCCGCCGGAAGGAATCAAACTGGTCCGGCATTTCCGGTTCGGCGCCCTTGAACGCCAGCAGGATGATTCCAGGCCCGCGCATATCCGCGAATGCGCGCGGGGTTTTTCCGGTCGCGGTCTGGAGCATGTGCGCCAGGCGCCGATATAGCCAGTCCTGGCGCACGGCGGCGAACGAAACGGCGAGAGCGCCACCCGGCGCCACGTGCGCGAACGCCTCCCGAAAACTTTCGACGGTATAGACATATCCATCGAGCCGTACATTGGACATGAAGGAAAAGAGCCCTTGTGAATCGAGATATCCGAAGACGATTCTGTCATACATGCGGTCGGTATGACGCAGAAATGCCCTTGCGTCCATCACGTGCGGTGCGACTCGCGCATCCTGGTAGGGTCGACCCGAGTGGAATGTCCGACCGATATCCAGGATGACGGGATCGATTTCGACCGCGTCCACGTGCTCCGCGCCCGCCAGTAACGCGGCTTCCACATCCATTCCGCCGCCCGAACCCAGGATCAGGACGGATCGCGCGGGCGCGCCGAATCTGTGGGGAACGCCGTATTTGACGCCGTATTCGCGCGCCGCTTCCTTTTCTTCCACGGTCATGTAACTATCCGGCTGGAGAGTTCCACAGGAAAAATAGAAATCATGATTGATTCGAATGCTGTAGATCGTCGGGCTTCCGCTGGCGGCAATGCTCGGCCCGGCATGCGGCGGATCAATCGTGATATGGTGATACGGCGACCAGATCGTCGGCGATCGGCCCGATGCCAGATGAACGACGAGCAGGGCGGCGACCAGAAGTATAGCGGCCGACTGTCTCTCGCCTCGTTTGGTCAGAAGCAGATAGAGTGCCGCCGCGATCGAGAATCCGGCGATGGGCGAAAACCAGAGGAAGGAAAAAATGCCGAATAGAGCCGTTCCGGCGAGGCTTCCCAGAAGGTCCGCTGTATAGGCTCGCGATGTACGCGACCGGGACAGAGACAGGGCCAGCCCCTCGCCCAGGCAGACAAACATCGCCGCGTTGAACAGGAATATGGTGGACAAGACGAGGTTATTCGTCAGCGAGGCCGTGTTCGCGTGATACCGGAGCTCCTCCGCGGGGCTGCCGAATGAGATCGTCGAGCAGAATACGATCCAGAGCACGAATGCCGTCAACGCGGCGGGGAAGAATCGGAACAGTCCCTTTCCGCCGCGGCGAAATATCAGGCATCCTGCGCCCAGGCCGAGAAAAGACGAGATCAGCATCACGTTGGAAAAATATGAGATGACCCGGACGACGGCGGGAACCCATCGGATGATCATGAGTTCGAGAAAGAGCGCGAGAAAACTGATACTGAAAACGCGCTGAAGAACTGCTCCCTGCCTCGAATCTGTCTCTTCCACGCGGCGATGATATTACGCCTCGCGCGCTGAGAATACGTTCAAATAATATGAGCGACCGTGATGGAGTGAATGCTCGCCCCGGGTTATACTCCCGGACATGCCGATCCGCGTTGCTCTCCAGCATACGACTCACTACCGCTACGATCGCCTCGTGACGCTTTCTCCGCAGGTCGTGCGTCTCCGGCCTGCCCCCCATTGCCGCACGCCCGTCGTCTCCTATTCGTTCCGTGTCGAGCCGGAGAAGCATTTCCTCAACTGGCAGCAGGATCCCCACGGCAATTTTCTCGCGCGTCTCGTGTTTCCCGAGAAGACGAAGGAATTCAGGATCCAGGTCGAGCTGATCGCGGAGATGACGGTCATCAATCCGTTCGATTTTTTCCTGGAGCCGTTCGCGGAGGAATATCCGTTTCCCTATGATGCGATCGAGCAGGAGGATCTCGAGCCGTACCTGAGGACCGATCCGGCCGGGCCGCACTTCGAGAAATTCATCGCGTCTTTCGACCGGTCCAGGAAACGAACAGTCGATGCGCTCGTGGAGTTCAACAGGCAGGTGCAGAACGAGGTCGGATATATCATCCGGATGGAGCCGGGCGTTCAGACCTGCGAGGAAACGCTCGGCCGAAAAAGCGGTTCCTGCCGCGACTCCGCGTGGCTCATGGTCCAGGTGCTGAGGCACCTGGGATTCGCCGCGCGCTTTGTCTCGGGATACCTCATTCAGCTTGCTCCCGACGAAAAGCCCCTGGATGGTCCGCCCGGCCCGGAAAAAGATTTCACGGATCTTCACGCCTGGGTCGAAGCCTACCTGCCCGGCGCGGGCTGGATCGGCCTCGATCCGACCTCGGGCCTCCTGGCCGGCGAGGGACACATCCCGCTCGCCGCGACGCCCGCTCCGGCTACGGCCGCTGCCGTCACCGGCGGAACCAGTCCGTGCCAGTCCGAATTCTCCGTCGAGATGTCCGTCAGGAGAATCCATGAGGATCCCCGGGTGACCAAACCTTACACGGAGGAAACATGGAGCGAGATTCAAGCGCTCGGCGACAGGGTGGATCGGGATCTCGAGAAACATGATGTCCGGCTGACGATGGGCGGCGAGCCGACGTTTGTCTCGATCGAGAACGGCGATGCGGAGGAGTGGAACTTCGATGCGCTGGGAGCGGAGAAGCGGAAGCTGGCAGGGGAGCTCCTGAAAAAAATGCGCGCGCGGTTTTCTCCCGGTGCCGCGTTGCATTTCGGACAGGGGAAATGGTATCCCGGCGAACCCCTGCCCCGGTGGGCTCTGGGCTGCTTCTGGCGCAAGGATGGGAAGCCCGTCTGGAATAACCATGACCTCGTGGATGACGCCACGACTCCGTCCCGTTTGCCGGATGGTGCCGCGGAAAAATACATCAGGGCTCTGGCGGAACGGCTTCGTCTTCCCGACGACTGCGTTCTGCCGGCGTATGAGGATGTCTTCCAGTATCTGCTGAAGGAACGCCGGCTGCCGGTCAATGTCGATCCGCGGGATTCGAAGATGAAGGATCCGCAGGAACGGGATCGCCTGGCGAGGATTTTCGAGGAGGGTCTCGGCAAGGTCGTGGGATTTCTCGTTCCTCTCCTGCCGAAAACACGAGAAGCGGGCGTGAGGTGGGCCAGCGCCCGGTGGAAGTTCCGATCGCCGCACTGCTTCCTGCTACCCGGCGATTCACCCATGGGATACCGGCTCCCACTCGATTCTCTCGTCTGGGCGCCTCCGGAGAAAAAAGCGGGAATCGAGGAGCGGGATCCGCTGGAAGATCGTGCTCCGCTTGCCGATGTTCCGCCTCCTGCCGAGGAAGCGACCGCGGAGAAGGATCTCCACTTTACAACCGCCCTCTGCGTGCAACCTCGCGATGGGCGCCTCCATGTCTTCATGCCGCCGCTCGGCAAGCTGGAGGAATATCTCGCGCTTGTCGGCGCCGTCGAAGAGACGGCCGCGCGCCTGAACCAGCCCGTTCGTATGGAAGGTTACGAACCTCCCCACGACCCGCGGCTTGATCGCTTCACGATCGCGCCCGATCCGGGGGTCCTCGAAGTCAATATTCATCCTTCCTCCTCGTGGCGGGAGCTGGTCGAGAAGACAGTCGCGCTTTATGACGAAGCCCGCTCCTGCCGCCTCGGCACGGACAAGTTCGCGATCGACGGCAAGCACACCGGCACGGGCGGAGGTAATCATGTCATCATCGGCGGACCGACTCCCGCGGACAGCCCCGTGCTCCGCCGCCCCGATCTGCTCCGCAGCCTCGTTGCATACTGGAATAATCATCCGTCGCTTTCGTATCTCTTCTCCGGGCTCTTCATCGGTCCGACGAGCCAGGCGCCGCGCGTCGACGAAGCGCGCGATGACGCGCTGTACGAGCTGGAAATCGCTTTCCGGCAGATTCCGGATTCCATGGAGAAGAGCCCGCTCTGGATCGTGGACCGGATCTTCCGACATCTCCTCGTGGACGTCACGGGCAACACGCACCGCGCGGAGTTCTGCATCGACAAGCTCTACTCTCCGGATGCCGCCGGCCGGCGGCTGGGCCTCGTCGAGCTTCGCGCCTTCGAGATGCCGCCGCATGCGCGGATGAGCCTCGCGCAGCAACTCCTCCTGCGCGCCCTTGTCGCGCGATTCTGGAAGACGCCCTATCAGCACGATCTTGTCGCGTGGGGGACGGCGCTGCACGACCGGTTCATGCTTCCCTGGTTTGTCGCATCGGACTTCCGCGAGGTGATCGATGATCTCCGCGATCACGGCTATCCCGTGCGGTCGGATTGGTTCGCGCCGCATATCGAGTTCCGTTTTCCTGTTCTCGGTACGCGTGTGATCGACGGCGTGGAGCTGGAAATCCGGCAGGCGCTCGAACCGTGGCACGTGCTCGGCGAAGAACCGGCCGGCGGCGCGCAGACGCGCTACGTCGATTCCTCCGTGGAGCGGCTCCAGATCCACGCCAAGGGCCTCATCCCGGGTCGTCATGCCGTGGCGTGCAATACGCGCCGCGTCCCGATCCGAGCGACGGGCGTGGCGGGCGAAGGGGTCGCGGGAGTGCGGTATCGCGCGTGGCAGCCTCCATCCTGCCTTCATCCCACGATTCCCGTCGATACGCCGCTCCTGTTTGATCTCGTCGATCTGCGCGCCGGCCGTTCTCTCGGCGGCGCGACATACCACGTTTCTCATCCGGGCGGACTGTCGTGGGAAACGTTTCCCGTGAACGCCTCCGAAGCGGAGAGCCGCCGCGTATCGCGCTTTTTCCGGCATGGCCATACTCCCGGATCCATGACGCTGGCGGAAGATGAACCCAACGCCTCGTTTCCCTTCACGCTCGATCTCCGCAGAAAACCGTGACGCCTTTGAATGGAATTCTCGGCGCGTATCAATCGCCTCCCGGCGTCTACGACGAGATGCGCGAGCCGGGCGGCGGATTGCGGGCGCGATGGGATACGTTCGCTTCCGTGGCCGGAGCGATGGGCACCGATGAGCTGAAGCGCGTCTGGGTGGAAGCGCAGCGATTGCTCCGCGAAAACGGCGTCACCTACAATGTCTACGGCGATCCGAAAGGGCTCGACCGCCCATGGGAACTCGATGCGCTTCCCCTCGTCATCGACGCCGGGGAATGGCGCATGCTGGAAGCGGGGCTTATCCAGCGCGCGCGACTGCTGAACGCCATCCTTACGGATCTGTACGGTCCTCAGACACTTCTTCGGGACAAGCTTCTTCCGCCCGAACTCGTCTTCGCTCATCGCGGATTCCTCCGCCCCTGCATCGGGCTCGATGTTCCCGGCGGCACCTATCTTCATGTCACGGCCGTCGAGCTCGCACGTTCGCCGAACGGCCAATGGTGGGTGCTCTCGGATCGCGTGCAGAATCCTTCCGGAGCCGGCTACGCGCTCGAAAACCGCATCGTGCTCCGCCGCGTTCTGCCGCAGGCCTTTCACGCGTGCCGCGTCGAGCGTCTCGCGCGCTTCTTCAGCGTCATGCGCGCGACGCTGGCGAATCTCGCTCCGCGCGGCCGCGAGAATCCGCTCATCGTCGTCCTGACTCCCGGCCCTTACAATGAGACATATTTCGAACACGCCTACCTGGCCCGGTATCTCGGATACTCGCTTGTGGAGGGAGAAGACCTGACGGTCCGCGACAGGATGGTTTATCTCAAGACGCTGGGCGGATTGCGAAGAGTCGACGTCATTCTCCGTCGCGTGGACGATGATTTCTGCGATCCGCTGGAGCTTCGCACCGAGTCGATGCTCGGCGTTCCCGGGCTTGTCCGCGCCGCTCACGCCGGCAACGTCGCGATCGCGAACGCCCTCGGCACGGGCCTCGTCGAATCCGCGGGGATCCTGCCGTTCCTTCCCGGGCTATGCGAGAGGCTTCTCGATGAGGATTTGCTGTTGCCGTCCGTCGCGACGTGGTGGTGCGGGCAGGAGCGGGAACGCCGCTACGTGGAGGAGAACATCGGCTCGATTGTCGTCAAGCATGCGATTCCGTTCTCGACCGGACCGGCCTACTGGGGAGAGAAACTCTCCGGCGCCGAACGCGAGGAACTCATCGCGCGGATCCGCGAGAAGCCGCACGAGTATGTAGGCCAGGAGCAGGTTCAGCTCTCGACGTCGCCGGTTTTCGATGGCAACGGCCTCGCTCCGCGCCATGTCATTCTCCGCGCGCATCTCGCCGCGTCGGGCGCGACGTACGAGGTGATGCCGGGGGGATTGACGCGCGTCTCGGCCGCGCCGGATTCCTTCGTCGTCTCGATGCAGAAGGGCGGCGGCAGCAAGGATACATGGGTCCTGGCCGCGCCCGACGACACCGAGCAGGCGCCCATATCGGGGACGGCGCCGCTGGAACTGTCGCGCGGCGAGCGCGAGCTGTCGAGCCGCGTCGCGGATAATCTCTTCTGGCTCGGCCGCTACATCGAGCGAGCCGAAGGAACAGTCCGCCTGTTGCGTTCCGTCATTGACAGGATGCTCGATGAATCCGGTCCCGGGCAGAGATCCGATCTCACGAGACTGCTCGGTGTCATGGCGTCGAGACATCAGTTTCCGCCGGAGCTTGTCGAGATCTCGACGGACGACGAGCAGAAGAAGCGTGAAGCGGCGATCGCCGCTTTTATTCTCGAGGAAGGAAAGTCCGGTCAGCTCCGCTCGACCCTTTCGGCTCTCAGCCGCGTCGCTTCCATCGTGCGCGATCGGATTTCGCCGGACGGATGGCGCATCCTGAAGCGGCTCGAGGACGAGATGGGACGCTCGGGAGCGACCGGGACGGGCTCGACCGGTTTCGGAACCAACGGAGACCGGCGCATCGGGAGCCTGCGCGATCTTCTCGACCGCCTGATCCTCGTCCTCGCGGCTTACAGCGGCATCGGGATGGAGAGCATGACGCGCGGGCAGGGATGGCGGCTGCTGGATACGGGCCGGAGGATCGAGCGCGCCTTCGATACGGTCGGCGTGATCCGCGGAACGCTCTGCGAATCGATCGAGCAGGAACCGCTGCTCATGGAGGGCGTCCTCGAGATGATGGACAGCATCATGACATATCGCTCGCGGTACCGGAGCGGCCTTCAGCTGGCGCCGGTTGTCGATCTCCTGATGACGGACGAGACGAATCCGCGATCCGTCGCGTTCCAGTTCGCCGCGCTGGCGGAGCACATCGCGAATCTTCCTCACGACCGCGAAGCGCCGGTCCTCGAGCCGCTCGATCGCATCGTGCTTGCGAATCTCACGAACCTGCGCCTGGCGGACGCGAATGCGCTCTGCATCGAGGAAAACGGCCACCGGACGGCTCTGGCGCGCCTGCTGGACCGGATGCAGGCCGATCTGCCTTCGCTCTCGAACGAGATCACGCGCCAGTATCTTTCGCACGCCACGCCGGCCCGGTCGCTCGCTCTCCTGCGCGCGGAAACCTGAGGGGCCCGGTAGAACGATGTTTCTCAGCATTTATCACATGACGCAGTATCTCTACACGGAGCCCGTTATCATGAGCCACAACGCTCTGTACCTGAGCCCGCGAGAAATATCGGGCCGACAGTTCTGCCGCGCTCACCGGCTCTCGGTCGATCCGGCTCCGTCATCTCTCTCCGAGACCTACGATGCGTTCGGCAACAAGGTCACCTTCTTCACGGTGCCCGAGGCGCATCAGTCGTTCGAAGTGACCGCCACCAGCCAGGTCGAGATCATCCCGGCGCCGCTTCCGTCCCTGGGGGAAACCTGGGAAGCCGCCCGGGAAAGGATCCACGATTTCCGTCCGCAGAACGGCGACGCCTACGCGTTCGCATTCGAGTCGCCCATGGTCTCCATCGAATCGGAGGTCAGGGCGTATGCGAGCGAATCTTTTCCGTCCGGGCAATCGCTGGGCGCGGCCGTCTCCGACCTGACGGCGCGCATCCATCGGGATTTTCATTATGAAAAGTTCGCGACGACGATCTCGACGCCGCTCTCGGAAGTGATGCGAACCCGCAAGGGAGTCTGCCAGGATTTCGCGCATCTCGAGATCGCGTGCCTCCGGAGCATGGGGCTGGCCGCGCGGTATGTCAGCGGATATCTCCTGACGTCGCCTCCGCCCGGCAGGGAGAAATTGAAAGGCGCCGATGCGTCCCATGCTTGGATCTCCGTATATTCCCCGGGCCATGAGGCGGGCATCGCCGGCTGGGTCGATTACGATCCGACGAACAACTGCATCCCGACCGACCAGCACATTACGCTCGCCTGGGGCCGCGACTTCGGCGACGTGAGCCCCATCAAGGGCGTGATTCTCGGCGGAGGAGAAACCGTCATGAAGGTCTCGGTCGACGTGGAGAATCTGAATTCATGATCGTCACGGCGGTGCACGTCCGCGTGAAGCCGGATCGAGTGGCGGATTTCATCGAGGCGACGCGCCGGAATCACCTGGGCTCGATCGAGGAGCCGGGCAATGTCCGCTTCGACGTTCATCAGGGCCGGAACGATCCGACGGTCTTTCTCCTGTATGAAGTGTGGGAATCCGACGAGGCCGCGGCGGCGCATAAGTCGACGGCTCACTACCAGGCGTGGCGCGATGCGGTCAACGAATGGATGGCCGAGCCGCGGCGCGGCGACCCGTATCTTCCGCTTTTTCCCCTCGCTCGTGAGGAGTGGTGATCCCCGCGTTCATTCACGCGCGCATGCCGGAGCTGCATTATGGCCCGGGCACGGCGCGACGAATTCCCGAATTGATTCGACGTTTCGGCGAGCGCGCGCTTGTCGTGACGGGAGGAACGTCGCTCGATGCAAGCGGCGCCTGGGTCGCGATGGCGCACGGACTCCAGGCCTCCGGTGTCCATTTTTCCCGCATCAGGATCGCAAGCGAACCTTCGCCCGCCATTGTGGACAATGCCGCCGCGTCCGCCCGCGCCGAAGGCGTGCAGGTGGTTGTCGCCATCGGTGGAGGCAGTTCGCTCGATGCCGGCAAGGCGATATCGGCCATGATCCCTTCCTCGCATTCCGTTCGTGAACACCTGGAGGGTCTTCCCGGCTCAAGGCCGCACTCCGGGAAAAAATCGCCCTTCATCGCTGCGCCCACGACGGCGGGAACCGGTAGCGAGTCCACGAAGAATGCCGTTCTCTCCGAAGTCGGAGTTGATGGTTTCAAGCGATCCATTCGCCATGACAATCTCGTTCCCGACATCGCGGTGCTGGATCCCGAGCTCATGACAAGCTGCTCGACCGACCAGACCGCCGCGAGCGGAATGGACGCGTTCACGCAACTTCTCGAGGGTTACGTATCGCCGAAAGCGACGCCGTTGACGGACGCGTTCGCATGGGAAGGCATGCGTCTCGCATCGCGATCTCTTTTGCATGTCTGTGGAGAAGGCGCGCAGGATCTCGACGCGCGCGGAGCGATGGCGCTCGCCGCCTACTGTTCAGGATTTGTCCTCGCCCACGCGGGCCTTGGCATCGTGCACGGCCTGGCCGGGCCCATCGGAGGTCGATGGCCCGCGCCGCACGGCATGGTCTGTGGCACGCTTCTCGCCGCCTCCGTGGAGAGAAACATCGCCGCGCTCCGCGAGAGGGATCCTTCCCATCCGGCCCTGGCCCGGTATGCTGCGGTGGGCGGCCTTCTCTGTGGCGAAGACATCGACAACGCGACGGGCTGCGATCGACTTGTCGCTCGACTCCGTGGATGGACGGATCGTTTACCGCTCCGGCGACTCGCCGCTTATGGCATCGAACCGATCGATTGCGCCGCATTGGCGACCGGCGCCGACATGAAGCAGAATCCGATCATCCTCCACGAGGATGAAGTCTCCACCCTCCTCACCGCCCGGTTGTAATACGGGTACAGATAATACGGGGACAGTATACTATTTTCCGTGAATAAATTCACGGAAAATAGTATACTGTCCCCGTATTATCTCCGCACAAGCCGCGCTGAGTTCAGGATGAAGGCCAGTTCCGACGAGACGTGAATGAAGGCCGCGAAGAGGGGGGAGAGATGCCCCATCGAGGCGAGGATGAGCCCGATGCTGTCGACGATGATGGTGCCGGCGAAGTTCGCGCGGATGATCCCGAGGCATCGGCGCGAGGCCTTGATCGCGTCGACGAACTTGTGGAGATCGTTGCCGATGAGGACGATGTCGGCGCATTCCCTCGCCACGTCGGTGCCGGATCCCATCGCGACACCGACGTGGGCGCGCGTCAACGCCGGGGCGTCATTGATGCCGTCGCCGATCATGGCGACGGTGTGGCGGGATTCCCGGAGCGCGTCGATGCGCGCGAGCTTTTCATCCGGCAGCAGCTCCGCTTCCGCGTTGGAAATCCCCAGTTCACCGGCGATCTGACTCGTGATGGCGGAGGAATCGCCGGAGAGTATGAATGTCCGGATGCCCAGACCGTGCAGGTCCCTGATGGCGTTTGCAGCCTCGGGACGGACCGTGTCGGCCAGGAGTATGGTGCCCAGAAATCGGCCGTTTTCCGCCACGTGAATTTCGGACGACGCCGTCGAGGCCTGTTCGCCCGTTCCGACGTTGATTCCACGCGACTCAAGAAATGGCCGATTGCCGACCACGATCTCGCCGCCGTCTCCGGAACAGACGATCCCCCGTCCCGGCAGATATTGAAACCGCTCCGGTTCCCTCGCGGGAATTCCTTCCTCGTCCGCTTTTCTGATGACGGCGCTCCCCAACGTATGTTCCGATTTTCGCTCGGCCAGCGCTGCGGCTTCGAGCACCATCCGCTCGGTGACTCCCCGCGCCGGATGAATCGCGATCACCTTCGGCCGGCCGCTCGTGATCGTGCCGGTCTTGTCCAAAACGACGGTGTTGACGCCGGCGAGCAGCTGCAGGGGTATGCCGCCCTTGATGATGATTCCCTCCCGGGCCGCCGTTCCGATCGCTCCGAGAATGGCCAGCGGCGTGCCCGCCGCGACGCCGCAGGCTCCGGCGACGATGACGACGGATATCGTGGCGCGCGCATCCCGCGAGAAATAGAAAGTGAGGATCGCACAGGCGATCGCGAAGTAGACGAGATATCCTGCCAGCCTGTCGGCGATCTTCTGGATCGGCGCCCGCGCCTGCTCGGCCTTCTCCACCGTATCGATGATCCTTCCGAATGCCGTGTCCCGTCCGACACCTTTCGTCCTGATCTCGAGAATACCTGACTGGTTGAATGTCCCGGCGTATACGGAGCATCCGGTCGTCTTCTCGATCGGGATCGATTCGCCCGTGATCGTGGACTGATCCACATACGAATCTCCGGCGATCACGTCGCCGTCGACCGGTATCCGCGCGCCGGGCCGGATGACGACGATGCTTCCGGCAACGAGCTTGTCGACGGTAACCTCGGCCATTTCCCCATTGACACGCACCGTCACCTGGTTGGGCAGAAGAGCCAGCAGCGATCCGATCGCCATGCGGCCTCGATCCACGGTGAGGCTTTCCAGGATTTCCGCGAGGAGCACGAAGAAGATGATGACGAGCGTCGTGAAGAATTCTCCGATCAAGAGCGCGGCCAGGAGAGCGATCGTCATGGAAAGCTCCATCGTCATGCGCCGCCGGTATATGTCGGCAAGCGCATGCTGATAGATCGGATAGCCGCCGAGCGCTGCCGCGAAGAAACCGAAAAGCCGGATGCCTGTTGACGCGTTCTCTTCGGTCACCCACAGGAATCCCGCCGCTCCCGCGGTGAAGATCAGCCGCGCAATCTCCGCGCGGGTGATGTGCCCATGCCCGTGCCCATGCCCGTGACCATGCCCGTGACCATGCCCGTGACCATGCCCGTGTCCATGCGAATGGTCATGATGGGAGTCATGAGGATGATCTTGTCCGTGATTCATAGTGCGCCGATGATAGGAGACTTTTAATCGTTCTACTGAATAAAATGATCAATCCGATGATGGAAGAATTCGGAACGCGTGGAAACTCAATGTGGCACATGGCTTGCTTTATGCACCGTGATCGCAGTATTCCAACGCGGAGGAATCAACATTATGGCGGATATCAGGGGTTTCTTGAAGGCGGGACACAAGCCCACGCTCGCCATGTCCTTTCTCTATTTCGACGTCAGCTTCATGATCTGGATTCTCCTCGGCGCGCTCGGCGCGTACATCAGCCACGATTTCGCGCTCTCCGCTTCTCAGAAGGGTTTTCTCACCGCCGTTCCCATCCTGGGCGGCGCGCTCCTGCGAATTCCCGCCGGCCTTCTGGCCGAGCGATGGGGCTCGAAAAATACCGCGATGCTGGGCATGGGCCTTACCCTGGTTCCACTCCTGGGAGGCTGGCTCTTCAGTGACACGTGGAGCCAGATGCTGATTGTCGGAGTGCTCCTCGGTGTGGCCGGAGCGAGTTTCGCCGTCGCCTTGCCGCTCGCGTCGCGCTGGTATCCGGCCCAATACCAAGGCCTGGCCATGGGCATCGCCGGCGCCGGCAACAGCGGCACGCTTCTCGCCACGCTCTTTGCGCCGCGCCTTGCGGAACTCTTCGGATGGCGCGGCGTCTTCGCGATCGCCGCGATTCCTCTCTCGATCGTCTTTCTCCTCTTCGCCGTCCTGGCTAAAGAGAGCCCGAACAAGCCGCCCCCGAAAGCGTTCAAGGAATACCTGTATCTCCTTCGGGAGCCGGACGCGATCCGGTTCTGCCTGATGTACAGCATCACGTTCGGAGGGTTCGTCGGACTCGCCAGTTTTCTCTCGATCTTCTTCAATGACCAGTACGGGCTCTCGAAAGTGCGCGCCGGAGATTTCACGACGCTCTGCGTTCTCGCGGGCAGTTTTTTCCGCGCGGTCGGAGGCCACCTGGCCGATCGTTTCGGCGGCATCCGCATGCTCCAGGTTCTCTTCCTCGTCGTCGCCGTCTCGATGACAGGCGTGGGCATGCTGCCGCCGCTGGCCATCGTGACCCTTCTTCTCTTCATCGGCATGATGGCGCTCGGGATGGGCAACGGCGCCGTCTTCCAGCTGGTGCCGCTCCGGTTCGGTCCGCAAGTCGGCATCGTGACGGGTATCGTCGGCGCCGCCGGCGGCATCGGCGGATTTTTTCTCCCGACGTTGATGGGCGTTTTGAAGGATCTGACGGGAAGCTATGCCAGCGGATTCATGTGGTTCGCCGCGGGCTCCGCACTGTGCGTCGGCATGCTCTACTCCGCGCAGCGTATCTGGACAAGCTCCTGGGTCGCCCACGGCGGTCGCGCGCTCGCGAATTCATAACCGCCGGAAAACGGATGCGGCGGGAGCGGCATGCTGATGATCTCCATCGCAGAGCGGTGGATCCTGATGAGCCTGAAATAGTTCCGTGACGCGTCCGGGACAGCCCGGAGCGGCGAGCTTGCCGGTTCTGGAACAGATTTCCATTTTCGCGAAGGAACTCGGGATGGAAAATTCGCCGTCGTCGCGCCCGACGCGGGACATGATGTCGGCGAAGAGCGGAGCCGCGCCTGTGGCTCCGGAGAGATCGATCATCGGGGAGCCGTCGAAATTTCCGACCCAGATCGCGACGACATGCCGGGGCGTATAACCGATGGTCCAGTTGTCGCGGCAATCCTTCGAGGTGCCGGTTTTCACGGCGACGGGAAAGGGGAATGCAAGCGGGGGACCCGAACCGAAAGCGGGAGCGCGCGCGAGATCATCGGAGAGAATCGAGGTGAGAATGGCGGCGGCTTCCTCCGAGAGCAGGCGCGCCGGATTGCGGCGGCGAGCGTCGAGAATCACGCGTGGTTCGACCCGCGTGCCGCCGGAAGCGAGCGTCGCATACGCGCAGGCGAGATCGAGGAGGCGGACTTCTCCGGCGCCGAGAGTGAGAGCGATTCCGTAGTGGGCGGCATCGCGGTCGAGGCTTGTCATCCCGAGAGCGCGGAGAAATTCCAACAGGCGTTCGACGCCGACGACGTCGCGGAGCACGCGCGCGGCGGGAATGTTATACGAGCAGGCGAGCGCCTGCCGCATGCGAATGGCTCCGTGGTAAGTTCCGTCAAAGTTGGCTGGGGAAAATCCATCGGGCGATTCGGTGAGCGGAGCGTCGTTGATGAGGTCCGATGGGGAGCGGCCGGATTCGAGGGCGAGCGCATACGTGAAGGGCTTCAGCGCGGAGCCGGGCTGCCTGAGAGCCGTCACTCCGTCGACTTCGGATTCCTCGAAGTTTCGCGAGCCGACCCAGGCGAGGACTTCTCCGGATTTTACATCGAGAACGAGCGCGGCGGCCTGCGTCGCGTTCTTCCCGGCAAGCCGGTCAAGATGCGCGCGGACGAGACCTTCGATTTCGCGCTGGAGCGTGAGGTCGATCGTTGTGCGGATCACGGAATCGGAAGAGCGAAACATGCCCCCCTGGATTTGCGCGAGCAGATGCGGGGCTTCAAAGAGAACGCGTCGCGGGGCGAGAGTCATTGTTTCGTCGCGCGCGCGTCGATGCTCATCGACGCTGATCATCTCTTCCGCGAGCATGCGGGCGAGTATGACATTGCGGCGCGCAAGGGCGCCTTGCGGATTGCGAAAAGGGGAGAGCGCGGTCGGCGCCTGGACGAGACCGACGAGATAGGCCGACTGCGACAGGGACAGGTCGGCAGGGGCGCGGGCGAAATAAAGCTCCGCGGCGGCGCGGATTCCGATGGCGCGGTTTCCGAAGGAGACATGATTGAGATAATGCTCGAGGATTTCCGACTTTGAGTACCTCCATTCCAGCCGCGCGGCGTCCCACGATTCGCGAAGTTTTCCAGGCCAGGGGCCTTGCGCGCGAAGCGCGGGATCGAGGCCGCGGGCGAGCTGCTGGGTGATGGTGGAGCCTCCGCTCTTGATTTTTCCGCCGCGGATGTTCTGGAGGACGGCGCGGGCGATCGCGAGGGGATCGACGCCGGGGTGATACCAGAACCGCTGGTCCTCCGCCGCGACCGCCGCCTGCGCCGCCCACCCCGCGTCTTCGAGTTCGCACCGGCGCTGTCGGCCGTCGGCGAGTGGAACGACGCGCAGACTCCGGCCGTTTCGATCCAGGAAGACGGGGCTCGATGGGGCGTTGAGTTCGGGATAAGGAAAAAGTGATAGTCCCGCCAATCCTGCCAGAAGCGCGATAAGGAATTTTTTAGCGGATTTGAGCGCGCGCCGTTTCATTGCGTCCGTACACTTCGGGTTCATACATCTGCTCTGCGCGGGTCGCAGGCCATTCGAAAGTTCCGGCCGCGGTGGAGCGCACGAGAGCGGTCAGGACATGCCGGCCTTTTCCGAGATCGTCCGCGAACCAGAGGAGCCGGTCGTCGCGAAGTTCCTTGCGGTTGAAGCCCGTCCACTCCGCGGCTTCCCGCAGCGAGCGTTCCGTATCCAGGGACAGGTCGATCGGCTCCAGTCCCGCGGGAAGTGGCGAATCGAGCACGACGAAGTGGCGGTTCTCGTTCGTCGTGATCGCGATACGGACGCGATAAATCCTGGAAGCCTCCAGATTCTCGGGATCGACGGGCGCGCCATCGAGCGTCTCGAGTGTTCGCTCCACGGCAAAGCCCGCATCGATCCCGGGCAGGCCTGCCGCGCGCCCGGGCGCGCGCCGGCCTGAGAGTCGGGCTTCGAAGTACAGGCGGCCGGCTCCCGATGCCGCGATGCGGAGGGAATTATCGCCGGTTGCAAGATCCGGCATCGCGACGCGCGCGTCGGCGACATCGGTGGAGCGGCCGCGAAATGACCGTTCGATGAGCGTGCGGACGGATTGACCAGGATGCCCGGCCATCGTGACGCGGGCGGACAGGTTCGGCTCCTGGGATTCGAAGCGGCGGTAGTACTTTCCAAGCGCCGCGGCGACCGCGCCGTTCTCGCGCGTCGTCCGCCATCGGCCGTTCTTCCGCATCATCGCCAGCCACTTCACGACTTTTTCCGCGTGCAGGAACGGTTCAGGCGCATCGAGGAACGCCTCGAGCGCGGCGGCCGTCGCGGTGACGTCGGACTGGCAATAACGATTGCCGGCGCCAAGGTCGTTCTCGAAGTGAGCGGACGCGGGCGCGATCCGCATGGCATTGGAAAGAATCCGGCGGAGCTCGTCGGTGATCGAGGCGTCGGCTTTCGAGAGCAATGCTGCCCGGTACAGAGCGGCTGCTCCGGCCACGGAAAGATCGTCGCGTCGCGCAAAGACGGGCTCCAGCATACCCGGCTCGACCAGTCCGGCTTCCGCCAGCGCTTCGAGACAGGACGCCTCCTCGAGAAGGATTTTCTCCTCCTCCTTCGCGAGGCAGGTTTTCATGAATGTGGTGGCGCGATCGAGGAGCCGCGCATCGACGGCGTACCCCTGCTGCCTTGCGCGCACCATCGTTTTGATGACAAGAGCCGTGAGCCATGGGTTGCCTTGTCCGCCGCTGCCCGGCCAGAATCCAAAACCTCCGTCCCTCGCGCGAAATGTTTCGAGCTCATCGAGATATTTCCGGACGACATCGCGCACCGATCCCTCGACGAGACCGAGTTCCGCGGCCACGTCGCCAAATTCGATCATCGGCGTGACCGCGGAAGTGCGCTGCTCCAGGCATCCATACGGATAGGTGAAGAGATATTCCGTGGCGCCCGCGAGCCGCACGAGGGCGGACGTTGATACTTCCACATTCAAGCCCCCATGATCGCGCTCGATATCGGCGCCGATCCGAATCGTCTCGAGAACCTCGGAATCGACGACGCTTCCGGATGCGGCCGCGACATCCTCGACGCGCGGCGGAATGATGGGAATGCTGATTTCAACGGCGTCGGCCGCCTCGGAAGGTCCGGGCACCCGATCTCCCAGGCGAGCTTTCCAGCGGAAGAGCAACTCGCCCGAGCCGGGCGCGCGGAATTGCCACTGGACGACCGTGTCGGCGTCGGCGGCGAGTCTGACGGTGCGATGAGATTCCATCGGGCTCTCGATATCGACCCCGATGTCGCCGTCGACTCCGGAGAGATTCCGCACAAGAACTCCCGCGGTGAACGTGTCGCCGGGGCGAACGAACCGCGGGAGCATCGGCTCGAGAATGATGGGGCGCTTCACGATGAACGTGGTCGAGCCCTCGACGCCGAAACGATCGTTCTCGCCGTTGGCGAAGACAAGGACGCGAAAGGTTGTCAGCGCATCGGGGAGCGTGAAGTGGAGAACGGCTTTGCCGCTCGCGTCGAGCTCGACGGCGGGAAACCAGGCGGCGGTCGGATCGAAATGCTTCCGGGTCCAGTTGTCGCTGCGACTTCGGCCGCCGCCGTCGGCTGATGGCTCCTCGCCCTTCTCACCGAGATTGCGGCCGCCGAGCAGATGCGTTCGCAGATCCGCGGTCGTGACATGGTGCGCGCGGTGGCCGTACATCCGGTCCATCGGGTCGGGGAAGCGGTAATTGATAAGCGAGACGACGCCCTCATCGACGACGGCGACGGTGATTTCTCCATGATCTTCCGCATGAATGGTGAGCGTCACGGTTTCGCCGGGGCGGTATTCGGATTTGTCGGTCGTCGCGCCGATCGACAGCCGCTTTCCGGAAGGCTCGACGGGAAGATTGATGAGGCCGAGTCGCACGGGCGAGCGGCCGATCTCATGAGCGTCCCGAGAGGATGACGCGTTAATCAGGACGACGCCGATGTAGACGTTCGGAAGATCGTTTACGCCGAGGCGAACCTCGATGACGGGAGTGTTTCCCTCGAGCGTCGTCACGCGCCCGCCGATGACGCCTTCGCGCTCGGTGGTGATCCATGCGCGGGCCCTGGCGAACGGAGAACGGACGATGATGCGCGCGACGTCGCCGGGTTTGTAGGATTTCTTGTCTGGAATAAGATCGACGCGATCGTCGTTCGACTGCCACCAGGACGCTCCGCCTCCATGCACGTACATATCGAAGGAGGCCTGCATCGCGCGTTTGCGCTCGTCCGTTACGGTCGCGACGGCGATGTAGTAGCCCGCTTCGCGCGGCGTGAATGTCCATTTCGTCGCGGTCGAGCCGGAACGGAGCGTGCGCGTCGAAACGATCTTATCGACGGACCGGGAGACCCACTCGGGCCCGGCGTCGGTGTTGCGGAGTTGACTCACCCAGGTTCGACGGATCATCCGGATCCTGATGCTCCGCCCGGAGACGGCTTTTTCCTCGCGATTCAGGACGATGGCGCGGAAGGTCATCGGTTTCCCCGCCGGGCCGAAGTAATCGTCGGCTTTCACTCCGACCATGTATCGCCCTCGCTCCACGTCCATGGAGCTGCGTCCCGATGATGTCTGGTGAGAAAGCTCCTCCACCGTCGCTTCCACCGTGAGCTGAGCGTCGGTGAGAGAAACGCCTCTCGATTTATGAGGCGGTGTCACGCTTGTGGCGAAGAATCCTTCCGCATCGAGTTTGAAATCGGCGTCGAGTAGAAATTCGCGGCCGTCCGCCTCCTCCCCGTCAGGAGGATCCTCCGCGGGTTCGTAGAGCGAACGCCGGTCAGGCGTGAAGGAGTAATCCGGATATCCGGCGGGTGTTGGCGGACGGGGATGCATTTCCACAGTGATGTGAACGGGGCGATGCGAGAGAGGAGTTCCGACAAGAGAGCGTCCGCTCACTTTAACGTCGAGCGGACGGCCCATGCTCCCGGGTTTCGCGGGGAGCGTAACCGTCGTCTTGATGCGCGTCGGCCGATATTCCGCCACGCGGAACGAGCCTTCGATGCGCGGTATCTCCCAATCTTCCTCGGGAAGTGTATCGCCCGCCGCCGCGGTTATGGTGAAGACGCCGAGCGGCGCGGACGCCGGGACGCGAAACTGCAGATCGAACCCGCCCCGCTTCGTGAGCTCGCATGTTCCGAAGAAAATATCCTCGTAGGACGGCGATGCGATGCGCACCGCCGCTTTCGTCGCCGGCGGCGGCGGAAGGCCGTCCGGCGCCGCGATGCGGAGCACGCCCTTGATCCGGACGAGCTCTCCGGGGCGATAGATTCCCCGGTCGGAAAAGATCGTGCCGCGCAGTTCGCGGGCGTTGCCGCCTCCCTCGTGCCAGATGGAAAACCGCCACGGCTCGATTCCCTCCGACCATTCCGAAGAGAGCACGGCGGTGTCATCGCCGGTGGAGACGATCACGCGGATCTGAGGAGCTTCCCACGGGTTCAAGCCCGCGAGCGCGCTGTCGATCAGCAGCGTATTCCATCCCGGCGCCCGGGCGATTCCGGTCGCGTCGGTCGCGCCGCGCCAGAGAATATTTCCGTTGCTGTCGACGAGAGTTACGGCGGCGTTTCGAAGCGGGATTGCGCCCTTCAAGCGGGTGACGAAGATCTGGGTGGAGTCGGGCGAGAATTTTCCGGTGACGCCGAGGCCGGTGATCTGGAGAAACAGATCGCGTTCCTGTTCGCCGGCTCCGACGCGGACACGTACAAACCCTTGCGTGTGCGCGGGGATGACCTTCCGGAGCGGCAGTACGCGCGCGGCGCGGATGTTTGTCTCCCCGCCGATCTTAAGAAGTGTATCCACCTGCCAGGAAAAAGTTTTCACGCCGAGAAATTCATCCACGGAGACGCGCGCGATACGGAAAGGTGTCGAGTCGACATTGGTGAACCAGGCGCGGATGGAACGCGTGTCCGCGATGTCGAGCGTCGCGTGGCCGCTCAGCATCGAGATGCGCGACGGAAGATTCCGGGTGCGGAAGCGAATCACCTTCTGCGTGCCCAGCAGCGCGCCGTGAATGCTCGCCAGATTTTCGCCGATCGTCAGAGTGTAGACGGTTCCGGGCTTCAATTCGACCGGGATGCTGTGCTCGCGCGCGATGGTGTTGTCCTCGCGGAGTTCCTCCGGGAAATTAACCCTGGGATCAAGAACGAGATGCTTCATCAATTCCGACATCTCCACGCGCGAGGAGAAAACGAGGTGAAGCTGATCGAGCGGATGGCCTTCTGAAGGCCGGTCCGGAAGGTCCCGGGGTTGCGCGAGCCGGAGGACGCTCAGGGGGCCCGCTGTTTTTCCGCGCCAGATGTATGCGGCGCGGAGGCCGAGCGAACCGACGGCGCCTCGCGCGCCCGTGTCGATGATGAGTTCGAGCGGCGCGTTTTCAGCCCATCCGCTTTTCGGGGAGATGACGACGATGTGATCGAGCCCGGATTGCCATCCGCGGATGCGGCCGTCGTCGGGATTTGCGGCGCGCACGGAGATGTCGTGGCCGCGCACCCGGATCGCTGGTGCGATCCGCTTGACGTCGATCGCGTTGTTGAAGAGGACGAAGATCTCCTGCGTCGATGTCATATCCTGAGCATCCTGTCCGGCGAAGACGGAAGTGACCGTCGGGCGAGGTGTTTCGAAATGAAAGATGAAGTCGGTGTCGAGCATGGCGCCTTCCAGCGCGCGAAGACCCCTGGGAACGCGAATCCGGAAGGATGTGGCCGCGGGTAGCATGGTATCGGCGACGAAGGTGAGCGTGCGCGATCCGGACCAGCGGAATTTTCCTTTGACGCGCGGCGTGATTTCGAGCGGTCCCTCCGTCGTCGGCGAGGGCAATTCGATGGGCACGATCTCCTGGTCGAATGTGACGTGAATCGTTCGAGCCTGCGCGAGGTCGCGAATCTGTCCCACCGGTCCAAAGTCCGCGACAAGAATTTTCTTCGGTGTCAGATCGAGTTGCGCGACGGCGGCGAGCGCTCCGAAAAGCAGGATGCCGACGATGCGGCGCGTCCTGCGTCCCATGGAATTTTCATCGGCGCGTATAAATAATTGAATGCATCGATCAATTTTATCCCGCATTCCATTACCTTATTGGCCACGCATCCCTAACTCAAGAAATTCTATTCAGGCATGGCTCTTGCTTTCGTCATGGGTGTCATCAAGTCATATTGAATTTGATCGAAGGAGGATTGGGAATCATGAAAGATCATGCGAAGAAGAAGACGTCGTCGGAGTCGGACGGGTTGAGCCGCCGGAAATTCCTGAGCGGAGCGGTCATGGGCGCGGGCGCCTTCGCGGCAGGCGCCGCGTTGGGCGGATTGCAGGCCTGCGGAGGCTCGGCGCCGGCTCCCGCCCCTTCATCGGGCCCCAAGTCGGATCTCGAAACGCCCGATCTCCGCTTCGGCATGATCGCTCTGACCGACTCTTCGCCCATCATCATCGCGCATGAAAAGGGCTTCTTCAAAAAATACGGGATCAATTCCACGATCGTCAAAGGCGCCAGCTGGGCCGCGATCCGCGATTCGCTTTCCAACGGCGATATCCACGCCACGCACATGCTTCTCGGAATGCCGATCGCCTCGACGATGGGTCTCCTGGGTTCGCCGAAGAAACCCATGATCATTCCATGGCTCTTGAACCGCAATGGCCAGGCCATCACGCTCAAGAAGGATTTCAAGGGGAAAGTGGTCGACGATCCGAAGGCGCTCAAGCCGTTCGCGGACGCGGCCAGGGCCAAAGGCGCGCCCCTGACATTCGCGATGACATTTCCGCCGGGAACGCACGCGATGTGGATGCGTTATTACCTCGGCGCCGGCGGCATCAATCCGGACAAGGATATTTCCCTCATCACGATCCCGCCTCCGCAGATGGTCTCCAACATGAACATCGACAAGATGGACGGTTTCTGCGTCGGCGAGCCGTGGAACGCCCGCGCGATCGCCGATGGCATCGGCTTCACGTCCGTCACGACGCAGGACATGTGGAAGGATCATCCCGAGAAGGTCTGCGCTTTCACCGCCGAGTTTGCGGAGAAGAATCCGAAGACGGTCAGGGCGGTCCTGAAGGGCCTGCATGAAGCGAGCGTCTGGCTCGACACGATGACGAATCGCCCCGAAGGTTGCGAGATCGTCTCCAAGCCGACCTACATCAATTGTCCCGCGGAGATCATCCTGGGCCGCATGAAGGGCGAGATCGATTACGGAGACGGCCGGACGAAATCCGATCCCGAGTACTGCATGAAGTTCTCCGACCGGAATTGCAATTATCCGCAGCCGAAGTACGCCACGTGGTGGCTCACGCAGTTCCGCCGCTGGGGCATGGTCGAGGGCGCGCCCGATTACGAGGGCGTCGCGAAGTCCGTCATGCGCCCCGACATCTACGAGGAGGCCATGAAGGAGATCGGCGTTCAGCACGGAGGACGCGACGACAGTGGTTTCGCGCTCTTCGACGGGGTGAACTTCGATCCGGCGAAACCGGAGGAATACGCGGCCGCATTTGCCGTGCACAGCAGAAAGGGCTGACGCCATGAGCCTGCTGCGGATACCAGTGAGGCATATCAGTATGAGAAGAGGAGCGATGACCATGGGAAGAAGGAATTACGCGGAGTATTGGATGCCGATGGCGGGCATCGCGGTGATGGTCATGATCTGGGCGCTGGTGAGTCACCTTCCCGATTCGCAGCTTCCGTCGCCGACGAAGACGTGGGCGTCGAGCCGCGATTACATCATGGAGCCGTTCGCGAAAAGAGGAGAGCTGGATCAGGGCATCCTCCGCTTCACCTGGTACTCGCTCGTTCTCGTCGCCAAGGGTTACAGCCTGGCTCTTCTGTTCGGCACGCCGATCGGCCTCTTCCTCGGCGTCTCCAGAACATTCACGCGCGCCTTCGATCCGATCATCCAGATCCTCCGGCCCGTCTCGCCGCTCGCGTGGCTGCCGCTCGGCCTCGTTCTCTTCAAACAATCGCAACCGGCCGCCGTCTTCACCATCGCGATCTGCTCCATGTGGCCGACCGTCCTGAACACCGCCGTCGGTGTCCGCTCCATCCCCCAGGATTATCTGAATGTCGCCCGGGTCCTCAAGCTCTCCAGATGGACGATGCTGACGCGAGTCCTCCTCCCCGCGACGATGCCGTACATGTTCACCGGCTTCCGCCTCTCGCTCGGAATCGCGTGGCTCGTCATCGTCGCGGCCGAGATGCTGACCGGAGCTCCCGGCGTCGGAGGCTTCCTCTGGCAGGAATACAACAGTCTCATCTATGAGCACATCATTCTCTGCATTCTCACGATCGGGATTGTCGGCTTCGCCCTCGACCGGCTCATGAGCCTCGTCGAGCGGCGGCTCACTGCGGAATAATCCATGGCGATCCTCGAATTGAAGCACGTCGAAAAGGGTTTCAGACACAGGAAGCGCGGCGACTACACGTCGATCCTTTCGGACATCAACCTTCAGATCGAAGAGGGCGAGTTTCTCGCGGTCATCGGTTACTCCGGAAGCGGCAAGTCCACGCTCATTTCACTCTTGTCGGGACTCACGACGCCGGATGCCGGAGTGGTTCTCCTGGACGGCAGGGAAGCGTTACAGCCCGGTCCCGACCGCGGCGTGGTCTTCCAGAACTACGGCCTCCTGCCATGGCTCTGCGTCCGCAGGAACATACGGCTGGCTGTGGATTCGCTGCATTCCGAATGGACCGAGACGGAGCGGAACGAGCACGCGGAGAAATACATGGCGATGGTCAACCTGACCGAGGCCGCCGACAAGCGCCCCGGACAACTCTCCGGCGGCATGCGCCAGCGCGTGGCGCTTGCCAGGACGCTGGCGATGGAACCGAGAATTCTCCTGATGGACGAGCCGCTCTCCGCTCTCGATGCCTTGACCCGGGCGACTCTGCAGGAAGAGATCGTGCGGATCTGGGAGAGGGATCGTCGGACCGCGGTATTGATCACAAACGACATCGACGAGGCCATTCTGATGGCCGACAGGATTATTCCCCTCACGGCCGGCCCGGCCGCCTCGCTTGGGCCCGAATTTCGCATAGATCTTCCCCGACCGCGTGATCGGAAGAGCATCAGCGGCGATCCGGCGTTCAGGAGGCTCAAGATGAAGATCACTCAGTACTTGCTGAGCCCGGAATGCCGGAGGATGGAATCGGCCGCCGCCATCGCCGCCGACAAGAAAAGGACCGCCGCGTGAAGCCGTATCTGGAGCTCAACAAGCTCGAAAAGGTTTATCCGACGCCGAAAGGGCCGGCAGTCATCGTGCGCGATTTCAATCTTCTCATGGAGGAGGGGGAATTCGTATCCGTCATCGGTCATTCCGGTTGCGGAAAATCGACCGTGCTTTCGATGGTCGCGGGCCTGTCGGAGATCAGCGAGGGCGGAATCGTTCTGGCAGGGGAGGACGTCACCGGTCCGGGTCCCGACCGAGGTGTCGTCTTCCAGGCGCCGAGCCTGCTGCCCTGGATGACCGCTCTCGACAACGTGATGCTCGGTGTCAACCAGGTGATGCCCGACTCGCGCCCGGAAATCCGAACCGCCAGAGCGGAAAAATATCTCCGTCTCGTCGGCCTGGGCGCTTCGCTTCACAAGAAGCCGGCGGAATTATCCCAGGGCATGCGCCAGCGTGTCGGCATCGCGCGAGCCTTCGCTCTCTCTCCGCGCCTCCTGCTGCTGGATGAACCTTTCGGCATGCTCGACTCCCTCACGCGCCTCGAGCTCCAGGAGGTTCTCATCGAGCTCTGGCGCGAGGAGAAGATCACCGCGCTTCTCGTCACGCACGATGTTGATGAGGCGCTGTATCTCTCCGACCGGATCGTCATGATGACTTCAGGTCCGGAAGCGCGCGTCGGCGAGATCATGGACGTTCCGTTCCTTCGCCCGCGTACTCGCGAGGGTGTTCTCGAACACGCCCAGTATGACGATCTCCGCGGGAGATTGATTTCCTTCCTGGAAGAACGCGCTTTCGGGGAAAGAACCCCGCCGGGCGGGGCGTCCCGCCATCGGCGGGATGCTTCGCTGGAGCGGCCCGGCACGTTGCCGGCCAGCGGTACACCGAAAGGTGCAATTCATGATACGAAGGAGAATTCATATGCTCATGCATGACAGGGGATGGGGAACTGGATTCAGGTTGGCGTGTGCTTTCATTGCAGTATTCGCCGTGACGACTGACTCGGGAGCCGACGTCGTGTTGAAGAACGTAACCGACAAGCTCTCCATCGGCGGAGAAGTCCGCGCTCGCACGGAGAGCCGGCAGAATTTCGACCTGAACGAAACGCGCGACGACGAAAATTCTTTCACGTTTCTCCGGACAAGAGTGAACTTCAAGCTCGACGCCACCGACGACATATCCGCCTACATCCAGTTCCAGGACGCGCGGACGTTCGGCGATGAACCCTCCACCGTCAACGACGACGCTTCTGTCGATCTCCGGCAGGGATACTTCGATGTCCGCAAGCTCTGGGGCACGAACGCCGCCGTGCGCGTGGGCCGGCAGGAACTGTCCTACGGATCGGAGCGCCTGATCGGCGCGCTCGACTGGAGCAATGTCGGCCGGAGCTTCGACGCCGTCAAGTTCACGGCGCCCGTCGGGAAGATGTCCTTCGATCTCTTCGGAGCGACGCTTACGGAGTCGAACGCCAATGACAACGACCTGAATCTCTTCGGACTCGTGGGCACATACAAGGACACGCCCGTGACCTTCATGCCGTACATCTTCTACAAGCGCGACGGTCGCGGCAATTTTGTCTCCGAAAGGAACGCCTTCGACACCGGCAAGCTCGATCAATACACCGCCGGCGCATATGGCATCTGGAAAGTGACGCCGGATCTGACGCTCGATGCCGAAGGCGCGATCCAGTTCGGAACGCAGTCCTCGGACGACATCAAGGCGTGGGCGGCTCACGTCCAGGGCGCGTATCGGCTCATGGCGAAGCACGATGTCACCGTGAGCCTCGAAGGAAACTGGGCGACCGGCGACAAGAACGCGACGGACGGCAAGCGCGAGGGATTCGACAATCTCTACCCGACGAATCACAAGTTCTACGGCTACGCCGATTTTTTCCAGTGGAGCAACCTCGAGAATTACCGCGCCGGAATCAGCTTCAAGCCCTGGGCTTCCACCACCGTCGCCGCCGATTATCACATCTTCCGTCTCAACACCCCGGCCGATGCATGGCGCAACGCCTTCGGAGGAGTCGTCCGGGCGGCGAGGACATTCACGAGCGAGAATATCGGGGATGAAATCGATGTGACCATCAAGCACAAGTATCGCGACCATATGGATTTCCTGGCGGGCTATTCCATCCTGCTGGGCGACCAGGTGATGACCGCCAGCAATCAGAAGGAGAACGCCCAGTTCTGGTATCTCCAGTCGAGGATGTTCTTCTGAAGAGAATGCGATCCGCATAACGAAGAAGGAGCGACAGGCGAGATACCTGTCGCTCTTCTTTAAGCCTTCTTGTAATTGGTTTGTGCTTCACACCCCTTGTTATCGACGCGCTGTATCGACTACAATGGAAGACGCTGAGCATGGGGGACTATCCGATAGAAAATCCTGGTCGCGCGCGGATACCTCGGTGCCGCACATGTTGTATTTCCGTTTTCCTTTACCTCCTTCAGGCCGTTTCTCCCGCATTCGCGCAGGACTCTTCCCGGCCGTCGAACGAACTTCTTGAACTGACGCATCTCTCCATCGAGGAGCTGATGGACATCGATGTGGAAATCGCCGCAAAGCATGCGGAGCCCCTCCACGAGGCTTCCGCCGCTGTTTTCGTCATCACGTCCGATGATATCCGCCGGTCGGGAATGAGAAGCATTCCGGAACTCCTGAGACTTGTTCCGGGCATGCAGGTCGCGCGCATCGACGCGAACATGTGGGCCATCTCCTCGCGCGGATTCAATGACCGCTTCGCCAACAAGCTCCTCGTCCTCATCGACGGCCGCAGCGTCTACACTCCGCTTTTCTCGGGCGTCTGGTGGGACGTGCAATCCGTGCCCGTGGAAAATATCGAGCGGATCGAGGTGGTCCGCGGTCCCGGCGGCTCGCTCTGGGGTTCCAACGCGGTGAACGGCGTGATCAATATCATAACAAAGTCGAGCGCCGAAACTTTGGGCGGGCTCGTGACGGCTGGTGGCGGCTCCGCCGAAGGCGCCAACGGTCATCTCCGTTACGGCGGCCGGCTCGGTGCGAATGGAACATGGCGCGCTTACGCGGAGAGGATCGACGTCAGGAACGGTGAAGACGGCCGCGGCAGGAGGACGCGCGACGAGTGGAACGGCGAGAAGGGCGGATTCCGCTCGGACTGGAATCTCACCGAGCGCGATGAGTTCACATTTCAGGGAGACATCTACGACATCTCCGACAAGAGCGATCCCTTCCGGGGGCCGACGCTTTCCGCGCCCTTCTCCCGCTTGATCGAGAACGATCAGCGCGCCAGGGGTGGCAACGTCGCCGGGCACTGGACGCGCACCTTCGAATCGGCCGCGCGCCTGCAGATGCGCGGTTATTACGACCGGACGGAGCGTCGCACGGGTGTCGTCGCGGAGCGGCGCGACCTCTTCGATCTCGAACTGCAGCACGATCTCGCTCCGATCGGCATCCACCACTTCACCTGGGGCGCGGGCTATCGTTACACGCGCGATCATCTCGACAATACGTTCGATCTCTCGTTCTCGCCGGCCGAGCGCAACGACGACCTGAAGCATGGATTCATCCAGGATGAAATTCACCTCCGGCCCGAGACGCTCAGGCTGACCCTCGGAACGAAGGTGGAGGAGAACGATTACACCGGATTCGAGATTCAGCCGACGGCCCGGCTCTTGTGGCAACCCGCGGAGCGTCACGTCTTCTGGTCCGCCGTCTCCCGCGCGGTGCGGATTCCATCGCGCGCACTTGAGGATGTCCGCGTGAATATCGCGGCGTCGCCCGTCCCGTCGCCTCCCTTCGCGGCGCCCGTGGTCCTGCAATCGTTCTTCGGAAACAGGGACGTGAAGTCCGAGGATCTGCTCTCGTTCGAGGCCGGGTATCGCGGGCGTGTCGGCGAGCAGGGCTCCGTCGATCTCGCCGGTTTCTACAATGTGTACGACAACCTGGCGACGAACGAAGTGAAGGCCATGACGCTGGAGGCGCCGACGCATCTTGTTGTTCCCGTCGTCGCGGAGAATCGCATGGATGGCGAAGTGTACGGCGGCGAGGCCGTGGTGAACTGGGATGTGAGCCCCCGCTGGCGGCTGCGGGGATCGTATTCTCTTCTCCTCATGCAATTGCACCAGCAGCCGGGAAGCACGGCGGTCAATCCCGAGAACCAGGAAGGCAATGTCCCCCAGCAGCAGTTCCAGATCCGATCCTATCTCGATCTCCCCCGCAATATCTCCCTCGACTGGGGCGCCTACTTTGTCGACAACCTCCGCACTCAACGGATTCCCCACTACCTCCGGTTTGACGCCCGCCTCGCGTGGCAACCTCGCTCCGGTCTCGAACTCAGTCTCATCGGCCAGAATCTCCTGGATGCGTCGCATCGGGAATTCGGGACCGGAGTCTTCGGATTCTTCACCTCTCCCGTGGAGATCCGGAGGAACATCGCCGGACAAGTCACATGGATGTTCTGAAGAGGCGTCGGCGCCGCGGATGTGCGGCCGTGATGGTGATGATCCTGTTCGCGCTTGCGGCGTCCCGCGTCCTCGCCGAGACCCGCCAGGAATACGGAATCAAGGCCGCTTTCCTCCTGCAGTTCACGCGGTTCGTGACCTGGCCTGAACCTCCATCCGGTCCGGCCGCGACCGCGCCGTTCATCGTCGGAGTCGTCGGCAAGGATCCCTTCGGCCCGGCGCTTGACGCCATCATGAATGGCCAGCTGGTCGGTGACCGTAAAATCGGCGTCAGGCGCTTCGCATCGTGGACCGATGTCACGAGCTGCGATCTTCTTTACATCTCCGCTTCCGTGGAACGGGAAACGACCGATACCGAGCTCGCGCGATTTCGCGGCATGCTGACGATCTCGGATCAGCCGCGTTTCTGCGAGCGAGGAGGCGGAATCCGCTTCTTCCTCCGGAATCAGAAGGTGCGCTTCGAGATCAATCCGGCCGCCTGCGAGAAGTCCGGGCTCAAGGTCCGCTCGCAGTTGCTCCAGCTCGCGCAGGTGTATCCTCATGCGCGCTGAAGAGATGGATTCGCCATGAAGCCGCTCCACGCGCGGTTTCCGCGTCTCGGTCTGGAGCGAAAATTCGTCCTGTCCGCCGCGGGCACCGTGGTGGTCGCCCTGGCCTTGACGTCCGTCGGTCTCCTGGTTCACGAATACCGTTCGCTGCGGTACGAGATGCCGCGCGCCATTGGCGGCGTCGCGGATCTCCTCGCGCATAACTGCGCCGCTCCGCTCGCGTTTCACGATCCCGAGGCCGCGAGCGAGGCGCTCGAATCGATCGTCTCCATGCCGGAGATTCACGCCGCCTGGGTGACGACGCCGGACGGAGTTCCCTTCGCGGTGTACGGAGCATCCGGGGGCGAACCGCCGCCGATCGAGATCATGGGCGCGAGCCGGTATCTCTATGACGCGCAATCCCTCTTCGTCGCGGCCCCCGTGATCCTGGCCTCGGAGCGGATCGGCACGGTTTATCTCCAGGCGAGCCTGGATCAATTCTGGGACCGCATTTTTTTCGGAGCGGCCGTCATCGTCGTCATCGCCGCCTCTTCCTTCCTCATCTCCTCCTACCTGGCGAGCCGCCTCTTCCGCATCCTGACCACCCCGCTTCTCCGGCTGAACGATACGATGCGCGCGGTTTCGCGGCGGAACGATTATTCGCTGCGCGCTCCGGACTTCACCGTGCAGGACGAAATCGGCCAGCTCATCGCAGGATTCAATTCCATGCTGGACCGGATCGAGGAGCGTGACGCGGATATCCGGCGGGGACGCGTGATCCTGGAGAAGATTCTCGCGGGGACTTCGCCGCTGACGGGCGACGATTTCTGCCGCAGGCTGGCGCAACTTCTCGGCGAGCTTCTCGAAGTCGAAGCGGTGGCGGTCTGGGAAATCCCGGAGGCATCCGAATCTCGCGGGCGCTTGTGCGGAGCCTGGTGCCGCGACGAGAGGATATGGCCGAAGGAGTGGTCGACGCGCGGAACGATGTTCGAACGGATATTGCAGGCTCGAATTCCCATTTTTCTAAAGGATGCCCGGACGCGTTACGAGGAGGACCCGGTGCTCCAGGTGTTCGGAGAACAGGACGGGTTCGCCGTGCCGCTTGTCACCGGCGCCAACGAGGCGCTCGGCGCGATCGTACTCTTCAGGACAGGGCCGGTGGAGGACCGGACATTTCTCGAATCGATCGTCACCATCTTCGCGGCGCGCACGGCCGCCGAATTGGAGCGCATGCGCACGGAACGGCTGAAGAACGAATTTCTCGGCATGGTTTCGCACGAGATTCGCACGCCCCTGGCCATCCTCCAGGTGACCTCGGAAGGATTCGCGATGACCGAGGACGGTTCTTCGATCGATGCGACGGACGAAAAACGCCGGAAGCTCGCCGAGATCTGGAAGCGCAACCTCAAGAGGCTCACGTCCGTCATCAGGAATCTCCTCGACCTGTCGCGCCTGGAGTCCGATGCCGTGCAGTTGAACAGGGAGGAATTCGATGTCGCCGTGACGGCTTCGCACGTGGTCGAAAATTTCGCCGTCTCGTCCCGGGACCAGGAGATTGCGCTCCGTCTGGAATCCGATCCCGGCGAAATCAGGATGCGCGGCGACGAAGAACTCATGACGCAGGTCCTGACGAATCTCATCGACAACGCGCTGCGATTCGCCCGTGCCCGCATTCGCGTCGCCGTGATGCGCGGGGAAAACAGGGGAGTTCGCATCGAGGTCTGGAACGACGGTCCTGAGGTCCCGGAGCATGAACGAGCGGCGATCTTCGACAAGTTCCACCAGGCGCGCCGACCCGTCGGCGGAAAAGGCTACAAGGGAGTGGGACTGGGACTGGCGATCTGCAGGCGGGATGTTGAATTGCACGGCGGCACGATCGAGGCGGAGAACTTCGACGGGGGAGTGAGGTTCGTCGTGTCGGTGCCGGATCTCGAGGCGCAGGAAAATATGCAGGCCCCCCGGCAACTTTCCGCGGCGGTCGGATCGTCATGAGCGGGGAGCGCGTCATGATCGTGGACGATGAGGACGATCTGCTCTACTGCCTTTCGATGGTGCTCGAAGGGCGCGGCTACCATGTCCTCGGCTGCGGGAGCGGAACCGAGGCGATCGAGCGCGCGATCGTGGAGAAGCCGGCGATCATCTTCGCGGACGTCCTGATGCCGAGGATGGACGGATGGGAACTCTGCCGGCGCCTGAAGGAGGATGCCCGCTGCAGGAACATTCCCGTCATCATGATCACGGCGTCGCCCCTGAAGGAATATCATGACAAGGCGCTGGCGGCAGGAGCAGAGGCCCTGGTCATGAAACCCTTCGACCTGGACCATGTCGCGGAAATGATCGAGCGCTATGCGAGACGGGAGGTTACTTCTCTTTTGTCTTGAGGCGCCCGTCGTTCGTTCTGATGAAGGTACGGATCTCCTCGGCCATATCGAGTATCTTCAGCCACTGTTCCTTGTAGAGCGTGACCGGAAATCGACCCATGCCGTACAGCGACACGCCGCCCTTCTCGCTGACCTTCAGGAAGATCCCTTTTGTCGTCGATTGCTTCAAGGCCGCATTCTCGGCGCGCAGCCGTTCCAGTTCCTGTTCCATCTCTTCGCTCATGAGTGAAATCTAGTTCAGGACAGCATCGCGCACAAGGCCTTCCTACTCCCTCTTCCACCTCATCGCGATGTATTTCTCCGCGTCCTCGGCAGTGAGCGCATCGGTTCGAGGCCCCGACCGGACATAGAACGCCGCCTCGACGGGCACGACGGCCTCCAACTTCTCCCGCTTCTTCCATGTCAGCCAGACCGGCTCGGGACTGCGGCGGCAAGAGACGAGACACACAGCCTTGCCCTCAACGACCTGAATGATCGTGTCCAGGCAGGTGCCGGCCAGTTTTCCCATGCCGTTCTGCACATACTGGATGAGGCTCCGCATGAACTCGTCCTCGTTCTCGTAGCCGTCCTGCTCGATCCCGACCGCTTTCCGGTCATCGTCCACGCCAATCAGCAGATCCCCTCCCTCCGTGTTCAGAAAGGCCGCAATCGTCTTCAAAACGCCGTGTGGGATCACAACCTCGTCGCGCTTCGCCTGCTTCACGTCCCAGCGAAGCGATGACTTGAACTCGAGCGTCTGCGACTCCATCTGCTTCAGAAGCTGATCCACCTGCCGACGGCTTCGCATGAAGCCATCAAAGAGCATCGACTTCAATGCCTCGCCGAAAGTCAAGTCCTCTGTCAGGCGCTTATAGAGCGCCACGTTCGAGTCCACGATCTCCTGCAGAGCGCCCTCGACCTTGTGGTCGAACGAGAGACGCGCCTTTTCGCGTGGATTGACGCGCGCCACGGCGTCGAGCGATTTGTCCTCGTCGAGCTGTTTCATCAATTGCTCGATCGTGATCCGATCCTCGGGACCGAGGTTGAGTCCGAATCGATCGTTCAGTTCCGTGATGATCCGCGAGAGATACTCGATCTCCTCGACGTCCGCGGTCGCCGGGCCCGTCCCGATCTGTGGTTCGAGCATGCCGCCCGTTCCCTCGAGCTTGATGCGCCCCTTGTGCGTGATCGCCAGCCGGAACGATTCCATGTCGATCTTCTCCTGAATCTCGCGCGGCAGGGCCTCGCGCTCGACCGGGATGAGCCGCTTCAGGAGACGAGCAAACTGGTAGAACTTCTCGAGGTCGGGATCCGCGAAGGGGACGATCTGGGAGAGGAACGCGTAAAGCCGGACGAAATCCTGGAGGACTCCGCGTAGATCGGCCTGGTCCTTCTTTGGGATCGCGCGGAACCGCTCCACGATCGGGTTCAGGACAGCGTAGATCTTGCCCTGCGTCGACGAGCGCCCGAAGTAGATGCGACCAAACGCCTCGACGTCGCTCTTCACGAAGACGCCGAAGTCGAGAGCACGATTCTCCTTCTCGTAGAGGATGTTCGGATCGGTGCCCTCGGAGAGGATCGTCGTCCGGTAGTAAGGTTCGAAGTCCTTCCGGATCATCTCGGCCTCGTTCACAAAATCGAGGATGGCCGTCTCTTGCTTGCCGGGTCGCGTCCGGTTGAGGCGCGAGAGCGTCTGGACCGAGTTCACACCACCGAGCTTCTTGTCCATGTACATCGTATGAAGGAGCGGCTCGTCGAATCCCGTCTGAAATTTGCAGGCCACGATCAAGAACCGATACTCGGGGCGCCGAAAGTTCCGCGCCGTCTGCGCCTCGGGGAACCCGTTCATGTTCGCCTCGGTATAGTCGCGGCCACCGTCGGCGATCGTATCCGAGAACGCAACGAGCGCTTTCCAATCGAGGTTGCGCTCGGCCAGGGCCTTGTCGAAGGCGCGCTTGTATCGGACCGCGTGAAGGCGCGAGCGGGTCACCACCATCGCTTTGGCCTGTCCGTCGATGCGGGGGGCTGTGAAGGCAGTGAAGTGATCGAGCATGATCTTGACCTTCGTCTCGATCGCGTGCGGGTGCAGCTCCACGAACTCCTTCAACAAGTACTGCGCCTTCCCCTTGTCGTAGCAGGGGTCGTCCTTGATCGTCTTCAGGAGCCGCCAGTAGGCGGTGTAGGTCGTATAGTTGGCGAGGACGTCGAGGATAAACTTCTCCTCGATGGCCTGCCGCATGCTGTAGAGGCTGAACGGCGCATAGCGGCCGTCGGGTTGCTTTATGCCGAAGAGTTCGAGCGTCTTGGGCTTGGGCGTCGCGGTGAAGGCGAACCACGAGACGTTCTTCAACCGCCCTCGGTTCTTGATCTCTTCAAGAATCTTCTCCTCCATCTCCTCTTCAGGAGTCAGAGCTCTCTCTTCCTCCCTTTCAGCCTTCTCGAGGTCGTCGGTCGAGAGCACGGACCTGAGGCTCCGAGTCGACTCGCCGCTCTGCGAGGAGTGAGCCTCGTCGACGATCACGGCGAAGCGCTTGCCCGGCAATTCGCCGATCCGGGCCGCGATGACGGGGAACTTTTGGAGCGTCGAGACTATGATCGTCTTGGATGTTTCGAGCGCCTCCTGCAACTGCTTCGAGGTCGTGTCGATATTCTCGACGATGCCGAGCCGTTGCTGGAACGCGAGAACGGTCTTCTGGAGCTGGCGGTCGAGGACCTTTCGATCGGTGATGACGATGATCGAGTCGAAGACGCGGGTATCCTGGGCGTCGTGGAGGACCGAGAGGCGGTGAGCGAGCCAGGCGATGGTGTTCGACTTGCCCGAGCCTGCGGAGTGCTGGATGAGATAGCGCCCGCCCGCGCCCTGGTCGCGAGCGTCCGCGACGAGCCCGCGCACCGCGTCGCGCTGGTGATAGCGCGGAATGAGGAGGGCCTTCTCGCCGGTCGGATGGCCATCCTCGTCCTCGACCGCGACCTCGTGGATGAAGTGCTGGATGAGTTCGAGGATCGAGTCGCGAGCCCAGATCTCCTGCCAGAGATACGCGGTCGCGTAACCTCCCTTGATCGAGGCGGGAGGATTACCCGCGGCCTCATTCCAACCTTTGTTGAACGGGAGGAAGCGGGTCGTGGGGCCATGGAGCTTGGTGGTGACGAAGACGAGGTTCGGATCGACGGCGAAGTGCGCGAGGCATCGGCGATACCGGAAGAGGGAGAGGCGATGATCGCGCGTAGTCCGATACTGGCTGATGGCGTCCTCGACCGTCTGACCCGTAAGCGGGTTCTTGAGTTCGGCCGTGAAGAGCGGAAGGCCGTTCAGAAAGAGCGCCATGTCGAGGCTCTGCTCGGAGTCCGGATTGTATTTCAGTTGGCGTATGACTGAGAAGACGTTGGCGGTATAGAGCCGCTGAAGGTCGGAGTTGAGGCCGCTGTTGGGGCGGAAGTACGCGAGCTTGAAGTCGCACCCGAGATCCTTCACTCCGTTCCGCAAAACCTCGAGGACGCCCCGATCGGCCACTTCCTTCGAGAGCCGCGCAAGGAACCGCGGTTTGATCTCCGCGCCGTGGTGCTGTTTCAGTTTCTCCCACATCTCGGGCTGGGTGGAGGTGATGAAGTCGATGACGTCCTTGGGAACGAGGCAGAGCGCCCGGTCGTAGTCCTCGGCGCGGCGCGCGGTCCAGCACGCGGCATGTCCTTCGCGTCGGCCGGGCGAGACGAGTCCAGCCTCGATCGTCTCCTCGAATGAGCGTTCAGAGATGTCAGGCATTATGCCGTCTCATACTATGCCTGCCCCTGTCGCCGGATGAATTCATCGAGGAGAGGAACAGCCAGCGAATATTTTCCGTGGCGGTTCTTGTACACGAGGCCTGCTTCGGACAGGGCGGCGAGCATCTGATTCACATGACTGCTGCCGAAAGGCTTGTCGAGAGCTTTATTGGCGGGGCTATCGACGATCTCCTGCACGGTGAATTCCTCGGCGCCGCTCTCCAACCGCGCGACGATGCTGAGGAGTTCTCGTTGCCTGTCCGTGGCGCGCGCCCACCGGCCCGCAAAAAAATCGGAATCCAGTTTTCGGACGATCTCGTTGACAGGAATATTCGGCAACGTCTTTCCGGATTCGCCGGCCTGGGCCCAGACATCGAAAGACTCGCGGCAGACATACTGGACGAAATAGGGATAACCGCGCGTGATGCGCCAGATCGTTGCGATCGATTCCTCCGAGAAGTGAATCGGGCAATTTTCCTTCTCGATCGGCTTCTGGATTGCGTCGGCCGTTTCGCTATTCGAGAGCGGATCGAGGAAGACCACGCGAAACATCCGCTCCGAGTAGGTGCGCGCCTCCACGAGCTTGGGAAAGAGCGTTGGCAGGCCGGTGAGTGCGAGCATGAAGGGGATATCCTTCCGTTGAATCGACTGGAAGAGGTCGAGGAGGAGGGAGAGAGGATACTGGTCCTTCACTGCGTGATCCGCGAGATTTTGAGCTTCGTCATACGCAAAGATGACGCCGCGAACATTGTGGCCGGACAACACCGACCAAACTTGTTCGAGCACGGTCTTTAACTTGTCCGAGATGAGTCCTGGGGTGCGATCATAGAGAGATTTCAGGACCTGAAAGTCCAGGCGAACCGTCTCCTCGACCGAGCCCGTATGGAATCCAAAGTTCGGCCGCTCTTTTCGAGCGATTACTATTGGCGAGGTAATGACGGAGAGGTCTGTGATGATTCGCGTGGCCAAATTATCCTCGTTGATGCTCGCGGATTCGGAGAGATCAGTGCCCGACCAGAGCCAACCTTCGGCTATGGCGATCGGTTTGAACGTCTCGAGGAGGACGGTCTTTCCGAGTCCGCGAAGTCCGGTAAGGATGAGGTTCTCCATTATCGGCCTTTGACCGAGGAGACGACGGAACTCATTGGACTCGGCTTCCCGGCCAGCTAGATACGGCGGCATATGGCCCGCGCCAGGTCGGAATGGATTGTTTATTTTTATAGAGATAGCTGCCATATCCGCTCCATTTCAAGCCCTAGTAATGTCACGCCATAAATATAGCTTTGAGACTAAATTTAGTCAATAGGCTAAATGATACTAAAATTCAGGTAGCTGCTTCCCTCAGGTCGATCTTCCCCGTCACTGCAGCCGAGATGAGCGCGGCGCGGTACTCCTTCAGTTTCTCGATGGCCTGCGTGGTCTTCTCGGCCAAGGCGTCGAGCTTGGTAGTCTCGTGGTCGAGGTGGGTAGTGATGGCGCGTTGCGCAGCCAAGGAAGGAACTAGCAGCCGAAGCGAAAAAAGCTTGCTTGCCTTGATCCCTTCAGCCGTTGATCCAGTTGCCAAACGTTTCAGTTGGTCTTGGAAATAGGCTGACATCATCGCAAACAACGCGTATGTACTCGCGATACGCTCGGGATTCATCCGGAAGCGAATTACTCGTTGAGCCAACGCAACATCTTCTCTATCCACCAGCGCAACGTTTCCAAGAGGAGCCTCTGACGTGAAGAGAATATCGCCATTTTTAGGAAACCCTCGTTTCATTGTTTCGACGTAGCTAGCATCCGAAATGTATTCTTGAGAACACTCGTAATCGATGAACCCCATGCGGATATTTCTTGCTGTGATAAGTAAAACGCCGTCATCGATCTTTTCTGGGGTTCGTCCTCGATAATCCGATTTCTCAGTCACCATCTTGGTGAACGGAGTCACCTCCCACCCCTCCGGCACCTGGCCGAGCCATTCGACGCCGGAGTCTTTCATCTTGGCGTTGGGGTCGAGTCCTTTGGTGACCGCGCGGGTGATGAGCGCCTGCCGCTTCTCCTTGAGAAGCTCGATCAGCCGCTCCTTCTTCGCCACCAGCGCATCAATCCTCCCCGTCTCCCGATCGAGGAAGGCCGCGATGGCGCGTTGGTCAGTGATGTTCGGCACCAAGGTTGGCATATTTCCGATGAAGTTCCATTCGGCGCGCGGCATCTTGGTGCCAAAGGTCGACGAATCAATTTCGGAGACAAAATCCCGATTTAGTGCCCACAACGCCAGAAACTTCGGATCTAGTTCAAGCGGTCGAAGAACGAGTAACTCCGACGAACAGACCCCGGCTCTATCGGAAAGCCACGCCTTCGCCAAATACGGCCGCAACTTTCCGAAGAGAACATCGTGGGGTTCAAAGGAAATAGCATCTCCGTCGTTCGCATGCGGCTCGGTGGAAGTCAATTTTCCTGTCCACGACTCGATGTTTTCCAACCTGAGGTAGTTCGATTCAGAATCCGGCATCTTCTTCTTGCGTTGCAATGCTACGCAGTGTTTCAACCTTTTCACCGCCCATCCCTTCGGCACCTTGCCCAGCCACTCGACGCCGGAGAGCTTGTACTTGGAGTAGGGCTTGTATCTCATCATGCGGCCCCAAAAAGCAGAAGCCGCCCAGAGGCGGCTTCGCGCCCTGCGCCGAAGCGACAGGGGGGATATGAACGGACCGTACACCTTATTATTCTGAAGTTCAATGGATGAAGAAGTGTCCGTATGGCACCCGCCAGCCAGTTCCTATTTTTTCGTCCAATCGAGGGGCAATGATTCGCATGAGAATGCCGTTGAAAGCCTGACTGTGCCGGGCTATATTTTAGATGAACTACTGAAAGCGCGCATGCGCCGTAGGTGGTGGAAACGGCGGCTCGCGAGGGCCGCCGTTCGCTATTGAGGGTGATAAACGATGCCATACGGATCCCTCTCCGAGGCTTTCAAATTCAGGGCCGGTTTCAAGCGGTCCATCCAATCCGTAATCTTCGCGGCATCGACGATTGAGGGTAGGCGATTTGGCAGTTCCCCGATACCCGTACCCAGCAGGGCGTGAAAGTAGACGACGCAGGAAACCAGATCAGCGACCTGGATCAGGTAGGACTCGTTCGACCGCTTCGGCAGGGGGTCCTCGATAAGCGACTTGAGATCCTTCCGATACGAACTCGGGCCGAACTTGGATCCGATGTATTGAATCTTCGAGAGCTTCCGCGTGGTCTGGCGCATCTTCCCAATACGCCCCTCGTCGGAGACGATCAGAAACTTGGCGTCCGGATTTGACGTGGGATTCAGATCGTTCTCGATGCGCTGAATGACATAAGTCAGCGCGCGATCCAGAATCTGATACTTCGCGCTCAAGATGCGCGGCTTCACGATGACGACATTCACAATTCTGACCTCGAGCGAGGCGATCAGGTCGCAGTAACTGTCGAAGATGCTCACGCGTGTCGTGTCGCCCAGATTCATTCCCCGGTAAGGCTTCTTGTTCAGGAGAAACGGCTTGCTGTGAAACTCGGTCTTCACGGGAATCTTGCAGGTCTCGCGCAAAGCTTTGCGGAACTCCGAAATCTTCTCATGAATCGCTTGCCAATGCAGATAGTGAAGATAGAGCGCGGTCAACACAAAGAGAGGCGACGACGAGTCCGGATAGCCGTCGTCGCCCGTCTCATCGAAATACGCCAGGCGCATCATCCGGTGATCCCCTTCATTCCCGCCACGATCTCGGTCTCGAGCGCCTTGATCTCCGCCTCGATCTCCTCCAGCGGGCGCGGGGGCGTGTACTTGTAGAAGTAGCGGTTGAAGTTGATCTCGTACCCGACCTTCCCGATCTTGCCGTCCCTCTCGTCGCAGGTCTCGGTGTTGATCCAGGCGTCGGGCACGTGCGGCTTTACCTCGCGCTCGAAGTAGGTCTCGATACTCTCCTTCAACGGAACGTTCTCGGTGTCTCGAAGGTCCGAGTCCGGCTCAGGCTTGCCTTCTTTGTCGCGACAGATCTCGGCCGTCTCGTCGCGCTCCGAGAGCGCCGAGATGATGGCCTTCCGGACTGCGCCGGCGATCTTCATGCCGGCAGTCTGCGCCGCCTTCTCAAGCGCCTTCTCGAACGCGGGCCGATTTTTGAAGAGCGTGGTCGGTATCTTTGCAAGCATGGAGAGCACCGCGGCCTGCTCCTTCCGCCCCTCGGCCTCCTCGGCCGCCTTGACCTTGGCCTCCTTCTTCTTGCTCTTCGCGAGATTCTCGAATCCGCTCTCAGTCTTCAGTCGCTCGATGCGCTCGACCGAGACCTGGAAGTTCAGCTTCAGCGGTCGTTCCACCGTGATCTTGCGATACCCGAAATCGGTGGAATCAAAAATACGAACCGACTCGCCCGCTTCGATCGCCAGATAAAGGTCCACGATCCTGCGGAGCTGTTCCTCCGAGATTTCGCGGCGCTTGTTGCCGAGACTTTTGCGCATCGCCACCCACTTCTCCGTGGCGTTGATGAGCTTCACTTTGCCCCGGCGGTGCTTCTCCTTGCGGTTCGAGAGAATCCAGATGTATGTGGCGATGCCGGTGTTGTAGAAGAGCTGCTCGGGCAGGGCGATGAGAGCTTCGAGCCAGTCGTTCTCAAGAATCCAGCGCCGGATCTCGCTCTCGCCGCCGCCCGCGTCGCCGGTGAAGAGCGGGGAGCCGTTCATGATGATGGCGAGGCGCGTGCCGCCGTCCGCGGCCTTCTGCATGTGGGCGATCATGTGGAGGAGAAAGAGGAGCTGGCCGTCGCTCTTACGGGGCAGGCCCGGCACGAACCGGCCGCCTTCGCCCTTCTCGTGCTCGGCCGTGACCGCCTCCTCGTCGCGCGCCCAGTCCTTGCCGTAAGGCGGATTGGCGATGAGGTAGTCGAACTTCGTGCGGGGATGGCGGTCGTTCGAGAGAGTGCTGCCGAAGAGGATGCGGTCCGCGTCGCGGCCGCTCGGGTCCTTGATGTAGAGGTCAGACTTGGCGACGGCATAGGTCTCAGGGTTGACCTCCTGGCCGAAGAGGTGGATCTCGGCGTCGGGGCTGATTGAGCGGATGCGGTCGCGGGCGATGGTGAGCATCCCGCCAGTGCCACAGCAAGGATCATAGACCGTGAAGACCATGTCCTTCTTCCGCAGTCGCGCCTCATCGCCGGCCATCAGAAGATCGGCCATAAGCCGCACCACGTCGCGCGGCGTGAAGTGCTCGCCCGGGTTCTCGTCGAGCGCCTCGTTGAACTTGCGGATCAGCTCCTCGAAGATCGAACCCATCGTCGCGTTGTCCACTCGATCCGGGTGCAGGTCCACGTTCTTGAACCGCTCCAGCACCTGGAAGAGGAGCCCGGCCTGGTCGAGCTTGGTGATCGTGTTGTCGAAGTCGAACTTCTCGATTACCTCGCGCATGTTCTCCGAGAATCCCGCGATGTACTTTCGGAGGTTGGCCGCGACGTTCGGAGAGTCCGCGAGGAGCCGTTCGAAGTCGAACTTCGAGGTGTTGTAAAAAGCGTATCCCGAGGCGCGGCGGAGCTGGGCATCCAACTCCTTGATGCCCTGAGCCTTCAATGTCGCCTGCCGCTCCCGGACTTTCTCGCGCGTGGGAGCGAGAACCTGGTCGAGTCTTCGGAGGACGGTCAACGGCAGGATGACGTCCTGGTATTTTCCTCGCTTGAAGGAATCCCGGATGAGATCGGCGATGTTCCAGAGAAAGGAGACGATCTCGGAGTGGTTCATGTGGAAAGAATAGTCCTGGGTGTCTCAGCGGGCAACTCGAAAACCCCGCCGGGTGCGTCCGCGAAATGTCTGTCCATTACTCACAAGTCACCGCCGATCCCATCTTCAATCGCCCAGACGCACCGTTCCGCGCACAAGGCGCAAAAGACCGCGTGAGCGGAATCCACATTCCGGGTAAAATGGAGTTTCATTTCATCCACGGAAAGGAACACAACATGTCACAGGCGTCAGCACGACATATTCTCGTCAAGACGGAAAGCGAATGCGTGAAGCTCAAGAAGGAGATCGAGGCGGGAGCGGATTTCGCCGAGGTCGCGAAGAAGAACTCGGATTGCCCCTCCGGCCGCGATGGCGGGGATCTCGGGAGCTTCCGTCCCGGCAGCATGGTGAAGGAATTCGACGAGGTCGTTTTCAGCGGCCCCGTCGGTAAGGTGCTGGGCCCGGTCAAGACCCAGTTCGGTTTTCACCTGATCGAGGTCACCGAGCGCACCGCCTGACGGGCGATCCGGGGGCGGCGATCGATCAGCGGCCTTCTTCCTCTTTTCCGCCGAAGATTTCCCGCAGCGTGCTGCCGACTTTATTCACGGCCGTGCCGATCGGCTTCGCCACGGATTTGGCGATGCCGTAGGCTGTTCCCGCGACGAGCTGGCTCATCATCAATTTCACCTCGGGATTCTCCAGCGTCCCCGCGAGCATGGTCGGCACGACGGTGCGGCCGTTCTCCTTCGGCAGCGAGCCGCCCAGGGGTCCGACAATCCGCGACGTCAGTTCACCTGTCAGGAGAAATGTCATCTCCCCGGAGAGCGCGTGATTGGCGGCGACCAGGGCTTTACCGCGCGCGCTGACGCGTGGACCCGTGAAGTCGAGCCGCTCCACGGATAGTCCGTTCGCGCGGAGCCCGATGCGTGCGTTCAGGCGGGAGAACGGCAGGGGTTTAAGCGTGGGATCGCTGGAGAGTCGCACAAGCCGGTCGAGCGCGGGTGCGTTCAGCTGGCCGTTCGAGACGGTCAGGTTCAATGTTCCGGTCATGCCGTGGTCCGCCTGAGGAGCGCCTCGGAGATCGAAGTCGCAGGCGAGCGTGCCGGATACGGATGCGGAGCCGAGGCGTCCCCGCGTCGTGGGGTGGGCATCGGCGCCGGTGATGCGGCCGGCCGCCGACCACGCGGAAAAATCCGCGTACGGAAGAACGGCGGACCTGATCGACGCGCTTCCTCCGTGGATCCTCGCCGTGGCGCTTCTGACGAGAATCTGTTTTTCGTCGGCCGTCACGGTGGCTTTCAAGTCCGTGAGCGCGATCCGGCCGGCCATCAGCGATTCCGCGCGGACTTCTCCTCCCAGGTGAAAGGATTTCTGGCCGCCCCTGGCGAGGCCCTTGAAGGCAAGCACGCCCGACGAAGGCATGCGTCGATCCAGGAGGCGCGCCGCGAAGGGCGTGGTCATTTCCACGGCAAGCTCCGCTGAAAATGCGCCGTCCTCCCCGCGCGTGATGATCCCTTGCGCGAATCCTGTCTCCAGCGCGTCCGCGTTCGCGACGCGCAGCGTGAATTCCGCGGTGTCCTCGCCCGCCGGTCTCATCGCCAGGCTCCACCGTCCACCCTCGCCGCCCGGGTTCCGTCCGGATATCTCCCCCTGGATCTGCTCGCTCATGTGAACGGCCCCGGTCAGCCCGGTCGCGGTATGGTCGATGTCGAGCGGGACGTCGCGATAACGGAGCACGCCGTCGTGGAATTGAATCTCGAACAGGGTGGAGAGCTTGGGCGGGCGGATGGGGAGAATGAACCGTCCGCTCCTGTTCCGGGTCACGGTGAAATGGAGCCCGCTCACCGTGATATCGGCCAGCGTTCCCTTGCCTTGTAGAAACTGCCGGAGCTTCGTCCAGGGAATGTCGAATGTCGCGGAGTCCGCCGTCACTGTATCGCCCTCGGTTCCCGTGAAGACAAGGCGCGACAGCCGCACGCCCCGGGACAGGGAAACGCTGCCGCTTTCGTACTGCAGCTTTGCCGCGAGCCGCTCCTCCACGATCGACGAGATCGACCGGGCGAGAAATGCGGGGATCGACCATTCGGTCAGGAGCGCGGCGACGCCCAGGGACGGAATAAGGAGGATGATCAGGAGTCGCCGAAGAAATTTCATCCGCGCCGGATTCGATGCCGTTTTCATGCTCTACAGGCGCCCCCCTCAGGACCATGATCCGCCGCGATAAACTCCTTCATGGGAAGTATAACGCAGGAGGAAGGGTTATGCAGGTGTCGTGACGAGGCGGAAGCTTATGATTAAAAAATGCCCCTTGCCGATCAATTGTGAAACGCGGGAGAAACTGAGCTGTGGAAAGAGTCGATAACACATGCATTCCTATTTTGGCATGGAGCTTGCTCCCTTGGGTTCCTGATGGGTAAATTATTTTTCGACTGTTTCCGCCTGAGAGCAGGCGGGAACCAGGCTGCTGCATTATATTTAATTTTATGGGAGAGGCTTCGTCCGCGTCCCGCGGCGCGGACGAAGGATTTGCAAGGGGGGGATTCATGAATCGTCCGCATTTCGTGCCCGTCGAATTCATCGCCGGGGAAAAAGGGAGCTGGCAGGTGGAGAAGATCCTGCCGCTCCGGGGTCCGACATTGTCCGCCGTGCCGCGGATCGAGCGCGTGGAAGGCGCGGCCGGAACGAAGACCGCCGCATCATGGATTCTCCGCGGAGCCACCAGCAATATTCGTTATGCGGAGAAGGCGGAGCTGTCCGAGCTGATCGAGCGGCAGGCCACGATCGGACGCGTTGAGGCGGATCATGCCGCGCTCATCCCGATCAGGAAGGCTCCGGAATGGTGGGCCCTGGCGCAGGATGAGCGCCGTGTCATCATGGAGGAACGCTCGCGCCACATCTCCATCGGGAAGGAATACGTCTCCTCGGTGGCCCGTCGCCTCTACCATTGCCAGGAAAAAGATGCGCCGTTCGATTTCCTCACGTGGTTCGAATTCGCCGCCGAGGACGCCGCGGTGTTCGAGGAGCTTGTCGAGCGGCTCCGCAAGTCCGAGGAATGGAAATACGTCGACAGGGAAGTGGAGATACAGGTGGTCAAGGCGCCACGGGAAATCCTGAATCCGAAATCCGAAATCTGAAATCCTGAATCACACCAGGAGGACTTCAGGATCCGCGATTTCCCGGCCTCACTCCATCTGATCGATCTTCGTCACCATTCCCTTCGCCGTGTCGATCGCGCAGACGATCCAGCGGTCGCGCCGCGCGTTCGGCGCCACGGTTCCCGTCGCGGTATAGGGCTCGTCGCTGAAGGAGATGATCGGGCTGTTCTCCTTCTCCCAGACGCCGTCGATCGTGATCCGGGGTTGCGCCGACGCATGGCCCGAGAGATTCTGGACGGCGACGATGTACTCGCCGCTTTCGCGTTTCACCGTGAAGACTTCCTCGCCGCCCGATCCCCGGTCGGGTGAGCCGCCCTGCCGGTGCGCGGGCTGTTCGTCGATCAGGAGGTCCAGGTCGACCGGATTATCCCAGGAGAGCCTGACGGTGATGGGCGCATCCGAATGCGACGTCCGGCATCCGGTCCCCGCGGCCGGCAGGATGACTCCTGCCAGCGCGCAGATCGTGACGATTCGTTTCATGGTTGTTCCCTTCCGGCGCTTCATGGCGCCACCGTCGGGTTCGGCTCCCGCAATGCATACGTCGATGTGTCCGACAAGCTCGATAAGGCCCAGCTCTGTCCCGCCGGCGCCGATGAATAGCTCATGCCGTGGATGACCGTGGAGTCTCCTCCGGCGCGGCAGCGGATCATCCGGACGGCGTCGGATGAATTCAGGAACGTCCACGAATTCGCGTAATCATAACTGGTGATGTTCGCGCCGTACGTGTCGCCGAACGTGGTGTCCACGCCGTCCGACGCGCCGCGGCTGTTGCCGAAGACGAAGATGCCCCCGGCCGGTATATACGATTTCTGAGGCCCGCCGCTGACGGTCAGGCCCGGCCTGTCGCTGACGGAGAATGAATTTCCGGAATCGTCCGCGAAGATCAGCCCCGCGAGATCCACCGGCCCGCTTGTGTCGGGATTCCACACTTCGAAAAATTCCGCGTTCGGTTCGCCGCCGGGCGGAGGATTCGGGAAGACCTCCGTGATGATGACGGAGCCGGCCTTGTTCGCGATGCGGTTGGCCGCGCCCGGTGAGCCATAGGAAGTATCCGGCAGCGCGGGCGTGCCGACTCTGAACGGTATCGTCGCGTTGATCCAGTTTGCGCCCTGTGATCCATCGAGGCCCGTGTCGATGAGAGAAAGCGAACGTCCGTCCATCGTTGTTGAGCTCTGATCCGCGAATGCGGCCGAAGCCGCTTCGTAGTCCACTTCCGCGATCACGGTGTTGTCGGAGAGCCTGTAGACGACGGCCTGGTCTCCGGAGTTGGAGAAATTCACATCCGGCGTGATGTACGTTCCCGTGGCATGCAGTCCGAGGTAGTGATTCGTGTGGTTCTGGCCGATGATGGCGTACTCGCCCGGGCCCAGCCGGAGCGGGAACCGGTTGGAGCGGTTGTAGATCCTGCTTTTTCCTTCCGGTGTCGCGTCGCTCGTCGTGCCGCCGCCGTCCTGGATCCCCAGATCCTTCAGGTCGATCGTCTTGTCGGCCGTCGTGTTGACGACCTCCACGTATTCATAGTCGTTCTCGTTCCCCGCCGCGTTCACCATGATCTCCGTGATCTTCAGGTCTCCCGCGGACGCGGCGCTGATCGTCGCCGGCGTCGGCATCGAGGTGTCGGCGATCGTCGTCGACCACGATCCGCCGAAGCGGAGAGGGGAGTCGCCGATATATCTCGCGGTGATATAAACGGTCGTCGTGACGTTCCGCTCGATGTGCCACGGCGCGTCCGACCGGCGGAAATCGGCCAGGATGTTGGAGGCGTTGATCTTCAGAAAGAGCGGATGCTGCCGCCAGGAGAGCCGGATCGACTGCGTCTCGATGTCGCCGACGCTGTAGCCCGTCGGCGGCGTGATCGTGACGCGGAACGTGTCGGAGTTGAGCGCGTTGATGGTGGAGGGCCCGTTGGAGATCGATAGCGTCAGCTCCTCGTTGTTCGGCGCCCCGGGGGTCGCCACGAGCATGGCGCCGAAGACGTTCTGCCGCCAGCCGTCGGTCAGAGCCCAGTTGGCCGCGATGTCGTTGCTGTAGGTGGAAGTATCGCGGAGATTCGCGAGCGTGCCCTGCAGGGCGACGGTGCGCCCGTCGTATTCGGAGGGCATCGGCCAGGCGCCGGACGTCGCGTCGCCGTAATCGGGGAAGTAGGGATACAGGGAGCCGTTGTAGTGGAGCTCGTCTATGACGATGGAGTCGAACGTCAGCCGGAACGTCGCGTTGTCGTTGTAGAGCGCGAACGTGCCCTTGTAGGCGTATCCCATCGGCAGTCCGCCGTGCCGGAAATCGTGGTTCCGGGTGAAGACGAGATACGTGCGCGCGTCCAGGATCACGTCCTCCGTGATCCGGAAGGACTGCGTGGAGCCGGTCTCGGAGACGATCTCCACGACAAGGTCGGTCAGGATCTGCGGAGTATCGAGCGGGTTGAAGATCTCGAACCATTCGCTCTCGTCGTCGTGCCCCCACGGCGCGGTATGGAGCTCGGTGATGACGAGCGACCCGGCGTCGAGATTCTGCCCGGGATCCCCCGTCGGCGGATCCACGGGATCGACGTTATACAGCGCGCCCGGCGTGCCTTTTTCGCCCTGGGGCCCGAACGTCTGTGTCGCATTCGCCCATTTCGTCGAGTCGTTATTGTCGGCCGCCGTGTCCGTCAGCTCGACGCTCTTCCCCGTCGGGAGATTCCAGGTCGACGTGTAATCGACGCGATCGATGACCCCCACGCCGTCGACTTCGAGGACGATCTCGTCCGCGTTATTGGCGAGGATCACGTGGTTGCCGTAGTCGATATGGACCTTGGCGCCGCCGTTCGCGCGCGGATCGAGCGAATTGCCGAAGACGGCGCATTCGCCCGGTAGAAGGATGGTGGGAGAGCCGATGTCGAGCGACCCCCGCGGATTCCGGAAGTAGTCGGAAGCGTCATCGCGGATGGCGACCGCATCGAGATTGAGGGCGACTCCGGAGACATTCTGGACCTCGAACCATTCTCCTGTCGCATCGGCGACCCCGGCGTTGGGATCGGCCATGATCTCCGTGATGACGAGATCTCCCGCCTTCGGCCAGTACACGGTATCGGTGATGATCGCTCCGGCGGGGTCAGTCGGGATCCCGTGAATCGTGGTGATGACGCGCCCGTTCTCCTGGTCCATGAACGTATTGCTGACAAGCGAAGGACGTCCGTGCTGGACGCCGTCGGCCAATTGGAACCTGAGGTGCTTCGCGACGGAGTCGGCGAGGCTCGCGGTATCGGAGTAGCTGTGCGGGACGAGGGCGAACTGAACATACCGCGTGTCGAGGAGATTCCCGTCGTACGGCGTGTTATGGCTGAAGATCATCCCGAGGTTCACGAAACCATCCATGGGAACGAGCCGCGATGCCGAAAAGGCGATCCAGGTGTCGTTCGGCCCCAGCATGGCGCGGTAGGATGGGTCGGTCTGGTAAAAGAGCGTGAGGACGGTGTCCTCCGTCAGATCGACCCGCGTCGTCTCGATCTCGATGGAGATGTTTTCAGGGTGAATCCCCTCGCTGTCCAAAGTGACCATATGCGCGAGGCTCGTCCGCTGGGGGCCGTGGGGATCGGGCATTACGACAAATGCGTAATTGGTCCCGCCGTCGCAATCTTCGGTGATAATGAGATCAATGGATCCGGCCCAGCAAAAAACGGAAATCAACGCGCCGAGGATCAATATAGAGAGACGGACCAAGATTCGCATGGATAGCACACTCCGGGAACTGGATTGTCGCCATAAATTAAAATAAGCAACAAGAATAATATATAAGAATACGATATAAAGTTCAAGATGGTTGGCCGGATTTATTTATCGAGCTTTCAACATCCTTAACGCATGCCAAATAAATTTACGGTCTACGGGGTCTTGGGTGGAAGCGAGTAGAGCCTGGAGCGGTTTGATCGCGGATGAATCTTCAAGTAGTCCCAGGATGACGATAGCCATGCTGCGCCTGACAGCTTCAGTGTCGTGTTGGACGATGCGGAGCATGCACTCGGTCGACTTTGGGCCTAACCCCTTGAGATCCCGGAGAAAAGGCGAGTTATCCTTGATATTACGTGTCTTTGTCCATTGCTCGAAAATCTCTTTCGGGCTGCTGTGTTCAGTGGAGAGCGCCTTGCCCGCGAAAGAATCGGATGGAGTGCCGCCGAACGGTATCGCGCCAAATCCGGAATCGCGTTGATCGTTTCTCCAACGCTGAAGGAGTCGAATCGTCGTATCGGATTGGGGATTGCGAGGATGGTATCCGGCGGACATACATCCCCCGATGATTTCTCGTGCCATTCCGCTAATTTGGGAGTCGGGATCGTCGACCAACTCCAGCACATCGAAGGCGGCAATGGGATTGGCTCTTAATAGGAGAATCGAAGCGCATCTCTCCTTGATCGTCCAGCTCGTGTCTCGCGCAATTTCAGTCAAGCGTTGCGCGGCGGGATATCCCAAACCGTGGATTTGCTCACGCAGGTGCCTCGCTTCCGCATCTGATCGCGCGTTCGCATACTCCCGCAATAACGAATCCACATCCGGGGTCGACAGCTCCACCAGGATCGGGCTCGACCATGTGCCGAGGAAGATCAACAGACCACATCCCAGCGCGATGCCTCCCGCTATCACGGCGAATCGTCCGCGCCGAGTCATGGTTCGTCCTCCACGAGCGCCAGTTCGTCCGCCATCTTCTTCAGCACGTAGAAATTTCCGATCGCGATGGCCGCCACCAGCAGCCAGAAGAGCCGGAACTTGGCTGTCGGCAGTTCATCCCGCGCCTCCGTGAAGGCGCGCGCACGGGTGTATTTCTGCGGCAATCCGGTCCGATCCCAGTCCGCGATGTAGTGCCGGATCGACGTGCGTCCGCTCATGTCCACGACGGGAATCGCCGCCGTCAGGAGCACGTGATAACGGAAGACCGGTTGCCGCTCTAGGATCTCCACATCCATCCGGATAGATCCGGCCAGGAAGAAGGCCAGGGTCGAGAGCATGACGAACGGCGCGACGCGATACCGGTTCCCCCGCAGGATCCAGTGAACGACATAGCCGATGATGCCGGTCAGCGTGGAGAGCGTCAGGATGACCGCGGATACTCCGCTGGATACATATGGCGCCATCGCGGGCAGGCGCAACGCGATGCCGAATTCACAGGCTTTCAGGACTGCCGCGGCAAAGCAGGATGCGAGAATGACGCCGCCACCCGCCGTGATCCCGGCTCGGTGGTTCCAGACTGGAGTATCCGTGTCGCTCCGGAGGAACGACTCGCGGACGAATTCCGGCTTGCCGAAGTTGTCCCGGAGGATCGCCTCGATCTCGGATGCGGGAGCGTCCGTGGCGCGCATGTGGCTGATGAACCGGAGAATTTCGTCCCGGAGCCGGCCTTCGCGCATGGCGCGAAGCTCGGGGCTCATGGGATACCCCTCGAAGATCTGCCTTATATAAGTATCGACCGGTTGCGATGCCTCGCTGGTAGCGGGCGGCGGGGAGGCTTCAAGCGCTACCAAATGCGAATGGGATTAGGCCCGGGCCCCCACCAGAGTCCGCACGGACTTCATGACGCGTAGCCACGTGGCGTGCGCCGAGGCGAGACTCTTCTTGCCGGTCTTCGTGAGGCCGTAGACGTGGCGGCCCTTCTGGCCTCGTCCGTCTTCCCAGCGGCCTTCGATCAGCCCTTTTCGCTCCAGTTTCTCCAGAAGCGGATAAAGCGCGCCGAACTGGATGTCCAGCGCTTCGTCCGTCTCCCGGAGCTCCTTCGCGATTTCGTATCCGCATCGCTCGCCCTTGGACAGGAGTCCCAGGATCGACAGCCTGATCGCGCCGCCTCCGACGCTGAACTTCTCCGCGACTTCCTTCGCTTCCTTACGTGCGCCCATTGCCATCTCCTTCTTTCCCACGCCGTCCTCGGCGGAAAAACTGATAATCTCGACTGGTGTTAACTTGATTCCTTATATCCTACTATCACCCATGTTTCATCGCAAGATGTAAGGTTTGAAAAATATTTCCGCCTGACAGCCTTGATCTTACATGCATCCCGAAAAATTATGTGAGATTGATATTGCAATATATTAATATACGATATAATATTTAGCGTGATCAGCAATAAAAAGATATCTATAGTCATCACGAATGGGGTGAAAATGCCCCGGACGGGAGTGTGACGTGCTTTTGTCCGGGTTCGCAACCTGTCTCGTCTTCGATGTCGCCGGGGAAAAATACGCGCTGCCGGTCGAGCTGGTCGAGGAGGTGCTGCCGTCCCTGCCTGTGGAACCGATGCGCCAGGGGCCGCCGTGGCTCCGAGGTGTCATCTACGTGAGAGGTCACCTCATCCCCGTCCTCGATGTCGCTCGCATGCTGGAAATCCCGCGCGAGACGAGTCCGGTCGATCCCCACATCATCGCCGTCAAGGTCCCCTCCGGCGGTTGCGTCGGACTGGAAGTGGATGCCGCGGACGGTCTTCTCGACATCGCCCTCGACGCCGCATCCTGGTCCGCCGACTCCTCCGCCGGCCGGAGTCCCCTGGGACGCGTTGTCGAGGTCGAGGGCGTCCTGTACCGGTTCATCCGCCCGGAATTCCTGGAACAGGATCTGGCGCCCTCGGGCGCCGCCGCTCTTTCGGTCGGAGCATCGCGATGAACGCGGCCGAGGACATTCGTGGTCCCGCGGGGCGGGCGGAATGGGAGAAAATCCGCGGAGCGGTCGAGTCCTCGACCGGCATGAATCTTGGTGATGACCGTTCCTCCCGGTTTGACCACGCGGTCCAGGATCTCGTCCGCGCATCCGGCTCCGGTTCCGCCGATCTCTTGAGCGGTCTGATCGCCGATGAGACGAGGAGGCCCGGGCTCATGGGACACCTCGTCCGGAATCTTACCGTCGGGGAGACCTATTTCTTCCGCGGCGCGGATCATTTCCAGGCGATTCGCGAGCATGTCATTCCCGATCGGATCGCCGCCCGCGGGAACGACAGAACGCTCCGCATCTGGTCCGCGGGCTGTGCGACCGGCGAAGAACCTTACTCCCTCGCGATTCTTCTCGACCGCGATTTTCCTCACCTGGCGGACTGGAATGTCGAAATCCTCGCGACCGATCTCAATGCCGACTTCATTGCCCGGGCCGTCAACGGCCGCTACCGCCACTGGTCGTTTCGAGGCTCGGAGATCGCCTCTGACACGCGCTACTTTCATCCCGTCGGCGAATTGATCGAGCTCGATGCGCGCCTCCGAAAATCAGTCCGCTTCATGGTCCACAACCTTGCCGTCGATCCCTTTCCCCGATTCGCCGGCGGCGACGACGCCTTCGATCTCATCCTCTTCCGCAATGTCGCCATCTATCTGAGAAGCGATGTCATCCGCGCCATCATCGCTCGTTTCGCCGGATGCCTTTCTCCAGGAGGTTACCTGCTCCTCGGTGAATCCGAGCTCCGCGAAGATCTTTATGCCGCCTCCGGCCTTGTCCGAGCTCCCCAAGGCCTGTTGAAAAAAGGGGTGAAAAAAGGGGACATTCTCCAACATTCCAACATTGAGAATAATGGAGTAACAGATTTTGCAGGACCGCAACTATCCAACTCGCGTGATATCAATGTTGCAATGTTGGAGAATGTCCCCCTTCCCGCGCCCGCGCCCGCAAAGGACGACCTCTCCCTTGCTCTCGAAGCGGACGGGCGGGGAGATCTCGGCGCCGCGACGCTTCATCTCCGCCGCGCTCTCTACCTCCAGCCGCGCGCGCCGCTCCCCTGGTTTCTCCTCGGCACGATCGAGACCCGGCTCGGCCGAACGCAGGATGCCGACCGGGCGTTCCGCAACGCGCGCGAACTGACCGAGACCCTGCATCCCGCGGAACAACTGCCGTACGGCGAAGGTCTCACGGCGGGAGCGCTCGTCAGGCTCGTGGGCGAACTTCTTCACGCGGGCGCCCTCTCTTGAATGCCGAAGCCGGCCGCGGCGCGATCCTCGAGGCGCGCGCAAAGTCTCTTCGCAGCCCGCGCGCTCAACCGGCTCCGGCTGATGAGATCGAAGTGCTCTTGTTCAGGACCGGAGCGGAACGATACGCGATCAGGGCCGGCGATGTTTCCGGCATCCACAGGCTCGCCGATATCGCGCCCGTTCCCGGCGCGCCCCGCGCGATCCGGGGAGTCTCTCTCCTGGGAGGTGAAATTATTACGATACTCGATATCTCCATATTATTTTCATCGCAGGGGAGAGGACTGGCCGATCAGCGCCACGCGATCGTCGTCGGCCGGAACGCGCGGCGGATCGCGATCCTGGCGGCGGAGGTGGAAGGCATGTGCCGCGTCTCGCTGGGCGCTCTCCGGAAATGGCCGGGCCGCTCCGGGGATGGCTCGGAAGAGGACGAGGGATGGATCGAGGGGATCATGGACGAGGACCGTTCGCTCCTTCGCCTGCCGGTTGTTCTGAAGAATATCGAACAGGAGGTCCGGAACATATGACGATCCAGAACCGCGTCCTCATGCTCCTGCTTTCGCTGGTTGCGCTGACGCTCATCGTGGCGTACGTGGGCGTGTCGAATCTCGGCATCGCGTCGACGAATGCGACGGAGATCGAATTCCGGATCGTGCGCAGCATGGAACTGGCGGCGAAGGTGCGGTACCTGACGACCCTGAATTCCGCCAACGCCGCGGATCTGATCCACCTGTATCAGAGCGGCAGGACCGTCGAAGCCGCCGCGTTGGAGACAAGGATCGCGGAAACGGCGAGTGAGATCGACGGAGAAATCGAGAAGCTCGCGAAGGTCATGGTTCGTCCGGAAGTTCTGCGGGAACTGCGCAGTGCCCTGAAGGATCGCAGGGACCTGCGGCATCGCACCGTGCAGAAAATCAAGGAGAAGGACTTCGCCGGGGCCGTTGATCTCCGCGTTCGCGAAGCGCACGGCAAGGACGCGGAACTGGCGAGGATCACCACCGACATCGTCGATTTCGCCCAGAAGCAGCTCGATGACGCGACCTCCGCCATGACGTCCGCCAGCCAGGGCGCCTACCAGCTTCTTCTCGCCATTTCGCTCCTCAGCATCCTGGTCGGAGCCGTTGGCGGAATTTTCATCTATCGCCAGATCGCCGGTCTGCTCCTCTCCACCGCCAGGGAGGTCGCCTCGGCCGTGGCGGAGATCCAGGCCGCGGCGCAGGAACAGGTCTCCTCCACCGAGGAACAGGCCGCGGCGATCAACGAGACCACCGCGACGCTCGCGGAACTGCGCGAGACGAGCCGCTCGACGGCGGATCGGGCCAAGGCCGTCGGCGACGCGGCCGATCTCGGGACGAAATCGACGCAGGACGGACGGTCGCGGACGGAGGAAGGTTCGTGGAAAGTGATCGAGAACCGGAAGCGCGTCGAGAGGATGGGCGATACCGTCCAGGATCTTTCGACACGGATCCGCAAGATCGGCGAGATCGTCGTCATCATGAACGAGATCGCGGAGCAGACGAAGATTCTCGCGCTGAACGCGTCCATCGAGGCCGCCAAGGCCGGTGAGGACGGCCGCGGCTTCGCGGTCGTCGCGACACAGATTCGCGACCTCGCGGGGCAGTCGAAGGAATCGGCCGGCAGGGTGCAGAGCCTCATCTCCGAGATCGAGAAGGCGACGGAAGCGTCCGTGAAGGAGACGGAGGAGGGCGGTCGCGCGGCCAGCGAGGCGGCGACGGCCATGGACAAGGTCGTCGAGTCGTTCCGAGAAGTGGAGCGGATGAACGACGAGATCGCCCGGCAGGTGATGCAGGTCGCCGCCGCGTCGCGGCAGCAGGAGGTCGGAATCGACCAGGTCTCGACCGCGATGACGGAGACGGACGCGGCGATGAAGCAGTCGCTCTCCGCCGCCCGCCAGACGCTCTCCGCGATCCGGCAGATCGAGTCGCACGTCCGCTCGCTAGGTGCGCCTCTCGGGGCCTGAATGACCGATCCTCGCCTGCTCGCGCTCTTTCAGGATGAGGCGCACGATCATCTCGATACGATGGAACGCTGCCTGCTGCAGTTCGAGAAGGGCGATCGGTCCGTCATCGAGGAATGCCTGCGCCGCGCGCATACCCTGAAGGGCGCCGCCCGGGTCGTGGGTCATTCGGCCGTCGAGAACATTTGCCATGCGTTCGAGGAAATGATGGCTCCGGCGCGGAAAGGCGAGGCCGTTACCTGCCTGCGCGAATTGCTGGAGCGGATCGACGAGATGCGGCGATGTTGCGATCGGGAGAAAAAATCCGAGCACGCGGGGGATACAGCAAATCCCGGCCTGGAGCCCGCCGAGGTTCTGCGCGTCGAGTCGGAGCGGTTCGATCGGATGATGCGCCTGGTCAGTTCCCTCCGGATCGGCCGCGAGAAGCCCGATCGCGCCGCGTATCCCGAGCGCGCGCGGCGGTTGGCCGAGGAGGATATTCTCCTGGAGCAGCTCGACCGCGAGCTCCGCTCAGCGCGGCTTCTCCCACTGGCCACGCTGGCTCTTTCCCTGGAGCGAACCATCCGCGAGATCGCTTCGGAGCGCGGCCTTCACGTCGCGTTCACCCTCGAAGGCGGCGACGTCGCTCTCGATCGCGCCGCGATCGACGCGCTCCGTGAGCCGCTGCTGCATCTCGTCCGTAACGCTCTCGCGCATGGCATCGAATCTCCGGAGGAACGCCTGCTGCAGGGGAAAAAAGACGAAGCGTTGATCCGTATTTCAGCGGAGAGAATGGGAAATCGCTGCAGGATCATGATCGAGGATGACGGGCGTGGCGTCGATGTGTCGCTTCTGAAAATATCCGTGCGGGATGCGGGCCTCCTGACGGAAAGGGAACTGGAGTCTCTCGCGCAGGATCAGCTCCTGGATCTTGTCTTCCGGCCGTCCATCAGCACGACGGTCGCGATCGATTCGATCTCCGGGCGAGGTGTCGGGCTCGAAATCGTCCGCTCCCGCCTCCGCGCCGCCCGCGGCGAGGCGAGGCTCCTTTCGACGGGCCCTTCCGGGACAATATTTCTCCTGGAACTTCCCGTTCACCTCCAGATCCTCCACGTGCTCGTCGTCAGAGCCTCGGGCGGACTCTTCGGAATTCCGAGCGGCGATGTGAAGGAAGTATGCAGGATGACCGAGCGCGACGTGCGGATCGTGGACGGCGTCGCCGTGGTCGTCCGATCGGAGCAGACCATCCGCGTCGTCGATCTCGGCCAGGCGCTCGACGATCGCGCGGTTCTGAATTATCCCGGCCGTGATTACCTGCTGCTCGGCGCAAGCGGTCGCTCCGTCGCCCTTCGCGTCGATGAGGTGGTCGGAGAATCGGAAGTACTATTGCGCGATCTCGGTTTTCCCATCGCGGGGCTGTCGCCGTATTCGGGAGCGGCCCTGACGGAAGAAGGTTCGATCGTCCTGGTCGTTCATCCGGTGGAGCTTGTCGAGAGGGCGCTCCGCGCGCGAACGGTTCCGCGACCGCAGTCGGCGCTGCGGAAGAAGATTCTCGTTGCCGATGATTCCGCGACGACGCGGACGCTGCTGCGGGGAGTTCTCGTCGCCGCGGGATACGACGTCGCGACTGCCGGGGACGGAATGGAAGCCAGCCGGATGCTCCGCAGTTCCGGCGCGGAGATCGTCGTCTCCGACATCGAGATGCCGCTCATGGACGGCTACGAATTGACGCGCGCGGTGAAGTCCGCGAGCCGGGGACGCATTCCCGTCGTTCTCGTGACGGCCAGGGAATCGGAAGACGACCGCAGGAAGGGGCTGGATGCCGGAGCCGACGCGTATATCGTGAAAAGTTCGTTCGAATCGGAGGGATTGCTGGCCGCGGTACGGCGGCTGTCGTGAATCCGATCCGCGTTCTGCTGGTGGAGGATTCCGTGACCCAGCGTGAGATTCTGCGGAGGATCCTGGAGGAGGAGCACGATATCCAGGTCGTGTCGGAGGCCCGGAACGGCATGGAGGGCGTGGCGCAGGCGCGTTCGCATGCGCCTGAGGTGATTGTCACGGACGCGTGGATGCCGGAACTTGACGGCGCCGGTATGACGCTGGCCATTCTCGCGGAGCGGGGAGTTCCCATCGTCGTCATCTCGGAGAAATTCGTGAAGGAGGGGAGAAATCTCGCGGTGGAATGTCTCGCGGCCGGCGCGCTGGTCGCGCTGGAGAAACCTGCCGGCCCCGCGATCGCTCATCTCCATGCCATGGGAGGCAACCTGCGTCGAACGGTGAGGGAACTCTCCGGCATCCGCATTCGCCGCCGTCTCCCGGCACAATCGAGAAAAGCGGGTGATGATGTGGCGCTTCGAGCTCTTTTGAATAACGGTCGCCCCATCGAGGTTGTCGGCATCGCCTCCTCGACCGGAGGTCCGCCGGCCCTGGCCGAACTTCTGGGCGCGCTTCCCCCCGATTTCGAGATCCCTCTTCTGCTCGTGCAGCATATCTCCGCGGGGTTCGAAGTCGGCTTCTGCGCGTGGCTGGGCGAGCATATTCAGCTTCCGATCCGGCTGGCGCAGCCGCGTGCTCCGCTGCACCCCGGCGTGACACTGGCCCGGCAAGGAGCGCACATGATCCTCGACTATGACGGACAGATCGCTTTCGCTCCCGCGCGGGACGGCGAATACCACGTTCCTTCCGCTGACCGCCTTTTCGATTCCCTGGCGGACGTGATGGGCGATCGGGCATTGGGCGTAGTGTTGACCGGAATGGGATCGGACGGAGCGCGCGGGCTTGCGCGCATGCGCGAAGCCGGCGCACGGACGATCGCTCAGAGCGAGGAGACTTCGCTCATTTGGGGAATGCCCGGCGAAGCGGTTCGCAGCGGCGCGGCCATGGGCCAGGCTTCCCCGCGCGCCATCGGGGAGCTGCTCATTCCCGCGGCGCGGCCGCAGTGCCGGGCGGCATCTCGATCATGAGCCTTCTGTCGCCGCCTATTCTCCTCGCGGAGGACAGTCCCACGCAGGCCGCCGATCTCCGGATGATCCTCGAATCCGAGGGGTTCTCGGTCGATATCGCCAGGGATGGAATATCGGCGCACGACAAGTTCAAATCCGGAGCATACGTGCTGGTCATGACCGATATCGTCATGCCCGGCATGACGGGATACGAACTGTGCCGTCGGATCAAGGCCGATCCGGTCGGCAAGAATATTCCCGTCATTCTCATGACGACGCTCTCCGATCCGGAAGACATCATGCAGGGACTGGCCTGTGGTGCCGACAACTTCATACCCAAGCCGTTCAAGCCGGATCAGCTCCTGTTGCGCGTCCGGAATGTTCTCGCGAACAGGACGGCAATGTCGCAGGCCAAGGCGCCCAGCCTTGTCTTCCGGCTGCTCGGCAGGACTGTGACGATCAACCAGGACCGGCAGCAGATCCTGGGGCTCCTCATTTCCTCCTTCGAGGAAGCGGTGCGGCGGAGCGAGGATCTGCGGGAGAGCCAGTCCGCGCTTGCGGCGGCCAAGGGGGAAGTGGAGCGGTATGCCAGGGCGCTGGAGGCGCGGGTGAAGCTGAGCGAGGACAAGTATCGCATCCTCGTGGAGAACGCGAGCGATGCGATCTTCGTACTGGATCTGAAGGGGAGAATCCTGGAGGCGAATCGGAAGACGGAGGATTTGCTCGGTTGCCTCAAGGCGGAGATTCTTGGAAGCCGCTACCAGGATTTCGTGCCGTCATCGAGCGGCGGTCCGGCGGAAGAGGCTCTGCTGGAGATCCTGCGGAAGGGGGCGGGCGAGGTGAAGAGCCACTGCCTCCGGAGAAGCGACGGCTCCATACGATTCGTGGACATGTCGATCTCCACGGTGGATATCGGCGCGGAGCGGGTGGGCCTCGGGATCGCCCGGGACGTGACGCAACAGCGGCGCGAATTTGAGGAACACGCGGCCGGCGAGAAGCAGATGATCCAGCTCCTCGACTGCCTTCCCGTCGCCGTTTATGTCCTCGACAGGGACGGGAAGGCCTTCTACTCGAATCCGCTTGCCGTGGAACTTCTCGGCGGTGGAATCATGCAGGTCACGGATTTCACGACCCTGGCCGAAACGTATCGCGCCTACGTGACCGATTCGGACCGGCTGTATTCCTCCTCCGACCTGCCGATCGTGAAGGCGCTGGCCGGCGAGGAATCGAGCGTCTCGGACATGCAGATCCGAAGACCCGGCAGGACGATCGATCTGGAAGTGTCGGCCGCTCCGATCCATGCCGCCGACGGCACCGTCGCCTACGCGGTCGCGATCTTCCGGGACATCACCGAGAGACGTCGCTCCGCTGAATCGCTTGCGAAAATCCAGGAGCAATTGCTTCAGTCGCAGAAGATGGACGCGCTCGGGAAGCTTGCCGGAGGCGTTGCCCATGACTTCAACAATTATCTCTCCGTCATACGCGGCAGCGCGGAGATGCTCCTGGCGGATCTTCGGGACGCGGCGCATAAATCGAGCGTCGAGGAGATCATCACGGCCGCGGACCGGTCCGCGGAGTTGACGCGGCAGCTTCTTGCATTCGGCCGCCGCCAGACATTCGTCGTCGAAGTGATCGACCTGAACGAGGCCGTCCGGAACATGGAACGGCTTCTCGTGAGGATCCTTCCGGAGACGATCGCCGTGAAGACGCAGCTGTCGAAGGCCGTCGCTTCCGTGAAGGTTGATCCGGGACAGATCCAGCAGGTGATCATGAATCTTGCCGTGAACGCCCGCGATGCCATGCCCCGGGGCGGAACGCTCATTATCGAGACCTCGTTCGCGGACCTGGACGAATCCTACGCGGCGACGCACATGGCCGTCATCCCCGGCCAGTATGTCTGCCTCACCATGACCGATACGGGCGATGGGATGGATGCGTCGACGAGGGAGCGGATCTTCGAACCGTTCTTCACGACGAAGGAACGCGGCAAGGGGACGGGGTTGGGACTGGCGACAGTGTACGGCATCGTAAAGCAGAGCCGGGGAAATATCTGGGTCTACAGCGAACCGGCGATCGGAACGACCTTCAAGGTGTATCTCCCGATCGTGATGGAGGCTCCGGCGCCGAGGAAGATCCCGCCCGTTGCTCCGGTCGGCCTTTCGGGCGGACAGAAGACGATTCTCCTGGTGGAAGACCAGGCTCCGTTGCGCGCCGTGGCGCGCCGCATTCTCGGTCGTGCCGGATACGTCGTGTTGGAGGCCGCCAGCGGCGAGGAGGCGATCCGGTTCTTCGACGGGACGAAGGACCCGATCCATCTCGTCCTGACGGATGTCGTCATGCCGGGAATGACCGGGCCGGAGCTTTACGCGATCCTGGAGAGCCGGTATCGGAATATCAAGGTCATATATATGTCAGGTCATACGGAGATGGGCATGGGCGAGAACGGGCTGCTCAGCGCGGGAACGCCGTTTCTCCAGAAACCTTTCACGGTGGCGGAACTGACGGAGAAGATTCAGGAGGCGATTCATGGATAGCCGGTATCAGGATGTACGGTCGCGCGACCGGATCGACATCCTCGTGCACGATCTCAGGAATTCGCTGGGATCGATCATCCTCAATCTCGAAATCTCCGCGAGCCCCGAATATTCATCGGGGATCGCCCAGGAAGCGGCGATCGACGCCCTGTCGGAGGCGCGCCGGCTGCGGGATGCGATCTCCGGAATCAGGGCGGCCGTGGACTCCGCGAATCAGGAGGCGAAATCATGACCGGAATGAAATTGCGCGCGCTCGTCGTCGACGATGAAGCGCCGATGCGGGCGGCGCTGGCGAGACTCCTGGGCGCCCGTGGCTTCGATGTCGATACCGCCGCGACCGGCGAGGAGGCGATTGCGCTGGCGGAGCCGGGTCGATTCGATCTCGTCATCCTCGATCTCTGGATGCCGGGAATGAACGGCCTGGAGACGCTTGTCCAGTTCAGGCGGATCGACTCCTGGGTCCCCGTGATCGCGATCTCCGCGATGGGCACCGATTCCACCGCGGAAGCCTGCCGCGCCGCCGGAGCAACTGGTTTTCTGCCCAAGCCGTTCACGGCGGAGGACATCGAACAACTGGTCGCGAACGCGGACGCGGGGCAGGCCGTGCAGGAGGCCGTCGCGGCCGGGGAACATGGGGGCTGGCGCGGCAGGATCCTCGTCGCCGACGATCATGAGTCGTACCGCGTCGCGGTCGCGCGGCGATTGAGGCTCGACGGATTCGAAGTGGATGAAGTTTCGAGCGGCGTGGAAGTGGCGATGAGCGCCACGGAGAATAAATTCGACGCGCTCCTGCTGGACATCCACATGCCCGGCGGCGACGGATTGATGGCCGCGGAGGCCGTGCGGATGCGCGATCCCTTTCTGCCCATCGTCTTCATGACGGGAGAAGCGACCGAGAGTGAAATGCGGCAGGGGCTTGTCTCCTCGACCGCGGGATGTCTCCGGAAACCCGTCGACATGACGAGACTGGCCCGGATCCTGGAATTCCTGATCTCCACCGGCCGGAAATCCCGCGCGCACGCGGAAGCGGCCGCGGCTTACGAGGCCCTCCCGTCGTCGCGAAAAGCCGCCCTCGCGATCGAGACGAAGATCCACAGGATCCGTCGCCATCCGGAGACGGCGCGCATCATCATCGGCATCACGGTCGCCGTCATGCTCGCGCTCCTGTTCCTCAGTTTCTTCGACGCGGGCCAGCGGACCTGGATGGAGGCCCGGAGGTCGTTCGAAGGTGTCCCCGGCCCCTTCGACATGTACAGGACCATCGCGGGATACCTGGAGCGCGACGAGCAGAGGGAGCTTCAGCAGGAGAAGGGGAGGAAGTAAAGGGCGGACCGGGAAAAAGATCGTCTCGGACCACTTGACAAAAGATAAGCACATGCTTATGATTCGTGCGTGAACGCTGCCGCGGCCGAAAATAAAATCTTTCATGCGCTGGCCGACCCCAGCCGCCGGGCGATCTTCGAGTCTCTGGCTCGGGGCGAAGCGGCGGTGAAGGGCCTTACGGCACGCTTCGACATCTCTCAGCCCGCGGTTTCGCAGCACCTCGCCGCCTTGAAAGACGCCGGCCTCGTGAACAGCCGGCGCGAAGGCCGCTGTGTCTACTACCGGGTGAAGCCGCGCGGGATGAAGCCTCTCATCGACTGGGTGGCGCACTACCGCGTCTTCTGGTCGGATCGCGTCGATCGCCTGGAACGATTGCTGGAGAAAATGGACCAGTGAATCCCATCGACAAAACCGCTCCATCGCAAACCGAATCCATCGCCTTCGAATTCGATCTGCATCATTCGCCGGAGAGAGTGTGGCACGCGCTCACCGATCCCGTGCTGCTCGCCGAGTGGCTCCTGCCCGTCTTCGACCTGAAGCTCGAACCGGGAGCCGCGTTCTCGTTCAAGACTCAGCCGTTTCCCGGGTGGGACGGTGTAGTGAACTGCCGGATGATCGAGATCGACGTGCATAAGAAGCTGAGCTATGCGTGGGTTGTCGGAGAGATGGATACCGTCGTGACCTTCACCCTTACGCCCACCGCGTCCGGCACCCGCTTGGTCCTCGTGCATTCGGGCTTCAAGTCGACGCAGAAGCAGAATTATGGCGGCGCGCGCTACGGATGGAAGATGATGGGCGAGAAGCTTTTCGAATTGCTCGCCAGGCGCCCATGAGCCGATCGAAACATGAACCATTGGAAAACGGAGGGCAAAAAATGAAAGTGGCATACTGGATCTGCACGGTGATCATCGCATGGATCATGGGGGCGGGCGGGATCTACGATCTCATGAAGCCTCCGGAAGCGATGGAGATATTCCGGCGCCTCGGATATCCCGAATATTTCCCGGTGATGCTCGGCGTCGCCAAGGTTCTCGGAATCGTCGCGATACTGGCTCCTCGCAAGCACATGCCCGCGGTGCTTCGCGAATGGGCTTACGCGGGATTCACGTTCAATCTCCTCGCGGCTTCCGTTTCTCATGCGGCTACGGGCGACACGCTCTTCAGCGTGGTCTTCCCCCTCGTCCTGCTTATCCTGCTCCTTGGATCGTATCGTCTCGGTCATAAGCTCGCCTGCGAAGCGAGCGATGTTTCGATGAAGAACGCGGGCCATGGCGTAGCAACAGCGACGGGTGAGCGCAATGGCTGATAAGAAATCCAGGAAACCGGCGAAGGTCGCGAGGAAGGCGGACAAAGACGGCCGCGAGCAAGCGATCGGGACATCCGCTTCCCGGCTGATCGACCGGCGGATCAGCGAGTTGGGAGAAGGACGCGGGGAGATCCTGGCGCGCATGCGCGCCTTGATCCTGGAAGCTGATCCGAAGATGACCGAGGAGGTCAAATGGATCAAGCCAACGAATCCGCGGGGCGTGCCCGTCTGGTCGCACCACGGGATCGTCTGCACTGGGGAGTCGTACAAGAACTACGTGAAGTTCACGTTCGCCCGGGGAGCGAGGATCCCGGATCCATCGCGCCTCTTCAATTCCAGTTTGGAAGGCAACACGCGAAGGGCGATCGACATCCCCGAAGGGACCCGGATCGACGCGACCGCGTTCAAGGCGCTCGTCAAGGCCGCGGTGGCCGTGAATGGCGCGCCGACGAAGGACGTCGCGAAGGCAAAGACAGGAGAGAGGAAGGCCATGGCTGACAATTTACGAAAAGGCAAGAAGGTCGTCCTCCTCTCGGGAGGCAATCCGCAGATCGCAAAAGGTGACGGTGATGCCCCGGTCCAGGCCTACATTGCCGCGATGCCCGGTTGGAAGAGCGAGCTCGGCAAGCGCCTCGACGCGATCATTGTGCTAAACGTGCCGAACGTCCGAAAAGCCGTGAAGTGGAACTCACCGTTCTACGGCATCGAGGGCCAGGGCTGGTTCCTGGGGTTCCACGTCTTCACCC
>CAZCME010000011.1:0-142205 GCA_964499705.1 uncultured bacterium | reverse complement strand
GAGGCGGACCTTTCTACCTTGCAGAAAAGCGGAACTTTCTACTTTGCGTTGACAGGCGGTCGCCTTTCGTTGAACGAGGCTGGTTGACTTTCCGCTGAGCGTCGAATTGAATTCAAAGATGACACGACGACTTCTCGTTTTCCCACTTCTCCTCCTGGCCTGCTGCTCTACGGCGCAACTCGGACATTCCGGCCAACCTCCGGCGCAGCTCGTGATTTCGATGCCTGACGAGACCGCGATCACCGCGCCGCCTCAACTTCTTCGGGCGCTTGACACGTGGCGGTCGATGATCCGGGGCGCGCGCCGGACCATCGACATCGCGCAATTTTATGTCTTTTCGGAGCCGGGCCGCGAACTGGAATCCGTGACGGGCGACTTGAGAGCGGCGGGCGAACGGGGCGTGCGGATCCGGTTTCTAGTCTCGGAAGCTTTCATCAAGAATGACACGATCACGCTGGATGTCCTGCGCGGCATTCCGCGGCTGGAGCTGCGGACACTCGACCTGGAGCATCGCACGGGAGGAGAACTCCACGCCAAATACTGGATCGTGGACGGCGACACGGCTTTTGTCGGAAGCCAGAATTATGACTGGAAGTCGTTGACGGAGATCCAGGAAATGGGCGTGCTCTTGCACGACAGGACCATCGGCCGCCATCTCGGCCGGATCTACGACGCGGACTGGCGCATGGCGGGAATTCCGGTGAAGCCTCATGGAGATACGTCTGTGGCACGGAGTCACGCGCGTTCGAAGGCGGCGACGACACGCGCGCGGTCGGGCGATGTGGAGCTGGTGGCGAGTCCGATGGAACTCAATCCGTCCGGCATCCGGGATGCGCTCTCAGCGTTGCAGGAGTTGATCGGCTCCGCGGACACCTCGATCAGCATTCAACTTCTCAGCTACACGCCCGTCACCAACCGCACGAAGTACTGGCCCGCCGTCGACGGAGCCCTGAGAGCCGCCGCGGTGCGCGGCGTGAAGGTGAGGCTCCTGGTGTCTCACTGGAATACCGCGGTGCCCGGAGTCGATCATCTCAAATCGCTTTCGCTCATCCCGAACATCGAGGTGCGGATCGTGACATTTCCGGAGCACAGCACCGGATTCATTCCCTTCGCGCGCGTCATCCACAGCAAATACATGATCGTGGACAGTGGGACCCTGTGGCTCGGGACGAGCAACTGGAGCCGGGATTATTTCACGGAGATGCGGAACGTCGAATTGATTTTCCGGAGACCCGCGCTTGCGCTGGAGGCCGTGAACTTCTTCGACATCATGTGGAATAGCCCGCATACCGCCCCCATCGACGTGAACAAGAGTTATCCGAAACCGCGTCGGGGGTGAACCGGAAGCGGGCGCCGTGGAAGATTCCGCGCATCATCCGGTAAAATAGGGATGTGAAGGACGAAAGCGAAAGCGATTCTCCGGCGGCCGCGCGCGAGGCGATGGTCAGGAAGACCATCATCCGTCGAGGCATCACGAATCCGGACCTGCTGGCCGCGCTGCGCCGCGTTCCCCGCCATGAAATGGTTCCCGCCGCGCAGCGCGCGTACGCCTACGAAGACTGCCCGCTCCCCATCGGCTTCGACCAGACGATCTCCCAGCCGTACATCGTCGCGTCCATGACGGAGCTGGCGGGCGTGCATGCGGGTTCACGAGTGCTGGAGCTCGGCACCGGATCGGGTTACCAGGCGGCCATTCTCGCGGAACTGGGATGCGAGGTGGAGACCTTCGAGATCATCGAGCCGCTGGCGGCGGAAGCCGAGCGCGCGCTGAAACGGCTCGGTTATGGCGACCGCGTCAGAGTGCATCACGGCGACGGTTACCACGGACTGCCCGCCCGCGCTCCGTTCGACGCCGTGATCGCGACCGCGGCTCCGGAATTCATCCCCGAGCCCCTCGTGGAGCAGCTGGCGATGGGAGGCCGGCTGGTGATCCCCGTCGGGCGCGTGATCCAGGATCTGATTGTCGTGGAGAAGACGGAAGCAGGCCGGATCGTCAAGAGCGCCTACGCGGTGAGGTTCGTGCCGATGACGGGAGCCGCGTTGAGGCAGCAGGCGAAGAATTGAGGCGAGGGGGAATGACCGCGCGGCGCATTCGGATTTCCGCCTCTGGCAGCGGGCGGATGACGCGGCGCTCGGGATGCCGCTTGAATCCATGGGGATGCGCGGCATCCTGTCGCGCGACATTCGATCTGCCTCCCAACCTTCGGTTGGTGGCGGCGGGCGGATTTGAACCGCCGACCTACGGCATATGAGACCGCCGCTCTAACCGCTGAGCTACCCCGCCGGATGGTTCAGTTGACTGCAATTGTATCCTGCACGGGCACTCTCGACATCATTCGCCACCCCTCGTCGCGCGATGTGTCAGCTCCACGATCGCCTGCACAATGCCCGGAAAGAATGCCAATCCCGCATTTTCGCCCCAGTTCAGTATCGCTTTTGCGTCAGGCAACGACAGAAGCCTCTGCGCGATAAGGCAGCAGGTTACCCCTGTCCTTGCCACCCCCGCCGAGCAGTGCACAACCACGACGTGCCCCGGCCGGTCACGTATCTCCCCCATCGGATCGAATCGTCCGAACGGCATCGCGGATCTGAGAATTCGCCCATGCTCCTCGCCGAATGTTAGCAGTGACCAATTCGTTATGAGCTATTCCTCTCCGCTCTCATCTGCGATTTGTCGGGCACCGCGCTTCGTCATTCCAGAGGCACTCGCGGCAGGCTTGCTTGAATCGCTTCCCACGTTGCTGCAGTCAAAGATGACAATGCGCATGTGATCCGGATGCATGTCTGGCAGAACAAAACACTGTTGGAGAATGTCCACCTCAGGTTCAGCCGATACCTGCTTATTAATCGCTTTCATGACGTCTTCCCAGATGCTCAGGGAGACGTTCCCACGGTGCGTGACTACGACAATGAGCCCCGTTCTTTCCTGCCGCTTCGGCAACAACGCGGGCAGGAACCTCTTGAGCTTGCCCTTGAAGTCGCTCGTCGATAGCTGAACTTGCCGAGCGATCGAGCGCGCCCCCTTCGCCAGAGTGCCAACGTCCGAATAATCCAACCCCGTGACTCCGGATACCGTCCACAGTCCGACCCACGCGGCGACAGCATGTTCTAGATCCTCGGATTCCGCCTCGATTATGGAATCGGCCAGTCTGAGTTGAGCTGTCGATAGGGGACGAATGGGATTTCGCACATCACGCCTGAGCACGGAGAACCGCACAATCCAATCCGCGCGAGGTTGGATGACATCGAGTATCGAATATTTTCTGGCCTGTCTGACGATCACCTGCATGTCCAGGGGCTCGCCGTCGAATGTTTTTCGAGCAGGCGCCACGCAGTAGGAGAACTCGCCGTAGACGTATTCATATTCCTGATTGCGACAGAGGATCCCGCAGGGGTTCCGGAATGAACATCCATCCGCGACGATCCCGATGGAGGTCGCCCTTTCGCCATTCGCGAAGTAATCCATCTTGACGAGGATGTTCATGCTTCCTCGAACCGGCAGAGTTCTCGGTTCAGGCGCGCCTTGCTCAGTAGCAATCGTCGCGGCTTTCCGCAATGGAATCGGATCTCGACCTCGTCCATCATGCCGATAGAATCTGGATGAAGTAAAACCACCCCCCGCGAAATGCCGGTGATTCTCGAACCACCATCAACATCAGCGAGAGTAGGGACACGATCCCTGGCAGCCCGACGGATATATGCGGAGAGCAGAATCGGAATCCCAACATCCGTACCGAGCGTCGCTAATCTCGTCACGATGGATGACAATCGATTATGATACTCTCTCGGGTCATGCACTGGCTCGCAAATGTAGCGTTCGAGACCATCGCAGATAAGTGCGCGAATACCCTTCTGCTCTTCGACGAATTCGCGGAATCCACTCATCAGTTTGTCCGGGAGTACGCCATCCGCGATAAACGCGCCGCGAGTGATGGAGATGGGCATTGAGCGAAGTTCTTCCTCGTCAAGGCGACCCGGCCACAGAATCTGGTGAATGGGGATTGTTTCATTCCAGCCCAACAGCCAGCGGCACAAGAAACGCGAACTTGTCCGCGAGCGGCGCTTCGACCGCAACACCGTTCTGCGACTCCTTATCTACTCCTTCGACCACGGTAATCTCCAGAGAATCATGGATGACACGAAGGCGGCTTCCTTTCTGGATGTACGCAGGAGTACAAGTGGGAGCAAAGAACCATTTCTCGGGTTGCTTCGTCAGAATGGCATATTCGCCGATGCTGAGTGCGCGCGGTTGAAGACTCCGCTTCGAAGCCTCGATCACCCCATGCATAATGTAACTCAGAGAGATCATACCCGGCGGTTTCCCGAGGTCCGGAAGGAGTCTTGCGAGCGCCTCGCGCACTTCGCAATCGGAAAGAAGAAGAGTAGCAACACGGGCGAGTTTCTTGGCCTCCCCGCCCCGCACCCCGTCATTCGAGATCACTGTAAACAATTCCTTCCGTGAAATACTTCCTTCCAGCAGGCGCCGACGTATTGCGTCGGCCGTATCATCCTTTTTTCGCGAAGGATGATCCGAGATTCGCAGCACACGCTTCTCATGATAGAGTGCCGCGGTCTGACTTCGGAGGTCGAGACCGTGATTCTGCTGTTCCCAGAGCAGACTCTCGGCCCGCCGAATCTCCGGCATCGACGCGGAGATGCGCGCCAGCGCCACAATCAATGATGTCGCGCCCTGCCTCTCGATCACTCGCAGAAAATCCGGCTTTGTCGCATTTTCTTTCGAAACCGGCGATAACACGGCCTTTCGCAGAATGAGAATCATGCCTCTAAACGACGTCGGCTTGAATCCATCTTCATTCTCGCTCACGGCGGCCGCCATCATCGCGAGCACTTTGTCTCCTTTTCGGCAAGCGACGAGATGTTTCAGAAGAGCTTCGCGGCGCTCACCCTCCAGGCAGAATCGAATAGCAGCACGAGCGAGTGTTGAGGTTGGTGTCGACAATGCAGCCGCGAGCACGTCGATGACACGTCGTCGCGATGACGCCCAGGCAGATTTCAACCCTCTAATCTGCTCGCTCGGACTTCTATCTACGGTCATCCGATGACCGCACGTTCTTCCCTCCTCAGCCTTTCCTGATACTTCGAACCGTATCGCTCTTCCAATGTCGCAAAAAACCGCGAATTCACACCGATAGTATCATCGGTCCCCAATTCCACTTCGATATCCCCGAGTTGACTTGCGCCCGCGTTCGCCGCACGTGCCACAGGATGCTGACGCGAAGGCGCAAAGTGCGGTACTGCATGCTCCAAATACCGCTGCAACAGGTTCGCGCGGCAGGATAGAAGTGAGTCGACCAGCCCACGCTTGATATCAACCGCGTTCTTGCAACCGCCGCGTATCCATCGCGAAACGGTCGCTACTCCCATCTCCAGCAGTATGCTGTTGTCGTTACACGATTCGCGTACGCACTGGAGTGCATGGCGAAACTGGGACGTGAGAAAGATTGGATCAGGCTTAAAATCCACGATAGCCCTCATCTTTCCTTCGGAGTCCTTTATACGCGACAGCGTCGTCAACAATTCGCGTTCGGGATCACGCGGCATCATCAGTCCCTCATAGGCATGGCGCGCGCAGAGCGAGACAGCCTCCTCTTGCAATTCGCACCGGTGCTGAAGACAGGAGATTACGCAATCACGGACGGCAGATTCCGTGTCTCCCTTGTTCAGAAGGATGAGATAGGGCAGGAAGCGTGCTGTTCGTACGAGAACCCGATTCGAAATGACCCTCCCCAGCGACGATGCATGCATCGCCAGTTCCTTGGTAAACGTCGCAAGACCCGCTCGTCGATCGTCGTTGCGGAGGAAGCTCTGCAGAAGTGACGATGCTGCAGATGGGACCGAGGTCGAAAGGAAGGAGAAGGCCGCCCTCTCCTCATCGGTCGGAGCCGATCCGAATTCCAGCCCGTCGAGTGCCAGCACGACGTACTTGCCCGCCCGCTCCGGATTCGAGATCCACGCCCCTTGGTCGACGTTCAGCATGACGAGTGCCCTGTCCGCCAAGGCCGCATCGACGCCATGCACGCTCTTGAAGCCGTTGCCGGTCGGATTCGAGGCTAGAACGTGACGGCTCGTGATTTTGAACCCGAGCACGGATGAGGATTCGATCGCTTCCATGAGGAGGGCCTGGTTTTCGCAAGTGGACCGAGAGATTTCATCCCACAAAATATAGCCGGGATTCCTTAGAAGGCTTCGCGAATGCGTGCGGAAGGAGAGGTCCGTTTTGCCGTCTGAGTGGTAACTACTGACGTCAGGGAGACCCACCATGTGGAAGATATCGCAGGTAGATAAATCGTAATGAATTGCCGCTCCCTCACCTGCAAGATCCGCAATTGTTCTCATCAGAAGCGTCTTTCCAACACCTGCGCCTCCGATCAGAAATAATGGCACGCGGGCAAAAATGGCTCCGAGTGCGCACCGAAGGTTTGAAGGCGGCCACGCAAGTATTCGGCGCGAGAGATATCCGGATACGAGATCCATTGCCGTAAACAGTTTCACCTGGTCGGAGATGTCATTGTATTGTCCGGCAGTGTTTGTGATCCGGTCGTGATCGTCATCCATGAACGAACAGATCACCCTGGGTGGATTCGAAGGAACCTGTGAACCACATGATATTTCATTGTGTTGAGGCGAATTCATCCCGCGCACATCCCGAAGAGCGCACAGAGGTCCGCGCCGCCCCTTCGCATCCCGGGGCGTCCGACGATCTGCAGATGAAGCCGCTCCTCATTCCGCAAGCGACCGAAGGCGCGATCAGTAAGTGGTTCGACATTTACCTTCTGATGCGACTTCTCGACTGCAAGGTGAACGAATGCTTCACGCCATGGCCTCCCAGTATTCTCGAGCCGGGTGCCGTATGAAATGGTATTGTCGGCCGCGCATTCGATATCTCGCGTACGTGCGCAGTGGAATGTCGTCGCCACCAGCAGGCGACCAAGTCGTTGTTCGCGTACATGTGCGCGAAGACCGATTTCACCCAGGATCTTTCGGTATCCACTTTCCGAACCGTCATGTGCGATCGCTTCGATCACGGTGCTTAATGACTGCTGCTGAGCGCAGATGACGAGGCCATATGCCCGCGGGATTCCACGAGCAAATATTTCCGCAACGAGTTCGGTAGACGGAATATCGGCGGCCTGCGGCACGAGGACTGTTCGCAATCCCGGACGGCGCAGGATCAGATTGGGCCTCGTGACCTTGCCGAGAGATGCCGAGTCCGTGATGACGAAAACATCATCCCGCCCGCCGAGCCGGGCACAGTCCTCGCTCCATGAAGGTGAATCAAGGTCCAGGAGCGCGACACGAGAGGGGGTGGTATCGATATTGAAGCTAAATGGCATAGCGGATTCCTTCAAGGGCAATTGTCATGCCTCGAAATCACGCTGAACCCGAGATGCAAGTCGATGAAACTCAAGTACGACTGTCAGGCGGGCATCATAGTTCTATGGAATTGCTACGGATTTCCACCAGACAGGCATCAACCACGCTATCGATCGTCGCAACGCACTCACTTCCCCCAAAATCGGGCCTCAGGCTCGCGGTGGGTGTCCCGATTTCCGCTATCACCGGTCTCCAGCATCGCTCTCACGATGTCAGGCGGTAAAAGCCAGACAAATCTGCGCGGTCGGCTATTCGACTCGGAGGAAATCGGGAGAAGAAGAGCGCTTGGCGTGTCGGTACGGCCGGCGAATGCAATTTCGCGCAAGGGGGTATCGGTAAATGCAGGGTTTGCACCGGATGCGATGATCCACGTCAGCAACTTCGACTTGACACCAATCGCGCCCTGCTCGACCTCCCGCGGCTCCGCGTATTTCATCCAGTTCGCGACGATCGCAGCAAGCGCATCTTCGAATCGCTGATTCGGACCACTCTGTAGAACGTCGAATGCCAACCCCCTTAGTTTCTCCAGAAGAGTCCACGGCGGAATGAGGCAGGAGACGACCATCGCAATCCTCTCCGAGTCCACATGACGTGCGAGCGCACCGGACTCCACAAGCTTCAGCGCTCGCGCTTCGTAATTCGCGCCGACAAGAAATTGCCTCCACGCCGACTTGTTCATCTTCGTGTGTGCCCTTTGGCCAGCCTTGAGCGGGCTGTAAAGGGACTGAATGTCACTCTCAACGGAATCAGGCTGCTCCAATATCAGCCGTTCGCAGTTCACAAAGACACTCGACGACGGACCGAGCATCCGCGCCACCTCGATCGCGACGTCAATAGCCCACCCTGCGTGGCGATCACGCGAATCCGTCTCGCATGCGCGGAATATCTCCCGCCCTCTCTTCAACAGATGCCGCGGGGGCTGCGGCGACTCGTCGACCAATTCCCTCAGCGCTGTCTTGACCTTTCGAACGAGCCACTCGGGCAGGTCATGATCACGCAGCATCCGGATGAGGACTCCGGTTCCCCTCGGATTTTCGCAGACAAAGCGCACCGCCCCCTCTGCCAGCAGCGAATCCGCATCGAGTTTCGTTACGAACGCGGCCGCGATCTCCGCCGAATAACGCGACTCCGAAAAGATCTCCCAGATCCGCCGGTCGCGAGCTAATGCTCGTCTCAGCGAGCGCGTCCACGGCTTACAACGGAGCGCGGGATAGGGCTCATCCTCGAAATTGGAGGAGACGGTACACCGGAACGTCGTGAGAAACGCTTTCACATCTTCTGCGGTTGCCAGACAACTTACGAGCACCGCCGGCAGGAGGAGTTTTCGACTCCCATTGAGCTCCTCGATTTCCCTGTGAAGAACTTCCGATAGCGATGCTCCACCGGAGAGATAATCATCGATTAGCGAGTTCAGCAGCCGAAGATGCTCCTTCGAATATGCGGCGGCACCCGACATCAAGCCGGTGCGCATGCCCGGACCTCGTCCACGGAAGAGCGCACCGCACATTCCGGCGCGCGCATGTCATCCACGACCGACACAAGTTCCGCTGAAGAGCGTACGATGACCAGCTGCAAGGCACGCAGGACGAGAAACTCGGCTTCCTCGGCGCTAATACCGTCGCGGCGCATCAGCGCATCCATTGCTGGTGCCACGAAGTCTGCATAGGCGCCCGGCTGATTCAAATCGCCAGGCCTTGATTCAGCGAACCGCGTCATATGAGCTTCATTGCCGCTTGGACAACTTCGGGGTGATGCTTGGTGATTTTTGCCACGTACGACGAGAACGCCTTGGGATCACAGCCGAGGTTTCTCAGGACGCTGCATCTCTTCCCGCCGAGTGTTCTGACCTCTTCTTCCAGAACGAGGTAAAGAGCAACGGCCCCGGGATCGTGGAGGACCTCTCCGAATATCGTGTGATCCGTGATCTTCATTTCCCCGGTTGTCGCCATCGAGATGATCTTTCGAGCCATGTGCCGAATCGATTCGCAGTCGCGCGCAAGATGCTGAACTGCTTCCTTGTCCCGAACGGGCTCCCGGACCGCCGGCGCAGTCGATCGATCGATCACGATTCCCGTATCGCTCATTCTCAGACATTTATCGATCACAGTATCGGAGATCACCAGTTCCCGCGCTGACCTGTCGGCTCTTTTGCACATATGAGCCGCTCGCACGAGGACATTTCGCAATTGGCGGATGTTGCCTGGAAGAGGATGGTCAATCAGAGCGCGCTGCGCACCGCTCGTGATCTGGACGGAACGTTTCAGGTCAAAAGATATATCTCGCAAAATTGCGTCAATAAGCCCGGGAATATCGCATCGACGCGCCCGAAGCGGAGGGACGTCGACGCGGATGACATCCAAGCGGTACATGAGATCGGCGCGGAAATGCCCGTCGCGGACGGCTAAGCTCAGATCGCGGTTGGTCGAACATATTATCCAGAGGTCCGCCTGGCGAATTAGCACCTCGCCTACTCTTCGATACTCACCGCGTCGATCCAGCACTCGCAGAATTCTAGCTTGATTGCGAAGCGAAAGATCGGCGACTTCATCCACATGAAGTGTGCCTCCATGAGCGGCGGCCAACAATCCATCATGTGCCCGGTCCGCGCCTGTGAAGGCGCCGCGTCGATGTCCGAAGACCGATGTATCTCCAAGCTCATCACTGATCGTGGAAGCGTTAATCTGAATGAGCGGACGATCGGCGCGGGACGATGCCGCCACTATGGCGCGCGCTATAATCTCCTTGCCCGATCCTGATTCTCCGAGGATAAGGATGGGCTCCGGTGCCGCGTCGGCCGCAATTTCGAGGGCTTCGAGAAGTTCCGAATCGCTGGTTTGATGAATCACAGGCATCGCAACACCTCCTGCGAAATTGTCCATCCCAGCCGCGCTATTTCTCGGCTGATCACGATTGCATCACTTCCGGATGCCGCCAGGAAACTCCGCGGCGTCGAAATCCGAAAGACGATCGAAAGCATGATTCCGCACAAGATTGCGTTCGTTGCGGCGATCACCAGAATGGATAGAACGCGATGGTGTTTGATATCGCTCAGTTCATATGAAAGCCGAAGCGTGGCTTGGAGATCCCGCACAAGTCGCGCAAAATAGAAGAGAAACGTAGTGCCGTATAACCCGATCACCCAAGGGCGATAGCGCTCGGCGGAAATCGCCACAATTCCCGTTGCGCCGATGCATGCGAGAGGGAGAACGTAGGGAGCGATCGAAGAAAAGAGGGGGCGGCCGGTATGTCTCACTTCTCCCTCATAACCCGCCCTGGAGACGCCCAGCGCTTCCACGCGGCCGCCCGTGGCAAAAGCGGCGATGGCGTGGCACATCTCATGATCGAGCGTCTCCACGAACCGGCATATTTCGGGCATCATCAACTTAATGCCGACTGCCACGCAGAATCCCAGCGCGAAGCAGATCACATCCCAGCGCGCAGCAAAGTAGGCGCCTGCGCACAGAAACTCGAGATTCTTTCCCAGCGCGCATGTTGCAATCACCAATGCGGAGCCGGCGAGCAGGCGTGCTCCCGCTTTCAGCATCGCGACGCGTCCTTTCGGCTCGGCAGAATGCGAAATCCGACTTTCTTGTTATCGAAACCTCTGGGTACGAGATGCAGCGTGGACGGTGGACCATCGGCAACGGAGCACTCCCTCCGGTCTGAAAGAGTACGCATGATCTCGCTGCGGAGAGAATCCATCCCCTCCCGGCGAATCAGCGGTTCAATGACTTTCCACAATCGATCTCCCGCCGCAGGTACATGCAGGCGATACTTTGGGTGAGCATTCTTGATATCGACAGCCAGCGCGCTGAGATCCTTCCGAATATTGCCGCGCATGCCCTTCGCTTGAAAGATGACCGTCGGAATATGTCTCGCAAGATCGTCGTCAAACAGATGACCCGGCTCATCCTCTTCCTCATCACAGAAGAGAAAGACACAGCTTCGAAGGGCATCGCTCTCCTTCTTCTCGGGGCCAGGTATGGAAGCTCCATAGTGAACGAGACCTCCGAACAAGGTTTCGAGCAGATCTTTTTCAGATCGGCTTCTCAACAGGATGCAGACCGACCGGGCGGGAAGTCCCGCGAGCGCCTCGATCATCGATTCCTTCGGCATCCAAGCGGCATCCAGAGTGACACAATGGGGATGCTGCCCCCCGAACAATGCCGCGCCCAGATCGCGCGCGAAATTCACGATCTGACCGTTCGAGTTGCTGTGCTTCAGATGAAGAAGTAGGAGCGGCCCCCCGGTTCTGCGACCGTTTTCCACGGCGACGAAGCGTTGCACACGTTCTCCAGCGGATTCGCCGCAATATAGACTTATGGCGCGGGCGATTGACCCGCGTGCCAGATGAAGCGCTGGAATCTCGAATGTAAATTCGGGAAAACATACCTCGAGGACCTTCTCCGCGTTGATAGCTACCGGCTCATGGTCGAAAGCATTTTCGACTTTTCCCTTCGCTTCCTGCGAAAGACAAAGAGAGGCGATGCGCCAGAAACGATCAGGAGCGGCGGATGCCTGTCCGGTCTGCTTGGACGATTCTTCGGCGATCTCGAGAATCTTCTCCACCGCTCCTTCCTCAAAAAAAGACCTGAAGCCGCTGGCCGTCTCGAACGCAGGCTTGCTGGCTTGAAATTGCTCTCGGAGCATGGCGCCTGTCGGAAGAGGTAACGATATTTTGATGAAGCGTCGTGCGAACGCCGGATCCGATATTTCGACCCTCGACCATTCAAGGCTCGTTGATGCTCCGAGAACCTGGAGTTCGCCGGTGGAGAGATTTTGCTTGAGTAAATTTGCAAGATCCGCGCTGCTCTTACCGGGGCCGGCATTTCCTGATCCTGCTCCCACCATAAGATGAATTTCATCAAAGAACACGACCGTTCTGACTACCAGATCCCGAAGATGAGCGAGCAACGCCTCGACATTCTGTTCCAAGCCCCCCACATAGCCTACATGCTCACCCATCATGTCCCGCAACGAAAGATGCCTTAGCAGGCGATCGCCCAGAGCGGGTAAAAGGCCGAGAGAATGCTGCAGCGCGAGAGATAATACGACGGATGTCTTGCCCGCGCCGGGAGGCGCCGTGATTACCACGCTGCGACCCTGCCCGAGTTGCGCCGCCACATCCCGGACGATTTTATCGACACCGACAAATCGCCGGTATTCCACCGCTCTCCTGAAATCAAGCAGATCGATTCCCGGCGTCTCATTGAATTCCGGTGAATTCAACATGGATTCCATGTCCGCCGCCGAATCTTCTTCGAATGTTGGGACACGGAGAAACCTGGAGTCTGGAACAACAATGTCATCCGAATTCTCATCAACAGCGCATATATCGCTCTCAAGACCGATATCCTCGGGCCACCACGCGGACAACAATTCCAGTTCATGCCTACCGCCGGCGACGAACGCTTTCACTACTCGTTCATACAGTGTGGGTCCGGCGTAGCGTCGACTCAATTCGGCAAGCGCCGTTACCACCCTGACCGTCTGAGAGTCTTTTGAATGCAGATCATCAAATGCGGCGGAAATGACCTCTCTGATCACCGGTTTGTCGAGGCAGCGAGCCTGAAGCTCTGTGAGCGCGGCCTCGACGTCTCCGCGCCTCAGCTCTGTTCGCGATCGCATGTGCTGCGATGCTTCGTGAAGAATCAAGAGCGAAAGACGGGTTGTATGATTTTGATAGGACTGGCTTGATCGCTTCATGCACTATTCCTCTTTCCGGTAACAGCGCCGCATGCGCTCTGCACCTCGCGAGCCGAGTAATTTCGATGCCGCGGCCCCAGCTTCTTCCATACCGCCGAAAGTTCCTCCTTCGAATATTTATTTCCCAACGACATTGCGATCAACTCATCGATTTCTTCCGCGGTGAAAGAATGAAAGAGCACCAGTTGGCATCGGGAGAGCACTTCTTCCCCGAGTTCTTCGGTTAGCAACCTTCGTACATGCCACGCCTCGTCTTCGGTATCGCGCGCGAGCCCGGCCAGACCGGCGCCCGTATAACCGAGATTTGTGGTTCCAATAATGAGTGGGGGACGCATCGTGCGGCCAAACGAGTCGACAATGGAGCCGTTCGTACCGGGACGAACGAGCAGGAGTCGTGCAATGCTCGGATGAGCTCGATCGACCTCGTCCACAATGAGCGTTGTAAGGGAATGAGTGAATATCGGATCCAGTACCCCAGGCATCTCGTGACCCACATATCCCGGGCCTGCGCCGAGAAGCGTGCTGACCGAATATTCATGCAGATACTCGGTGCCGCTCAAGAATACTTTTCGGCCTCCCGTCATCAGTGATGCCAGCCAGTTCGCCGCGGACGTCTTTCCGGTGCCGGGCGAACCGGCCAATAAAAGTATCCGGCTTGGCCCGAGGTTCCATTCGTCCAAATGTGACTCGAGAGCCGTGAGAATGGACTCCTTCGCTCTTGTCTGCCCCACGAATTTCTTCGCCCATTCGGTATCGATCCGAGCGAGGCCTGTTCTGAGATCTTCGAGGTCCGCGATGTCATACGGAAATTCGCGGGCCGCGCGGGCGCGCAGACTCTCGGATTCGCGGACAACTTGAGAATCCTCCAGCACGCTCGACACGACCCGGATTGGAGGAACACGCCTTAATACAGAAACCAGCCTCGCCACATATTTCGCCGCCGCTTCCGGAACTTCATACGCCGATTGAATGCCGATCGATACATACTCGTCTTGTGGCGCGCCGATCACGATGTAAGGCACACCCGCATGCGCACGATCACGTGTGAAGAGACCGAAGGACGCCGATCCCATGCTGAGTACGGGTGTCGTCGTGCCGGCGCAGAAAGAAAGGATAGTCTTCCATTCCAGCCCTTCGACCCACGAAATCAGGACATGGGACGGCTGAACTGAGGCCAGCTCAAGCGTGACTTCGTTCATTTCCGAGGCATTGGCGATGGTCAATTCCCATGCCGATACCTTCGCCTTTTCGGCCGCGAGCGCAAAAAGGCTGGCCGCTTCGCCACCGTCGTCCACGATGATGAATGGCGCGTTACGCTCAATCGCCTTTTTTGCGAATTGAATTTCAGTGGAACGAAGCCCGGAAATCAGTCGGCGCGCGCGGTCGTCGCCGACAGGCAAACCGCGCAGGTGCTTCGTGGGCGGAAGAATTCTGAATGCATGCGCCAACTTTCTGCGGCACGGACATTCCGGATGTTCGGCAAGAAGGCGCATGAAGCGAGGAGGATCGAGAACTTCGCACTTCTCTTCTATCACTTCGAGAAGTCGAACGAATCCGGACGAGGCGTAATGATCAGGCTCCGGTGGCGTGAAGGCCTCCGTGAATTCCGTGATAGCGGCTGGTATCAATCCGGCGCTCTTCAATTCCATACAGAGTGATCGCAGGTCAGCCACAGGATGATCGAGAACGCACCGCAGAGAGGCGAAGACTTCAGGAACCAGGAGCTTTCGCAGGCGATTCACCTTCTGGAGGAGGCGCATTCGCTTGTATCGATCGAGTCGCTCAAAAGCCAGAACGGCGGCGGTCATGCTTCGACCTCCTTATCCCGGCAATGGCGAGTGGATATCGGTACACCCATCACGAACTTGACGCGTCCGCTTAAAAGGGTGTTCTCTTCGAGTATGAGGCAACGCAACGAAGCGATCTCATCGCACGAAATCGCGACATTCTGTTTATCCGAAATAAGCAATATGAGAACTTTTTCCTGATCGACCCGAAACGCAAGGGCTCTCCCATGCTCGTTACCGAAGCATTTCAGAAATTCCCATTTCACATCGAGTGGTTTCCATGCGGCGACCGGGCAATGCGACAATCGCCGAAGGACCGAACGCCCGATACGCATCAAAAGTGCCGCATTCGACGAGAATGAGACCGGAAGCGGACAGGCTGCCGTACCGATCATCCGCTTTACGATCCCGCGCAGGGACTTCGATTGCAGAAAACCTCGCTCATCGATTGAGCCGTCGCCGCCCCGAAATCGAGCAACTTCGGTCGTTGAGACATGTTCGAGCACTTGTTCCGCCAACGCTTTGGAGAAGTCCTTTTCCGCCCGCGACAGCGTCGTAATGGAAAGCTTCTTTGCCTCCCTTTTGTGAATCGACGTTCTGTTCATTGCGCGCCTCGCATTCGATATGAGCCCGTTTCCGCATCTGAATGGATACGCCCCTCATCAATGCGCTCCAAATATGCAGCGATCGCCAATCGCTCCGCCACTTTGGCTTCGTCTTCCTTCGTGCCGCCGATCAATATGTCCTTCGCCACGGCCGCGACACGCGCCTGAGCAACTGCGGGAGTCAACTTCGGAGTTCCTTCCACTAGAAAACGCACGGCCTGATCCAGAATTCTTTGCCGACGTTGAACACGCTCCCTGTCCTCTGCCTTCTGCCGACGGAGGTGATCCGCTTCATCTGCAAGCCGCTTCGCTGCGGAATGAACGTCCAGATCGGAATTCTCATCCAGGAATGCTGCTGCGCATTCCGCGACCAACCGCCTCGCCTCGCGCTCGCTCATTCCGGAATTGTCACGATCCAGGAGATGATGAGCGGCCAGGCGCCGAATTTCCTTCCGACGCGTAAGAGCGGCTTCTTCCGGATTCATCACCGTGACGGTTAATGGTGCGCGGCGTGGGCCCACGGTGGAAACCGAGGGGCGCTGAATCCTCCATAACTCTGATTTACGCCATCGAGCGCGAATGCGAACCAGTGCCCATGCAATCGCGAGGGTGGCACCAATGCGAAATCCCAACGGGCCGACGAAGCGCTCCATCACGGACGGCACCTCGACAATTATATTCGTCATCCACCGGCCACCTGGTCCGCCGGAATCCGGTCGCCAGAAGTGAGCTATCACAGCGGATAGCGTGAAAAGAACGAGAAGATTGCGAATGACTCTAGTCATGATCTGCCTCCTCGGATTGCTCAAGAACGGCTTTCGGCACAATACCTGTAATGAATCGTCCGTTACTGCGCCGGCATAGCACTAATGGTGTTGGCGCGGCATCTGGAGCGTCATCGGGAATGTAGGCGAGCGTGATGAGCGCGCCGGACGTCACAATATGAGCGGGTGCGGACAGCCTCGAGGTTGGATCCATGTCAAAGATCTCGACGGCCTGATCACCGACAAGAGCTCGCGAATCCGCAAAGGGATCAAGACCGACATCGCCCTTCGTATCAGGCGCGACATCACCCGCGAAGACGCGGATATTCCTCGTGGTATCGTTGGAATCCGCGATGATAAGGAATCCATCCGGACTAGCGCTGACAAAATGATATCGAGCCAGATCGCGCTTAAGAAGCCAGCGGATCGGCGTCGCTTCGTATGACAAAGGGTCCGCCGCTCTGTAGAGCGGCACCATTGCGCCCCCGGTCAATCCGATCAACGCGATCGAATCCGGAGATGCCCCTACTCCGGGCAATATGGGAGCAACCGCGCTTGCTTCGCGACCCAACAGAGCGTTAAGCAATTGATGCTGATAGTCGGAGCGGACGCTTGTCACGATGCTCACGAAAATGATGATGATGAGAATCAACAATACCAGTGCCTTCATGGATTCACCCATCCCTCTCCTCCGGCCGAGCCGTTCAAATCGTTCTTCCAGACAGAGACCACGCGCCCCCTCTCGTCCGCCAACTCCAACCATTCCTCTCCCTCGCCCTGATACAAAAATCCTTCGTTCTGCCGCGCCGAGCGAATCCATCTGCGAAGGCCGCGGGCATCTGGCTTCGAATAGATCCGGAGAGCGGGCGCAATCACACGCCACCCAGGAAGATCAGGATCGGTGACGTTGGGCAGCCAGACCCAGACCCAGGTCCGGCCTTCGACGTGAATAAGCCCGTGACCGTTATCGATCGCAAGAAGAACTCCGGTCCGAGATCGATCAGGATTTCCAGTACGCGCCCGATCAGAAACCTCCACGGTGTCCGCCGACAAATCGGGCATCGCTCTGAATCGGGCGCGGGAAAATATGGAAATCGAACGCGCGAGACCATCAAAGGCCGGCACTGACGAAGGCCCCAGTGCTGAAAGAGCCCGTTCCGCGGGACCGAATGTCGGAAGGTTAATTTCGAGATCGGCGCCCTCCGTCATGAAATCGCGATCGCTCACGTCGCGGGCAAACCGGACGTTAGGAAAGAAGACGGCCGAATCGGCAAGACGGATCAGCGAGGGAGTCGTCCGTCGCGCGACGCGAAACATGCTTCCCGAACCAGGCGTCGCACTACTACGGATGGAGCCCGCCATCAAATGACGGACGCGTGCGGTCAATCCAAGCATGCCGGCTTCCCGTATCACATTAGCCTCGATCAATCGAGCAAGAGGCGACACGGTCGAGGAGGACTCGATGATGTCACAGTTGAATGTATGATTCGTGTATCTCTGGATCCACTCGCGGCCAACACGACAAGAAGTACGAAGCGATTCGGTTTGAGGCGTCGGAACCCCGAGATTGGCCGCTTCCTCCAACGAACCTTCGATCGCCGCGATCTCTTCGATGCAGTTCGAGACCCCGACCGAGGTGCGCGCGCGTTGCAGCGCCGCTATCCCCTGGCGCATGATGGCATCGCGCTGGTTCGATTGCTCCCTTTCTGCGGCCGAGCGTAAATCTTTCAACGTTTCCAGAGCCCGGCGCCGCGCGTCCTCCAGATTTTGGGCAGGCAGACCCAGCGTTGCCCGAGCCATGAAACTCGTGCGATCAGCGTCATGAAGTTCCGAGTATGAAATTCTGATCGCACGAAGGAGCGACATGGGTAAATCCGGAGAAACTTTGTCCGCGAACGCATCACGCGACATGCGAGAAGATGATGACGAAGAGGAGAGATCTTCGCTGACGACGACTCGCTCGCGAAGCGATGACATGCCGAAGGAGGAGGAGAGCTTGAGGCGAGCCATGACCACCGCGGCGCGCGTCGCTTCCTCCTGCGTCCTGCCGGATGCCGACGCCTCCTCGATGAGCGTCATGGTCTCGGCCCCGGCCCAGGACACGCCAACCGGTGTCCCGGGCTTGACATCCAGCCAGAGGGATTCCGCGACCGCAAGCGCGGGCAGCGCAAGGCTGCCCGCAACCAGCAAGAAAACGAATCCGGACGATGGCGAATTCACGGTTATCGCCAGGTATCGTTCGACGTTGTCGCGGTAAAGCGAGCGTCCACCTCGGCAGCCACTGCCTTGGCACGGCCTGCGGTCACAAGATCATCCACGGCCGCGCTGTCCCGCAACATCTGATCATGCGCCAGCGACGAAATGGTACGGCGTTCAGAATTCGACAGCTTCGAACTTGGGACGACGAGCGCTGCTCTGACCGCGACGGGCTTACCCGCCAGATAGGCGATCTCACGATTCGTTACGACACCCTGCTCGACAGCTTTCCACGGCAGTCGCCCGTAGAGTACCTCCGACGATCGGCCCTCTGTTGCGCCCGAGAGGGTGAATCCTTCAACCTTGATCGTCGAGACTTCCACGCGGTAAGCGGGATTTCTCTTTGCGCGCTCGACCTCCGAGCTGATGTTGTCCAGAAGAGCCAGACAGCGAATTGCCTGAGCATCGCTCGCATTATCCGGAAGCGATCGTATCCCGAGCGGTATCACGAGATCTTCGCCGGACGGCTCGAACCGATTCATCGAACCACGCTCCGCGCTTTTCCATACCAGCCACGGATCCACCGGCTCCGGCGCTGAAACCACCGCGGTCGCCACATACACGGGCGCCGGCGCGACAGGCGCAGGAGCAACGACCGGATTCGCGACAGGAGTAGCGAAGACGGGCTGGGGCGCCGTGATCGCGGACGCCGGATACTGATTTGACGGTGTCGGCGTAATCACCGGATGAACCGGCTGCCGAACTTGCTTGTCGTTCGAACAGGCGACGCCGCCGAGCATGATCGCGCCGACGAGAGCGCCGACGCACCAACGATTATTGAACATGTTGTTCTCCTTGAGCGCCCGAATCGATCGGCGCCACGTCCATGAGGAATGCGTCCCGCAGGACGAATTCCTCGCCATTGAGCGCGAGAGGGCAATCCTCACGCGCGACATCCCCGATACCCGTTTCTTCAGCTTTGTTTGCATCCGCTCCTCCTTCGTCACAGTCGCACGGCAAAGACTCCGCCTCCGCCGCTGCAGCCACAACCTCATCGGCTTCGATATCTTCCTCGCCTCCTTCGTTGAGATTTCGAAACCATTTTTCTCGTATACATCGAACAAACTCTTCAACCGCCATCGTTTCATGAGGAAGCACACCGACCTCCAGGTGCGCCTCACCGACGGAATCCCGTATGACTCGCCAGGAAATGCCCGGTGTCGCGACGTAGAAGAAGACGCCCGCGATCACCGCGCCGAGATAACAGGCGACGATGGAAAGGAGCGTTTGATCGCTCGATAGTATGATCGCGGCGCCCGCCGCAAGACCGAAGATGACGCCGTGCCACAGGACTATCCATAACGCCAGCGCTGCACGAACGGTCTCCAAAACCACAAATTCGACGTATCGCCTTACAAAGCCATAATCACGCGACCAGAGCATTTGTCTTATCTCCTTTCCTGCCGCTATCTCCAGCGGCATCTGCACGCATACCATCGACGTAATCAGGCTGGTGATGATTACCAGCTGACTCATGTGCGTTGAGGCCAGTTCACTCACATACCAACACTTAACTCTTTCTCCAGCCGATAGGGAGCATCCGAATATTTATCCGAGAAAGTAATCGCTTCCGATTTCTGTTGACATCAGCCTCTCCTCTCTCCGGGTTTCGGCTCGCTCACATCCCACCCCGGAATCAACGCCGGCTTCTCCAAGCCATCGTTGGAGCACCCTCGCGCGTCCATGCGCCGTCCTCGAGAGACGCCTCAAGTGCTATCAAATCCGACCTCAGGTCATCGAACCGCACGATGATGATTTGCGGCATTAACACACATCCCGGAAGCAAGATTCCCGCCGCGATAATTCCCACGATCACTACCCGCCGCGCGGTCTTCCGAACGTCGTTCATGCGTCAGATCACCTCCTTAAAGCCGAACTCCTGGTCCCGGCGCGCGGGCTTCAACGAAAGCCAGCTCACGCTGGCCAGCCCGTCGCGTCGAGCGCTACTGCTGTCAGTGCCCAAGTATCCGTCTGCCGCTTGGATCGCATTTTCCAGACATTCGCTCTTGCGCTTCAGCTCCCGAGCGATCTCTAGCAACTTCGACGCGCTGGAGGGGCGGGAGGATAGCTCAGTAGCGATGAGGCGTGTCACATCCACCATCCATGTCGGAACGAATCGGTCGCGTTGAAGCCGGTCCGGTACGGCGGGATCCATCCTGAAAATCGTCTTCAAGGTCTGCACGATCAGCGCGCCATCGTTTTCCGCACACCCAGGCATGCTTCCCAGAAGAGTTACTGCCATTCCGAAGTGCTCCAGATTTCCAGCACTTGCCGCAGTATTCATCGCCGACCTCCTTCCTAATTTCCAATTTGAACCGGCGGGTACTGACCGGTTGTCAAATACCATGCGATTTCTTCCGACCGACGCTCGTGATACGGCTTCTGATGCTCCAGCAATAGATACCCGTATCCGAGCAGCCCGGTGCGGACGCCGCGCACCTGGAAGAAACTGTCATCCTTCGAAACGCCGATGAAGTCATTCAGGGGGTAGTGCGCTTCGGCTGCATAGGTAAGCCTGCCAAAATTTCGGTGGTTGCGCTCGTGAGCTCCCACGATTGGATCAGCCCCGAACCCGGGACCGAAGACGGGATACATGCCGCTGTACGTCACGCCCGCCGGGATGAACCCGTCGCCGTCAAGCCGATCGAGCGGGCCGGAATGCTTGTAGAAGACAAGAGATGCGCCTTCCCAAGCGATTTCATCGGCCGCGCTCATGGCCTCGAAAAGACCGCGGGCGGGAGCTATGTTGAAGTCAAAGAGTATCCTGCCCGGTTTATTCTGCCGGCTGAAGGGCGTTGCGACCGAAGCACTCGCGATTCCGATATCCGCGAACGCCAACGATCCGAGCGGGTGCTCCCGGCGGCCGTAGTTGTCGATCATCGAAACCGCTTCGAGGTTCTCGATGTCCGCCAGATTGTAGTTTCCGTTGAGAAGGCTCCGATCCGAATGAGCCGCCAACATACCTCCGCCGCCGACCGTCAAGGCAAAGTCGAGAGCCTCGCGCCGGATGGATTCACCTGAACTGACGTCGATCGGCCGTTGGCCCGTCACCAACCAGTTCGACAGACGCGCCGAAACCGTCCGTAGCAACACATCGATCACGTTCCGCTCACGTGTCTCGCCAACAGTCTCCGCTCTCACAGAAGCAGCGCACACCACCACAGCCAGCAGCGCTCCAGCATAAAATCCAGCCCTAGCCCTCATCGAAATCCTCCTTTTCCTCATCTACCTGATCTGTAGCAATCCATGTGCGGTCACGAAGACCGCAACATTTCGATCACTCGCGAATTTGTGGAGGGCAACAGGAGGAAATATCGGAAAAAACCGATTTGATCCGAAACAGAGGAGAACGGCGATTCTCTATGTATAGGCCCGTTGACAAAGTCCGCGACGGCGATTAGCCGCCGCGGAAACTCTGTCCCGGACTCCGACGCTTTCGCGCCCGCCGTCCTGGAGTAGCAGAAATGCAAAGCACGTGCCACGCACAGGCTGCTGGGAATATTCGGTCTTCGTCCAGTATTCAAACCGCAACGGAACCGGATTGATACTCGCAGTTTCATCCCTGCCTGCACAAGGCGCGGTCTCGTTCAGAATTGTGATCGGAACTTTTCTGAGATCTACTCGACCTTGCCGGATCCTATCGAAGCCGAATATAGTTCTGCTATGGCGATATTTCCTTGGTCACAAGCCCTTCTACGGCTCCGAACAGCTTTGGACCACAAGTGGCACCGCGCCCGGTCTATCAAAACCGATTTCCTAAGGCAGCTTGCGGACATAGTCAGTCGTCCCTTCGAATGCCGTAGGGAAATGGGCAAGATGGATTCCCGTAATAATGCTGCTAACTGGCTCTTTGACAAGTGGGACGAGACTTATAGCGCCGCTCGGGACTGGAACCTGACAGCATGGAATCTGACTCCATTTTCGACATCGAATTTTCTTAATACAGAGGGGCAGCCAAATCTACAATGGCTTCAACCGCTAACAGATGATCTTTTCTTTGCTAGAACAGATTTCAGCGAGAATCACAATCGAATAAAACATGCCATCGAGAGGCTAAACGAGAGTATGCTGGCGCTCCGCGCTCTGAACTCCGTGGAGCATGATGAATTAAAAGTGACCGTGAAAACCATCGACAGCCTGTATCGGAAAGCCAGGGGCCATATCGAGGTTCTCCTGTCAAATTTCAATAAGGCTTCGCTGTGAGCAACGAATCAAGCCTTCGCATAGCGCTTGTCGACGACGAGTGCGACACCTCCCATTTATCACCGCTCGTAGCGAATCTACGCCGGGACGGAGACTGGAATGTAACAACATACAAAAGCCCGGAGCTTCTGACCAGTCTTGATGATGTGGATCTCGTAATTCTTGATTTCGTCTTTTACGACGAGAATCAAGATGAGCTGAGTTTGGAGGATGTGCTTCACCAGCTACTTAAATGGCGACGCGATTCACGTAAGGTTCCGATAATTGGAATGACCGGTCAGAGCGGGCAAAGCAATGTAAATGAAGCTTTCATTCGCTCTGGCTGCGATGCTCTCTTTCTAAAGAAACTTCCTTTGACTGATGATTGCTTTATTGAACTTCGTGAGAAGATCGACTGGCTTACGTATCGAAAAAAGGCGAATGAGAAGGCTTCCGCGCTCGCAGATCGACTTGTCAGCAAGGAACCTGGTTTCTCCAGCAGCGAGTTGCTCGGCAAAAGGGATGACTTTCCAGAAAATCAGGAAATATCCCAGGATGAATATGCCGTAATATTCGGCAACTGGCCCGGTCGCCGCGCGGTTTCTCTCAATCTCGCAAGCTTGCTTTGCAATGAAGCCGAGTCTCAATGGTCTGATGGAGTGACAGCCAAAGAACTGCTTAAGCGGGCACTCGTTATCCACCCAGAATATCTTCGCGTATATTTCCTTCTCGCACATCTTTTTCGCCGGGATGGACATACTCCCGCCGATACCTACAACCGGCTATGCGAACTTTGTAAATGGGCCAGCGTAACTAATGCGGTTGTAAATGATTTTCTTCTGAAGTTCCGCTCCGACGGCGACCCGTTTCCTGCACCTGGGAGAGGTAACGTAGAGGCTCTCATTGGGCAATACGAGGCGGACTTACGTTATGTGGATCTCCTTGCTCACCTCCCCACAAAAGACGCCGCCGCAGAAACCGGATCGCCCGTAAAATATCTCGGCCGACTGCCCGCGCCGCGGCTTCTCCTTCCCATAAGAGATCTTCAACATCTCCCCTCCTCGGAGTATTCGATCCTTGATGACCTTGTTAAGAAAGGCAAAGGGATCCGCCTGGCACGTCAGTGCTGGGTCGACGGCAGGAGCAAGCAACACGCGATAGAGGTAAAAGCCGAAGTGGGTGTTGCCGGACCGTCGATTGATACACTTAATCTCCATGCGCTTCTGATCCGCACTTTGTATCAAGAAAAGGACTTTCGACCAAAGCGGGTCTGCGAGATCGGCTGCGGCAGCGGGTTTCTTCTTTCTGGAATCACAGAACAATACAAGGATTCTCTGGAAGAGGTCTACGCAACAGATGTCAATGAATGGGCGTTGTTAACGTGCCGCCACAATCTTGTCAGTATTCTCGGGGAGGAGCCTGACAAACCACGCATGCACTTCATATTGAGCCACTCCTCTCCGTGCGTTCTTCCACGTGACCAGTTGGATGTTGTTTTGTGCAATCCGCCTTATCTACCTGAGAAGAAGCCATTGGTCGCGCGGGATCGCGACCCCCTTCAAGGGCAAGAACTGGTGGAACAATTACTAATCGAGCCAGGGCCCGCTTTTTTGAGCCTTGGCGGCCGAATATTCATGGTCATAAGTGGATTGCTCGACTGGGAGAAGATAGCAGAGGCCATAACGCAAAAGATTGATGTTTCAAAATATAAAGTTGAGGCTGATGTCTCATTGCCTATTGAGGTTCCTCTTGATCTCCTCGAGGTTTCCGGAGATCTGCAATGGAAAACCGTTCACCATGCCGAGAAAGAAAAAAGAATCCGCCGCCATGCAGACGAGAGATATCAGTTGTGGCACCAATTGCGATTTATTCGAGTGACGAGAATCTGCTGAGGGCATCGAAGCTGTTTCTACCGGCGCCTTCTTCCGCCGGACGACGGGCGCAGGGTTTTTGCTTTCTCCAGAGCTTCTTTTAGAAGCGGATCGTCACACCATTCGACAAAGACCGGCGAATTGCCGGCCAGGCGTTTAATCAGATCCGCTGCTTTGCTTGCAGTAAGTTTCGCGTCGCCGGTCAACGCCTTCATCGCTGGGTGAATCTGCACCGTTCCCTTCTTATTGTCGAGCGATCGGCGAAGAGTGCCCTCCAGCGCAACCCTGACAAGCCGCGCAATGAGACGATTATTTGCCTCCTGAATCTCCGGCAGCTTTCCTGCCCACGACTCATACTGAAGATGGTCTAGGGTTACCGCGTCCAGTGCGGCAGGAAGATCCTGAAACACAATATCATGATCTGCGGATACGACTTCCGGACTCCGTTCTTCCGGGGGCAAGCCGCCGCCCTTTCCAGTTCCCCGTGCGGTGGTGACTCGATCGGCTCTTGCCGAGGCCGGTGGACGGCTCGATGTCAGCCCCAGATGTCCGGGAACGAGCTTGCGAAGTCCCTTGAATCTCAGTACCGCCAGATCAATCGTGTTGTCGAGTTCCCGAATATTGCCTGGCCACTCGTGTGCCATCAAGGCATCCATCGCTTCTTCCGTTATTTCCCTTCGCTCCGCGCCATGAATTGTCTCATAGCGCCGCACAAAATGCTCGGCGAGCAAAGAGATATCTACCCGGCGATCACGGAGCGGCGGCAAGATGACGGGATGAGTCATCTTGGCGCGCTGCAGAAGATCACCGCGAAAATCGCCGGAGTCGAGAATATCGACGCGATTCGTCGCCATTACCGCGAGAAGGTCCACGCGGCGGGGTTGCGCCGTCTGGCCCAGGCGGCGCGTCTCGCGTGTATTACGGTCAAGAAGCCGTAGCAGTTTAACTTGGCAACTCGCGGGAATATCGCCGAATTCGTCGATATAGAGCGTTCCGCCATCCGCGCGCTCCGCAAGACCCTGCTTTACACCGGCGGCGCCCGTGAAGGCGCCCCTTTCGTGACCGAAGAGCTCGTCCTCAATCAGGGTCTCGGGCACATTTCCCAGCGTGACCAACTCTCCGGAGCGCCCGGAATGACGATGGGCATACCTGCCCATGAACTCCTTTCCCGTTCCAGTTTCTCCGAGTATGAGAATGTTCTCAGACTTTCCTCGACACCTGACCCGAATCTCTCGAAGCGCCATGAGAAACGGCAGAGAATTCCCCAGTGCCTCGGGGTCAGACCACAAGCCTTGAGTAAAAAGTATCTCACGAAGTCCGTCCGCGGTGAGTGCAGGCTTGTCAACAAAATGAAGCGCACCCAAGTTTGAGAATCGGCTCTCGACCTCCTCTCTATTCATGGCTGAGGTAATCACAATCGGCAAGTGTCTGAATCGAGGCTGAGCAGCGATCGCTTCAAGTATCCGGAGACCAAAGTAACGCCTGGGATCCTCGTCTTCGGGCAAACCGTCACAATCGCCGTCCGCGCTGATCGGACCGGCGGCAAAATGAAGGTCAAGGAGCACAAGTGCCCATCGGCCCTTTTCCAACCAACCAGATTCAATAGCGAGTAGGGTTCCATCGAGGTCGTTGCGCGCCACGCCGTCTTCGACGATCTGGCCGGGGCAGAAGACTACCTCGGCCACAGCCTCTTCGCGCAGGACAACCTTTGGCCTGGCCGACTGGTACATGAGGCGCTCACGTGAGTATGAATCTCTGAGTCGATTTTCGCCCTTCGGATTCCAGCCATACTGATCGTCGATGAAGAGAATGCGAGGCAGGTCGTTCATGCCACAAGTACCCTGTTGCCGGCGGATCGAGTATCCTCAAAAGCGTGAATGAGGTCACCACACCGCTCCTTGAGCGTTTCACAGAGGGGCTGGAGCCCTTCAAGATCCTCTGAAGTCATAGATTCCGCCGGTTCCGCCGCTGCCATGAGCGCCTCGAATGCCTCATTCATATGCCGAAGAGATGTTTTCATCACGTCCTGCCGCTCCAAGATCGACTCTCTGACTAGCCAAAGCTCGTGAACGAGCGGCCCGAGCCATGATCTGGTCTCACGTGATAAAACGGCCAGAAGCCGCTGCTCGACAATAACTCTTGGAGAGGTCTCGTCCACGTAGGTATCGATCAGTCTCTGCGCCGTCTCCCTATTATTTCGCCAGATCGGCAAATCTTTCTCAATGTGCCCCTGAACAACCTCCAGATCGGGCGCCGGCCGGCCTAAAACTCCCGCAAGAGAGGCGAGATGCGCACCCAGAAGCGTGTTTTTCAGAAACTTATGATGAAACCGATTGCACGCCTCATGCCAGGCCGAAGCAGTCATTCGTCGCGCTCGGAAAGATTCATAGCGTAGGATTCCGCCATAAAGTGGCTCATTCAGAGTGACCCGATCATTTTAAGAGCATCGGCATTTCCAAGATTTGCGGCGACCGCGATATACGCACGGGCCACCACTCCCGGGGTGACAGGAGTTTGAGCAGGGCCTATTTGATCGAACAGAGCTTCCACCAGATGCCACTCGGATTTTGCTTCCGGCGCACCCTTCTGCCATTCTTCTTTGCTTTTGCCACGCCAGTCCACCTCAGGGTTGGTAAAGGCCTTCCAACCATCCCATGTTGAAGAGACGACTTCTCCCTTCAAAGTAGCCCTATCCGCAAATAGAGGGGCGACGGCCCTATTCCGCTCCGAAGCCTCTTTTCTGCGAGCCCTCAGCGCGGTCCAACCCATGATATGGAGGGCATCCTTGCAACTTGCAATCTCAGCAGAATCAACCTCTGGTTCGGCGTCGCTATCAGGATCGCTGTGCACAGCGAGATACCCTTGGCAAAGAAGAGCAAGAACGGGGACATGCATCAGTTCAAGCGTTCTCTCTTCAAAAAATGTCCAATCCGGGTCGCCAGCCCGGATAGTCGATGCGAACCACTCTGCTTCGGTTTGGGATATATGCTTCATAAAGTCCTGCAATGGTTCAGACAGAGCGACTACCCCCGGTGGACGATCTCTATGGCCGGATTCGCCCTCACTACTTACAAGAACCACATATCGCTTTTGAGCATCATCCGCCTCTTTCTCCCAAGCCTCATAGTCTTCATATTCTCCAGCATGAACTAAAGCAAGAAAGGGTCCATTCACGCTGCTTAACGTGAATGGGGCCTCGATCTGCAGGGCGTTTAGCCAATTCGCAAGAGTCTCGAATCCCACCAAACCGGCTGTATGCGGTCGGGACAGGTGATGCCTACGATGATCATGCCAGTAGATTTTTAGATCCGCGCGTCTCATGTCTTTTGCCATTCCTTGACCGCCGCGCTGCCGGAATGAATGGAAAACTCCGAGCCGTTAAACTCAAGTACGAGCCTGTCGCCAAACTGCAACTTCACGTGATCATTTTTGCACTTCATCAGGAGCCCCCCCCTAGCGCGGCGGGTGATGAATAGCTTCTGAAGAGGCCTGAAGAAGTTTCCATATTCGACATCGATATCGAGTTCATGTTGTGCCTGGTTCGCCAAACGAGTAAAAAGATCCTCTAATATATTGCCTCCTCCATCCTTAATCCATTTCCTTCCTGCTGTTCCAAACGAAACCGAGATACCGTCCGACTCCGTCAGATTAAGTGATTCAAGACGACATGGCGTGTCTTGACCGAATATTGTGTAGCAAACTACTACAGAATTGATTCGCTGGTCGCGCGATCCATCCTGCATGTGCGAAAACACCAGTTTTTGAAACGAATCAATGAACGGGCCATAATGAAAGAAGGGGTTTGATCGTCGACAGATCACAGGGAGCTTCTCAGCTAGGCCGGCAGAATCCATTATTTCAGAAGAAAATTCGTTCCGAATCCAGTCCGGACTCACAATCGATAGCCTAATCTCGACGCCCGCAGGGAGATACGCAAACAGCGCCGGCCAAATGAGAGGTTTTTGATAGGACTCATCCCCCCCCTTCAACGGAAGAAGGAAGAAGTTCTTAATGTCCGATAAGACGGCACAAGAAATCTTCCCGGCCTCTGTGAAATCAGAATTATTTACATTTTCAAGAACTCTCTGAAATTTCTTACCCAGCATGCGCTCGAGCTGAGCGTATTTTTCATCCGCCAACCCGCCGTATTCATTTTGGAGTAAAGCGCGAATAGACAAGAGCCATTTCGCAGAGATGGCGCTTTTATTAAGAGGAAGAAGGAGTCGCCTTATGGCTTCCGCAAGAATAAGCAACGCCTCATTCGGTTCATAATTCCTGACAGTGTGTCTACGTGTGATTGTAATTTTGCCAGAAGCTGTCCTAAATTTCATCGTTCCTGCTTCCCGGAACAACTCGCTGAGCCGGCGCACCTCAGCAAGAATCCCATCTGCAGGCTCATTCATGATGTTTCTCAACATCCTGACGTCTCGCTCAATCTCTTCCTGAGCCTTCGTCAGCCGTTCCAGAGGCTGGCTGATCAAGTCGTATCTTTGGGCCTGTCGCGTCACTGCATACCGTTGGTCGATCATCCTGTGTACTGTGTAGAAGTGGGCAAGTTTCGACAGGAGCGATACCATGGTCCTTCGAAAATTAGTTGGTAACCGAAAAACAGGCTTCTCGGTTAAAATCGTGGATCTTTTGACGCGCGAAGCTAAATATAGGTGCGCTCTCACTCTGCTATCGACGTCCGGCAATCCGTCGAAGTACACGTCCAATCCGGTTGAATGATGTAGCAATCCCAATACATCCTTTGTATGGGCATCAGGATCTATCTCCTTCAAAAAGGGCCACATAACGTCAGAAAGAAATCTAGAATGTTTGCCAGGTTCACTTTCGTCCGCACGTTTTCGAGCATCTTCCTCGCCGTTTGACGCCCCTCCTCCCGACTCCTCCTGCTTAGCTTCCAACAATTCTGGTATAATTCTGAATTCGGCCTTTGCACCCGAGATAACCACGCCTGTGTTCGGACGAATCTCGTCTCCCTCTACAATTGCAATTCCGTCTAATCGGACCTGATTAACGCCGTCAGACCAGTCCCATTTTGCCGAATTTCGAAAATGAATGTCCCAAGTTACGGAGGAACCGTTTCGTTTTGCATAGTCGGTTGTATCTTTCCTGAGGCGTTCAATATGCAAGACGTCCTGGAAACCCCTCGTCCCGGTGCACTCTACGATGGGAGTCTCGGCACCTTTGAAATAGAGAAGAACCTGGGCGAAGACTGAGTTCGGCATCCAGATTAGAGCCTCACGAACCAGCGCCCTCATACGTGACTCGATCCTTTTATCGCTGTCGCGTTCAGCGGAGTTGTAGGACAGTAGATCCCCGAACAATATCCCGCTGTACCATGCTCCTAATGACTCTCGAAGCGCCTGAAGCTGTGTCTGATCGCCATCCGCGTTGACCATACGTAAAACCGTGTGGTTCCTGATCCGGTCGATAAATTCGGGCATTGCGCGGCGTGAAAACTGCTCGATCAGCGTGGCTAACATTGTAGCCTCCTGCTGCCCGCAGTTTTTCGCCTGAAGCGCTTCAATGATCTCCATTGCCTCATCTACTTTTTGAAGATCGATCGAGGATGGCATAGCTATTTCAACTCTTTCACGATTAGGGCGATAAAAAAACCGATGGTGTCATTATCGTGCGGATAGAGTCTAACGCAATTCGAAATGCGGCCATCATATCGCCAGTGCCCCCACTTCAACAGTGCTGGCCTTACTGCAACCCCGGGAAACTCTGGTCGCCTTACTGTAGCTGATGAGTAGCGTTTCAAGAGCCAGTCTACGACGCCCTCGTTTTCCTCCGGGCCAAATGTACATGTACTATACAATAATACTCCGCCGGGCTTCAGCGCCCTATATCCAGACTCGAGGATTCGTTTCTGCATGTCGATGAGCTTCGGTAGCAACGCAAAGTCCCATTCAAAAAACTTGTGAGCCTTGTAGCGAAATATCCCTTCACATGAGCACGGGCCGTCGACAAGGACCCTATCAAAAAACTCAGGATGAGTATCTCCGATAGCCTCACTCTCGCCCGTCAACGGAGTGATAATAGATAACCCTTGCCTCTTCACAGCCGCCCGAAGAATACTCATTCGCTCCGGCGATATGTCAACTGCAAGTATCTCACCCTCATCGCGCATCATCTCTGCCATCTGGGTCGTCTTCGAGCCGGGGGCTGCGCAAAGATCCAGTATCTTTTCACCCGGCTGTGGGTTCAACGCAATGGGTGAGAGCAGTGACGAGAGTTCCTGGATGTAGTAATTTCCCGCCGCATACTCTGGTGTTTTCCGAATCGTCTCGTGCGAAGCCGACCGGCCCATTCGAAACACGTATTCTGAAAACTCGACAGACTCGTAAGATAGGCTGTTATATTGGCAAAACCGTTCGAACGCGGCACGGTTCCACAAGATAGGATTGATCCGGAGAGTAACCGGATACTCATCAAACGAGGTCCCGAGAACTCTGGTGTATTCCGTTCCGAACAGGTCTTTCCAGCGGCGCCTCAATTCGGAAGGAAGAAGGCGCTCTATGGCATCGATCCCGCCGGTGCGGGCTTCGTTCTGGAGTAGAACGTCGATTCTGTCCTTTTGCACGCGAGAGAGCGCGGAGATCTTTTGAGATAGCGGGAAATTACCGAGACTGCCCGCCAGGGAAAACGCCTCCTCGACCGTTCGCACAATATAGTTGCTGTAGAGCCGCACATAGGGGTGATCCGCGATTCTCTGTGCGCACTCCGCGTCCGGTACGATTGCGATTGTCCGCTTATCGAGTATCTCCTTAGCAAGGACAACCTCCACGTCTCGACCGATCGAACCTCCCGAATAGTCGGCAATAAGGATATCAGCCTCTCTAACGAAGTCAAAATCCTTGCCAGCAATGAAGAGCGGCAAGTATCCGTGGGTCTCGTAAAGACCTTTCTCTTCAACCCCAATGAACTGCTCGAGAAGTTGTACGCCGTGGTTACTCGCAAGGCCGTGGAGCCCTTGACGAAAAGAGACTATTTCCTCATATGACCTGCCGCTGAACGGCATCACGTAGAATACCTTCGGCGCATTACTGATTGTCACAGACCTTTCCTCAACTCATGAAGCCGAAAGTCCACAGGATTGCCCTCGGTTGATGCTTCCACAGCAAGCTCAGTACATCGATAGCCAAATCGGTCGGCCAACCCTGAAAATCGGGGCAGGTCTGCGAAGCTGCCCAGCCCAGCAACCACGCGCCCTCCCTCATTAAGGTAGGTACACGCTTCGCGCAAAAATCTTTCCGTTATCCGATAACCCGGGTCAAACAACCCCCGCTCCAGCATGCTCTGAAATAAGTAATCATCACTCATGTAGATGAACGGTAGGTTCCAATAGATTGTGTCGAATTTCTCATCGCTCTTGACAGCGGAAAATACGTCGCTATATCGAAAAGAAATATTCGTAACTCCGTTACATATTGCGTTTTCCTGGCCGTTGATAACGGCGAGCGGATTAACGTCGACGGCAACAACCGTTCGCGCGCCGTTTTTTGCGAGGTAGATTGCCGTAACGCCAATTCCTGTCCCGATCTCCAGAACGTCTTCTCCGAAACAATCAGGGAAATTGCCAGTAAAGATTCGCCAGCCATTGAAGCAATGCGCAGGAAAGACTCCGGGCATGACCACCAGCGAAAGTCCAAATGCACGCAATGTGACCGGAAAGCAGACTTTCTGACTGTCAATCAGTAGTCTCCGACTCTCGTCAGCTTGATTAGGCCTCAAGTCGCCGGCAGACTGTTTCAGTAGTTTCATAATGGGTATGTAACTCGTTTCCGCCCGCAAGGCAAGCGAACCAATCTACGGAAGAATATTCGCTGGAGTGACAGGAGCAGTGATTACTCCGGTATTGCGGTAGAGATCGATGGTTTTTTGCCATCCTTCGGCGGTCTGAGCGCCAATGTTTGTCCCCAAGGCACCACACACCTTCGCCCAACTTGCTCTGACATAGGTGGGATCCTTATCCGGAAACTCCTTGAGAAAAGCGCTTACAGCCGCTTCCGGATCAGCGAGGGCCGCGCGATACCCGGCGAGGATGGCTTGGGTCACACCGTTCACCAGATCAGGCTCTGACAGAAGTGTTTTGCGTGAGCATATTATATTGAGACCATATCCCTCGACCCCAAATTCCGAAAGTCGCAAATCGTACGAGGAGGTATCAAGAGCGAGAATGGTAGGACTGAGCTCAAAATAATTCACGGCTCCATCAACTTTTCCTGATAGAACCAAAGGAATGTCAGCTCCACTGATTGCCACGATCTCAATCTTCTTCATGTCAAGTCCATTGAGCTTTGCGAACGCCTCGAATTCATTTCTGGTAATGCTCTTGGGATAGATACCGATTGTTCTTCCCTCAAGGTCATGAGGCCCCCTGATTCCAGTGGACGCCAGCCCGTATACGGATGTAGGAAGTGAGTGATACAACACCGCCATGGAGACCAGGCCCGCTCCATTGCTGTTTGCTATGGCTGTCGCCCCGCCGGACGCCGTCGCGATCTTATATTTACCGGAACTGACGGCGATGGCGGCCTCATTGGCGCCCCAACTCTGTGTAATGTTTACATCCAAGCCCAGTTTTTCGAATTCGCCAATGGTCTTGGCGTAATATACACCTAAATACGTCGGCTCAGCCTGCCAGTCTATAAGAAGCTCAAACGGAGTCAGAGGCTTTCTTTCCGACTGGGCCGATGTTGTTACCTGACGCGTCTCTTGTTCGCTGCTCCGTCCGCAACCCCAGCTGATTCCGAGTAGAATAGCCAACGCCAATAAAGATACCCCATATACTCGTCTCATCGTTCTACTCCTGTTTGTACTTCGCCAGAAGAACATTCTGAACAAAGTGAATTGTGACATGACTCAACATGCCAAGCAACGAAAGAATAACCAAAGCCGCAAAGCTTCTATCCATCCGATAGTTCGCTCCTGAGGAAACAACCACATAACCCAGACCTTCGTTCCCCCCCATGAACTCGCCCAATACGGCCCCGATCAAACCGAGAGGAACGGCGATCCGCAGTCCGCCGGCAATCTGCTGGAGTGCATTCGGAAACCGGCAGTATCTGAACTCCTGCCATCGGGACGCCCCCCAGTTTTTGACGAGCTCAAGATACTCGGTCCTGGTATCCACCAAACCATTTGCGGTAATGACGGCCATGGGGAAAAAGGAAAGAAGCGCCGAGTTGAATATCTTAGGTTCGCGTCCAAACCCTAGCCACACTACCACAACAGGGATCAGCGCCTCTCTCGGAAAACTCTGAAAGATCACAAGATATGGTTCAAAAAGCCAGTGGAGAATCGGCGAGTAAGCGATGGCGGTGCCGAATATGACTCCTAGAGATATGCCGATTGCGATGCCGCCCGCCATGTTGACGAGCGTGGATTCCGTATGAGAGAGGAATGAACCTGACTCCGTGAAAATCGTATAGAGAACGTGTTCAGGCGCCGGAACGACGAATACAGGAATCGCGAACGCCACTGTCGCGCCCTTCCATGCTGCAAACAAAATCAAAAGTGACAGGCCATAGCGAAGCAGGTTCTTTGCCATTATGAATCTCGTCCATATCGCAGGAGTTCCCCGCGAATCCGCTCCAGGGTATTCCTGTGTTTCGAGTTCAATATCTCTGAAACGGTTGTGGGCGGTCCCTGCTTTAGGAGAACCACTCTCTGCGAGTATTCGCATGCGTCGTGAAGATCATGAGTAACAAAAATCATACTTGTACCGTGCGACTGGGCGAACGAGAAAAGGTAGTTTGCCACCTCTGCCTTGATATGCACATCCAGTCCGGAGAATGGCTCGTCGAGTAGTATGACCTTCGGATTAGTTATTGCTGCCTGCGCGATACTGGCCCGGCATCGCTCTCCTCCTGAAAGGCTTTGGGGATATCTGTCGCACACATGGTCGGCGGCAAACTCCGCCAAAACCGCGCGCGCATCAATTTCACGCATACCTCTTATTTTACATGCGAGTTCGAGATTCTCCTGCACAGTGAGCCAATGGAAGAGAGGTGAATTCTGAAGCGTTCGTGAGAGATTTCGGGAGAGCCACTGTCTATCCCTCGGCTGTCCATCGAGCAAGATTGTGCCTGATAGAAGAGGAATAGCTCCCGAAATGGCCTTGAGCATCGTGGTCTTTCCGCAACCCGAGGCACCAACAAAAGCGATAACCTCACTTCGAGCGACAATAAAATCAAATGCATCGACCACGATCGTATTTTCATAACCGAATACAGCATTAAGAAAATGGATTCTATTCGATTCTTTTGACGCTGACTGATTCGCGACATTTGACGACGTCGATTTTGTCACAAAACTGCTCCCGGCAGCGGATACGGTCACACTACACAACATCCTAATTTCTTCCAACCTTTTTCACGGTATCGCCGTTCCCCGTTCAACAGCGCAAAATGCGTGCCACTCTACCATTTGATGCTTGCCATGGAATCTGCTTGAAAACGGCAAGGAGACAGCCATTCAAGCTTTTCGGGAGACTGTCGAAGGCTAACATCGGTTACTGCAAGTATCGAATCTGTACCTGTTGATATCGAGTGAGAATATCATGAAAAAAAGCTGCGCAAGCTCCACTGTGATTGCGCCACTTATTAATAAATCTTCGCGCTTTCGACATCGTCTCTTGATATCTCCACACAGCCCTTGGGCAAACGGGGAAAAAGGCGGTTGAGCAGAAAGTTTTCCAGCTCCCGCACGTTTCCAGACCAGCGCATTGTAACCAGCTGAGCCATTGCATCTGCATTGAAGCACTTCAAAGTGCTCTTCAGGGACTGATCTCCATCGTCTTTTTTCATCCACAGGGTCCAGAAGTGAAACACAAAAAGCGGAATATCTTCCCGACGATCACGCAATGGAGGGATCTGAATATCCTCCGCGACTGCCAGTCGGTAATAAAGATCCTCACGAAAGAGTCCGCCGCCGGGTGCAGGGCCTCGGCCCTCGACATAAGCGTCCTTCATCGCGGACAGATCTCGATGAGTCGCGATCATGATCCGTGCGTCTACTTCAACTTCGCGACTATGATCCTAGCGCAGGCCATCTCGAGTTGATTCGGGGTGACTCCGGGTACTTGGTCGATGTAAGGGCGAATGAGTTCTCGGATCGAGCTCAAAGCGGCGTGCTGGCGACCGATCTCCTCTGCCAAACGTTTCATGCATTCGAGGCTGGGAAAAAGTAGATCCTTCATTGGAGGTTCTTCGCCCATGGCGGAGGCATATAAGGCGGTATTGCTGCAACAATGACATCAAGCGCGGTATTCGTCGTGGTTGCGCTGATCCTCCGCATCACTATGATGTCCGAGTAGTCATGTGCACCCTATGAATATATCCGAAACAAGCGTCAAGAACATTCTCGCTCGCACTACAGGTTTTCTCACAACTGTGGCGTCGCATTCCGCGCAACCGTATCGGGGGTGTTCCTTTGGAAACGCACTCTGCGGGGTCGCCTGCTATGTTCAACACAACGTTTACGTGACGGAGGGAAGGCCGTGGGGATCGTTTCTGGAAATCAGAAAAAACGCCGCAGCGGCGTATCTTGCGAATGTGAAACGTGAGCGAAGCTGGGCACGGCGGGCACGGGGACGATTTGGCGTCTTCCTTTCGAGCTCCACGGAGCCTTTTCTCCCGCAGGAAACTCATTGTCGAATAACGGAGCAGCTCCTGAAAGCCATGGCTGAGGAACCTCCTGACCTCATGATCCTCCAGACGCACACTCACGGCGTGGTTGAGTATCTGGATCTCTACCGCAGGCTTCAGTCCCGTTGTGAATTACGCGTTCACATCTCCATTGAAACGGACATGGAATCCATTCCTGGTCTTGCTTCGCACGCCAGTTCCGTGGCCCGACGTCTGCATGCCGCGAAAACACTTACAGATGACGGCATACGAACTGTTATCACCGTCTCGCCGCTTCTGCCGATTCGTGAACCGAGTTGCTTCTTCGATCGAATTTCGGAATGTGCTGACGCCGTGGTCATCGATCACTTCATAGAAGGAGACGGGACGCCGGACGGTCGGCGCACTCTGCAAACGCATCTTCCTTCAGTCATGGCCGCGGTGGAACCGAGGTCGATAAATTTGAGTTATCTTGACGAGATCGTTCATACGGCCCGTCAAATCATGGGCGCCAATCGTGTCGGCGTAAACATTGACGGTTTCGCGGGGCGGTACCTTCCATGAAACAGAGTTCAGAAGTTTCGTCGGCAGATATCCTCCGTAAGCAAGTAAACGCCGTTCTCCGATCTGCTCGGAACGCCGTCCGGAGATTTGAATCATGCAACATTTCATACCGCCATTGGAATTCCCTATGAAAATCGCCCTCTTCTCCGACGTCCACGGTCACCTGCGACTCGTTCTGCAGTGTCTCAGGTGCTGGCAGATCGCTTCCGGCGTCAAGCTCGATGGCGCGCTCATCGCCGGAGACCTTGGGTGCTTTCCAGACCCGGCGCGGCTGGACAACGCGACGAGAAAATGGGCGGCACGTTATGAATCTGAGGAAGCGGGGTTCAGCACGTTCTTCGTTCGACCGCACAAGGAGGTAATGGCCTACTTTGAGCCGATGCCAGGGCTCGGAGACGAGTCGGCGGTTTCCTGCCCGATTCTGTTCGTTGCGGGGAATCACGAGGATTACGATTACCTGAACTCTCAGCGTCATGGTTCCCCCGCGTTCGGCGCGCCATCGAACACTTTTCCGGTCGATTGCTATGAATCCTTTCATTGCATTGCCGACGGGAGCGTGGCCGCGATCGAAGGCGCCGACGGCAACACTCTTCAAGTTGCGGGACTCTGGGGCATAGAGGATGCCCGGGACAACGCGCCGTACATGATGTCGGAAAAGGCCGTCAATCTCCTTCGCTATGCCGTGAAGCCGTTCGATATTCTGTTGTCGCACGATGCTGTGTTCGGAGCATTTCCGGGGATGAAAGGTTCTCAACAAATAGCGCGGATTCTCAGAGAACGAAATCCGGCCTTTCATCTCTTCGGCCACGTTCATCCGATCAGTTTCCAGCACGAGTATCCCTTGGATGGAAGCACGACCACCTCCTGGATTCTCGAAGACCTTACCTTTGGAAAGAATAGAAACCGACTATTGGATCACAGCATGGCCATTCTGAACTGGAATGGGCAATCAGGAACAATCGGGCTGGTGCAGAATGAGTGGATCCTCCGGATGGGCTGTAATTCATGGCGCGATATTCTGCCCAACGAGGCTCCCTGATCCGGCCCTTATCGTCATGGACGGCGAAGTCATCTCGTGATGAGTCAAATTTCATCGTAGCTTCGGCATGTTTGCTATGAAGGCGTGCAACTTTTCTCCGGTAGCGGCCGCGTTTTCAGGCCTGTCGTAGCAAACCCTCATTCCAACCGAATGATTTCTGTACGACCGATTCAACGGTATCTCCTGCTGGAAGGACATATGGTCGAAAGCCGAGCCGAAGGCCAGAAAAAGATCGAATTCCGAATCTCTATCGGACTTTTCGAACACGGAATCCGTCCATGCCCAGGCATTCCCACAAAGACCTGTGACACCAAAGATGCTGTCCCCTTGCGGTGAATATGCATCGACGGGCACCGTTCGACGAAGAGGAGATTCACGTGTGACAGCCTTGACGATTGAGAATTCGTTACCCCAAGGGAATCGCCAACCGGTGTTACCACGTGCCGCATACTGCAACTCTTCGTAGGTCGGCAAGCGTGCACCGGCCCACGCACAGTATGCGCTCGCATCATCGTGCGAGACGTAAACGACGGGATGCGCAGACACTGCCTCGGCAGGACATATCCACCCCGCCCGTCCCTTCTCACGCCCCTTCTTCCTCCAGTGAGCGACGAAGTTGTCGTCGCACGCGTCATATTTCGTCTCCCACACGAATGCCATGAATTCCAGATTTGTCACGGGATACTTGCCGATTCCAAACGGAGATAATTTAATGGGCCGCAATTCCCATCTGCAAAATGCGACATCACTCGCAGCGTGAAGCATGCACGGCTCTGGATGAAGCCAAACGACTTTCCCGACGAGATCAGCGATCATCGCGATTTCGTTCAGCCGTCCCGAATATCGAGTGCTGCAGAGAACCGGGAATATCCGACGTGCAAAGTGTAACGGCGTGCAACTTGACAAAGTCCTGCCCCGGTTGAATCGCGCACGTTCTGCCAATGCGCTCATGCCACCGCCCGCTTTTCGAGGGCGATTCATGAATATGACCATGAAATGCGAGGGCCGGTTGCCGCTGTTCGATGAATCTCCTTACCGCAAGGCTGCCGGCAAATTGGCCGTTCCACAATTGATCCAGGATGCCGCCATGGGGCGGCTGATGGATGACGGCGATAGAGCGCGACCAATCAAGAATTTGCCTGGCTGACTCCTCGAGGCGCATGGCGATCGTACGATGCCAATCAGATCGATCTTTGGTCAGAATCGTTCCCGGGAATCGATAATCGACTGAATCGGGTCGCAACTCCTCACTGCTGATGCAATCATAGACTTCCCAATCTTTCAGGAGGAAGGGGGTGAACGTCACGCAGGAATTTCCAAATATCTGCCAACCCTTGATCGTGTGGCATTGCTCGTGAAGAGTGAGCAATCCCGCTTTCGCGCAGGTGAATTCGAACAATTCTTCATGCACGCGCACATCGTCATTGCCCATGAGAAGTAAAATGTCAGCGCCGGTCGATCGCCGATGTTCCGCGAGCATCGGGATGAACGTTCCGACAAGATAGGAATGCTGATCCGCGATCGCCTGTTGTATCGTCGGTTGCTTTTTAGGGAACAGATCTCCGCCGACAATAATCAGATCCGCTCGATATTCCTTCGCCAGCGAGAGGAAATCTCGATACTGAGAATCGCAACCATGCACGTCGCTCGTGTAAGCGATTTTGAGATCGACGCTGGATTTCATCAGTCGGCTCCTTCAAACGCAACTTCATCGTCATTCTCACTATTCTCAACCGGCCGCTCCGGACACGGATGCATTTTCGCCAACTCCATGATTCGTCGCTTCTGTGACGCTATCACATCCACGATTCCGGCTTCGAAGTCGGGTTGCTTTCTGGCACTCTCAAGACATTTTGCGACCTGCGCGGCAAATCGCCGGGACGAACGGCTTACTCGATTCCGTGCATCGAACGTCTGCCGCACTTTCAGCCGAAAGACACCGCCCTCTCCATCTGTCATCCCCTCGATTTGAGAACAGACAGTTCCGCTTCGCAACAACCAACTCGCCCGCGACTCGGCTCCGACCGCACTGCCGATATATGATGAAATGCAGTGTCCGCAATTCGCGCCGGCCTCCGCGATCTCACCGACGGTCTTCAGGCGAAAAGTCTCGAGTTTTTGCAAGCCCTTGATCGGAGGAAACGCGATCGTCGGCATTTCGGCGTGCCCTTGCGCCAGGCGCGCCCCGTTTCTTGCGATCGCATCTGCTTCGTGAATCCGCCGTGCCTCCACGACCGCCGCCGCGAGATTTCCGACTGTTCCAAAATTCGTGAATGTGCCGTCAACCAGCCGGATCTTGAGCGTATCCGCCAGATATACAAGGATCGCGTCTGAAATGCGATGTCGCTCTCTTGAGCCGGTAATCTTGCGAAACTCTTTTGCGGCTACGCGAATCGATCGTTCATCGTCAGGCCATTGCGCGACCACATGATTGAGCCACTCATGCGAGGACATCTGAAGAGCTAAATTGAAGTTGATCGAATAGACATGCCGCGGCGGCAGCATGGTGATTCTAAACAAACCTCGAAGTTTCTTCGAGTGGCCGTTTGATCCAAGATCGGGTAAGCGATCCTGAAGATAGATCGGAGATCCTGCTTCATCGTGAAAAACCTTGTCTGCAAAAACGCCGAGATTCATTCTGCTCGCGACCAGGTTTTGCAGGATCCTCTGCGCGAGTAACATGCCGCTCGGTTTCAATCGCCGTCTTAAAGCGCGATACCATCCAGGCCAGCGACCGGAAGTCCGAAGATACAACCATGCGATCTGATGGGGGTTTCGAATCATGTAGGCATAGGCCGGGTCCATTCCATCAGGCGCGACTAGGCGGCGCCAGAAACTCGGCATGAACGGCGAAAGGAGAGCGAATAGCTCTCGGTAAGTCGCCGATCCACCTCCGCTCAGTTTCCCTCGCCGTCGGCGCGTGTCGCCCGCATACGATCGAAACAGCCAACGATGGTGATGATTAAAGCATGCCCGCTGAGTCTCAGTCTGAAACTCCCGACGATCGATCAATTCAGCCAGCATGACATTTCGAAGCGCACGATGCACCGAACAGATGATCTTCTGGCGAAGCGTGTGCGCGACAAAGCGGCGGTCGTTCCCTTGCCGACCGGATTCAAAACAAGTTTTGCGCTCGTCCGGGGCGGCATCATTAGCGAGATTCGAGAGGAGCCATTTGGCCCGGCGGGTAGCGTAGGCGCGAAGAAGCTTGAAACAAGGCGAGTGAGGCGGATCGAAAACGGCGGCGGCGATCGTCTCCGCCAGATCGCTCCGCAGCGGATAGGCGTCGTAGGTGAAAGCTGTGGCGAATATTCTGCGCCATCGTCGGGGTGTGTCTCTTGGCGCCGTATCCCGCGTTCGAAATACGACGATGATGCCGAGTGGCGCCGCATATTCTTTAATCCATATCGCGAGACACTCATCCCCCGGTAATTGAAACGAACGGACGAAGACCTGACCGAGCGCGTCGATTATAAAATGTGGCCTGCCTGCCTCCATCTCGCCGGATATGCATTCAGGATCTTCCAATAGGAGTTCGGAATCGTATTCGGCCAGGAAGCGAGCAAACGCGCGAGCTCTCAGAAAGAATCGAGCGCATTCCCTGAAGGGCTCACCCCATTCTCCGGCATAGCGACCGGAGACCGATGAAAGGGACACGTTCACAAGGTCGAGCTCCGCACGTGCGGCGGTCTCAACGAATGTTAGCTCTTCCTGTGAAAGCTTGCTGGGAGGAAAGACAGAGCGCGACCGGGCTCCGATGGACAGGGAAGAAGACATGAGATGTGAGGATTCCATCGGCCTTTTTCGGAGCATGAAACGTACCAGTTGAACCGCACGATACTCGGTATGGAACTCGCTCAAACACAAGCAGAGGACCGCCATTCTGAAGTTGAATGATGGAATTCAGATGGAAAATCGCTATCCTCTGCCGCTCGCTCTCGCAATAGCGCGCCAGGTTTCGCCTAGCCAGGCGAAGTCACATACTTTCGCTCCATTTCCGCATGCGCGATCCCCTTGATCGGCAACCTCTTTTCGTGAGAAACAGCGAATTGTGGGACATGATCCCCCTTTCTCGTCCTCATAGACGAACCGCAACGCCTGAGATCTGCGCATCAATCGTCTCGCGGATTTCGGCGCGCAGAATCTCTTTTTCCGGCAGGTCATTCCAAGCGTCTCGAATTCGGGTCGCGGTATCGGCCACGAGGTCGTTGAGCGGTTTCATGGGAAGCCCGGCCTTATCGGCGAAGCGACGGAGCTGATCGCGGGTGATCTCATGAAGGCCGCGGCTTCCGCCGAAGGTGAGCGCCAGGCGGTCATCCGGGATGTAGGGCACGGTCGAGACGAGGTCATACGCGGGCGCGATCACGGGCGCGCGGGTGTCGGGAAATAGAAGCGTCCAGTTCTTGAGATGCGCGTCCCCGTTTCCGATCATGACGTTGAAGACCAGGCGCCGGATGAATTCGTATGTCCCCTCCTCGCCGGTTTCGGCCCATAACACGGACGCGATATTCGAGTAGCTTCGCCCCTCATACTTGCCGTCCGGGTAGATTCCGTAGACCTGCGCGAAATCCTCCATGTGAATCCGGCTGCCGCCGGACGCGCGGTCGAAACGCTCGACGGCGAGAACGCGGCCTTGCAGGGCGCCGGCTTCGCGGGGAAGTCCGGAGACCTGGTCCGGAGTGATGAGCTTGACGCTCGGCACGTCGATGCCGACGGCGCCGGCCAGCCGCATCATGAGATACTCATTTTCCGGGACGTCCGGATACTGCGCTGACGGCAACTTGACGATCCATGAGCCTCCAATTCCGTTCGCGGGAATCGTCAGTCCGCCGGAAGCTTCGAGCATGGCTGAAAACTTGAGCTGCACTCCCGCGAGCGAGAATCGCAGCATCGGCTCGGGCGGCCGCGCTTCTTGAGCAACCGATTCCGCGGGCGCACTCATCGCGGCGTTGGGTTCATACGGCGCGACGACCACGGCGCCGGGGAGATCGGCTCCCAGCGCGGCAAGCAGAAAGAATTCGCGGTCGGGTTTGACTCCGGAGCGCTCCGCGAGGTATTCGCGGAGTCTGCCTTCGGGGAGAAGGTTCGAGAAGAAGGGAGGCAAGCGGCTCGACGTCGGTCGGATCTCCGTCAGGAGACTTCCGCTTCGTGATTTGAAGGAGAGACTCAAAGTTGCGCGCGCGCGATCGTCAATGTAGTCCTCTTCAAACGAGAAGACGTTGCTGTCGCCTCCGAGTCGATTGATGACCCCGATCCGGCGACCGTGAAGAATTACGGCGAGCACGCTCAAATTCTTCAGATCACGATTCATCGGTGGATTCCTTCTCGCTTTCACCGCCCGAGTAAAGCGGACCCTCTCCGGCGTCACTCGACGACGCGGAGGTGGAATCTTCGTGCCGGCGTATCAGCGAGCGCACCAGGGGGATGATCTGCCTGGGAACCGGGATGAGGTCGAAGCCAAGAACTCTGACGAGATCAAGAAGCGTGTCGTAACGCGGTACAATCTTACCTGTCTCGATCCCGGAGATGTGCATTTGCGGCAGGCCGACCTTTTTACCCAGTTCTGCCTGGCTCAGGCCCAACTTCTTCCGAGCGGACTTAAGTAACTTCTGGAAATCCTCCGGAAGTTGCGAACGGCGGTTAGTAATATGCATTACCATATTGTATAGTTTATATTATATGCTATAACAGATAAATAATCAACGTGCTTTTCCTTTTCAGGATTCGCTCAATAAAGTGATGGCTGTGCTTTGCACGCGCTCCCATTATCTGACGGAGGAATTCTCGCAAGACTCAATCATAGCTTTCAACGCCATTTGGTCGACGCGAAATAGGAAACTCATGGATCATTCTCCCGTCAAGCAGCTTGCCGCCTTGTCCGTTCGGGTCGCGTTGCCGCGCATCCTTCCGGGAAAGCCCCTCTTCGAGCACGAGGGGATTGCTCGCGTAGCTTCCCCATTGCTTCAAAAAGAATGGGATGCCGCCGGATCGGCAATCGATCGAGAGATCGCGCGCCCAATCGGGACGGCATATCCGCGCGTGCGCTCCGCTCTCACCACCGAAAATCATCCAATCCGGCCGCGCTTTCGAGGCTCCAAGACGCAAAGGGCCGATTGCCGGCTCGTAGGAGATAAATCGCAGGATCCCAGGAACCGATGCGAGAACGGGCCAGCGCTGATCGTAATGCGCCTGGTCTTCCGCTGTCGTTCCGAGCCATACGTTACGATACCCGGCGCCCCAATTTGACGGAAGCATGCGCGTGATATTCTGAGGCCTCTTGGTCAACAAAAGCCAATCGAGGTTGGGGGTACTCTGAATGAGATGGAAAAGATCGGCGCGCCATTGCTCGTCAATCTGATTGTCAAAAACATCTGCAAGGGAAGCGCAGAATACGCGTTGCCGATGCCCGTTCTCGTTTTCGAAATGAGGCGCCTGAGCATTCCAGCGCACAGGCTTCTTCCAGTTTGCCATCGACGTGCGCTTGCGCTCGCCGGAACCCACGCCGAGCTTTCCCCATATGACCCAGCCGTAACGCTCCGCCATGGTCTCGGCATAGCAACGATCGCACCCCGGCGAGACCTTGGCACACCCTATCCAGGGGTTGAATGTGTGTGTCGCCCATTCAATCTTCGAATTCTCGCCCATGTAGCCTCCTATTGGCTGGATCGGTTCGCGCGATGCATGTGAGCGCTGTCATCGGATGCCAATCGATCCGACACAAGCAATGTCTCAACGCCCGAGGGGCAAGCTTCATGCTGCAAAAGACGCGTCTGGCCCATCGCTGCGCACCGCTCGATTCGCAATACCTGCTGCTCCAATCTTCGCGCGCTTTCGAACCGCAGCGGCGTCGCACCCCCGCCCAAATCTGCGACGACAACGCGGTCGACCTTGAATCCCAGAGCAATTTCCGTGAGCGCGCCGAAAAGTAGGCGCTCGGGAGACTGAACGAGCCGCGAGAAATACTCGTCGTTGCCCGTCGTTCCGGCCCAGTCGCTGTGGCATTCCAGGTACAGTACCCGGGCGGACTCACTCATCACGAGAGCCGCTCGCCCTGCAACGATATCTCCGCGATCCCGAAGTTCCCGCATATTCAGGGAATCGGGAATCTTCATTGTATTTGCGAGAATCAGATGCGTCGGGCGACCGGGAGAACGCGTTGAAATGAAATCCACCTTGGGAATCCAATCGATATGCATCAGTCCAGTGTTGTCGTGAAGCGCAATCCAGACGATTGGTCCCAAATATTGTCGTGCCGAAGAGCGCTTTCTCACATTGGCGCCACGTTTCATAACTCGCCGATATCCGTCGCGTTCGCGACGAACTTGATTGCGGGGATACACGTGAGTACGCCGAGCATTATGAAAAGATCAGGAAGCATTCAGCAATGCCAAATGCTTTTCAAAGCAGTGGATTTCGTTGTCTGTGAACAGGACAAAGCGGATGAGCTTCAGATGCCGGCACTCGTCCGCGCATGCTAAAGCTGTTGTCAGCGCAACAGGCGCGGCCTCCTCGATCGGGTAACCGAACACGCCGGTCGAAAGCGAAGGGAATGCGATGGAAGTTGCACCACGTCGATCGGCTGCTCGAATGCTAGATGAATACGCCGACTCGAGAAGGTTGCGTTCGGGCTTGTCTTCGCCATAAATCGGGCCGACCGCGTGTATGATGAACCTGTTTGGAAGGCTGTATGCCGCGGTCACAACGCATTGTCCCGGTTTTATGGGGCTGAGGGTCATGCATTCAGCGGCCAGAGCGGGCCCGGCCGCCATATGGATCGCACCGCATACACCGCCGCCGGGCAGGAGTTCGGCGTTGGCGGCGTTCACGAGAATGTCGCAGTCCGTTTGATCTATGATGTTGCCCTGCAGACATTCGATCCGGGCCGAATTGGAAAGAACGATCATCATGGGTAAAGAACCTCCTCCATGATCATATTGCGAATATCTTTCCCGAAAACGCAGCCGTAGGCATCGAGAATCACAACCGACCGCCCTTCCGCTCGCCTCGAGCGTATCGCGCCAAATGAAGCGCCCATGCCTCGACAGGTGCCGATGCATCCCAGTCGTGCCCGGATGGCAGCCAATACAGAGAGTGTGCGATCTTCGCTGAAACAAGTCCCTGCGAAAGCGCAAGGGTCTGAAGCTTGCCTGGATCCGAGATCCCCACGGAAAGCGATACGTTTATCTGGTCGAGTATCATCCCGAATTGGCCGTCTTCCTTGATCGTGGGGACGATGTATGGAGCGGTCATGTGCAGTCCTTCCGGCAGGCCGCAGGCCGCTGTAATCGCTCGCTTCAGGAGTGGCGCAATGAACGCGGAGCCTGCCGACCAGCTGGAGACCAGCGTATATCCCCGCGGCACTTCGGTGGCACAGAGAAACGCGTCGGTGATCGGCGCGATCGATTCGATGAACAGCTCATTGTTGCTTCGAGTTCGCGTCATCGGGGGATTTGGAATGTAAATCAGCCGCACTCCCGGTTTGAAATGAGAGAGCGAGATGGCGGAACGCAACGCACGCTGGATCTCCTCCGGAGGCGCGGATTTCCGGCGTTGATACTCATCGTTGTCGGCGGGAGCGCCTCCAAAATGCAGAAGTCGAAAAGGAGCTTTGCCCCCCTTTGTTCCGCGTGCTGGAAAACTGACGGTCCAATAGGGGATATCACCGTCCATGGTCGGAATAACGCTCCTGCGTGCTTTCTCCAGGTGACTCGCTCTCATGGCGGCCCTTCGACCCATGACACGTAGTCGCGCAGAATAAGCCTTGTTGCCTCAGCTCTTTCAGAATCATCATAGACGACTCGAAAGCCCGTCGCATGGTTCTTGTAGGCCCAATTGAGCGGAATATCCTGCTGAGTCGAAAGGTGATCGAAGGCCGATCCGCAGGCCAGAAAGAGATCATCGTCTGGATTCGCCCCGGACTTCTCATAAAGCGTGCTCGTCCATTCCCGGACATTGCCGCAAAGCCCCGCGACTCCGAAAACGCTGTTCCCCTGCGGCGAATACGCGTCGATGGCGACCGTACCACCGCGCCGCGCCACCCGCGTGTTGGCGCGCTCGATCGAGAATTCATTACCCCAGGGGAACCTCCGACCCTTCGTCCCCCGAGCGGCATATTGCCACTCTTCAAAGCTCGGCAGACGAGCACCCGCCCAATTGCAGTAGGCGAGAGCATCGTCCTGGGAGACGAAAACGACCGGGTGCGGAGCCATCTCCGCTGTGATGTTCAGTGCATTCTTGCGCCTTCTCTTCCAATGATCGAGAAAGACATCATCCGTCGAATCATAAGAAGTCTTCGAAATGAAGTACATGAATTCCAGATTGGAGACTGCATAGGTTCCGATGCCATAAGGACTCAACTTGACTGAGCGCTCTACCCAGCAACCTTCAGTTACATCCCGCCCGCACCACAGCTTGCAAGATTCCGGTTTTATCCAAACAATCTGTCCGACAGTGTCAGCGAGCATTTTTCTCTTCGCTCGCGGACCCGAACACAGTGTGGCGAAGCGTCCCCTTGATGTCGGCGGTATCCAGCGTCACTGCGTGCAATCTGACTTCTTCCTGCCCTGGTTGGATCGAGATTGTATTTCCGATTTTCGTCCAATAGCAGCCGCTATAGCTCGGCGATTCGTGTATGTGTCCATGCGTTGACAGACGAGGACCGTATCTTTTGAGGAACCTCCTTACTGCATGGCTTCCCACAAACTGATTCCCGGCCATTCGATCCAGTATGCCTCCGAATGGCGGCTGGTAGATTACCGCGATTGCGCGGGACCAGTCACGAATCTGACCGGCCATTTCTTCCAGCCGCATCGCCAGGGTCCGATACCAGTCGCTGCGGTCCTTTGTCAGAAAAGCGTCCGGATCGCGATAATCGAAAGAGTCGGGGCGAAGCTTCTCATCACAGTGCAAGTCGTAGCATTCGTGATCTTTGAGCCTGAAAGGCGTCCACGTACAGCATGAGTTACCGAAAATCTGCCACCCTCTGACGCTATGAGATCGCTCTTGCAGCGTAAGAAGACGCGCGCTCGCGCAGAGCTCTTCGAATTGCTCCTCATGAACTCGGACATCGTCATTACCCATGAGAAGAGCTATGTCCGCACCCGTCGTGCGTCGATGCGCCGCAAGCATAGGGACAAGAGTATCGACCAAATACTCTCGTTGATCCACAATGGCCGGATTCACGTGCCGACGCTTCCACGGAAGCAGATCGCCGCCGAGAATGATGAGGTCGGGTTGGTACGCGGAGGCCAGTTCCAGAAACTGCGCATATTGCGCCGTATTGCCATGAGTGTCGCTGGTGTATGCGATTCTCAATTGCTCGTGGAGGTTCACGAAAAATTAGAATCCGACATCGTCGTCCTCCATCGGCATGACAACGTTCGCGCCCGAGATGGCCCACTTCTTCGCGAGGGCCTCGACGTCCGCCATCGACATGACATCGTTCGCACCCGAGCACGCCCAGTTTTTCGCAAGCGCCGCGACCTGGCGCTTTTGCGCCGCGATAACTTCCTTGATCGAATTGTTGAAGCCGGGTTGCCTCCTCGCGACCCTCAGACGACTCTGGACGAACATCGCGAATCTGCGGCTTGCCGCTGTCACGCGATTCGAAGAATCATAGCACTGACGGACACTCGGCACTGCTACGCCATCGTCGAGCAATGTAATAGTAACCTGGCAACAGACCGAACCGTCGCGAAGCAACCAGCAGGGCGGATCCGCAATTGCGAGCGCATTCTTCGCATATGTCGCGATACAGTGGGACATTTCCGCTCCGGCATCCCGAACGGCGGCGACGGTGGTTAATCGGAAGAGCTCGAGATCCTTCAGGCCTCGAAGCGTCGGAATCGGCATCGTTGCCGTTTCCCCATGCGCCAGCGCCAGTTCGGATCCCCTTCGCTGCGCGTCAACCATCTCGTGAATCCGACGCGCTTCCCGCAGCGCGACAGCAAGATTTGAGGCATTCCGGACTTTTTCCAGCTCGTCCGGGGGGATGTTCATCCGCATTGTATCCGCGATGTAGACGAGCATGTCATGGCAAATATGCTGCCGCTTACGACTCCCCGTGATATTTCGGAACTCGCGCGCCGCGGCGCGGATCGACTTCTCATCATCCCTCCAACGGTTCATCTGGGGAATCTGCTCCCTCAGATTCTCATCATGGAACTTGAGTTGGAATGCGATCGAATAGACATGATCCGCCGGAAGCGAAATGATCCGGAGAACGCCTCGGATATCCTTCGGATTGCTCGTGGTCCGGATCTCCGCGAGCTTGTTACATAGATACACCGGTGTCCCATCAGCGCGATGATACACAGCATCGGCAAAGAGTCCCGTTTCGATTCTGGCGGCTACTATTACCTTCAAGGCCATCTGCGCCATCATCATGCTGGTGCCTGAAAGCCGGCGTCGAAGCGCAGCGTAATATCCCGGAAAGCGCCCAGCGGTTTTTGCGAAGATCCACGCCACATGATGAGGAGACTCGATGAGATACGCGAATGCAGGATCGAAGCCGGCGCGATCGACCATGCGTCGCCAGAAGTTGGCGAGATAGGGCGAGAGCAGCGCGTAGAGTGATCGATACATCGCTTGTCCGCCGCCTCGCAGCCTCCCACGGCGCCGCCTCGTGTCCGGCGCCAGCGAGCGAAACATCCATCTTTGATGATTCCTGAAATATTGTCGATGACTCTCCGTCTGGAACGTCCTTTGCTCGATAAACGCCGCCAGCAGAATGTTCTGGAGAGTGCGCCTGACCGAGGCCATCACCTTTGTTCGTATCGCCTGCGCCGCAAAGCTCGGCGGGAAGGATCGTCGATCGGAAGCCGTTCTTATTTCATCCGCGCCTTGCTCCGATTCGTCTTCCTCGCTCCAGACAGCCGACTTCGCGCGCCGCGACGCATAGGCGCGAAGAAACTTGAAGGCGGGAGCAGACGGCTCATCGAAGACGCCTTTCACAATCTCTTCAGCCAGTGCGGCGCGCAAAGAATACTCTCGACAGACGAAACTGGTCGCGAAGAGCCGGCGAAAACGGCGCGGGGCGATTTCCGGTTTCGTGTCGCGTGTCCGCAATATTACGACGATCACGAGCGGCGCCGCGAATTCGCGAACCCAGACGCAAAAGCAATCGCTCTCCGGCACCTGAAAGGAACGCACAAATGTCTGCCCTGGAGCGCCGACCACGAACCGCGGACGATTGGTCGTCTGGTCGAACTCGATACAGCCGGGCTCCTCGATCCGAATACGCGAATCATGCGCGGTGAGAAACCTTGCGAACCGTCGCGACTCCGAGAAGAATTCAGCCGACTTTCGGAAACTCGCACCCAACACACCACCGTACCGACCGGAGCCGGAACAGATAGTGCTGTTCACGAGTTCCAGTTCCGTGTGAGCCGCAGAGTTAACGACCGCATATTCAGCATCGCTCAATCGAGTGGGGGGGAACGGCGCACGCGCCGAGTGGTCGCTCGCTGGAGTCTCTGAGGTATTTTCCGCAGGAATCATCACGCATAATATCCAGCAAATTAAGGGCCATGCCGAACTCGTGATGACGCACACTGCCTGTGGAGATTCATGGCAGATTTCATTGAGAAGACAAGGAAATCGAGAGGAAATGCCGTGGCTGTTTCACCACTCGGTGACGCTTCGCCATTATTCGCAGGCTCGCCGCCTGCTACTCAATCCGGGACCATGATCTCCACCGGGTATTCGCACAGAGCGCCTGAATGCGCGGAAAAATGCAGGAATTTCAATTGATGGCGGCAACCTGCGGCTCTTCCGGCGCATCATGCAGGCAACGTACGGCGGACGAAAGCGCGCCTAACACGCTTGATCCCAGCATTTGTCCAGCACCCATCACCAGTTCCGACCTCTCAGTTTCGTTGGCACGGCTCCTGCTGATATGCATCCGCATGGCCGAAAGAAATCTCCTTACTTCTCATCCATCCAAGGTCCGACACGGCCTGGTCCGTACGCACTGGTGGGATTGTTATCGCTGGGATCGATCTGGCGTAGGAATGTCCCGGATCTTCTCATCCAAAACTGACATCAGCGACACAGATCTCATCGGCATCACCCTCTATGGCCTCCGGGACACCAAAACTGATCGAGCGTTTTTCCTCGAAGCACACGTAAGTCTTCAGCTCGCTGATGACGCATCGCGGACGCTGATCATCTCCCGTGGGTTTCGTCCCGCCGTACACGACCTTTACGTTGCCGGTGCGCCCCGCAAGAAGCTGGCGAGCGTGCCGGGCATTCCCTTTCTTGTCCATCTTTCCCGTAAAGGCCGCGCCAGACAGCCTTTTGCGCGCTCCGGCAAAGTGGATTCACCGACCGGCTTTGAGGCTGTCGCTATGGCTCACGAAATCACCCCTCAACCGATTATCTCCGCCAGTATCCGCGGCAACGACACGCTCGCAGTCGGCGAATTGCCGTCATCTCTGGAAATCAGAGGAGCGAATGAGACGATCAAATTCACGGTCATTCTGTTCTCAAATGAATATCCGGATTTACCACAAGGATTTCCACTGCTTGAAATGGAGACGCGCACGACCACGTCAGCCGATAGTCGCGGGCTACCGATTGACCATGAATAGTCCTCATGTTTCGCCATTGATTCTCGCCTTGAAGCGCATCGGTCTCAGCGTTGCCGTCGTTCCCACGGGAGCCCTCAGCATCATGCGTACCCGCGACAACTCCTGTTTCCACGTTATTGCGGGTCACGGCAATTCAGACGAGATCGCGATCTGCGCGAGTTTTGTCTTCGCCGGCCCCACATTGAATCCAGGTGCCCACATGTCATTCTCGATCTCCGTGAGCCTGCTTCCACCGGGATACGAACTCGCGGTTGCGCGCCGGAACCTTACGCTCAAGGCAAAGCTCAACTGGACCGGAACAGACGAGCATCTCCGCTGGATCCTCGATCAGTTTCTGGACATCGCGCAGACCATTCGTAAACAGATGTTCAATGGCTTCAAAAATCCCCGTGGTAGCGAGCAATCCGATGACTCAGTGACCGCACTATTTTCAAAGCGCGATCTGGAGTCTGCTCCCGCAGCGGGCACAATCCATTGAGCGCGCATGAATGCGGACCGCTCGATCATCAATACAGCGACCAGGCATGCCTCGGCTCGAAAATATCGGACGTGCCGGGCTGGTTTCCCGATCGCGCGCCGGAGCCGATTCTGAAAGCCCTTCGCGGCTGGAAGCGGGACGGCGAGCTGACGATCCACGTTTCGCGAATTTACCGGCCGGGCGAGATCGAATTCCCTTATCCGATCGTCGAATATGCGCTCCATCGCGACGGTCATTCGGACGTCATCGGCAGCGTCGCCGCGCGTCTGAGGCCATCCGACGAGGCAAGAAAATGTTTCTTCGGGCACGTCGGATACGGAGTCGAAGAAGAGCACCGCAGTCATGGATTCGCCGGCCGCGCTTGCAGGATGATCTGGCCGTTATTCACCGCGTGCGGAATCAGCGAGGTGTGGGTTCGAGCGGAAGTTGAAAATATTGCCTCCTGCAGAACGCTAGAGCGTCTCGGCGGCAAGAGGGTTGAGAGAATCGAGAACATTTATCGCGCTGACTTACCCGATGAATTTGTGGTGAAGCGCTTCAACAACTATCTGATCAGACCATCCGAGGACTCAGTCCGGTTACCCAACCCACTAGATGGCATGGGCGAGCGATCACCTCAGTCTCGTGAGGAGAAACTGGCGTGACATTGAGTGATAAAATGCATACGCGCTTCTTCACGCCGGAAGACGAGCGAAAGTACGTACCTGATTACGAAACACAGGTTCAAAATTGGATCGCCATAGAAATCGCCGCAAGTCACCTCGAGGCAACCAACAGTGAGTCCGCCGCCGCTGTGAAGCGAATCGCGGATGAAAGCCTGAAGACCCTTTTTGAAAGCCGCTATTCACTGATCTCCCTCCTGAACGAACTCTTCAAGAAGCGTTCCGGTGGACTCCGACAATGAGGGAGGCTGATGAGCAAAGGGAGCTTTTACTTCTCTGCAGGCGTATTGAACGAATGCTGAAGCGCTTTTTCAACCATCGAATTATGCTCGCGCCGGATGCGCATGAGAACCTTGTTGTCATGATTCCTGCTTGACGATGCCTCCTCCATTTCGGGATTACCTGCTTGGGTGCGCACTCGGCGATGCCATTGGTCTCCCATTCGAAGGCCGCACCAGAGCGTTTTGCGCCCCGCTCGGCGAGAAGATCGTCCGGGGTCTGAACATGTTGCAAAGAGTTCGGCATGGAGTCAAAGGCCAGGTATCCGACGACACTCAACTTACGCTCGTCCTCGCGGAATCGATCTGCGAGAATGCGGCGATCGATCTCGACGATGTGATGCGCCGTATGAGCAGGGAATGGGAGAAAAATCATCTCGTTGGCGCCGGGCATGCAAGTCGTTACGCATTCAAGCGCTTTATCGAGAAGTCGCCGCGCGACGCATGCGCTGCGCCGGATGGCATGGCCGGAAACGGGGCGGCCATGCGAGTTGGGTTGACCGGGTTATGGCATCGGGATCGCGAAAGTGTCGCGAAGGATGCCGCCGCGCTCGCGCGCCTGACCCATTCCGATCGTCGAGCCGTCGCCGGAGCAGTTGCGATCGCGCTCTTTACCCGAGAATACGTCACGGCGCGGAAGAGTCCAATCGATGCCATCGCGATAATTCTTCCAGAAATCCGGCGGATTGATCGCACGATGAGTGCCGTTCTCGAGGCAATTCCAGGGCTTCTGCACCAACACCCCGAAACCGTCATGAGCGAAATCGTAACGCAGGGATACCAGCTGCCAAAGCAGGCCGATCCTGTAGATATTCTCGGCATCAGCGGCTTCACCCCGACTTCTGTCGGCTGGGCACTCTATTGTTGCAGTGAGCATCCCTACGATCCGTGCAAGGCCCTGCGGCTACTCTTCTGCGGTGGAGGAGACCTCGACAGTCACGCCTCCATGATCCTCTCGCTGTCGTGCGCCCGCAACGGAATCCCATCCGCACTCTCGCAGTACATTCCGCTGATCCATGACAAGCGCCGCTGGAAGGCCGATTACATCGAGACACTCGCCACTGGCCTGACCGAAGTCTGGAGTCGCCAGCAAAAATGACCATCGCACCGCATCTCTCACGGCTCCACCGGTTGCTTCAATGCATCGAGCGACTTCTCAAGCCTGCCAACGACCTCGCCGGCGATATTCGCTACCCATCAGACGAGGAAGCGCTCAACATCGAACGCCGCGTGGACGAGGCGCTGCAAGCCACCTGGCGAGCGATGAGTTCGATCGAGGAAGCATTGCCCGCAGGACCGCGCGAATCAGAGTCGCGAGATCATGACCGATTTTGAAACGATAGCTCCTCGAATCCACACTCAGCGCATTTGGCGTACGATGCAAGATCGGATAGGTGCATTCATCGGCATCCAAGATGAGAGCGAGACGTTCAAGCCTCTTCGCTCGTAGTCGCAATATCCGTTGTAAACCCCACCCACTCGCCGACGTAGCGACCTCCCGCCCGAATCGGATCGACGAAGACGAACGAATTCGGATGAATCTCGTCTGCGATCAGGCGCTTCTGGTGAAGCGCGAATGCCGAGGCCACCGTTACAAAATGGTTGCTCGGAATCAGGCCTAAGGCCAGTTCACTGCCGAGAAATTCGGCCAAGCCATCGATGGTGAGCTCGGTTAAGATTTCGGGCTCGCCTGTCGCACGTAGATGCCGCTCACACGAATCAATCCCGCCGTCTGTCGCCTCAAGAATGCAAAAGGTCTCACATGATCGGCGGACCTGGGCGAGCACCGGTTCAAAATCATCGTCGGACGCCTTGATCATGACTGCCGGCGCTTCGAGCAGCGAATGATACCAGAGCCCTACGAGCCGCCGCGCCGTGTGATCTACAGCAAGCAGGTTTATTGGGAGGCACTGAAGTACGGGCGCCTCGCCGACAACAGCGAGAGCGGTCAGCGGTCGAAGGATAGCCCATGCGGCAGAGGCTGCGAGTCCTGCGGAAAATCTTCTGCGCGAGAGCGTGCTCTGTTCGTGCGGAGCATTCGAACACATCGTCGTGACGTGCAAATCAGATTTTCGATGGCCAGTGTCGCTCATGAGAACCGGATCCCCCTTCGATTGATATTTGCTATGCCTACGCTCTCGATCTTCTGGATTGATGGCTTTCCACTTGGGTATGAGAAATCATCGCGGGGTTTAAAGCCGACGGCGGGTCCAACGGTGCCGGCAGATGTTTCCGGCATAGATTTTCGGCTTCCTCCTGAGGTGCAGATGCGAGCCAGCGCCAGAAGCGAATGTGGTAGACATCGATCTCGGCGATCCGAACAACGTGCCTGTACACGCCAGTCTCGACGATGTGCGCGTTCAGCCCCTCGAGCGATCCATACTTCCACTCCATCTTCGCTCTTACGGCCTCCACTCCAGAAATCGAGAGAGGGACGAACGCCTCGATCGGTAGAAAAAAAGAGATGAGCCAATTGCACGACTCGCGATCCCTTCGGGAAAAGCGCAGAAATCGCTTCCGCTCTCGATCACTCATCGACGTTCCTGCTTTCAGCTTCCGGATTCCATCGGATGAACCTCGGCCGCGGCCGAAATTGATCGAGCGGTTCCTCGCTGGCGCATGCATCGTCTCCGGCAAGGAGCACCAGGATTCGCAGACCTGCGGCGTTCACGTCCCGAATGGTTTCTTCGGACAGCGATCCGCATCCGTCCGTGATATGCAGAATCGAGGAGCGATGATCGATCACGCCATCTTTCAGCAGTTGCCCATAGGCATCGAACGACGTTCCGCCACCGCCCGACAATTGGCCGGCGCAGACAGCTTCCAGTCTCGTCCGTCGCGGGGGTCCGCTCTCGTGTAGGTACAGCTCGCTCGGGAAGAATCGGGGGCCGAGATGAAGCGACAACCGCACAATACGACTGAGCCATGCCCCGGCTACCATGGAGCCGCTCGTATCGATCAGCACGGTTGGACGTTTCGCCGGCCCTCGTGAATGGTTACTGTAACTCGCGGCGGGAATTCCGAGCGCGATCCGGGTCAGCGCGGATCGCGTCGGGTTCGTCACGGCGGGACTGCTTTTTGTCATCTTCTCCGGCTCGAAAAGATCAGCCAGTTCCTCAGCAATTCGCGCGAAGATCGCTTCGTCCGGTCCCGGTCGGATGCAAAAATGCTCGCGGAGATCCGCAGAGCCAAATAGGCGCTTTCGCAGTTCGTCGGGAATCCGGATCGGCACGCCCGGAATACCCTCTACGAACTGCCTCTCCCACGCTCTCATGGTCTCGCCCGTTCCATCCGGTCGCACCCACTCTGCCAGAACCGGGGCCGGCAGAATGCGTATGTATTTTTTCCAGGGTCTAAGCCCTACGCACATTTCCGGTATCGACATTCCGCCCGGCAGCGGCTCCCACATCCTACGATGCAGCCGCGAATCCGGCGCCGCTTTCTCCGCCCACTCTTCCCCGCAAGCGAAGATGGCGGGATTGCTTATTCCTTTGTCCGGCCTGCTTGAGAATGCGGTCTCGTTCGACACGCTCATTCCAGCCCGGATGCGCTGATCCAGTTCCGAATTGGAATTCCGTGCCGCGTGCACAAATAGTCGGTCGATCGCAGCATCTTCAACCAGATTGACGATCGCCCTTCTCGTGGCATCGGCATTGGCGGCAAGTCGATGGGAACCGACCATTTTCGCGCTGAGCGCCTGATGACCGGCTTCATGCACCAAAAGATATTCGACAACAGCTCGGCAACGATCCTTTCCGGAGGAAAATCTCGAATCCGGTCGCGAATCATTCAGGGCGCGGTGCAGAAAGGGAGCGTTGATGCATATGCGATAGTCGCTCCTCGGAGCACCCGCCCTTTGTGCTCCACCTGGTTCCTGCACTGAGCACCAGTATGCGATGCTTCCGTTATCCTCCGTGGTCAGCCGGATGCGCGAGACCAATTCCGGACCGAACCTGAGCGAGAATGCGGCGGCGTGGACGATATCCCACAGATCGCGAAGATCGCCGGCGGATTTCATCCGGCGATCCTGTCGATTCCGTCCGGCAGAATAAATCCCAGCTTCCTGAAATAGGGTGGCATGCATCCATCGAGAAATGGCTGGCCGTTATCGCTGCCGCGCAGCAGATGAAATGGAGCGGTGCCGACGTCCCGGCTTTCGACAATGCGAAAGAGCGCGGAAGAGCTGAGAAGGGCGGGAACCGCTCCCGGCACAAGCAGCCACGCTCCCGGAGACTGAGGTATCAGAAAATACTCGTTCGGTGCGAGGTTCGGCTGCGGTTCGAGAATCTTTTCCAGCGCATTCATGATTCCCTGGATCACATTCTTGACGAGAAAGGCGTTCAGCTTTTTCCCACTGCGCGAGGAGTCCACCACGATTTGCCGGAAACCATCGAGAATCGAGCAACATTGATTCGAGCCATCGAGCATGGCAATGAGCGAGGCAAGCTCCAGTGTGTCTTTTGCGCCGATCTTCGCGAACAGGAGTTCAGAGAGCGCGCTCTCCGGTGTCAACTCCTTCGACACAAGTTTTCTGCGTATGGCCCGAACTGGATCATCAGCCTTCTGATCCTCCGGGCGGAAACTGACCGCGGTGGCACCGTAGAGCACCCTCATCATATTTCTTTCCGGTGAAAATAAATCTACTCCTCGTCCGTCCCCGCGCCAGAGATCTGCTTCGGATCGCCTGTATTCTGCGATCGAGCCGCTCCGAACCGTCAGGCCGATCAATAGATTGATCAGTCCGACAGAGCGCCTGCGGCTTTTGAGGCGATTCGCCTTGAGCCGCTCACGCAGTTCTCGAAGTAGTATTCCATTCCGTTGACGAGATACAGGTTGCTGGATCTTTCCGTTATAGAAGGCCGCTCCAATCCGGTCATGGACCACATCCACATTACTTTCCCGGATCCAGACGCGAAGTACGGAGAAACCGAGGCGAGTGCTCGTGACGAACCGCTGAAAAGGTCCGATCAGTGCATTTTCTTCCGTATCCTGAAGATCCACTGCGGCGAGCATCGTCGATACACCAATCGCGATGGCCTCGGCAGATCCACCCAACGCAGTCAGCCAGAACTCCTCATTGTCCCCAAGCCATGCATTGAAGAGAAAGCCGCGAGAGGACTTCGGTCGGCCGCGTTCAATCAGTCCGGATTCCTCGATGTCCTTTACCAGGCTCTCGCTCAGAAATTGCAGGAGCGTTGCCTTGTCCTCGGGATTCGTCAGCTCAGGGCCAAGCGTGGCGGGCAGGCGACAGAAATTCCGCCCTGATTCCCGTCGAACCGTCTTCTCTGCATCCAGCACATCGCGAAGCGTTTTTTCCCGCTCCCGAAATGCGGCAGCCAATCGGATGCCGAACGCAATGCACTCGCGCTCGGTCGCTGAGCGGGCTTCAGAAGGGCACGTCGTCATTGACATCCTCCGTTTCCGGAATGCTCTGGAGCACTTTCGCATGGCGCGCCTCGAGATCCGCCCAGATGCCCGCGCCAGGAACGCGGTTCACCCTGTCACCAAATACCGGGACGCCGACGTTGCCAGCCTGATGTCGATTCCAGCGTAGAAAGGATGGGACATCCAGATCGGTTTCGTCTCGCTCAGAGGGCAATGCGGCATTCGCTTCCTCCGCAAGCAATCGCGCTCGTCGGGAAACGAGAGCGTCTCTGAATATCTGAAACGTCTCACCCCAGCGAGGATTCCGTGCATTCCACACCTGTAGCACGCCAAGCGCAGATTCCAGGTGCGCCGCATTCGAGTCGAGCGCGGGGAGGAGGCCCTTGATGTGTGTTGACAGACACGCGCTTGGATCGAGATTGGCCGGCGCTTCCCGCATGGCCTCGATTTTTAGAGAGATCTCGATGCCGTCGCGAGCAAGACAGGAGATCAGCTCGCGCTCCGGATTATCCGGCATCATCAAGCCCTCATAGGCATGTCGCGCGCAGAGCGAGACAGCCTCTTCCTGCAATTCGCACCGGTGCTGGAAGCAAGCTGTGACGCAATCACGGACAGCAGACTCCGTGTCTCCCTTGTTCAGAAGGATGAGATAGGGCAGGAAACGTGCTGTTCGTACGAGGACCCGGTTTGAGATCACCTTTCCCAGCGACGAAGCATGCATCGCCAGTTCCTTGGTAAACGTCGCAAGACCCGCTCGTCGATCGTCGTCGCGGAGGAAGCTCTGCAGGAGTGAGGAGGCCGCAGTTGGGACTGCGTTTGAGAGAAAGGCAAAGGCCGCCCTCTCCTCATCAGTCGGGGCTGATCCGAATTCCAGTCCGTCGAGCGCCTGCACGACGTATCTGCCCGCTCGCTCCGGATTTGAGACCCACGCTCCTTGGTCGACGTTCAACGTGACGAGTGCCCTGTCCGCCAAGGCCGCATCTACGCCATGAACGCTCTTGAAGCCGTTGCCGGTCGGATTCGAGGCTAGAATGTGACGGCTGGTGATTTTGAATCCGAGCACGGATGATGATTCGATCGCTTCCATGAGGAGGGCCTGGTTTTCGCAAGTGGAACGAGATATTTCGTCCCACAATATATAGCCGGGATTCCTTAGAAGGCTCCGCGAGTGCGTGCGAAAAGCGAGGTCCTGGTTACCATCCGCGCGGTAACTGCTCACGTCAGGGAGACCCACTAAATGGAAAATGTCGCAGGTAGATAAATCGTAGTGATACGCCGTTCCCTCGCCAGCCAGCGCTGCAATCGTTTTCATCAAAAGCGTCTTTCCAACGCCTGCGCCTCCGATTAAAAATATTGGCACCCGGGCAAAAATGGCTCCGAGCACGCACCGAAGGTTTGAGGGGGGCCACGCGAGAATCGTACGGGCTAAGTATCCGGTCACCAGATCCAATGATGTGTACAGCTTGTCTTGATCGCGGATGCCATTGCACTGCCCGGTCACGATCGTGATCCGGCTGTGACGGTCGTTCACGCGAGAGCCGCCTTCTGGATGACGGTTACGTCGATCCCGTCGGTCATTCCGCGTCGCCTGACCACATGAAGTGTTGGATAATCATTCAGGCCTTCACCGCAACGTAGAACGGAGGCGGCGGCGCTGGAGAGTGCCGAGCGTAGCGGCCGCGAGTTGCGTGAACAAAGCCGCTTACCTTTGGCCATCATCACAATCGGGATTCTGCGAATCAATGAACATAGCGCGCCACGACGAGTTGCTGCTGTCTATCGTCATCCTTTCCGAGAGCGGCGGGCGCGTCTATCGCCACTGCGCCGATCTCGACAATCAGCCCCGCGATAAAATTAAGAGGTTTCGGCCCTGCCGCGGCGGCAGAAACAGTCTTTGCGAACCCACTGTCGGAAAGGACGCGCTTCAGTGTCTGGCGATCCTGATCCTGCGCCGCGATCAGCCATTCCGCGAGATCCGCAAAGAAGGCGATCATGCCCGAATTAAGCTCGTCTTCAATTTGCTGGATGTTCGCGGGCGCTTTGTCCGGGGTTTCAACCGCGGACGCGATTATCCCCAGTTCGTCGGGCGACATATCCAGCATTTCGACGACGAACTCGGCGGTCTTTCGTTGCCAATGACTTCTTTCGCGGATCGGAAGCAGAACACAACTGCCAAAATCGAGCCTCCATTCCGCGAGAGAGGCGGGGTCGCCTCCTCGCTGAATCTCCTGAATCACTCGCTTTACTGCAAGAGTATGAAATGCGTCAGCGAGTTCCTCATCCTCCCGCGCCTGCTTGACTACTCTGTGAGCCGCACGAAGTCTAATCTCCGCCGCGGCGCATGCCGCATACGCCAGAAGAACGGTTTGCGATTCGATCAACCTCTTGCTATCGTCAACTCTGGCTTTCGCGGTGCGCCGCCTGAAGCGAGTCTCAAATGCCGCCAGCTCACAAGAAAAATTCTCGACATCCATGTAGGGCGCGAGAAATTCTCTTGTTTTCATGATAACGAACTCCACGCGGTCTTCGGCGGTATCTTTTGACCCGGGACTGTCGGTCATTGCGTGATCTCAGCCGTCAGGCTGAAAGTCCACGAGTAGAATGCGGCGCAGGCAAACACAAGCGTGAAGAGAGCAAAGGCAGTGCCATGCGGTATATCAGGAGTTGCGCGCGGCGGACACCATGGGCCCATTGAAATCATCCGGAAAACCAGAGGATTTCGGCAGAGGTTTGCGATTCGCAGCGATCATCTCCGCAGGCGACGCCTTCCGCATAGGGAACTGAACGTAGCATGGAGCGTTATTGCCCCTTGACCGAGATGCCCCCCCATGGGGATCTGCCTTTACGGCACAGAGATTCAGCCAACTCTGATCTCCGTCAACTCTGATCTCCGTACAGCACCTTGGCAATGACATTCAAGGATCCCCCAAGGCTCGCCGATGGGGAATATATGACGCTCTGGTCAGATTTCGATCTACTCAGATGAAAGTTCCGAAAGATCGCCGTGAGCAGGAAGTCGTCGCAGGGTTGGATTTGGAAGGATGCTCCGCCACCTGACGAGAACGCCGACGAGTGGCGGACGCTCAAGTACCCCCGACCATCGATTTGCCCCACATGCAACTCAATGCATACGCTCCGCGGTCACGGCTTCCAAGAGCGCTGGATCGGGCCGTATCGGATCGGTCGATATCGCTGGAGGTGCAAGAGGTGTGACTCGGTCGTCATCATCACGCCGGCGTGGATGGTTTCCTACGTCCAAGAGCCGATCGAATTGACTGCGCGAGTCCTCACGGCGCGAGCGGCTGGGCTGTCCTGGAGCGCGGTAAAAAAGCCGCCAGCGTCGAGGCGATGTCGAGTCAGCGTCTTCAGTTCTGGGCCCCGCGCTTTCGACTCGCCAAGGATGGCCGCGTAATTCGGCGATAAATACGCCACAAGCTTTTGCCTTTTGGCCGTGCACACCGCGTCGGATAGTCGTGCGTATGAAAACCACCATTGCCCGACACAGGGTCTTCGCTCCAACAGTTACGGCGGTCGCGACGCGAACAGGATTCTTCGAGATCGCCGACGACCAGACATTCGCGAACACGTCCACGACGTGGGAAATCTGGCAGGACGATCCACACATCTGCCGCCGGAAGATTCCCAGGCGTCACGTATTCTGGGTCTTCGAGAATGAGCGCTACGACACCTTCTTCGCTCACTGCTCTCCGCCCCGGAAAAAGGTCGTCACCGCATTCCGCCACGTACGCACAAAATGAACTCGCGCTGTCACAAGTCAGCCTTGTGGATAACGCAGTAAAAAAAGTTCCCACCGACCCACCGCCCGCGCCGAATTCCGATCGTCGTCTTCAACCCGCCCCATCAGCCGCGCAAGCTCTCGGTGTTCATCAGACCGCGCTCGTTCGATGGGCCATGCAGGGAAGAATCCCCGCATACGCGATCAGGGGAGATGGCAGAACCGCCTGGCTCTTCGACGTTGCCGAGATCACCGATGCCCTGCGCGCGAATTCTCGCGCGGTGATTCAGGAGCAACGCGACGTCATCGAACGCACGAAATTGACACCGGAAAAAATCACCAAGATCATCCAGAATATCCGATCAAAAACCGCGCGCGGATGAGATTCCCTGTACACGCCGGGTACACGGGCAGTCACTTTCCGGGCATTTTGGGCTTCTGTGGCACAAAAACCGCCCCTTGAGAAAACTGCACTAACATGGCGGCGGGCGGATTTGAACCGCCGACCTACGGCTTATGAGACCGCCGCTCTAACCGCTGAGCTACGCCGCCGGGGAAGCAGATAGCATAGTTTCTCATTTTTCATTGTTCAATGTGCATTTCACATTATGATCCGCGTCATGCTCTCTTCCCGCATGAATCTCATCGACTCTTCCGGCATCCGGAAGGTCTTCGACCTGGCCGCAAAACTGGAGAATCCAATCAACCTCTCGATCGGCCAGCCCGATTTCGACGTGTCCGACTCCATAAAGGCCGCGGCGTCGGAGGCGATCCGCGCGGGGAAGAATCGCTACACCCTGACGCAAGGTGTTTCGCCCCTGCGGGAAGCGCTGGTAGGCTATGCAGCGAGGGAAAAGGGCATCTCCTGCGGCATCGACCAGACGATCGTCACGTCCGGCGTTTCGGGCGGCCTTGTGCTGGCGTTCCTGGCGCTCTTCGGTCGCGGGGACGAAGTCATCATTCCGGATCCTTACTTCGTGATGTACAAGCATCTCCTTCGCGTCTTCGATGCCACGCCCGTCATCGTGGACACGTATCCGGACTTCAAGCTGACGGCGGCGCGCGTGGAAGCGCGACTCACGCCGAAGACGCAGGCCATTATCGTCGGTTCGCCGTCGAACCCGACAGGCGTCGTGATGTCCGCGGACGAATGGAAGGATCTCATTTCCCTGGCGCGGGCTCGGAACATCCTCCTCATCTCCGACGAGATCTACGATGCGTTCGTATATGACGAGGCGCCGTTTTCTCCCGGAAGCCTGTACGAGAATGTCCTGACGCTGGGAGGATTTTCGAAATCGCACGGCATGACGGGATGGAGGCTCGGATATGCGCTCGGTCCATCCGAGATCGTCAAGGCGATGATCACGCTCCAGCAGTACACCTTCGTCTGCGCTCCGTCGATGGCGCAGGAGGCCGGGCTTGTGGCGCTTGAGGAATCGCCCGAGCCGCACCGGCTGGAGTACAGGAAGAAGCGCGACCGGATGATCGCCGCGCTCTCGCCGAAATACAGGATCGCTCCGACGGGCGGCGCATTCTACCTCTTCCCGGAAGCTCCGGGCGGAAACGCAACGGAGTTCTGCACGCGGGCCATCACGGAGAAGAAACTACTGCTGATTCCGGGAAATGTCTTTTCGGAGAAGGACACGCATTTCCGGCTGAGCTACGCGGCCTCGGACGAGATGCTCGACCGAGGAATTGAAGCGCTTCTGAAATTGGCGTAGCGTGATAGGATAGTTTCAGAACAGACGGGCTGTAGCGCAGACCGGTAGCGCACCTGCCTTGGGCGCAGGGGGTCGTGGGTTCAAATCCCGCCAGCCCGACGAATTTTTGGAGGGCTGAAAATTGACGCGCCACAGGATGTGGCGCAACCCTGGGGATTCTAGCCGCCGCGGAGAGGCGGCGTCATCCCGCCAGCCTTGCTCAGCTCTTTCCTCTACTCCTCAAGCACATCCAGGAAGGACTTGAGCCCGGCGCGGATGCGGGGGTCCGTCAGAAGCAGGCGAAGCTGACGTTCGTGCAGAGCGGCCGCGAGCACTTCCTGGATTCCCGGCAGCGTGGACTTGACCATCATCTGGATGAGCCGGGCCTTCAGCACCGGCGGAGTTTCGGGAGCCTGCAGTATCTTCTCGACGGCGCCGACGACTTCCGGGCCGGAGCCTTCCTCGATGAAGCGGTCGAGCCAATTCCGGAACATCCGGATTTCCTTGTCGCTTACGATTCTTCCCTTGCCGTCGGCGGCGTGAAGGATGAGAGAGGCGAGGCGGGAGCCGACTTCCTGCGACAGTTTCAACTCCCTCTCTTCTCCCATCGACGGTAGCGGGGGAGGCTCCGTTTCAAAGATCGTCGGTGGTGGAGAACCGGCATCGTGGGCCAGCTCCGAAGGTGATGTCGTCATGGCCTGTGGAGAGGATACGTCGAAGGGAGGCGTCCTTGGCGTGGGCGTGGGAGCCGCCACCTTCACCTGCGGCGCGGATTTCTCGCACAGTGCCAATGCTCGCGTCTCGTTGAGGGTCGTCACGACCTGGTCACCCGACTTCAGGCGGATCGTTCCGTAGGCGACACCCGGCCCGCCGATGTCGACGGTGAACGGTCCCAATGCGACCGGTTCCATCGTCATGACGCGCTTGCGGGCGACGTCGGCCGCGAGCTGGACGATGAGCGCGTGCACATCGTCCGCGATCTCGATGGATCCAGAATCGGATTCCAGAATCGCCATAGTGCTGCGTTCCGCTTCGGAGAATCCCGCGCTACGCCTTCGCGCCCGGTTCCGCCTTGGTTTCCTGCGTGACCGGCGGCTGATATTTCTGAAGCATCTCGCCGACCTTCAAGCCGGTCAGCGACTCGATGACGGGGGGCACCTGCGCGATCATCTTCGCGACTTCGCTCGTGATGCGGGAAGGTCCGACGTCGCTTCCGCCGGTGTTGACCATCGTGATCTTGTCGATCCGGGAGAGAGGTTCGGCGATCGCTCTGGCGATCTCCGGCATGATCGGAGCGAGAATCTGGAGGATGGCGGCCTCGCCGTATTTCTGCCAGGCCTCCGCTTTCTTCTCCATCGCCAGCGCTTCGGCAAGACCCTGCGCCTTTCGCGCCTCGCCTTCCGCCATGCCCTGCGCCTGGCGAATCTGGGCCTCCGCGAGACCCTTGGCCTTGTCGGCCTCGGCCTGGGCCTGGCCCTGCGCCTGCGTCACTTCCGCCGCGGCGAATCCGCGGGCCTTCTCGCCTTCAGCGACGGTGGTCAGCCTGTTCCGTTCGGCAGCGGCTTCGATCTCGACTTTCTTTCTCTCGGCTTCGGCAAGCGTCTCGATCTCGTACCGCTTCGCGTCGGCGGTTCGCTTCACGGTCGCGTCGAGCTCGAGCTCTTTTCTCTTGATCTCCTGCACCTGGACCTGGATCTCCTGCGTCTTCTTCTGCAGCTCGTACGCCATGTCCGCTTCGGCCTTCTTCAGGTTCGCCTGGCGCTGCTCCTCGGCGATCGCCTGCATCGCCTGGAAGTTCGCGATCTCCGCCTTGCGGCGCGACATGGCTTCGGCTTCCTTCTGGCGCCGATCCTTGTCGGCGGACGCTTCCGCGATCGAGGCCGAGCTCCTCGCCTCGGCTTCCTGCGCGAGCTTCTGCGCTTCCGCCTGGCGCTCCCTTGTCTCGCGCGCGGAGTCGGCCTGCGCGATCTGCGCTTCCATGTTCGCCTTCGCTTCGGCAACGGCGGCCTTCTTCTTCACCTCGGCGATCTGGGGTTTGCCGAGCGCTTCGAGATAACCGTGCTGATCGCGGATGTCGCGGATCTGGAAGGAGTCGATGCCGAGGCCCATCTTCTTCAGGTCCTCGCCGGAGATGTTCATGACATTGGACGCGAACTCGTCGCGCTTCTGGTAGATGTTCTCCACGGTCATCGTCCCGAGAATGGCTCGCAGATGGCCCTGGACGGTCTCCAGGGCGATCTTCGCGATCTCCGCGGGAGACTTGCCGAGGAAGCGTTCCGCGGCGGCATGGAGAGAGTCGATGTCCTTCTTGATCTTGATCTGCGCGACGGCGTCGACGGCGATGGGAACGCCCTGGGCCGTGTACACCTCCGGCGTCGTTACATCGAGTGTCATGACCTCGAGGGACAGTGAATTCCACGTGTGGAAGAGCGGGATGACCATGTCGGCTCCGCCGGTGATGAACTTCACCTGTCCCCGTCCGGAAACGACGATCACTTCATTCGGCCCGGCCTTCTTCAGAAAGGCCAGGTACACGAGCATGTATCCGACGACAGCGACGGCAAGAATCGCCCCGCCGATCACAACCCATCCCATACCCGCGATTGCCGCCATATTCAGGACCCTCCTCGTTGATTTTCATGTTTCGTTTCGCTCACGATGAGCGTGGTGCCGGACAGTTCTTTCACGGTGACGCCGGCGCCGCGCGCGATCTCGCCGCCGCTTTCTTCGCGGGCCAGGCCCAGGTATCTTTCGGTCCCCGTTCTCACCGCGATCTCGCCCACGCCGCCCGCGGGGATGCTCGTCAGGACTTCGCCGGTCCGTCCCACGAGGTCCTCCAGCCGGATCGTGCTCGTGCCGATGGAACCCCGCATCACCTTCCAGGCGAAATATGTGACGGCATAAGATGTTATTAACGCTGCTATGACCGATGCCGTGACGCTCGAGCCGTCACTCATCGCGAAGCCGAGGCTTGTCATGAGACCGTATCCGCCGATCGCGGCGAAGAACGTGGCCAAGGCCAGCGGCGAGAAGAGCGGGAAGTGAAATGTGGGAAGGGTGGTGTCGGAATGCGTGACTTTTCCGGAGCCGACTCCCTTGAAACCGTAGGCTCCGTGATCGCCGCCGCCATGATCTCCGTGGCCCCCGCCCTGACCTCCCGCGTCGTGGAAATCAAAGAGATGGCCCATGAGCGCCGAGCCGAGGATGTAAAGACAACCCAGGGCGGCGAATGCGATATATGTGAGCGTCAGCAGTTTTTATGATCCCCGACGCCTGACCGTATACCTCCGCCGACTTTCCTGTCAACTTTTCCTTCTTGACTTTGGTGGCAGGCGATTTATCGTACACGCGCTTTAAGAATCTGAAGGAGGTACTGGATGTACAAGTCAACAGTTCGTTATATGGGGATTGCCGCGATGGGACTCGTCATGGCGGCAGGCGTCTCGATGCCCGCTCTGGCGGACGACGAGGCGAAGATGCGCGTGGCGAACAACGCTTCGCTTCGCATGATGTCGGACGAGATGCTCTGGGTGCAGGTGAAGGTCGTCGACATGCTCGATCGCCCGATCGCCCGCGCCAAGGTGTGGGTGAACGTCGGCAACACGGCTTCCTGGAAGGGCTACACGGACTTCAATGGAATGATCAATGCTTCTCTGCTGCAGAACGAAACGATGAAGGCCCAGGGACAGACCGTCGACGTGAAGGTGGACCACTATCGCTATCTGAAGAACGGCGTTCAGGTCAAGCTTCCGGCGGATACGCTCGTCAGCCGCCTCGATTTCGTCGTTCGTCTCCCGCGGAACAGGCGTGAGATGGAGTCGATGCAGTCCGTGGAGCGCGGTCGCCAGGCGGCCGAGGGACTCGGAACGATCGTCTCCAGCCCCGGCCAGATCTGGACGGGAATGGCCGATGCGTACAACCGCAACGGCCCGGTTGCCGCCGTGGTTGTCGGACCCGTCGAGGGCGCCGTCGACATGACGACCGGAATTTTCCGCGGCCTCGGAGATTTCCTCTCCGCGCCGTTCCGGAGAAACAGCGACAAGTAATTTAGACATACAAAGCCCGCCGTGGAGTCATCCGCGGCGGGCTCTTTTTTTTTACAGGATGGGCAGGATAGGCAGGATAAAAACATGGATGAGACAAGGCGTGAAAACGACTGGAGTTCTGTCCAGTCTGTAAATCCGGATAAATGATTTCTACGGCATGCCTGCCGCGGTCATGCCGACCCGGACCGCGGCCAGTCCCACCACGATCGTGATGACGACATAGAGGATCGCGGATCCGAAGGCGGCTTCCCGCCAAAGAGCCCATGCGTCGTAGCCGAACGCGGAGAAGGTCGTGAAGCCTCCGAGGATGCCCGTCATCAGGAAGATGCGCGTGTTTTCGCTCATGCGGCCCCGGACGTCGATGAACCCTGCCAGCCAGCCGATGAGAAAACACCCGGCAATGTTCACGAATAAGGTCGCGAAGGGGAATCGCTCGTCGGGGTAGAAGCGTTGCATGCCGACGCGTACAAGATGGCGCGCGGCGGATCCGATGAAGCCGCCGGTTCCCGCGAGAAGCAGCCCGACCACGGACTACTGCCGAAAGATCGAAGCTCCTGGAAAAATAGCCGATGAGCCCAGTTCTTCCTCGATCCGGATCAGTTCGTTGTATTTTGCGACACGATCCGTCCGGGACGCGCTGCCGGTTTTGATCTGGCCGGCGTTCGTGGCGACGGCGATGTGGCTGATCGTCGTGTCTTCCGTCTCGCCGGATCGGTGGCTGATGATGGACGTGTACGCGCTCCGGTGAGCCATCTCGATCGCGTCGAGCGTTTCCGTCAGCGTTCCGATCTGGTTCACCTTCACGAGGATCGAGTTGGCGATTCCCTGGGCAATGCCCTTGGAGAGGATCTTCGTGTTGGTGACAAAGAGATCATCGCCGACAAGTTGCACGCGGTCTCCGAGTCTTTGTGTCAGAAGCTCCCATCCCGCCCAGTCGTTTTCGCTGCAACCATCTTCCAGGGAGACGATCGGATACTTGTCGACGAGCCGTTCCCAGTAGTCGACCATCTGCAGAGGAGTCAGAATCTTGTTGTCCCCGGCGAGGTTGTACTTTCCACTCTTGAAAAATTCCGACGCGGCCGCGTCGAGCGCGAAGACGATCTCCTTGCCGAGCTTGAAGCCGGCGGCTTTGACCGCTTCGGAGATCACGGCGAGCGCTTCTTCGTTGGAGGCCAGGTCAGGCGCGAATCCGCCTTCGTCTCCGACTCCGGTGGCTGCTTTTTTCTTCCGGAGGATCGTGCGCAAATTGTGGAAGACTTCCGCGCCCATCCGGACCGCGTCCGCGATGCTGGAGGCGCCGATCGGCATGACCATGAATTCCTGGATGTCGACGTTGTTGTCGGCGTGCGCGCCACCGTTGACGATGTTCATCATCGGCACCGGCAGCGTCTTGGCGTTCGTGCCGCCGATGTAGCGGTAAAGCGGGAGATCCAGCTCGATGGCGGATGCCTTCGCGACTGCCATCGAGACGGCAAGGAGAGCGTTGGCGCCGAGCTTGGACTTGTTTTCGGAGCCGTCGAGCTCGATCATTGTCCTGTCGATGGAGACCTGGTCCGACGAATCGCGGCCGATGAGCTTGGGCGCGATCTTCTTGTTGATGTTCTCGACGGCCTTGCGGACGCCCTTGCCGAGCCAGCGCGATTTGTCGCCGTCGCGGAGCTCGATGGCTTCGCGCTCGCCGGTCGACGCGCCGGACGGAACCGCGGCGCGGCCCAATGCTCCGGATTCGAGGCGCACATCGGCCTCCACCGTCGGGTTGCCGCGTGAGTCAACGATCTCTCTGCCTTTGACGCTTATGATACAGGACATGGTCCTACCTCCGTGGAGTTCGCCCGTCTTCTGCCGGGGCGCTCATCTGCTGCTGCATGAACTGGGAATACTGGCTGATGTACGCCAGCATCTGCTGCGCGGGTTCGAATTGATCCGAGCCCTTGTAGGAAGTCATGATTCGGTTCAGGTCCGCCATCGCGGCTTCGATGTCTCCGCCGCGCAGGTGCATCTTGGCGAGCTCGAAGTAGGCGTCGTCGGCGAGCGTGGAACCGGGATGCTTGTCGACGACGTTCTTGAAGGATGTTTCCGCGATCGACGAATCGCCTTTCGAGGAGGCGAGGACGCCGGCGAGAAGTTCCTTGAAGATTGCCTCGCCGCCTTCCTCCTTCTTGATGTCCTCGATCTTCTTGCGGTAATCGGCAAGTTGCATCGCCAGGGACTGGGGCGGCTGCGGCTGCGGCAGGAGAATGAGGAAGGCCTCGGGAAGATAGCGGCGCGCGGAGAGATAGGGGATCACCTCGGCCATCAGCTTGTCGGCCTTGGCCAGTTCGCCGGCGAAGAAATAGGCGCGCGCCAGGCCGTATCGGGCCGGCCAGAGCGATTCGCGGTCGGGGTATTTCTTCTGGAGCTCCTCGAAGATCGGGATGGCCGAGACCGGGGAGCGATCGGCTTCCAGTGCGAGCGCGGCCTGGAAGAGAAGCGCTTCGTCCGCGAATTCTCCGTCGGCGGCCGTGAGAATTTTCAGCTCGTTCCGCGCCCGGTCGAGATCGCCCTTGGCAAGATAGAGCCGCGCGAGGCGGATGCGGACTGCTCCGTCGGCGTCCGGCCTCATCGCGAGGTCCTGGAAGAAGAGGATCAGTCCGGGCACGAGCGGCTGGCTTGCGGGCGCCGTCGCGATCATGACGAGCCGGTCCTGTGCTTCGGATGACATGATGGTGCGGCCGGTCGCCACCTGCTGCAGATCGGCGATGCCGTAGGGAATGTTCTCCGCTTCGGCCAGGCGGAGTGTCGCTCGCGCCATGAGGAAGTCCTCCGACCACGGACTGGAATCCGCCATGGCGCGCGTCAGGAAATCGATGGCGGCGGGCAACTTCTTCTCCGCTCGCGCAAGATGTTCCATCGAGTAGGCGATGACGGCCTGGCGCGTGAAGGCGGATGGGGAGTCGGATTTCAGGAGATCCTGGATCAGGGCCTCCGAAACTTTCGGCTTGTTGCCCTGGAGATTCAGGACGATGCCGATCCACTTCGCGGCGCTGGCGTCCTCGCCGGCCGGATAGCGCTTCAGATACTCGTCCACCCAGGTCTTGGATTCCTTCCGGTGTTGCTCGGAAAGTTTCTTGTCTTCCGTCTGGTTGCCGAGCTCGGCGGAGACATACGCATACAGATATTGTCCATGCGCTTCCTCGGTGGATCGGCCGGGTCCGAGATAACGCTTGGCAGCGATCGCCGCCGACTCGAAGTCCCCTTCCTCGATCGAGACCTCGACCCATCGGAGCTGAGAGGCGGTGTCCGTCTTGCCCAGCAGCTCCGACCTGGTCATCGGAAATTCGATGGCTCTCGCGATCGAGCGCTTGATGACGCTGATATCCCGCTGGCCGACGATCTTGGAGATGACGGCGCCCTGGGGAGTCAGGAGGACGATGGATGGCGCCCGGTCGATGCCGAGATTCTCGAAACGCGTGGTGTCGTCGGAGAGATCGAGTCGGGCGCGGGCCATCGGAGCGATGACGGGAGCGAGCGCGGGATGATCGAAGGTGCTCTTCTCGTAGCCGGACCAGCCGGATCGGGTGACGACAACGAGACGAGGACCGGATTCTGAGGCTTTCAACGCGCCTTCGACGGTCGTGTGCCAACCGGAGCGATCCTGCTCGGTGCGCTTCGCGGGAGTGCTGGTCTGGCCGCAGGAGAGAATAAGTCCTGCCAGCAGGACGAAGGGGAGGGCGCGAGATTTATTCAAGGGAATATCAGGTCAGTCGAGGAGGTGGACTTTGACGGTGCGCTTGCCGAACTCCCGGGCGGTCTTGACGTTGGACATGAAGAGGTCGATCCGGTTTCCCTTGATGGCTCCGCCGATATCGGACGCAACGGCGAACCCGTAGCCTTCGATGTAAAGGCGGGTGCCGAGATTGATGACGCGGGGATCGACGGCGGCGACACCGTAACCGGCTTGCTTGAGGACACAGGTGAGCCCGTCGACGGAGGGCCAGCAGGATTCGGCTCCTGCTGTGTAGGCGGTGGCCGCCATCGTGAGGCTCTTGATCGTGCTCCCGGTCGTTCTCGTTCCCTTGTAGATCTTCCGGCTGATCGGCTCCATGAGCACATCGCTGGCGACGACCTTCTCCTCGATCAGGTTGCCGTCGATCAGGTCGCGCTCGACCCGGTCGATGCGCATGCCGGGGGAGCCGGCGCGGAGCTCGACTTCGCTCCCTATTCTGAGGCGGTTATTTTCGAGAATCTTGGTTTCGTAGGGGAGGAGGACCTCTTTTTCAAGGACTTCGCGCTTGACGCGACGGAGGGTGATCACTTCGCCGTCCACGAGGCTCGCCATGGCGGGAGGCATGACAATGTCGTCCTTGTCGTATTCGATGTTGGCGGCGGTCAAGGCGTCGCCGACGAAGTTCTTGGTCGTAGAAAAATTGATGGCTCGACCGTCCGCAATGATCGTGACATTGCGGAGATCGCCGGTGCTTCTGAAGCCGGAAAGGACGAGGCCGATGAGAACGGGAATGAAGAAAGCGATGACTGCAGTATTGTAATTATTGTAGTTATACTTATAACGCCAACGGGAACGAGGTAGTTGAAAACCGAAGGTGAAGTAGTTTTTCAGGCGCGCTGAAACTTTCATCATGGCTTGCTTCCTCCCTGAAGATCGCGTCGAAGTTCCCGACGAACCTTCCAAACCGTTTAGATTGCTATTATCGCTTGGCAAAGTCTAGCCTATGTACCGGTTTGGCGCTAACAGGTCAAGGAAAAAAGGGCGCGGCTCGTTCCAGTTATCAACAGCCCGATATCTTGTGCATCTTTTCGCAAGGCGCCGGCCAGCATCTTATGGGTCTCCGCCAGCCATGCCGGCTCGTTCCGTTTGCCGCGATGAGGAACCGGGGCGAGGTAAGGGGCGTCGGTTTCGAGGATGATCCGGTCGAGGGGCAGGCGGAGGATAGTCTCGCGGAGCTCCGTGCTCTTCTTGAACGTGATGATCCCTCCGACCCCGATATGGAATCCCAGGTCGATCGCGCGCTTCGCCGTCGCGTAGTCTCCCGTAAAGGAATGGAGCACTCCTCTTAATGGTGCTCCTCCCGCCTCGATTCTTTCAAGAATGTCGGCGTAGGCACTGGCGCCGGATCCGTCTCTGGCATGGAGAATGACGGGGAGCCGGAACCGCGCCGCCAGGTCCAGGTGTCGCTCCAGAAACGTAAGCTGTTTTTCCCGCAGGTCGGCGTCGTAATGATAGTCGAGGCCGGTCTCGCCGACGGCGACGATGCCGCTTGAAGAGGACAACAACATTTCGAGGTCGTCGAGATCCCCCGTTTCGGATGTCCGAACCTCGTGGGGATGAATTCCGGCGGCGACATGAATCTCCGGGACTTTCCAGCCGCATGCGAGAAGCGCCCGGGCGGACCCGACCGTCGTTGCCGGCACGATCCATTCCGTGACACCGGACTCCCGCGATCGCTTCAGAACATCGGCGCGATCGGGATCGAAGTCGACATGGTCGAGATGGACGTGGGTATCGAGGAGAGTCACACCGTTGCCGTGTTGCATCTAACCCTGTCGAGTCTTCTCAATTGAGCTTTGCAACAGTACGGCCCATCGTCAGCATAATTCCTTGAGCGACTGCAGCATCGTCGGCGTGCCGATCGCGATGAGCACATCTCCCGCCTGCAGATTCCGCTCGACGTCGACGTTATAATGATAGCTGCCCAAAGTGTCCCGGACAGCGATGATGTTCAGGCCGGTTCTTTCGCGGATCCCGGCCTGCGAGAGCTGGGTGCCGACGAGCGCGGTGGTCGTGGATAGCTCCACCTCGCCGAAACGGTAGATATCGTTATGACGGATCATCGTATCGAGAAACGTCGTGACATGAGGACGGATGACTTCCGACGCGAGCCGGAGTCCTCCGGTATGCGTCGGGGTCACGACCTGGTTGGCGCCCGCGGCGCGCAGCTTCGCTCCGACGGAGAGCGACTTGGCTCCGGCAACGATGAGCACGGAAGGATTGAGACATCGCACGGTGATCGTGCAGACGAGGGTATCGCGATCGTCGGAGAGGCTGGCGATGACCGCGCGGGCCCGCTCGATGCCGGCCCTCTTCAGAGTCTCCTCGTCGAGCGCGTCGCCGTTCAGAAGAAGCATTTTTGGATGCCGTTCCAGCAGTTTCTGGCACGTCTCCTCGTTATTCTCGATGACGATGAAGGGCTCTTCGATCGTCATGAGCTCCGAGAGAGCGCCCTGGCCCGTGTCTCCGGCGCCGCAGACGATGATGTGCCTGTTGAGGCTGGATATCGCCTTCATGGTACGTCTCCTTTCCACAATCTTACCAAGATGTCCCTCGACGAGAAAAGATGTCGCCTCGGAGACGCCGTACAGAACGATTCCCATGCCGACAAAAAGCAGCAGCATGGTGTAGACCATCGCCAGCGGGTAATGGTCGAGCCCGAGATAATCTCCGTAACCGACGGTCGTCAACGAGATCGCGGTCATGAAGGCGCAGTTCATCAGCTCCCAGGGCTGCGGTATGACACCCGTCGACGCTCCGTAGAAACCAAGCGCGAAGTAACCGAGCGTTCCTCCGATGAAGGTGAGGATGAGGAGATATATCGGAAAGAGGAGCCGATCGGTGGACATGGAGGCATTATGAAGGCAAAAGTCAAAAGGAAAAAGTCAAAAGGCAAAAAGAAGGATGAAGTATCGAAAGTTATTGTAGAGTAGGGGCCGCACAGGAGGCGTTTGCGTGAAACTGCAGGTCATGTTGGCGGAGTTTATCGGGACGTTCGCGCTCATATTTGTCGGCGTGGGAGCGATCGCGGCGGATTGGGTCGTTCGACAGGGAGCAGGATCGCCGAATCTTGTGGGGATCGCCCTCGCTCATGGCCTGACCCTGTCCGTCATGATCAGCGCGCTCGGCGCCATCAGCGGAGGCCAGTTCAATCCCGCCGTGTCGCTGGGGCTCCTCGTGGGCGGAAAACTGAATCCGAAGGCCGCGGCCGGGTGCGTCATCGCGCAGTGTCTCGGAGCCATCGTCGCCGCCGCCACGATCAAGATGATCCTTCCCTCCGAAGTTCTGCTGCAGATCAACATGGGGACTCCCGGCCTGGGAGAAGGCATATCCATTCCCGCGGGAATTCTCCTCGAAGCGATCCTGACGTTCTTCCTGATCACCGTGGTCATCGGAACGGCCGTCGATGCCAGGGCTCCCAAGGTCGGCGGGCTCTTCATCGGCCTGACGGTCGCTCTGGATATTCTGATCGGAGGGCCCTTCACGGGCGCGGCCATGAATCCGGCACGCCATCTCGGTCCCGCGCTGATGGGCGGAGGATTGTCGCAGTCGGCGATCTACTGGGCGGGTCCGCTCATCGGCGGAGCCTTCGCCGGAGCCTTATACAGGTTTGCGTTCGACGAGAAGAAGTAGCGGATTTTTTACCGAAGGTCTCCGAAGATATATTTCTGCTGCATGAGGACATTCCGGAGCGAGAGATTCGTATCGCGGAGCTTGCGGGAGACGATGCGGGCGAGATTTCCCATGATGACGTATCCCATGTGATGGTTGGCGTCCATCAGCTTGCGGAGTTCCTGGCTGCCCATCGCCACGACGTTCAGATCCTCCATCGCGCGCGTCCTCGCGCTGCGCCGATGGCCGTCTATAAGCGCCAGTTCGCCGAAGACTTCATTGTCGCGCGCCTGGTAGATCTGCTCCGTGACCGTATCCTGGACGATCTTGATCTCGATGGAGACGCGGCCTTCGGGAAGGATGAAGAGATCGTCGCCGACGCCGCCTTCCTCGAAGATGATCTGTCCGGAAGGATATTGAGCCTGGCGGCTGATCGCGGCGAGAGACGTGATTTCCTCCTCCGACAGCCCCGCGAAGAGTTCGGTCGCCTTGAGAATCTCGATGAGAGCTTTCATCCGTGATTCAGGTTATCAAGATGAGCGTGGAGCGCAAGCAGGATTCTGCGGTAGGCGGACGGGAACGGCAGCTGTTCAAGCTGCGCGAGCGGAATCCAGCGGCAGCCGTCCGGAGGCTGAAAACGCGCGGAGGCGAGGAAGAATCGCGGGTGAAGCCTTCGACGGTACCTCGTGAATGTGTGCGTGACGGACGGAAGAGAGACGGCGGTTCCGGAATCGTCACCCCGCGCATCGGGGGAGGCTCCTTCGGGAAATCCCCAGAGTCCGGATCCTATTTCTTCCCGCGTTCGCCGTCGCACGAGGATGTGACGGTGATGCATGGTGAGCCAGACATCGGAGCTTAGTTCGGTCACGGACTTTTTTCTGCGGGCGGGAATCGCGTCCTGCCTGTTCTTCGCGCGCGCAAGGCATGAACGGACGACGGGGCAGACATCGCAGCGGGGATTTTTCGGGACGCAGACGAGAGCGCCCAGCTCCATCATCGCCTCGTTGAATCGACCGGGCCTCGCCGCCGGAATGACTTTCGCGAGCAGCGACCGGGCCTCAACTTCGCCCGTTCGATTCCATTCGGGCAGAAGGAGAATTCTCTGGACCACGCGTCGCACGTTGGCGTCGAGGACGGGGTACGGTTTACCGTATGCCAACGAGAGAATCGCGCTCGCCGTGTAATCGCCGATGCCCGGCAGCTCCACGAGCTCCTCATATGTGCCGGGAATCTTCCCGCCCGAACCGGAGATTTTCCTGGCGGCCTTCAGGAGATTCCGGGCGCGGGAGTAATAGCCCAGCCCTTCCCAGGCGCGGAGTATTTCGCGCTCGGAGGCCGCGGCGAGTGCGTGCACATCCGGCCACGATCTCATCCACCTCGTGAAATAGGGAATGACCGTCGCAACGACCGTCTGCTGGAGCATGATCTCCGAGATCCAGACGGAGTAAGGAGTCCGGTTTCTTCTCCACGGGAGCTCGCGCCGGTTGGCGGCGAACCAAGGAAAGAGCCGGCGGCGAAATTCAGCCGCGTTGAAGGATGCCATGACGGAGCTCAACTATATGCTTTGTCGCGCACTTCCTGCAGAAGCCCTTCCAGTTCCACGCGGAGATTCTTCCGGATGTCGATCTGCCGGCTCGGTTCGGCCGTTTCGTTCTGAACGTCGCGGAGAAGCGGGATCAGTTGATACTGCACGAAGGAATCGTAGTTCCGGAGACGCTTGGCCAGGATGGTCATGATACGGATGGCGATGTCGGGATAGGTCTGGATGATCGCCTGGAGGTTGAAATGATTGATCCGGATGACGCTGGTGGGTTCGACGGCGACGACCGTCGCGGAACGCGGCGAGGAATCCAGGAGCGACATTTCTCCGAAGAAGGCTCCCCGCGCGAGCACGGCAATGAGTTTCGAGGAACTTTCCGCCAGCTTGAAATACGTTTTCACGACGTGAACCTTGCCCTCGATGATGAGAAAGAGATCGCTGGATTCCTCGCCTTCCGTGATGATCGCGGCGCCCTGTTCGTACACTTCGCCGTACTTGTCCATCAGCGCGTCGAACTGGAGTTCCCACTCCACGACTTCCGTCTCCGGTGTGAAGGTTTCGGCGGGAAACGATTCGAGCTTCTTCGCGACGTGGGCAGTCGAGGCCACGGGGGGCGCCGGAGTTCCCGCCACCGGAGCGCGCGGTTCCGGCTCGCTCGATGGGATCGACTTTTCGGCAGCCTTCAGCATGTCCTTCAGATCGGACGCCTTGTTTCTCAGCTCCTGTGCGCCTCCCCGGGAAAGCGCCGAGAGGACGAGCCCGAGAAACTTGGCGGATTTCTTGTGGTGCACGATCCGTTCCGCGCCGGAGTATTCCGCGTCGTTGACCGCCATGGTGTAGTTGATCCAGGCCACGATGTACGGCAGAGCGGCCTGGCCGAAGTTGACGCCGTAATCGGGGCCGCAGAAGAGATTGTCGGGAAGACGTTCGGAGAGATAGGACTGCTCCAGGTAATTTTCCGCCGTATGCAGGCAGTATTTCCTGTCGTGACGGCAATGATCCAGGGTGATGATCCCGGCCGCAAGGGCCGGTTCCAAGAGCCAGGCGCGGCGGTAGAGAGTCAGGCCGAGCCGGAAAAGGCGGATCGGAAGGTTCCTGCGCGCGTCATACCAGAGTTCCGCCAGGTAATACTGCGCGAGGCCGATACGGAAATCCTTGAGGCCTTTCATGTCGGCAAGCTTGATCCCGAGGCTGTCGAGAACCTTCCTGCTCTCGGCGGTCACCTGCGAAAGGCCGGCGTTGGCCGATATTTTCGGATCGTCGAAATCTCCTTCGGACGCGGTGAAGAGACATTGGGGGCAGGTGACGAGGACATACAGGAGCGGCTCCACGGGAGGAGCCGTGGCATAGACGTTCCGGAGGGAAGCATCCCAGGATTTCGGGCTGATTTTCTTGGCGAGGAGCTTTTCGCTTTCGAAGGAAACCTTGCAGACAGGGCAGCTTTTCTTCGTGAGATAGGATGATTCGGAGACGCGCGAACCCATGGATGGATTAAAGCCCGGGCATGAGGCGGCGTCAATGAAGGAGTTGGGATTTCAGATATTGGATTTAAGATTTTCGATTTATGATCGGGATGTGAAACTTGCTGATACCAAGGACGATGAATCCCTGGCGAAACTTTCGGTCGTGTATGACGCCTGGACGGAAGCGGAAACGCGGGACCGCGCTTCGTGGCCGGCGGAGTTTCGCTGTCCGAATCCGTGCTCGAAGTGCTGCGAACGATCGGCCGCTCTTCCGGTCACGGCCATCGAAGCCAGGGAGGCGGCTCGGGGAGTGGCGGCGCTGGACCCGGGACTGCGGGACAGGATTCGCCAACGCATCGCTGCGTTGTCGGCGAGGATCAGCACGGGTGAACCCGCGGAAGTCGCGACGGATCTCATCGGGGCGGTGCATGCCGCCGTGGGCCGGCTGGATGCGAAACCACAGGACGTTGAACCGGTCAATCTCATGGGACCCTGTCCGCTTCTCGAAAACGGCCGATGCTCCATCTATGAATCGCGGCCGCTGGTCTGCCGTGCCTATGGATTCGCCGCGGACGGGGAGGGTGTCTATTTCGGATGCGAGGTTCTCGAACCTGTGTTGCGCACGTCCGGCACGATGAACCTCCCGTCGTTGAAGGCGGCCATGGATTTGGTTCCGGGAACGACGGTTCGCGATCGGGCGGGGCGCGCGCTGCCCGACGCGGGCATGCTGGCGGAACTGCTGGACAGGTTGCTGGAACCGGTCGGGCGGGAAGGCGCGGGACCGGCATAGCTGTCCTTGTCACGGCCGTCCCGGGCTAGTAACGTTTTTTCATGGCCGATCCGATCATCTTCGCCACGGATGTCATCGTGGATTTTCCTCCCGAGGAGATCTGGGAGTACGTCTCCGATACCGACCGGATGAACCGGTCGATCGGCCTTCCCGCCGTCACATATCGAAATGTGCCGCTTCCCGACGGAACGACGGCGCGCATGGCATCCGCGCGGATGGGGCCGGTCCCTCTCGCCTGGCGCGAAAATCCCTTCGAATGGGTTCGCCATGAAGGATTTTCCGTCGAGCGGGAGTATGTCGGCGGACCGCTGGCGAAGATGACCGGGATCTTCGCTCTCGAAAGACTCGACGCGGCAGGCGCGGTCGCCGGTCGCACCAGGGTGCATATCGAAGGGAGATTCGTTCCCCGGGGCGGGATGGGTGTCGTCGTCGCGAACCTCATGGGCCGCAAGGTGCTGTCGGATTTCACGCGGGGTGTTCGGCAGATCGAGGATTATCTCAAGGGGAAAGTTCGCAAGCCGTTCCAGGGGACCGTTCTGAAGAGTCATCTGAACGAGGACGCGATTCTCGCGGCCGCCGTCCGGATCGATCATGAATTGAAGAAGAGGATTCTCGGAAAATTCCTGGAGTATTGCCGGGAGGCGCAGGATGACGACCTGATCCGCATGCGGCCGTTCGCTCTTGCGGACCAATGGGGCGAGAACCGGATGGACGTGCTGCGGACATTTCTCGCGGCGACCCAGGTCGGGATACTCGACATGAAATGGGTTCCGATCTGCCCGCATTGCCGCGGCGCCAAGGGAGAGGTGGCCACGCTCCGCGATCTCCGGAATGAGGGATCCTGCGACGCATGCGGCATGAAGTTCGATCTCGATTTCGACCAGGCCGTGGAGGTGCGGTTCACGATCCACCCGATCATGCGGAAAACGCTCGATGCGGTGTACTGCATCGGAGGGCCCGCGAACACGCGGCACATCGTCTGCCAGGCTCGGATTCCCGCCGGGGAGACGAGGGAGATATCCGTCGCCTTGTCGCGCGACCGGTTTCGAATCCGTTCGCCGCAGGTCAAAGGTTACGGCCGGATCGAATGGATCGAAGGGAGCGAGAATCGGCGCAACGCGGTGCTGGCGAAGCCCGACGGATTCCAGCCCGCCGAGATTCTCTTCACGGGCGAACGCATCGATCTTCAGGTGACGAATGAATGCGGCACGGAAATGCTGTTCATCCTGGAGGAGGAAGACTGGGGAGAAAAAGCCGCGTCGGCGGCCATGGTGACGGCGCTGCAGGATTTCCGCGATCTCTTCGACGCGGAAGTCCTGGCTCCGGAGAACGATCTCTCCATCCGCTCCCTGGCGATCGTCTTCTCCGATCTCAAGTCCTCGACCGAGCTGTACGAAAAAGTCGGCGACGCCCGCGCCTACGCCCTTGTTCGGCAGCATTTCGCATTTCTCGAGGAACGGATCCGGTCACACAATGGAGCCATCGTCAAGACGATCGGGGATTCCGTCATGGCCGTCTTCGCTTCAGGCCGCTCCGCCGTCGCGACCTGTCTCGACATCCAGTCGAAGGTGATGGAATTCAACGCTCGCGAAAACATGGTCGAGGCGATCTCGTTGAAGCTCGGCGCGCACCGCGGCCCGGTGATCGCCGTGAACTCCAACGACCGGCTCGACTATTTCGGCCGCACCGTCAATGTCGCCGCGCGACTGCACGGCGAATCGTCGGGAGACGACATCATTCTGTCGGAGAACCTGTATGGAGATCCCGAGATCGCCTCCCTGCTGGCCGCGCGGAATGCTCGGACCGACATGTTCGCCGCCACGCTGAAGGGCGTCTCGCGCGAGCAGAACCTGATGCGGGTGAGGGTGTAGCCGGCCGGAGGATCGGGTGCTCTGTCAGGCCTTCTCCAGGTTCGCGTACCGGCTCATCAACTGCTTGATCCCGGATGGGAACTGGATCCGGAGGACTTCATTTTCATCGCCCGAGTCGGAGACGTAGATGACGCGGCCGAGACCGAACTTGCGGTGGCGGACGGAATCTCCTTCGCTGAGCTTTCCGCAGAGTTCCGGCTTGTCCGGCGGAACGGACAGCGGCAGGGGAGGAGTGACGTCCCGGGGAGCGTCCCGGCGCAGGGCGCTTTGCCGTGCGGTTCGAGCTGGCGCGCTTTTACGCAGGAGATTTGAATCCGCGTATCCGGAGTCCGTCAGCCAATCGTTCTCGTTCCGTGACCAGGAGCTTCGCGAAAAATCGTTCCGCAGGATGCGGGTGCCGACCGGAAGTTCTATCCCGGCTTCGTGGATGAAACGCGATGGCGCATTGGTCATCAGGCGCCCATACAGGCGGCGCTCCATGCAGTAATAAAGGCGCAGCGTTTCCATCGCGCGGGTCATGCCGACATATGCCAGTCGGCGCTCCTCCTCGATGGCCTGCGGATTGGAACTGTTGTAGGCGCGCGAGTGCGGAAAGAGCGTCTCCTCGCAGCCGATGATGAAGACGTGCTTGAATTCGAGCCCCTTCGCCGAGTGCATGGACGACAGGAGGACGGCATCCGCGTCCGGATCGAGCTTGTCGACGTCCATGGCGAGCGCGGTTCGTTCGAGAAAGGCTTCGAGCGAAGGATCATCGGTCGAAGACTGGAACTCCTCCGCGACGGAGAGAAGCTCTCGGACGTTCTCGATCCGGGCCTCGTCCGCTTCGTCGCCCGTCTCGTATTGCTCCAGATACTTCGTCTCCTCCAGCACGAGTTCCAGAAGCTCGGCGATGCCCAGGTCGAGCACCTGGTCGGCGAACTTATGGATGAGCGCCGTGAACTCCCTGATCTTCCGGCGCAGCCCTTCGCTGATCTCGCCGACGCCCTCGATCGTCCGCATCGTCTCGAAGAGATTGCGCCCGGCCGACGCGCCGGCGATGCGCGCCAACGTTGTCTCGCCGATGCCACGTGGAGGATTGTTGATGATGCGCCTCAGGGAGACATCGTCGGCGGGATTATGCACGAGCCGCAGCCAGGCCATCACATCCTTGATCTCCGCGCGCTGGTAGAAGGAGAGGCCGGACAGGAGCTGGTAGGGAATCCCCGATCCGGACAGCGTCTCCTCCATGACGCGCGATTGCGCGTGCGTCCGGAAGAAGACGGCGTGGTCGGCGAGCTTGTCGCCCTTGCGGACGTTCGCGCGGATGAGGTCGAGAATGCTCTCGGCCTCCCTGTATTCCGATGCGACGCAGATCGCCTGAGGCGCCTGACCGCCCGTCTTGTCCGTGACGAGCGTCTTGTCCCTGGGGCGGACATTGAAGTTGATGAGGCTGGACGCGGCCGAGAGGATCGGCTGCGTGGACCGGTAGTTGCGATTCAACAGGACGACCTTCGCGTCGGGGTAGGCCGACTCGAACGCGAGAATATTCCTGCGGTCGGCTCCGCGCCACTCGTAGATCGACTGATCGTCGTCGCCGACGACGCAGAGATTCCTGTGCTTCGACGCGAGAAGCTGGATCATCCGGCACTGCGCCGCGTTCGTGTCCTGGTATTCGTCGACGAGAATATACCGGAATTTCTCATGATACCGTTCCAGGACTTCCTTGTGTTCGAGGAGCCGCACGACCTCGAAGAGGAGATCGCCGAAGTCAAGCGAGTTGGCGGCACGGAGCCGTCGCTGGTAGTCCGCGTAGATCGCGTGAGCCAGTTCCGCCTTCGCCCGGGGCATCCTGCTCTTATCGAGCCACGCATCGGGCGGAAGCAGCTCATCCTTGGCGCGGCTGATGATCTCGGAGAAGACCGCCGGCTTATCTTCCTTCGGATCGAGCCCACGTTCACGGATGATGAGCCTCAGGAGTTTCTCCGAGTCGTCGTCGTCGTAGATCGTGAAGTCGCGGGGACGCCCAATGCGAGGGAGATCGGATCGGAGCATGCGCACCGCCGCGCTGTGAAAGGTGGAGACCCAGAGGTTTCTCGTGGCGAGCCCGGTCAGGTGCTCCACGCGCTCCTTCATCTCGTTCGCGGCCTTGTTGGTGAACGTGACGGCGAGGATCTCGCCGGGATCGACGTGCTTGTCCGTGATCAGGTGCGCGATGCGGTGGCAGATGACGCGCGTCTTTCCGCTACCGGCGCCGGCGAAGATGAGGAGCGGCCCTTCGGTCGTCGTGACGGCGGCGAGCTGCTCGGGATTGAGATTATTCATCATTATTTTTAATGTTTAATTTCCAATTTGTAATTTGTAATGTCATTCAAAATAGACATTACAAATTACAAATTAGAAATTAAACATTACTTCTTCTCTTCCTTCGTCCCGAACGCCCACGTCTCCGTCTGCTCCGAGAAGTTCAGCTCGAACGCGAGATCGATAAGCTCCTTCGACATCTCCGCCTTCATGGTGTGGAAGGAACAATGATCGATGATCTTGGAGAGAATGTCGTTGGCCAGGCAGCTCCGCAGCTTCAGGTCGCGCTTCTTCACGCGGTCGAGGAAATATTCGTACATCTCCTTGTTGAAATCGATGCCACTGCGCATGCATTCGAACTTGAAGATGTCCTCGAGGTCCTTTTCCCCGGGGCTGCGGGCGAGGATCTTGTACTTGAAGCGGCGGAGGAAGGCTTCGTCGCCGATCTTGTCGAGCGTGAAGTTGGTGGAGAAGAGCGGGATGCAGTAGAACGGGACTCGGATCTGGCCTCCGGTCGCGGAGAGCTGGAGGATGTCCTCGCGCGACTGCAGGGGCGTGATGAGGCGGTTCAGGTATTCCTCCGCCTTACCCTTCTGGCGTCCGAAGTCGTCGATGAAGAAGACTCCTCCGTTGGCCTTCACGTGCGTCGCCATCTCGTAGTACTTCGCGTATTCGTTGTAAGAGAGCTCGAATCCGGCCAGCGTGAATTCCGTGGCGACTTCGACGTAGGGCACATTGATGATGTTCCATCGCATGTCGTATCGCGCGTCGTCCGTCTTCTCGATGTCGTATTCCTTGTATTCGTCGGACAGGATGGGCTTGTGGAAGGCGGAATCGAAGACCTTGATGACCTGGCCGTGCGCGAAGATGGAGTAGGGAATCATGAGGTCCGATTTCATGAGCGACGTGAGGCACTTGCCCATGATCGTCTTTCCGTTTCCGGGGGCTCCGTACAGGAGAATGCTTCGCTGAGACCGGACCGCGGGACCGATGCGCTCGCGGAAGTCCTGGTCGTACATCACGATCTTCGAATAGGCGGCCTCGATATCCTTCTGGGAGAACTGGAGCGGACGGCCGACCTGCTGGCGCATCAGGCGGACGTATTCATCGACGGAGACCGGAACCGGCCCGAGATACCGCGTCGTCTTGGAGGCGTCTTCCGCCCGATCCTTGCCCTCCGATCCGCATATGAAGGCGTTCGGATTGGAAGGCGGAGGCCCGACGAGTTTTCTCTTGGAGAGATCCTTGGTGAACTGGGAGACGATGTGCTTGGGAACCTTCAGGGACCAGCTGATCTGGTGCTCCGTCATCGCGCCCTGCTGCGAGAGGAGCTTCAGGATCATGTCCTCGATGAAGGCTTCGGGAATGCCCATCTCCTCGACCGTCTGGGGCTCGCGCGGGCGGTCGCAGGCCAGGTTGATTTCGCGTCCGCCGTCCGAGCGCATCGGCGCGTCCTGCGGCTGTTGCTCTGCAACGGGTCGGGAAGCAAGTCGGGAAAGTACGTCAGACATGGCGGATCACCCCCTGGTTGTTAAGACGTCCGAATTTCATGCGTCGATCATAGAACGGATGCCGTGGACGATCAAGGATCAGGAAATTTTCACAGAAGTTCCCCATCCTTTGGCTGTGAATTAACAGGATGGGCAGGATGGGCAGGATGTGAAAAAAGAAAGAAGAGCAAAAAGAAAACTCTTCCCCGATTACAGGACTACATTACCTTCTTTTCTACCCTGAATCGATCCTGCCTATCCTGCTCATCCTGTTAATATTGTTTGATCGAGAATTTTTGAAATTTTCACTCCTCGGTTCGCGCAATCCCCGTCCGTTACGTTTTCTGTAAGGGCTTCCTTGAAAGCAGGCGATTTGCGATCGTTTATTGGCGGGCCCCATTTGTGCAGTAGAATTCCACGAATAAGCGAAGGGAGCATACAGGAATGATGATCTGGAATATCAGAAGAAACATGGGTTGGCTTGCGGGATTGACGCTTCTCCTGGCCGTGGCCGCGTCGGGGGCCGTGCAGAAATATGACATGACCGGCGCGAGGAATTCGCTCGTGTTTCACGCGCATTCCACGGGCCACGATTTCGAGGGGAAGACCGCGGTTGTGAAGGGTGAGTTCGGCTGCGACCGGCAGAAGGTCGCGGAGACCGCGTTCGGCGAGGCGCGGATTCCGATCCGCACATTGAAGACCGGCATCAGCGCGCGCGACAACGAGATGTACAAGATCTTCGGCGGCGATGAGAAGTCGGAGATTGTCTTCAAGCTGCGCGAACTCAAGGCGCCGCGATGGACGGGCTCCGACACCTTCACGGCGACGGCGTCGGGAGATCTGACAGTGCACGGGACGACACGCCGGGTTCCGGTGGAGATCATGGCGGGTTTCGCGGGGTCCGATCTTGCCGTGACGGGAACCGCGCGGGTGAAGATCACGGATTTCGGCATGGAGCCTCCGGGATTTCTTTTCTTCAAGGTCTCCGATGACGTGAAGATCACATTCACGGTGCGGGGAAAGAACAGGGTGGCGTCATGACGGCCACGATCGCGGGCGTGGCCACGGCGCTGCCGTCCAATCTTTTCACGCAGGAACGCGCGAAGCGGCTCCTGGAACGATGGTATCTCAAGGCTCCCGACAGCGGTGCTCCGATCCCGCTGGCCACGGCGCGGCGCGCCTACGACAACGCGGGAGTCGAGACGCGGTACAGTTCGATTCCCATCGAGGAGCTGATGGAAGATCCCGCGCTCCGGAAGAAGAATCAGACCTACATGGAAACGGCGCGCCGGCTATCCGAGGAAGTCGTGGTCAGGCTTTTCGAGAGAAGTCCGCTGCGCATCGAGGACGTCGATCTCATCATAACGACTTCCTGCACGGGATTCATGATCCCCGCCGTGGACGCGTATCTCATCAATCGTTTCGGATTCCGTTCGGACATCAAGCGGTTGCCCGTGACGGAACTGGGGTGCGCGGCCGGAGTCGCATCTCTCCGGATGGCCCACGATCACATCCGGGCTTTTCCCGATTCGACCGTGCTCCTGTTGGCCGTTGAACTGACGACGCTTACGTTTCAGCCGACGGATTTCGACGGCGCGCATGTCATCTCCACGGCGATCTTCGGCGATGGAGCCGCAGGCGCTCTCGTGACCGGCAAGCCGGTCTCCGGGCTCCGCATCGAATCCACGGGATCGCACTTCTTCCGGAACACCCTCGACTTCATGGGATTCGATCTCCGTGAGACAGGTTTCCACATCTTCCTGTCTCCGCGAATTCCCGCCTTCATCCGCGAGGAACTCGTGCCCACGGTGAAGTCGCTCCTGAGTTCCGTTCCATCCCTGGGCGCGATCCGGTGGCTTGTGCATCCCGGCGGAGCGAAGATCCTGAACGCAATGGAGGAAGCACTGGGCATACCGCATGGCGGGCTCGAAGAGAGTCGCGGCGTCCTTCGCCGCGTCGGGAATCTTTCCTCCGCCACCATCTATTTCGTCCTGGAAAAATACTGGTCGAATCGGGCCTCGGCCCCATTCGGCGAGACGGCGGGGATTCTGGCCGTGGGCCCGGGATTCTCCATGGACTTCGCGGTCTGCCGCTGGAAAGGAATCTGACATGACCGGATCCGCGTTTTCGCTCGCGACAAGTTTCGAGGATGAACTGATCGACGGCGTCGCCGATCTACCCGTGTCCCAGATCTACGGGAAGATCGAGGGTGACGGTTTCGGGGGAGGCCGCCCGCGATTTCTCGTGCCAAAGATCGGATGGCACCGGTTCCGGAAGCACGTGGAGCATGCGCGGTCGAAGGGGATCGCGTTCGATTACCTCCTGAACGCCGCGGACGGAGGAACGGGCGACATCGCGACGCCGGAAGGTTACCGCCGCCTGAGGAAGCTCCTCGATCGCATCTCCGAGTGCGGCGTGGAATGGGTGACCGTCGTGTCGCCGCTCTTTCTCCGCGTCATCGTCCGCCACACGAAATTGAAGGTGCGTGTCAGCGTGTTTTCGCGGGTCGATGACGAACGGAAGGCGCGCGCATGGTTCGACGAGGGCGCGCACCGGATCGTCCTGGACTCGATGCTCGTGAACCGCGATCCCGACCGGCTGAACGCGATCATGCGGGCGATGGCGGGCCGCGGCGAACTGGAACTCCTCGTGAATAATCGTTGCGAGCTCGGTTGCGCCTGGGCGCCCTGCCACGCCGCCGATCTCGGCGCCGCGTCGCGGCGCAAGACGCCGGCTCCGGACGCCTGCTATTTCCAGTGCCACACGGGATTCCTGAAGGATCCGTCGCGGCTTCTCATGCAGGACTGGATCCGCCCCGAGGATCTTCCGCGCTACGAGGCCTTCGGGTATCGCCACTTCAAGATCGCGGGGCGGGGATGTTCCACGAAAGATCTTGTCGCGCGAACGCGCGCATATGCGGAACGACGATATGACGGAAACCTGATGGACCTGATGCGGCGCGGGCCGGTGCATATCGACGCCGCGACAGGCTTCGCCGCCGTGATGCGCGGAGGCTGGCGCAGGCTGCTGGGCCTGGCGCGCGCCGCCCGCCCGGCGTTCGACATCGAGGATCAGATCCGGATCGATAATCGATCCCTGGACGGCTACCTCGATCTCGTCTTCAGGAAAGGGGGATGTCTGCCCGGAAAATGTTTCCGGTGCGATCTCTGCTCGCACTGGGCGGCGCGCGCCGTCAGCTTCCCCCGCACGCTCGCCTCACGCGTCGAAAAAGTGGATGAGGGACTGGTCACGGGACAACTGTGGGAAGCGACTTAATCCCTGGTTTTCCGTTCCGCGTCGACCGCGTCCATGAGATCGGGATACTTGTCGAGGTAGTAGGAGACCATGCGCGGCGTGAGCCCGAGCAGTTCGGCCGCGGCGGTCTTGTGCCCTTTCGTCCGCCGGAGCGCCTCGGCGATGAGCGCCCGCTCGACGCGCGCGAGCGATTCCTTCAGGGAAAGCGTATCGCGCGCTTCCCACATCGTCTCGTCGAAGGCCTCCGCGGGGAGCATCTCCTCGCCGTGGTACCGCGCGAGGGCGCGCTGCAGGACGTTCTGCAATTCGCGCACGTTGCCGGGCCAGGCTTGCGCCGTCAGAGCGGCCATGGCTTCCGCGGAAAGAGACACGGTTCGTCCCGCGTTCAAGCGGGCGAGAAGGTGATGGGCGAGCAGCGGAATGTCCTCGCGTCGCACGCGCAGGGGCGGAATCGGGATCATGAGAACGTTCAATCTCCAGAAGAGATCGGACCGGAACCGCCGCGTCTTCACGGCGTCGTCGAGATTCTCGTTCGTCGCGGCGATGATGCGCGCCGACGACCGCAGGCTCACGTCGGCCCCGACGGGCGAGAATTCGCCTTCCTCCAGGACGTGAAGGAGCTTGGCCTGCAGGGGGAGGGAGAGCGTTCCGATCTCGTCGAGAAAGAGCGTGCCCTTGTCCGCGAGCAGGAACTTTCCCTTGCGGTTCTGGTGGGCGCCGGTGAAGGCGCCGCGCACATGGCCGAAGAGCTCGCTCTCGAGAAGCGCTTCCGGCAGGGCGGCGCAGTTGATCCGGACGAAGAGTCCCGGGCGGTTGGAGAGCGCGTGAATCGTGCGAGCGACGATCGTCTTTCCCGTTCCGCTCTCTCCGGTCAGGAGCACAGTCGCGCTGCTCGGCGCCGCCTCCCGCATTTTTCTCTTTACGTCGAGGCTCTCCGCCGATGTCCCGATGAACTCCGGCATGTCCTCCTCGCCGAGCCGTTCGCGGAGATAACGGTTTTCCTCGCGAAGCCGCCTGAAGGCGAGAGCGCGCTCCACGGTCTGGCGGAATATTTTCATCTCCACGGGCTTGGTGAGAAAGTCGAAGGCGCCCGCGCGCATCGCCTCCACGGCGGTTTCGATCGTTCCGAACGCCGTCACGACGATGACGGGCACCTCCTTGTCCCAGTCCCGGACGCGCTGGAGGAACTGGAGCCCGTCGATGCCCGGCATCCGGAAATCGGTCACGATGACGTCGATGTCTGTGCGCCGCAGAATCTCCCATGCCGCTTCGGCGGAGCCGGCGGTGAGGACACGGGCGAGATCGTTCACCTGGGTTTCGAGGAGACGCCGGATGGGCGCTTCGTCATCCACGAGGAGGATGGATGTCGCATACGAGGACTCGTGGCTCATGATGCCGACCCGTGTGAAGACAGGCGCGAGGGAAAAACGATCTGCATCGTGGTTCCTGAAGGAGACGTCGCCGCGATCCCGATCCGCCCGTCATGCGCTTCGACGATACGGCGCGCGATGGCGAGCCCCAGCCCGACACCACCGGGACGGCCGGTGCGGAAGGGCTGGAAGAGCTGCGGAGCAAGATCCTCCGGAATGCCGGTTCCGTCGTCGCTGACACGGACGACGAGTTCACCGCCTGACGCGGAGCATGAGACCGTGACGCGCGTCGCGGAAGATTTCCGCGCGTTAGTGAACAGGTTGCGGAAGACGCGCTCCAGGGCATCGGGATCGGCGTCGGTACCAAGGGATTCCGCGACCATGTTCTTCACGACGACGGCGCCCACGCCGATCGCGGCCTGGTCCACCAGACCGTGAAGATTTACGAAAGTTCTCGCGCGGAGCACGGGTTTTCCATACGCGAGAAAATCCGCGGCGAGAATCGACATGCGTCGGGCCTGCTCCTTCAGGTCGGCCAGGAGAATTCTCCCCGCCTCGGCCACCCAGCCCCGCGCGGCCAGCGTCTCCGCGGATCCTTCGATCACCTGGAGCGGATTGCGGAATTCGTGGGCGACCTGGGCGGCGAGGAGCCCGATCTCGGCCAGCCGCTCGCGATCCCGCTCCTGTCGTTCCGCGGCGAACCTCCGCTGTTCTTCATCCTTCAGTCGGTCGACGAGATAACCGGAGAGGAGCGCGATGAACATCAGCGTGATGGTTTCCTCGAGAAGCTCCGCCTGGATCTCCTGCTCCGTGGCGTGCAGGAAAAACGTGGCGTACAGGATGGTCACGATGATTCCCGTCACGGACGAACCCGCGAGGCCGAATCGACCGGCGGCGATCAGGATGGGAATGAAGTAGACGGAATAGAGCGCGGAGTCGCCCTGGCCGGAAAAGGCGACCAGCATGTGCGCCGCGATCAGGAATCCCGCCAGCGAGAAGATGACGACGGCCGCCTTTCTTCCCTTCTGCGTGTAGTAGAGGACCGTGACCGCGAGCAGCAGGCTGCCCGCGATGAAGCCCGGCGCCTCGATCGTGTTGTCCATCCACTCCAGGACGACGGCGCCAGACGTGATCGCGAGAATCAGGGCGAGAAAGAGCCATTTGCCGATGCGCAGGATTCCGCTGTTCATGGTCGGGACGTAATCATCATGCCGCATTCATTGTGCTTCGAAGAAGGAGCGACCTCAAGAGGAAGAGTTGAGATTCATTCGGTCTCCGCCGGATGTGAGACATGTCGCTGATGAGAGCGCGCGCCGCGTCGATCATCGTCGTCGCAGCCTGGATCGTCGGCGCGATCGCGGGATTCGCATGCATTCCGCATCTGCATGAAGTCGCGGTGACGGATCCCGGTTCCTTCTTCCCGCCGGATTCTCCGCATCGGATCGCCCGTGAAGAGATCGAGAAACTCTTTCCGGGAGCGTCTCCTCTTTCGCAGATCGTCCTCGTGATCGAGTCCGACTCGGATATGTCGACCGCGCGCGATCGGATTGCCGGGCTTGCTGACCTCCTGCGCCATCTCCAATCCACCTCGCTGGTTTCCGCTGTGCTCGCTCCGACGGACAATCCCATCCTCGAACATCGCCTCGTCGCGTCCGACAGCCGTGCCGCACTCGTCCTGGTCCAGCTGTCCGTGGGCTTCGCGTCCGAAGAAGGAGCGCGCGTTGTCGATGAGGTGGAGCGACTGGCAAAGGAGGCGGGCGAGAAAGGATTCCGGATATTCCTGTCCGGCGACGCCACCCTGGGCCGCGATTACGATCGCGCGATCGATGAAGGCGGAGCGCGATCCGCGTGGGCGACGATTTTCCTCGTCATCGTGATTCTTCTCGTCGTCTATCGTTCGCCGGTGGCTGCCGGCGTTTCGATTCTCACGCTCGGCGCCGCGCTCGGCGCGACGTTCGGCCTTGTAACTCTGGCGGCATCCCTGGGTCTCTCCGTGGCGTACCAGGCGCGCTCCTTTCTCGTCGCGATCGTGTACGGTGTCGGCACGGACTACTGCCTTCTTCTCTTCGCGCGCGCGAGAGAGGAAGCCGCGGCGGGATCGAAAGATCCGATCGGCGCTGCGTGGCGAGGTTCGCTCCATGTCATCGTGGGGAGCGCGTTCGCCGTCGGCGTCGCGTGCGGGCTCATGGAGTTCGCGCAATTCGGGCTCTTCCGCTTCTCCGGCGCCGCGCTCGCGATCGGCGTCGCAACGGCACTGGTTGCGACACTCACGCTTGCGCCGGCGTTGATGCGCCTCCTGGGCTCGCACCTCTTCTGGCCGTCCCGCCCCGAAAATGCCCGGCGTGGATGGCTCTGGCCCGGCATCGCCCGCCTCGTTCTCGCTCATCCGCTTCTCATGCTCATCGTTGTCGCGCTTTCGCTGTCTCCTGTTCTTTATCTGGGAACATCCTCCCGTCCGACGTTCGAGAACGAGATTGATATTCCTGTCGCGAGCCCGTCCGAAGCCGGCTACGCCGCGCTTCAGCGCCACTTTTCGCTTTCATCCGCGGGACCGCTGGCCGTCATGATCCGGATTCCGGCGAAGAGCGGAACATTGCCGGATGGCTGGCGTGGACCGGAGGGATTGAGCGCGCTTCATCAATTCACGGAACGATTGGCGGTGACGCCCGGCGTGGCGGTCGTTCACAGCGCGACGCGGCCGACGGGAGCGGCGGGGCTTTTCGAAAGGGGAACGATCCGGAGCCAGATGGTCGAGATCGAGGCGGGACTCCGAAAGGCCGTTCATGGCGCGCACGCGCTGGGAAAGGGATTGGGAGAAGCGCGCCATGAGGTTGTGCGCGGCGGACGGGAGATCGAGGAAAAAAAGGCCGCGCTTGAGAAGGACAGGCGCGGCTCGCTGGCCGCTCTGCTGGCCGGTCGCCGCTTTGACGATGCGCGGCGTGATCTGGACGGATTCGCGTCGGACATGCGGAAATTGGAATTGGGCCTGGCCCGCGGGGAGGAAGGGGCGCAGGCTTTGGCGGAAGGACTCGACCGTGGAGCGGACCGCCTGAAGATCATGTTGAATTCCCCCGAGGCGGCGAAAGCGCTCGATCGCCTCGCCCTTTCCGTGGACGACTATGACGCGATTCCGGAACTCGCGCGCGTCATGGATCATTTCGTATCCGAAGGCGGGGAGGCCGCGCTCTTTGAAGTGGAACTCGAGGCGTCACCCAACTCACCGGAGGCGGTGAAGACCTTGAGCGATCTGCATGCCCGGTTTCCTCTCTGGTTCGAGATCCATGATCTGGCGGGCGCGACAGCTTTCGTCGGCGGACCGACGCCGATCACGGCGGATCTCGAAGCGATCACAACCCAGGATCTTCGCCTCGTGGGAATCCTTGTCGTGGCGGGTGTCTTCATCCTTCTCGTTCTACTCCTGGGAGGATTCGCCTTGCCGGCCGCCGTGACGGTCTATCTTCTCGCGTCCTATTTTGCCGCTCTAGGTGTGCTGTCTGTCTGCGCGCGATGGGGAATCTGGCCGGGCGTGGACTGGAAGACGCCGTTCTTCCTCTTCGTGCTCCTCGTCGCCATCGGCGCCGACTACGGAATCTTTCTCCTCGGACGCGCGCGCGTGGAAGCGGCGCACTCGGATTTCGAAGCGGGACTGGCGAAAGCGCTGGAGGTCACGGGTCCCGTCGTTTCATCGTGCGGACTTGTCCTGGCCGGCACATTCGCGGCGCTGGCCTTGTCGCGCGTCGCCTTCCTGCAGCAGGTGGGCCTGGGCGTCACCGCGGGAGTCCTCGTGGATACCCTGCTGGTCCGGCCATTTCTCCTTCCGGCCACCGCGCTTCTCCTGCGGAAGAGATAATCATTCGCCCGCCCGCGCGGGATTGGTTATGCTGCAGCCGGTAGTACAGCATCCTTATGGAGGTCCTGAAGATGTCTCGCTTCAAAATGATCTGCCTTGCGAATATCCTTCTTTTTACGGTTTCGGGGATCGCGACGACGCGGGCCGCGACATTCACCGAAGGGCAGGAAGTTTCCGTTCTTCGATACGGGGAATGGAAGGACGGCCGTGTCATTCGTCATAATGAGTACGGAGTTCTTGTCATGCTCCCTCTTGCGGACGGGAGATACGATCCGAGCACCAGCTTCTCCAGCTACTACAAACCCGAGGAAGTTCGTCCCCGGGATGGGGGCGTCGCACCCGCGGAAATGCCGAAGACGATCCCACCCGCCGGTGAAAATCCCCAGACGGGGCCTGCGGCGACCGGAGACACGACCGGAGCCGAATACTTCATCGGCACGTGGCTGACGCAGGGGCACGTCGTCTTCAACGTCGTCAAGTCCGAACGGATCAATAATGAATATATCCGCGAATGGAGCAAGCGGGGCGGCGGAGCCGTCGGTGGATATACGCACATCAAGGCGGACGGCACGTTCGTCCGCGTGACCGCGAACAACATCAAGTACCGCGGCCGGTGGACGGTGAATACGGAGACGCGCGGAGGCTATGTCCATGGCGGCATCGTGCTCTGGGGAGGAGATGCCAAGACAGGCTTCGGAGATCTCGCGGTCACGAAGGGAAAGGACGGCGAGATCACGATCCAGTCCCTGAACGGAGGAGGCGCCGGATTTCGCGGCTGGAGAGCACCATCGACCGAGTTCCTCGATCTCGATCCCTGGACAAAGCCTTCATTTTTTCAGCGCACATGGTCCCTGTACCGGCATCGCGATCCGCGCCTGAAGACCGACTTCGGGAGGCTCACGATCCGCGCCAATGGTTCGTTCACGCACACGGACGAGGGCAGGACGACTCAGGGCACGTGGACGTCGATGCAGGAGAACGACTGGATACTTCTGAAGGGCCTGAAGCTGGAAGGCACGGTCGGCGACTTCACGATGAGCCGGCTGGGTGAAGACAAGCGCCTGGGTTCGCTCCACGGCAACGAGCGCTCGAACAGCCATCTCGCGTATTACACCACGCCGTCGAAGTAGGCTTCGGATTCAGATATCGCAATTGGCGGCGATATGCTGCGCCTTGATATAAGGCGCGCGGGGGCCGATGGTCCACCAGTACTGACCCACCGGCAGCTTCGCTTCGCGCCGGGCCAGGACCTGGATGTAATCGAGCGGCGCGCCGGTGCGGACGCAGCGGTCGAGCCAGAGCCGCGCGCTCTTGCCGTCGCCGCTGGCCTGCTTCAGAAGCGACGTTATCAGGTAGAGCCTCGGTAAATAGCGTCCGTCCGGCAGGCAGTCGACAAAGGTCTGAGCGTCCACCGCGTCGATGTTGCCGAGCAGAACCTGCTCCAGAGCGCGATCCGACGGGCCGCTCACCATGAGATCGCGATTGCGGTCCAGGAAGGCGATCGCGGCCTTCTGTCCCTCGATCCGTAGCTTCAGAAGGCTGTGAAACCAGAGGACGGTACCGAGGCGGCGGCCCGCATCGTCTCCGGCCTTGAGATGTCGGAGAGCCTTCGAGTAATCCTCCCCCATGATGAGCGAACAGACGGCGAGATTGGCGTCGTCGTATGCGGACGCCACCGGCCAGACTCCCTCCTGGTATATCCACGCGAGCCTTTCCGGGTCCAGTCCGAACATCTCGTTCACGAACGTTCCCCGCGTGCTGCCGTCGGTCATGCCCTGCAGATTTTTACGGACGATATCCGCGGCGTCGCTCGATTTGCCTTTCCTGTCGAGGAACGCGACGAGGTCGTACCACCCGTTCTCCGGATATCGGTCCGCGCATGAGCGCCACAGATCTTCCGCTTCGGAGGTTCGTCCCTGCGCTTCGAGCGCGATCGCATATCGGTTCATCGTCGCATACGCTCCGGATTGAGAGCCTTCTTCCAGGAGAATGAGACCTTTCGCGGTCTCGCCGCTTTCGAAGAGGAGGAGGCCGAATTCAGAGAGAACATGCGAGCGCCAGAGATCCTGTTGGGGATGGCGCGTCAGCCATTCACGGTAAGCACGCTTTGCCTTCTCGTACTTCGCGAGATTCCATTGATACTGGCCGTACTGCAGCAGCGCGCGCAGCGGCTCGCTGCTCTGGAAAATCATGGGCCCCAGGATCGAAGACGCCTTCTCGAGATTCTCCTCCCGGAGCGGTTCCTTCCACGCGACACGGTAGGCAAGCTCGGCTCGCAGAAGCAGGGACGACGGGATCCTGGAGATCCCCAGCAGCACGAGCGTGTCGTCGCCCGCCGAATAGTGGCTTGGCCGGCTGGGATCCAGAGCGAGCAGCCTCTCGAGTTCCTCGTGACGGATCTCCGGGATCTGCTCCGTCTCCTCATCGTCGTAACGCCGGTGCGCGATCGTCCGGATGTTCGTGTCGCGAAAAGTCTCCGCTCTCCGCGCGTCCTCCATCGCGATCACCTCGGCGCTCGACGCCTCGCTGTCGACTTCCGACAACGCATTGAGCGCGCTGTAGCGGGCGTTGTCATCCCAGTAATTCTTCGCCGCCTCGTACCGCGCCCGGCATAGTTCCTTTTCGAGCGGATACTTCCTGGCACGCCAGATGGGAATGAGCGGAAAACTGTCGCCGAGCACGGAGGCGAGCCACTCCGTCTCCTCGCGACAACTCTCCTGGTGGCCGAACCGTGACCAGAGAAAATCGAGCCGGAGATGTCCGGCCATGTACAGCCAGGATTCGGCCAGGAGCTGGGGCAGGGGATCCGGAGCATTGTGGCGCGCCGAGACGGCCTGGCTGGCCGAGCTCAGCCAATAACCCAGGGTCTCGCGTGAGACATTATTGGGGACGGGTCTCGTGGGATCGCCCGTCACGATGTGCCGCGCGCGCTCCGCGGCGAGGCCGAGCATGCGCATCGACTGGACATGCTGGTCGGAGACATCCGCCATGCTTTCCAGGAAAAATCTCAGCGAGTGCGCATCGGATTCCGGAAGTCCCAGCTCGTCGGCCAATACCGTGAAGGGCGGATGGCGATCATCGAAGATCCGGAAGAGCACGCCGAAGAGCTTCTGAGGACGGCTGCCCGTGGCGGGAAGCGCCGCGAAGTCGCCGCGAAGCCAGGCCGCCAGCGCGGTACTGACGACGGAGGAGTCGCCAGTCAGTTCGGCGCGCGCGAGGTGGGGGCGGCCCCAGGCGATGGCCTGGAAAGCATCCAGGAGCGGATCGGCCGGGATCGCGCCGCCGCGCGCACGGGCGATCGCCTCCAGCACGAGTGAGCGGACCGCGAGTTGATCCGTGATGCCGATGGAGGTGAAAGTCTGGAAGTAGAAACCCTCCATCGCGGCCTGGCGGGCCCCCTCGAAATATTCTGACGACGCCCGGCCCGGCACGATCCCGATCAGATCGTCCGGCTCGGAAAGCAGAAGCTTCTCCCAGGAATCGGCAGCCCTCGCGGTTGATGGATCAGGCGTGTCCTCCCGGAGTCGATCCCGCGCCACGGCATGGAGAGCGTTCTTCAAGCTGCCGAGGTCGCCTACGTTGTAGGAAACCGAATCGACGGATGCCATGCCGTCCGGGCCGACGGAAAGGGAAATGTCATCACGCGCCCCGAGGATACTGAGTGAGAGCGAAAGGTCGCTCCAGGCCAGCTTCTCCCGCCGCAGCGCGTTATCCGGAAACTGCGTCCGCAGTTGAGGCATAAGCGGCCTCCGATAACCGACCGACTCCGCTGGCGCGTCCGCGCGGTTGCTCATCATGGCGAACACGGCGGCACCGGTCGTGATGAAACCGATCAGGCAGGCGAGCAGGAGAAAACGCTTGAAGATCCGGCTACGGGAAGCGGAATCGTCGGAGCTCGGGGACATGATTCCACGGTAGCATTCGAGGAGGATGGGAGCAAGAGATGAGAGATTCGGGCGGACGAAATCATGCGGTGCGTGTCCATTATTCAGCGCGCAAAGGGATATTGAGAGAAATGTTCATCAGTCATCGTTCATTCGCCATTCGTCATTTGGAATCCAGATAAAGTCAACGCGATGGCGAATGGCGAATGAACGATGACTGATGACGAATTGGATTTCAGCATGCGAAATCCATCGCCCTCAATTACTGGTTACAGATCTCTCAAGGGAATTGTTTGTGGTTCGATGAACGTGGGATAAAATATCGACCCATGTCCGATCCCGTCAGAAACAGCAAGAGCCCTCATCCAGGATCCGGGCCTGTAATCGCTCCTAACGAGCTTATCAGCGGCGAAGGCCTGCATGTCCTCCTGAATCCGGACATGCCGAACTGGATCGGCATCGACGACGCGGGACTGGCGATCCTGGACTCCTTCGACGGATCCCGGTCCATCCAGGACACCGCGTTCGAACACGCGGACCGGCATGGACTCGAACTCACGCGGGCGATGCAGGATGTTGCCACCATAACGGGTGACGCGGTCCGGTATAAATTTCTTGGGGTGGAATCCGCTCAGGGGCCCGCCTACACAGGTCGGCAGTCGGCGCTCTCGCAGGAACCGCTGCGGGATTTCTGGATCCATACGAATAATTCCTGCAACCTCGCCTGCACGCACTGTCTCGTCTCATCGGGTCCGGACGGCGACCGGGGGCTCTCCGCGGCCAGGATCATCTCCGCGATCCGGGACGCGCGCGCCCTGGGCGCGACGCGTTTCTTCTTCACGGGCGGTGAACCTCTCATCCGGAAGGATATTCTCGACCTGGTCGATGCAGTGCTTGTCGATCAGGACGCGGAACTGGCCATCCTGACGAACGGATTGCAGTTCAAGGGCGAGTTGCTCGGCGAAATGCGCTCGCGGAGCGCGGTCGACGCGGGCATTCCTCGCCTGAGATTCCAGGTGAGCCTGGACGGCGCGCGTCCGGAGACGAACGATCCGATCCGTGGAGAGGGGAGTTTTGCGCGCATCGTCGAAGGAATTCGCGCGGCCGTCACCGCGGGTCTCGACATCACGGTCAGCACGGTCGTGACGAAATCCAACGTGGAGGAACTCTCCGATATCACGCGGCTTGTCGGGGAGTGCGGCGGCCGGAGCCATCATCTGCTCTGGATGCACCGCAAGGGGCGCGCATCTCTCAACGGCCATCAGCCCGTGGATGCGACGCCGGACAACGACGCGCTGATCGCCGCCGTTCGCCGCGCTAGACAGGCGGGCGCCGCCCACGGCGTGATCGTCGATAATCACGAGGCGATGAAGGCGCGGATGCGAGGATGGCCGGGAACGAAGACCGATCTCTCCGGCGCCGGCGTCAATACGCTCTGCCTTTACAGCGACGGCCGGATCTATCCGTCCGCCGCGATGGTCCAGATTCCCGAGCTTTGCTGCGGATCGATCCTGGAGCAATCGCTCGAGACGATCTGGCGGGAGAGCGAAGTGACGCGCGCGTTTCGCGGAATGACCCTGGCGAAGAAGCCGCACTGTCCCGATTGCTCGATCAGATTTCTCTGCGGCGGAGGAGATATCGAGCACGCGTACTTCTATGCGCCTTCCCGATCGCTGGATTCCCTGGCCGATCACGATCCCTATTGCGAATTGCACAAGGCGATGATCCGCGACGCGCTCCTCGATCTGACGTCTTCGCGCGCGGCTCTGCTGCGGCGCGACACCGGATTCGGCTCGCCGGTCGTCCTGACGGGCATGGGGGAGGGAGCGGTTCATTGCGCGAGCGAATCCGTGGCGGCCGGAGAGGATTCCGAGCGCGTCCGCACGACGCGTTCCGAGTGCGTCCTCTCGTTCGACCTCGATGCGCCCCGCAAGCTGGTCCGGGAGTTCTACGGCGATGCCGCGGAGAAGCCGAAGGAAGACCTCTGCTGCCCCGTCCGCCCCGATCCCGCCGATCTCGCGCATATCCCGAAGGATGTCGTCGACCGCTTCTACGGATGCGGTTCGCCCGTCGGCGATGCGCGGATCAAGCCCGGCGAAGTGACGCTCGATCTCGGCTCCGGAGCCGGCATCGATGTCTTCATCGCCGCGAAGAAGACGGGGCCGACGGGACGAGCGATCGGAGTCGACATGACCGACAGGATGCTCGCGGTCGCCCATGAGCAGAAGAAGGTCGTCTCCGCGAACCTCGGATACGACATCGTGGAATTTCACAAGGGATTCCTGGAGAAAGTGCCGCTCGACGATCGATCCGTCGACGTCGTGACATCCAACTGCGTCATCAACCTGTCGCCCGACAAGCCGAAGGTTTTCTCGGAGATCTGGCGCGTCCTCCGCAATCACGGCCGGATGGTCATCTCCGATATCGTGTCCGACGCGGAGGTTCCGCCGTGGCAGCGACGCGATCCCCGGCTCTGGGGCGAATGCATCAGCGGCGCCCTGACCGAGGATGAACTGCTTGCCCTTACCGAGCGAACAGGATTCTACGGCGTGCAGATTCTGAAGCGCAGCTTCTGGAAGGACGTGGAGGGTTACAGGTTCTTCTCCGTCACGCTGCGCGGCTACAAGTATGCGAAGTCCGCCGGTTGTGTATTCCAGGGACAAAAAGCCGTCTATCTCGGTCCGTTCAAGGGGATTTCGGACGAGGAAGGGCATTGGTTTCCGCGCGGAGTTCCGGTGGAGGTCTGCACGGACACCGCCGCCAAACTGGCTGTGGCGCCCTACAAGGGCATGTTCAGGATCATCGCTCCCGGAGCGAATGACGAGACATTCGAATGCTGTTCCCCGACGGCCGCGGGATCATCGTCGTGCTGCTGAGCCTCCTGCTGGGGATCCTGTCCCTGGGCTTCATCTGCTATGGGCTGCATCGCGCCGTGCTCTTATTCGTCTGGCATGGAGGGAACATCCTGAATCCGAAGGTCGAGATCCGCGGAATCGCAGCGCTTGACGAAATTCCGTGCGTCACGATCCAGCTTCCGCTGTACAACGAGCTCGCCGTGGTCGAGCGATTGCTCACGGCGGCCGCTTCGATGGATTGGCCCCGCGACCGGTTCGAGATCCAGGTGCTCGACGATTCCACGGACGGCACGACCGGGCTGGCGGAGCAAACGGCGGCCCGGTTGCGCGAGACCGGCGTCGACATCCGCTGCATCCGGCGGGCGGACCGCGCGAATTTCAAGGCGGGCGCCCTGGCGAACGGCCTCGCCCGGGCCCGAGGAGAATTCATCGCGATCTTCGATTCGGATTTTCTTCCGCCCGCCGATTTTCTGCGCCGGACGGTGCTGCATTTCGCGGACCCCATGACCGGCATGGTCCAGGCGAGGTGGACTTTTCTGAACGAGCGCGATTCCTTCCTGACCGAGGCGCAGGCTCTCTCGCTGCGCGCGCATTTCAGGATCGAGCACCAGGCGAGATACCGATCCGGCTGTTTCTTCAACTTCAACGGGACGGCCGGGATCTGGCGCGCGGAGACAATCCGTGACGCGGGAGGATGGCAGGGAGACACGCTCACGGAAGACCTCGATCTCTCCTATCGAGCGCAGCTTCGCGGCTGGAAGTTCGTGTATCGCGATGACATCGCGTGCGATTCGGAGCTTCCTCCGACGATGCGCTCATACAAGGCTCAGCAGTTCCGATGGATGAAGGGGATGGCTCAGGTCGCGCGGAAACTTCTCCCGTCCCTTCTCCTCGCGCCTCTTCCGCCGCGCGTCAAGATCGAGGCCTGCGCGCATCTGCTTGCGCCCCTGACATATCCCATGACGCTCTTCTCGTTTCTTCTCCTCATGCCGCTGCTCTACGCCGGAGGCGATTTCAGGGCGTTGCGGAGTTTTTACGCGATGTCGTTGCTTGCGACGACGTGCCTCGTCTTCGTTTTTCATGCGGCTTCGGAATGGGAGGAACGACCGGGAAGAGGCCTTGCGGACTTGCTGAGACGGTTCGCGGCCCTGCTTGTCGTCGGGGCCGGAAATGTCGTCAACGCCACGCGCGCCGTGACGGAAGGATTTCTCATGCGGGATTCTCCGTTCGTGAGGACTCCCAAGCGCGGAGACGGATTGAGCGCCTCCTATACGCTGAAGATGGATCCGTTCATTGTGGCGGAAGCGGCGTTCCTTCTGTACGGCGCCTGGCTCCTGCGGGCGGCCTTCGCTCTCAGCTGGCCGATGCTCCCCTGGACGCTTCTGCTGTTTGGAGGCCTGGCGCTTTCGATCGGCGGGCAGCTCCGCGAATCCTGCTGATTGAAGACGCTCTGCGCGGGAGGAATTGCCCTGGAGGCGATCCTGCTTCTCGCCTGCCTGCCCCTCGATCCTGTTCCCGATGTCGTCCGGTGGATGACCATTCTCGTCGGCGGCGGAGCGCTGCATCTCACTCTCCTGAAGAAGTTGTCGCCGTTGATCCCCGGAGACGACCGGCGTTCGGTGGTGGTCATCGGACTTTTCGGGCTGCTCTTTCGCCTGACGCTCATGCCCCTCCAGCCGTCGCTCTCGGATGATGCCTGGCGGAATATCTGGGATGGCCGCGTCGCGCACGCGGGCATCGATCCGTACAGGTACGCGCCGGTTGCGGACGAACTTATCCCGCTGCGTGACGAAGAAGTCTTTTCGAGAATCAACCACAAGGAGTATCCGACTATCTATCCGCCCTTCGCGCAGATGATCTCCCGCGCGAGCCATAAGCTCGAACGCACGGCAGGACTTTCGCCGCTCTCGGCCTGGAAAGCGACGCTCGCCGCGATCGAGTGGGGAGGCGCCATGCTCCTGGCGTGCGGTCTTCTGCGAGCAGGAAGAGCTTCTGGCTTTCTCGTTTACGCCTGGTCGCCGCTTCTCGTGACGGAGTTCTACTCCTCGGCTCACATCGACGCGGCCGGCGTCGGCATGCTGGCCGCGGCCATCGGATTATTTCTTCTCCGGAAGGATTTTCTGGCGGGAGCCTGCTTTGTCGCGAGCGTACTCACGAAGCTCATCTCGCTTCCACTGGCGGCGGCCGCGTTGTCACGGCGCACGAGCGGACGGATGATTCTCGGAGCTCTGCTCGCGGCGGTGCTCCTGCTCTCGCCCTACGCGCGCTCCGCGCCGCGGATGCTCGAAGCGGCGGCCCGGTACGAAGGCAACTGGGAATTCAACGGCGTGCTGCATCGTCTGCTCGGCGTGGACTACTGGATATCCGTACCCCGGTATCTCCTCGCGCGTGGCGAGGAACAGTCGTTGGGCAAGGGCAACGCTTGGGAAAAAGGTGCCGGACGATTGATCGCTTCCTGCGCGCTCCTGGCCCTCGGGCTGGCCGCGGGAGCGGGTGAAGCGTCCCTGAAATCCGCGGCCGTCTGGGGACTGGGTCTCTTTCTCCTCGTCCAGCCCACGATTCATCCCTGGTATGTGACCTGGCTCCTGCCGCTCCTGGCCGTGAAACCGCTCGCCGGTTTCCTGCTCTGGACTGTCGCGGCGGGAGCATCCTACTCAGTTCTGTTCTCGCATCGCGCGGGAGCGTGGCAGGAAAATGCCGGGCTCCAGTTTGTCGTGATGCTGCCGGTTCTGATGGTCGTCGCGCGAGAATTTTTCCGCGTGTGGCGCGGCAGGGAGGTCGGCGTTGTTTCAGGGATCTAGGATCGGGATGGTCATCCCCGCCTGGAACGAGGAAAAATCCGTCGGCCTTGTCGTCCGGGATTTTCTGGGCGTGAATCGGGACGGAACACGCCTCATCGACGAGATCGTCGTCTGCGACAACGCGTCGACGGATCGGACGGCGGCGATGGCCGCGGAAGCGGGAGCGCGCGTCGTGACGGAGACCGGGAGAGGATACGGGTCGGCCTGCCTGGCCGGAATCGCGGCGCTCTCGACCGTCGATATCGTGCTCTTCGCCGATGCGGATCGATCGGACGCGGCGGAGGAAGCGACCGGATTGGTGAGCGCCGTCGCGGACGGAGCGGATCTCGCCATCGGCTCGCGCGCGCTGGGAATCGCGGAACCCGGAGCATTGACGCCGCAGCAGAGATTCGGAAATGCGCTCGCCTCGGCGCTCATCCGCGGCATCTGGCGGCACCACACGACCGACCTCGGCCCGTTCCGTGCGATCCGCCGCGATGCGCTGGACAAGCTCGGCATGCGGGACAGGACGTACGGCTGGACCGTGGAGATGCAGGTGAAGGCGATTCAAGTGGGGATGAAGGTCGTGGAAATTCCGGTCAGCTATCGCAGGAGGATCGGCGTCTCGAAGATCAGCGGGACCGTGAAGGGCACGATCGGCGCGGGCGTCAAGATTCTCGGGATGATCGCGGTGCTCTGGTGGAAGGATAAGCGATGAGAAAAAATCTTGTTGCGATCCTCGCCGGCGTTTCGATCATCCTTGCCGCCGCCGCGTACTTCACGACGGATTCGGCGGAATCTTCCGCCTCGGCCCTTCTCCTTCGCCGTCCGCCGCAAATCCGCCCGCGAATCGATGCGTCCGCCGAAGTGCGGGGCATGGCACTCGGACTTCACGCGGGCAGCGATAACTACGATTACGAACCGGCACTGGCGGAGATCCGGGAGCTCGGCGCGAACAGCGTCGAGCTGGTGATCGCGTGGTACCAGGCCGATGTCCGGTCGTCGGAACCCCGGAGCGTCAAGGGACGAACACCCTCCTTGCGACGAATCGCGAGGACGATCGAAACGGCTCGCGGAATGGGCCTGCGCGTGCATCTGCTTCCGATCGTCCTCCTGGAATCCGCGGGCGACAGGGAATGGCGGGGCGTGATGGAGCCTGAAGATCCGGATGCATGGTGGAGGAATTACGAATCGCTCCTGAAGGACCTCGCCCGTGTCGCGGATGAGAAAGGCGCGGAGTCCTTGTCCGTGGGATCGGAGCTGCTTTGGTCCGAGCGCGAGCGGGCCCGATGGCAGAAAGTGATTGCCGGCGTCCGGAGCGAATACCGGGGAAAACTGATCTACAGCGCGAACTGGGATCATTACGATGTCGTCGAGTTCTGGGATCTGCTGGATCAGGTGGGGATTTCCGGATATTTCGAACTGACACACGATTCGGAAGCAACGCGTACCGATCTGGAATTATCGTGGATGAAGGTCCGCCAGGACCTGCTCGACTGGCTTCCCGAAAGCAAACCGCTCCTCTTCACGGAGATCGGCTGTCCCGCCGTCGATGGCGGCGCCGTGTATCCGTGGAATTACACGATGCAGACCACCCGTGATGACGAGGAACAGGCCCGGGCCCTCGCGGCGTTCTTCGAAGCCTGGAAGAAAACCCCCGGATTTTCAGGAGCGTTTGTGTACGAGTGGGACCTGCCGGGAACGGAAGCGACGAATTATTCTCCGAAGGGCAGGGAAGGCGAGGAGGTCGTGAAGAGGTGGTTAAGGGGACATTCTCCAACATTGCAACATTCAGAATAATAGACTTACAGGGATGGGCCTGTAACTTCAATAACGCCAATGTTGCAATGTTGGAGAATGTCCCCTATCTGAAAACCTCCCTCGCCTCCATGGCGAGAAACCATCCGACACCGATGGCGAATCCTCCGACGTGGGCGAACCAGGCGACGCCTCCGGTACCTCCCTCTCCCAGGGATGAGACGCCGTTCAGGTAGTTGCCGCCGATCCAGATGAGAAGGAAGATCGCGGCGGAGGTGCGGCCGAGGAGAAAGCCCAGCGGACCGAGGATCCAGCCGAGCGAGATCTGGGCGGTGGGAGCCACGATGAGGAATCCTCCCATCACCGCTGCGATGGATCCACTGGCTCCGATGAGGAGCGTCGTGGCGCCGGGATTGATGCCGACCTGCGTGATCGCCGAGGCGATGCCGCCGAGATGGTAGAAGGCGAGAAACAGGAGGCTGCCGATTTCGAACTCGATCGTCAGGCCGAAGAGGAGCAGGAAGACCATGTTCCAGAAGAAATGGCTCCAGTCGCCGTGCAGATATTGATACGAGATGAACGTGACCCCATACCAGAGAATCTTGTCGACGCCGGAGCGGAGCCTGCCGTGGATTTCCTGCATGCCGCGATTGTAGCGGTCGGGGTAGACGCCGAAGGTCCGTAGAAATCCAATGAACGGGACGCCATCGAGGAGAGGCTGCGCCTTGCGGGAATATTTCCTCTCGAGATCGTGGATGCCGTCCTCGTAGCGTTTCTGGAATCCCTCGGTCGATCCGCCCGAGCGCAGGGCGGCCGTGTATTCGGCGCTGATCTGCTTGTACAGCGCCTGCGCCTCGGCGTCGTATTCCTCCTCCATCGATTTCAGGTCCTTGTTGATGGAAGGCGGAACTCCGAGAACGCCGAGGTAGGATGCGTAAACCTGGACGAAAAGATTCAGGGCCACCAGAGCGATTGTGACAATCGGAATGGGGATTTCGTATTCCTTGAACCGTACTTTCACGCCGGGGAAAGATTCATTCCTTCATGATCAGATGGATTTCGCGGAGAATTTCCCCCGCTTCACGTATCGGCCAGTTCCCGGTGCCGCGATGACTTCGCCGTTTTCATAGGCGACATTGCCGCGGACGAACGTGACGGAAGCCTTGCCGCCGATCTTGTAGCCCTCATACACGTTATAGTCCGAGCGTGATTTGTGCGTCTTGGCGCTGATGACGCCGGAGGCATCGGGATCCCAGAGGACGAGATCGGCGTCGGCGCCGACCGCGATCGTTCCCTTCTTCGGAAGGCCGAAGACCTTCGCCGCGTTCGTGCAGCAAGTCTCCACCCAGCGTTCGGGCGAGATCCTGCCCTCTTTGACGCCGTACGTGTACATCATCGCAAGGCGCTCCTCGAGACCGTTGAAGCCGTTCGGGATGAAGCGGAAATCTTTCTTCGCGTCGAACGGTTTGCCGTCGGCGGTCTTGCCGGTGAGATTTTTCTGGCCGTTGAAATCGAAGGAGCAATGATCCGTGCCGATGACCTGGATTGTCCGGTCGTTCAGGGCCTTCCACATGGCGTCGCAATGCTCGCGCGGCCTGATCGGCGGCGAGAGAACGTATTTCGCTCCTTCCCAGTTCGGCAGCTCGTACAGATCCTGCGAGAGGAAGAAATACTGGGTGCAGGTTTCGCCGATGATCGTGGCCCGGCCTCGCGCGCGGCCCGCGGCGATTTCCTGCAAGGCGTCGATGACGGTGGTGTGGACGATGTAGATCGCGCCGCCGTTGATTTCCGTGAAGCGGATGATCCGGCCCGCGGCTTCGCCTTCGGCGGCCGGCGGCTGGGAGAGCGCATGATAGATCGGATCGGTCTGTCCGTTTTTGCACATCTCCTCCGCCATCGCGACGAGAACGTTTCCGTTGACGGCATGGACCGTGACGATCCCGCCCGCGCGCTTGACGGCGCGACAGATCTTGAAGGCCTGGTTGTCGTCGACGCCGAGAACGCCCATATAGGCGAGGAAGATCTTGAAGGAGTTGATGCCGAACTCGTTCACGACCTTCGGGATTTCCCGCTCGATGTCGTCGCTCCAGTCCGTCACCGCCATGTGATAGGCGAAATCGCAGCGCGCTTTCGGCTTTGACTTGGCGTCCCATGCCTGCATCGCGCTCGAAAGCGTCTGGCCCTTCGGAGGAATCGCGAAGTCGATGAGGCAGGTCGTTCCGCCGGCGAGCGCGGCGGCGGTGCCGGAGTCGAAGTCGTCGCGGGAGACCGTGCCCATGAAGGGAAGCTCCAGGTGAACGTGCGGATCGATACCTCCGGGGATGAGCCAGCGGCCGTTGGCGTCGATGACCTTGTCTCCGCCCGCAGCGCTCAGACCCTTGCCGATTTCGGAGACGGATTCGCCCGTGATCCTGACATCGGCGTCGAACGAATCCGAAGCCGTGACAACCCTGGCACCCTTGATGAGTGTGTTCATGAATGACCTCCCGCACAGAAGCTCTGGCGCGAAAATAGACTGCGGCTGTTCTTTCTAAGGCATGCCCGGCTGAGGTGCAACGAAAAACGGCGGGTGCCTGCCCCGTTGATTTCAAATAATTTCCAGCAATTCATGATTGACACAAAATTAGGCATTTACGATGATGTTATGGGGAAGACCGGGGAGGTTAAAGGAATGCAGGAATTCTACATAGCACGCGAAGGTCAGGCTTACGGGCCGGTTAATCTGGACGAGACGAACCGGATGGTTCTCGAAGGAAAAATCGACACCACGACACTTATCTGGGATCAACGATCGGGCACCTGGGCGCTGGCGTCCGAGCATCCGATCGTCGCGCGGATTTTTCAGAAGCATGTCTCGAATGTTTCTCCCAACGCCGCGGTTTCCGGTCCCGTCGCGGGCGCCGCTCCGGGTTCGTCGATCGAATCCGGCGCCTCCCATGGCGCGAGCACGAACGAAGCCGAAGCCCAGAAGCTCGCCGCGGAACTGGCCGATCTCCGGAAGAAGATCACATCCGCCCGCGCGGATTTCCAGAAGGAGAACGATAAACTCTCCGCCGATCTAGCTGCGCGTCGCGCTGAAGTGGAAAAGATCAACAAGGAACTTTCCGCCGCGACCGATGCCGCGAAGAAGAAAGAGGCCGTCACTGCCGAGATCGCCGGACTCGAGAAGGACCTCGCCGCCAGGCGCGCTGAACTGAAGGCCGCCGACGAGAAACTTCTCCAGTCGAAGAAGCTGAACGAGGACATTGCATCGCGCGGGAAGGACCTCGAGCGCGTGACCGCCGATGTCGTCGCGCGCCGCAAAGAGCTCGAGCTGGTGAATGCCGATATTGAATCGAGCGTCGTCGAGAGAAACGAGCTGGCCGGATCCCTGGAAAAGGATCGAGCCGCTTTGGCCGGGAGCAAGGCCGAATCCGAAGCGGCCGCGCGAGAGCTGTCCGACCGCAGGATCGGGCTCCAGAACGAGATCATCTCCCTCGACGAGGAAGTCGCTTTGCGCCGGAAGAACCTCGACGATCTCGCCTCCGGCTGCGCGGAACGCTCCGCCGAATTCGAGCGGACCGGAACATCGCTGGACACCATTCGCCGGGAAATCGAGGCGAACGAAACCCGCCTGAGCACAATTCGCGAGGAGGTCTCCACGATCGAGCTGCGGCTGGAGGAGATCGAGCGCCTGAAGGCCGAGCGGACCGTCATCGACAAGGATATCGCCGCCGTCCGATCCGAGCTCGAGAAGTTCCGGATGCAGCGCAACGCGCACGACGCGGAGATCAAGCTCGTCTCCGAGCGGCTCTCCATGATCCGAGCGGAGACGGCCGACCTGGAGGAGAAACGACTCCTGGCGCAGGCGATGCTCGGCGAGCAGGTCTCCAATGCTTTCGAGAACATCAAGTCCACGCTCGCCGACATGCGGTCGATGACCGCGGTCTGGACGGAAGCGCGCGAGGCCGACGCCGAGACGAGGCGGGAGGGACTCTCCGTCATCACGGAGATCACCGACCGGCTCCGCAGCCGCGAGAGCGACATCGCGGGGCTCATCGAGAAACTGGGCGAGGAGGCGCGCGTCGACGCGGAACTTGCCGCGGCGCGGGCGGCCGTCGAGGAGACGCGATCGCGCGCCGAGGAGATCAAGACCGAGCTGAAATCGATCACGGTGCTCTGCTACGAGGAATCCGAGCGGCTTGCCGAGTACCGCCGCGAGCGCGAGGAAATCCGGACGCAGATCGTCACGGAAGAAGCGCGCATCTTCGAACTGCTCGCCGAGAAGACGAGCCTGGCGTCGGAGATCGCGGACAAGACGGGTCAGCTCGCGACGCATTCCGTCGACCTCCGTTCGCTCCAGTGCGAAGTCGATGCCTTGAAGCGCGAGCGGGGCGTGCACGAGGGCGCGATCGAGGAACTGCGCCGTCTCCGGGGCAACGTCCTGGATTCGTATCTGCAGGTCGAGAGCGATCTCGCGAACTTCACGAGCCAGGCTACGGCGGCCCAGGCCAGGATCGCGGAGATGGAACAGCAGAATCTTTCGCTGGAGGAAGCCATTAGCGTCCGGCGGTCGGAGCTCGAGGCGTTGGAACAGGAGAAGGAGAGCGCGATCGAAGCCGCGCGTTCTCTTCGGGAGGAGAACGAGGCGATCGCGCGTTCCGCGCAGGAAGCGCGCCATGAAGTCGAGGTCGCGCTCGAAGCCACGCTTCGCGAGCTCTCCGAGACGAAGGTTCATGTGGACCGGGCTCACGCGGAGATCGACGAGATGAATGTCCTGAAGAGCGCTTCCGTGCGGGAGCTCGCGCGCCTGAAGGAAGAGACGACGATCGCCGGCGACCGGACCGCCCTGGCGAAGAACGAATGGGAATCGTTTCATGCGCGTCTGGAGACATTGCAGACCGCCGTCATCGAGAAGGAAAGCCTCCTCGGCCGGCTCCGCGAGACCGAGTCGGAACTGACGGCGCGCCGCGCGCGCCTGGAAGCGGAACGCGTCGAGCTGGAACGGCGGCGCGAAGAGAGCGAACGGACGGCTGGTGCCGCCCGTGATCGGCTGGGAGTGCTGGAAGCGGAGCTGACGAGCATGGAGCGCGAGCGCGCCATGCGTGGAGCGGCGGACCTGCGGGATCTGCGGGACATGCTCCGCCTGAAGGAGGCGCGCGAGCGCGAGAATCTCGACCGCCTGCTGGCCGATGCGCGCGTGGAATTCCAGCAACTGCGCGAGGACTGGTCGACGGAAGAACGCGCCGGCGTCACGAACGATGAGCTCCGGAAGGTGCGGACCGAAGTGGAGGATAAGCGCCGCGAGATGACGAAGATGGAGCGGCAGCTTGCGGCGATGCGAGCGGGACTCGCGAAGTTGCGCGAGGAGAACGGGCGGACCCTATTGCAGCGAGTGCAGTCTTTCGAGCAGCAGCAGCTGGAGGATCTGCGCCGGCGCCTGACGGAAGCCCGAAGCGAGCAGGAAGCTCTGGACCAGGAATGGGGCAAGGAGATGAAGAGCGGCGAGCTGGTGGACCGGCAGTGGTTCGAGATCAAGGACGCCGAGAAGCCCCAGTAGGCGAAGGATGCGCGGGAGCATTCCTTGTTCGAAGTCGCCATCGTCGCGGCCGTCTTTCTCACTCTCCTCATCGTCGCGGCTCTCTTCATCTTCAAGTCGGGCCCGACAAAAGAGCCGCTTGTCCTGATGCGCGCCTGTCCGATATGCGGACATGAGCTGAAGATCGGCGAGAATATCCTGGCGGAACGGACGGGCGTCAAAAAGGAAGGGCGCGAGCGGATCGTCATTAAGGGGTGCGTGCATTGCCTGAAGCGGGTCTAGACATCGAGTTCCTGAAGGCGCTCGTGGTTCCGGTCACCATGGGGCTTTGCCTTGCCGGCGCGACCGGTTTCCGCGTCTTCCTTCCGCTCTGCCTGCTGTCATGGGCGGCCCGCCTGGATATTTTGCCCCTGAATGGAAGTTTCGAGTGGCTCTCCTCCAACGCCGCGCTCATCACCTTCACGGTCGCCGTGATCCTGGAGTTCATCGGCGACAAGTTTCCCGTCGTCGATCACGCGCTTGATGCGATCGGCATCTTCGTGAAGCCCGTCGTCGGCGCACTTATCATGGCGGCGCCCCTCGTGACCCTCGATCCGCTCATCGCCTGCGTCGTGGGAGCGGTGGCGGGAGGATCGATCGCCGGCGGGATCGGCCTCGCGAAAGCAAAGGGAAGGCTCGTGGCGAACACGGCGACCCTCGGCTTCGCCGCGCCGGTCATTTCCGTCATCGAGGATATCCTGACGGTGCTGTTGTCGGTCATGGCGATCATCTTCCCCGTCGTGGCGCTGGCGGGAGTGATCGTTCTCGTCGTCTTCATCTCGATGCGGATCCTGCGCAGGCGGAGAACTAAACTGGAATCCAAGATCTGAAATCTAAAATCTAAAATCTAAAATCTAAAATCGAATTCCCAAGATAGGAAATCGGATCTAATATTTCCCCATGTCCGACATTCATCCCTTCCGCGGCATCCGTCCGCGAACCGATATTGCCTCCCGCGTTGTCGCTCCGCCGTACGATGTGCTCTCCTCCGAGGAGGCCCGCGATCTTGCCGATGGAAATCCGCAGTCGTGGTTGCATGTCTCCAAGCCGGAGATCGATCTCGATCCCTCGATCGACCTGTATGATCCGACCGTATATGCGAAGGCGAGGGAGAACTTCAACCTCTTCATGGACAAGGGTTACTTCGTCCGGGACGAGAATCCCGTTCTCTATATCTATCGCCTGACGCGGGAGGGGCGCAGCCAGACGGGCGTCCTGGCAGGAGCCTCCGTTCATGAATACGAGAGCGGGCTCATCAAAAAGCACGAACTGACGCGCGCGGACAAGGAGGAGGACAGGACGAAGCACACGGAAGCGCTCGAGGCGCACACGGGTCCCGTCTTCCTTGTGCACCGCAAGGAGGCCGTGATCGATGCGCTCGTCGCGAAGATCACGACGGAACCATCGCATTACGACCTGACGACGTATGACGGCGTCAGGAACGAGATCTGGGTCGTGGAAAACCCGGGAGAACTGGCCGCGGCGTTCGCGCGAATCCCCGCGCTCTACATCGCCGACGGCCATCACCGCGCGGCGTCCTATTCGAAGGTCGGCGCGCGAAAACGCGCGTCCCATGCGGCGCACACGGGAACGGAAGCCTACAATTATTTCCTCGCCGTCATCTTTCCGCACGATCAGCTCCGGATCCTTCCGTACAACCGGATCGTCTTCGGCCTGAACGGGCACACCGGATCTGCGCTCCTGGACCGTATCTCCGAGAAGTTCACGCTTACGTCCACCGCGCAGCCTTCGCCCGCGCGCCGTCACGAGATTGCGCTCTACCTCGACGGCCACTGGCGCGGCCTGGCTCCGAAGCCCGGCACATTCGACGAGGCCAGTCCTGTGAAGAGCCTCGACGTCTCGATTCTCCAGGAGAACCTCCTGGCTCCGATACTCGGCATCGTCGATCCCCGGCGCGACAAGCGGATCGACTTCGTCGGCGGGATCCGCGGAACGGCGGAACTGGAGCGCCGCGTCGCGGAGTCGAACGCGGGCGGAAAAGAAGCGGTCGCGTTCTCGCTGTATCCGACGTCGCTCGATGAACTGATGGCGATCTCCGATGCGGGGGAGATCATGCCTCCGAAATCGACCTGGTTCGAGCCGAAGCTGAAGGACGGGTTCGTGATCTACAACGTGCGGGAGAGCTGAAACAGGGAACTCAGCGAGCGCTGCTCCGATCGCTCCGTTCCGGCCGCTCTTCGCCCCGCCTCTCCTCCGCTTCGCCCGCGCCCGTGGAATCGTCGCGAAGATTCTTTCACTTTTCCCGGTTGCCTTCTATCATGATCGCTACGGGCCTATGGCCCATTCGGAGGATACTGTGGGTAAAAAGTTCGTCATAGCGCTCGGAGGAAACGCGATTCAGAAGGCCGAGCAGGTCGGCAACATCCAGGAGCAGTTCGCCAACTCGATCGAGGCGTGCCGCGAGATCGCGAAGATCGTCGCGGACGGCCATGTCGTGGCGTTGACGCACGGGAACGGTCCCCAGGTCGGTAATCTCCTGCGGCGCGTGGAACTTTCCCAGCACGAAATTTATCCCCTGCCCCTCGACACCTGCGTCTCCGACACACAAGGTGGCATGGGCTACATGCTGCAGCAGGTCATGCGCAACGTCCTGGAGAAGCAGAATCTCGACGCCGATGTCGTCACGGTCATCACCCGTTGCATCGTCGACGCGTCCGATCCCGCATTCAAGAAACCGACGAAACCAATCGGATCGTTCATGACCCCGGAGATGGCCGCGGAACGCGCGGAGAAATTCGGATGGGTTGTGATTGAGGATTCGGGCCGGGGATGGCGGCGCGTCGTGCCGTCGCCGTGGCCGAAGGAAATCATCGAGAGGCGTGCGATCAAGACGCTGATGGATTCGGGAACGCTGGTCGTCGCGTGCGGCGGCGGAGGAATTCCCGTGATGCGGAACGCGGCGACGGGATATCTCGTCGGCGTGGAAGCCGTCATCGACAAGGACATCGCCAGCGCGCTTCTTGCCCTGGAGGTGAAGGCGGATCTCTTCGTCATCCTGACGGGCGTCGAGCAGGTGAAGGTGAATTTCCGGAAGCCGGATGAGAAGAGCCTGTCCACGCTGACCGTTTCCGACGCGAAAAAATACCTGGCGGAGGGACAATTTCCTCCGGGATCCATGGGGCCGAAGATCCAGGCCGCGGTTCATTGCATCGAGTCGGGCGGACCTGATGTAATCATCACATCCACGGATAAAATTCACGATGCCCTGAACGGCAGGACGGGAACCCGCGTTGTAAAGGGATGATGCCGAATCCGTAAACGCGAAGAGAAATCAGGACCTTGAACCGACTGATTCGACTTTTTTGAGCCGATTCCGCTTATCAATTTCGATATTTATGGTAGTCTTCGAACGAATTCATCTAGAGGAGACGTGACCATGGGAATGCTGGCGGCAAGGCTTGCGGAACTGATTCCTGGAATGCGCACGCACGCCCGGGAGTTCGTCAAGGCGCACGGATCGACCGTCATTTCCGAGGTGACCGTCGAGCAGATCTGCGGCGGCATGCGCGGCGTCCGCTCGATTGTCTGCGACACGTCTTCCGTCGAACCCGACACCGGCCTCACGGTACGCGGCTATCCCATTCTCGATCTTGTCGACAAGACCCCGCAGGAAACCCTGTGGCTCCTCCTCACCGGAGAGATGCCCACGCCGGAGCAGGCGAAGAACCTGACCGAGGATCTGGCGGCGCGCCGCGAGGTTCCCGATTACGTCTGGGACATCCTGGAATCCATGCCGCGGAATTCGCATCCGATGACGATGCTCTGCGTCGCGATCAACTCGATGGCCCCGGAATCGAAATTCCGCAACGCCTATGAAAACGGCGCGAAGAAGGAAGATTACTGGATCACAACCCTGGAAGATTGCCTCGACCTCGTCGCCCGCGTTCCCGTCATCGCGGCCGGGATCTATCGGATCCACTATGAAAAAGGGCCGCGCATCGAGGGCGACCTCAAGCTTCCGCTGTCTCTCAACTTCGCCCGGCTCCTCGGCATCAAGGATCCCAGCGGCCAGTTCGCCGACCTCATCCGGCTTTATCTCGTTCTCCATTCCGACCACGAAGGCGCCAACGTCAGCGCGATGACGACGGCCGTCGTCAACTCCGCGCTCTCGGATCTGTATTTGAGCCTCGCCGCGGGCCTGAACGGCCTCGCCGGCCCGCTCCACGGTCTCGCGAACCAGGACTGCATCAAGTGGATCCTCATGGTTCATGAGAAGTTCAACGGCGTGCCGACGGACGAGCAGGTGGAGAAGTTCGCGTGGGAAACATTGAACGCGGGGCATGTCATCCCGGGCTACGGCCACGCCGTGCTCCGCATCACCGATCCCCGCTTCGACGCCTTCTACGATTTCGGAAAGAAATTTCTCCATGACGATCCCGTTTTCCAGATCGTCCGGAAGGTCTTCGAGATCGTGCCCGGCGTCCTGCAGCAGGTGAAGAAGATCAAGGATCCGTGGCCGAACGTCGACGCCGTCTCCGGTTCGCTCCTGTATCACTACGGCATGACGGAGTTTCCTTTCTACACGGTCCTCTTCGGCGTTTCCCGCACGATCGGCGTCGCATCGCAGGCCGTTCTCGCCCGGGCGCTCGGAGCCCCCATCTTCCGTCCGAAGTCGATCACCATGGACGTGCTGGAAGCGCTGGTCACAAAGAAAGACGCCGTCGCCGCGGGCTGAAAGATATTTCATCTGTCATGGGATGAATCATGCATAGATGAAAATTACAAATTCGATATTTCAAATTAATGACTACAAATAAGTCGTTATTCCCTTCACCGGAAGCTGTTCGTCACAGCCGCCATCGGACCGTCCGTCCCTATGAGAATCGATCCGTCCGGTTTCTTCGCCTTCGCCATAAGCGATGAAACGGGTCCCAGCGCCGATTCGAAGGCGGGTGTCGTGGCGACCTTCGTTGTCAGTCCCATGACCGATTGAGAGAAGGGTTTCGCGATCGTCATTCCGCCGGACAGATCGAGCTGGAGATTTCCGCCCGTCGAACGCGCCACCACGATATCCATGCGTCCTTTCTCGATCTTCAATTTCCCGTCGAACGTGCCGAAGAGAAGATCGGGCAATTCCATGCCCATGATCCTGGTCTTCGACAGCAGGGCGTCCTTCAGGGACAGATCGAGTTTTCCCGCGCCCGTCTGGAGATCGTTTCCGCTGAACTCGCCGGAGAAATTCAACCTTCCCTTCAAGGACCATCCCGTCGATCCGAAGAGCGACTTGATCGTGGAGGCCTCGAGATCGGTTCCAGAAAATCGGAACAGACCGTCATCGGCCTCCAGGTGGAACGATCCGCTCGGGAATTGAATCTCGACGCGGCCGTCCTTCTTTCCCCGCAGCAGTTGGAGGGAAGGCGAGAAGCGCGCCTCGGGGATTTTGTCGGGAAGGATGCTCTTCCGGGTCGTCGACGAGAGCGACACGTTGCGCAGCACGAGCGAGAACGGGAGGCCGAAGCGGACGGATTCGGCGGAGACGGTGACGCCGGTGGAGTTGGCGATGCGCTGGAAGACGAAGCGGGATGCGACGAGATCCAGGGGGAGCGACCAGGCGAGCGTGCACGAGAAGACGAGGGTGAAGAGGAGAGCATGGAGTAATGTCTGACGGTTCAGCATGATGGTGTGCGATCGCGGACCGCTGGGACAAATTATCGCCAGACGGGCGGCAATTCACAATTGAAAAATCGGGAGTCATCTCCGATAATTCCCACAATGCCGAACCGCGATATCTTCGCCGCGCACAACCGCAAAAAGCTCGCTTCGCTCCAGGAATCCCTGACCACTCAGAAGTGGAAAGCATTTTGTGCGCTGCCCGCCCTGCTGCACTACAGCATTCCATCCCTGCCCGGAGGCAAGGACGGGCTGGAACCGCACGGATTCATCCGCGCGTTCTTTCTCCCGGAGACGATGCCGGCGGCGGCGGAACTTTTCCCGGAGCTCCGTGGCACGGTTGTTCCTCCTCGCCGCAATACCTTCCTCGGCCTGTACGCGATGGGTTCGGTCGGCAGCGTCTGCTTCACGTCCGCCTCCGACGTCGATTTCTGGCTCATTCACCCCGCCAAGGCGATCTCCACGCTGGAGCGCGAGCAGCTCGGAACGAAGCTCCGCGCGATCGAGAACTGGGCGATGCAGTATGCCGGCCTCGAAATTCATTTCTACATCCATGACCTCGGCGAGATCCAGAAGGCGACGTTCTGCTACGACGAGGAGAACGCGGGCGAATTCGGAGCGCTCCTGAAGGATGAATTTCTCCGGACCTATGTGTACGCCGCCGGACTCGAACCGCTCGCGTGGGGCAGCACGGAGCCGCTCGCGATCGACTTCGGGAAGATCCCGCATCTCACCACGGAACAGTACCTGTCCGCCTGCCTGACGCAGCTGGAGAAAGCCCTGCAGAAGCCCTTCAAGTCCGCCCTGAAGGTCGCGCTCCTCAGGCGCTTGGCCGCGCGTCCGAACGACAAGCTACCCGCGGAGGTGTACGCGGACCGCGTGGAAAGCGGAATGCTTCCGGATTCGTACATGCTGCTGCTGGATTACCTGTGGGAATATTTCAAGTCCATCAAGGCCGAGGAGGATCATGAATTCCTGAAGACGGTTCTCTATTTGAAGATGGTCGCCGAAGAAACATCCCAGGACCGTCACCGTCGCAATCGCGATCGGCTGATCGCGGCCCGCTTCCAGGCGATCGGCAAGCCGATCGAGGTCGAGAAGCTCGATCAATATTTCGAATGGCCGTTCGAGACGCGCATCCGGTTTTCCGGGCTCATCGCGAAGTATCTCCAGGCGTCGCTCCGGGAGATCAGCAGCTACGGAGGCCTCGGCATCAATCCCGCCAAGCTCCGCCTGCTGACCCGCAGGATCGTCCTGCGAGGAGGCAGCGGGCCGGTGATCGAGAACCTGACATTCGCCGACGTTCCTTCGCGCGGAGAGCCGTCGATCTCGATGGTGCAGAATCCCGACACGCAGGAATGGACGCTTTCATTGCAGCGCTTCGTCGGCCGCCCGATCTTCGCGCTCGTGAAGGGCATCAAGACCGCGCCCGCCGCCGTGCCGTTGATCGCCTTCGCCCTGAAGAACCGGCTCCTTGTGAAGGGCAAGACCGAGATCAGGGGCTGGCCGACCGATCTCTTCCCGAGAAAAGTGCCCGAGATCTGCGACGCGCTCTCAAGGCTGTTCGATTTCTCAGCGTCACCGGATTCCCTGGAGCGCCCCTCCGCGCCGGATCGGCACTTCATCGTCTTCGAGCAGTCCAATGCGAAGGACCTGGCGACGCGCCAGTTGACCGTGATGACGAGGACGACCTGGGACGTCGTGGAGTATCGCGTCTTCTCGGGCGAGAGCGGCCTGTCGTCGATGATCGCGTGGATCCTGTCCGTTCCTCCGGCGAAATCAGGGTATGAATTTCTTCTCGATGCGGCGACCGGTCCTGATTCGGCGGAAACGATCGCGGTCCTTGCGGGGGCCCTCGCGCCGAAGGAAACGCGGATGTTCGTCCTGAAGGATCAGCAGCGATACGTGCTCATCCGCGAATGTGCTCCGTTCGACATGAACTCGCCTGAGAACCTGCTGCTGGAAGTCGGTCGGCGCGGCGGGTTATTCCAGTTCGCGCGCGTTCCGACCGATGAATGCGGCAAGCTCATCTCCGAAATCATGACGCGCGCCCGGCCCCGCGCCGAGGCGGTCTTCGAGTTCGACGTCGTCGACAAATCCGGGACAGTGCGCGCGGGATTTCTCCTCGTGGACGACCAGGGTAAATGCGATGCGTGGACATGCGCGAAGGAGGATGCGCGCTACAGCCTCGCGTCGAACGCGTCCTACATCAGCCGCTTCTCCCGGGGCCTTCCGGTGGAATGCTACCGGATCGAGCGCAGGCCCGCCGGCAAGGATCTCTGGCACTTCGCTCAGTTGCCCGCCGCGAATCTCACGGTCGATCCCGCGTCCGAGCTCTGCTTCAAGCTTGTGGATGGCGGTTTCGTGGCGGTGCGATTCGGCACGCGCATGATCGACCGCCAGGCCATGGCTTCCGCCTGTTCGCTCGTCGCGCAGCTCATCAAGGCCGCGCGAAAGAACAACAAGTACTATCCCCCTTTCCTGACATCCGTCACGTATCCTCCCCAGATCGAGGAACGCATCACGATACCCGAAGCAACGCGGATGAAGAGAGAATTGGAAGGCAAGATCGGAAGGATTCTCGCGTCACTGTACGAGTAGCCGGATCAATAATAGAAGGAATGGTTCCGGTAGATCCAGACCGCGGAACGGAGCGCTTCGCGGGCGGAGGAATCCGGGATGAGGCCCGGCCGGAGCGGATCGAGGGTCGCGAACGCCGCCTCCGAGGAAGCCTGAAATTTTCTCCAGTTCTCGTTTCTGGATTTTTCGCACGTGGAAAGCCGGTCCGCCAGGATCGCGGAGACGCCACGCGCGACGACCGGATCCGGATGGTGCAGCAACGGCACAAGCGCCGAGGAACCTTCCGCCGTGATGTCCTGCTCGAAGAGCCAGACGAGAGGACGGATATTGCCGTTCAAGGCCTGGTCCGCGTTGAAACGGGCGCAGGCGAGCTGATCGGGGAAGGCCGCATAGAGCGTCATGCCCGCGATGAAGACGACCGCGAACTGCCGCAGGAGCCAGACCAGGTTCTTTTCGCGATGGATCTTGACGGCCATGACGAGAAGCGCCGCCGCGACGGCCGTCGTTCCCCAGATCCCCAGGATCCGCATCGGCGTGAGCCCGTTGAAACCCACGTACAGTCCGATGCGCCGATAGACTCCGACGGCGAGGAAAATATCCTGGGCGATCCAGAGAAAAGACAGGCGGCGAATCCAGCGGGATTGCTTCGAGAGAAGCGCAGAGCGGCATGTCGATACGCCGATCAGGACCGTGCTGAGGAAGAGCGCGAACGTGAGCCAACCCGCGCCGCGACGCGCGAAATCGGAAAAGGAGATTCCCGAGGGAGGACGAGCCTCGCCCCAGAGATAGACGGTATCGAGAGCATTGTTAAGCAGGAAGATGAGGTTGGCTCCGAAGAGAACACCCAGCGCCACCGAGCCGATGGAACCGGTGAAAGGAAGGGGCGAGGGAGCGGAGTCAAGATCATCTTCCGCGAACTGGAAACGGAAGCGTGACAGGACGGGGCTCGCCAGACCCGCGGCGCAGACGCCGACCAGCAGCCAGAGGAGGATTCGCGTCGGACTGGGAAGCAGGAAATCGAAGTAATGGAAAAAATCCCGGAATATGCGGTCCAGGAGCCGTTCGAAGATCGGATTGGCCACGGTGAAGATGGCCCCGAAGATGCCGGCCGTGATGATGGCTCCGAGGGCGATGTCGAGTCGCAGCTCGCCGGCCCGGCGCTTTTTCAGGAGAGAACCTCCCGCCCGCAGCGTCGCGTTTCGAAGATGCTGAAGGAGCGGAACGAAGCCGAAGGCGAGTGAGATCATGCCGTGCACGGAAGCCTCGAGCGCGTGCGTCACGGCCGTCCGCTGGATCGTCGCGAACGCGGCGATCAGGACGACGGGCCACAGGACGCTCCAGAAACCCGCCTGCCAGATGCAACGGAGAATGAGGAGCGGAATGCAGAAGAGCAGCAGGGCCATGTTCAAGGTGAATTTCGCGTCGGTCCGGGAGACCAGAAGACCCGCGAGAAGCGCGAGGAGAAGGAGCGCGTAGCCTGTCATGCCCGGCGCGCGGTAGAGAAGGATGTCTCCCGCGACGATGGAAAGGAGAACGAAGATTGTATCGGTGCCCCGGACGGATGGCCGCGGTGGCTCGACCTTGGAGGATTCCTGGGAAGGAGCCGGCAGAAGTTCGGACAGAATATCCGGCGCGGAATCCTGACTTACACTAGGTTCCTGCTGGTTCGGCTCCGTCGGCATTGCGTCCAGTCTTTCTCACTTCAGGAAAAATATCCAGTCCTTAAGGGGATTGCCGGCGACGCGGGAAGGGACGAGCACAACCGATGATCCCGCCGAAATCCTGGGACAATTCCCAGAACATGATTCCCCGCAAGCCCCGGCTTCGGATCCATGCGACCTTCCGCTCGGCGGAGGAAACGCTCTCGAAGCTGATGAAGATCTGGTGCCGCGCGCTGTAAAGCGAGGATGCTTCCGCGGCGGAATCCCATCGCGACTGATAGGAAATTGAGTCGATGTAACATGCCGATAGATCCGTGTAATCGATCACGCCCGGTTCGGTGGAGCCAGGTCCGGCTCCCGCGAATGGGGATCCAATGGCGCCGGGTGAGTCCACGCCCGAGAAACTTCTACCGTAGAGCGGGAGACCGGGCACGATCTTATCCGGCGGTAGACCCGCGTCGATCAACCTGAGGACAGCATCGGTCATGCTCCGTCCGTCAGTACCGCGGATGGGCGCGTGATGGCCGATCAAACGCGGCGTGGGCGTCCCAGGCCTCCACAGAACCGTTCGCGAGAACTTTCGCGAAGGCATAGTTGACGTGAGTGAGCGAATCCGCGGGAATCCTGTCGACGGTATAATGTTTCGCATAGACGGCCCATTCGGGAAAATAACCGACGGCACAGAAGGGCGCCGAGTCGGCCGGGAATGTCGAGGCCTGCTGAGCAAGGACGATGGGCGTGTCGACAGCGGGATCATCGGGCAAGGCCGAACCGGCGCAAGCCGCGAGGAAGCCGAGACAAGCCAGCGGAAAATATTTCATGCCGGCATTCTCGCTCCGGCATGAGAGCCTCGCAAGCCAAGATCCTGGTCCGTGACGAAAAGCGGCGGTTTCATTCATCGACGGAGACCTGTCCAGAGGCATGAGCTATACTCCTCGTGGTCCGGCCCGGGTGGCGAAATGGCATACGCGGAGGACTTAAAATCCTCTTTGCCGAAAGGCAGGTGCGGGTTCGAATCCCGCCCCGGGCAATGACAAGCGGATTTCCGCTCACCTCGACAGTCTGGATCGCGTTGGCGAATGAAAGAGGCTTCCGCTTCAGTCCGGTTTTGCGGAGCCTTCTCTCACTACCGGCCGGCTTCGATTCGTACGGTCGCGTAGCCCAGGGCGCCGAGATTCACCGCGATCGTTCGGCTGTCCGGGGCGTCACCCAACTCCGCTCTTCGCCCGAACATGATCCGCGCATGGGTGACCTTTCCTGGAAGTGCGAGAGTCGCCGTGACGGGGTCGGCGTACGGATTGGCCATGATCCAGTATTGAGCGTTCCTGTGGCTGGAGACGCGCTGGTAGACCGTGTGGGGCGATACGGTGGCGTCCGGCACCGGCTCGCCTTTCGTCAGCACTTCATCCAGTTCGATCAGCTCGCTGTTTATGACTCCCATTTCCTCCAGGAGATCGGGGTGCTGGTCGAGATTCCAGATCTCGCCGTCCATGCTCTGGACCTGCCAGATGAAAAAGATGACACCGTCGGGATAGCCCGTCAGAGCCTGGTACACGATGTTGTGAAGTTCCTCCGGATCGGGCGATCTGTATTGCCATGGTCGCTGGAAAAAGGCCGGTATGCAGACAAGGAGCGGCTTGTCCGGGGCGAGAATTCTCGCGCGGCGGGTGTACCTTCCGACGATATCCATGTTGATCCGTTCGGGATTCGATCCGATCGGATAGGGCGTGATTCCGAATATATCAGCGCTGGGTAGGTAGGTTGAGTAGTGCAGCGGTGAGAAGACGGTCAGGTAGACGGGTTTCTTGAGATTGTTCCGGCGCAGGATCGCGATCTTATCGCGAACAACCTCCTTGGAATAATGGTAGATGTCCGGTTCATCGAAGGGATACCACGCCATGATCATCGGATCCGTATCCAGGGATCGCATCAGATCATATGCCGTCGTGTCATCCCCGTACCAGGAAGGGATCACCTTCAACCCGAGTTGCCTCGCTTTGACCAGTTCCGTTTCCCATGCGGGCCCGCTGACGACCATGTTGAAGCCGAGGGACACGATCGTGTCGTAGGTCGAGGCGCTGAACGTGTAGATTCCCCGCACGAACTCCGCGTGCGCCGGAGGTGTCAGTGCGAGAATGAGAGTGACCAGCACCGGCAGGATGAGCCGGGTCACACTCCCGCGTTCGACGAGCTGAGAAGAGCATGCTCGCCTGGAGGAGTCTGACGCTTCATGTCGGCCTGTCGCCCGGAGATCTTCCCGATCGGGAAATTTCAACGAAGTGTCCGCCTGCCTGCATGTGGTGAGCTCATGTCCGCTTCGCAGCATACGCGAAACGCTTCCAGGAAAAAAGGATGCGGATGAAAAATACGCCGGGCTCCCCAAGGAACCCGGCGTGGGCCTTTATTGTTACCGGCACGGTCCGCTCCCCATGTGAGGGCATGGCGGGAGTTTTCCGTCGCCGATAAGCCCCTCTTGTCCCCCCGTTTACTGAGCATCAGCATCGGGTGATCATGAATCCGCGAATGCGAATCCGACTCCGATCGTCGATCCGCATCGCCAAGCGTAAAAGCAAGGCACGTGCCCGATTGCAACTGCAGTATTCTGAAAAGTCCTCCCGCCCTGAGAGCATGAAAACGCATCGGGGCGAGAGTTTCGTGCGCACAGTTTAATTTCCTTTTTGCTCCACATGCGCGTTTTCGCTTTCTGTGTGTCGCGAAAGGACATTACCCGCGGCATGAGATATGCGGTGGAAGAGAGGAGCAGGCGAAGGATGGGAGGCGTTTCTGAACATGGATGATCCGACATCGAATCGCTCCGGACTCCGGTTGCGAATCCTTCGCGCATTCCTCATAAGCCTCACATTGATGCTCATGGTGCTCGTGGGAGTCTTCGTCGAGCTGGCCCCCGCCGTGGATGAGAATTTCTTCTTCGCCGGAGACGATCCTGCCTTCCAGATGGACGCGAAGATCGCGGAGACATTCGAGAGCGATCCGCAGGTGATCGTCAGTGCGACGGGCAATCTCAATGCCGTAGCCTATTTCGCCAAGGTGGGTCGGCTCACGCGCGCTCTGGCGGATGTGAAAGGCGTGAAGAGCGTGCAGAGCGTGACGCGCGGCCCTCGAAGCGTCTCGGCGGCCTTCTCCGGCCCTTTCTGGCGGCGGCTGGTCGTGGGTGAGGACGGACGGTCCACGCTTCTTGTCGTCCTGCTGGCCCGGGATATGTCCTCCGGCGGAGATGCGCGCGCGCGCGTCATCGAGGACCTGGAGCGCGTCATGGAGGAGCACCAGGGCAGATCCTTCGAGCTGGCCCTGTCGGGCGTGCCCTATGTCGTCGAACTGATCCGCCGGAATCTGAAGGAGGATATGACCGCCTTCAGCTCGGCGGCCGTCGTCGTCTTCGGCATCATCGTCCTCGTTACATTCCGATCGATGACGATGATGATCGGCACCATGTCGTCCTGCTTTTTCGCCTGCTCCGTGACGCTTCTGATTCTTCACGCCTTTCAAATTCCCATCGGAATCCTGACGGCCAATCTCCTCACGATCGTCTTCATCATGACGCTGCAGCATACGGTCTACCTGGGTTTCAACATCCGGAACGTGAGCGCCACCACGCGACGGGAGGCAGTCCGGGCGACCGTGGCGATGACGAGGAGCGCCTCGTGGTGGGGCATGGTCACGACGATGGCGGGATTCGCGAGCCTTCTCCTGGTGCAGGCGAGACCGCTGCGGGAGCTCGGCATTTCCGGCGGCATCGGCGCTGTCGTCTCCTTCGTCAGCGCCTACCTGATCTTTCCGCACTTTCTCCATCTCGTTACGCATTCACGGAATTCCGATCAGAGGCAATCGTCATGGTTCGTCATGACCCGGTTCTTCGCGATGCCGCATGTCCTTCCGCTCCTTCTTATCCTGGCAGCGGCCATTGCGCTGGTGCCCGCGGCGCGTCGGCTCGATGCCGATCCGAGTCTCCTGGCCTACTTTTCCGAAACAAGCGCCTTGCATAGAGGCCTTGTGCATATCGACCGCAACGGCGGCAGCAGCCCGCTGCTGCTGACGGTTCGCGACGCCGGAGGCATGCGGTTCGACAGCGAGCCGGCTTATGACAAGCTCTGGTCTCTGCAGAACACTCTCGAAAAGCACCCTTCGGTCGGAACCGTCCTGTCAGCGGCTCCGTTGATGAGCGAAGCGAAGAAGACGCCTTTTGCGTTCATCTTCAACTACCGATACCTGCTTGAAAAAATGGAAGGCGCGAAATACGGAAGGATCACGAATGCCTTCCTGACGCAGGATCGGCGCACCGCGCTATTCTTTCTTCGCATGAAGGAAAACGTGAGGCGTGATCACAGGTTGACCGAAATCGAGCAACTTAAAGCCATTGTGGTCAGGCAGGGTTTCAAGGTCGAGCAGGCGGGCGGCCTGTATTTTCTCCAGGGCCGGCTCTCCCGATTAATTCGCGAAAGTCTCTTCACCGGATTCGCTCAACTGGTCGGTTGCTTCATCCTGGTCGCCGCTGCTGTCGCGCGCTCGTTGCGCTGGATACTCGCGATGGTCGTCACGCTTTGCATTCCCGCGACGCTTGTTTTCGGAGGCATTGGTCTCCTCAACATGCCGGTGGACATCGTCTCCGCACCCGCCGTCAACATCGCGGTCGCCATGGGCATTGCCGACATGCTCCAGCTCACGACGATGGCGCGCCGGCTGCGCTTGAAGGGCAGGTTTCCGGGCGAGGCGTGGTCGGAATCCCTGAACGTCCTCTGGAAACCGGCCGCCGTCACGAGCGTGGCGGTCAGCTGCGGCTTCGCGATCTTTCTCCTCTCGAATTTCCCTCCGACTCAGCGTTTCGGCGTGGCCGTCGTCGCGGGGACAATCTTCGCGCTGTTCGGATCGCTCATCGCCCTGCCCGCCCTCGCCGCCGCAGGGCGAAAAGGGTGGAGTGCGCGCCGGCGCGCGCCGGGAGGAGACACGGATCGAAATGCCGCGCATCGGTGGCCGCACTTATGGGCGGGGCCGCACTGAAGCTCAGCGAATCCGTTTTTCAACTCTCCGGGAATCAATCGGGAATCTCTCTTGCATTCATATCCTGTGGCGGAGAAGCGATTCGCCACGAGGTGAGCGATATGCGGAAATGTCATGGAGCGATTTTCCTGGGAGCCTGTCTTCTGGCGGCGTGTTCGGCGGAAACAGGCATCCATGATCCGGCGGCGCTGGGAAGACTGGCGGCTGTTGTGGAGACATCCTCGTCCCAGGAGGCGCGCCAGATCCTGAACGCGGAAGGATACGACGAAGAATCTTTCAAGAGGACCGTGGATGCCGTGCTGCGACAACCGTCGGAAGCTGCGGAGTTTTCACAGGCCCGGAGCGAGATCGTGCGGGAGCGAATTCCGCGGGCGCGCGCCGCGGCGCTGGATGACGAGGAAGCTGTGGAACGAGCCCGACCCGTGATCCCGGCCCCTGTTGTCGTCCGCGCCGGTCAACAGCCTATCGACTGGGATTGAATGTCGCCTCAGAACCGGAAGGCGCCGCCCACGAAGGGACCGCCGACCTGGAAGGTTGCGAAGTCCGGCTCCTTGTTCGCCTCGATGTCGAAGATCCGGTAGCCGGCCACGACGTTCATGTAGGGAAGCGGCTCATACCGCACCCCCATCTCCGCGTCGAGAAAATGGCCGTACTGTCCGCCGGGAATGCCGGCAACTTCGGCGAAGATATTCCAGTGTTCCGTAGGATTGATGTCGGCGGCAAGGCCGATGGTCGGGAGCACCAGGGCGAAGTCGCGCGAAACATTCTGCGACCCGGAAGCCGTCAGGGAATTCTGGACGAAAAATCCCTTGGCTTCGATCATCGGGCCGATCTTGACCATGTCGGAGAAGGGCACCTTCACAAACTGCCAGGTCCACGCGGCGCGCCCGTAGTGAATGTCGATGTCCGTCTGCAGGCGCGTTCCCGCCGTATAGGTCTGGCCTCCGAAAGTGACGCTGCGATTGATCGTCCTGTCTCCGCGATAGCTCATCGGCGTGTATGCCAGCCGGAACCGCATGTTGGACAGCGGCGGCCGGACCGTGAAGCGGATGTCTCCGTGGTTCTCATCCTCGATGCCGAGGTCGTTCGGGAGATCGAACTCGAAGCTTGTTCCGGTCGAGATACTGGCGCGCGCGCGGGCGTCGAGATTCGTGATCCAGTAACGCCCCTCCAGCTCGACCCATGGATCGGCGGTTGCCGGACCCGACGTCAGCAGCGCAAGACCCAGGGCGAAGCAGAAGGAGATTCTCATGCGGCGGATTTTAGCGGACGGCCGGGATCGTGTCTCGAATCAAATACGGGACCGCTATTTCATCCAGAAGAGCCGCAGAAATCCCTTGATGACGGCCTCGATGAAGAGAAGAACGCAGAAGGCCACGAAATAGGAAAAGGCCAGCGCCCAGCGCGGACTGAAGGGATACTCGAACAATCCGATGAACGGTCCCACGAAGGGATCGCTCAGCCAGTTCAACGCTGCCTTGAAGGGATTGCTCTCGCTGGCGTTGAAGAGCTCGAGCGTCAGCCGGAAAGCCATTATGCCATATACGATGCCGAAGAGATAATCGACGATGCGGCTGAGGAAGAGAAAGATTTCCGCGGACGAAAGCGGCTGCGACGATGATGTGTGATGTATTGTGGTTGTGGTCATGGTCATCACCCCCCTGGATGAGCATCCTGTCCCCCTGGATGAGCATCCTGTTACTTGAAATTATACGTCATGCTCCATCATCGTGAGCGTCGGTTTGTTGAAAAAGAATATCCGCCGGTTCGCCCAGCATCGCGGCGCGCGAACTGAACCGGTGCGAATCCAAAGCGGCCGCGGACCGTCAAGGACGGTGGGATGAGCTCGATCGTTTCTCCGGGATTACTTCCACGACCGGTTTCCCGTCCAGTCCCCCTGGTATGGGCACTCCGAGCAGCTTCAGGACGGTCGGCATCGTGTCATAGGTGCGGATGACGCGCTTGATCCTCCGGCCGGCGGGGATCCCGGGACCGATGCAGATCCAGGGGATCGTGTAGATTTCCGGGATCGGCTTGACGTGCGTCGTGTCCTTCCCGCCATGATCGGCCGTGACGATCAGGATCACGCTGTCGTTGTCGAAAGAGGAGTCCACGCCGAGCGTTCTGACGATGGATCCGACCGCGCTGTCGGCTTCTCGCACGGCCGCGAGGTAGGTATCGCTCATCCACCGATGCCGGTGTCCGGCGTCATCCGGCTCCCTCAGGTGAATGAACGTGAAACCGAATTTGCTGCCCGGCCATACCCGCGCGAAGAGCTCCGCGATCCTCCCGGCCGTCGAACGCGACCGGGCGTTCGTGTCCCGGTCGAAGCCGAACGTGAAATCGCACGTACCCGGCGTGGCGAGAAAGCTGAACTTGCTCTTGGACGCGATCATGGCCGTCGCGTATCCCGCCTTCTTCGCCTCCGACATCGCGGTGGGATGGGCGATGGATCCCTCATGATCGATATTCCAGAACACACCATGTCGTGAAAAATCCAGGCCGGTCAGCATGGAGGTGTGGCTGGGAAGCGTGATGGAGGGCTGGATCGTGCGCGCCACGGCACAATAGGAGCCACGACGGATGAGGGCGAGGAGATTGGGCGCCGGAGCGGCCTCGATCGCATCCGCGCGGAGACCGTCGATGCTGATGAGAACGACGTGCATGGCCGGCGGAGAAGGAGATGTAACATGCGGGTGAGCATTCGATGGAGCAAGCGGCAAAAGGAGGCAGAGCAGCGCGAGAAGAGATCGGCGGATCATGCGGAGCAGCTTATCATCGACCTGCCGTAGCGCGTAACTTGAATTCCACCGCGCCCATCGTCATCGTGATGCCTGTCCCGAGGATCACGAGCCAGGACCAGGCGAGCGAAATGACGGAAGCCTCGGACAGGATGAGAAGCATCAGGTTGATGCCGACAGCCAGGTGCATCGCCACGATATTGGAATCGTCGCGGCCGCGGCGGGTCAGGAGACCGAGCAGGAAAACCCCCAGCAGGCTGCCGAATGTGACGCCTCCGATCTTGAAGGCGAGCCAGAGGTGGCGATCCATGAAATGAAATCCGTATGCGATTCCCGCGAGAATGATTCCGAATCCGACGATGGCTCCTCGCGCTACGGCAAGATAATGCGATTCCGACCGCCCTCCGCGCAGAGGCCGGTAGACATCCGTGACGAAGGCCGCGGACAGTCCTCCGAGCGGCGAGTCTATGCTGGCCATGATGATCGCGGCGAGCACGAGTCCGCGCAGGAGAGGAGGCATGATAGTCGCCGCAAAATGCGGGAAGACCTTGTCCGGCGTGGAAGGAAGCGGAGCGTCGGGGTGGGTCGCGTAGTAGGCGAAGAGCGCGGACCCGAGGAGCAGGAAGAGCGAGACCACGAATCCGCTCCAGAAGATGGTGGAGCGCGTCGACCGCGCGCTCGCTTCACGCGTGGAGACGCTGAGCATTCTCTGCATCTGGTCCTGGTCCGTGCCGAACGCGGCGAGAGAGGTCATGAAGCCGTTCAGTGCCGCAAGCCAGATGATGTTCGGATCGGTGAGCGTCTTTGCGACAAAACCGGGATCGCTCAGGGCGGGCCCCCAGTTGATGAGATGCGTTCTTCCGGCGGCTGATGCAATGGCGATGATTCCGCCGAACCCGCCTTCGACCTGGAGCGCAATATAGAATAGCGACGCCACTCCGGCGCCGATGAAGCAGACGGCCTGGAGGACGCTGCCCCAGATCGCCGCCTTGATGCCGCCGGCGCCCAGGTAGAGAATCCCCACGACCGTGAAGATGAGAATGGTCGCGCCGATGTTCCAGCCGAGGAGAATCGAAACGCCGAGAGAGGCGACCATCAGGCGGACTCCCGATCCCAGGAGCCGAGTCACGAAGAAAAGGCCGACGGCCGCGCGCTGGGTGGATGGTCCGAAACGGCGCAGGAGGTATTCGTAGATCGTCGCGCAGTCGTGCGCGTAGAAAGCGGGTATGAAGATCGAGGCGACGACGAGGCGCGCAAGCGCCGACCCGATGAAGAACTGCGCGTATTGCCAGTTCTCGCGGTACGCCGTCGCCGGCACGGAGACGATCGTCAGGGCGCTCACTTCGGTTGCCACGAAGGAGAGCGCGGCGGCCCACCCGGGGATGCTTCGGCGCGCGAGAAAGAAATCCCGCGTGTCCGTCTGGCCCTGGCCGCAGCGCGCGCCCATCCAGACGAGCGCTCCCAGGAGGAGCGCCACGAGAAGAAAGTCAGGGCCAGTGAGCATGGTGGAATTCGTTGACGAGCATACGTCCGGCTATTATAGGAGAGCCATGCGAAAAGTAACCCGGAAGCGAATGTTCGCGGGGAAGGTGGCGGCCATCGGCGTGGATCGCGGCGGAACATGGCTGCGCATCGAGGCGGTGGATGCGCGCGGCCGATCGATTTATTCTCACCGCGAACCTTCGCCGCCGGTCGCCGGAATCTCCGCATCGCTCGATAAATTATGGCGGAGATGGAAGATCGCGGACCTGCCGTCGCTGGCTGTGGCTTCGGCGGGTGTCTGGACAAGGCAGGAGCGTGACCGGTTGCGGAGAAAGCTTTCAGACCATGCGCGACGAGTTCTCGTGACTTCCGACGTTGAGGCGGCCTATCACGGCGCGCTGGACGAACGGCCGGGCATCATCCTGATCGCCGGCACCGGCTCGATCGCCCTGGCACGAGGGATGAACGGGAGGGGGATCCGTCGCGGGGGTCATGGACCGGTGCACGGGGATGAGGGTTCGGCCTATTGGATTGGACGCGCGGCTCTGGATTCGGGGCTTCGCAAGCTTCGCTCCTCGGACCGCCGTTCCGGGCGTTCCCGCGTGGCCCGGGTCGCCGCCCTGGCAGGCTCCATTATTACTGCCGCCCAAAGAGGTCATGCCGAATCCGCTGTGATCGTCCATGCCGCCCAGGAACATCTTGCCGCGCTGGCGTTCTCCGCCGCGAGGGCGGCGTCACTGGGGGTTGATCCGCTGATGAGCTGGAGCGGGACCCTTATGGAGAACGACTTCTTTCGTGCCGGAGTGATGGAGAATTTGCGTGATCGAGGATTGATGGTCCGACGTCATGCGCCGCGGCGGACCACGGCGCTGGCGGCGGCACTTCTGGCGCTGCGTGAATCTCCGGCGGTGGCGATTCGTGTGAATCATGCTTGACATATTCGTGGACGCGGACGCGTGTCCCGTAAAGGGCGAGGTCTACAGGGTCGCAAAACGATATGGGCTCAAGGTGAAGCTCGTGGCGAACGCGCCGATGAGATTTCCCGAGAATGAAGGCATAACGCTGGAAGTCGTGAGCGGCCGATTCGATGCCTCCGACGACTGGATCGTCGACCATGTGGGCGAGCTGGATATCGTGATCACCGGCGATATTCCGCTCGCCGCGCGCTGCCTTAAAAAGTCCGCGCTCGTCCTCGGGCACAAGGGACGTCCCTTCACAGCCCAGAATATCAGCGAGGCGCTGGCGACCCGCCAGATTCTGTCGCACCTACGGGAGATGGAAGATCGTCGATACGGACCGCCGCCCTTCCAGAAATCGGATCGATCGCTCTTTCTGCAGAAGCTCGACGAGATGGTGCAGTCTGTCAGGAGCGGTCGTTGGACCGGCTCGGCGAATCAGGACGACTAGGATGTACGTCTATATCGTGCGATGCCGCGACGGAACGCTCTACACGGGCGTGGCTGCGGACCCGGGGGCAAGGGTGAGACTGCACAACGAGGGGAAAGGCGCCAAGTACACGCGGTCGCGCAGACCCGTGAAGTTGATTCATATCGAGGAACATGGCGGGCGCGGCCGGGCCTTGCGACGCGAAGCGGAGATCAAGAGGTGGACGCGTGACGAAAAAATAGCTCTCGTCAAACGAGCTGTTTGCAAGCGGGATCGAGTCAAGCAATTGTCATGACGTGCGATAAGGATGAGCTATACTTACTTTCCTGGAAGCAGGCGAGGATCCGATGCGAAAACATACCGATCGGAACCGACCGGAAATTATCAATCGTATGAACGCGAAAAGGACGGGTCATGGCAAGGAAGAATTTTCAATTCGAGAAGTTCAAGCGTGAAATGGCGCAACAGAAGAAACGTGAAGAGAAGAGGCGCCAGAAGCAGGAACAGCGCGCCCGCGCCGCTCAGGACGTTCAGGATGTCGAGTCTCCCGCGCCGGAGACGGAAGCGCCCGAGGCAAAGCCTCTTCCCTGATCGCCCGTGTAGCGGATCGCGCGGCCGGTATCCGAAAGCCGCGGGGTGTAATTTCCCATTAAATAAAAAACGCCGGGCTCCTTGCGGAACCCGGCGTGGGCCTTACATTACAGCGTAGAGCTTAGTAGTCTCCGCCACCACCGTGCGGCGGCATGGCGGGTCCCTTGTCTTTCTCCGGTATGTCCGTGACGATGCACTCCGTCGTCAACATCATGGCCGCGATCGAGGCCGCGTTCTGCAGAGCGGAACGCGTCACCTTTGTCGGGTCGATGATGCCGGCATCCGAGAGATCCTCGTACTCGAGCGTCTCGGCGTTGAAGCCGAAGCTGCCCTTGCCCGCGAGAACCTTCTCCACGACGACCGAACCTTCGACGCCGGCGTTGTTGCAGATCCACCGGAGCGGCTGTGAAACGGCCTTCCGGATGATATCGACGCCGACAATCTCGTCTTCGTTCTTCAGCTTCAGCTCGTCGAGCGACTTCGCGGCGCGAAGAAGCGCAACTCCGCCTCCGACCACGATGCCTTCTTCAACGGCAGCTCGTGTCGCGGATAGCGCGTCCTCGACGCGGTGCTTCTTTTCCTTCATTTCCGTCTCCGTGGCCGCGCCGACATTGATGACGGCGACGCCGCCCGCCAACTTCGCGAGGCGTTCCTGGAGCTTTTCACGGTCGTAATCCGAGGTGGTCTCGTCGATCTGGAGCTTGATCTGGGAGATGCGGCCCTGGATGTCCGACTTCTTCCCGGCGCCTTCCACGATCGTCGTCTCTTCCTTGCCGATGACGACGCGCTTCGCGCGTCCGAGATCCGAGAGTTGAACCTGGTCCATCTTCATGCCGAGCTCTTCCGTGATAACCTTGCCGCCGGTCAACGTGGCGATATCTTCGAGCATCGCCTTCCTGCGGTCGCCGAATCCGGGGGCCTTCACCGCGACGCAGACGAGCGTCTTCCTGATGTGATTGACCACCAGGGTTGCGAGGGCTTCGCCTTCGACTTCCTCGGAGATGATGAGGATCGGCTTGCCGTTCTGCGCGACCTTCTCCAGCGTCGGAAGGATGTCCTTCATCGCGGAGATTTTCTTGTCGTGGATGAGAATGAAAGCGTCCTCGAGGACGGCTTCCATCCGGTGAGCGTCGGTGATGAAGTAGGGCGAGATGTAACCCTTGTCGAACTGCATGCCTTCGACGAGCTCCATCGTGGTCTCGAGCGATTTCGCCTCTTCGACCGTGATGACGCCGTCCTTGCCGACTTTCTCCATTGCGTCCGCGATGAGCTTGCCGATTTCCTTGTCGCCGTTGGCGGAGATCGACGCGACGTTGGAAATTTCCTCGCGACCTTTCACCTTCGTCGACTGGTTCTTCAGCTGCTCGACGATCTTCTCGACCGCCTTCTCGATGCCGCGCTTGACGGCCATCGGGTTGGAACCCGCCGCTACCGCGCGGAATCCGAGATTCACGATCGCCTGCGCCAGAACGGTCGCCGTCGTCGTGCCGTCGCCCGCGACGTCGTTCGTCTTGGAGGCGACTTCCTTCACCATCTCCGCGCCCAGGTTCTCGAACGGATCTTCCAGCTCGATTTCCTTCGCGACGGATACGCCGTCCTTCGTGACGGTCGGCGAGCCGAACTTCTTATCGAGGACCACAAGGCGTCCCCGCGGTCCGAGCGTCGCGGCCACGGCCGCCGCCAGCTTGTCGAGGCCGCTCTTCAACTTCGCGCGCGAATCCTCGTGAAACAGTAATTGCTTTGCCATCGTTTCCTCCTACTCCAGTACTGCGAGGATGTCATCCTCACGCATGATGATGTAGTCCTCGTCGTCGATCTTCACTTCCGTACCGGAATATTTTCCGAACAGAATCTTGTCGCCCTTCTTGACCTGCAGAGCGGTGCGCTTCCCGTCATCATTGGTCTTGCCCGGTCCGCACTCGACTACCTTGCCCTCCTGGGGCTTTTCCTTGGCTGAATCGGGAATGATGATTCCGCCTTTTTTCTTTTCTTCGGGCTCGACTCGTTGGACGAGAACCCGATCGTTCAGTGGACGTACTTTTGCCATCTACCAAACTCCTTTCATGCCTTTGCGGCTAGAGAATTTCCAAGGGTGTTTTAATCAATTCGCGTGCCGGAAACCGGAGGTAATGGGTCCGTGGGATTTCGAGAGTTAGAGCTTGATGGAGATACGAGGGAGACAATGTGGCATCATGGACCGAGCCTGGGATGACATTCGGGTCATGAGGGGGCGGTCCAACCTTGAAGGCGGCCGTTTGAATTGAGCAGGGCTAGGATTGCGGCAACGCAATCCGGCAGGGAAGATACCGAAGTATCGAGTCGAAGTTCCGGGCTTTCGGGAGCCTCATATGGCGCAGAAATCCCGGTGAAATCCGCCACTTCACCCCGTCTTGCGCGCGCGTAAAGCCCCTTGGTGTCGCGCGCTTCGCAGACCTGGAGCGGGCAGTCGACGTGGATCTCGAAGAACGATCCTTCGTCGTGCAGCGCGCGCGCCCGGTCCCGGTCGGCGCGATAAGGGGAGATGAAAGCTATAATGGCGATGATCTCGGTATCCGCGAAGAGCCGTGCCACTTCGCCGATCCGGCGTATGTTCTCCTCCCGGTCCCGGGGCGAGAATCCGAGGTCGCGGTTGAGTCCCTTGCGGATGTTGTCTCCGTCCAGCACGTACGCAATCTTGCGGCGGGCGAGGAGCTGCCTTTCGAGTTCCCGCGCAATGGTTGATTTGCCCGCGCCTGAAAAACCCGTCAGCCAGACGGTGCTTCCCTTCTGGCCGAGGACTCCACTGCGGAGCACGCCTGGATCGTCAGCCGAGATCACAGGAAATCCAGGTCCGACGAATGGCGTTCGAGAATTTCCTTCGCTTCGTCCACGGCCGTGACGGGCTTTTCCAGCACCTCGCGCAAAAAGCGCATGTAAGTTTCGTACACGACTTCGGCACCTTGCGACTCGACGACGAAGAAGGGGGCTTGCTTCACTCCCAGCCGCGCCGCGAGCATCATGCCTTCGCTGGACGGGTCGCGTTCGTCGGCGATCACGACCCGGTCGATCCGCCGCATCATTCCGGATTCTTCGAGCCGCGCGACGACCTCGCCGCATTTGCGGCAGGGCGATCCGTCCGTGAGGATTTTCTTCACGAGCGTGATGCGCATCGCTATTTAGGCGCGGGACCGGAATGAAGGCCGCATTCCTTGCGCGTCGCTTCCTCCCACCACCAGCGGCCCTCCCGTTCGTGCTGACCCGGTAGGATCGCCCGCGTGCACGGCTCGCACCCGATGCTCACGAATCCCCGCGCATGCAGCTCGTTAAAGGGCACATCGTTCTCGCGGATATAAGCCCACACCTGTGCGGATGTCCAGAACGCGAGAGGATTGATCTTGACGACCGGGTGCGCGTCCGTTGAGAAAGCGCTGTCCTTCTGGATGACAGGCACGTTGTTACGCGTGTCCGGGCTCTGGTCGCGCCTCTGACCCGTGATCCAGGCGTCCAATATCGAAAGCTTTCGTGCGAGCGGCGCGACCTTGCGGATGGAGCAGCATTCGACATGGCCGTCCTTGTAGAAACTGAAAAGGCCTTTCTCGCGAACCATCTTCTCGACGGCCGCGGCATCCGGAAACAGGCACTCGATCGCGATCCCATAGCGTTCGCGAACGGCGTCGAGAAAGCGGTAGGTTTCCGGATGCAGCCTGCCGGTATCGAGGGAGAAGACCTGGAGATCCGGCTTCAGCCTGGTGGCCATGTCCACAAGGACGACATCCTCGGCTCCGCTGAAGGAAACGGCGATCGAATCGAAGCGGGAAAACACCATGCTGAGAATGTCGCGCGGGTGGCGGCCTGCGTACTCGGAAGCCAGCCCGTCGAGCTCTGCGGGATTCGGATTCATGCGACTATCATACTCAGAGAGGCTCCAATCACCAACCGTTTGATGGAGGGGAATCCCGCGAGGATCAGGCCCGCCCCTTCTTCCAGTGCGACTGGATGTATTCGACGGCGCGTTTCGTGTCCAGCCCCTGCGTGGAATTCCCGGTCCTTATGTGAAAGACGGATTGGTCGCGGAGCTCGACGTAGACCGGCTTGGACGAGGAGCGGATCCGGACGATGCACACGTCCTTGCCCTCCAGCTGGAGAAAGGAAAATCGGAGATTCTGGCAGACGTCGGCTCCGCAGGCCTCCGAGACCGCCTGGATGATGGACATTTCGTAACCGTCCGCGCTCTTCTTCTTGAGGGTCAGGTAGTCTTTTTCGAGGCCGACGGGCCGGCCGTTGTCGTCCACGCCGAGGATGAGCGTGCCGCCGTCGGTGTTCAGGAAGCCCGCGATCGCCTTGATGACGGCGGATGATATTTCCGTGTTGGCCAGCTTCTGCTTGTAGTCATACCGAAAGGAGGATTTGAACTCGACCTTCTGGCTCTCCGCGCGGGAGAGAATGCTCTTGATGTCCTCCATGTCCTCCTTCATGGAATGCATGCTGATCTGCATGTTGAGATTCGCGGCGCGAAAGAAGAGCGTGATCATCGCGAGCGACAGGAACTGCGCCCCGAACCAGAAGACTCCGGTGTCGGCGTACGGATTGATCTCGCGCCCGATTCGGGAGGCGACCACGAGAATCGTCGCGACTCCGTAGAGGCCGAAGACGCCGACGACCCAGGGCCGGTAGGGGAGGAAGGTGAAGGCGATGAAGAGGAGCGCCGAAATGAAGAGCCCGAGCTGAGCCCGGTGAACCACGAGGAGCTTGATCTGCAGGTGGATCGTGTCGGCGAGGAGAATGCACATGATCGTGAAGAGGAGCGGACGGGCGATGCGGTGGAGAATGGGAAGACGCAGGGAGCCTAGGAGAAAGAGCCCGAGGATGAGGAATCGGAACGACAACAGCATGCCTTCGACCGTCTTGACGGTCTCGGCGAGGTAGAGCGTCCTGAGAATAACCTGCGCGAAGATCGCCAGCGAGACAAGGAGCGCACCGAGGAGCTTGATACCCGTGACGGCCTGCGCGTCCAGGTGGTCCTGAAACGCAGGATCCTGGCCGATCTGCGACGGATGAAGCCAGCTTCTCATGGGGACATTCTCCAACATTCCAACATTGGGAACAATCGACTTACAAGAAATACGGCGCTCTCTTTTTGCAACTCCATTATTCCCAATGTTGGAATGTTGGAGAATGTCCCCTCTAATACCTCCGGCGCGTGCCCTGCCTCTGCAGTCGGTCCAGCACTCCGATGGGGTCGCGGAAGCGCGAGGTCAGGATCATCGCCGCGATGACGAACGGCTTGTAGCTCGCCTCGATGTACGTCGGGATCCGGTATTTCTCGAAGACCTTCGCGCTCACTTCGCCTTCCTTGCAGGAGACGTCGGTGATGTCGGCGGGGAGGCAGTGCATGTACAGAGCCTCGCCCTTCTTCGTCAGCTTCATCTTCTTCTCGTCGCATTCCCAGCTCTTGAACTTGGCGTTATTCGCCAGCAGCTCCTTTTCCAGGGTCTTGATGCCGTCCTGGTCGTGGGTCTCCACGAGCTTCGTGCGCTTCTCCATCGCGGCAAAAGGCGCCCACGATTTCGGGTAGACGATGTCGGCGTCCTTGAAGGCGTCCTCCATCGAATTGGAGATGGAGAACTTTCCGCCGGACGCTTTCGCGTGCTTCTTGGAGACCTCGATCGTATCGGGGAGCAGATCGTAGCCCTTCGGATAGGCGAGAGACACATCCATGCCGTAGCGGGTCATCAGGGTGATGATGCCCTGCGGGACGGAGAGCGGCTTTCCGTAGGAAGGTGAGTATGCCCATGTCATGGCGATCTTCTTGCCGCGGAGATTTTCGAGGGAGCCGCCGAAATGAGCTTTCAGCGCGGCCAGGTCGGCCATCGCCTGCGTCGGATGATCGATGTCGCACTGGAGATTGACGATCGCGGGGCGCTGGTGGAGGACGCCGTTACGGAAACCGTCATCCATGGCGGCGCCGACTTCGCGCATGTAGGTGTTTCCCTTGCCGATGAACATGTCGTCGCGGATGCCGATGGTCTCCGAAAGGAAGGAGATCATGTTCGCCGTCTCGCGGACCGTTTCGCCGTGAGCGACCTGCGATTTGCCTTCCTCGAATTCCTGGTGGGCAAGCCCGAGCAGGCTCGTCGCCGACGCGAACGAGAAGCGGGTGCGGGTGGACTGGTCGCGGAAAATGGAGATGGCCAGGCCGGTGTCGAAGACGCGGCTGGAGATATTCTGCTGGTGCATCGCCTTCAGCATGTCGGCGGCCCCCAGCACGAGCTCCAGTTCCGCGTTCGTCTTCTCGGACGTCAGGAGAAAATCGCTGCCATAGAGATTCGATTCCAGGTCTTCAAGATGGGAAAGCTTCTTGCAGTGTTTGCTCATGAGTGGTCTCCTTACTTTCTCTTCGGTTTATACTTGCGGTCGGCAGGCTTTAATCCGCCCGCCTCGGAGTATTTCGTCGGAAACGCCGCGTAGAATTTCATCGCGGCGATGAGGTGGTCGACCGCCATGTGCTCGATCGCCATGTGCGCATTATCTTCCGCGCCCGGCCCGAAACCGATCGCCGGAACGCCGCAGATGCCGGTGATGGTCGTGGCGTTCGTGGAGAAGACCCATCGCGAGACCTTGCCCTTCTTGTTGTTGAAGGCGGCCTTGTGCGTCTCCTCGGATATCTTCACGAGCGAGTGATCCGGTTCCAGGCACCAGCCGGGATAGTAATTCTCCATCGGGAAGACGGTGCCTTTCCACGATGGAACCTTGTACACGGGCACCCAGACCTTGCCGTCCTTGATGCCGGCGCGCTTCATGGCGGCCTTCACTTCCGCGACGGCCGATTCCTTGGAGGCCGTCACTTCCAGCCGCCTGTCGAGATGCAGTTCCACGGAAGCCGGCACCGCGCATTGCGACGGTGTCTCCTCCTGGATCTTCGTCACCGCGATCGTTCCCTTGCCGAGGAACTTGTCGCCCTTCAACTGCGTGTGCAGCTTCTCGATCTCCTTGATGAACGGAACGGCGCGATAGACGGGATTGACGCCGCGTTCCGGCGCGGATGCGTGGCAGGAGACGCCCGTGATCTTCGCCTTGATCTCCATTCGCCCGCGATGTCCGCGGTAGATATTGAGATTGGTGGGTTCGGAAACGACGACGACCTCGGGATTGATAACCTTCTTCTTCAGGATGTACAGCCAGGCGATGCCGTCGGAGTCTTCCTCGCAGATGGAGCCGACCATCCAGATCGTGCAGTCGGCGGCGAGGCCGAGCTGCTTGATGAGCTTGCCCGCATAGACCATCGCCGCGATGCCGCCTCGCTGATCGGAGGCGCCGCGCGCCCAGATGACGTCGCGCGGGCCCTTGGAGGTCGCATCCGCGGGAAGAGCATCGGAATACTTGCTCATGTCCATCGTGACGCGCTTGCCCACGTGGGGATCGTGCTTCCACTCCGCGCGGTCCCCCACGCCCACCGTGTCCAGGTGCGAATCGAAAGCGATGACGCGCTTGCCGTTTCCGATGCGGCCGAGAATGTTGCCGTAACCGTCGATCCGGATCTCGTCGAAGCCGACCTTCTTCATTTCTTGTTTGACGCGTTCCACGACGGGGCCTTCCTGGTTGGACGTGGCGGGAATCCGGCAGATGTCGCGGAGAAACCGGGCGCAATTCTCGCGCTCCCGTTCCGCAGCCGCAGCGAGCTTCTTGGTATCGAACATGGTGTGTTGCCTCCTGATCAGAAAATAAGGATGAAGTATGAAGTATGAAGTATGAGGAATGCAAGACCGTTTTCTTCATCCTTCATCCTTCATCCTTTTCCCCTATTCCTCCTCCCAGGCTCCGTCCCAGTCCGCGGCCGGCGGGTGCTTCCGGAACTTCTGCACGCGCTCGATGTATTTGATGCACGGTCCGTCTCCGGGATCGACCTCCAGGCCTTCGTGGAAGACCGACTCCGCGGAGTCCCATTCCTGCTTCAGGTAATGCGCGCGCCCCCGGTTGAAGATTTCGCGGACCTGCTTCTTCTTCTCCGGGGTGAAACAGAAGTCGGCCATGTACTCGTGATACATACGGGATCTCTCGGGCGCCGCCAGCGTCGCGAGAAACGACGACATCTCGTCCGTGATCTTCTTCTGCATCTCCGCGATCTTTGTCTTCAGGCCGTCGCGGTTCTGCTTCAGGAATTCCGGCGACACGTTGACGACGATCTTCTTCAGATGTTCCGCCAGCTTCCACGCGATGTCGTCGTCGGGCTTCGGGAAGGAGCAGCGCTTGATATAGCACTCCGTGCGCTTGTCGAGCGTGTCGACCTGCTTGAGAAGTTCGTCGCGCTCGGCGTCGGGAATCTTCTGGAAGAGGAGGTCTCCGATCACGGTCGCCTCGCGGATCAGCTTCTTCCATTTCCAGATGACAACCTGCCACTCCTCCTTCGATTCCGCGATCTTCCGGTCCGCGGTCTCGAGCTCCGGCACGAGATACGCCGGCACAGGCTGGCCCGCCGTCATCGGCCGGTACTTCGCGATCAGTTCCTCCAGGTCGGCGACCTGGTCGCGGAGCTGGAGCGTCTGGAGCGTGTCGGTGTGATGCATCGCGTCCAGCGCGAAGCCCGTCAGTCCGAAGATGAGGAGCTCGACTTCCTTCTTGATGGGGGAATCCGGCAGGTTCTTGCGCTCAAAGTAGTAGACGTACCCGAGGAGTTTCTCCGGCGACATCTTCTTCCAGCCTTCGATGAACAGCGGCGGAACCGGCCTGTCACGCCAGTAGGCGATGTACTTATCGCGGTCCCATCCCATCGCTTCGTAGATATCGATATGATGCTTCGAAGGTCCCATCAGGACGGTATCCAGATGGCGCGTTTCGACGATGCCGCCGGATCTCTTCTGCGTCTCCGGCCCCAGCGCGATCCATGACTCATAAAGCTTGTTGATCGGCTCCAGCTCTTCCGCCAGAGTCACCTGCTCGCCCATCACCGTGTATTGCATCTTCTTCTCGGATCCCATGTTGCCCGCGGAGACGACGCCGGTGTTGACGCCCATGCGTGCCGTGATCTTCACGCCGTATTTCAGCAGCAGCATCCGCGCGATCGCGGTCAATTCCTCCTGCTGCTCCAGCGCGGAACACGCTCCCTTCCACGGATGCTCCTCGTCCGGGAGCGGCACTCCGAACGAGGCCTTGATGGCGTCGCCTTCGTACTTGTCCACGTATCCCCCGTACTTCATGACGAGATTCGACATCGGCGTGAGGTAGATGTTCAGGATGTCGGCGAGTTCCTGTGCCGTGACGCCTTCGGAAATCGTCGTGAATCCGGAGACGTCGGAGGAGAACATCGTCGCGTCCTTCTTCTCGCCCGCCAGGCTGATCTTCTCCGGGTGATCCTCCATCAGTTTCAGGACGTCGGGGGAGACCATCGCGGAGAAGAGTCCGCGGACTTTCTTCCGCTCGCGCTGCTCCTCGATGTACCGGAAAAGCACGGTTCCGCTGTACGCGGCGACGATGGAAATAACGGGCGCGACGATGGGGATGATGATGCCGCCCGTGGCGAAGGAGTACCAGGACGCGCCGATATGCACGGCTCCCAGGAGGCACGCGGTGAGAAACTGTCCGATCGTCGGAAGATACAGCACGAGGATGACGACGGTGAGCGCGTAGACGAAGATGAAGATGTAGACGGTCCAGGATGGGATATCGGTGATGAATTGCCCGGTCAGGATCGTGTTCAGAACGTTCGGCTGCTGGCCGTGCATCATGTAACGGTCCTCATAGGGAGTCGGGTTCAGCGCGTTCAGAGCGGTCGCCGTCAGGCCGATGAAGACGGACTTTCCTTTCAGCTGGAGCGGATCGGGATAGACCGTGTGCGAATCGATCGTGCGGAAGACGGGCTTGAGGAAGTAGAGCGGGTGCATCTCGGCGAGCAGCCCCTTGGAATGGAAATGGGAAGCCTGGTCGTAGTTGAAGCGATAGACGAGCGTATCCTTGACTCCGACGGCTTCGAGCAGTTGCGCGTAGGTGACGGTCTCTCCGTTGTCGAGCGCCACTTCGAGCAGGTTGTTCATCGCGATGGAATTCCAGATCTCCCATCCTTCCGAGTCCGCGTCGTTGCCGCCGAGATAGGATCCGAGGAAATTTTCGAATGTTTCTCCGCTCTTGATGAACTGCTCGGCCACGGCGGCATACATCAGGTTGCGGGCGATGTACTCGTTGAAGCGGGAATCGAAAAATCGCATGGATGTGATCGTTCCCAGGACGGTCTGTTCCACGTCGCTCAGGTTCGCCCCCGTGATGTGGATTCCCGAAACGACACGCTTGGCCTTCATGAAGCCGATCTGCTCGGAAAGTGCCATATAAGGCATGTGCTGGAAGGGGCCGTAGTAGGGTCCGGCCCAGTTGATTCTCATCATGCCGCGGTCGTTCACGGGAATGCGGACGGGGCGACCGTCCGGATAGGAGGTGCCCGCGAATTCCACGTATTTTCCCGGCTCGAACCGGATCTTCTCGAACGGACATCCGAACCGGTGGGCGGCCATGGCGATGGCGAGCGTGTAATAGAGCCGGCCCTCGTAATTGACGACCGCGGGCGTCTGGCGGATGACGCCGTCCGGATCCTGGATGATCCTGTTGAATCCGAGCCCGGCGATCTGGTCGCCGAGGAGCCGGACCGGCGGCTTCATGTCGATGGCGGAGAGCGTCATGAGCGACGCGGATCCCCGCAGGGAGTATCGCTCCGTCGCCTTGATCGCATCGAGCCGGTCCGTGTCGCGTCCGATGCGGACCAGTTCGATCCAGCCCGCGCGCTGCTCGTCCGTCAAGGAGCCTTCCTCCTCGGGAATGAAGAAGTCGGCGCAGAGAAAGGCGGAACCGAATTCCTGGAGCTGCCGGGCGAAGCGCTGGTTGTAGTCGGGGAGAAGCGGCGTGAAATCGCCGGGAGTCGAGGCGATCTGGTCATGAAGCGAGACGGCGGCTTCCCGCGGCAGCGATACTTCTCCGATCGTCGAAAACTGATCGTCCACGACCGCGGCCTGTTTTGCGTCGTAGAGCTTCAGAAATTCGAAGAGCGCCGCATGGCGGTTCCAGGTCCATGGCCAGCGGCCGAGGGACGTGATGGATTCCTCGTCCCAGTCGATCGTGACAATCGAGGAATCGACCTCAACGGGGCGGATCTTATTCCTCGTCTTGAAGCGCGCGTCGAGAAGCACGAATTCGTTGCTGCTGAAAAGCCCGAGAAGGTTCAGGAGCGCGACCAGGGAGAAGACGAGGATCGTCAGGAGCATGATGCGGACGAGTGGTTTCTTGAGGAGATACTCGATCCGTTCCCTGGAGAATCCGGCGATCATTTCTTCTTCTGCACGAATTCGCCCTGCCA
>CAZCME010000010.1:100545-144773 GCA_964499705.1 uncultured bacterium | reverse complement strand
CTCCACATCTATGAGCGATCATCGCCGGCAGGTATTGGAATTCGATAGAACAGACTCGCTTCGACCGGATACTTGAATTCGATTGTGGAATGGCCCGGATAATGCTCACATTATGGATGGAGCGGTCGACCAGTTGATAGGCGAGGAGATGTTTCCGATGAACGGGATTCAATTGTTGAGACTTCAGGTCATCAAGAGATTACAGGCTGAGCCGCTGGAGGATCAAGAGCGCGCCACCAGCGAGCATCGAAAAGCGTTGGCCATATCCCGCATCGAGGAAGCCATTGCGATGGAAGGGGCCGATCTCGGCGTTTCCTTATCAAAGAAGGAGCATCAGACGTTTGTTCAGGAGTTCCTCCACTTTTTCAAGGCGGAATTCGTCGCGACGGCCGAAACAGGACCGGCGGAAATCGAAACAGAGTCGCTCGATCCGTTCTCGCTGACGGAGGAAGAATCTGGCGCCGGAAAGAGCGCGAACATTGTTCCGGTGACAATTCTCGGAATGCTGGTCGCGGCGGAAGATTTCGTCGGCGCGAAAGACGGCTGGTCGCCTGCGAATCCGGCGCAGGCGAAATTCCTGTCCGAGCTGAACGCGTGGCGGAGCGGCATGTCAAGGCTTCCTGAATTGAAAAGTATGGCTTCCAGGAATCACATCGAGCTCAATGCATTTCTTGAAACGAACGGCTTTCATGGAGTCTTCGAGGAGCTACCCGTGAACACTTTCGGAGCAGCCGGACTGATCACGCTCCTGTTCGAATGGCCATCTCCCGCAAAGGTCGCTTCCGTCGAATACGCAAATAAATCCTACCCGGCTTTCAGGAGTTCAACCTGCGGCGCTTATCGGTGCGCGTCGCACCCACACCCCATCGCGAAGCTCCACACGAAAAGTGGAGATGATATATTCGCCACGATCGCCTCCAGGCCAGTTGCGGGCCTGAATCTGCTCGATGACGTCATGAAACTGGATCGGGACAAAGCGCTGGCGGGATCCGCGGTCGCAACCATCCCGATGGTCGATATGTCCTCCCAGGACGCTTTGCCGTGGCTGCGCGATCTTCGCGTGACTGCTCGAGACAATACCCCATACTGCCTGTGGAAAGCCATTCAGGAGACCCGGTTGGGGCTTGATGAATTCGGCATGCGATTCGAATCCGCCTCGAGCGGCCTGCTCATTCGAATCGGCCGAATCGAGAAACCTCTGGAAATCGTGATCGACAAGCCGTTCCTGCTTTGGACCCGCCGCCAAGGCATTTCCCTGCCGATCATGGCTTGCTATCTGGATGTGGATACGTGGCGGCGGCCACGAAGAACCACTTCGATGGAACGAGGTTTCGGCAAGGGACGGGATCTCCTATCCTGATCGAGTCGACCGGTCGTCTGACACTTGCATCTGTGTCTGATCGAAGATGATGAGCGATTCCTCAGCGTCGACCTGCGGCATTTCGATGGCGAGTGCGGGAGGATTGACCGAAGGCTACAACCAGAACGAGTGGAGATCCTTCTTGTCGGAGAGACTGCGGAAACGGCGGATCACCTGGTCGAGGAGAGCCTCGTAGAGAGCGACGGCGAGGAGCGGTTTGCTCTTCCGGAAATCGTCGAACTGGGCGCGGTTGATGACGAGGACATCCGCGAGGGCGGGCGCCCGGACCGTCGCGCTGTGGGGTTTCCTGGTCATGAACCCGATCTCGCCGACGCTCCCGCCCGCCTCGACGTTGACCAGAATCTGCGGCTGGCCGTCCTTCATCTCGGACGAGAGCACTTCCAGCCGGCCGCTGACCACGACGGCCATCCAGTCGGACGGATCGCCCACGTTGAAGAGAATATCGCCGGGCTGGAGCGACTTCTTGGAGAAGGCCTTGTTGAGATCCAGCCTGTCCATGGAGCTGAAATACTTGAAAACGCTTCCCGAGTCGTCCGCCATGTCAGAAGAGCCCCGGAGTTTTCTTCTCGACGAGCGAAAGAAAACGCTCGCCAAGCTGTTCGAATATGCCCTGGTACAATTCCATGAGGAGAGCCGGATTCTCCTTCTTGAGCTTCGCGAGCCTCTCGCGGGTTACGACCATGATCGTGACCGGTTCCAGCGCGCGAAGAGAAGCGCTCCGGGGGAAGACTCCCATGAGAGCCGCCTCTCCCGTGATCTCGCCGGCGCCGAGAACTCCCACCTTGTCGAATTCGCCCTGGCGGCGCCGCGGGCGGAGCACTTCGACCTGGCCGGAGATGATGATGAACATTTCCTTCGCCGGCTCGCCGAACTGGCAGAGAAATTCCTCGACGGCGAGTTCCTTCAGGGGACACGCCTTCTGGATGGTGGCGAGCTCGTCGCCCTTGAAATGATCGAGTATGTTCGCGCCGGCCATGAGTCGGGAAGTATACCGGGCAGGAATGGAAAAAGAAACACTGAAGTGGGGGAGCGGAAGTTCACATACGCTTTCATAGGGCAGACTGGCGGGCGCGATGAGCGCGCTTCAGCTTTTCTCATCGTCGTAATATGTGATCAGCCGGTTTGTCGGATGGAAGCCGATGTACGCCCAGAACCATTCGAGCATCACGAAGAGCTTGTTGTGGAATCCGATGAGAAAGTAGATATGGACAACGAGCCACGCCAGCCATGCCGGGAAACCGGAAAGCTTCATCCCGCCGATCTGGGCGACGGCGGCCGCGCGGCCGATGGTCGCCAGCGATCCCTTGTCCTTGTAGAAGAAGGGCGTGCGGGGTCGGCCCTCCATGTCGTCAATGATCGAACACGCGGCGTGATGCCCCATCTGGATGGCCGCCGGAGCAACGCCCGGCACGGGCCTTCCATCGGGACCAGTGATCGCCGCAAGGTCACCGATCACGAATATATCTTTCTGGCCCGGTACGCAGAGATCCTTCAGCACCTCGACTCGCCCCGCCTTGTCAAGCGCGACACGGAGCGAGCGCGCGATCGGGGATGCCGCCACTCCGGCCGCCCAGATCACGTTCGCCACGGCGATCTGCTCCGCTCCCAGAAAGACCGCGTTCTCCGTGATCTCCGTGACCCTAGACCCGGTCCGGACTTCGACTCCGAGTTCGCGAAGCTGCCGTTCCGCGCGTGCCGAAAGTTCGGGATCGAAACCGGTCAGGATCCGGGCGGAGGCTTCGAGGAGAATAATGCGCACATTCTCCCGGGCGATCTTCCTGAATTCGCGTGGCAGAAGTGTGCGAATGATCTCCGACATCGTGCCGGCCATCTCCACGCCGGTTGGTCCCGCTCCGATGATGACAAACGTGAGCAGGCGCGCGCGTTCGAAAACGTCCTCCGTGGCTTCCGCCTTTTCGAGCGCGGCGAGAAATCGCGAGCGGATATGCACGGCGTCTTCGAGCGTCTTCAGGCCCGGCGCCCTCTCCGCCCAGTCGTCGCGCCCGAAATAGGAATGGGCGACGCCCGCGGCCAGGACGAGATAGTCCCACGTCATCGGACCGAGCGAGGTGTGGATGGTCTTCCGGTCGGAATCGACCGAATCGGCATTGGCCAGGAGGACGCTGATGTTGCCGTGGCGGCGGAGTATTGAGCGGATCGGCTGCGCGATATCGCCCGGCGAAAGAGCGGCCGTCGCCACCTGGTACAGGAGAGGCTGAAAGAGATGATGATTCCTGCGATCGACGACGGTGATCTCGACGTCCGCCCGCGATGCCAGCTCTTCCGCGCACGCCAGACCTCCGAATCCGCAGCCGACAATGAGAACGTGCTTTCGGGTCATGGACATTTATCGAACAGGCGCCGCTGAATCGCCATGCCGCACGCCATCGCAATAACGAAGACGATCGGCACCGTGGATCCCGAGCCCAGCGCAACGAGCGCTGGTCCGGGGCAGAATCCCGCGACACCCCAACCGATGCCGAACAGGGTCGAACCGGAAATGAGACGCGCTGTGATCTCCGTCTTGTCGACGCAATCGAAGGAAGGCTCCAGCCATGGCCCTGCTCGCCGGCGATTCAAGCGAAACGCCACGGCATAAACGCTCACGGCGCCCCCCATGACAAACGCGAGCGTGGGATCCCAGGCGCCGAAAAAATCGAGAAAGCCCACAACTCTTGCCGGCATCGTCATGCCGGACACGATCAGGCCGACGCCGAATAGGAAACCGGACAGGATCGCGGCGATCGCTTTCATACTGATCCACCCAGGATGCGATTCACCACGAAAACCGCCGCTGCGCCGGCTCCCATGAACGTCAGCGTCGCGACGATCGAGCGCCGCGAGAATCGGCTGATGCCGCAGACTCCATGCCCGCTTGTGCATCCGCCCGCCATGCGAGTGCCGAATCCGACAAGAAGACCGGAAACGATGAGCGCCGCCATGGAGCGGTTGATCGGTTCGAAGACCGTGAATCCCATAAACGAAAAGCCCGCACCCGCCGAAATAAGCCCGCACAAGAAAGGCAACTGCCATCTCCATCCCGGCGCACCTCGCAAAAGTCCGGCAAGGATTCCGCTGATGCCCGCGACTCTCCCAAGCATGGCCCACAAAAAGGCGGCGGCGATTCCAATGAGGACGCCCCCGAGCAATCCAGCGAGGTAAGGATGCATGAAAGCAGCCTAGAGCATCGAGGGATTCATGGCCACGAGGAAGGACAAGGCCACGACAAGCCCCGCGTAATTCCAGATCGCCAACGCGTCGGATTTTACCGCACCCTCCCCTGTCGCGCGCATTCCGGCCACGATCGCCAGGAGAATCATTAGTCCGTCTCCTGTCGCGAACCAGGCGCCGGCCAGCACGCCGACAGCGATCCAGCGATGAGCACGAGTCATGGCGCTGAACGCCCTGCCGCCGTCGAGCCCGAAAACGGGAAGCAGGTTGAAGAGGTTAATCCAGGCTCCCACGGAAGCCAGGGCGGCCCAGAATGCCGATCCGGTCGCAAGCGACACGATCCAGCAGAAGATCGCCGCGCCCAGACCCCAGTTCGGACCCGCCAGCCCGACGCGGGCATCTTCGACCGCGTTCGCCGGCATCTGCTTCATGCGGACAAACGCGCCGAAGCCCGGGATGAACATCGGAGCCGACGCCTTGATGCCATACTTCGACAGTGCCGCGACATGCCCCATCTCGTGGACGTATATGGAGAGGATGAATCCAAGCGCGAACCTCCACCCCCATAACGTCCAGTACGCTCCGAACGCGGCCAGCATCGAAAACAGTGTCCCGGCCTTGGAAAATCCCAGGAGAAGGAACTTCAGCTTCGTCGCGGCGAAGACGAGGATGAACTTGAATTTCCAGAGCATGACTCCGGCGACGCCGAGGGAGGCGATCCAGGCGGGCATCCTTGATTTATGTCCCACCGGCTCTGACATTCCACCGGCGGAGGAAATCTCCGCACCGCTCGTGACGCTCTCCGATAGTTTCTGGACACGCGCCAGGATCACCTGGTACTGGCGGGAATCGGTCGGCAGCAGATCCAATCCGTTGCGCCACGCGGCGAGGGCGCCGGCCGGATCCCGGGCCTCCTCCGCCCGTTCCGCTTCGATCGCGAGTTCCCGAAGCCTCGCTCCGTGAACAAGCCATCCGCATCCCGGGCAACAGACGAGCGAAGGAGCCACGATCGAACCGCAATCCGGGCAGGGAATTCCCACGGCGGCAGGCGATGAGGATGAGTATGCTTCCGGCTTCATACCGGTCGTTGGATCTGGAAAGGCCCTTCGAATGACAGGATCGTTTTCTCGTTCATTTTCCAGGCCTGATACAGCGCGATCCCGATGATGATGATCCCGACGATATTTTCAAAGCCCGCGAGAAACGGGAGCGCGTAGACGAAGCCGATGAGAATGAGAAAAGCCACGAGGGGATGGGAGGCGACTGCTTTAGCTTGCGCCGCCACGGTATCTTCCTCGTCGAATGTTGCTGCAGCCGCCGGCGTGTCCGAAGCGGGTATCAGTACCCCAGTATCACGGATACCTTCAGCCGCAACTGTGGAAATTTCCGAATCCTGGTTCTGCTCCGCAAGATACGTGAGGATCATCGGCACGTAGGAAGAGACGATCGCGGTGTAGGTCAGGAAGACGGCGAGTGCCTGGTATACGCGGCCGCCCCGGCCTTCCGATCCCCATCGCACCGCGCTCCCCACGAAAAATCCCAGGACGATCGCGACGATGCCCAGTTCCATCCCCGTCAGCTTCGCGATCGCGAACCAGGCGATGGCCCCTACCGCCGCGGCTCCTGATCCGGCTCCCACGGCTCTCGCGAGCCGGCGGGACGCGGATCCGGCGGTCAGCGCCGTCTCGATCGTCACGCGGCAGATCGAACAGATGGGGCTTCCGTTCAAGGTGAAGTAGGAACCGCTCAGGGGCTTCTGGCATGAGACGCAGACCGGCGACGTCGTCGCCGCAGCATCGACCGGTACCGCCTTCTCGAACTGCAACTCCTCGGCGGGCGGAACCTCCTGCGGCGCGACCGTATGGAAGGAAGAGGCTCCGTATAGTTCCGGAACCTCCGCCAGCCTCTTCCACTCCGGCATTCCCTCCCGCCAGATGAGCGACTCCGATGTCGCCTTCGCCTCCAGCCTCAGCGTCTTGATCTCGTCCGCCGTGTGCGGACCGGTCTGCGTTCCGGAGTTGTTGAGGTACCAGACGGAGCCGGTCACACTGTCAGTACCGATAGGAGTCCGGTTTGTACGGGCCGTCCGGATGCACGCCGATGTACTCGGCCTGCTTCTTCGTCAGGCGTGTCAGTTTCGCTCCGAGCATATCGAGATGCAGGCGCGCGACTTCCTCGTCGAGCTTCTTCGACAGGCACGTGACACCGATCGGCTTCCTGGTCTTCCAGAGATCGAGCTGCGCGAGCACCTGATTGGAGAAGGAGTTCGACATCACGAAGGACGGGTGGCCCGTGGCGCAGCCGAGATTGACGAGGCGGCCTTCGGCCAGCATGAAGATCGAGTGGCCGTCTTTGTAGAAATACTGGTCGACCTGCGGCTTGATGTTGACCTTCTTGACGCCCGGCCACTTGTTCAGGCGCGCCACCTGGATCTCGTTGTCGAAATGGCCGATGTTGCAGACGATCGCCTGGTCGCGCATCTTCGCCATGTGCTCCGCGGTGATAATGTCGCTGTTGCCCGTTGTCGTAACGTAGATGTGAGCATCCTTGAGGACATCCTCGAGGCGCTTGACTTCGTATCCGGCCATCAGCGCCTGCAGGGCGCAGATCGGATCGATCTCCGTCACCACGACGCGCGCGCCGTACGCTCGCATCGCCTGCGCGCAACCCTTGCCGACGTCGCCGTAACCGCAGATCACCGCGGTTTTTCCGGCGACCATCACATCGGTCGCTCGCTTGATGCCGTCCGCCAGCGACTCGCGGCAGCCGTACAGGTTGTCGAACTTCGACTTGGTCACGGAATCGTTGACGTTGATCGCGGGAAAGAGGAGCGTCCCGTTCTCCATCATCTGGTAAAGCCGGTGCACGCCCGTCGTCGTTTCCTCGGAAACGCCGCGGATCTCGGGCACCATTCGCGTCCACTTCTTCGGTTCTTTCTTCAGAACTTTCTTGAGAATGGCGTACAGCTCGACTTCGTCCTCGCCGCCGGCTTTCTTGTCGAGGATCTTCGCGTTCTTCTCCGCCTGGTAGCCGAGATGGATCATGAGCGTCGCGTCGCCGCCATCGTCGACGATGAGGTTCGGGCCTTTTCCGTCCGGGAATTCGAGAGCACGAAGCGTGCACTCCCAGTATTCCTTCAGTGTCTCCCCTTTCCAGGCGAAGACCGGGATTCCCGCCGCCGCGATCGCCGCCGCCGCGTGATCCTGGGTGGAAAAGATGTTGCAGGAGGCCCAGCGCACCTGGGCACCGAGAGCCTTGAGGGTCTCGATGAGAACGGCGGTCTGGATCGTCATGTGCAGAGACCCGGTGATCCGCGTGCCCTTCAGGGGCCTGGACGGAGCGTATTTCTTCCGGATCGCCATGAGGCCCGGCATTTCCTTCTCCGCGATGGAGATTTCCTTGCGGCCCCACTCCGCGAGCTTCATGTCCGCGACGAGATAATCCGAGAAGCGCTTTGAAGATTTGCCGCGCGATCCGCTCGAGCCGAGCTCGATGTCGATATGCTTTGCCTGTCCGTTCTGTAACACAGTCTTCCTCCTGATCGAACCGCTCTAGCGTCGGCCCGGAGGGCGAGTATACCAGATTGAGGCCCGGGGATCTCCAACATTTTGCCAAAGTGTACAGGATTCGACAGGTGTACAGGATTTAGACACATTTCGATGACAGTGCGTTTGAAAACACGATATTTAACGATGGCATGCATTCTGCGTTTGCAAGGAGCATGAAAGTTCGCCAAAGCATCAAGTGGGGGTGCGGATGGTTCCGTCGATTGGGAATGTCACCCCTGCGACCGGGTTCAATTCCCGGCGCCTCCAGTTCGATACAGGTTGCCCTTCAAGGTGACGACTTGATTTTTCAAGGGCAACCTGCTATTAAATGATAACCAATCGACGGATGCGACCGCATCAGTTCGGGGTGACATAGTGGCCTCGGGCAACCGAGGCCATTTCTCTTGTTAGCCCTCCTCCTCTCCCGCCAACCGCGTCAGCTCACACCCTCAACCTGGTGGATCCACGCGGTCGAAACCGTTTGCCGCTGGGCTGCGGCAAACGAGAGGATGATCCTCGCGCCCGATGGATTCCTGCATGCGGAATTCATCCCCTTCGCAAGGGCTCGATACTGCGGTGAATTCTGTCGCCCGCAGGTTGCATGTCCGCTCGAATCCGCCGACTCCTTCATCGCCGTCTCCGTCCGGGAAAACGGGAACATGCTCCGCATCGGTCTCGACGCCATCAGGATGGGCAAGGAAGTTCTGGTCCTCATGCCTCCGAAGAACACAGCCTCCTCAAGAGGAAACAGCATCCTCATCGACCATGGCGCGCGCCGATTCGATCTCCCGATCTCGCTGCTGGCGCCGCAAGTTCCCGCGATGGGGAGGCCCTCCGCAACGGAGCCGCCCGCCGGCTTTCTCTGGCACTGCGTTCGGTCCCGCGACGGACCGTGGCCCGGCCAGAGCGCGGACGATTACTACGCGTCGCTGCTTGATGACGCACCGGGAGCCGCGCACTCCCCGCGCGACGCGCTCGATCGGATCCTCGCCGAGGGACGAATTCGCGCCTGTGGCAGGATGATCCGGGGCGGATATCCCGTCGTCTGCTTTTCCGCGAGAAATCCTCGAGAGCTTTATTCGATGAGGCGCTACAAGTCGGCGCTTCTGCGGTGGGATTTCGAACCGTTCGCCGTAGGCATCCGCACGGAAGCGGCCGTCGCGGCGGGAGTCAGGCCGGTGAAATATCTTCATCCGGACGAATTTCAGAACCTGGGAGAAGACGAGCGATATTTATTTCAGAAACACGATCCGCCCGAAGTGGATTACACGACGGAAGAGGAATGGAGGATGCAGCGCGATGTGGAACTGAACCGATTCGCCTCGAGCGATCTCTTCGTTTATCGAGGAGGCAGCGACTAGCGAAAGGGTGGCGGCGCGGTGAAAAAACGGTCCCGCAGGGAGGTCGGAAGCGGAGGCGATCTGCGGTAGACGAGGACAAAACGGCCGTCGGGAAATCGCGCGATGGAAGGGTCTCCCAGGAGCCGGTCCTCGCTGTTGCGGGCGGCGAGCCCCTCGAAGACGAAGGTGTCGCCATTCCGGGACAGGTAGGACCCGATGCCGTCAGGTCGTTCGACGAAGAGCCGCACTCGTCCGTCCGGCAGCGTTACAGCACCCGGCGACCCGGGCACCGGCAGGCGCGCTCCGGAGTCATGCGTGAAGAGCCGGCCGTCGGTGGATGACGCGGAGCGGACCGTGCCGCCGCCGGGACCGTCATTCTCCATGATCCGGTGGGAGAAGTACATTCTCCATTTTCCGCCCGGTGTCGAGACGACGTCCGGATCGTAGGCGGAGCTCATCCTCAGCCGTACGCCGGGCTCCTGCATGAACGAAACACCGTCACGCGATACCGCGGAAAGAATCTCATGCGGCGTGTCAAGATTCATCATCGCATCCGCCGACGTGGAGAGGTAGTGGAGCCGCGTGCTGCCGTCGGGAAGAAGAGCCGCGTCCGGATCCGACGGGCGAAGTGACTTGGAGCCCACGACAACAACGGGACGGCGTGTCCACGCTTCGCCCGTCGTGGAAGAAAGGACAATGAGACGCTCGGGATTTCCGGGTCGCATGCCCGAAAAATCCACGCAGTAGACGAGAACCGTGCCGTTCGGAAGGACGAGCACATCCGGGGAGGAAGCGTGTTCCGTGATCAGCCTGGGTTCATCGAATGTCCGGCCGTCCTTGGAGACGGACATCCAGAGTTCATCGTCGAAGGGAGGCAGTCCCGAGCCCGGGCCGAAACGCAGGGGCATATCAGGGCGGTCCTGCTGAGCCGCGACCAGAGTGCAGCATAAAAGCAAAACGCCGGCGGTTCCCGCTGTTACGAGAACCGACCGGCGTGTGATATTCAAAGGACGATCAGTTGTAGTTATTTCCGCGCTGCACCGCACGGCGGGGTGCCGGGGTCTGCGTATGACCGGTGATGACATTATCGAGCGGCTTGTCGTTTTCCTTCAATACCGCCGGAGCAGCCTGGTATGTCGTCGCGTGGATCGATTCGTTGTTCCCGGCTTCTTCCTTGATCGGAGCGGGCGGCACCTGGTACGTCGTCGGATGAATCGTCGCGATCGGACCCTCGTCTTCCTTCATAGTGGCGTGCGGAGCCTGGTACGTATTCGGCGACATCGCCGCAGCCGGAATCGCGTTGGAACTCGACATGACATTGCCCGAAGTCCCTGCCATGAGTTTCAGTTCCCGGCCCGGACGGATCAGGTACGGCTTCTTGATGCCGTTCATCTCGGCGATTTCCTTCCAACGCGCCGCCGAGCCCAGCTGGGTTTTGGCGATCTTGATAAGCGAATCTCCCCGCTTGACCGTGTACATCGAGTTTTCCGCGGCGGCGTGACCGGAACCGATCATCAGCCCGATACAGACTGCCACCCCGCAAACTTTCCAGTGATTACGCATATGTTTTACCCTCCATCTTTCTGACGATTTGACGCGAAATTATCCCCAGCCTGCGGGGATTGTCCACTTCTTTCATGGAATCCCTTCTTTCTCATCCCGCCATTTCGCCGTATATTGCCCCGCATGATTCTCATCGGTCCAGGCCCGGTCATCACCTTCGGCGAGACGTCGCGCGTCATTCCGCGCGGCGCGGTCCTCATTGACGGCGAGCTCATCAAGGCCGTCGGCGACTACGACGAGCTCATCAAATCGCACGATTCCGTCCGCCGGCTCGACGCCGACGGCCGCGTCATCATCCCGGGCCTCGTGAACGCGCACATGCATTTCTATTCCACGTTCGCGCGCGGCATGGCCCTGAAGGATGCGCCGCCCGAAAACTTCATGCAGGTTCTCCAGCGCCTCTGGTGGAGACTCGACAAGGCGCTCGGTCCCGAGGACTGCTATCTCTCCGCCGCGGTGCCCATCATCCAGGGAATCAAGTACGGCATCACTACCTACATCGATCACCATGCCTCGCCGTTCTACCGCGATGGCACTCCTCTGGGTTCTCTCGAAGAAGTCGGGCAGGCCGTCCTCGATAGCGGCGTCCGCGCATGTCTCTGCTACGAGGTCTCCGACCGCGACGGCGAAACGATCGCGCTCGCGGGGCTTTCGGAGAACGAACGCTTCGTGGAGATGTGCCGGGAAGGGCACGGCGACGGTCGCCTCGCCGGCACGATCGGTCTTCATGCGCAATTCACCTGCGGGGATTCCACGCTCGAAGCCGCGCGCCAGATGAACGAATATCTCCGCGCCGGTTTTCACATCCACTGCGCGGAGGACGCCGCCGACACGGCCGACGCAAAGAAGCGCGGCTTCGGCGGCGCGGTGGAGCGGCTTTCCGAGTTCGGCATCCTCGGTCCCCGCTCCATCCTCGCGCATTGCATTCATGTCTCCGAGAAGGAGATCGAGATGATCGCCTCCTCCATGACAGCCGTCGTCCATCAGCCCACGTCGAACATGAACAACGCCGTCGGCGCCTCCGCGATCGTCGCGATCAGGAAGGCCGGCGCGCTCGTCGGCGTCGGCACCGACGGCATGTCGGCGAATGTGCTCGATGACATGCGGACCGCATCCTGGATGATGCGCCACCGGTCCGGAGATCCGCGCCAGGGCTGGGTGGAGTCCGTGGATCTCCTCACCAGGGGCAATCCCGCCATCGCATCCCGCTACTTCGAGCATCCCGTCGGCGTCCTGGAACCCGGCGCGTACGCCGACGTCGCGGTGATGGACTATTTTCCGCCGACGCCTCTCACCGACGCCTCCTCGCTGGGTCACGTTCTCTTCGGCCTCGCGTACGCCCAGGCCTTCCACACCATCTGCCATGGCAGGGTTCTGCTCGAAAACCGGGAGCTGAAGATCAACATCGACGAGGACGGGCTCGCCGAGCGCGCGCGTGAACATGCGTCCGACCTCTGGGAAAGATTCTGACCCCATGACCCATTCCTCCTACGCCTCGCTGGCCCCGTCCGACCCCGAGATCGCGCGGCTCATCGAAGAGGAGATGAGCCGGCAGGATGACCAGCTCGAGATGATCGCATCGGAGAATTTCACGTCCAAGGCGGTCCTGGAGGCGATGGGCTCCCCGCTGACGAACAAGTACGCCGAGGGCTACCCCGGCAGGCGTTACTACGGCGGATGCGAAGTCGTCGACAAGGTGGAGCAGCTCGCCATCGAGCGCGTGAAGCGACTCTTCGGATGCGAGCACGCCAACGTCCAGCCGCACTCCGGCTCCACCGCGAACCAGTCGGTCTATTTCGCGGCCTGCAAGCCGGGCGACACGGTGCTCGGTATGAAACTCGCCCACGGCGGCCACCTGACGCACGGCCATCCGATCAACTTCTCCGGCATGCTCTACAAGATCGTTTCGTACGGCGTGTCTCCGGAGACCGGGCTCATCGATTACGACGAGCTCGAGAAGGTCGCGCGCGAATCGAAGCCGAAGCTCATCGTGAGCGGCGCGTCGGCGTATCCGAGGAGGATCGACTTCGCGCGGATCGGCGCCATCGCGAAGGAAGTCGGCGCGATGCACATGTCCGACATCGCGCATTATGCCGGACTCGTCGCCGCCGGGCTCTATCCCTCCCCTGTCGCCCACGCCGAGTTCGTCACCTCGACGACGCACAAGACGCTCCGCGGCCCGCGGAGCGGACTCGTGATGTGCCGCGCGGACAAGGCGAAGGATATCGACAAGGCCGTCTTCCCGGGCCTGCAGGGCGGACCGCTGATGCACGTCGTCGCCGCCAAGGCCGTCTGCTTCGACGAGGCGCTCCGGCCGGAATTCCGCGTCTACCAGTCGCAGGTGCTTTCCAACGCCCGCACGCTCGGCGAGGCGATCTCCGCCCGCGGATACGATCTCGTATCCGGCGGCACCGATTGCCACCTCATCCTCGTCGACCTGCGTGAGAAGCCCGTGACCGGCAAGGAAGCGGAGAAAGCTCTGGAGACAGCCGGGATCACCGTTAATAAGAACGCGATCCCGGGCGATCCGCGGCCGCCCGCCGTGACGTCCGGCGTCCGGATCGGCACGCCCGCCCTGACGACCCGCGGCATGAAGGAACCGGAGATGAAGAAGATCGGCGACTGGATCGCCGACGTCCTCGATTCCCCCGCCGAGAACGCGCGCCTCGGGAAGATCCACGCCGAGGTGAAGGACCTCTGCCGGGAATTCCCGCTTTACGCCGCGGGCGGCGCCATCGCCTTCGCCTGAATTTCCCGATCTCCGAACCGAATTCGTCGGAAACGATTGCAATATAGTTTCATGCAGGGGATGATTCGCTTTCCATGGAACGTTTCGTAGCCCGACAGCCTGTATTCAATCCGGACGAGACGGTCTGGGCATACGAGCTCCTCTTCCGCCACGAGAATAACGCGGCCCACTCGACGGAAAACGGTTCCAACGCCACGCGCCGCGTCATCCTCAACAGTCTCCTCGTCATGGGGCTCGATAACCTGACGAACGGCAAGCGCGCCTTCATCAACGCGCCCCGGGAGACGCTCCTGAGCGGAGACCTGAACGTTCTTCCTCCGGACCGGGTCATCATCGAGGTCCTGGAGACCGTGGACCCGGACCGGGAGGTTGTGGCCGCGATCCGTGCGCTGAAGGAACAGGGCTTCGTCATCGCGCTCGACGATTTCGTCGACAGGGACGGGATGGAGGAACTCGTCGCGCTGGCCGACATCATCAAGGTCGATTTCATGCAGAGCGACGCGCAGCAGAGGGCGTCCATGGAGCGAAAATACAGGCGGAGGGTCAAGCTCCTGGCGGAAAAAGTCGAAACGCGCGAGGAGTTCGAATCGGCGAAGAAGCGGGGGTATTCGCTCTTCCAGGGGTATTTCTTCAGCAAGCCTTCCATTGTCACCAGCCGGGAGATCAAGGGCATCCAGGTCAATTACATGGAGCTCGTCGCCGCGATCCACCAGCCGAATCTCGACTACGCAAAGCTCGAAGACATCCTGCGCCGCGACGTCGGCATTTCTTTGAAGCTTCTCCGATATATCAACTCCGCGTATTTCGGCCTCAAGAATTCCGTCTCCTCCATACGCCAGGCGTTGACGCTCCTGGGGGAAAAGGAAATAAAGAAATGGCTGACGCTTCTGGCCATGATGGAGATGACGAGCGAAAATCCGGAGGAGCTCTTTGTCCAGGCAGCGAGCCGCGCGAAGTTCTGCGAGGACCTGGCCGCCGAGAGCGGGCTGCGCCAGCGCCAGCCGGAATGCTTCCTCACCGGCATGTTCTCCGTCATGGAGGCGCTCCTGGGCAGGAAGATCGACGATATTCTCAACGAGCTTCCCATCGACGACCAGATCAAGGATGCACTGCGGGGCAGGGAGAACGATATCCGACGCCGGCTCGACTGCGTCCTCGCCTACGAGGAAGGCGACTGGAAGAATTTCCTCCAGATCAGCGAGGAATTCAGCATCGAGGAAGACAAGCTCGCGAACATGTACGTGCGCTCGATCGTCTGGGGCGACGAGTTCGTCACCGCCGCGTCGAAGATGTGAGCGCTCAGGCGCCACGCGTCTAGACGCTCTTCGTTTCCTCTTCCTCCAGCCACGCGACGGAGGCATGCGCAATGTAGACCACCGCGTCGGGCTGCAAGAGCGGCAGGAATCCCGGTTGAGCGTTGATCCAGTCCAGAAGGCGCATGTCGCGCGACTGATCGGGCCAGATCGGGAAATCGCCAAGGAGATCTTCGCCGGTGACGAGCCGGATCTTCACGCGATGCAGGATCGACGCGGTTTCGAGAATGCCCGCGGGATCGAGTTCCGCGAGCCCGAGCTTGCGGTCGACCTTCAACCGGACGATCGTCGCCTTCTGGATCATCCGGAACGGGCCGTCCTTCAGCTGGATCGGCAGGTAGAGTTCGCGCTGCTGCAGGAGATCCATCACCTGCTCCGGGCCGTGATGCCGTTCCGAGATCGTCGTCAGGAAGAGTCTCCCCTCCCAGACCTCGCGGTTGTGCAGTTCGACGCTGACGTTCACCGCGATCTTCGGAACGCGCAAGTCCTCCCCGGTATTCATGATGCCATCCTATCGCAATTCCATGAATTCACAATTCCGGAATCTCACGCGCAAGAAGTTCCCCATCCGGTGACGGATAAATAACAGGATGGGCAGGATGGGCAGGATTTGGGAGGAATGAAAACCACTCCCGATAACAGGACTGCATCACCTTCAATTCCACACTCAATCGATCCTGCCTATCCTGTTCATCCTGTTCATATTTTTATGGGGAACTTCCGTCTCACGCGCTCAGGACCTTGATCTTCAACTTGCGGCCTCGACGAGAGCAGAGGAATGGCGCGGACCGTGCCGTGATCGATGATTACCGCGGCACGTCCGGCGGAATCGGGGGATTCTTATCCGGCTTCTCCTTGAAGGTGAAGTTGATGCTCACTTCAGCCGCGGCGGATTGAAATCCGTCCTCCCGCCAGGTGACCTGGTAGGGAATCTCCACCGTGCAGTCCTCCTCGCAGTGAATGTGATGCGAAACGCTGGTCTTGAGAAAATCCGCCGCGACGAGTTGAAAGCCCGCGGGCCTGTCCGCGGGCGCATCCGCATCCACGTCGAATTCGAAGAATTCGCCGCGTCGCCCGCTGGTCGAATGACGCGCCAACGCTATCCCCCGCGCGGTGAAGCTCCATTTCTCCACCTCCTGCTTCTTTGGATCGTTTCTCTCCGCGGCCCACGTCACGGTCAGTTTTTCGACCATGCTCCTTGCGTCGTTGAAGACACCCTCGACATGCACCCGTGTCGGATTCGCCGCGCCGAAATCGCCCTTGTCGAGAAAATCCGCCGTGAAGGTGTTTCCTGTCAGCACGAACGGCACATCATCCGCGATCAGCTGCATGCCGGCTGTGGAGGCTCCGCTCACCTCCTCTGCCCAGTTCCTGCTGTACGGGTCGCTCGCCGCTACGACGCTTGGAGCCTGCAGGAGAATGTTAAAGTGCAGGTATTTCGCGTTGAACTCCAGCTGCGCCTCGTCGATCCGCACATCGATGCCGGATTTCAACTCGAACTTCCGCGCCATCACCTCGCCGACCTTCGCGTTCGCCGCGCCGGCGTTCACCTTCACCGTCACGGTGACGGGGAATACACCGGCTGTTTCGTAATCGAATATGCGCCGCGTCTTGTCCGCCCCCTCGCGACCCTTCGCCCATTTCCACTCCACGTCGGCGAACGCGCCGTTCTTGTGCAGGATGACAAGGATCGCCTTCGCGCGCGCCAGCCGGTCCATGAAATTCGGGTGCGCGAGCTCCGCGGAGACGGTCACCGTCACCTTTTCCTTCGGCTTCACGCTGGCAGGGCTGGGGGTGTATTCAAGCAGCACCGGCGCGTGTTCGAGCTCGTCCATGATCGTCGTGTATTCGATCGCAAGTTCCTCCCGGCGCGCGCGCCACGCTTCCAGGATGATGGGGAAGCAACGGTTGAAGATCGCTTCCCCGACCTTCCGGTCGGTCGCGCCAGTCACTTCTCCCGCGTCCCGGCTCGCCGCCAGCATCGCCTTCGCGTACACCACCGCCCGCAGTTTTTCCTCCTCGTCGATCTTCGCGACCAGGTCTTCCAATGTATAACCGTGCTCGTCCACATCCGTGCGGCCGACCGCGGTGTAGATTCCCGCCATCAGGTCCCACGCTTCCTGAGTGGAGGCCGCGAAATCGTACCCGGACGTCTTCGCCGACTCGATGACCCAGTTCGTCATGTCCGCGACGAGGCCGACGGGAAACGATGCCATGCCGACCGCCGCCGCGAACGCCGTGGAAACCGCCTGATGGTATTCCTCCTCTCCCGCGTATTTCGCGGTCTGGCGGACATGGAGAATCAGGGTGATGGCGGTCATCACCCGGTCGAGCGTGACGACCTCCCCGGCCTTGCCGAGGATCTTCGAAAACCGTCCGCCGCCCCGCAGTTCCTTCAGCGCCTGCTGCAGGACCTTCCGCTCCGCGCTCGTCGCCTTCGTCATCTGGTTCAGCACCGACGCTTCGCCACGGCTCCTCGCCAGGATCGCGCCGATCTCCTCGCGCAGCTCGCCGGCCTTCTCCGGATTCTTCTTGAGCGTCTCCGCGAGCCTCTTCACCTGCGCGCGCCACGCGGGATCGAGATCCACCTTCGCCAGGCTTTTCGCCTTCGCCAGGTCGCGGTCGAGCCGTTCGAGATACTTCGCAACCTTGTCTCCCCGCCCCTCGTGCATTTCCTCGATGATGTGGTCGGCCCACTGGTTCGCGGTGTTGCACATCCCGGGCACATCGTATTTCGCGATGCCCTCCGACATGTGCGTCAGGTCCGTGAATCCCATGAAAACCTTGCCGTCCCGCGTGTAGAAGAGCCGCCCCGCGGTCTGCTCGTATCCTTGCGTCCAGACCTTGGACCCCTGCCCGTAGAGCCCTTCGGCGAACTGGGCAGGCGCGTCGGCGACGGCTCCGGTGAAACCGAGATTGGGAACATTGCCGATCCTCTTGAAGCGCGACAGAGCGTCCGCCGCATCCTCGACGCCGCTCATCAGCTGCGAAGGCGGATACAGGTTGATGCTCTTCAATACCTTGTCCGCGTCCTTGCCGAATTCCTTCTTCACGAGGTCGGTCAACGTCGCGCGCGCGCGCATCCACTCGCGCTGGAGTTCCGCGGGGCTCGATCCCTTCGAGAGAAGCCGGAGATCATGATCCGAAGCGCCGCCGGTCAGTACATCCGCGTATTTCCGTCCCGAGATCCATGACCCCAGACCGATGACCTCCTGTCCGCTCGTCGTCACGAAATTCCTGATGACGTTCTGCATCCGGACATTGGTCGGCTCCGCGGCCGCATACGGCGCAACGACCAGACAAATGACCGTCGATAAAATGATCCAGGACCATCGGTGCTGAGTCATGTTTGGTCTCCCTCGCTCTGAACTCCGGCTCGCCGACGACAAATCGACAGGCACAGGGCAAGGTATCATTTCCACAATCGCCGAATATGTGACGGAAGCCGCAGGCAAGCCTTTTATTTATGTGATTGTCAATGAGTCCCGTCAAAATCGGGCGGCCTTCCATAGGATTTGGGATTTCCAGGCGATCTACAACCCATTGCGCTCCCGTTGTTGCTTCACGCCCGTTCAAATATACTCCCGCCATGAAGATTTTCCGCCCCATCGCGCAATCCATCCGCGCCAAGGTCGTCCTTCTCATCTTCTCCTGGTCCGCGCTTCTTCTGACCGGTCAGACGGTCACGGGCGTTCTCGCGGCCATGAACGGAGGCGACGCCGGCATTCTCAACCACGTCGGCATCCTCCGCATGCTCCCCCAGGGCATCGCCCGCGCCGCGATATCCGCGCTTTACGGCGAAGAGGAAGGCCTCTCCACGATGCAGGCGCAGATCTACGCCTTCGAGATCCAGCTCGGAAAACTGGAGAACGCCAAGATCGCCACGGCTAGCCTGCCGTATTCGGACGAGATCATGAGCCTCCTGTTCAAGCGGAAGCTGGAGGAGGAGAGGATCCACGAATCGATCGGAGCGTTGCGGGGCGAATGGGAGCAGCAGCGGCCCGTCTTCGACCGCATCCTGGCCGGCGATACGGCCGTGCGGAACTTTGAAGTGGACGATGCGTCGTCGGAACTGATCGACCGCAGCGACCGGCTGATCGAGACGATCGAGGGATCGATCAACGACAAGATCGATCTCATCAACCGGATCAATATCCTGGTCCTTCTCGCCGGCATGATGCTCGCGATCCTCGCCTATTTCTTCATCCGCAGCATGCTTCTTCTCCCGATCGAGAACCTGCGCGATGTCACGGAGAAGTTCGCGCAGGGCGAATCCGGCGTGCGAGCGCCCGTCACGTCCTCCGACGAGCTCGGCAAGCTCGCCACTTCGTACAACAGCATGATCCGGACCGTGGAGGAGGAAGCCGTGAAGGAAAAGGCGCGCCTCCTGGAGATCGCCGCCAAGAACGAGCAGCTCCAGAAGGCCTCGCTCATGAAATCGCAGTTTCTCGCCAACATGAGCCACGAGCTCCGGACGCCCATGAACTCGATCATCGGATACTCGGAAGTGCTCCTCGACGGGCTCGACGGCGATTTGAACCCGGAGCAGCGCGAGGACGTCCAGGCGGTCCTGCGGTCATCGGAGCACCTCCTGAAGCTCATCAACGAGATCCTCGATCTCTCCAAGATCGAGGCGGGGCATATGAAGGTGGAGATCGCGGATGTCACGCTGCGCGGAATCGTGAGGGAGGTCGTGACGACGGTGGAGCCGCTCGTCAAGAACAAGAATCTCTCCTGCACCATGGAATTTCCCGACGAGGAGTTCATGATCCGCGCCGACCGCGACAGGCTCCGGCAGATCATCATGAATCTCGTCTCCAACGCCGTGAAGTTCACGGAATCCGGCGGCATCACAATCCGCGTGACGCGGTCGGAGACGGAAGGCATCGTGACGGTGACGGACTCGGGAATCGGAATTCCGAAATCGGAGCTCGGCGCCGTCTTCGACGAGTTTCACCAGGTCGACGGAGCCTCCACCCGCAAGCACGGCGGCACCGGGCTGGGGCTGGCGATCGCGAAGCGCTTCGTGGAGTTGATGAAGGGATCGATCTCCGTGGAGAGCGAGCTCGGGAAGGGCTCGGCATTTTCCATCAGGCTCCCGATCGTAAAGCCGCGCATGCGGGGAGCGGGCGATTCCGCGCCGGTTCTCCTGATCGTGGAGGACGACGAGGACACGCTGGCGCTCTACCGGAGGCATTTCGAGAAGGAGCGAATCGACGTGATCACGGCGACGAGCGTGGAAGCGGCCAGGACGATCCTGGCGCGGACCGGTTCGCGGGAGAGCGACCAATGCAGGATCAACGCCGCGATGCTCGACATCAACCTTCCCGACGGTTCGGGCCGCGACCTGCTGGAGCTCATCCGCAAGACACCCCACCTCGCGCATATCCGCACGGCCTACGTCACGGTCTCCGATGACGACCTCGGCTCCGACAGTGGCGGAGCGGACTACCACGCCATCAAGCCGATCTCACGGAATGAGCTGATCGGCCTGGCGCGCAAGCTGACCGGAAGGTCGTCATGACGGCAGAAGCGTTGCCGCGGATCCTCGTGGTGGAGGACAATCCGGAGAACTCGCGACTCGTGGAGAAAGTCCTCACGAAATCGGGCTTCGAATGCCGGGTGATCGCGACGGCTCCGGAAGGCATCGACCTGATGAGGACATACAAGCCGGCGGTCGTCCTGATGGACATGTCGTTGCCCGGCATGGACGGCTGGACCGCGGTCGGCATCATCAGGGCGGACGCGGAACTGAAGGACGTTCCCGTCATCGCCCTGACGGCGCATGCGATGGAAGAGGATCGCGCTCGGGCGATCGCCGCGGGATGCTCGGCGTTCGTGACAAAACCCTTCCGTCCGGCCGCGCTCGTCGATACCATCAGGACATTCCTATGAGCGGCAGGATCATGGTGGTGGATGACGAGGCGGATATCCGCCGACTCCTGGAGAAAAGGCTGGTGGCCGCCGGCTACGAAGTGACGGCCTTTCCTTCCGCGGTGGAAGCGATCCCGCAGGTCGGTTCCCTGCTGCCGGATGTCATCCTGCTGGATGTGAACATGCCGGAGATGGACGGCTGGGAAGCCTGCCGGAGAATCACGGCGGAGCACGCGGATATCCCGATCATCTTCCTGACGGCGCAGAGCGATACGGAGGACCGTCTGGCGGGATTCGACGCCGGAGCGCGCGACTACGTGTCGAAGCCCTTCTCCACCGCCGAACTCCTGGCCCGGATCAAGGCGACGATGCGGGAGAAGCAGGCGCGGGAGGCGGAAGCGCGGCGCGCGGAAACGTTCGAGATCCTGGCGATCACGGATCCCCTGACGGGCGTGTCGAACCGCCGATACTTCGACAAGGTCTACGCGGAAGAACTTCAGCGGGCGATGCGGGATCACTTCGAAGTTTCCTGCCTCATGATCGACATCGACAAGTTCAAGTCCGTGAACGATACGTACGGCCACGCGGTGGGCGACATCGTGATCGCGGCCGTCGCGGCCATCCTGAAGGCCAACGTCCGCTCGATCGACATCCTGGCCCGCTACGGCGGCGAGGAGTTCATCGCCATTCTCCACAAGTCCGACATCACCGACGGCCTGCAGGTGGCGGAACGCATACGCGCCGCCGTGGAAGCGCTCGAGCTCGGCCCCGACAAGCCCCGCATAACAACCTCCGTCGGCGTCGCCTCCGGCTCCTCCGAGCACCTCATCGAGCAGGCCGACAAGGCGCTTTATGAAGCCAAGAGAAAAGGCCGGAACCGGGTGGAGCGCGGATAACTGCCGCGCCCGGACCAGCAGTCCGGAAATCCTAAATCCGTAATCCCTGGCGAAAGCCCAGATCTCAATGTTGCCCCCCGCGGAAATATTTCAGGATTCCGGATTCACAGTATCGTCGGGATTTGGGATTCGGGATTCGGGATTCGGGATTCGGGATTTGTGTTTTCCACGTCTCAATTGATGTAACCGCTTACAACGTAAAAATACTTACACTTTACCTATTGACACGATTTCAAAGGCATACTACAACATGTTGTGCTTACAGCGTTGTAAGCGGTTACATCTATCTCAGGGAGGGTATTAACCATGGTATCACACACTGTCCGGGGCCTTGCGGCCCTTGTTGTCTGTTCCGTTCTGGCGTCGCCGGCTTTCTCCGACGTCACGGACGCGGCCAAGGGCGTTCCGGCCTCGCTCGTCTTCGACGCCGGCACGAGCCTTTCGCTGCAGGCCCGCAACATCTCCAACAACCAGGCCGCCGACACCGTCACCTTCGGCCCCATCACCGCGGGGCAGGCGCATACGCTCGCCAATCAGTACATCGAGATCGCCTATTCGTCCAATTACAGCAACTACAAGATCACGACGTACACGGACAACGGGTACAGCGACGGGACGAATTTCTACGGAGCCCTTATCGGGTCGGACACGACCCGGAAGGCCGCCATCAAGTGGCTGGTTGCCGACGATACGTCCGGCGCGCTTCCCTTCGATGCCTCCACCGCCGACACGTGGACGTGGTACAAGGACAAGGGCGATCCGGACTGGGTGACGGCTTCGGGCGGAGGATACACGACGGTCACGTACGGGTCAGGCGGAGGGTTCAATAACCTGGCCAATGGGTTGCCGGCGGCTTCTCCCATCGTGCAGTATGTCGGAGCCATGACGTCCGGAATCGTGCCCGATAACTACAAGTCGACCATCCGATTCGATCTCGTGCATCTCTGATGTCCGCGCATTCGTCCCGGCACGCGGACCCGGCCGAGGGATCCTCCCGTTCTTCGCTGTTTGAAGAACGGGAGTTTTCCCGGCGCCAATGCTCGACGTCGCTCATGATCCGGTCGGCCATCACCGAGCCGGTTCTCGCCCCCGGTAGAATTTCGTCCGGCCCGAACATCAAGGCGCATGGAATATCTCTCCCCGGACGCGCCGCTCCCCCCGCGCGGGACAGCTCCTTCGTCATCGCCGCCGCGCTCTTCGCGCCGCTCCTGACGTCCGCGCCGGCGCGCGCCGCGCTCTCCGTCTCCCCTGTCGTCCACGAGGTCGTCCTGGATTCGAACACGTCCTCCTCCGGAAGATGGACGGTCCGGAATATTTCGAGTCGGCCGCTCGACATTTCGCTCCAGGCGGTGCCTTACGTCGATTATGTGCGCGGCCGCCGGAATGCTCCGCCGCCCGCCTGGCTTCAATTCACTCCCGGGAATCTTCACATCGAGCCCGGATGCGAAACGCAGGTCTCCTTTATGGCTTTCCTCCCGGATCAACTGGAAGGCGAAACCATGGCCTTCGTCTTCTTCCAGGAGGAAGGAGGCGGCATGGTGCAGGGACGCATCGGGACGGCGTTCTACGTCATGTGCCGCGGCACGCTTCAGCCCGCCATTTCGCTCGCCACGCTCCGGCTCGTCGATGACGGACGAGGAGGCAAGCGGTTCTTCCTCGAGTTCGCCAACAGCGGCAATGTCCATCTCCGGCCGAGCGGAGTCATCAATCTGCTCGACTCGTCCGGCTCCGTCGTCTCCTCCGCGCGACTGCCGGCAGGCATGCCGGTGCTCCCGGGCGCAAACGAACGATTCGTGACGGATTCCCTGAAACTGGTTCCGGAATCCGGTGAGTATCGAGCGCGCTGGACCCTCGCGACGGAACCGATCGACGGAGCCACAGGGCCGGTGCTGGAGGGTGAACGGCTGCTCCAGATCGAGTAGCACCCATGTCCGCGGCGATCGCGCTCTGCTTCGCGCTCAGCGGCGCGACAACCGCCGAACAGGACACGCGACAAGTCGGCCAGCTACAGATAGCCCCGCGACAAGTCGCCCCGCGACACGTCGCTCCGTCGTTGTCGCTGGATGTCTTTCGCGCGGTCGACGGATCGCCGGCGGAGACCATCTCGTTCCATGCGTCCCGTCATGACGAATCACGCGTCATTTCACCTCAGCAGCTCCGGCTCAGACTCGATCCGCCACTGAGCGCATGGCGGCTCCTCATTCACACAGGCAATGAATTCTCCGACACTCCTTCGCTCGGAAACGGCGCCAACGTACGCGGACTCCGAAACAGCTCCGATCAAAACCTGGGCGCCGATCTCCTCTGGCGCCGCGCGGATGGCGCTATCGCGGATTGTGCGCCCGAGCCGGATTTCCCGCGTCCATGGCATCTGATGCGCGATCCGCTGGAACCGGCGTGGGCCGATATCTCCTCGTCTGCCGATGTGACGATCGATCCCCAATCCGCCTCCGAATCTTACCTGCTCGAATTCGCCGCTCAGATCGATGCGATCTCCCCCGGAACATACTCCACCCGGATTCTCATCGACCTGCTCTGCTACTCTCCGCCCGATCCCGAACCGGAGCCGTGGATTCGGATTCTCTCTTTGGGGTCCGCACGGAGACGAAGACGCGGCATCCAGGGAAACGCCGTCTCGCTCTTCGCGGGTTACGACCGCGAGATTTCATCCGTGCGCTTCGAGTATCGTTCCGTCCCGGGCGAAGGTACCGGCGAATCGCCCTGGACGCCGTGCGCCACGACATTCTGGAGCGACGCAAATCCCGACACGATGGTGCCGCGCTGGGGAATCCTCTGGGATATCGCAGCGCTTGCGACCGGCCTCTACGATGTCCGCGCCGTCGCCTCCAGAAAGACCGGCGGCTCGGGATTCCAGAACGATCCATATCCCGAAATCCGGCGCGTGGAAATACAGGAATCGGATCGCGGGCGACATGACAACAGGCACGATCGAGACGCGAATTTCACCGAGCGGCAGTGGGCCGGAGACGACGAGGACGAAACGATTGCGCTCTTCGACGGCACTTGCGTCCGAATTCCCCGGGGATCGTGGATGTCTGACGATTCCCCGGCCAACGCGTGGATCCACATATCGCATTTCGCCGAACTCCCGCCCGGCACGACGCCGGCCCGGCAGTACAGAGCCGTGCGGCGCGGTTTCCGCCGGATCGAGCGGGAAGACGGAGGCCACGCCTTCCACGAACCCGTCACGATCGAAATTCCCTATCGCCCGGAAGACATCGACGCCCCGGAGAAACGGCTCGGCCTGTACTGGTTCGATCCCGCGGCACTCCACTGGGTCCTGCTGGATGATTCCCGCGTGGACACCGAGCGGCGCGTCGTCGTCGCGCGTACGAACCATTTCAGCGATTTCGCCATCCTGGCGCGTTCCCTGTCGGTGGATCCTCAGGATGTCCTCATCTATCCGAATCCCTACGTTCCCGACGATCGCGAATCCCGGAACGGTACCGAATTCAAAGGGGGCGATCTCTCCACTGGTGTCATCTTCGACGGCCTGGAGCCGGGATGCGTCATCCATATTCGCACCGTGTCCGGCCGGGAGGTCATCCAACTTTCGAATGTCCGTTTCGACGGGCGCATCCAGTGGGACGCGAGAGCCGCCGACGGGCGCATGGCGGCATCCGGAATCTACATCGTGGTCATCCGCTCGCCCTCCGGCGCGACCGCCCTGAAAAAGTTGATGATCATCCGCTGAGAGCGCGGATCACTTGTCAGCCCGACGGCTCTCGGTGATAATGGTCACATGTCCACCGACCCCATCAGCGAACTCGTCCTCCTCTGCATCGAGGATGCTCCCGAGATTCGAAAAATCTTCGATGTCTTTCTCGGCAAGAGTGTCGCTCGCCTCGATTTCGCCCCCGATGTCAAGAGCGGCCTCGAAAAAATCAGAGCTTGCCCCTATGACGCGGTGCTCGTCGATCTCCTGCTGCCCGACGGCAATGGCCTGGACATCGTCCGCGAGATGAGAACGTCGAAACTGGAAACGCCCATCATCGTCATCACGGGCCACGCGGACGAAGCCTACCTGATGGAATCGATCCGGCTGGGCGTGGATCATTTCCTCAAGAAGCCGGTGACGAAATCGGAGCTCCTGGATGTCGTGCAGAGAACGGCCCGGACCATTCACCAGAAGCGCGAACTGCTCCTCAAGAACGCCATCGTGGACACGATCGAGGACGGAGTCGTGGCGGTGGACGAAAACAGGCGGATCATCTTCGCCAACAGCGCGGTCGAGAAGATGACGGGGCGGACCCGGTTGGAGCTCATTTCGCAACCGGTCGCCCACCTGTTTCACCAGGAGTCCGGCGAGCCTGTCGCTGGTAAACCGCCCGGCGACGGGTCGGAGCTCCGATACCTGAAGCGGAGCGACAACACCATCATGCCCGTTCAGACGCGCGGCTCGATCTTCCGGGAAAACGCGGAAGGTGTCGTGAAAGGGCTCCTGACGTTCCACGATGTCACGCCGATCATGATCCTCAGGAAGGAGCTCCAGGAGAAATACACGTTTCACGATCTCGTGGGGCAGAGCAGGAGCATTCGGCGGGTCGTGGAGATGATCCGCGACATCGCGGATACCGACGTCAACGTGCTCGTGACCGGCGAGAGCGGAACCGGCAAGGAACTGGTCGTCCGCGCGATTCACAACATGAGCGGACGCCGCGAGCATCCGCTCGTTTCCGTCAACTGCGCGGCCCTGCCGGAGCAGCTTCTCGAGTCGGAGCTCTTCGGGTACAGGAAGGGCGCCTTCACCGACGCCAAGCAGGATAAGAAGGGCCGCGTCGCGGCCGCGGAAGGCGGAACGCTCTTCCTCGACGAAATCGGTGACATGCCGATGCTCCTGCAACCGAAGATCCTGCGCCTCATACAGGAGAAGGAATATGATGTCCTCGGAGATGTCGCGACGAAGAAAGCGGATATCCGTTTCATCACCGCCACGAACCAGAATCTCGACGAGATGGTCGCGCAGAAGCTCTTCCGAGAGGATCTCTACTACAGGCTCCGCGTCATGCAGATCGAGATGCCGCCGCTCCGTGATCGCCGCGAAGATATCCCGCTCCTCGTCCGACATTTCCTCCGGAAATTCAGCCTCCGTTACGACCGGACGATCGACAAGGTGACCGGAACCGTCATGGATCTGCTTCTGCAGTACGCATTCCCCGGCAACGTCCGCGAGCTCGAAAGCGTCATGGAACACGCATTTATCCTGACGAAAGGAAGCGAGCTCCATGAGTCGTATCTCCCTGACTATATCCGCCTGGCCGCGGGGAACGCCGAAGGGTCGAGGCGGCCGCCCGGAGAACTTCTCTATTCGCGGATCATGGCCACCTTGAAGAGCAACAACTATGACCGGGAGAAGACCGCGCAACAGCTCGGTATCCACCGGACCACGCTCTGGCGCTGGCTCAAGAAACACACGCCCGAGGATCAAGCCCACACCTGATTTCCTGTTGCAACGTTGCATTTAACTGTTGCATAAATCACTAAAGTTATCTATTCTGACCAGCTTTCCGGGTCCACTACATCGTAAATAGCGCTTTATGAATCCACGATTGGGATGGCGTGCTATTTGCTGCATGGAGTAGTTCCGGGGCTTTTGCGCCGCAGTAGGGTTTCTTATTCTGGTGATTGCGGCATTGGAGTGACAGGAATTGCGGTGGTGCATGCGTGGATCCGCTAGTTTAACAAGGAGAATAAAGCTATTTACTCATGAGGAATAGCAGTTCAACGGACTTGATTCTGGGTCAGAAACGCCGAAGTCACCTTCTCCACCTGCGCCCGAAATTCATTCTCCTCCTGATGCTCTTCCCTCTCATCACCATTTCCGCAAATGCCGCCGTCATCCCGGACGGCGGTCTCCTCAATAACGAGGTCCGCAATGATCCGGGCTTCGAGTCGGGTGCCAACCAGCGCTGGCGCTTCTCCGGCAATGATGTGCCGGTCTTCGCCAGCAACGCCGCGCTCCTCTTTGGCGCCACGCACTTCAACGTCTCGCTCGGTGGAGCCGCGGAGACCGGGCTGCTCATAGGCGACACGACGAATGCTAATAACGCCTACGTCTCGGTCACCGGTCCGGACACCTATCGCATCGAATATTGGCGGCAGGTTTCTCACAACGGCAATGCGACCGGCCCGGGCGTCTCCTGGTATGACTCCGGAAACAACCTGATTCGAACGGAGAGCCGTGCCATGACGGTGCTCGGGGCCACGGGCGTCTGGGAGTTTGACTCCTGGAACAACTTCTTTGCGCCACCTCGCGCGCGCAAGGCCGTTGTCTTCTTCAACATGGTTTCGGGCGGAGCGAACAAGACGGTCTTCATCGACGGCGTCGGTCTCTTCAGGTTGGGCACTCCCACCGCCATCACCTGGCCATGCACGACCTACCCGAACCTGGCTGTGGACACGCAACGCTTTCAGACCAACAATGCCCCGACGGGGTTCGCGAGGATGACGCGTACCGGCCTGCCCGCGAGCTGCACCTTCTCCATCAGCGGCGGCGGTTCGAACTACGGCAACGGAGCCGCTGTCAGCGCGCTCGACACCGTCGTCTTTCTCACGGCGGGCGGCGCCGCCGCTACGCTCCCGGCCGGCACGCGCCGCGACAGCTTCATCACCGTCCTCACCAAGACTACCCCCGATGGCACCTTCGGCTTCATCGCAACCTCGCAACTTCCCGTCCGGATCGATTCCACCGTCGACTTGAACGATGGCCTGGCCGGATTCACGGCTCACTCAGTCGACGTGCGCATCAACACCGCCAAGAGCGCCGAGGAGAAGATCTGGATCCGCTACACGACCGACTCCTGGGTCTCCGACACCTTCGTGAAGTCCACCGTGGGCGTCGATACGCTCCATACGGTCACGCTCCCGAGCATCGCGCCTTTCACGACGGTCGGTTACTACGCCTTCACGACGACGGCGGAGACAACCACGGGCGCGCTCGTCTCGTCCCGCGTCGACTACGTGACGCTCGCCAAAGGCAGCTTCTGCACATTCACGACGGGCGCCGGCGTCGGCCCGACGATAAACTCCTGGCACACGGTCGGCAATCCTGCGCCGGAGACGGGCGTCGAGGCTGATCTGTATATGAGGACGGCGACGAACTCCACGGGCGATACAATGTGGCCGCGGCGTCGCTCAACCGACAATCCGGTCATCTTCTGGGTCGGCAAGACTCCGGCGAACGAGACTCCGACCTGCACGCTCTTCTACGAGACATCTCAGGGTTACTGGTCGAGCGTCAACGCATCCGAGACGGTCACGGTCGGCGACAGCATCTACTTCAAGTTCCTCCTCAACCAGGCTAACGACGCCTCCTTCGACTACATGGACACGGTCGGCTACTACTTCTCGCTCGTCATCAGCGGCCCGGATTCCACCTACTGCCACGGAAACAACACGGTCGACAACATCACGTTCAGCGATTCCACGAAGACCGAAGCGACGGCACGAGCGAATCCGTTCGTCTACCGGATAAGAGAGCTTCGTCCGACAGTGGATCTTTCAGTGCCCGCGAATGGTCACGACACGGGAACGACCGCATTCCAGGTGATTGGCACCGCGACCGCCGACGCGCTGTCCGGCGATACGGTGAACATTTACCGCAACTACATCCCGATGGACACGGTCTACCTGAATGGTTCGCTCGCCTTCGTCGGCTGGTGCACGATTGCCGCCAAGAGCGACTCGATCCAGGTGAAGCTGACGAGCAATTCATTCGGATACACAGCGTGGGACACGCATCGGGTCTCGTTGTATTCCAATCCGGGAATCGCAATGCATCCGGCCCCGGTCAATGGGCTCGAGACAAACCAGGCCTTCTTCCAGATCAGCGGCACCTGCACCGACGCCCGACCCGGCGATTCCGTCACAATCTTCCAGAACGGCGTCGCGACGGGGACGACGACGGTTACGGCCACAGGCACGTGGAAATGCACCGCATCGCTGGCCGGGAAGAGCGACTCGATCGGCGCCCGCCTCACGACCTTCCTGGGACTGGTCGCGTGGGACACGCCGCGCCGCGTCACGTTCGACTTCCACCGGGTCGACATGGGCTGGGTGGGGATCCAGAAGGGCGATTGGAGCAAATATTCCGACACCATCTATAACGACGGGACATCCGCCTACACGGAAGTCGTCGACGATCGGGATAGTTACTCGGGATACATGTACTACAACAAGTCGATGCAGTATCTCTGGTTCCGGTTCTGCCTAGATGCGCCGGATACGATCACATGGCAGCACAGCACCGACGCGATCCATCAGAAGGGCTGGATGCTCTGGCTCGACGTGAACATGGACGGATTCGCGGACTGGTCCATCGGCTTGACAGCCCAACCAACGGACAACGGAATTCGCATTCGCTACAACCCGAATAACGACCAGGACTTCCGCGACGGCATCATCAACTACGAAATCGACAATGCCTACAAGTCGAGCGGTATCGACACGATCTGGATTGAAAAGATCCCCCTTTCGGACGTCAGCGGGGACAGCGATATCTATCTCTCGTACGGATTCCCGATTTCCGGCTTGCAGATTGCCGGCGGAGGCGCGAAGAACGTCTACGAGACGACTCCGTTCCGGATGCTTTATGGGACGGGATCGTCGGAAGTTTCCATCAAGCGCGATCTGAACGGCGCGCCCGTCGGCAGCGAAGCGGCGGTCTTCTCCGGAGCACAGATCGTGACGACCGCGAACTTCCAGGACGGCGCGGCGACTCGCGCGAACGGCCTCATCTACGACACTCGAGACTTCGCGTATCTCTCGGACGCGGGATCCTATGAACAGGGCGAGACGGTCTATTTCAGCGGCACCGCGTTCCCCACGAACAAGGACTCGATCATGGTCCGGATCGTCCTCGACGGAAATGATTCGGAGAGCGCCTTCGCCTTCCAGGGAACGATCCCCCTGAATGCGACGGGCGGATTCACAGGCAATGGTTTCTGGAGACCGACGTCGGCGAACGCGGCCGGCGTCTACCAGGTCTGGGTGCGGCATCCGATCGACTACACGCCGTACTACGTCTATGACCGCTTCACGGTGACGGCCCGGGTCAGTTCGATCAGTTCCATCACGCAGGCGCCGGAATCCGTCACGATCGGCGACAGCATCAAGGTGGTTGTGAGAGACACCGACCAGAACACCAACATCGGGACACTCCAGACGGTTCAAGTGACATTCAAGAACCAGCGCACGGGCGAGACGGAAGTGAAGACGCTGACGGAAACGGCCGTCAACCAGGGCTGGTTCAACATCGACACGATGTCGACGTCCTCCAATGCCGCGGACTCGACGTCCGGCACCGGAAAGCTCTATGTCCGTGCGGGCGACACGATCACAGTCTCGTACACGGACGTCCAGGACACGACGGACTCGATCATCTATACGTCCGCGCTTGTTGTGCCGAGCCTGGCGACGATGTCTTTCGAGATCACCGACGCGGCGGGCACGGGAGGAATCACACTCCTCACCGAAGGTGAGACGATGGGGATCCGACTCATCGACCGCGGACTGAATCGTGATGCGCTGAGAGTCGAGACGTATTCGATCCGGCTCACGAACGCGACGACGGGCGAGACGGAGGACAAGATCCTTACGGAGGTATCGGCTTCTACCGATACATTCTTCGCAACCCTCGCCACGGAAACCGACATTGCCGATTCGCTCTCGCAGTCGGGCATCATGTACGGAACGCTCACGCAGAATATCTGGACGACCTTCACGGATCCCTACCAGGGTTCGGACGTCAGGACCGATACGGTGACGATGCTCGGCGACGGCAACAGCTCGATTCGGTTTACCGACGCGTCGCTCATGACGCTCGAAACGGTTCCGATCGGCGGATATCTCTATATGGAGGTGATCGACCGGAACCGGAACGGCAATCCCGCCGTCCAGGATACCGTCTCCATCACGCTCCGTTCCTCCAACGGCGATTCGCAGAACGTCCATATTCTCGAGTCCGCGAATAACTCCGGAATCTTCCGGAGCATCGGGTATTTCGTGACGGATTCCGGCCCTGTGACGATCTCCGATTCGATCCTCACCGTGCTTTCTTCATCCACGGTCACCTGCTCCTATGTCGATTCCATTCCAGCGACGGATTCCTCGCTCGACACGGGCAATGTAGGACTTTCGACTTCGTCCGGGTCTCTGATCGACGCCTCGGGAACCATCATCACGTCCCAGTCTACCGGCGACTCGATCCGGATCCGCGCGACCGACATCGACGAGAACAAGAGCGCGACGGCCCTGGACACGCTTCAGGTCATCGTCTCCAACACGCGGACGGGCGAAACGGAAAACGCGATCCTGACCGAGACGAGTGTGACGACGGGCGGATTCGAGACAAGTTCATTCCGACTCTCTCAGTCCTTCGCGGATTCGCTCTCCAATAACGGCGCGATCATGCTCCTGAACGGAGACACCTTCACGGTCTCCTACACCGACGCCAATAGCTCCGGCGATACGTTCCTACTCGGCGCGTACTCGATCGTTCCCGCCAACACCGCCGCGACCGGAACGTTCCCGCCGCGGGTCAGGCTCAGCGACAGCATTATCCCATCCATCGCAGACGCGGATCAGAACTCGCGGTTCGATACGATCGACACAATCACGATAACCGTGACGAACAACCGGACGCTCGAGGCGGAGATCATCACCCTGTTCGAAACCGATACGAATTCGGGCATCTTCAACATCACGAAGATCTTCGCGGTCCAGACGATCGCCGACTCGGTCGATAACGACACGCTCTATGTCCTGGCCGGCGACAGCATCATCGTCACCTACACCGATCCCACGGACGGTACCGACATCGTCACCGGATCGTTCAAGGCGTATTTCGACACGACGGCATCGAGCGGAACATTCCCGACCTTCGTCAAGATCGCGACGGAACTCGAACCGACCATCAACGACACAGACCAGAACATGGCCGGATATTCCACGGATTCGATCACGGTGACCGTGACGAATCACCGCACGGGCGAAACGGAGACGATGATTCTCTTCGAGAATTCCGAGAACGCCGGATACTTCACGAACCGGCTCCTCATCACCAGCCTATCTTCCGATTCCGGTTCCGGCACCGGCAAGCTCTTCGGAACAATGAACGACACGCTTACCGTTTCCTACACAGACCCGACGGATGCGACCGATTCTCTGACGAGCTTCTCGATTCTTGTCCTTCGCGATACTTCACCATCGTCGGGTTCCGTCCCCTCCGCCGCCTATCTCTACGACAGTTTCCGCCCGATCATCAAGGATACCGATCAGGACTTTTCAGAGCTTACGGTCGAAACCGTGACGGTCACCGTCACGAACTTGCGGACGGGAGAAACAGAGAGCCTCGTTCTCACAGAGACCTTCTTCTACTCCGGAGCCTTCGACACGACGCCGCTTTACCTCTCGAACAATCCGACGGACAGTGTGGATAACGACACGATCTTCGCTCTGGCGGGCGACACGCTGCGCGTGTCGTACACCGACATCTACGACACGGCCGACGTCTTCACTTCATCGCTTGTCACCGTCTTGTGGGATTCCGTCGCGGCAAACGGCACCTTCCCGTCGAACGTCAAACTCGGCGACAGCGTCATCCCGATCATTCGCGACTCGGACCAGAACTTCAACGGTCTCGCGGTCGAGACTATCTCCGTCACCGTGACGAACATGCGGACGGGCGAGACGGAAATCATCACACTTGTGGAAACCGAGACGAACTCCGGCATCTTCGACGTCACGAAGATCTTCGTCGTCTCGAATCCCGCCGATTCGGCCGCGGACAATGACACGCTCTTCGTCCTCGCCGGAGATACAGTCCGGATCGTCTACACGGATCCGACCGATCCGACCGATTCGGTGACCGGCGGGCCGTTCGCCGTCTATCACGAGACTACGGTCTCTGCGGGGACATTCCCGTCCACTGTTCCCATCGGCGACAGCATCGTCCCGGTCATCCGCGACACCGATCAGAATCTCAACGGAACGACGATCGACACGATCGCGATTACGATCACGAACAATCGAACCGGCGAGACGGAGATCATAATCCTGTACGAGACCGATTCGAACTCCGGCTACTTCGACGTCACGAAGATCTTCGTCACCGGGTCTCTGGCCGATTCCGTCGACAACGATACGCTCTTTGTCCTCCTCGGCGATTCGATCAGCATCTCCTACACCGATCCGACCGACACGACGGACACGCAGCTGGGCGGGCCGATCCGCGTGAGCAATCCGTCGTCGCTCTCCTCGGGCGTCTTCCCCGCAACGGTGAAACTCGGCGATTCGATCGTCGTGTACATCACTGACACCGACCAGAACTTCTCGGCATCGGTCCTGGATACGATCAATGTGACGTTCACGAATTCCCGCACGGGCGAAACGGAGATCATAACGCTCGTCGAGACCGACACGAATTCGAACGTCTTCGATGTGACGAAGCTCTTCGTCGTCTCGAACTTGGCCGATTCCGTCTCCGACAATGACACGCTGACCGTCATCGTCGGCGACACGGTCACGATCCGCTATGACGATCCGAACGACGCGACGGATTCGTCGGTCGCAACCCCCGTCACCGTCATCGCCTCGAACACGGCCGCGGTAATGTCCGCGGACTCGCGCGTCACGATCGGCGATTCGTATTACGTCAAGGTCGTCGACGGCAACGTCAACGCGAACGTCGGCGTCCAGGAGACGATGAACGTCACGATCACGAATCCGGCGACGGGCGAAACGGAGACGCTGACGCTCCTGGAGAACGGCATCGACTCCACCCTCTTCGATTCATCCTCCATTCTGACGTCATCGAACCCGGCCGATTCCGGATCGAACTCCGGGAAGATCTACGTCCGCCTCGGCGATACTTTGATCGTCACCTACACCGACCCGCTCGATGCGACCGACACGGAGCGCGCCGACTCGAGCGGCGTCCGTCCCGCGTCGACGACCGTTGATTCGCGGATCCCATCGACCTTCACGGTCGCGACGACGATCTCCGGCATCTCCGTCATCGACACGAACGCGAATCGCGACGTCGATTTCCAGGAATCGGTTACCGTCATCCTGCGGAACACGCGGACGGGCGAGACGGAAGTGCTCACTTTGTATGAATCCGGATCGATGAACTTCGGCACCTTCGACACAGCAACATTCCCGACAACCGACAGTGCCGTCGATTCGATCTCGAACAGCGGTATCCTCTTCGCCCAGAACGGCGACACGATCACCGTCACGTATACCGACGGCGACTACCTGCTTGATTCGTTCGTCTCGCATGGGATTCTCTGCGTTCCCGCCCTGACGGTTTCGGCACTGACGACCGACTCGCGCGTCACGATCGGAGATTCGCTCTTCGCGTACCTCCGCGATTCGAACCTCAACCGCCAGGCCTTTCTCCAGGAATCGATGCTCGTCACGTTCCAGAATCCCGCCACGGGCGAGACGGAATCCTTCGTCCTGTATGAACAGGGTATCGCGACGAATTACTTCGACTCCGTCCCCTTGATCACGAGCGACAGTTCCGCGGATTCCGGCTCAGGCACGGGCAGAATGTATGTCCGCGCGGGCGACACGATCGTCGTCACCTACTTCGATCCCTACGACGCGACGGATTCCGGACGCGTCGACACGGCCGTCGTCATCCCGATCGCCACGACATCGAGTCTCTCCGTGCCGTCGGTCTGCACGGCGGCCGCTCCTCTCTCGATCGTCATCCTCTATGACACGAACGCCAACCGCGACGTCGATTTCCAGGAGTCCGTCGTCGTCACCGTCGTCAACGAACGGACGGGCGAATCCGAACAGCTCACGCTGTATGAATCCGGAACGATCACGAGCTTCGTCTTCGACACGTCGAATCTGACGACGTCGACGAATATCGCCGATTCCCTCTCCAACACGGCCACGCTCTACGTTCGCCCGGGAGATACGCTCACGGTCCGCTACACCGATCCGCTCTCGTCTCAGGACTCGCTCGTCTCCACGACGATCACCGTCGTTCCCGCGCTCGCAACCGCCGTCCTCAAGATCACCGATCCGCTCGGATCTTTGCCGGTCGTACTTGTCTCCGAGGGCGACACGATCGGCATCCGGCTCATCGATTCCAACCGGAACCGCGACGTCCTTGCGACGGAGACCTTCATCCTTATCCTGACGAACACGAACTCCGGAGAAACGGAACCCGTCACACTGACAGAACTCTCCGCCAACTCCGACACGTTCTTCGGATTCATCCCGTCGGAGACGAACGTCGCCGACTCCATCTCCAACACGGGCAAGATCTACGCGACGCTGCCGCACAGGCTGACCGTCATATCGACGGATCCGTACGACGCATCAGATGTCCGCTCCGATTCGGTCGACGTCATCGGATACGGCGTCAGCGCGGTCCGCATCTGCAACGCCGCGTTCACGACGACGGAGACATTTCCGCTCGGCAGCTACCTCTACATCGAGGTCATCGACCGGAACCGGAACACGAATCCGAACGCGAAAGATACCGTCCAGGTCACGGTCTTCACAACGCAGGCCGACACGGAGATCATCACCATCGAGGAATCGGCGAACAACACGAGCATCTTCCGCTGGACGCTCGGACTCTTCGTCACCGATTCCGGAGTCGCCGGCCAGGACACGATCATCTTCGTCAATCTCCCGTCCGTCATCACCTGCACGTATGTCGATCCGAACGCTCCGACGGATTCGTCCTACGATTCGGGAACGCCGATCGGCGCCACGGGCGCGGGTTGGCTTATCAATGCAGCCGGCGCGGTCATCACGTCGCAGTCCTCCAGCGACTCGATCCGGGTTCGCGTCAGCGACTGGGATGAGAACGCCACGGCGGGCGCGATCGACACCGTCCGCGTCATCCTGACGAACGGCAGGACGGGCGAGACGGAGATCGCGATCCTCTTTGAGACGGCTGTCGCCGCGGGTGGATTCGAGACGAACTCCTTCCCGATGTCGCAACTCCTGGCCGACTCGCTGACCGGTTCCGGAAAACTGATGCTCCTGAACGGCGACACGCTTCTCATCTCCTACCAGGACAAGAACGACGCGACCGACAGTTTCACGATCGGGCCGTACACGACCGTTCCCGCCGCAACGACTGCGACGGGCACGCTCGGCAGCCCGCTCTTCCTCGGCCAGGCTGTCACTAACGTCATCACGGACGGAAACCGGAACACGCTCTCCGCTTCCGTGGAGACCGTAGCCGTGACGGTGACGAACAATCGATCGGGCGAAACGGGAACTCTCGTCCTGACGGAAACCTCCGCCACGTCGGCGGCTTTCTCGGGTTCCGTCACGACGTCCGTCTCCGCCGCTGATTCCGGCGTTGGTCTGCCGATTCACGTTCTCCCCGGCGACACAATCACGGTCCGTTACGTCGACGTCGACTACGCGACGGACTCGCTGACGCTGGGACCGATCACCGCATTCTGGGCGGAGACGACTTCCTCTGGAACATTCCCGACGACGATCGAGCCGTTTGCGGGACTTGGGGGCACAATCCGCGACACGGACGTCAACACGAGCGCGTTTCGGACGGACACGGTCATCGTTCTCGTCACGAACAATCGGACGGGCGAGACGGAACTGCTGGTCCTGAACGAAGTGGGCGCCAACAGCGGCGAGTTCAATACATTGACATTGCCGACCTCGACGGGCCTCGCGGATTCGATTTCGCTCTCGGGTACGCTCCGCGTTCTCCCGGGCGACACGTTGAGCGTCGTTTACGTCGACACGCAGACCGCGACGGATTCGGTGACGTCACCGAACATTACCGTTGCCTGGGCCGAGACGACGTCGTCGGGAACATTCCCGAGCTTCCGGCAGCCGGGCGATGCGATCTCTCCCACGATCCATGACACGGACGCGAACGTCAACGGCACGAAGATCGACACCGTCGTCGTCGTCGTGACAAACAACACCAATACCGACAACGAATTGCTCGTCCTGACGGAGACCGATTCGAATTCGGGTGTCTTCAATACGACCTCATTGCCGACGTCCGGATTGATTCTGGACATCGTTCCGCAGTCAGGCATTCTCTACATGACGCCCGGCGATACGCTCACGATTCGTTACGCCGACACCCAGACGCCGACCGACTCCACAACTTCCGGCGTCATCAATGTCATCTTCGGCGAGACGACTTGTTCCGGCACCTTCCCGACTTCCATCGCGCCCGGCCAGGGCCTCGGAGCAACGATCCGCGACACGGACGCGAATACCGGCGGTTCCCGGATCGATACCGTCATCGTCCTCGTCACGAACAACAGGACCGGAGAGACGGAACTTCTCGTCCTGAACGAGTCGGACACGAACACCGGCGTCTTCAACACGCTCGTTCTGGCCACCTCGACGGGACTGTCCGACTCACTGTCTCTCTCGGGAACATTGCGCGTTCTGCCGGGCGATACCCTCACCATCGTGTATGTCGACACACAGACACCGACCGACTCCGTCACGTCCGCGCCAATCAATGTCGTCTGGCCGGAGACCGCCTCTTCGGGCACATTCCCGTCGACGCTCCAGCCCTTCGTCGCCTTGGGCGGAACGATCCGCGACACCGACGCCAACGCCAGCGGTCTCATCGTCGACACCGTCGTCGTTCTCGTCACGAACAATCGCACGGGCGAGACGGAGCTTGTGACTTTCACGGAAGTCGGTACCAACAGCGGCGAGTTCAACACAGTCACTCTGCCGACGACGACGAATCTCGCGGATTCGCTTTCGCTTTCCGGAACGCTTCGCGTGATTCCTGGCGATACGCTGACCATCCGATACGCCGATACGCAGACCGCGACGGACTCGACCACGTCCGGCAACATTATCGTCGCGTGGGGCGAGACGACGCATACGTCGACATATCCAACGACGATCGAGCCCGGACTTTCACTGCCCACGACGATCCGCGACACGGACGCGAATATCGACGGCACGCTTATCGATACGCTCGTCGTCCTGGTGACCAACAATCGCACGGGCGAGATCGAGCTTCTGACGCTGACCGAGAGCGGCGTCAACAGCGGCGAGTTCAACACGGTGAAGCTCCCGACGTCGACGGGCCTCGGAGATTCGCTCTCGCTCACTGGAACGCTTCGCGTCCTGCCCGGCGACACGCTCTCGATCCGTTACGCCGATACGCAGACCGCGATCGACTCGTCCGTCTCCGGCAACATTGCCGTCGTCTTTGGCGAGACGAACGCATCCGGGTCCTTCCCGGCTACGGTCGCCCCGGGGCAAGGTCTCGCCTCGACGATTCGCGACACCGACGCTAATACCATCGGGACGATGACCGACACGGTCGTCGTGCTCGTCACGAACAATCGCACCGGCGAGACCGAATTGCTGACGCTGACCGAAGTCGGAACGAACAGCGGCGAGTTCAACACGGTGACACTGCCGACAACGATCAGCCTCGGCGATTCCCTCTCGCTCTCCGGCACGCTCCGCGTTCTCCCTGGCGACACGCTCACGGTCCGCTACGCCGACACGCAGACCGCCACCGACTCGGTCACGTCGGGCCTTATCCTCGTCGTCTGGCCGGAGACTTCCTCATCGGGCACATTCCCGACGACGATCGAGCCGTACGGCGCGCTGAGCGGAACGATCCGCGACACGGACGCCAACACGATCGGCACGATGACCGACACCGTTGTGGTCCTCATCACGAACAATCGCACCGGTGAAACCGAATTACTGACGCTGACGGAAGTCGGATCGAACAGCGGCGAGTTCACCACGGTCACGCTCCCGACAACGACGAACCTCGCGGATTCGCTCTCGCTCTCCGGAACGCTCCGTGTTCTGCCCGGAGACACGCTCGCGATCGTCTACATCGACACGCAGACCGGCACCGACTCGTCCCGCTCCGGCAATATCCTCGTCGCATGGAGCGAGACGACGCATGCGGCCACGTATCCGACGACGATCGAGCCGGGACTTTCGCTCCCGACCACGATCCGCGACACCGACGCCAATGTGAACGGCACGAAGATCGATACGCTCGTCGTTCTCATCACGAACAACCGCACGGGTGAGTCGGAACTGCTGACGCTCACGGAGACCGACTCGAACAGCGGCGTCTTCAACACGGTCACGCTCCCGACATCGACCGGCCTCGGCGATTCTCTCCCGCTCTCCGGGACTCTCCGCATAATCCCGGGCGACACGCTCTCGATCCGCTACGCCGACACCCAGACCGCCACCGATTCCTCGGTCTCCGGCAATATCAACGTCGGCTTCGGCGAGACGAACGCCTCGGGCACGTTCCCCTCGTCGATCTCGCCCTTCCAGTCGCTCTCGGCAACGATTCGCGACTCTGACGCGAACACCATCGGCACGATGACCGACACGGTCGTCGTCCTCGTTACGAACAACCGCACGGGCGAAACGGAACTCGTGGTCCTGACCGAGCTCGCCGTAAACAGCGGCGAGTTCAACACCGTCACTTTGCCGACGACGACCAGCCTCGCAGATTCGCTCTCGCTCTCCGGAACGCTCCGCGCTCTTCCCGGAGACACGCTTACGATCCGCTACGCCGACACGCAGACGCCGACGGACTCGGTTACTTCCGGAGTCATCACCGTCGTCTGGCCGGAGACGGCTTCCTCGGGAACATTCCCGACGACGATCGAGCCGGGCGCGTCGCTCCCGACCACGATCCGCGACACGGACGCGAACACGAATGCGTCGCTCACGGATACCGTCGTCGTTCTCGTCACGAACAACCGAACCGGCGAGACGGAACTGCTGACGCTCACAGAGACCGACTCCAGCAGCGGCGAGTTCAACACGCTCAGGCTGCAGACCTCCACCAACCTCGCCGATTCGCTTTCGCTCTCCGGAACGCTCCGCGTCCTGCCCGCGGATACGCTCTCGATCGTCTACGTCGATACTCAAACCGCAACCGACTCGTCCCGCTCCGGCAACATCCTCGTCGTCTGGGGCGAGACAACGTCCAACGGCACCTTCCCGTCCTCGCTCGAACCCGGCATGTCGCTCTCCCCTGTCATCCGCGACACGGATTGCAACGTGAACGGCACGAAGATCGACACCGTCGTCGTTCTCGTCACGAACAACAAGACGGGCGAGACGGAACTTCTCGTGCTTGCGGAGACCGACTCGAACAGCGGCGTCTTCAACGTCACATCGCTGCCGACCTCGACGAGTCTCTCTGATTCCCTCTCCCTCTCCGGAACGCTCCGCATCATCGCCGGCGACACACTGACGATCCGCTACGCCGACACGCAGACTGCTACGGACTCCTCGACGTCCGGAACGATCAACGTGGTCTTCGGCGAGTCAACCTCGTCCGGCACGTTCCAGTCCTTTGTCATCCTCGGCGACAGTCTCTCTCCGACGATACGCGACACCGACGTCAACACGAACGGCACGCTCCAGGAGACGCTCATCGTCACGGTCACAAACAACCGCACGGGCGAAACGGAAGCCTGGACGCTCTTCGAGATCGGCATGAACTCCGGCGTCTTCGACACGGCGACGATCGTCGTCTCCCGGAACGCCTCCGATTCGCTGACGAGTTCCGGGACGCTCTACGGCGTACCGGGAGATACGTTGACGATCCGCTACATCGACGCGACCTTCGCCACCGACTCCGTGACGTCGTCGGCGATCAATGTTTTGAATGACTCCACCAACGCGAGCGGCGTCTTCCCCGCCACGGTTCTGCAGGGTGATTCCTTCGCGCCGGTCGTCACCGACACGGACGAGAACCGGAACGGAACGATCCGCGATACGATCACGATCACCGTCACGAACAATCGCTCGGGCGAGACGGAGATCATCACGCTCCTCGAGACCGATTCGAACTCCGGCGTCTTCGACGTCACGACGATCAAGACTTCCGGCCTTGCCGCAGATTCACTCTCGATGACGGACACGATCTACGTCGTCAACGGCGACACGCTCACGGCGCGCTACGTCGACGCGAACCAGTCCACGGATTCCTTCAACTCCCCGACGATCACGATCACCGTGAGCAACACCAATGCTCAGGGCTCCTTCCCCGATTCCGCGATCCTCGGGAGCGGAATGACGCCGCTGATCATCGATACGGATCAAAACACGAACATCACTCTTCAGGAGACAGTTACCGTCACGATCACGAACAACCGCACCGGCGAAACGGAGTCGCTCGTTCTCTTCGAATCGGGCGCGAATTCATCCTTCTTCGATACCGCGACGATCTCCGTTTCCAGGAACGCGGCCGATTCGACGACCGGCTCCGGCCCGATATACGCGCTCCCCGGCGACACCTTCACGATCCGCTACATCGATCCGACCTACTCGCCCGACTCGATCACGTCCGCCGTGATCGTCGTCCGGAACGACACGGTCTTCGCGAGCGGCACGCTCCCGACAGCCGTCAAGTTCGGCGATTCGCTCAATCCGATCCTGACGGACTCCGACGAGAACGCGAGCGGTCTCGTGAAGGAGACTGTGACCGTCACGATCACGAACGATCGCACCGGCGAGACGGAGTCGCTCGTCCTGATGGAGACGGATTCGAACTCCAACACCTTCGACGTCGGCACGCTGACGGTTTCTCCGAACGCGTCCGATTCCGCGACGGGATCCGGAACGATCTACGGCGTCGCGGGCGACACCTTCACGGCCCGCTACGTCGACAAGACGCACGCTGCCGACTCGTTCAACTTCAATACCACGACCGTCTACTGGGATACTTCGACGGCGGTCGGCACGTTCCCGATATCCGTCCTCGTCGGCGGAACGCTCACGCCATACATCACGGACACGGACGAGAACAGCAATGGCCTCCTGCGCGAGACAGCGACGGTCATCGTGACGAACACGCGCACCGGCGAGACGGAGACGATGACGCTCATCGAGACCGACTCGAACTCCGGCGTCTTCGACTCGGCCGCTCTCTCCGTCACGAACAACGCGACCGATTCCACAAGCGGCAGCGGCACGATCTTCGCCGTTCCTTCCGACACGCTGACGGTCCGCTACGTCGATCGAAACCATGCAATCGACTCCCTCACGTCAGGCGGCATCAACGCCTACTGGGATACGACACCGTCTTCGGGCGTCTTCCCGATCGCCGTCAAGATCGGCGACTCGGTCAACCCGATCATCACCGACTCCGACGAGAACCGGAACGGGCTCATCAAGGAGACAGCGACCGTCACGATCACGAACTTCCGCACGGGCGAGACGGAAAACCTCACGCTCACGGAAACCGATTCGAACTCCGGCGTCTTCAATGTCGCGACGCTCACGGTCTCGAGGAATGGCAACGACTCCACATCCGGTTCCGGGACGATCTTCGGCCTTCCCGCCGATACGCTCGTCGTTCGCTACGTCGATCGGAACCAGGCGACCGACTCGATATCGTCGAACGGAATCGTCCTCTACAACGACACGGTCAACGCCGCGGCCACGATCGCGTCGTCCGTGAAGTTCGGCGATTCGCTCGCGCCGGCCGTCACCGACAGCGACAGGAACAAGAATGGTCTTCTCCGCGAAACGATCGCGGTGACGATCACGAACAACCGGACCGGCGAGACGGAAACTCTGACGTTGACGGAAACCGACTCCAACTCGAACATCTTCGATGTCGCAACGCTCACGGTCTCTCCGCTTGCAATCGACTCGGCTTCCGGCTCGACGAAGATCTACGCCGTCGCCGGCGATACGCTCCGGTTCGACTACCAGGATGCCGCCGTCGCCACCGACTCGATCACCGTCACGAACATCCTCGCTTATTGGGATACGACGACGTCGGTCGGAACGTTCCCGACGACCGTTCTTGTCGGAGGCTCCATTACACCTTACATCACCGACACCGACGAGAACCGGAACGGCCTCGTCCGCGAGACCGCGATCATCACGATCACCAACAACCGGACGGGCGAGACGGAAACGCTCACCTTGATCGAGACCGATTCGAACTCCGGAGTCTTCGATTCCGCCGCGATCAACATCACGAACAATCTCTCCGATTCCACGAGCAGCACCGGGATCATGTTCGCCGCTCCGGCGGACACGCTGACGATCCGGTACGTCGATCGCAACCACGCGACCGACTCGCTCATCTCCGGCGACATCCGCGCTTACTGGGACACAGCGCCTTCTTCCGGCATCTTCCCGCCGAGCGTCAAATCCGGCGACAGCATCGTCCCGATTATCACGGACTCCGATCAAAATACGAACGGCACGCGAATCGACACGATCACTGTGACGATCACGAACAACCGCACCGGCGAGACGGAGATCGTCATCCTCTACGAGACCGATTCCAATTCCGGAATCTTCGACGTCACGCGCGTCTATCTCCGCGAGAACCCCTCCGAGTCCGTCGACAACGACACGCTCT
>CAZCME010000010.1:0-100445 GCA_964499705.1 uncultured bacterium | reverse complement strand
ACGGGCGCGCCGGCGATACAATCACGGTCCGCTATATCGATCCAACCGATCCGACGGATTCCGTCACAGGCGGACCGTTCTCCGTTTATATCGATTCGACACTCTCCACGGGTACATTCCCGCCGAGCGTCAAGTCCGGCGATTCGATCGTCCCGATCGTCCGCGACACCGACCAGAATCTCGACGCCAACCGGATCGACACGATCGCGGTCACGATCACGAACAACCGCACGGGCGAGACGGAGATCATCATCCTCTACGAGACCGACTCCAACTCTGGAATCTTCGACGTTACGCGGATCTATCTGACGGAGTTGCCCGGAGATTCCGTCGACAACGACACGCTCTACGGGCGCGCCGGCGATACAATCACGGTCCGCTATATCGATCCAACCGATCCGACAGACTCTCTGACCGGCGGACCGTTCTCCGTCTATCTCGAGTCGAGCGTCGCATCGGGCGTGATTCCGCCCGCGGTGAAGATCGGCGACAGCATCGTCCCGCTCGTTCACGACACCGACCAGAATCTCGACGGCACGCGGATCGACACTATCCCCGTCACGGTGACGAACCATCGCACCGGCGAGACGGAGATCATCATCCTCTTCGAGACCGATTCGAACTCCGGTTCCTTTGATGTCACGAGGATCTTCGTCACCGGCCTGCCCGGCGATTCTGTCGACAACGACACGCTCTTCGTCCTGGCCGGCGACACGATCACGGTCCGCTACGTCGATCCGACCGATCCGAATGATTCGTATACGGGCGGGCCGGCCACGTCGTATCTCGATTCCTCGATCTCGACGGGCGACTTCCCGCCGAACGTCAAGTCCGGCGACTCGATCGTCCCGATCATCCGCGACACCGATCAGAACCTGAATGGCAACAGGGTCGACACAATCGCCGTCACGATCACGAATCAGCGCACGGGCGAGACGGAGATCATCATCCTCTACGAGACCGACTCCAACTCCGGCATCTTCGACGTGACACGCATCTACGTCACACCTGTCCCGGGCGATTCCGTCGACAACGACACGCTTTACGCGCGTCCCGGCGATACGATCACCGTCCGCTACGTCGATCCGACCGATCCGAATGATTCTCAGACCGGCGGGCCGTTCTCCGTCTACAACGACACGGCCGCATCGAGCGGCACGTTCCCCCAGAGCGTCAAGTCCGGCGACTCCATCGTCCCGGTCATTCGCGACACCGACCAGAACCTGGATGGCAACCGCATCGACACGATCGCCGTCACGATCACGAACAGCCGCACGGGCGAGACGGAGATCATCATCCTCTACGAGACCGATTCCAACTCCGGCATCTTCGACGTGACCCGGATCTTCGTCACGACGCGCACCGGCGACTCCGTCGACAACGACACGATCTACGCGCTCGCGGGCGACACGATCACCGTCCGCTATGTCGATCCGAACGACCCGAACGACTCCATCACCGGCGGGCCGTTCTCCGTCTTCATCGACTCCGTCGCCTCCGCCGGGCTCTTCGTCAACACCGTCAAGATCGGCGACAGCCTGACGCCGATCGTCACCGACAGCGACCAGAACCTGAATGGTTCGAGGATCGACACGATCACCGTCACGGTGACGAACTCGCGGACGGGCGAGACGGAGATTCTCGTCCTTTACGAGACCGATTCCAACTCCGGTATCTTCGACGTTACATCGATCTTCCTCTCGTATCTGCCGTCCGATTCCGTCGACAACGACACGCTCTATTCGCTGGCCGGCGACACGATCACGGTCCGCTATGTCGACCCGACCGATCCGAACGACAGCGCCATCTCGACGGGAATCTCCGCGCAGGTCGCGCCGGTCCTGTCGAGCCTCCTCGTCACCGCCGGAGTCAAAGTGGGCGACAGCACCTTCCCGATCGTGACCGACACGGACGAGAACAAGAGCGCCTTCATCCGAGACACGATTACTGTCGTCCTGACGAATCCGCGCACCGGCGAGACGGAAACACTTGTGCTCCTCGAGACCGACTCCAATTCCGGCGTCTTCGACGTCAACGGCATGGTCCTCTCGAAGGATCCGGCCGATTCGCTCTCGGGATCCGGCATCCTGAACGTCCGGATTACCGACACCATCCTCGTGCTCTACACCGATGCGAATGACACAACCGACACCCGGACGTCCGTGGTCACGATCCAGAGCGTCTTCACCGGTTCGCTCCAGCAGATCGCCGTCTTCCGCGAGAAGGTCGGCTCCGACACCTACCGCTTCTACTTCGTCCCGACGAACGGAAATGGCGACACGCAGCCGGGCCTGGACGGCGAGCCGTTCACGGCGGAGATCATCGACTCAATCGGTGGAACGGGCCGCTTCACGGAATTCCGCACGTTCCTCAGCAAGGACTCGACGGTCTATTACTACAATCGCGTCGAAAACGCTCAGCTCTGGCTGAAGGTCACGCTCCGCGGCGAGACCTTCTACCCGATCACGATCATCACCGGCGGCGACTCCGACCCGACCGTCATCGTCGGCCGCCGCGACACGACGCAGTCCGAAGGCATCATGATCATCCCGAACGGCCACTATGACACCGACGAGTGGCGCTTGATGGTCGAGCCCTACTTCGATTACGCGGTCGAGACCGAGCCCTTGAAGTTCAAGACGGATGACGCCAACGTCGAGATGGGGAACAATCCGGGCCGCACCGTTCTGCCCATCATGGTTCGCCCCGAGCACCAGTTCCTCATCAGAAACACGAGAACGGGCGAATATCTCCACAACCTCGACACGTGGATCCAGATCTCGATCACGTACCCGGACACGAACGCCGACGGCTATGTCGACGGCACCAACGTCCGCGAGAATACGCTCCAGATGTACTACCTCGACGAGCAGTTCGGGAAGTGGATCCTCGTTCCGGACGCCGCGCACGATGAGGAGCGCAACGTCGTGACGACGCGCGTCCGGCACCTGACCATCTTCACTCTCGTAGGTGTCTCCACGGCGACGAACGCGACAGGAATCGTCATCTATCCGAATCCGTTCCGCCCGAACGACAACAGCGCGGACAATGGTCGCGAATATGTCTCCGGTGACCTGACGACGGGCATCCTGATGGACAACGTCCCGGCAGGCTCCAAGATCCGCGTCTTCACAACCCTCGGCGAACGGGTGACGGAGCGCCAGGTCGGCGCATCCGGAACATACCAGTGGGACGTCCGGAACGACTTTAACAGGCCTCTGGCTTCAGGTGTCTATGTCGTCATCGTCGAGGCTCCGAACGGCACACGCCTCGTCGACAAGATCGCGGTGATCCGATGATCCGCATGAGAAACTACAGGCTGATCCACGCGGCGTGCGTCGCGGCGGCGCTTCTTGCCACGACAACACAGTCGCGCGCCGAACTGGGCGACGCCGGTTCGAACGCCGCGGACTTTCTGCGCCTTGGCAATGGAGCCGCCGCTGCGGCCCAGGGCGAAGCGTACGCCGGCCGGAGCGGAAGCATCGAGGTCATGCCGTACAATCCCGCTGGCCTGCGATGGATGGAACGCTCGGAAATCATGCTCCAGCACAACGAATATCTCTCGGACATCCGCAGCGAGTACATCGCCGGCGCGACGCAGCTCGGTTCCTTCCGCATCGGCGCTTCGCTCAACTATCTCGACCAGGGAAACTTCACCCGCCGCACGATCTCCCGCCCGAACGGCGCGGGATCCTTCGACGCCGACGCCTGGACCGGATCACTGGCGCTGGCCGCGCCTCTCGGCCAGTCCTTCTCCATCGGCGTCGAGGCGCGGCTCTTCCAGGAGAACATCGACGACGCATCGCGGACTTCCGGGTCCGCCAATGTCGGTCTCCACTACCGGCCGAGGAAATTCCCGCAGACGGAGCTGGGCGTCGTGGCGCGCCACCTCGGAGGTACCGTCAAGTTTGATCGCGACAACGAGAAGCTTCCGCTTGAATATGCGGTCGGCGCAAGCTCGCTTGTGATGGAACGCCTCCGCCTCTCCGCCGAAGTCGCCTGGCCGAGAAATCAGAATCCGGACTGGAAGGTGGGAGGAGATCTCCGTCTCGTGGACAATCTCTTCATCCGCGGCGGTTACAACTCCAGGAACGACCTCGGTTCAGGCGTCTCAGCCGGAATCGGAGTGAAATACAAGAGCCTGATGTTCGATTACGCCTGGGTGGATTATAACGCGACCGGCCCCGCCCATCGCATCTCTGTCACCGCGCAATTCGGAGAAACGAAGAGCGAGTAAACTCCGCGCCTTACCTTCTGCGGTCCGTGATTCGTGATGATCGAATTTCTCAGTGCCTGAAGTGCCGCACTCCCGTGAACACAAGCGCCATTCCCAACTGATCGGCCGCCGCGATCACTTCGTCGTCCCGGATCGATCCTCCGGGCTGAATGACGGCCGTGACTCCTTTCGCGTTCTCGATCCCGTCGGAAAACGGAAAGAAGGCGTCGGAGGCCATGACAGCACCTGCGGCCCTGTCTCCAGCCCTGTTGTCGTCTTGATGCCCATTTCCGCCGGCGCCGCGTCTCACGTAGTCGTCGCTTCAAGCGGCCGCGCGTCCTATCATGCGATCATGACGATTCCGAAAGCGTTGGGCCGTGCGATTCGATTTGCCGGGCGGCTCGATACGTCCCACGGCCTTACCGCGCTCTTCGCGGCGCGTGCGAATCGACTGCGCGCGGAGCTTCCGCTTGTCGACCTCTCGATCCTCAATCCGACACTGGCCGGAATCGAGTATCCGGATGGCGAGATCCGCGATGCGATCGCGCGCGCGGCGGGGGCGCGGTACGAGCCGGAGCCTTTCGGTTCGATGCCGGCTCGAAGTGCCGTGGCTGAAGATTTCGCGCGGCGCGGTATCTCGATCGATCCGGCTCGGATCTGCCTCGCCGCTTCGACGAGCGATGCGCTCGCTCAACTCTTCAAGCTCCTCGCCGATCCCGGCGATGTCGTTCTCGTGCCGAGACCGGGTTATCCCCTCCTCGACATTCTCGCGCCGCTCGATGGTCTTCGTGTCGGTTCCTACGCGGTCGAGGACGACGGCGCGTGGGTGCTTCCGTCTCCGCCGCCCGAGTGCCGCGTGGTTCTCGCGATGGCGCCACACATGCCCGGCGGCACACTGCCGACACGGGAATCGCTGGAGCGACTTTCGCGCTTCTGTCACGCTTCCGGCGCGGCTCTCATCATCGACGAGGTCTTCGCGGACTATGCCGATTCCGGAATCGGTTCCGCCGCGACGATGGCTCCGCTCGTCTTTCGCCTCGGCGGTCTCTCGAAGACGGCCGGTCTCCCCGGAGTGAAGCTCGGCTGGATCGCGGCCGAAGGAAATCCCGTCGTCGTGCGCGACGCTCTCGAAAGGCTCGAGCATATTGCCGACGCATACCTCTCCGTGAATCAAATCGCGATGAGCGCTCTGCCGGATCTCCTCTCGCTGGCTCCTTGCATCCGCGCGAACATTTCCTCGCGGATCCGCGAGAATCTCGCAACTCTAAGTGAGTCTTCCATCGGAAAGATACTTCGCTCGACGGGAGCCTCGTGGACCGCCGTGATAGAGGTCGATGACGATGAACAAGTCGCCGCGGCGCTTCTCGATCGAGGCTGGTGGGTTCATCCCGGTTATCTCTACGACTACTCCGAACCTCGGATCGTGGTCTCGCTCCTGACACCGGCCGATCCATTTCGGGATGCGCTTCCCGCTATCGAGGAAGCCACGGGATGCATCACTCGATCACGATGACCGGGGCGTCTCCGTGTGGATGGAGAGCGCGTTCATCCGGTTAAGACGGCTGCCATGATCGGCCACGAGACTCTCCGCAATATCCATCCTTTTATCAGGAACAGCGGTCCATGGAATCGACAGCAATTGCTCTTCGAGGAAGAGAGCCATGTTTCGCAATTACCTGATGATCGCAATGTTGATCTTCACTCCAATCGCGGCCATGCGGTCCGTGATTCGTGATGATCGAATTTCTCAGTGCCTGAAGTGCCGCACTCCCGTGAACACAAGCGCCATTCCCAACTGATCGGCCGCCGCGATCACTTCGTCGTCCCGGATCGATCCTCCGGGCTGAATGACGGCCGTGACTCCTTTCGCGTTCTCGATCCCGTCGGAAAATGGAAAGAAGGCGTCGGAGGCCATGACAGCACCTGCGGCCCTGTCTCCAGCCTTGAACACCGCGATCCGGACCGAATCCGCGCGGTTCATCTGGCCGGCGCCGATTCCGACGGTCGAGCCGTCCTTGACGAGCACCACCGCGTTGGATCGGACATGCTTGGCGATGATGTCGGCGGTCAGCATGTCGCTCATTTCCACGTCGGTCGGAGCTCTCTTCGAGACGACCTTCGGAGCAACCTGGCCGGCCGGCAGGAAGATCGCGTCGCGCGACTGCGTCAGTAATCCGCCCGGGGCGGTTCGGAATTCCATCTCGCCGAAAACAGGGCGGGGCCACTTCACGATCCGGAGATTTTTCTTCTTCTTCAGGCGCTCCAGAGCATCCCCGGAAAATACTGGCGCGATGATCACTTCGAAGAAGAGTTTATCGAGGACGCTCACGGTCTCGATATCGACCTCGCCGTTCACCGCGATGACTCCTCCGAACGCGGCCGCCCGATCCGTTTCCAGCGCGGCAGCCAGAGAGGCCGACGATGAACCGCGCCGCGCCGCTCCGCAGGGATTCTGATGCTTGATGATCGCGGCAGCTCCTTCGCCGAGATCCTGGGCCAGGGCCGTCGCGGCGGAAATGTCGAGGATGTTGTTGTAGGAGAGTTCTTTCCCTTCGACGGTTTCCGCGTCGTGCAAGCCAGCTCCGGGTGTCCGCCACCACGTCGCCGACTGATGAGGATTCTCGCCGTAGCGAAGCTCGCGGTGACGAGACAGGGAAATCCGGAGCTTGCGGTCGTCGCCGCGATGCGGCGCATACGCTTCGGCGATCGCCGCGTCATAATCCGCGATGTAATCCCAGGCCTTTGCCGCCCATGCGATGCGCCGCTCCGCCAAGGCATCGGGCCCGCGATCGAAGGTGGCGAGATACTCGGAGTAATCGGCGGGATCGACGAGCACGGCGACATCCCGGCAATTCTTCGCGGCGGCGCGAATCAGGGCGACGCCTCCAATGTCGATGCCCGGCACCGGATCCTCCGCCTTCGGATCGAACTGATAGAGGTTGCAGACGACAAGCCTGATATCGGGCGCGCCCAGCTTCGTCAGGTCGGCGATGTCGGAGTCTTCATGACGACGCGCCAGGATCCCGGCGAAGATCATGGGCGAGAGCGTCTTGACTCGGCCGTCCATGATCTCCCCGACTCCCGTCAACTCCCCCGCTTCTCGAACGGTCAACCCGTTCTTTTGCAAGAGCGCCGCCGTCCCGCCTGTGGCAATGAGGCCGATGCCGCGATGCGAGAGTTCGGAGGCGAACAAGTCAACGCCGGTCTTATCGGTGAGGGAAAGAAGAGCTGAAGGAGCAAGTGTCATGGGAATGCCGGCATCGCACGATCAGCGGGAGAGTGGTATGGAGCGGGAGAAGGGAAGACGCGGTCCGCTTCCTGCGACCGCTTGATTCCCAAGGGATGCGCCGCATCCTGCAGCGCGACATCTTCGGTCCTCCCTCGAATTTGCTGCGCAAATTCAGCGGGAGAAGGGAATCGAACCCTCATAGCCAGCTTGGAAGGCTGGAGCTTTACCACTAAGCTACTCCCGCGATTGAGCGCTGGTCGGCTGTGAGACTACGACGGCCGGGCTGGCGTGCTGGCCGGCTCCGGGCGTGGTGCCGGCTGAGCGGCCACCGAGGCTCCGGAATTGACCAATTCCTTCAGGATGCGGCCCGGAAGAAACTTTGGAGCCCGACGTGGGGGAACGACTACGGTACCTCCCGTGGCAATGATCCTGCCGATCTTGGCCTTGCGGTTCACCACGGTGAATGTGCCGAACTCTCGAATTTCTATCTTCTTTCCCGCTTCGAGGAGATCCTTGATGGAATCAATGATGCTATCGACCACCTCAAGACACTCGTGCTTGGGAAGTCCGATGTCCTTTGAAACAGCTTCGACGATGTCCTCTTTGATCATGGCAAAACCCGCCTTATTGGATGATGACTTCAGCTACGGGCTGAAATATGGCATGCAACTCGTGAAAAGTAAAGGGGGATGTGGCGGGAATGTAAAATCGGAGAACTAACTAAAAGCAGCGGCGGAGGTCTGCGGAAACCTCGCGCCGCCATGCTTTTATGCCGTCTACTTCAATATTATCAAGCCATCAGGTCTACGTTTTCTCCAAGACCTTCCAGCAGAGGGAGAAGTTGCTCCCCCGCCTGATCGATTGCAGATTTGAGGACTTTAACCTGGGCGTCGGTATTCACCCCGGCCGTCGCAAGATCCGTTGCCGCCCCCGCAAGGGCCGTAATCCCATCCATGGGCTTCCTCCAGAAAATCTCATCCCGCCTCCCGCGGGAATTCCTCCCGAGGGCGCACGATGGCTCATCAACATTGTCGGCAGCCCCGGCCGGGGACTTGAGAGAAATTTTCATTCATTTTTGAGGTGGCGAGAGAGGCCATTAAAAAAAGAGCGGGTCATGCTCCGCAGCCGACCCGCTCAACGGCATAAAAGTATGAATAAGGCAGGTGCCCGGGACGTTACGCTCGGGCATCTGAAATACTTGTCGGCATGATCACAGGAAAACTTGAGGAGACCGGCGCCGAAGACCTGAATATGTTCGATCACCGGGATTAATCTGCTTGACAATATTTTCCGGTTGCCTTTTGATTTGAAAAATTTTGTGTGCTTGGGAGTGAATGCGCACCAGAGCCATCCAAACGCCCATGGCGGGGGATATGGCGCTCCCGGAGCGACATAGGAGGAAGATCAGAATGGCAACAGGTCGGGTCAAGTGGTTCAACGCCCAGAAGGGTTTTGGATTCATCAAGCAGGACGGTGGCGAGGACGTGTTCGTTCATTATTCGGCGATCAAGTCCGAAGGTTACAAGTCCTTGAACGAAGGCGACGAAGTCCAGTTCGAAATCTCTCAGGGCGAAAAGGGCCTGCAGGCCGTTAATGTAACGAAGATATAATCCCGGCAGCTTTTCCAGCCCCCGGCGCCGTTACAGACGGAGCCGGGGGCATTTTTTTTGGATTCCCGTGAGCCGTTACTTCCCCGCAAGCTCCCAGATCTCCCCCCAGTGCAGAAGATCACCCAGGATTTCCGGATGTGCCTTCACGATCTCGACCCCTGTTCGATACGGCTCGCGGCCGCCGCGCACCGGATGCCCGAGCTCATTCAGGTGCCCGGGAACGAATCGGGCGGGCTTCACATGGAGCAGCAGATTGCGAAAGGCGTCGATGGCCCTGTTCTCGAAGTCGGGATTGATTCCTCCGGCCTTGGCGATGAGGAGATCGATCGGACCGGAATGCCGAACGCCCGTGGTGTAATCATGATCCGTCGTGTGGACGGTCCGGAAACCATCCGGGGAGACCAGCTCGAGATACCTGAGAATAAGCATCCGCCGCTCGTCATAGACATGTACCCCGCGATGGAACGTGATCTTCCACCCGAACGCCTCCGCGGTGCCGTCCGCGGCGACAGGCGTGACCCCTTCCGGAAATCGCGTCACCGTCTCCTCGGGAACGAAGACGGGAACATTGCGGGCCACGAGGTGCTTCACGACCAGCGGATCGAAATGGTCGACATGGAGATGAGAGACGCACAGCAGATCGAGGCCTCCCGCAAGCGCCTCCACCATCCGGGACGGCACATCCCAGTACATGCCCCATACCGAGCGCGTCGTCACGACATCGATCCCGATCGTCTTGCCGCCCCGCTGGATAACGTGACCATGGCAATAAACTCCGCCGGCGAAATTCCGATCCTTCCGCGCCATCGCGCCCGCCAGCATTTCCATCCGCTCGACGTAATGGTCCCGCAGCACGCGGCTGTGCGCCGCAGTCGGCAGCTGCATGATGGTGTCGGCCCGGTTCAGCGCATCGAGCCGCTCGGACCGGAAGGATCCCGGAGGATGCGCCGCCAGGGCGGCGGAAACGGCGCGGAGGTGGTCCACGGCGGACGCGGACGTGGAGACGAGAAACCGCGAGTTGTATCTCCCCTTCGCATCCTTGCCGTAGTCGGGATTTCCGGGATCCAGTACCCACTCGCCGTCCATGATGAACTTGTAGTCGTAGGAACCCTCGAGCGGAACATCGACGGTGCGCGACCAGAGTCCTTCACTGTTTCTTTCCATCACGCCGCCCGTCAGATCCCAGTTGCTGAATGTCCCGAGCACGTTGACCATGTTGGCATGCGGCGCATGAATACGGAATGTCACCTTATTCCCCTTGATGAGAGGCGAAACAGGCGCGCTCATGAATCGCGAGTCCTGAAGAGCCGCTCGAAGCCCGCGATACGGAAAGGCAGATCGATATCGTCCGCGTCGGTCAGCGCGTTCCTGGTGAAATGGAAGAGCCTGTGCAGGCGGAGCCTGTAGTTGCGGCGCGCTTCCTCATCGGGAATGTTCTTCGCTCCCGAGGCTTCGAGCGCCTTCAGCCGCTCATAGGCCAGGCCGACCACGGGCCTCAGGCGGATGTCCCGCTCCAGCTCCGGCCATTTCGCTCTCGCTTCATCCACGATCTGTTCCGCCTTCATGATCTCTCCTTCTCTCCGGCGCGCGAATTCCAGGGCCATCGATTCCAGATCGTCGATATCGTAGAGATAAGCGCCGGGAAGATCGGATACGTCGGGATCGATATTCCTGGGAAGGGCGATATCGAGGAGGAAGAGCGGGCGGCCGCCGCGGCCCTCCAGAGCCTTCGAAACGCCGGAACGCCTCAGGAGATGTTCCGTCACGGAGGCGGCCGTCACGATGATATCGGCTTCTTTCATGAGCCGATCGAGATCCGCGAGGGGCACGATGTCCGCGGTCAGATCCGCCGCCAGCGACGAGGCCGTCGCGCTCTCCTCGCGGGCCGCGATGGATATGACGCAACCCGCCTTCGCGAAATATTCCGCCGCGATCCGGCCCATTTCACCGGCGCCCACGAGGATCAGCTTTCTCCCCTTCAGGGAGCCGAAGATCTTGCCCGTCAGGCGTGCCGCCAGGGACGCGACGGAAACGCTCCCTTCCCCCAGCGATGTTCTCGTCCTGACCGCCGCGCCGACGCGGCGCGCCTCGATGAAGAGCCGGCGCAGGTACGGTCCGATCGTGCGCTTCTTCTCGGCGTCCTCCTCGCCCGACTTGATCTGCCCCAGGATCTGCGTCTCCCCGACGACAAGCGACTCGATGGAGCTCGCCACGCGATACAGGTGGCGGACCACTTCCGAACCCGATGTGATCCTGCACGCCGCGAACAGCTCGCCGAGGCAATCGCCGAAGTGGCGGCGGACCGGGTCCGCGTCGGCGCTGCTTGTGACAAAGTAGGTCTCGTGCCGGTTGCACGTCGCGACACGAACGCTCTCGTCGCAGAATCGGCCCGCCACGAGACTTTCCGTGGTCGGCGCGCGGCGGAGAAACTCCTCCCGCATCCGGATCTCCGCCGTCTTGTGCGACAGCCCGATCATGTGAATCATCGCGATAGCATCCTTCCGAGCGCGGACAGCGCCGCATCGATTTGCGCGGTCGACGTGAAAGGACCGAAGGAAAACCGGAGCGCTCCGTCGGGATACGTCTTTCCCAGGCGGTGCGCGGCGGGAGCGCAATGGAGCCCCGGTCGCACCATGATCCGGTGCCGCTTCCAGAGAAGAGAAGCCAGCAGGCGCGGATCGCGGCGAGACGGAGCGATCGTCACGACCGGCGATCTGCGTCGCGCATCGCGAGGCCCAAGAATGCGGAGCCGACCGTCGCGCTCGAAATCATCGAGACCCTCCAGGAAGCGCCGCAGAAGCGTCTCCTCGTGAGCGCGGATGTTCTTCACGCCGCGCTTTCGAATCCACTGGAGAGACGCGAGGAGTCCCGCGATGCCCGGAGCATTATGCGAGCCGGCCTCCAGTCTGTCAGGATAATGTTCAGGATGCTCCTCGTCTTCGCTGCGCGAACCGGTGCCTCCGACGCGCCACGCTTCCAGTGGAATACGGGAATCCACGAGGAGCGCGCCCGTGCCGAGAGGCCCCTGGAGCGCCTTATGGCCGGGCACGGCCAGCAGATCGATCCGCATCCGCGCCATGTCGATCGGGCACGCGCCCGCCGTCTGCGCCGCATCCACGAGAAATGTCGCTCCACGCGCCCGGGCGATGCGCCCCAGGGCGGCCAGGTCATGGATTGCACCCAGGACATTCGAAGCATGCTGGATCGCAACGAGCCTCGTCTTCCTGGAAAGCGCCTTCGCAAGATCGGCCGGATCAATAGAACCTTCCCCGGAGGCACGTAGGCATACAACGTCGATCCCGATGGTACGCTGCAGGAGGCGCAGGGGGCGCATGACGGAATTATGTTCCGTCGGTCCGACCACGACGCGATCGCCCTTTTTCAAGCTGAGTCCGCGAAGCGCGAGGTTGATCGCGTCCGTACAATTGAGCGTGAAGATCACTCGATCCGGATCGGCAAGACCCAGCAGTTGCGCCAGCTCTCGACGGCAGGACGAAATCATCTCCCCGGTCCTGACAGCCCTGGGATAATCGCCGCGGCCCGCGGACGCACCCATTTGCTCCGCCCACTTCACCACAGCCTTCACGACAACCGGAGGTTTGGGAAAGGATGTTGCCGCATGATCGAGATAGATCTCGGATTTCATTTCAGGCATTCTAACAGAAGGGATCGTGCGGAGTCATGGAGATGATTGAGGATGATCAAGGGACGATATTAATCAGAAACGCGAAATCGAAGTTCCGCCCTACTGGTATCCCGTCCAGCTCACTTCATCCGGCGGAGGCAGCAGGATCTCCGTCGCGCTGTCCGCCGCGACGAGCGCCATGATCTCCGTATCCGATACTCCCGCCTTCACAAGAACAGCCGTATCGACGTCTCCCCGGCGATACATCTTGGTCAGGAGAAGCCTCACATAAGCCCACCATCCCTGGATATGGTTCAACGGCTGCTTCCCCCACTTCTTCGTCGGGCGCGCGATGATCGACGCCAGGAACGCGCACTCGATCGGGTCCAGCGCGGACGCCGGCTTGTCGAAGTAGTACTGCGCCGCTTGTCCAATGCCCCAGACATCGGGGCCCCACTCGATGATGTTGAGATAGATCTCGATCATCCTCTTCTTGTCCAGCTTCTGCTCCAGGGCCAGCGTGATGAGCGCTTCCTCGACTTTTCTGCCGAGAGTCCGCTCCCGGGAGAGAAACAGGTTCTTTGCAAGCTGCATGGAAATGGTCGAAGCGCCGCGCACGACGCGTCCCGCCTCCAGGTTCTCCACGATGGCGTCATGCAGATGCTTTCCGCTGAAGCCATTGTGCGAGAAGAAGCTGCCGTCCTCCGCGCACAGCACCGCGCCCACGAGGGCGCCCGGGATGTTTTTCAACGGAACGAAATCCTTGTTCTCCGGACCGACCCGGATCTCCTTCGTTTTCCCCTCGGGCAGCCGCGCGCAGTGAAGAAAAGTTCCCGCCATCGAATCGATGTTCACATCCGGTCCCAGTCCCGTGATCGCGAAGCTGTCGACGTCGCCGTTGAAGCCGTACTCGAGCGTCCTGGGATTCTCGAAGTCGCAATAGAAATGGAACTCGCCATGAAGAGATCCGTCCGCGGCGAGGTTCGGCAGGTGCGGCACGAGCGAACGCGGAATCGAACGCACGAGCCGGTCGATCTGGACGTGCGGAAAGCTCACGCGGATATCAATCTCAGGCTTCATGCCGCTCGATCCGGATGCGCTGCGTGCCAGCCCGCTGACGACCGCCGTTTCGCCCCCCACGGAGAATTCGGCGCGATGGATCTTCATCTCGCCGTTTGCCGCGGCCGCGTCGAGCGTGAAACCGAAGGCGATTCCGTCCGTCGCCTGTCGCGCCAGAAGGTCGTGATGGACCGTCAGATCCGCAATCGATCCGTCCACCACGACGGTCCACTCCCGCGGATTCGCCGCGTCCAGGCCGCCGGTCGCCGTCAGCTTTGCGGACGCCATGTCCAGGATGCGCCCCACCAGCGGAGCCAACACTCCCAGTCCGAAGGACTCGGCGTCGATCTCGACGCGATAGACGCTTTCCCTGCGCGCGGACAGCGTCAATCGCTCATCGCCGTTCTCAAGGTGGAACTGCACTTTTTTGCCCGGAAGGTCCATCGTTCCTTCGACGGTTTCGATCGTCTTTGTGGCGCTGTCTTGCGACAGGTCGAGCGTCATCGCGAATTCGTCGACCTCGATGGAGAGCGGCCACGCGATCGTCGAAGCACGTTTTCCCGCGGCCGAATCCTCCCGGATGGAGAGGCGCGTCAGATCCCATATGCCCTGTGCATCCCTTCGCAGAATCAGCTCGGCCTCGTCCGCGTCGATCCCGGTCACGTACGGTTTCCCCGTCATGTAGGCGCGAAGGTCGAAGAGCACCTTGACGTCGGCCGCGCGGAGAAAGGAGGGGCATCCGGGCACGGAAACCCGGAGGCCGGCGATCGAGACGCCGGTGAGGCTGACGAACGACACGGCATCGTACCGGCATTCCACGCCGTAGCGAACCGCGACCTTTTCGATCGCGGTGCGCACGCGCTCGTCGAGGATCGCCGCGGCTCCCTTGCCGACGATGACGCAGATGAGCGCGGTGACGCAGGCGGCCGTAAGAGATACGAGGATGCGTCGCTTCATGCTTTTCTCGAATAGAGATGGAGAAACGTCTTGCCGTACTTGTAGATTTTTTCGATTGCCGCGCCCGCGACCGGAGCAGGTTCCGGCATATCCGTCTCATGAAAAAGATAGGCGCCCGGATTCAACGAGGCGATCGCCGCATCGAGCCCGAGTTCGCCTTCCGCATACGGCGGATCCACGAAGGCCGCGTCGAAATGCTTGTTCCTCGGCATGAGCCCGGTGTGCGCGAGCGCGCGATCTTCGACGCGGAAGACGCGGAGATTCTCCTGGATGAGCTTCAACGCCTGAGCGTCAGACTCGATGAATTCGACGAAGGAGGCTCCGCGCGAGATCGCCTCCAGGCCGACGGCGCCGGTCCCGGCGCAGAGATCCAGGAAGCGCATTCCCGTGAATTCGATCCGGGCTCCGAGAATGTCGAAGACCGCCTTCCGGACCATGTTCGCCGTGGGCCTCACGAGCCCGTGGTGCGGGACCGCGATCGCGCGGTTCTTGAGAGAGCCCGCGATGATCCGGATCATGCGCGCACCTTCACAGGAGATCCGCGCCGACGGCTTCGAGCGATTCCTTGTAGCCGCGGATGAAGGGATGAGCCTCAAGCGCCGGATCCGCGTCCATGATGCGCTGAGCCTCGTCGGAGGCGCCCGGGATCAGATCCTTGTCGGTCAGGAGCTGGGCGACGCGCAGCTCCGTGCCGCCGTGCTGGCGTTCGCCGAGCATTTCACCGGGCCCGCGGAGCTCCAGGTCTTCTTCCGCGATCCTGAAACCGTCCTGCGTCGTCAGGAGCGCCTCGATTCTCTGCGCGGCATATTCGGCGAGATTGTCCGCGGTCGTCAGGACGCACGTGCCGGGCCTGCCTCCGCGCCCGACGCGCCCCCGCAACTGGTGCAGTTGCGCCAGCCCGAAGTGCTCCGCGTGCTCGATCACCATCAGCGTCGCTTCCGGAACGTCGATCCCCACTTCCACCACCGATGTCGCGACGAGTATGGATATTTTCCCGTCGCGGAAATCCCGCATGGTCGATTCCTTCTGGTCCGATTTCGTCTGGCCGGTCAAGAGCGCCGCGTTCGCATCCGGAAAGGCTTCCCGGATCTTCTTGTGCTGGCTCTTCGCGTTCTTCAGCGTGGGCCGCTCGTCATTCTCCTCGTCCTCGTCTTCTTCCTCGATGATCGGATACACGATGTAGATCCGCTCCCCGCGCGCCAACGCTCCGCGCACCAAAGGCATCATCTGTTTCCGCTGCGACTCCGTGAGGTGAATCGTCTGGACGCCGGTGCGCCCGGGAAGGCGGTGAAGCAGCGTGGAGATTTCCAAGTCTCCATACATCGTCATCGCCAGGGTCCTCGGGATCGGAGTCGCCGTCAGGATCAGGAGATCGGGTTCCGCGCCGCCCTGTTCCCCCTTGCGGACCAGCGCATCGCGCTGCGCCACGCCGAACCGCTGCTGCTCGTCGACGATGACGAGCCCGAGCCGTTCGTAGCGGACGGATGTGGACAGAAGCGCATGCGTTCCGAAGAAAACGGCGGGCTCGTCCGAAACCGCCGCCGCCAGGATCACCTCGCGCGCTTTCTTCGGAGTCGCGCCCATGAGGAGATGCGACTTGAGCCCGGCCTTGTCGAGCGCTTCCCGCCACGTGCCGTAATGCTGCTCCGCGAGAATTTCCGTCGGGGAGAGAAACGCCGTTTTTCGGCCGCGCTCCGCCGCATGCACGGCCGCAAGAATGCCGAGCACGGTCTTTCCCGATCCGACGTCGCCCTCCACGAGCCTCCGCATCGGTCTCGATCCGTCGAGGTCCGCGAATATTTCATCGCGGATCGATGCCTGCTCGGTCGTGAGCTCATACGGCAACGCGAGCGCGATCGAGCGGACGACGGCGGCGCGCGCGACGGGCGGCCGGGCCCGGCGCACCTGCTCCACGCAGATCCGCACCATCACCAGTTCGTCCATCGCCAGGCGGCGTCGGCCCAGTTCGGGCTCGTCGCGCACGTATTTCTTCAGCCGCCGAGCCTCGCTGTCGATCGTGCGCGGCATGTGAGCCATGCGCGCGGCGTCGGCGAACGACGGCAATTCGGGATACACCGGAGGAGCCGGCTCGATGCCGTCGAGGTGCAGCACCAGGTCCTGGATCGTCCTGCGCATGTAGCCCTGCGGAGTCGCGGACGAAGCCGGGTAGTAGGAGAGAATCGTGCCGAGCCCGATCGCGGCGCCGCGTGACCGGAGATCGAGCTCCTTCATGGAGAAGACGAGGTCATGGCCGAACTTCACGCATTTCCCGAAGACGGCCCAGTCGGATCCCGGCGCCGTGCGACCGAGGATGTAATCCTGGTTGAAGAAATTGACGGAGATGCTGCCCGAGGAGTCCGACAGCGTGGCCTTGTGCAGGGAAAGCCGGGGGCGGATCTGGCGCGACGTGATCTCCTCGAGCCGGCCGAGAATGATCGCGGTCTGATTGTAATGAAGCGCGCCGATCGGAGTGAGAACGCGGCGGTCTTCGTAGCGGCGCGGGACATGGGTCACGAGATCGATCATCCTGCGGATGCCAAGGTGATGAAACGCCTCGACGCGCTTGGGTCCCACGCCGCGAATCACGGATATGTCGTCAAACAGGCTGATGCGCTTCATGATGAAGGCGGCTATTATAGAGCCTGCATGCATAAAATCAAAATCATGAGGATCATCGCCCGCCTGAACATCGGCGGCCCCGCGCGCCACGTCATCTGGCTCACTTCCCGCGCGGGTCCCGATTTCGAGCCGATTCTCGTTTCAGGCCATGTGGAGGCGAACGAGGAAGAAATGACCGCGTTCTGCCGGGCGGAAGGCGTGACGCCGCTTTACCTGTCGGGGCTGGGGCGGTCCATCGGCTTGAAGGACCTGGCGGTCTTTCTGAAGATTCTCCGGCTCATCCATCTGCATAATCCCGACATCATCGACACGCACACGGCCAAGGCGGGCATGCTGGGCCGGAGCGCGGCGCTTGTGCTGAATCTTGTCCGGGCGAAACGCATCAGAACAGTGCACACGTTCCACGGTCACGTTCTGCATGGATATTTTTCTCCGCTGATGACGACGGTCTTCCGGGGAATCGAGCGTTTTCTCGGTCGGTTCGCCTCCGACCGGATCATCGTCATATCGCGGCAGCAATTCGACGAGCTGGCTCTGCATTACCGCGTCGCCGATCCATCCGTCTTCCGGATCGTTCCGCTCGGCATCGATGTGAACGCCTTCAAGCCCCGGAGTGCTGACATGGGTGAAGGCGGAGCGAACATCCGCATCGGGCTGGTGGGCCGGCTCACGGCGATCAAGGATCCGTTTCTTTTTCTCGAAGCGGGCCGGATCGTCATGAAAGAGGAGCCGCGAGCCAGGCTCGTCTTCATCGGAGACGGGGAGATGCGTGCGGAACTGGAGCGGGCGGCTGGCGCAGAGGCGGAGTTCCTGGGAAACCGCAATGACATCGAGAATCTGATGCCGACCCTGGATATCCTCGCGATCTCATCGAAGAACGAAGGCACTCCGATGTCGGTGATCGAAGCTTTCGCCGCGGGCGTGGTCGTGGTCGGAACCGGAGCGGGCGGGGTTGTCGACCTGCTCGCGGAAGAGCGCGGGCTTCTCTCCGAGATCGGAGACGCCGGGGCACTGGCGGCGAATATCCTGCGATTCATCCGCGAACCGGAGTTGGCCCGTCAGGTGCGCCGGAAGGCGCTCGATTTCGTCCGGCGCGAGTACGCTCTGGACCGGATGATGTTCGACATGGAGAAGGTATACCGCGAGCTGAAATGAAGCTCCTCGTGCATCGTTATGGCGCGATCGGCGACACGCTGACGCTCTCGGCATTTCTCGCTCCGCTGCGCGCGAAGTTCGACGTGATCATCTTGTCAGGCCAGGAAGAGCGGCTCCGCCTGATCGATCCCGGCCTGTATGATGAAGTTCTGTCCTACGATCTCGCGCGCCGCGACGTGGCGCGCTTGGCGGAGAAGGCGGATTTGTCCGTCGCGTTCAGCGCCGGAGCGATGGAAGGATTCCAGGTGCGGCGAGCTCCGTTTCCCGCGGACCGGACGAACATCTACGACTACATGCGGAATATCGCTCTGTCGCTGGGGGGCGATGCAGCCGCGATTCTCCGGATACCGGAAGCGACCGGCAAGGGTCTCATCATTCACCCCGGCTCCGGCAGCGCCGCGAAAAACGCGCCTCTCGAATTTTTCCTGGAGGAGGCGCATCGCGGGAATCATCCGACCTTTCTGCTGGGCCCCGCCGAGGCCGCCTCCATGGAGCGCCTGATTTCCGCCGCGGGATTCGTTTGGAAGCGGCCGGAGACGCTTTTGGACATGAAGAAACTCATTCTTGATCATGATTCATTCCTGGGGAACGATTCGGGTCCGGCGCATCTGGCGGCGTTGGGAGGGCTCTCTACGAGGATATGCTATAGGGGTTCGGATCCGGCGGATTGGTTACCTCCCGGCAATGTCGTCGTCATGAAAGGGTGAAGTACTTCATCCTTCATAATTCATCCTTTTGTTTCAGCCCCCACCCATCCCCAGCCAGACCTCTTCGACACGCCCGTCCACAAAACGCGATTCATTCTTCCAGATAGGAACGTTCTTCTTCAGTTCCTCCAGCAGCCACGCGTTCGCCTGGTAAGCCGCGTCGCGATGCGGAGCGGCGACGGCAATGACGACGGACGCTTCGCCGGTGGATATGCGGCCGATGCGATGGCGGATGAAGGCGTCCGAGATGATGAACTGGGTCCGCGCTTCCGTGATCAGCTTTTCAAGTTCCCGCGCCGCCATGTCGGTCTTGCTTTCATATTCGATATACCGGACCACCGCGTTGTTATTCCGGTCCCGCACGGTCCCGATGAAGAAGACGACGGCGCCTGCGGCCGGAGTGGCCACGCACCGGAAGGCTTCGTCGAGGCTGATGGGATCTTCCGAGATGATGGCGCGGGGCGCGCCACCTGAGACGGGCGGAATGATGGATACAACGGAACCGTCCTTCAGGATCGCGTCGCGTTCGACGTATTCTCCGTCGAGCGCGAAACGCGACAGGGAAAGGACTCGCTGGGTATCGGGATAGGTTTTCGCGAGAAGAGCGGCCAGCGACTCGATCGTGCCTCCCGCGACGATCTCGATCGTGCTCTTGGAGAAGCCGAACTTCTGGCGAGCGGCCGCGAATGCTTCGACATTGATCTTCATTTCAGGCGCAGCCTTTCCACCGGAACACCTCCGACGATGTGGGATGCGACGATCTCGTCGACATCCGCCTCCGTGACATGTCCGTACCAGATCGCATCGGGATAGACGACGACGGTCGGACCGGTCTCGCAGTGATCGAGGCATCCTGATTTGTTGGCGCGCACCCGATCGGGCGATACGCCGTGCTTCTTGAGCGAATCCTTGAACCGCGACTGCAGGGCCGTTCCCCGGCAGGACGGGCGCGGTGCATCCGGAGGTCGCTCGTTGGTGCAGATGAAGATGTGGCGTTCATAAGGCATGAGCGGCAGGAGTATACTTCGCATGTTTCAAAATGCCAGTGTCTCCCCGCCTCGCCGGCTTTCCGGGACAAATCCGCTTCCTTATTTCCTCCTTGAGGCATTGACGATGAGCTTGCCGGCCTGGGTCAATTCGCTGTCACCGAAGATGCGGACAATTTCGCCGTAGGTCCGGTGGGCGAGAATCGTATCTCCCGACGCCGACGCCGCGTCGGCGATCGATTTCATGGCGCGCATCGTGGAGAAGTCGTCGCTTCCGAGGGAGACGACCTGTTGCCAGGCTTCGAGGGCCGATGTCGTGTCGCCCCGCAGAAGTTGAAGCTGGCCCATGCCGAAGCAAGCGCGGGCGGCGACGAAGGAATCCGGATTGGTGGAGGCCGTTGCATAGTGCGCAGTGGCCTCCTCCACCGCGTGCTCAATTTTCGCGGCGGGGTCGAGGGCCAGCGAATCCGCGATCGCCTGGTGGATCGTCTCCGCCAGTTTCAGGGGATCCTGAGTTTCCCGCACGACGGCGGGCGGGGGCGGCGCGGGTCGGGTGCGCATCTGGTAGACAACGCCGGCCATCAGGAGGACAGCCACGAGAATCGGTATCCGCCGGTCCGCGGTCGACTTATTCATCGCCGGGCGCGGGTTCCCTTCCGCGTTGTCACGACATAGGGAATTTCCTCACGCTCCTGCGGCTTCAGGATTCTCTTGAACCGGTACGTGTCGAGATCGTATTTCTCGTGACGGACGTCGGAGCGAAAATCGAAATCCCCGTCAAGATTCCTGTCGACCTCGATCTCGATGGCTCCGTCTCGGGAATTGAGGATCTCGATCCGCCACTCCTCGCGAATGTCCCATCCGGCGGGATTCCCTCGATTGTTGAACTCGACGCTCTCGACGGAGCGTTTCAGAAGCCTCGGCTTCACGGTCACATCCGGATCGGCGCCCAGGTCGATCTCCCAGGTTTCTCCGATGGGAATGTATTTCGAATTTGCCCGACCAAGAAAGATCCGTTCGCCCCGCGCGCGCACTTGATACACGAGCACCGCGCCATCCGGCAGGGGTTCCTCGCCCAGATGATGCGCCTTGTCGTTTCTCAGGCGGACAAAGCGGCGCGCGTCGTCGTAGCGGCCTTCCTCCTGGCGATAGAAATTCTCGATCTCGATCCCGTCCTGCGAAAAATTCGGCCATCGGACGGACCACCGGTCGGGCACCGCATGAATTCCGGAGACGGTGTAGAGAAAATATTCGGAGAGTCCTTCGCGGATGATCTCGGGGGGAGCAATGGCGTCGAGCGCATACGCGCCGCTTCCCAGGACGCCATCCATGGAGCCGCTGATGGCGATGGCACTTTTATCCCAATCCATCATGGACTCGCTCATCTCCTCCCGCGCCTCATACTGCACTTCCACCGGTATCGGCCGCCCTCCCCTGTTCGCCAGGTCCGCGATGTTCTCCACGAGGTGAATCGTCCCCACGACAAGCCTGATCTGCGCATCGTCGTAATCTTCGCCGGATCCGTTCGTCACCTTGACGTAGGATGCCATCTTCATCTTCCTGCCGTCCGCATCGACGAGCCCTTCGTAATCCGCCGACCAGGAAAGGCCCGAGGTGAAATAGGAGATCTCCACCGCCACTTCGCCCTCATATTTCGATTCGATATTCCAGACGAGCGCATTCGGAGCGCCGGGTGGAAAGGAGAGATCGATCAACTCGACTTCATCCGCGTGCGTCCTCGCGTCGAACTGGATCGATGTGGGATCGATGAGCGTGCCCGCCCAGGAAAACTCCAGCCGGTTCTTCCCCTTCGAAAGGGTGAGGAGCCGTCGTTCCCGTACGAGCGTCAGATCGGCCGAATTGTAAATGGTGATCTGCACGGCATCGCGCTTCGGGATCGTGACGATCCCCATGCGCGCATACGCCGCCGTCCCCAGCAGAGCGATGAGAATAATATGGGGACAGTATACTATTATTCCGACCGGACGGATTGAGAAGAAGCCGCCGCCATCAGCGGGGCGGCGGAGGGCGCGCAGACAGCCGTGAATAAATTCACGGAAAATCAGTATACTGTCCCCGTATTTACCTCCGAGCACGGGTGCCCTTGCGGGTGGTGATGGAGTAGGAGAGCACTTCGCTCGATTGCGGCTGGAGCGTTCTCTTGAAGCGGATCGAGTCGAGATCGTATTTCTCATGACTCGCTTCGCTTGCAAAAGCAAAGTCGCCGCTGAAGTTCTGGTCGGCTTCGATGGAGATCGGCTGGTTGCGGGAGTTGAGGATCTCGATGGTCCAGTCCTCTTTCACATCCCAGCCCGATGGCTCGCTGTTATCGTGGAATTCCACATCCGTGACGGCCCATCTTGCCAGGGTCGGCTTCACGACGACTTCCGGATCCGCTCCCAGGTCGATCTCCCAGGTCTCGCCGATCGGAATGTATTTGGAGAGCGATCGACCGAAAAAGTATCGGGTGTTGTTTTCACGCGACTGGTAGATCAAGACCTCGCCGTCGGGCAGCGGTTCCTCGCCGAGGTTGTGCGGCTTGTCGTTCCGGAGGCGCACAAACCGCTGGGGCTGGTTATACCGGCCCTGTTCATACCGATAGAAATTCTCGATCTCCACATTGTCTTTCGCGAAGTTCGGCCAACGGACCGACCACTGGTCGGGAACGGCATGAACTCCCGCGACCGTGTAGAGAAAATACTCCGAGAGGCCTTCGCGGATGATCTCCGGCGGCCCGGCCGACTCCGCCATCAGCATTCCCATCGCCGGCGCAGGCGCGGCCGCCGATGGTCTCCTCATCATTGCGCGTGCTCGCGACTGCACGGGAGCCGGCACCGGCCGTCCCGCCCGGTTCGCCAGTTCCGCGATATTCTCCACGAGGTGAATCTTCCCGACGACAAGCCTTACCTGCGCGCCGTCGTATTCTTCTCCGGACCTGTTCGTCACTTTCACGAACGAGGCGATCTTCATCCTTTTCCCGGCCGCGTCCACAAGCCCTTCATAGTCGGCGGACCAGGTGAGACCCGATGTGAAGTAGGAAATCTCCACCAGGACCTCGCCTTCCTGCTCCGATTCCACGTTCCAGACGAGCGCATTCGGAGCCTGTGCCGGAAACGAAACATCGATCACTTCCACCTTGTCCGCGTGCGTTTTGGCCTCGAACTGGATCGAGGTCGGATCGATGAGCGTCCCTGCCCAGGAAAATTCCAGCTTGTTCCTGCCCTTGGCTAGCGTCAACAGCCGCTGCTCCCGAACAAGAGTCAAGTCGGCGGAATTGTAGATCGTGACCTGGACCGCGTCCCGGCGCGGCACGGTGACGAGCCCGACGCGGGCATCCGCAGCAAGCGAAGCGAGAAAAATGACGCCCGCCGCAATCACCACTTTTGATATCTGATATTTGATATTCGGTATTTGGTATTTCCCCGTCATCGAAGCGCTCCCGAAGGACGCAGGTTGCTGCGCGCGATGACGAAATTCACCGTCACGGAGTCCGATGCCGGAACGGGCACTTCGAACTTCAGCGTCCGGTAATCCTTGCGCTCCCACTTCTGCGACGCGGACGCGACATCCCATGTTTCATCGAAGTGATCGACGACGGTGATGACGGCATCCTTGTTCCGGCGGTTCTCGACGACAACCTCATAGCTCTCCTTCGTGTCGTAGATCACCACTTCGTTCCGCGCATTGCGACGCTCGCGCGTCCGCTCCAGCTCCAGCTGCTTCCGCGTCACGACGATATCCCTCGACTCGCCGACTCCCACCTTCATATCCTTCGATACCGGAGCGTACTCGCCCCAGTCCTCCCCGAGAAACGCCGTCCCGCCCCGGCCGTCATCCTGGAAGACGCGCACCTTTCCATATTTCAGCGCCGCGCGGCCGAGCCCAGCTTCCGCGGTATTCGCGATCACGTAGTGAATCGGCACGCCGACGTTCATCTGTTCCTTCGACGGATCGTGAGGCTTTTCCAGGGAGTCCCATGTGAAGGTCCTCTTCAGCGGGATCGTGTTCGATCCTGCCAGAGTCTGGCGCATCTCCCCGTTATCGAGATCGGTCGCATATTCCGGAGCGAATCCCGAGAGGATCTTCACGCCGTCGAGCTTCTCTCCGGAATCATTCCGAAGGCGGATGTACTGCTTGAAGGAGAGTTTCTCCTCGTCCTTGTCGGCGACCGCCCTGTAGGTCACTTCGCGCCCGATCCCGTCGAGAAAATAGGTCACGCGTACCCGCTCCGCCATAGCCCGCGGCGAATAGACTTCCCACACGAGCGCGTTTTCTCCGGGCGGATACTGAACGGAAATCAACGTCACTTCCTGGGGATGTTCCAACGGTTCCAGCAGCACCGCCGACGCATCGATCTGCACGCCCTGCCAGTTGAAATCGACCTGGTTCACACCCTTTTGCAGCGACAGCACGCGTTCTTCCTGGATGAGATTCGCCGTCGGATGCTCGATGGAGAGGGAGATGTTCGCCCGATCCGGCAGAGTGACAAGCTTGATGCGCGCGGGCGCGGACGATGTGAAGACCGCGGCCATCAAGGCGAGCGCGATGATCAGGGATCCGGACAATTTCTTCATGGGAGCCTCCCTCGGTGCGAACAGATTGTGCATTCCAGCGATTATAGACCGTGCATGCGCGAACCGGTTCCAAAATCTTTCGTTCTTCCAACGCGTGTGTGTCTTGACGCACAACTCAACCCATGCAAATATCCGTGCATGATCCCGCTTACCGAGGAGATCGTCCGGCGGATGCCGAAAGTTCTCCTGCATGAACACCTGGACGGATGCCTCCGCCCGCAAACCATCTGTGAAATCGCCGAGAAGGAAAAGGTCGATCTCCCGGAGTCCGATCCCGCGAAGCTCGCCGCCTGGTTTCATCGCGGCTGCAATCGCAAGAGCCTCCCGCTCTACCTCGAAGGTTTCGGAACGACGATCGCCGTGATGCAATCGAAGGAAGCGCTCGAACGAATCGCCTACGAAGCCATCGTCGATGCCGCCGCCGACAACATCGCGTACATCGAACTGCGATTCCATCCCGGCTACCACACTCAGAAGGGGCTTTCGCTCGAAGCCGTCATGAACGCCGTCCTGTCCGGTTGCGCGCGCGCCGAAAAGGAGACCGGCGTCGCCTGGGGGATCCTCATCTGCGCGATGCGGAACATGGATCCGGAGATCGCCATGGAGATGGCCGAGCTCGCGGTCGCCTACCGCAACCGCGGCGTCATCGGCTTCGACCTCGCCGGCGAGGAAGCCGGCCACCCTCCGAAGAAACACGTCGACGCCTTCCATCACATCCAGCGCGAGAACTTCAATATCACGATCCACGCGGGCGAGGCCTTCGGCATGAAATCGATCTGGCAGGCGATCCAGTGGTGCGGAGCGCACCGGATCGGCCACGCGACGCACCTCATCGAGGACATGACGATCGACGACGAGGGCAAAGTCCACAGCATGGGCACGCTCGCCCAGTATGTTCTCGACAAGCGCATCCCCCTGGAAATCTGCCTGCTGTCGAACATCCAGACCGGCGCCGCGAACTCCATCGCCGAGCATCCCTTCGGGATCTTCTGGCGGTATCGGTTCCGCGTGACGGTCAACACGGACAACCGCCTGATGTCGGACACGACGATGACGAAGGAGATCATGACGATCGTCAACCAGTGGAATCTCACCTTCGACGATGTGGAGAAGCTGATGTTGAACGCGATGAAGTCGGCGTTCTTTCCGTACAAGAAGCGATTGAAGCTCATCTACAATATCATCAAGCCCGGATTCGCGGCGCTCCGGACCGAGGTCGAAGACTGATCACGGGCGCGCCCGATCCGTCGCAACCTTCAGAACAAATCGCGGGTACAAACCGCTGGTTCACCGCTTCCTCCATCGACCTGAGTTCCATGACGGATGAAAAAGCGGGTTCACGCCGAATGAAGCGCCGCGCGCGGAGAAGATTCAACGCCCTTTTGCGGGACACGCGGATCATCGTCATGAACTCATGGGGAGCGATCGCCGCGTTCCTGCTTGTATTATTGGCGGGCGCCTCCATCCTGCACTGGTGCTATCCCGGCGAAGCGATCCCCTTTCCGCAGGCGCTCTACACCTCGCTCATCATGATCCTCGGCAACAACCCGCTGCCGTATCACGGCGGGTTCATGATGAACATCGCGTATTTTCTCGTGCCGCTCCTCGGTCTCGTCGCCGTCGGCGACGGGCTCATGCGGTTCGGCGTTTCGCTCTTTAACAGATCCAATCGATTGGAGGCATGGCAGATGGCGCTCGCGGCAACGCACAAGGATCACATCATTCTCTGCGGACTGGGAAAGGTGGGCTTCAAGATCTGGAAGGAACTGGACAGGATGGGAGAAGAAGTCGTCGTCATCGAGAAGAAAGGCGACGCGGAATTTCTCGAGATCGTGCGCAACGCGGGTACGTGCGTCCTGACGGGCAACGCGAAATATGCCCCCGTCCTCCATGAGGCCGGCCTCGCGCACGCCAAAGCGCTCATCGCCGCCACCAACGACGACCTCGTGAATCTCGACGCCGGCCTGACGGCGCGCGAAGTTCGCCCCGACATCCGGGTCGTTCTCCGGATGTTCGACCAGAGCCTGGCCGACAAGATCGAAAAATCCGCCCGCATGATGGCGTTCTCCACGTCGTCGCTCTCCGCGCCGGCCTTCGCCTACGCGGCCGCCGAGATGGACATCGTGCACTCCTTCTACTTCGACAATCGCATGCTCTCCATCGGCCAGCTGACGGTGGTCGCCGCGGGGGAGCTGGCGGGAAAGCGCGTCGACGAAGTCGAGCGGACGTTCGATGCCACGATCATGGCTCACCATGTGAAGAATCGACCGGTCGACATGCATCCCGCCGGCGAAGTGATCCTGGACACGGGAGACCACATCGCGATCCTGGCGGACAACGAAACGCTCGCCCGGATCGCGCGGTCGAACAAGGGGGCGCGGTGACGGGCCCATCCGCGGGCCACAGAAGTTCCAAACAATATTAACAGGATGAGCAGGATAGGCAGGATAGGCAGGATCGATTTTCAGTGGAAATGAAGGTAATGTAGTCCTGTTATCGGGGAGTGGTTTTCATCCCTCTCAAATCCTGCCCATCCTGTTAAATTTCCCGCCTTCGGATGGGGAACTTCTATGCGGGCCAATCCGCTGTAGACGCCGGTATTATCTCTCCCTATGATCGCGGCAGGATCACACAGGAGGTCAGGGCATAGATGTTCAGACGCTTATCGAACCTGGTCCGGGGTTTTCTCGGGCTCTTCATCAGCGGCATGGAGCGACAGAATCCGGAAGCGCTTCTCGAAGTGGAGAAGGAAAATCTTCGGGAGCAGATCGGCAAATACAACATGGGCCTGGCCTCACACGCCGGACTTTGCGAGCGCCTGATGACGCAGGTGAAAAGGCTCGAAACCGAGGAGCGCGATCTTCGCGCCAAGGCATCGGCCAACCTGAAGGCCGGCAACCGGCAGGCCGCCGGACAGTATGCGCTGCGCCTGCAGACCGTCGCTCGTGAGCTGGAAGAAAATAGAACACAGCTCGCGTCGTCTGAAGAAACCTACAAGAACCTCGTCCGCGCCCGCGATGTCGCCGTCAACGCGGCGAGGGCGAAGATGGAAGCGCTGAAGTCCTCCATTGACGATCTGAAGATGAAGAAGGCGATGGCGGAATTGACGGAGATGGCTTCCGGCATGATCACGACCATCGGCGGTTCCGGCGACACACTGGATCGGCTTCATACGATGGTTGAGGAAGATCGAACGAAAGCGGCGGGACGCGCTCGCGTCGCAAGAGACTCCCTGGAGATGACCGATGTGGTCCTGAAGGAAGGCGAGCAGAATGCGCTCGCGGAACAGGCGCTCGCCGACTTCGCCGCGCACGAAGGCATCGCGCTCGAAGGAGTCGGATCCGGAGCCGCGACGACCAAGACGATGGGACCGGAGACGACGGCAGCCTGAAGAGGAATACCGGCGCGGCAAGGACATCATAGGTGGAACCGAAATCTGCGGACAAGGATCTCGCGAGTCCGGGATCCGATAAAGAAACGTCGCTTCCCGCCTGGGCTCTGGAACTGATCGGTCAGTACGAGAGCGGTTCCCGGAACCAGTTCATCCTGCACGGAAACGTCCACGACCGGTTGATCCTGCCGCTGAAGCAACCGGAGCTGGGAAGCCTGCATGATTTCCTGATCCGCATCCTGATGCCTTCGTTCGACGTCGTCCTGAACTTCGATCTCGGCAACGGAATACGGATCGACAAGGGCGGAGAAACCTTCACGCAGTGGCCCGCCTTCAAGGGGCAGGACCTGCCTCGCGCTCCGCGCCCCGCGATCGAAACGCTGACGCATTATTTCCGTTACACCGCGAATCTCGCGCGGCTGGGCAAGCCCGCGCCGCATGTCGGATGCATCATCCGCGACGCGCACCTCCTGGCGCCCGCCCTGCCGCAGGGCCTGAACTACGACCTGAACGCGCTCGCGTTTCTCATGCGCGACTGGTCGAGCGAGACGCTCCTGACGGAACATGCCCTCGTGACGTTTCTCGTCGCCGAAAACCTGAACGACCTCCATCCCCTGCTCGTCAATCATCCACGCGCATCCCGCATCAAGGTCCCCCTTCCGGAATCGGCGGATCTCGCATCCGCATTCCGCATCATGGCACCGCGATATCCGACCGCGCTCGCGCCGTTCAAGGACGATCACACGGCGCCCGCGGAAGCCTTGCGCGGAGCAACGCTCGCCTCGATCGAGAGCCTTCTGAAGACGAAGGAGCACGCGAACATCGCGCTGGCGGAGGCGGATCTCTCGAAACTGAAGAAGGAACTGATCGAGAACGACTGCAACGGCCTCATAGAATTCATCGAGCCGAAGAAGAATCTCGACGCGTTGTACGGTCAGGAGAAGATCAAGACCTGGATCCGGCAGGATATCGAATTGTGGCGCAAGAACGACATCGACGCCCTGCCGAAGGGCTACCTGATCTGCGGACCGGTCGGCACCGGCAAGACCTTCATGGTCGAGTGCATCGCCGGGGAGGCGGCCGTGCCGGTCGTGAAGCTCAAGAATTTCCGCGACAAGTGGGTCGGCAGCACGGAGTCGAATCTCGAGAAGATCTTCCGGCTGCTGCGGGCGCTCGGCCGATGCTATGTCTTCATCGACGAAGCCGATCAGACGATGGGCAAGCGCGATTCCGGGTCGAATGACTCGGGATTGTCCGGCCGCGTCTATTCGATGCTGGCGCAGGAGATGAGCGATTCGGAAAATCGCGGGAAGATCATATGGGTCCTCGCGACATCCCGGCCCGATCTCGTTGAAGTCGATCTGAAGCGGCCCGGCCGCGTCGATGTGAAGATACCGATCTTCCCGACGACAACTCCTAAGGAAGGCTACAACCTGATCCGCGCGCTCTGCAAACGTCGTGGCGTGGAGATCGACGAGACATTGCTTGGCGAAATGGAAGCTGCGATCCCCGATCGCCTCACCCCCGGAGCGGCCGAGGCATTATCCGTGAAGATCTACCGCCTCGTGAAAGTCAAAAAGTTGAAGCCCATCGAAGCGCTGGCGGCCTGCCTCCAGGATTACCAGCCGCCGGTCGATCCGAAGGTGATGGCTTTCCAGATCGAACTGGCGATCAAGGAAGCGAGCGACCTGGAATTCGTGCCCAAAGAGTTAAGGCAGGGAACGTTCTCCTAGAACTTGATCTCCGTCTGCACAAGAAGGCGTGACTGGTCGTAGGCGTTTCCGGTGATATTGCCGGAGGCGATTTCCGCGCCGGGATTGAAATCCAGGCTCTCGTAGTTCGCCAGAACCTTGATGTTGTCGTTCACGCGATACACCGGCCCGACCATGAATCGGTCATGCGAATTATCCGGCACGTTTTCCGCCGGATCGAACGTATCCCACCGGCCGATTACGGACCATCGGGAACTCAGATCGACAACTCCCATCAGGGAGAAGCCCTGGCCCTGAATTTTCGTGATGGAATATCCGGTGAGAGGGATCGACTGGCGGTTCATGTTGGCCGTGGAATTTCCGATGATGCTGACGGAATTGGCCCATGAGTTCGCCTCGTCGCTCGTCCAGAGATACGTACCGCCGATCCGCCATTTCGGGCGGACGTAGAAGACGTCGCCGACGGCGCGGACCTGGCGAACTCCCACGCCCGTGTTGGCCGTGCCGACAATGTTGCCGCCGGAGAGATACGATCCTCCCGCGGAAATCGACAGCCCTTCGACCTGCTCCACCTTCCAGGTCAGGCGCGATTCGATGGCCTTGCCGCTGTTGACTTCCGCGGTTGTCCGGCCCTCGCCGTTCGTGAACGTGGTGTACCAATCCAGCGGAAGAAACGAGAACTTCGTCCTCCACCCGATGCCCCAGTCGCCCGATGTGAAGTATTGTTCTCGTTCCGAAAAGATCGTTCCCTGCACGCGGTATCCCCAGAGTCCGTCGGAATGAGGAATGACCGGCATCGGTATCTCGCCGAAAAGAAAGGTCGAGTTGATCGAGGGGAAATCCTGCTCGCCGTAGACGTGGCGGACAAAGAGATCGTAATTACCGACCGCCGTGTTGCGGGAATCGAGGACAAACCGCGCACGGGATGTATTCGTGAAGCTCTTCTTGATATCCATGATCGTCCTCGTCGCTTCGAAGACATCATAAGGACTCGTCGTCGTGTTCTTCGCGGCATAGGCGGTGCCGGCGGGTTGATTCCGGTCTTCCAGCTCGGTTCGGTACTGCACGAAGAACTGGAATCCGATATCCAGTCCCCAGGGCTTGTATTCCTCCCTGTTCTCTCCGGCGGTCGCGTAGATCATGCCCGTTGCCTTGTCCTTGAAGAGCTTCGCATCCGCCTGCGTCGGCAGCAGGGACAGGCATACCGCAAGAGCCAGACCCTTTGCCATAAATCTTCCGTCGAGCATTTCTCGCCTCCTGAATTGGTTCCAGCTTTCTCATCGGAGACAGGATCGATTTGTTAAGCGAATATGAGGATAATATGAGGCGAGTATTTACGGCGGGCGGAATTGCGCAGCTTTGATCAGAAATTAACGCGACGTTCGAGCCAGTCCGCCTGAGCTTCCGCGAATCTTCCGGTGATAATTTCCTCCGAACCGGTGCGCTTCGTCGCGGACATGCTGCAGGAGCTTCAACGCCGCCGCGTGCCGAGGCAGCTCGATCACCTCCCCTTCCACCGTTCGAATCAGCTCGTCGCGTTTTTCGAGCGAGACGATCGCCGGCGCCACGATCCCTCGTTCCCTCGCCGATTCCTCCAGGGCGCGGAACGCGGCCAGAAGCTGTCCCATTCCGCCGTCGATGAGAAAGAGATCCGGCCACGGTTCCTTCAGGTGCATTCTACGCGCCATCACTTCCTCGATCGCGTCGACGTCGCTGTCCTGGCGGCCGCGGATCCGAAAGAGCCGATAGCCGGCCTTCCGGGGCAGAGCGTCATGAAAATGAACGCAGGCCCCGACGGTGTCCTTCCCGGCGAAGGTCGCGATGTCGATCCCCTCGATCGTGCGCGGAGCATTCTCCATGCCGAGCGCCTCCGCCAGTTCGACGAGCGCGCGGTTCCTGACCTCGGAACCGCGCGCCCCGGAGACATCCCGCAGTGTCTCGCGCGCGTTGTCATCGGCCAGTTTCAAAAGCGCGGCATCGGGACCGCGCATCGGCACTCGATAAACGCGACCCGGCATCGACACCGGTTTCGGCACGAGGATTTCCGGCGGCGCCGCGTGTTGCTCATAATGAGCCGACGCCGTCTTCGCAAGGATTTCATCCGCATCGGTCTCGATGGGAGTCTCGAACACATACGCAGCCCGATCCACCACGGCGCCGTTTCTTCGCGAGAGAACCACGCCTACCGCGAACGAATCGCCGATTTCCACGGCAACGGCGTCCGCGTCATCGCGGCCCGGCTTCTCCGCGTTCTGTTTCTCCAGGACGCTTTTCAGCGCGGCGACTTCATCCCGAAGCGACGCGGCTTTCTCGAATTGCTTCTCCGAAGAAGCATGGCGCATCTCCTCCTCCAGTTCGCGCGCCAACGCGCGAACATCCCCCGCGAGCAGATGCGCGGCGCTCTCCACGAGCATGCCGTATTCCGCCCGGCCGATGGAACCGACGCACGGCGCGTCGCACCGCCCGATCTCGTGATCGATGCAGGGTCTGTCGCGCTTCGGCAGGGGTCCTCCGCAGCGCCGGATCTTGAACCTCCGGGATATGATCTCCAGGAGATGAAACGCCGTCGAACCGCCGAAGGGACCGAAGTGGCGCCCGGCTCCCTTCCTGGCGCGTCGCACTTTCAACGCCTTCGGGTATGGCTCGTCCGTCAGGAGGATCATCGGAAATCGTTTATCATCCCGCAGGAGGATGTTGTACTTGGGCTTGTACTGCCGCACCATCGCCGCTTCGCACAAGAGCGCTTCCATCTCCGTCTGGAAAACGATCCAGTCCACGCTCCGCGCGGCCGCGATCATCGCCGCCGTCTTGTCGGGCAGGTTGGAGGCGCGGTAGGAGGAGAGCCTGTCCGCGAGCGACAGGGCCTTTCCGATGTAAATGGGATGTTTTCTTCCATCGCGGAAGATATATACTCCGGCGCTGTCGGGCGGCCCGGCCGAGCCGGTTCGCGGCGAAACGCGGAGCCGCTCTGCAAGTTCCTGGGGCGTCATGGCGCCATCATTATATCAAGGATGAGGGATGATGTATGAAGGATGAAACCGGAATCAGGGTCGCCGTCATCGGAGCAGGCGGATATGGCGGCGTGGGGGCGATTGAACTTCTGCTCAGGCATCCTTACACGCGGATCGTCCGCGTCGTTTCGCTGACCGAAGTCGGAAAGCCGCTCTCCGCCATTTACCCCCATCTCGCGGGATATTGCGACCTCCCCATCACTTCGCTCGAAGATCCTGCCGTATGCGATAATCTCGATATCGCGCTCTTCTCCACGCCCGACGGCGTCGGCCAGAAACACGCCGCCCGGTTCATCGAAAAGGGCGTCAAGGTCATCGACTATTCCGGCGACTTCCGGTTCTCCTCGGAGAACCACTTCGCGGCATACTCCACGAGAATCGGCAAGCCGGCGGATCATGATGCGCCGGCGCTGTTATCCCGAACCGTGTACGGCATTCCCGAGCTCCATCGAAACGCCATCGCGCAGTCGAAGCTCGTCGGCAACCCGGGTTGCTTCGCCATCGCCTGCATACTCGGGCTCGCGCCCGCCGTGCAGAGGTCGCTCATCGATCCGGAATCCATCATCTGCGACTGCAAGTCCGGCGTCTCGGGCGCCGGCAAGAAGCCCGCTCCCGGATTCCATTATCCCGCCCGATACGATTCGTTCAACGCGTACAAGGTCGCGGGCCACCAGCACGTCTACGAAGTCGAACGGGAATTGTCGCGGCTGGCTGGAAAAGAGGTCACGATCACATTCACACCTCATGTGGCGCCGATGACCAGAGGAATCCTCGCGACGATCTACGCCGGCACACGGGTCACATGCGTGGACAGCCTCGTCGAAAGCTACCAGGATTTCTATAAGAACGAGAAGTTCGTCCGCATCCTGCCGCCGTCCGCCGCTCCGTCCACATCCGACGTCCGGGGTTCGAACTACGTCAACATCTGGATCAATCTCGATACCCGGACGAAGAAGGCGATCATCGTCTCGCACATCGACAACCTGATGAAGGGGCAGGCCGGCAACGCGATCCAGAACCTGAATATCATGATGGGTCTTCCGGAAACGGCAGGTCTGGATTTTCCGGGGCAATATCCTTAAAGCTCAGCCGCCAGCTTCACCGCATTTGTCCCCAGTATCAGCCCTTCCGTTTCCATCCCTTCCGGCAGAGCATCCCATGTGCCGATCGTGGACGCGGCCAATCGCACGAATGCTTCCTGGCGTGGAAGGGCGAATCGGGAGGATTCCTCGCCGGGCCTCACTTCCGGAAAATAAACTTTCCCCGCAGGCGCCACGCGGCCATAAGGAGGCGTTCTCCGCTTCGGAGGCCGCCGTCCGGTTTCGGGCACACAACCGACCCACCGGCCGAACGGATTACCGGCTTCGAACGACGGAGTCGCCATGATGCCTTCCGATGTTCGCCAGACAAGCACTCTATCCTCGGAAAAAAACTCACACCCGAAACTTGAGAGCTGATCCGCCATCGTGGATTTTCCGCTCCCGCTGGGCCCCACGAAGAGCAGAGCCTTGTCATGACGGATTACAGCGGAACCATGAATCGCGAGGACTCCCTGGTGAGCCAGAACGGTCAGCACGGCGGGCGTCACGGACCTGGTCGGAAGAATATCCGGCTTGGTCGGCCCCTGTGGGACGCTTGTGAAAAAATCCCAGGAATTCCCGGAACGGAGATATCTGGCCCGGTAGAATCCGAATTGATCCGGCACGTCGAGCGCCGTCGCGGGTGCTTCATCCATGGCGTGCATTCGTATTTGCGAACCGACGAGGGGTAGTTCTTCACAGGGCAGGGAGTGGAGGTAGGCCGGCAACATGGAGGAAATGACGACATCGGGTAGAAAAATCTCAAATTCAGTTTTTCCAAGCTGGAGTGGAAACATGAGGATAAGACAGATTATCATGCCTGTGTAAAAGCCCCTAGTACGTTGAAGATTGGTAAATTACTTACATAACCCTCGCACGCCAGTTTAAAGGGGAATATAATAATCCATCGGGATCGTGATCAAGCTCACGTCAGGGGAAGTTAATCAGGTTTTTCAGCGAAAACCTACTCCCACGGCTGCCATGCTGGAGCTCACCAACCGGTGCAATCTCGATTGCACGCACTGTGTCCGGGAAAGTCCCAGTCTCCATCATACCGACGAACTGACGACGGAGGAGTGGCTTCGCGTCCTCGATGAGCTCGCCGACATCAACACCTTCACGGTCTGCTTCACCGGCGGCGAAGCCACGCTCCATCCCGACCTGCTCCTCCTGATCCGTTACGCCAGAAAGCTGAATATGAGAGTGGCACTGAAGACAAACGGCCTGAACTTGTCCCGGCTGGCCTCGCCGCTGAAAGCGGATGGCGTCGGCCTGATCGACGTCTCGCTGTACGGATCCACGGCCGCGACTCACGAACGATGCACGCTCGTGCCGGGATCGTTCGCCCGCACGACGGCCGGCATCCGCGCCGCGCGAGCCGAGGGCATCGCCGTCATGATCAACATCTCGCTCTTCCGTTGGAATGCCGACGAGTTGCATGCCATCCGGCAATTCGCCGCCGAGACAGGCTGCTCCGTCAATCGCGAATACATCATGACGACCACCGACCTGGGAAGAACGCCCGGGGATATCTGCACCCCGTCCCAGATCCGCGCCATCGAACAATCGTGGCCAATGATGACAATTCCCTCGCACCAGAACGGATCCACGAAAGTGAGGTTCTGCACGCAGGGGATCAATCGCATGGCGATCACCGCGCGCGGAGAGATCCTTTCCTGCATCACGATCCGCGAACCCATGGGTCATGTTCGCGGCGAAGGCGTGGCGGCCGTCTGGAGAAGATCGACGGAGAATGGCCGGCCGCACAATCTGGACTATGATCGGTTTTCCCGTTGCCTGAAGTGCGACTTCCTTCCGAAGTGCCATGTCTGTCCGGGGCATAACCAGGCAGCCACCGGAGAATTTTACGAGCCGCCGCTCGAACGCTGCTATGCAATGATGTCTCTCCACGGATTTCCAACGGCATGAATCGCGCCGACCCCATGGTGCTCAACCGCAAATTCATCCAGTTTCCCGCTCCCTCCGTCGCCATCCTGGAACTGACGAACCGATGCAATCACGGCTGCGTCCACTGCGTGCGGGAAAGCCCGGCGTATTATGCGGCGGACGATATGACGGAGGAGCATTGGCACCGGGTGCTGGATGAACTCGCGGCGATCAAGACATTCGCCGTCTGTTTCACGGGAGGCGAAGCGACAACCTTCCCGGGTCTCCTGCCGCTCATCCGGCATGCCCGCCGCCTCCGGATGTGCGTCTCCCTGAAAAGCAACGGTATCCTGCTCCAGAGGCTCGCGCTCCAGCTCGCCGACGCGGGCGTCGGGCACATGGATGTCTCTCTTTACGGAGCGACAGCCGCGACGCACGAGCGTTGCACGCGAATCGCCGGATCCTTCGAAAAGACAATCGAGGGCATCAAAGCCGTCCGCGCGAAAAAAATCCCGGTCTCCCTTTCCGTGACACTGTTCCGCTGGAACGTTCATGAACTCGAAGCGATGCGAGCACTCGCCGGGGAACTGGATTGCTCCGTGAAGAGGGATTACTTCCTCATGAACTCTGATCTCGGCCGGAATCTGGACGGGGATTTTCTCACACCGGAACAGATCCGCCTCGTCGAAGCCCGATGGCCCGGGGCCACACTGCCCTCGAGCCAGAACGGGACGGGCGGGATTAAAATCTGCGCCCAGGGAATGAACACGCTCGCCGTCACGGCGCGCGGGGAGATACTCACCTGCGTAACCATCAGGAAACCCATTGGTCATGTCCGCCGCGAAGGACTGATCGAGACGTGGCAATCCCTCCATGCCCGTGAGGAGGGTTCGCATCCAATCCCCCACGACGTCGAGTACGACCGCTTCAGTCGTTGCTCCGGATGCCAATATGTCACACGTTGTCATACCTGCCTCGGCCACAGCCACGCTGCCACGGGAATGTTCCATGAACCTCCCCTGGAGCGATGCCTGGTGACCATGGCACTTTACGGATCCAAACCGGGACCCTATGAAGCTCTATAAGAAGCCGGCACTGACGTGCTACGAAAGAATCACGATCGGCCATCACGGTCAATCGCCTTCCAATTCCAGCTCGCTCTGCCAGGTCGACTGCAATTCGCTTGTCTGTGATCTGGTTGCCACGTCCTGGACACCGGCGTGTATCGGCTGCGATGCGGCCAATACCTGCAACGAAGGAGTAAATCCGCTGCCTTTTCCCGTAGGTGACTGCTGATCCGCCCTTTCATTTCCTTCCAAAAATAAACATGCCGAAATAGTCGTAACTTTTTGCATTGACAGAAGTTGCAGCATGGAATAAGTTGTGGATAATTTACATCGACATACTTTTTCGGAACGCAGGAGCCAGGGATGGACACGCTGAAAGAAGTGAACTCGCATTAAGGGCACGGGGGACAGGTCACCCATGAGGAAATGGTTTCAGAATCCGATGTTGCCCGCGACCATCGCGGTTCTGATCCTTCTCTGCGACACAGTCACTGTCAAAAAGTCCCTGACCGCGCTCGTCAGCCCCGCCGCCTGGGGCACTTCTTCACTGCCTGACGTCGACACCAACGCCCAAATCACACGCGACACCTTTCGGTTCGTGGCGTCCACACCCGAGCCGCCCATCACTGCCGCCCCGATCGAGGATCTGTCGCATGCGGCGCCTCCGGGCCCCTGGGAGATCATCATCGATCCGCGCGATCTCTTCCCGGCCGGTGCCCCGATTCGAGAGCGAGTTCAGATGTCGCCCGATCCCCTTCCGCCCTTGGTCGCTCATTCGCCATACCTACCGTATCAAGCGGCGCCGCTTCCCACCGAAGTTCCCCCCGCGTACGAAGACTCCATGCCCGTGGATCCTCACGCTTACCGCATCCGAAGCGGGGACGTTCTCGATGTCTTCGTCTGGGGACAGGACAATCTGAACACACGGACTCGAGTGGCCCGGGACGGCACAATCGTCGTCAAGCTTGCCGGTTCAATCCGGATGTCGGGCCTGACTGTCGACCAGGCATCGGCCACGATTGCCGGCAAGCTCCGGCGCTACCTGATCCAGCCCGCCGTCACGGTCACCGTGGCCGAACCGGGCGGTAAGGATGTCACGGTCGTGGGTGAAGTCGAAGCTCCGGGCCCCTTCACCATCGACCGTCCCACGCGCCTGTTGGATCTCCTGGTCCAGGCGAAATGGAGCAAAGATCGCGCGGATCTCTCCGATGTGACCGTTTCCCGCGGCGACTCGAAAATCACGTGCGACATAGCCTCGGTCCTGAAAGGCCAGCGCATCGAAGAAAATATCTACGTGGAGCCGGGCGACCTCGTGATCATTCCCAGCCGCGAGCAGGTCGTCAATCTCCTGGGCGCCTTCACCAAGCCCGGAAAATACGTTTTTCCCATGAATCGCGCGCTCCGCGTGCGCGATCTCCTCCTGGAATCATCCACGTGGGGAGCGAAAGCTCACATCTCGAAGGCCTTCATTCTCCGGGCTGACGGATCCATCGAGCCCTGCAACCTCAACGCGCTCTGGTTCCAGGGCGACGCGCGCGAGGACAAGGTGCTCCGCAACGGCGATTCGATCATCATCCCCGAAATCACCGATATCGGAGTCTTCGTGCTGGGCCAGGTTGGTTCTCCCGGCCTGCACACCCGCCAGGGCAGTTTCACGCTTCTGCAGGCTCTCACCATGGCCAACATCTCCTCCGCCAACGCCCGGACGTATGACGTCCGCGTCGTGCGCGGTTGGCCGGATAATCCGAAGGTTTACAAGGTCAGCATCAAGAGCCTGTTGGATGGTGATCTTACTCAGAACATGATGCTGGAGAACGGCGATGTCGTCTTCGTACCCCAGGGAATCCTCTCTTACACGCTCTCGTTCTGGAATCAGCTCCTTGCCCCCTTGAACGGCACCGCCAGCACGGTCGTCGAGGTGGGAACCGTCGGGGATGATCTCAAGAGCTCAGACCAGTAAGCGTCCTGAATCACTCGCTCCATGAATAGTCCACGATCCGCCGAATCCACGGAGCGCGCGCCCGGACTGGTCGACTACTGGAGAATCCTCAAGAAGCGTTGGATCGTGGCGCTGGTCGCCTGGCTCTCCGTGTGCGTAACCGCCGTTCTTCACGAGACCAACCGTCCCCGTTACTTCTCCTGCTTCATCGACATCGCGATTGCTCCGGAACCCATCATGTCCCGGGGAATCTTCACGCCGGCGGATCCTCGCAGCGGCGCCGAAAACAATATCCCGTATTACGTGAACCATGTGAAATCGGAAGGGTGCATCGGCGCCGTCATCCGCACGGGCGTGCTGGGAACAGTTCCTCCGCAGAAGACGCCCGAATGGCTGAACATGTTCGAGGAAATATCCGCCGTCACATCGGCGGAGCAACTTGGAAAACGCCGCATCGTCCGCATCAGCGTCGCCGGCGGCGATCCGGACTATGTCTATTCGCTGGCGAATGCGTTTGGCGCGTCCTTCGGGCCCTCGCTCGTGGAGGACATGGTCTATTCCTCCCAGCGGATGGTGAAGTTTCTCGATGCGGAAATCAGGAAGACGGAACTGGAGATCGCCAACTACCGCGCCGTCATCGCGGAACTGGAACGGCGCATGGGTCACCAGGGCAAGGAAGAGAACGTGGGGATTTCCGCCGCCAGGATCACGGCCGCCCGACGCATGCTGAGGGAGCGCATGATGGTGCTGAACCAGGTCAGCGATTCTCTCGCGTCGGGCCAGGCTCCATCTCTTGACGACATGGAGATGGCGATTATCGGAATTCATGCCGCCATCCCGGAAGACATAGCTCAGGGCCTGGAGGGCGCGGCGCTCGACCGCATGAATTCCTCCCGCGCCGTCTGGGAGGATCGCTCGAAGAAATATCGTGAGGTGGCCAAGACCCTGACGGATTTCCACCCGGACAAGGCGGTGGCTCACAAGCAGCTCATGGAGGCATCGATCGACCTCATACAGCAGATCGGACTCTGGGGCCGGACCGTCGACGCGCAGCTTGCGGAGCGGGAAGCGTCTATACCGCGCGGGATTCCCGTCGACACGACTCCGGTCGCGCAACTTTTCCTTCCGATGGAAACCGGAACTCCCAACCCGATGTCGCTGGCTCGTTACCGCTCTGAAGTCACCGTCCGGGAAAGCCTGCTGACGGAACTCACGAAGAAGCGCACGGAGCTCCAGCTGGAACAATCCGGCCGGGAGAACATGGCGCAGTGGGTGAGACCGGCCATCCGCCCAAGCGCGCCGGACAATCCCGACCTTTCGCGTTCGTTCTGGCTCGGTTCGGGCATCGGCGTCATGGTGGCGTTCGCGATGGTGCTGCTGGTGGAATCGCTCGATCGGTCGATCAAGACTCCGGGATCCGCGGAGATGCTTCTAGGCCGCCGGGTAATCGGGATCATCCCTCATTTCACCGGAGGCATCGGTAATTCCGATGTCGCTTCGGAGCGCCTCGTGGTGGAAACCCGACCGAATGCGGCGGAAGCCGAAGCCTATCGGGCGCTGGCTCATAAGATTGACGTGGGGCCGCAGCGGTTGCTGGTCATCACGAGCACCGAACCGCAGGAGGGGAAATCCACGACCTCATCCAACCTTTCCGCCGCACTGGCGGAAATGGGACGGAAAGTTCTCCTGGTTTCCGCCAATCTTCGCCGTCCCACGATTCACAAGATCTTCGAGGTCGCGGAATCGCCCGGCATCTTCGAGGTCATGAACGGCGACATGGAGTGGAAGAAAGCGGCCTGTCCCACTCGCATCAAGAACCTCGACATTCTTCCCTCGGGCGTGCGCGGAGCCGCGAACGTCGCCTCCCTTCTCTCTTCTCCCGAATTCGCGCAACTGCTGAGGGACACGCTCACCCAGTACGACTTCGTTCTAGTGGACGTGCCGCCAACCGCTCCCGTCTCCGACGCCCTGAATGTGGCCCGTATCGCCGACGGAGTTCTTTTCGTGTACATGGTCGGCAAAGCGGAGGAAGCCGCGGCGGCATCCGTCATCAGAACGATCGAAGACGTCGGAGGCCACATCATCGGCATCGTGATGAACGACGCCAATGCCGTCGGGCAGTTCTACGGCTATAAGTACAGCTATTATCGCTACGAAGACGAAGGCTCGAGATTCTGAACCCGTGATCCGGAAGCTTCTTACACCGGCCCTGCTTCTGCTCCTCATTGCGGCGCAGATCTTCTTTCTATACAGGATGACGCCGAAACAGACGGTTTCCGCGCCCGTTCGCGTGGAGCCCTTTGAGAGCGCTGACCTGGTCATCCGCATCGCGCGTCTCGACGGTGACGCGGTGGTGACGTCGCCTCTGGGAATCCGCGACGCCTCGGAGGACGAAGTTCTCTCCCTCGGAGAAATCGTACGCACGTCACCCACGACGCGCGCCGTCATTTCGGTGGAGGGCTATGCGGAAGTTCTGCTGGGACCCGCTTCGGCCATGTCGTTTCTGTCCGCCCAGCGCGGTCCACGCGCCGGGCTCGATCTCTTCCTCAAGGAAGGCTCGGCTTATTTCATCCTCGAGTCGGCCGCTTCCGGTTCCGACGGCGACACGGGACTCATCACGGTCCATTCTCCAAACATGAGCTGCGCGCCCCTCGAAGCCCACCGCACGGAGTTCCTGCTTTCCGTGGAGGACGACGCGGCGAAATGAAACCTGGCACGTCCTATCCACCCGCCAGACACGTTCTTGCCTTTCGTAGTCTTTTTGCATTCGTCATCGCTCTCCTGATTGCGGCAACATCGGTTCAGGCCGCGCGAACAAAACTGGAACCGGCGAAATCGCGGGTTGCCGTCACAACGGATCACGGCTCCTCGGAAGCCGTTCCTGGCGAGGTTGTCGTTGCGGATCGGATGGGCCGCCTGCATCGCGCTCAAGTGGAGCAACCCGATTCGCCGGCTCATCCCACAACGACGCTCTTCGTTTCCCAGGGTTCCATCGTCCTGCTGTCAGGCGAAGTTCTGGTGGCCGGATTGGAAGCGGAATACGCGGACGAAGGAGCCTCCGCTCCTCGGAATAAGCGCATGCGTCCCGCGCGCGGAAAATTATTGCGGTTGGCTGCCGAGCTTCTGACATGGCGCGGCGCGACTCGCGGAGCCGACGCCGTCTCGGCCCGCGACAAGGCCGAGCTCGGTCGCATCACATGGGCGGCCCTCAGGCGGCTCGAGTTTTTCGACATCGACGGCACGCTGGCCTACACGTCACCGTCCGGACGATTCGCGGGCAGGACCATCCGTGAATTCAGGGATTTGCTCTACCGGGTATCGAGCGTCACGTCGTCCAGCAAAAGCGAAGTGATGCTGACCGATTTCCAGTCGGCTTCCTCCACGGACATCTCCGCGCGTTACATTCTCGCCATGGACTTGGCGCCCAGGACCGGTCTGGTGCCCACTATCAGGCTTGCCGGAGCGGGGCGGATCATGTATAAGAAGACAGGCGGACAATGGCTCATAGAGGGCGCGGAGCTGGACGTTTTCAACATCGACTCGGATCTGCTGCCCGATGAATTCATGGACCTGAAGGACATGGTGGTGGGTGCGCGGCGCTAGAGCGCGGCGGGAAAGATTCTCTGGAAAATGATCGATTTCGGCTTCGAATACAATCCTTTCGGCGTCACTCCCGATCCGAGGATGGTCTATCGCCACAAGCAATTCGAGGAAGCCTGGGAAGCCCTGACACGGGGCATCATGACCGGCAAGGGATTCATTGTCGTGACCGGTGAAGTCGGAGCGGGAAAGACGACTCTGATGCGGAGCTTCCTCTCCGCCGAATACGAAAACCTCAATACCGCCGCGATCCTGAACACCGGCCTCGATCCCGACGGGCTCATGCGCGCCATCGCGGACGATCTCGGCATTGCATCCGGCGAAGCGAAGGACCGGAAGAGCCTCATCGATGCGCTCTATGAGCACCTGATGCGGATGTATTCCGAGAAACGCCACACTGCCATTTTCATCGATGAGGCGCAGCACCTTTCTTTCGAATCCTTCGAGCTCCTGCGGATGATTTCGAACCTGGAGACCGAGAGCGAGAAGCTCGTCCAGATCATTCTCTTCGGCCAGGATCCGCTCCGCGAGATTCTGGCGCGCCCGGAAATGGTTCAGCTTCGGAGCCGCGTGGCGGTTCACCGCCACCTGAAGCCCCTGGAGCTGAAGGAAACAGGCGAGTATCTCACGCATCGGCTCGCCAATGCCGGCGCCGCCGTCCCCGTGTCTTTTTCCCCTGCCGGAGTGAAACGCATCCATGCGAAAAGCGGAGGCATTCCCCGCGTCATCAACATTCTGGCGGACGGAAGCGTGCGCGCGGCAGGCCGAGATGATTCCCAGGTTGTGAAACGCGTTCACGTGGAATCGGCCGAGAAGGAATTCGCCGACATCCTGCCGCCCGCTCCCTCCACTGGCGTCCGCCTCGTGAAACTCATGCCTGCACTCGGCGCCTGGGCCGTGCTGCTGCTGGTCCTCTGGATGTTCCTGCAGCGCCCGGGCCGCGAGGAAGCGCCGGAGTCGGCTCCCCCGCCCGTCATCACGCAACAGCAGATCGTCCGTGAGGTGATCGAGCAGAAACCGGGCGAAGGCGAAATGCTGCGGAAATTCTTTCAGGAAAACGGAGTCGAGCTCGGATTCACCGCGTCGGCGCTGGAGACCATCCGCCCCGACATGCTGGCCGCGTCGAACGACAGAAAGTGGATCCAGATCGCCTGCCGCCCGGAAGTGCTCGCCGCGATCGGGCTCCGTACGATGGTGCGCCTGAAGGGAATCGGCGGGGAGGAACTGGCCGTCGTCCGGCCTGTGGAAGGCATCCCGGATTCCGCCATCGTGGTTCATGGCGCCGCGGAGGAGATGATTCCATGGTCGCAGATCGCCCTGGATCGGAGTTATCCAGCCTCCTTCATCATGCCCGCCGATTTTCCTACCCGCAACTATTACGCGGGTTCCAGCGGCGAGGATGTCACGAAGCTCCAGAATGCTCTGTATAAACTCCGCTATTTCAAAGGCGTCGTGAACGGCAACTACGGCCCCACGACTGTCAAGGCCGTCCGCCAGTTCCAAACCGCGGAAAAGCTTCCCATCGACGGAGTCGCCGGTCCCCAGACTTTCGCAACGATCGTCGCCAACCAGGCATGGAATATACCGGAGATGGAAACCGCTCCGGACACGGCTGCGCGGTAAGCTATACCGATTTCACATTTCACATTCCAGATTTATATCGAGAATGTGAAATGTGAAATCGGTGTCTAATCACTTCCGAGCATACTCCCACACAACCCAGTCCTGGACCCGGCTCTGGAAAGTCGGCATGTCGTAGAACGTCACGGAATCGATCGCTTTTTCGCCGGACCGGCCGGCGGCGAGTAGCGCGACAAGGTCCGAGAGAGCGCGATCCCCATGATGGATGCCGAGATAACGGATGGCTGCGGCCGACTGTGCATAGGCGAGCCGCACATCGGATCCGGGTGGGAGATTGGCGAAGGGCTTTTCCAGGTCGGTCAACTTGAACGTCCGTCGCGCCTGGATCGCCTGGAGAAGGTAGGCGGCATCCTGCAGAGCGTCCCAGCGGTCGATCTCCATGTATTTCGCGACACCTTCATGAATCCACGCCGGCACTCGGCGAGGCGCCAATTCTTCCATGACGGCATGAGCCACCTCGTGCCGGATGATCCGCGTCAGGTAATCGGTCGGCGCGGACAGTTCCGCCTCTCGCAGGCGGATCTTTCCGTCGTAGAATCCCGCGGCCCAGTCCGGCACGTCGGCGGCGCGGCGAAAACCTTCACCGGCATAGAGAATCACCGTCAAGGGCCTGTGCACGCTTCTCTCCAGCACACGGGTCGCCCGGTCGCGGGCATCGCGAAGAATCGGCAGCACTTGGTAGAAGAGATCGGGCCGCGCGCCGCCCTCATAGCGGACCAGGAACCCTTCCATCTCATACGTCTGATAGTTGCGGGTGACTTCGAACTCCTTGTCCACGCGCTGAAGAAGCTCATCAAGCCCCTGGATCTTCGTGGAGGCGATCTGGCGCGCGATACGGAGGTGATGACGGGCGAGCTCGAACTCTTCGCGGGAATAATACAATTGACCGCGGAGAAGATGAGCGTCGAGCATGTTCGAATCCACATCCAATGCGCGCTTGTAGAAATTCAACGCCTCGAGAAATCGCCCCTCGTCTTCCATGGCTTTCCCCCGCGCCACGATGGTCGAACCGAGAGCGCGACGGATATCCCGGCGCGATGTGTCGAGGTCGAGCGCTTTCCGAAAGGCCTGCTCGGCGCCTTCAGTGTCCCCTTCCTTGATGAGCGCTTGCGCCGCCGCCGCATACACGGAGATGAGATTGCGCCGGATATTCCTGCTGGTCGGATCGATCTGGTATGCTCGATCGAGGTCCAGCATGGCCCGGCCCTGATTCCCCTGCAGAAGATGGCTTCGAGCCCGGGCCTGCAGCGCATACAGTAGCAGGTCTCGCGCTTCCACCGATTCGGGATAGGAACCCGATAATGCCTCCAGGATGGGAATAGCCGTGTCCCATTGTTCCAGGGCCACGGCCTGCCGCGCGCCTTCCAAGGGAGCGATTTGCCCGAGCAGCGAGGCGGACAGGATGAGAGCTGCGAGGATCAGATCAAGGCCTTCGCGGCGTCAATGAGCGCCTGGGATTCTTTTTCCGTCGGGGACTCCGCCATGATCCTGATTATCGGCTCCGTATTCGATCCCCTGACATGAATCCATCGATCGTTCCAGGAAAGCTTCACGCCGTCGCGGCGGTCACCGGAGGCTCCCGCGCCCATCTTCGAGGCGACCGCTTCGACGACATCCTGCACGCGCTCGGGAGCGATCTCGGTCTGGTACTTCATCATCGAATAAGACGGCAGTCCGTCCACGATGGTTCCCACGGAACTCCTGCGCTCCGCCATCATCTCCAGGATCAGGGCGATTCCCGTGAAGGAATCGCGCCCCTCGTGCACCTCCGGGATCATGACTCCGCCGTTGCCCTCCCCGCCGATCGCCCCTTTCTCCTCGCGCAACTTCTTGGAGACGTTGATCTCGCCGATTTCCGTCCGGTGAACGGGAGAACCGTGGCGCTGCGCGGCGTCGTCCAGCATCCGCGATCCGGACAGGTTTCCGACGACCGCGCGGCCCGGCTTGTGCGACAGCACATGCTCGGCGGCGAGGACAAGCGTGTATTCCTCCGACAACGCGCGGCCTCCTTCCGCGATCAACGCGAGCCGGTCGGCATCCGGATCCTGCGCGAATCCGATGTCGGCTCCGGAGTCCTTCGTCAGCCTGATGAGGTCGGTGAGGTTATGCGGACGCGGCTCCGCGGGATGCGGAAACGGCTTGTCGGAGTACGCGTCGGCATGGATGGCGACGACCTTGCAGCCGAGTTTTTCGAGGAGCTGAGGGGTCATGAGGGACCCGGAACCGTTGACGCAATCCAGGGCGACGGTGAATTTCCGGGACCGGATGAGGTCCACGTCCACGACCTGGAGGATGCGGTCGATATGGCGCTGAATGGCGGTATCGTTGGCGCGGCGTTTTCCCAGCCTGTCGAAGGCCGACCACGCGTAGCTCGACTCGTACACGGCCTTGACCGCCATCGCTTCCGCTCGATCGAGAAAATATCCTCCGGCGCCGATCAGCTTCAGCGCATTCCATTCCGGTGGATTGTGCGACGCCGTGACGTCGATGCCGCCGGGCAGATTCTCCGTCCGGATGAAATACTCCACCGTCGGCACCGGACAGATCCCGAGGTCGATGACATCCCGCCCGACCGCTCGAAACGAGGACGCGACCAGGTCGAGTATCATCGGCCCCGAGAGCCGCGTATCCCTCCCGAGCGCAACCGCTCCCGGCCCGAGCGTGGACGCGAAGGCGGCCGACATGCCGCAGATGAGCGGCGGCAAAAGTGTCTCGCCGACGACGCCGCGAAGGCCCGCTTCGGAGAATTTCAGCCTGGGATGATCCGGAAGTTTCATGGGGGAATAGTAGGGGACATTCTCCAACATTCCAACATTGAGATTACAGGGACTTACGTAAGGGGGACATTCTCCCACATTGCCACATTCAAAATGATGATGTTACGAAGAAACCGGCATCCACCTCACGTAAGTAGCAGCAATCTCAATGTTGTAATGTTGGAGAATGTCCCCCTTTACTGCCCGTAGCGTCTCCCCAGTTCCAGAAAATCCTCGTGGTCGATCACTCCGTCCACACCGTTTTTGCCGATGTCGTAGATTAAGTTATACAGGCCCGGCTGGCGGTACCGCGGGAGGATCAAGGGAACGTCCGCGGAATTGACCGTGGAGTCGCCCGAAAAATCCGCAAAAACGCGCGGGACCGAACCGCTCACGATCGCCGAGTAGAAACCGCGGTTCGGATATGATGCGCTGTCCTCGGCGGTCACCCGATAGTAATAGATCGTATCCGTCGCGATGCGCGTATCGGAGTAGACCGTCGCGGTAGTCTCCCCTATCGGACCGATCCAGTCCGTCGTGTCCGCCGCGCGGGATCGATAGATGTGATACTTCGCGATTCCCGTCGCGCCTCCGGTTCCGCCCTCGTTCACGCTCGGCGCGGTCCAGGAGATCCTTATCTGGCCCGCAGGCGTATCCACGATGAGATTCACCGGCGAGTCGGGCGCGACCGTGTCGGCTCCGTATCCCGTATCGATAACCCCGAAACGGAAGGGCGTGTACATGGCAAGCACCACGCCGGCGCCGCGGATACGATTCCGGATGGACGCGCTGTCGGTCGTGTTCCACCATGAGCGCGTCAGATCGACCGCGGCCACCGAAACCAGGAGGACACCGGAATCGGGCCGCGTCGGCGATGTGACGAAACTGTTCTTTCGGACCGTGTTGCCGCTCGACGATCCGACGATCGCGAGCGCATAGCCCAGGTTGGAGTCGGCATGATTCGCCGAGAGAATGTTGTCGACCGCCCCGTTGAGGTGGAAGCCGGAGTCGCTGCACGCGGACGCATGATTTCCTCGCAGGACGTTGTTCCTGCCTTCAACGACAAATCCGGCGCCGGCGGTGATCGTCCGCGCCGTATTCGCATTGAGCACGTTCGTGTCGCCGGAGATCCGGTACCCGCCATCCTGGCAGCTCACCGCCAAGTTGGCGTCGAGAATATTCGACGTGCCCTGCACCAGATATCCGAAATTTCTTTTTGCCGACGCCGTGTTGCTCGTCAGGATGTTACCTGCCGCTGCGGTCTTCAGCCAGAAACCCTGGCCGGAAACGCCACTCCCGAAGGCGAAATTATTAATGAGGGTGTTCGTGTCGCCGGCGATATCGAAACATGTGGCGCCGACCGCGGTCACGGAATTTCCGTTGAGCCGGCAAAGCAGCACGTCGTCGTTCAGAACAATCCCGCCTGTCGTGATCGTGTTCGATTCGATGTCGCACCTTTGCGCTGTCGTGAGAGTAATCGTGACATTGGAGAACGAATTACCGAGAATCCTGATCGAATCGGACGACGTGACGTTCACCACGGTGTTCGTCATTGTGTTCCCGGCAACGATCCCGGAATCGGATCGATTTTCGATGCCGATGCCGAACGATATCATCGTATTTCCCGTGATCACGGCCTGAGGCCCGCTTTCGACATAGACCGCGAACTGTGTCTGAGGATTGAAGACGCAGTTCGTGACGGTGGCCGAATCGGAACCGAGCGCGAGGTTTACTCCCCAGGTGTTCTGCAAGAAACTGTCCGAGGCAATGACGACGCTGTCGGAATTCTCGAGCCGTATCGCCGCTCCATGATCTTGGCCGAGTCCGCCAGGATAATTGGCGTTGACGATCTGGACTTTTCTGAAGATCGATCGATGAGCGCCGCGCAAGATGAAGCACGTTTCGTAATTCGCGTCCACGATTGTCGCGAGCGAATCCTTCCCTTCGACGATCACGTCCGAAACAGAGAGGACAAGATTGGAGTCCTGGAATGTTCCTGCGTCGATGTAGACGGTGTCCCCGGCGGTGAGATAGGGGATGACGCCGGCGAGTCCGCGTTTGGGCGCGGAAGGAAGCAGCCCGTGATTGGCGACAAGGCCGACCGCCGACGTGAAAGAATCGCCGCTCGTAGATGAGTCGTTCACGTACCAGACATTCGCTCCTGTCGAGTCGATCGCGCCGGGAACGACGCCGATGATGGAGTCAGTGAAGAACGACTGATTCTCGAACGAGGCGTTATCGAAGGCCGTCACTCGGTAGAAATACGTCGCCATCCGCGCCAGACCCGAGTCATCGTACGTGCGCGTCGCCGTGCTCACCGTTCCCCGGAGAATCCACGACGTCGAATCGGGGGAAGACGACTGATAGACACGGTATCCTGCAAGATCGCCGTTTCCGGCCGATCCGTCCTCATTCAACCCGACCGTCGACCACGTGACGCGCACGGAAGTATCGGAAAGATCGGACGCTGCGACCGTATCCGGCGCTCGCGGCGCCAGCGTGTCGAAACCAGGTCTCGTATCGACACGACCAAGCCGGAAGGGCACGGAGACTACGGAATCCCGACCCGTACCCCGGATTCGCGCCCGGATCGTCGCGGAGTCGGCCGTCCCCCACCAGTTCCGTGTCGCATCGAATCTCGCGATCGTCTGGTTCTGCACGCCGCTTTCGGGTTTTCCGCTGGATGTCGTTATGTTGTTCCGCTCGATTGTGTCCGCCGATGCGCCGATTCCCAGTTGGATCTGGTATGTCGTGTTGGCGCTCAGCTCATTTTGAGCGACGACGTTGCCGCTTGATCCGTCGATCAGGATACCCTGCAGGTTGGCCGCAATATGGTTCCCCTCGATCCTGTTGCCGTTCGAATTCGATGTGAGATACACGCCGTCGCTGCCGTTTGCCGCCAGGACATTGCCGGTAATGGAATTGCCCGAACTCCCCGTGAGAAAGATGCCTTCCTCGTTGTTCAACCGCGCCGTGTTCCCGATGAACGCATTGTTCGAGCTTCCCTCATTGGAAATGCCGGCGCCGGCGGCGCTTTCCAGGACGTTCTCGCGAATCGTATTCCGCGAACTCGACAGGATACGGATTCCCTGCGCATTATTCGAACCTCCGCACGTCGATACGAGGATCGACTCCGAGCCGCCGAAGAGCAATAGCCCATAGGCGCTGTTGCGGACCATATCCACGCTCGCCATCGTCGAAGTATCGACGTTGTACCACTCGATGCCGGTGCGGGCGTTTGAAACCCGAAGGTTCCGGATCGTGAGACCTGAAATCGTATCGGCGTAGATCCCTCGTATGTTGGATCCGCTTGAAGAATCCCCTGGATCGAGCAACGTCACCAGCGAATCCACACCCACGAGCGTGACGTTCATCGTATCGATAATCGCTACCGCGGTGCAGGATCCCGCGACCATCGTTTCCCCGAACGTCCCTGCGTCGATGTAGACCGTGTCCCCTGTCGTGAGAAAGGCGCAAACGGCTGCGATCGTCCGCTTCGGAGCTGTGCGCGAAACACCGCTGTTGGCATCACTGCCGAATCCGGACGTGAACGAATCCCCGGTGGTGGAGGTATCGTTCACGTACCAGACATTCGGCCCCGTCGTGTCAATGGGAGGCGGCGTCGTCGTATCCGGCCGCGGAACGGATATCCTCCAGAGCCCCCGACCATGCGTCGCCGCATGGAGCGTATCCGCGCCGACCCAGAAGAGCTGATCGACGGAGACATTGGCCGGCCCGTCCTGCGACGGCGACCAGGCCGCGCCCGCGTTCGCACTGGCAAAAATCCCCACTTCCGTCCCGACATAGACCGAGTCGCTGGAATAGTTTCCGAAGACGACGGTGCGGATCGGCGCGGTCGGCAGGGCGGGATTCGCCGTCGCATTCACGTTCGTCCATGTCGTGCCCGTATCCGACGTGACGTAGAGATTGTTAGTATTATATCCGCCGAACGTCACGTAGACGTGAGCGGGATTCCGGGGATCGATCGCGATCCGGCTGCAATAGCGGTTCGGAAGCGTGACACCGTTGCCGTCCACCTGCGTCCATGTCGGAGACACCTCGAGCCCGTTCGCCGTGTAGAAGACCTCGCTGGCGTTGGCTCCGGTGATCGTGGAGTTGGACGTCGCGACCCAAATGACATTCGGATTGCCGGGGGCCACGGCGATCGCGCTGATCTTGTTTCCGTTCGACGCCTTGACTGAAGACCACGTGGGCGGAGTGGCCTTCACATCGCTCGTTCTCCAGAGTTGAACGCCGCCGGCATACATCCGGCCCTGATCGTTCGGGTCCAGGATGAACGGCGCGATGAAGAACGCCGTCGCGCTGTTGTCGGCATCCGTGATCCCGGAGTAGATGTCCGTCGCGGTGGCGCCCCCGTTCGAACTGCGGTAGATCGTCAGATACACGTACTCGCCGTAGAGATAATTCGCATCGAGCTGATCCGCGGCGCAATGGCCTCCGTCTCCGCTGCGGGACGAATGGCGCGTCCATGCATTGGAATCTCCGAAATAAGCGGGCGTGCCGTTGTCCTGCGTGCCCAGCCAGAAGACCCCTGCCGGGTTTCCCGCGCCCCCATACGCCTGCGTGGTCACGATGTTGTTCCGCAGGAGCGTCCACCCGGATGTCTGCGCCACGGTCGTTATGTCGTTCGTGAAGGCGAGCCCGCCGTCGCTGCCCGTGTAGAACTCCCGGTTCGTCGTGCCGTTGTAATCCGGGTGGGACAGGAGAATGTGGTGATCCGCGTGCGCGGACAGTCCCGAGGAATTCTGCGACCAGTCGCTGATCTGCGTGAGGTTGGCGCCCGCGTTCGTGCTGCGCCAGACATCGATTCCTCCCGTCGCCACGTGATCCGGATTCACGGGATCGACCCAGAGGCAGTTGTCGTACCAGCCCTGGCTTCCGAGGTAACTGGACCCGGTATTCTGAAGAGAGTAAGTGACTCCGCTGTCGGTCGAGCGATACAGCTCGCCGCTGTTTCTCTGGCAGGAAGCATAGACCACGCCGCCGTTGGAAGGCGCGTAGGCGACCTCCACGCGGTTGTTCGCCTCGGAGGGGATTCCCGTCGCGGCGGTCCAGTTCTGGCCGCCATCCGTCGAGTACCAGGTGTTCCCGTTCCGGCCGCTCGCCACCGCGAAGCTCGCATTGTTGGGGTGAAAGTCGACATCCATCGCCTCCCCTGCGCCCGCCGTCGCGCTCCAGCTCGCCCCGGCGTTCGTCGACCGGAATATTCCCGTCTGCGTTCCGGCCAGGAGGATGTTGACATTGCCGGGATCGATCGCAATTCGGTTGACATATCGATAACTGGAGTTCGAAGCGGTCGCGGAAAGCTGGGTCCAGGTCTGTCCCGAATCCGTCGACTTGAAGATGCCGTCGCCCCGGATCCGATCCGAGTTGTAGAAGCCCTCTCCGGTGCCCGCGTAAATCGTGTCGCGCTGGAGGGGGCTTTGCGCCATGCAGCCGATGGCGAGATTGGCGAGAAAATCGTTCACGGCGGTCCAGCTCTGCCCCCCGTTCGTCGTCCGGAAAATTCCTCCACCGACACTCCCGATCACCTTGATGTTCGAATCCGGAAAGATGATCGCGGAGCGAATTCGCCCGGGCACATTTCCGGGACCCAGGGCCTGCCAGCGCGTCGAATCGATCCCCGCGACCTCCGGGCCTTCTCCGGGCACGGGATCTCCCGGGAAGGACGGCGATATCCCGGCCCGGACATTCTCCTGCATCTCCTCGAGCTGCCTGGCCGCGTTCGCGAGACCGTTCTCGACGATCTGCCCGTCCTCGCTCCGCTGCTGCAGCGCCCTGAACGCGGCGGCTTCGCCGGGATGATCCGGCCGCTTGGGATGATGCGTCCGCCAGAAAACGCGCGCCAGGAGAGGAGGCGAAAATTCCAGCATCCTGCGATAATCCACCGATCGTTCCGTCCGCACCTTCCGCACCAGGCTCGGAGCAAGTCCAAGACGGCGCGCCACGACCGTTTCGTCGACGTCGCGAGTGGCGGAATCCGGCAGGATCTGTCGTGGCCGGCTGGCGAAGTATTCCGTCCACTCTTCCCGCGTCAGTCCCGCAAACCGATCGCCCGCGTGGATGGCTCCATGCTTCCATGCGATCTTCGAGATGCTTTTATGATCAGGAAGCGGCGCGGACCACGAGGGAACTGAAAGCGCAATGAAGAGTATCGCGGACAGGAGGAAAAAACGCATCGGAACGGGAAGAAACCTTGGCGCCATGGCAGGCGGAATCATACCTGAGAATTATAGGGATAATCGAACCGGTGAGTCGAGCGGGAATTCGGAGTAAAAACGTACGGAGAATCCTCCTACTGCCCGTATCGCCTCGCCAGCTCCAGGAAGTCCTCTTCATTAATCACACCGTCAACGCCGTTCCTGCCGATGTCGAATAGAGGATCGTACAGCCCCGGAGTCTTGAAGCGAACCTGGATCAACCGGAAATCAGCCAGGGTGACCGTGGAATCGCCCGTGAAATCGCCCGTCGCACGAATCGATCTTCCCGAAACGATCGAGGAATAGAAACTCTGGTTCGGCAGACTCGCGCCGTCCTGCGCCGTGATCCGGTAGAAATAGTCCGTGTCCGGCGCGGTAGAGGTATCCGAAAATGACGTCGCCGTGGTTTCACCCACCGGCGCACCCCAGACGGACGTATCGGAGCGACGCGAGCGATAGACAAGGTATTTCACGACGCCGGGCGCGCCCGCCAGCCCGTCCTCGTTCCCGGCGACGGCCGCCCAGGAAATGCGGATCTGCGCGTACGGACTGTCGACCGTCAGGCCGGCCGGCGCTTCCGGCGCTACCGAGTCCGCGCCCACGTTGGTATCGGCGATCGTGAGACGAAACGGCGAGTAGTCGATGGAATCCCGACCGAGTCCCGCGAGATCAGCTCGTATAGCGACCGAGTCGACCGAGCCCCACCAGTTCCGCGCGAACTTCATCCGATTCCGCGATCCCAGGAAGACGCCGCTGTCCGGATTTCCCGTTGAGACGAGAATATTGTTGGCAAGAAAAGTGTCGGCGGCGCCAGCGTCAATGATGCTGATCTGGTACCACCCGTTATTCGAGAGCTGGTTCTGAGAGACGAAGTTGTCGGTGGACGCGCCTCGCAGCGTGATGCCGCTCCGCGTGTTCGAAGCGCTCAGATTTCCCCGCACGATATTATTCGTCGCGGTGTCCAGCCAGATGCCATCCTGGTTCGAAACGGCGATGTTGCGCTCGACGACGTTGTTCGAGCTGTTTTCGAGCGTGATCGCGTAGGCAGAGCCGCTCACAATGTTCCCTGTGATCGTAACTCTTCCTCCCCACCGGACGATCAGCGCCTCTTCCAGATCGCTCACGAGCGTGCATCCGCTCACCGAGTTGGCGAAACACGTATCCATCTGGATTCCGCTCGAAGTGCTGAAGCTCGTGGCGCACGCCGTCATGGTATTGCCATGGCTCGTGACCAGATAGAACCCGATCGTGCCAGACGACGACGCGAACGCGTCCGTGATCGAGTTGGTGTCGGCATTCAGGAGATGGATCCCCCGGCCGTTGGAAGAAAGCTTCACGCGCTGGATCGATCCCTGGTCGCCGTTATTGAGCCATATTCCCTTCGATGCGTTCAGCACTGCAATATCGCGGATCGTGACTCCCGTCGCGTTCAACACCTGGACCGCGCGACAGGCCTGCACGGAATTGCTGTCGAAACGGATGATCGAGCTGGAGGAATCCACGCCCCGGATGAGAACGCCGCTGACGCCGACCGTCACGGTCTCGACCTCGTAGTAGAATCCGGAATCGACATAGACCGTGTCTCCTGCCGTGAGGAGATGATCGATCGCGGCCAGGGAGCGCTTCGGCGTCGAGATGAACAATCCGCTGTTGGCATCGTCTCCGACGGAGGAAGTGAAGCTGTCTCCCGTCGTCGATGTGTCGTTCACATACCAGGCATTCGGCCCCGACGTGTCCGGCGGCGTCATCGCGGAGCCGGTCGAATCGGAGAAGAAACTCTGGTTCTCGAAGGGCGTCGCCGAGTCAACAGCCGTGACCCGGTAGTAGTACGTCACGCCGGCGGCGAGAGAAGTATCGTCGAATGACACCGCCGACGCTCCGGCGACGCCGACCTGCGGCCAGGAGCCGGAATCCGCGGAGAGCGCCCTGTGGATCCGGTACTGAGCCAGGCTCACGGCGAACGGCGATGCTTCCTCGTTCACCGTCACAGGCGACCAGGAGACGCGAATCGCGCTGGACGATAAAACCGCCGCCGCGACCGTGTCGGGCGCTCGCGGAGCAACAGTGTCCGCGCCGGCGGTCGTGTCGACGATGCCGAGTCGATAGGGAATATACACGGCTGAATCGCGCGCGAAGGCGGCGAATTTTGCCTTGATCGCGGCCGAATCCGTGGAGCCCCACCAGTTCCGTTCGACGTTCATCCGCGCGAACGTGCTCTCGAAGAGCGCGGAATCCGGAAGCGCGGGCGATGGGATATAGACGTTTTTCTGAAAAGTGTCGGCACTGCAGTCGCCGTCGATGTAGAAACCCCAGCCGAGATTGGAATCGGCCATGTTCTGGCGAAAGACGTTGTTGCTGCTCGAAAAGACCCTGAAACCGTGAGAACGGCCGTTTGTGGAACGATTATTGAGAAATGTATTTCCGTTGCTGTTTGCGAAGACTTCGAAACCTGGAGTGAGGCTGAGCGACGCGACATTATTCGTCAGTACGTTATTGTGGCTGGCATTCAGGACTTCAAACCCTTCGCCCATGGTGGCAATGGCGATATTTCCGGACAGAAGGTTGCCTGCGGATCTGTTGATCAGGAACCCATAGAGCCCGGTCTCGCTGCGGTTGTTCAAGAGCGTATTGTTATTGCTCGTGTCAGAGAGGTTGAATCCGTCGTTCGTGACATCATTTCCCCAGAACGTGTTGTTGATCAAGGTATTGCCGGTCGACGCATTCAAGTGGAAGCCGTTGCCCGTGGTGAAAGCCGCTACATTCGCCGCCAGTGTATTGTACCCGCTTCCGGTCACGAATCGGAAGCCGCCATTGCCGGTGGCGGTCGCCTGACTATGGACGACGAGATTGCTGTCCGATCCGTTCTCGAAATTCATCCCGCCCTGGCTGTGCGAATCCGTGCGTACCCGCTCGATCACGCAGGTATCGGCGTTATTGAACCAGAGTCCGTGATAGGCCCGCGTTACCGCGAGATCCCGAATCGTGATCCTGTTGCGCCCCGACGCGTATATCGACTTCTGACCGGATTGCGAGGAATCATTAAAGTCGATCACGGTGGAAATGGAATCCTTGCCGAGGATCCAGACGGCATTCGTCTCGATCCTGACCGTATCCGAAGGCGTGAAAGTCCCGGCGTCGATGTAGACCGTGTCACCCTCGGAGAGAAACGGGATGACGGCTGAAAGAGTCAGCTTCGGCGTCGCGATCGTCAGCCCGTTGTTGCCGTTGCTGCCGGCCGCGCTCGTGAAGGAGTCGCCGGTCGTCGACGCGTCGTTCACGTACCACTTGTTCGGCCCGAGCGCCGCCGTGTCCGATGGCGGGACGACGCGCGCCACGTTGATGCGCCACAGGCCGCGCCCGTGAGTGGCGGCATACAAGGTGTCCGTCCGCTGCCAGAAGAGCTCGTCGACGGAGACATTCGAGGGGCCGTCGTTCGTCGGCGACCAGTTTTTGCCGCTGTCGGTCGAAGCGTAAACGCCGATATCGGTGCCCGCGTAGATCGAATCGCTGTTCCTGGCCCAGACTGCGAATCCCCGTACCGGCACGGAAGGAATCTTCACGGTGGCGTTCGTGTTGACGTCGTACCAGGTCGCGCCCGTGTCCTCCGTGCGCCAGATGTTTCCCATCGCGTACCCGCCGAAGGTGACATGAACGCGGGACGGCCTGTTCGGATCGATGACGATGCGCTGAACATACCGCGAAGGAAGAGTGCCGTTTCCGACCTGAACCCATGTGGCGCCGGTGTCGCTCGAATATTCGACGCGGCCCCCGGCATCGTAGCCGACCCAGATGACCCTCGGATCTCCGGGCGAGACGGCGATCGCGCTGATCTTGGGATTTCCCGCGACCACGGCCTTGACTGAAAACCAGTCCGGGGTGCCGGCCTTGACGTTGGTTGACCGCCAAAGCCTCTCGGCGCCGCCGTACATCGTGTTCGCGTTATTCGGATCCAGCAGGAACGGCGCGATGAAAAGAGCGTTGTTCTGATTCGCATCCGCGATGGTGTTACCCGACGCGTTGTAGATATCCGAGGCGGAAGCGCCGAAATTCGTGGAGCGGTACATCTGGAGGTACGTGTATTCGCCGTACAGATATGCCGACTCCACGGGATCCGCGGCGCAGAAACCGCCGTCGCCGCCGACGGCTTCTCCCCAGCTGTCCGTCCCCGTGAAATGGAGCGTGCCGTTGTCCTGCGCTCCGCCCCAGAAGATATTCGCCGTCTCGTTCCCGGCGGCTCCGTAAAACTGCGTGATGCCGAGCTTGTTGAGAAGCGGCTGGAAACCCGACGTGCCCACCGCGGTATAGATGTTGTCGGTCTTGTAAACGCCTCCGTCGTTGCCAAGATAAACGCGCCGGTTCGCCGTGCCGTTGAATCCGGGATCGTGGACGATGTAGTGATGATCCGCGTGAACGGAGTTTCGGTTCTGTTCCCAGATGGAGATCTTCTGGAAGGTCTGGCCGCCGTCCGTGGAGCGCCAGAGATCGATGCCGCCGACGACGACCGTGTCCGCGTTCGTCGGATCCACCCAGATGATGTTGTCATACCATCCCTGCGACCCGAGCCAGTTCGATGTGTCGCCCGTGTTCCGGCGCGTGTAAGTCTGGCCGCCGTCCGTGGACCGGTAAAACTCCCCTTCCGTGACGCCCTGGTTATTGTAGGCGGCGTACAGCGTTCCCGATGCCGAGGCGGACCAGGCCAGTTCCACGCGCGAAAGAAAACTGGCGTTGTTGGGAATCCCGGCTTCGTTGGACCAGTTCTGGCCGGCATCCGTCGAGTAATACGCATCGCCGTAGCGACCGCCGGCCGCCGCCCGATTTCCATTCGTCGGATCGAATTTCACATCGAGGATATCCGTGTCGGCGAGCAACTGGGTCCAGTTCGTCCCCCCGTTGGTGGTGCGCCAGATCCCCGACCTCGTCGCGGCCAGGATGACGGTTCCATCCGGAGATTGCGCCAGCCTGTTGACGTAATACCAGCTCGACGTGTTCGTCGCGGACAGCTGCGTCCATGTCGCTCCAGCGTCCGTGGACTTGAATACCCCGGCGCCCTGGATGCTGTGCCCTCCGTAGAAGCCCTCCCCCGTTCCCGCATACATCGTGTTCGCGTTCGTCGTGTCGATGAGAAGAGTGGAGACGGCGACATTGGACATGAAATCGTTCACCACGCTCCACGTCTCGCCTGAGTTGACCGTCTTCCAGATTCCCCCGGAGACACTCCCCGCCCACATCGATGACGTCGTGGTGGGATGAATGACGATGGACCGGACCCGGCCTCCGATGTTCGCGGGTCCCACGAACTGCCAGGAGATCGAATCGATTCCCGCGACCTCCGGTCCCTCCGGAGCGCCCTGGAATCCGCGCGGCGCCCAAGCGCGCGCTTGCGCCTGGAGCGCTTTCTGCTCCTGGTGCGCGGCGATCAGCGCGCCATGCGGGATCACGCCGAATTCATTGATCGACTGGGCGAATCGCTGCGCGGCCGCTTCCTGGGGATGATCGTACGGCTTGGGATGCGCGGATCGCCACAGAACACGGGCGACACGCCTGACGGGATTTTCGAGGAGATCGCGGTATGTGACCGACCGCGTCGTCGTCGCGCGGCGCACATCGGATGGTTCGAGCCCGAGGGCCAGGGCGACGGTTGTTTCGTTGAGGAGAGAAGGATGTTCCAGGAGCGCTTCGACGATGCCGGGATTCAGGGACCGAAATTCCCGGAGACGATCCTGAATCTCACTTTGAGAAAGACCATCGATGCCTCCGCTCGAATTGTCCTCCCTGGAATCCGCCACCGACGCCGGGTTGGAGGGCGCAGCAGGAGGATTGACCGATCCGGATACAGCGGACGGATCAGCGAAGCAAAGAAGAAAAAAGAAACAACAGGATGAAGAAGATCTCAAAATCCGAAGCATTTGACGTGACAAATGTTACGTGAAACCGCGCGAAGCGACTACAGGTAATTATTCCTATGCATGAACATGGAACGTGTCCGCGAGTTCATGCAAGAGGGGCGGCACGCAGGCGGCCGCCGGTCCCTGGATGAACCGCGAAACATGCCGGGATAAAGGAGTCGGCTGGGGATTCACTTCAATGACAGTCGCTCCGGCTTCCAACGCGGCGAGGGGAATGGAAGCGGCCGGATACACCATGTTCGATGTGCCGATCACGATCAGCACCTTGACCGCTCCGGCAGTCGCCAGGGCTTCGGCCATCGCTCCCTCCGGAAGGTCTTCTCCGAACCAGGTCACATCCGGCCGCATAAGCCCGCCGCAGCGACAGTACGGAAGTTCCCCCTCGGTCCGCCTATCCTCCTCGCTTCTCGCGCATCGTCCACAGCGGGCGCGCCAGATGGATCCATGCAATTCCAGGACACGCCTCGATCCCGCGGCCTGATGCAATCCATCCACATTCTGAGTGATGACCTGAAAATCCCCGAAGAGCTCCTGTGCCCCCGCGATCGCCTTATGCCCCTCGTTCGGCCGCACCGAGTGAAGATTTTTTCGACGCGCCATGTAGAATGACCAGACGTCCTCCGGATTCCGCGTGAACGCCTCCGGGGTCGCAACCTCCTCCGGACGCCGCCCCTGCCACAATGCATCCGTGCCGTCTCGAAACGTGGGCACCCCGCTCTCGGCCGACATCCCGGCGCCCGTGGCGACCGCAAGTAACGGGGAGTTCAAAGCCCTTTCAGCTGCTCGATCTGGGCCGCGGCCTTCGCATGGCGGGGATTTTTCTTCAGGAGCGACTTGAACGTATCGATCGCGGATATTTTCGCGAGCGGATTCTTGCCGGGCTCCGAAATGTAAACGATCTTGTGGGTCATGCCGAGATTGTACATGGCATTCTCCATGTTCCTGTCCACATTCAAGGCGAGGTCGAAATACTGGAGCGCTTTGTTGTATTGGCGCGTTTCCACGCTTCGCACGCCCTGGTTGTAATATCGGATGGCGCGATTGATCTTCTCGGTGATGATGTGGCTGGCCCGGGCGATCGCGATGTCAGAGAAGGCCGGGAATTCCTCCGCGATGAACTTGTACCGGTCCGCGGCGTTCTGCCAATGATGATCGAGCTCCATCGACAGAGCCTCATCCATCTTCCGCCCGAAGATCTCGAATTCCTCCCGCTCCTCGTCGGACAGCCTGTGCCACAGGGCATCGCAGCCCTGTGTCCTGATCTGGCCCGTCCAGGTCTTGACATGTTCCGATATGTTCACGGGCCCGGATACGTCCCTTGCTGCTCCCTGGCGCGAAAGGCCCGGATCTCATTCAGGCGGTTCCGGGCGTCATCGGTCCGATATCCGTAATCGAGGTCCATGTATGGAAATTCATTGATGTATCTCAGGTATTCCTTTTCAGCGGTGTCATAGTCTCCGCGGGCGTAATGCCATTCGGCAAGATCCCACTGGGCGCGGGCCGCTTTCCGCAACTCCGCCTTCTTTTCCTGGTCCGAAAGGCCCGGCTGCAGATCCACGACTTCCTTGTCCTTCACGCGTCGCGATTCGCGTTCCAACGTGACCGACCATGTTTCCTCCTCCGGCAACATCATCGCCTCGAACAGGACTCCAATGGTCAAGACGACGATTACAATAAAGAAAAGGGGGCGGCGCGCGGACAAATCGCTATCCGGAGCGTGCGAAGAAGTCTGTGATTCCGCGGAGCGGGGAGCCGGACATTATTTTTTTCCGTCGGCCGGCGTATGGAAGATGGACTGGTCGATGGCGACTCCTTCCGCCTTGAATCGCTCGTAGAATTTCGGCACGAGTCCGGTGGGTTTCAGTTTCCCGATGAGCTTGCCGTCAGGGCCCATGCCCTCCTGCTCGAATATGAAAATATCCTGCATGAGAATCGATTCTCCCTCCATCCCCTGGACCTCCGTGATGTACGTGACCTTCCTCGATCCATCGACGAGTCGCGACTGCTGGATGATCAGGTTGACGGCGCTGGAGATCTGCTTGCGGATTGCCTTCACGGGGAGATCGTATCCGGCCATCATCACGAGCGTTTCGATGCGGCCTATGGCGTCCTGGGGCGCGTTGGAGTGGAGCGTCGACATGGAACCGTCATGGCCGGTGTTCATCGCCTGCAGCATGTCGAAGGCTTCCGGACCGCGGCACTCTCCGATGACGATCCTGTCGGGGCGCATGCGGAGCGCGTTCTTGACCATGTCGCGGATCGTGATGGCGCCTTTGCCCTCGAAGTCCGCGGGACGCGTCTCCAACCGGATCACATGCTCCTGCGCGAAAGAAAGCTCGGCGGCGTCCTCGATCGTCACCGTCCGTTCGTCCTCCGGAATGAAAGAGGACAATACATTCAGGAGCGTCGTCTTGCCGGAACCGGTACCGCCGGAGACGATGATATTCAACCTGACCTCGACGCAGGCGCGGAGGAACTCCGCCATCTCGGGCGTCATCGCGCCGAACTTGATGAGATCGTGGTGCGTCAGTCGATTCTTCGAAAACTTGCGAATGGTCAGGGCCGTGCCGTCGATCGCCAGCGGGGGGATAACGACATTGACGCGGGAGCCATCCGGGAGGCGCGCGTCCTGGTAGGGCACCTGGTCGTCGCATACGCGGCCAAGCGGCTTCATGATCCGCTCGACGATGTCGCGGAGTTCCGCCTCGTCCTTGAACGTAACTTCGGACTTCACGACCTTACCCTTCTTTTCGACGAAGATGCACTTGGCGCCCTTCGTCATGATTTCGCTGATCTCCTTGTCGCGCAGCAACCTTTCCAGAGGGCCAAATCCGACGATGCCGGCGAGCACGTCGGAAACAAGCGACTCGAACTGCTGCTTGGAAAGATTGATTCCTTCCTGGGTCGTGATCTGGAGCGCGGCCTCGGTGATTTTCTCGCGGATGATCCTGTCGCGATTCGCCTGGTCGGGAGAACGCAGCAGATCCACATCGAGCGTCGGTGCGATGGCATCCGTGATTTTTTCATGCAGATCGACCTTCTTCTGCTCCGCCTCGCCTCCGCCTCTCAAGGCGCTCATTTTTTCCATCAGTGACATGTTCAGCCCTCCTTCTTATCTTCCCATCGCCTGCAGATTATTCAGCGCGACCGCGTTTTCCGGATTGAGCTCCAGAACCCGCTGCCAGGCTCGAACAGCGCCGTCAAACTGGCCCATCCGATAATAACAGAATCCCAGGAAGAGATGGGATTCCTCATCGCGCGGCATCAGCTTGATGGATTCCTCGTAGGAAACTTTCGCCGCGGCGAAATCGCGGTTCAGATACTGCGCGGTCGCTAGATTGTAGCGCGCGCGGAAATTGCCGGGATCGGCGGTCACGGCGCGGCGGAAATGGGAAATCGCCTCGTCGTATCGTCCCAATTCCGTCAATTCGCTGCCGATCTTCACCAGTTCCTCGGCAGACTTTTCCGTGAACTCCCGGCGCTCCTCGGCATCCGACGGTCGGTCCCGCGTAGCCCGCACTTCCCTCGTCGATGCCGGGGGCAATGGAGCCGTGGTGACTTCCGGCGGCGGCGTGGCCGGTTTCACGCGCCGAACCGGCGCAGGAGCCTGCGGTTCGGCGACGGGCACTTCCCGGCCCTCCGGCGTCCACGCGCGCACTTCATTCGCGGGTGCCGCCTCCGCTCGCGCCGCCGCCGGTTCCCTGCGGCGCGCCATGGGCTGAGCCGGCTCGGGGGGAGGCGCCGCGACCGTTCGCTCGCGATTCAGCCACGGGCCGCCGATCTTGTAGGCGATGCTCAGGTTGAATTGGAATGCCGTCAGGAGTTCCAATTCCATCCGGCCGTTGATCTTCTCCGTGAAGGCATAATCGGCTCCCGCGAATACACCAATGTTATTCTTGGAATCGAGCGGGCCGGCAGTCCTGACTCCGGCCGTCGTGTTGCCCGCGTAATTCCCGTTGAGACTCGAATAGAGAATTCCACCATACAACGTCGCCTTGTCGAATTTCCCGGATCCCTTCAGAGCCATGCGGAATTCGTCCAGCTGAATCTCGCCGGCATTGATGTCGGATGTGGACGTACGGTATTCGCCGGAGACGCCGATCGCGAGGTCCGGAGCGAACGACGACGGACTCAGCTGGTATTCGGCGCCGACGCCCCACATGAGCCCGTGCTCCCCGTTCATGTTCAAGGCTCCCTGAGACACCCCACCGGCGGACAGATTGATGAGGCCGAGATTGGCCTTGGCGATGCCGATCAGGGCATAAGGCGTGAAGTTGCGGGACAGCCCGTAGGACAAACGCAGATCGTACGACGTCTGCGCCATCTTGAGCTCGGCCAGCTGGATGACCGATCCTCCCACGGTGCCGCTGAACTCGACATCCCGCGTTCCCGTGCCGATCTCAAGCGCGATTTCCTTGTCATGCGCGTTCAGTTCCGGTGACGGCCCGATGAAAGCGCGCGAAGGAGCGGACAGCACGACGAGCATCAGGCATGCCAGGGCTGGAAACGGGTTCAGGTCGCAGCATCGATTCCGCGATTTCATGTGGTCGCTCCTCTTCATCAATTTCCGCGTTCCTTCCCGTTCAGGCATCCAGGCTTTTTCCAATCGCCGCCGCGATCCGCCGGAGTTCGTCCATGCAAGCATGAAAACGAGCCGGCTTCAGAGACTGGAATCCGTCGCTGGCCGCCCGTTCCGGCTGGTCATGGACCTCCATTATAAGGCCGTCCGCTCCCGCTGCAACAGCCGCGCGCGAAGCCGGAGCCACGAGGTCCCATCGGCCGCAACCGTGGCTGGGATCGACGATCACGGGCAGATGCGACAGTTTCTGCAGCAGCGGTATGGCGTTGATGTCGAGCGTGAAGCGTGTCGCGGTTTCAAATGTGCGAATGCCGCGTTCGCACAGGAGCACCGCGGGATTTCCCTCCGAACAGACATATTCCGCCGCCATCAGGAATTCCTCGATCGTGGACGACATGCCCCTTTTCAGCAGCACGGGCTTGCGGGTCCTGCCGGCCGCCAGAAGAAGCGGGTAATTCTGCATGTTGCGGGCGCCGATCTGCAGAATATCCGCGTGTTCCGCCACGAGGTCCAGCGTTTCGACCGCCATGACCTCCGTGACGACCTTCAGGCCCGACGCATCCGCAACGCGCCTCAGCATCTTGAGCGCTTTCTCTCCGTGCCCCTGGAACGCGTACGGCGATGTCCTCGGCTTGAATGCGCCGCCGCGCAGGATGCGCGCGCCCGCGGCGGCCACCGCATCGGCGATGGCCGCCAGCGAATCCTCCGTCTCCACGGAACACGGTCCCGCCATGACGACAATCGTCGACCCTCCGATCTCCACGTTGCCGACTTTCACGGGAATGCGGGGATGGCCCTCGAGGCGCGCCACGAGCTTGTATGGCGCCATGACGCGCATCACATTTTCGACACCCGGCAAAGTCTGGCATTGGAACAGGATTTCCTTGTCGCCGTCGCCGACGGCGGCGATCACGGTGCGCAGTTCACCGACGATCGCAACGGGTTTGTATCCGTGCCCCGTGATGATCTCTTCGACAGCGGTCCGATCCCCCGCGGTGTGCCCCGGTTTAAGGACTATGATCAATGTCAATCCCGTCGACAATGCCGACGATCATGGTGCGTGTCGCGGCGGTGGGGTTGCCCGTGAAATCGCGGGCGCTGCGCCCCTCCTGAATCACCAGGACGACTTCTCCTTCGCCCGCGCCCACGGAGTCGATCGCGATGAGCGAACGACCCGATGGCCGAAGGTCCAGATCGAGCGGCTGACAAATGAGCGTCTTCATCCGGTCGAAGGTATCCAGCTTGTGAGTGGAGACGGCCTTGCCCAGCACGAGCGCCAGCTTCACCGGGTATTTCCTCCGCGCTCGCCGACGATCCTGACTGGGCGGTCCAGCGGAGCCGAGAGCGCCAGATCAAGGCTGTCGATCTTGGCGACGATGGATGAATCGCTCGGGCCGTATCTCGCGGGCAGAGCATAAGACGCTTCCTTGCCCCCTTCCACCCAGACCAGTTCGCCTTCGCCCATTCCGATAGCATCCACCGCGATTTCAGGCTCGCCGGATGGCGCGAGCATTTCGTCGAGCGGTTGGACGATCAGCAAAGGAACGCCGTTGTAATTCTCGTTCTTGGCCGTCGCCCAGACACGGCCCGCAACCCTGGCGATGAACATGGGCCGGCTAAGCCGTTCGCTTCAGACTGGATGGCTGGCGATCGCCGACCAATAACTGCAGATCGTCGATGATCGCGACAATGGTGGTGTCCGTCGCGGCTTTCTTCGTCTTTTCATCTTCGCGCGCGGACGATCCGGCCACGGTCAGGACGGATTCCCCCGCGCCCGCGCCGACCGCGTCCACGGCGATCAGGTAATCTTTTTCCAGTGTGCCGTCGGGTTTAACGCCGCGCACGACGAGGAGCTTGAAACCCTCGAGCCGCGGGCTCTTGCGGGTCGCCGTCACGCTTCCGATCACCCGGCCCAGCTTCATGATGGAACCGTCGTCATGCGATCAAATTACGCCGGTAGAATTCGGACGTCAAGAACGCCCTTATCAGCAGCCGGCTCCGGCTCTGCGGCCAGTCGTGCCTGGATCGAATCGAAAGAGTTATTGGTCCAGGATCCTTCCTGCTCCGCTCCGACACGGCCGAGAAGAATCCGAAGGTCGGCGCCAGGAGCTTCCGCATGCGCCAGCCGCGGATCCAGGTCAAAGGTTTCGGATGGAAAACTTTCAGACGCTCCGATGGGAACCGACCGCAGATGAAGGGAGCCGACCGAGGCCAGGACGATGCCGGTTCCGGTCAGGACGCGGACCCGGTCCGGCGTGATGCGGATCGCGGCGGCATGCAGCAAGCCGGACTCCGACGCGGCCGATGCATGCGGAAGCAGATCACGCATCACCGAAGAAAGGCGCGCGACAAAGGCCTCGATCGAATGGAGCGTCGCGTCTTCCCTGCGCAGATCCGGCCAGCAGCCGAGAGCCGCATACAATCGGCTCGATGTCTGCACAGCCTCCCATCCCTGAAGCGTGGAACACCCGAGGAATATAAGGACCCCGTCCTCGTATTCCGGATCCTCCATCATGCTCGCGAAATACGAACCGCCCGACGTCCCCCAGACGACCGCCGCATTAGCGGAAATACGGCCACGCGACAGAAAACTTCTGCACAACGCGCTCCTGACTTTCTCACGATCCGCCGGAATCGTCGGATCCGAGAGTCGCCTTGATCTGAAGAGAGGGATAAGCCGGCCTTCGTGGCGCGCCTCAGCCGTCCGTGTGCCGGAGATCCCGGAGACGGAAGGCGCACCCGGGACTTTCAGAGGCGAACCGTCGGGATCGGTTTCGACGGCGGCCGGAGCGACACAGGCCCAGAAAAAATCCGGGATGATCCTGCGGATCGTGCCGCAGACCGAGGCCGAGGGCGGAATCAGTTCCACGTTCGCCCCCGCCTCCTTCTCCCGCCGGATGAACTCGTGGACGGATTGGGCTCCCGGCAAATCGATGGCATCGAGAAGCGAAAGGTCGAGGATGACACGGGCCCCGGGCCCGTCCACGACCGCCGGCAACGGATCGGGACGAAGGGCGTCGAAGGAGCCGAAGAGACAGATCGTTCTTCCCCCATCCTCATGCTCGAAAGTCGCCGCATGGAAGGAGCGATGATGAGATTCCCGCGGCTGCCTCCGCGATCCCGGCGAAAGTTCACGGTACATGCGCAGGGTGTTGACGCCGTCGCGGCCGAAGGAGTAATGGAGCATGTCCATGCATTTCGATATGAGAAAAAGACCCAGACCGCGCTCGCGATATTCTCCAAGATTGCGCGACTTCAGGCGGGACGGGTCCGGTCTCCGGCCCAGGTCCGTGAAGAGAATTTCCACCCGCCCTTCGCGGATGCGGACGTTCATCCGGACCGTGTGATCGGGTTCGTTTCCGTAACTGTGTTCCACGATATTCGCCAGGGACTCGGTCACGGCCAGGCGGAGATCGAAATAGGTGGTCTCATCGAGCCGCGTTCCATGAGACTGCCTGACGAGTTCCACGAGAAACGCCGTCGCTTCCGTGATCGAAGACATTCGCGCGGGAAACTGCCGTGTCTCATCCCGGCTGAAATCCGCCTCCATAACCCGCTCGCTCGAATGCATGAATGAAAACATCATAACAGGAATTCGCGGAATCCGAATATCGAATTCCGCGGAATCTGGTTATGATGCTGCCCATGTTCTCCTCCCTGCACCTCAGCTTCATACTCGCCTGGTTCATCCAGATGGGCATTCACGAGGGCGCGCACGCGTGGGCGGCCTGGCGCTGCGGAGACGACACGGCCTATCTCCTCGGCAAGAGGACAATCGATCCTCTCAAGCACATCAACTGGACGGAATTCAATTCCGTCATGCTCGGCGTCATCCTCCCGGTCATGACGGCGGCCCGGGGCGTGCCCATGGGCATGGCCTGGGTTCCCGTCAATCCGCTCCGCTTCCGCCGGATGCGCCGCGACCACGCGATCGTCGCGGCGGCCGGCCCCCTGTCCAATTTCGCGCTGGCGTTGCTTCTGCTGGGCTTGAATGTCGTCGCGGTCCACTACCTCTACCCCTTCCTCGACGCGAGCAAGGCGACGGCGATCGAGATCCTTCTGTACGCCGTCTACAAGACGAGCATCATCTACGGCATATTCAACGCGATCCCTCTGCCTCCGCTCGACGGTTCCCGGGTCCTCTATTATTTCCTCCCTCCCCAGCTCCGGCAGGTCATGGACGACATGGAGCCTTACGGTTTCTGGATACTCATTCTTCTCTTCGCCTTCCATCAGGGGGATCGGGTCATCATCCCCGCCGTTCGGTTCTTCGAAATGCTCTGGGTCATGGCGCCTTGAAGCTCTACCTCCAGCTCGACGAGCTCCGTGGCCGCGCCTGGACGCCTGAAGAGGCCTTCGCGTATTGCGCGGACCTGGCGACAAGCCACTATGAAAATTTCATCGTGGGTTCACTTCTGATGCCGCGCGACATCCGTCCGCATCTTCACGCCGTGTATGCCTTCTGCCGGTGGGCGGATGACCTGGGCGATGAAGTCGGAGACCCGGCCCTGTCGCTGCGGCTGCTGGAGGATTTCGAGCGGGAGATAGGAGATTGCTACTCGGGGAATGCCCGTCACCCGGTTTTCCGCGCCCTTTCGGAAACCGTGCGCCGGTTCGATATTCCTCCGGACCCGTTTCATCACCTCATACGCGCGTTCAAGCGCGACCAGACGCAGACGCGCTATGCCACCTTCACCGACCTCCTGCACTATTGCCGCGATTCCGCCAATCCCGTCGGACATCTCTTCCTCCATCTATTCGGATACCGCGACCCGGAACGGCAGCGCCTGTCCGACGAGACATGCACCGGCCTTCAGCTCGCCAATCACTGGCAGGATGTTTCGGTCGATATCGTGAAAGGAAGAATCTACCTGCCCCAGGAGGATCTCGACCGGTTCGCCGTGCCGGAAAACGTCATCCAGTCGACGAGGTCGACGAAGGCCTTCCTGGACCTGATGAAATTCGAGGTGGAGCGCGCGAGGGAGTTTTTCGACCGCGGCGCCGCGCTCACGCCGACGATCCAGGGCCGCTTCCGCGTCGACGTGGAGCTCTTTCGCCTGGGAGGACTCGGGATTCTCGACGAGATCGAGCGCCTCGGATTCGACGTGTTGAAGTCACGTCCGAAAGTCTCGAAAACCCGTCAGATGGCGCTGCTCATTAAATCCCTGCTGCGCTGTCGAATCTTCCCCTCTATGTGAGCGGCAGAACGATCCTTACAGCCGTGCCCTTGCCTTTTTCCGACTCGATATGAATCGCTCCGGAATGGGCGGTGATCGCCTTCTGAGCCAGGGCCATGCCGAGTCCGGTGCCCTCGGTTTTTGTCGTGAAGAAGGGATCGAAAGCCTTCTCGACGTCGCCGGCTTCCATGCCGCATCCGTCATCCTCGATCTCGATGCACGCCGCGCTGTCGGCCCGGGTGATTCGCGTGATGATATGGCCTCCGTCCTGAACCGCATCAAAGGCATTGTTGAGAAGGTTCGTCAGCGCGCGATCCAGCACACGCGCGTCGGCCTTCATGGTCAGGGGGGCCGCTTCGATCGTCATGGTAATATTGCGCGCGCGCAGAGCCTGGGCGCGTGATTCCTTCCAGTAAGTCAGGAATCCCGTCAGCTCCACGTCGGTGGGATGGATCTGCCGCGTGCTCGCCAGTTCCAGCACTTCCGAAGCCAGCTTTTCCAGGCGGCTGACTTCCTTCGCGATGATCTCGACATAGCTCTGCCCGAGGTCATCCGGCGGAAGGCGCTTTGCCAGGCGGCGCGTGAAACCGCCGATCGCGGTCAGGGGATTGCGGATGTCATGCGCCACCCCGGCCGCGACTTCGCCGATCGTCGCGAACCGCTCCGCCTCGATCAGCTTTCCCGTCGCCACTTCGAGTTTCTTCATCGCCATGGAAAGCTCATTCACCACGCGCGCCGCGTCCAGCGCCAGGCCGCACTGGTTCGCGATGGTCTGCAGGAGGACAAGGTCCTCGTCCTGGATCGGCTTTCTTGTGAAACAGTTGTCCACGGCGATCGCGCCGATCACCAGTTCCCGGGCGCAGACAGGCACGACCGCGAATGCGGACGAGCGGATGATATCCGTGAAACCCCGGTCGACCCCCCGCAGGGACTCGGTGCTCCTGACGTTGAATCCGCGGCTTTCCGCGACGACGCGGGAAAAGATCGACCCGTTTTTCTCGATGGGCAGACGGATTTTCAGGATCAATTCATTGAACGGAGAATGCGCGATCGACTCAGGATCGATCGATTCGAAATAATCTCCCAGCGTGCGGAATCTCTCCGGCGCTTCGCTCCATACCCGATTCACGGCGTCGACCGTCGGTCCGATGCCGAACGCTCCGTACAGCTCGCGCGCTTCCTGGTCGAGGAAGAACGCGACGGCCCTGTTATACCCCAGGCCATGTCCCGATGTGATGCCCGTAAGAATGATATAGAGAATGTCGTCGACCGAAGTGGATCCGAGAATTTCGCGGGAAATATGCGACAGAATCGTCAATTCCTGGTTCTTCCTCTGGAACGTCAGCGCCATCGCCTCGATCTCCGCGTACAGATCGGCCTTGGAATATGCCTCCGCCGCGGACTGCGCCAGGATGGACAGCAGCTGGATGTCGTCCTCGCTGAAATGTCCGCTGCCGTCTCCTCCCCCGGGCGCTCTCCTGTCCAGCAGTTCGAGCGTCCCGAGGACGTGATTACGATGAATCAACGGCACGGCGATGATGTTGGCGCAGGGTGCTCCGCGCGATTGATACGCGGCGGCGCGGCGATCGCCCCGGGCATCCTGTATGACAACGGCTCGGGCCGTTCGCACCGCCTCCCCCGCCACACCCGCCTGATCCTCGTCGAGGGTCAGATCGAGGGGAGCCAGAGCCGGAAGTTCCGAAGCGATCTCCCCGGCGATCGCCTCCACTTCGAGCCGGTTCGTGGCGATGTCGAAAGACCGGAGAATGGACGCGCGGCAGGCTATGATCCTGATGGATTGGGACACGATTTCGCGAATGACGCCGGTCCGGTCCAGGCTCCGGCCGACCGCGTGCACCACGTCATAGAACAAGGACAGGTCGATCATGGTTCGTCCCTCAATCCGGCCTTGCCCGGGCACACCCGGATCAGGCCGGCCCGGTCCGGGCGCGCCGGCTCATTTTTTTCCTTCGTCGAGGCCGAAGATCTTCTCGAGCTCGTCCATCGAGAGATCGAACTTGCTCTCTTCCTCATGCGAGGGCGCCGGCCTGTCACTGAACGCCGGCTCGTCTCCGGGAGTCTCCATCGAACCGAGCAATTTCATGAGCGCATCGTCATGGCTCGTGTCGTCCTCAGGACGCTCCCGCATCGTCTCCCGCTCTTCCTCAACGTCCCGGACCGGGGCATCCGGAGCCGTCCGCGACATGGAATCGCCCGCATCCGACCGATCCATGCTCCTGCCGGAAAATTCCCGATAGTCCATCGGAGCCTCCGCCGGCTCATCGCGCACGTCGCTCACGGGGCGCGCCGCGGACTCGGGGCGCGCGACCGGCTCCTGCCGCGCGGCGGGCTCGAACGGGGACGATTGACTCCGTTCCCGCCGCGCCGCAACGGGCGAATCCGAAGATTCCATCAGCCTCCTGATCGCGCTCAATTCGTCGCGAATGCCGGCGAGAATCTCCACGAAATCGTCCGGAACATCCAGCCCCAACTTCATCAGGGCGCTTCCGCCTCGAGGATTCTCATGGAGATTTTCCCGGCGACCGCGGCAATCTTCATCTGCTCCTCCAGTTCCCCCACCGAAATCCTCAACCGCAGGGCGCCGGCCGGATTTTCTCCGAACGTCGCATCCACGGGAATCCATTTCCCGTCGAAGTAGCACTCGTTCCACGCGTGATAATAGAATTTCCCCTTCATGTACGCGAGACCGGCCGCGATGCGGGTCGGCACGCCCGCCGCGCGCAAGAGGCCGCACATCAGGGCGGAATGCTCGTTGCAGTCTCCGCGCATCGTCGCCAGGACATCCACCGTCGAGGGCAGGGTGAAGGCCGGTTCCTTCACCACATTTCCGTTAACCCATGAGAATATCTTCGCGACGATCTTCGCAGGATTTTTCTCCGCGCCCGCGATCTGTTTCGCCTTGTCGATCACGCGGGGATCGTCCGACTGGATATGCGTGGACGGCTTCAGGTATTCCGAGAGATCCTCGACCTTCTCCTTCGGGCCATCGAGATCGACGGTGACGATCGTTGCCGCGCCGGTATCCGTCGACGACGCCGAAGCGGTCGTCTGCGCGCCTCCGGGAAACAACGGCCCGTTCAATCCCGTCACGCTCATCACGGCCCGCCGTACGGATCCGGCATTTTCCACGATCCTGCCGGCATCGACCGAGAACGCGAGAATCAGGTCGGTGATGTTTTCGGACGCGGTCATGTCCTTCGCGGATTCCTCCGTCTCCTTCTTCATCACGATCCCCATCGGCCCTTCCACCCGGATGACATCGCCGTTGGCCAGGGAATAAGACATCGACTCGATCTCGCTCATCTTCATCTTCACGCGAAATACTGTCTCCTCCGAAGCGCCCATCTTGATCGCCTTCGTGTCGAGAATTTCCACGCGATACGGAACCACGGCAAAGAGGTTCGGCTCGAAGATCTTCCCTTCGAAGATCTGCCCGACCTTGTATCCCTCGGCCGCGCGGCGAATGTCGGCCAGGCCGAAGATGTCGAGTTCGTCGTCAAGCTTGATTTCCTGCTCTCGTTTCCCCTGCGGAGTCCTGGTCCAGGTCGTAAGGATGCCGTCTTTCACCGTGCCGCCCGCGTCCGCGGCGAACATGGGGGTCTTGAGAGAAAACGTATAGGCGACGGGCTCGAGTTTCGGCGTGAATTCGATCGAGAGCGTGGACCGCGTTTCCATGCGCGTTCCCATCATCTTCATGACCATGAAGGTTTCATTCACGAGCGTATGATTTTTCCGCTCGTTCTGATCAATGGCGGTTTTCGACCACCCGATCTTCTGTTCGCTCAGATACAATCCCATCCACGTCGTTCGCGGTTCGAGAACCCGCCCGAGCGAAGAATCGGGAGATGAAGGGGGAGCCGGCGTCGAGCCGCAGGCGAAGAGAAGAAGCAGGAAAACGAGAAGCGGATGCTTCGGGATCGTCGAGCCAGGAATTCGGGAACTCCCCGTCACGCCTCGATGTCCATCAGCCGGAGGAAGTCGGACGCCTTCGCATACTCCGCATCCATCTCCACACCCACGATCTGAGCGATGTCTTCCTCCGCCAGCCCCAGCGCGTTGATGCAGGACTCGACCAGCTCGGAAATGTCGTTGTCTCCGCCGGATCCGAAATTCTTGGTCTTGGCAAGGATGTTCGAGAAATGCGTGGCGCAGATGAGCGTCGCGTGTTCCGTTCGATTCTCCGGCGTGTGATGGAATCGAATGGCCGCGACAAGTTCCTCAGGGAGCTGCCACTGCCCGGCGAGCATGCCGCCGATCTCCGCATGTGACAAGCCGTTGACGTCCATCTCTGCGCGATAGAACGACTTTCCCGTCACCTTCATGTGATTGATGACGTTCAGGAAATCGTCGTGGAAATACTCATCGAGGATGACCTTGCCGATGTCGTGCAGGAGCCCGGCCATGAAGTAATTCTCCTCCATGTCCTTCTGCTTGACAATCCGCTTGGCGAGGATCCTGTTCGTGATGCCGACGCCCAGGCTGTGCTTCCAGAACGCGCCTCGGGAGAAACCATCGATGGAACCCGTCGTGCCGAACTTGTCCATGATGGCGGTGGAGAGCGCGAGAGATTTGATCGTGTTGAATCCCAGGATGACGATCGCCTGCTTGACGGATGCGACCTTGTTCCTGATTCCGTAGTAGGCGGAATTCACCATCTTGAGCACTTTCGCGGAGAGCGAGAGATCGGACAGGATGATCCGGGAAAGATCGTCGGCCGCCGACTTGGGATTGTTCGCGGTCTGGATGATCTTCATCGCGATTCCGGGCAGCGTGGGAAGCTTCTCTATCTTCTTGAGAAATTCCCTGACTTCGAGCCTTTCCATCAGACCGATTGTTTCTCCTGTCTCTCGCGGGCAGCGAGATAATCATGCAGACGTTTCTCATCGGGCCCGGAAATCTGGACGAATTCCAGCCCTTTCAGGGGATTCGAGACGTCATTTCTCACGACGCGCGCCACCAGATTGATCGGCGGTTCACCGTTGAAAATGACCATTTCCAGTGCTAGCAGATCGCCCGACTGGAATTCGCCCTCCAACTCGACGAGAATTCCTCCGCGCGAGATATTCGAAGTGACACCGGCATATTCGAGGGAGTTAACCCAGAGCTTGCGGTAGTACGTCACGAGGGTCCTCTCGACCCTCTCGAACCTGCGGCGATCGTTCATCTCTGCAAAGATAGCATACCCTAGGCGTCACGCAATTTGAAATATTTCAACGCAACGGTTCGCTCGCGAGCGCGGAACGGGCTTCCAACCATCGCCGCAGGCCTCCGATTCCCTCATCGAGCGGTGTGAGCCGGATACGGCCGAAACGGTCCTGGAATCCATCGAGCGAAGCCGTGAAGGCATGATCCTCGGCGACCTGCCCCTCGTATCGGAGCGCAATTTCGCCGAGTCCGCAGGCGCGGCTCGCGGCGCGCACCAGTTCCTCGATCGTCATGGGATTTCCGCCGGGCAGGTCCAGGATCTCCGTTCCCGCCGCCTCCGGAGAAGCCAGCACGCTGATGATCGCGCGCACGGCATCGTCCACATACATGGCATCGATGATGTTCCGGCCATTTCCTTTCAGCACAATCGACGGTTCGCGGTCGAACGCGAATCTCCGCACGAGGCGCGAGTAAATCTTGCGGGAGGGTTCATGCGGACCGTAGGCGCCGAAGAAGCGGAGCATCACCGCGTGCCTGAAGCGGTTCAAACTCCGGAAGTAGTCCGCGTAACGCTCCGCCGCGTAATGCGTCACGGCGTAAGGAAGCGCAGGGCGGATGTTCACGGAAGGGTCGACAGCTCCGGACAGCCCCTCGTACACCGCGCCGGATGAGAAGTAAACCAGCCTGTCCGCCCGGAAGAAACGGAATGTGTTGATGGCCGTCACCGCTGTTTCCATCAGGTCCGCCACGGGATCCGACACCGACCGCACGGGATCTCCGTTGGCCGCGAGGACAACCAGCGCGTCCAGCGGATCCACGCGGGCCGCGAGACCCTCGACGGCGGACTGATCCGTCAGGTCGCAACGTAATGCCCTGATACGCGAACCATCCAGGCCCGCGACGAATTCCGGAAAATCCTCCCGCCGGGACCAGATCGCGCTCGCGCTCCACGACGGAGGCAGAAGCTCCAGAAACCGCCGCCCTATGAAACCCGAAGCTCCCGTGACGAGAATGTGCATGGGGACAATCATACACTTTCATACTTCATACTTCATACTTCATACTTCATACTTCCTCCGCTATCATCGATTTCATGTCCGTCCGGATCGCCGCCGTCGGCCTCGGTTACTGGGGGCCTAATCTCGCCCGAATCTTCGCCGAAACCACCGGCGCGGAGCTTGCCCTGCTCGTGGACGCCTCGGGGGAACGCCTGCGGGAAGCATCCCGACATCATCCCGGAGTCGCGACGTCGACCGATTTCCAGGACGCGCTGGCGGCCGATATCGACGCCGTGGTTATCGCCACGCCCGCCGAAACCCATGCGGAACTCGGCCTCAAAGTTCTCGAATCCGGCCGGCATCTCTTCGTGGAAAAGCCGCTCGCGCTGAAGACGGAAGATGCCGAACGGCTGTCGGAAGCGGCCGACGCGCGCGGAAGAATTCTCATGGTGGGGCACCTTCTCCTGTATCACCCCGCGTATCAGGAAGCGATGAAACGCCTTCGTTCCGGAGAATTCGGAACGCTCCGCTATCTCCATTCCCGCCGCGTCAATCTCGGCATCGTCCGCTCCCACGAGAACGCGCTCTGGTCGCTTGCGCCGCACGACATCGCGATCGGCGACGCCATTGCCGGGAGCGCGCCCGTGGAGGTGCAGGCCGTCGGAAACTGTTATCTTCAGCCCGGCGTCGAGGATGTCGTTTTTTACACGCTGCGATACTCCGGAGACGTCATGTTTCACGGCCATGTTTCCTGGCTGGATCCGCAGAAGGTCCGCGAGCTCTCCATCATCGGCACGGAAAAAATGGCGGTCATCGACGATGGCGAGTCCTCCGAAAAACTCCGCATCTACAATCGCACCGTGGAAACACAGCGCCAGCCGTTCCGGTCCTATGGCCAGTATCTCTCCATCCGCACCGGCGATATTCTCCTCCCGAAGATCAGCTCCGTCGAACCGCTCAAGCAGGAGGCGATTCACTTTGTCGAGTGCGTGCGCGACAACGCGCGCCCGGTCTCCGACGGCGCGTCGGGTGTGGCGGTGGTGAAAACATTGAATGCCTTGACCCGATCGCTGAAGGGCGGCGGCGGCTGGATCGAGCCATGAAAGGCCACTGCGCGCTCCTTCTTCTATCCTGCCTCCTCCTGGCGTCCTGCCTGAAGGAACACGATATCGTAAGGGAAGAGAAGAGCCGGCCTCCGCACGATGCCGCGCTCGTCGAAGTCCTCGAATCCATCTGCCGCGCGCTCGAAGACGAGAATTCGTTCGGTGTGTTCGAGCTGGTGGCGGAGTCCTACGCGCCGTCCAGGCTGGCGTTGAAGTCATCGATCGACCAGGACCTGGAACGCTACACCGGAATCACGATCCATCTCACTCCGGAGCATGTCGAGATCATGGAAAACGAAGACCGTGGCGTCGTGGTGGCGGCGTGGCGGCTCAGCCGGTCAGCGCGCGAGGACGGCGAGGTGCAGTGGCGAAGCGGCCTGTCCGAATTCCGCTTCGTCCGTTCAGCCGGGAAATGGCTCCTTGAACAGCAAAACGGCGATCCTCTTTTCTGATCCGCGGCCTTCTTCGCCCGTCACGGCACGATGAATTCCGATTGAAAGATGCCCCCCGGCATTCCATTGCCGGATGGCAGTTTGAATCCGGATCCTTCCGCGTCCACGAATGTGCCGTCGCGCGACAGGACCCGGTCTCCGATGACGGTGACGCGGACGATCGAGCGTCTGGCGAAGAGCAGTTTCGGAGGAAAGATGAGCCGAACTTCCTGGTCTTCCATCCGAAGTTCAACCCGGACGTCCTCGAACCGGATCAGGCCGTCCTGGGAGCCGGGCATGCCTATGGAGCAGCGGATCGCACCTTCCAGCATCTCCTTGTTCACCGCCGATCCGAAACGGATTTTCAATCCTTCGCGCATCAGTTTCATGCGATCCAGATCCGCGCCTTCCGTCCAGGATATGTCCGTGATGCGGCAGGTGAGAGATGCCGGAGCCGAGACCGGAGGCTTGACCTCGAACGTGGCGCGCGTCGCGCTTGTTTCCACGCTCACTGTCGGCCACGGCCTCTCCCCTGTCGGCCCCGACCAGTTCAACTGGAGAGAAATCTGAACGGAATCCGCTCCGCCCGCCGGCTCATCGATCATGAGAAAGCACGGCCCTTCGCCGGTATCGACCGCGGCGCCGAGCGCGATCGGGCTCCTGCCCGATGCGCGCGCGAAAGGATCGGCCATGCCCAGTCTCTGGATTCTTGCGGTGAGAGCGTATTCCGGGGGGGTCCAGATAAGGAGCGCCGACACGCGGCCGTTCTTAGGAGGCGAACACTGGATCCGCACGCGCCTGGGACCGGCCGCGGGAGGAATATCCACGGTCAACTCACCGGGCGAGTCGACCACGCGACGAAGCTCAAGCTGAGCATCCGCCGCCGGAATCGCGCACAGGATGGCTCCGCACGCGATAAGTCCCGCCGCCGCGAGACGGCAGGACAACCGGACGCGGAAGACGCGCAGCGTCGCGGAAGCTATCTTTTTACCAGCTTCTTCTTGATGCTCGACAGCTTATCTTCGAGCGCGCCGATGTTGGAGAGAAAGACATCCCGCTTTTCGCCGACGTAGTCAAGACCCTCGTCAACCTGCTTGGCGACATGCTGCCGCAGATCCTCAGCCTTGGAGAGGACATCATCGCCCACATCCTGCGCCTTGTGCTTGGCGTCCTCGACCTTCCGGCCGATCTGCCGTCGCGTCCGTTCTCCGGACTGAGGAGCGTACAGGAGCGCGATGGCCGCGCCTATGAGGGCTCCCCCGAGAATAAGAAGCACATCCCTCGCCACATCTTGAATTGCCGATTCTTCTTGCCTGGCCATATTAGCCCTGCCTCCCTCTGGAACATGACTCAACGTTTCCGCTTTGCCTAACTTTGCAACACGAACTGATGTCGCGATTCCGATGCTATCATAATATCCCGGAAATCGTCTAAAGGATTTTCCTCCCCCATACGACAAGACATTCATGGCCCTGCATTACATCCCGAAGAAGAAGCTCGCCTCGATAGAAGCGACACTTTATCCGGGTCTCTTCTTCCTGGTCACCACGGTGCTCATTCTAAAGTATTTCTGATCAAATCCCGGGCGCGGACGCCCCGCCCGGCAGAGCATCCACCAACTTCTTCAGCTCGCCCGACTTGTGCATCTCACGCGTGATGTCGCAGCCCCCGATGAACTTGCCTCCGACGAAGACCTGCGGAATCGTAGGCCAGCTCGTGAACGCCTTGATTGCATCCCGGTAACCCTCCTCGTTAAGTACATCGACGGCTCCGAATTTCACGCCCAGTTCCCTGAAAATCTCCACCACGGCCGCGGAAAAACCGCATTGTGGGAAATTGGGCGTGCCCTTCATGTAGATCATGACCTGATTCTTTCCGACTTCTTCGGCGATCTTCGCCCGCATATCCATGGTTCTCTCCTCTTCTCCCGTTCTCTCTCAAGCCTCCGCCGGAGCTTTTGTCTTCAGCGTGAAGGCATGCAACTCGCCCGTGGCCAGCTCCGGTTTGAATAATCCGAACACCATCTGATGCCGTTCCACCAGTCCTCTTCCTTCGAACGCGGACGCCGTGACGGCGGCTTCGAAATGGTCCCCCGTTCCCGTCAGGTCGCTCACTTCCGCGACCGATCCCGCGATCCCCTCCTCGATTCTCCTCCTGATATCATCCGCTTTCATGTTGCCTCATCTCTCGGTTTGATCCCGCGCCTTATTTTTTCTTCGAAAGAACCTGGTCCAGCAGATCCATGAGCGACGCATCGTCGGCCTCGGAAGCGACCTTCTCCGCCGGAGCCGATTTGCCGGCCGTCTCCGCCCATTGCCTCGCCTTGTTGACGCCCGGCACGGCGCCGCCGATGATCACCAGCTTATCCTGGAGGCTGATGCGCTGGACGAAACACGTCAGCGAAAAACCGTCCTGCGCGAATTCCCATCCATCCTGAAAAAGCTCGCCCCACGTGATCTTCGCGAGCGCGTCCGCGTCGACGAGCACGCCGACGCCGTCGTCATCCCCGACATTCATGACGCGCGTGTCGATCTTGAGCCCGGACCGCACCAGTTTCGCGGGATCCCTGTCCTTGGGAACTCTCTTTGAGCGACGGCGCGTGCTCGTGAGGAATTTCGAGGATTCGGTCCTCAAGTCCTTCTGCACCAGCATGGCGGAAACGCGAATTCCCTTGCGACCATCCTCGATCCTGGGAATGGCATGGAAAAACCGGATCGTCATGCTGATATCGCCCTGCGTGCTGGATCTGTTCATGATCCACTGATCGAGGAGAGTGGCCACGGACATACGGTCAAAGGCCGTGCGCGCCGGCACGAAGAGTCCGAGCCCTCCGAACTTGTTGAGATCCAGGAGCGTCGCGGAGACCTGGGTATAAGAACCCGAGGGCGCGATCGTGATGAGCGAACGGCTGTCCGGCTTGAACCGGTCCATCCGGCGTGTGTTGACGGGCGCGGCCATGCGTCATTTATAATGCCCGGACGCCGGAAAGTAAACATCCGGGGAGACATCCGCTTCCGCGAACGCGAGTTGCGAACAGACATCTCCGGGGATATGATTAAAATAAGAATCAAGGCTCGAATGCCAGCGAGCCGCATGGGAGGAACAGAAAATGATATCCGCGAAGCTCGTGAGCGAGTTGAACGAACAGATCAAATTCGAATTTTATTCGGCCTACTACTATCTATCGATGGCCTCCTGGTGTGAAACGGAGCATCTGTCGGGCGCGTCCAACTTTTTCAAGCAGCAGGCGCGCGAAGAGTGCGGTCACGCCATGAAATTCTACACGTACATCTGCGACCAGGGCGGCCAGGTCGAACTGAAGACCATCGAGGCACCGAAGAGAGATTTCAAATCCCTCCTGGAAACCTTCGAGCTTTCCCTGGAACACGAGAAGTTCGTGACGAAACGGATTTACGGGTTGATGGATCTCGCGCACGAGGAAAAGGAATACGCCACGATCAGCTTCCTCCGCGTGCTCGTCGACGAGCAGGTCGAGGAGGAATCCTCGATGGACAAGATGGTGAAGAAGCTGAAGATGGTCGGCAAGGATGGCGCCGGCCTGCTCTTCCTCGACAACCAGCTCGGCGCCCGCGCCGAGGAACCCGGAACCTGACGCCCATCAACCGCCCTGAATGAGAAAAGGATATACCCCATGAAAAAATCAACGACGACCCGTGGCACCTTCGGCCCCGACGTGCTGCGCGATCCGGTCGCATCGGCCGCGCATGAATGGCTCGAGACGGACGGACTGGGCGGCTTCGCGTCCGGCACGATAGGAGGCATCCGCACGCGGCGTTACCACGGGCTGCTGCTGGCCGCGATGAAGCCGCCGACAGAACGCCGCGTCTTCGTGCAGGATATCGAGGAGGACTTCATAGCGGGAGCCTCCCGCTTTTCGCTTTCGGCGCACCGTTACGCGCCCGATGCCGTCTACCCGCGCGGTCTCGATCACCTGACGCGCTTCCACCTGTATCCGTGGCCGACGTGGACGTATGAGTTCGAGGGAGACGATGGAGCACGGATCATGGTCGATAAGGAGATCTTCGTTCCGCGGGACGAGCCGACCGTCGTCATCACATGGACGCTCCGCGGTTCATCGCCCGCGCGCTTTTTCGTCCGGCCGCTCCTGTCCTGCCGCGACCATCACACCATCGCCCGCAGGAACAACCTCATCGACCCGCGCTTCGAATCCTCCGCCGGGAGAGTCGCGTGGCATCCCTATCCCGGCGTTCCGACAATCCATGCGCGCCATACAGGAACCTACCAGCATTCACCGGACTGGTACATGCAGTTCGCCTACGACGCGGAAAGAGAACGGGGTCTCGACTGGCTGGAGGATCTCTGGACACCCGGAGCGATCTGTTTCGATCTCGCTCCCGGCGAAACGGCCGCCGTTCTCTTCTCCCTGACGGCTTCCGACGAACCCGTGACGAACAAGAAGATCGCGGCGATGAAGAAGTCGGAAAGGAACCGCCGGGCCAGGATCGGTTCGGAACCGGCGGATCTGGTGCAGGTGCTCGATCGGGCCGCGGAAGATTATCTCGTGCGCCGCAACAAGGGTTTAACCATCGTCGCCGGCTATCCGTGGTTCACGGACTGGGGACGCGACACCTTCATCTCCATGCGCGGCATCTGCCTTGCGCGCGGCCGGATGGATATCGCGAGGAAAATTCTGACGGAATGGTCGAGCGTCGTCAGCGAAGGCATGCTTCCCAACCACTTTCCCGACGAGGGAGAAACGCCGCACTACAACAGCGTCGATGCATCCCTGTGGTACGTGGTCGTCGTTAAGGAATACATCGACCGCGGAGGAAAGGGCGGCGCGGCGCTGCTGACGGCCGCGGAAGCCATCATGCGCGGATATCGCGACGGCACCCGATTCGGCATCCGCCTCGACGAGGACGGCCTCATTCACGCCGGCGAACCGGGTTCGCAACTCACCTGGATGGACGCCAAGTATGAGGAGGAGACGTACACGCCGAGGATCGGCAAGCCCGTCGAGATCCAGGCGCTCTGGATCAACGCTCTGGCGGCCATGAAGAATCTCACCCGGGGAAAATCCGTGGCGGAATGGAGCGTTCTTCATAAGAGGGCGCTTGTGTCCTTCCGGAAGAAATTCTGGAACGCCGATCGCAAATGCCTCCTGGATGTCGTGGGCGGGCCGGAGGGAGACGACGACCGCATGCGCCCGAACCAGATCTTCGCCGTCTCGCTGCCGGAACCGATCCTCGGCAAGGCGCAGGCGCGCGCCGTCGTGGACGCCGTGGAGAAACATCTCCTGACGCCGCTCGGCTTGAGAACGCTGGCCGCCTGGGAGCCGGGGTATATCGGAATCTACACCGGTTCACGCCGGGACCGCGACGCGAGCTATCACAACGGCACGGTCTGGCCCTGGCTACTCGGCCCCTTCATCGAGGCCTGGGTCCGCGTGCGCGGTTCATCGGCGTCGGCGAAGAAACAGGCTCGAAAATTTCTCGGCGCACTCGAAGCGCACGTCATGACTGCCGGGCTCGGGCATATATCCGAGATCGCCGACGGCGACGCGCCCCATCACCCGAAAGGTTGTCCCGCTCAGGCCTGGTCCGTCGCCGAAGCGCTGCGCGTTCTCACGGACGTGCTGGGCGAGGGCGGGAACAAGGCGAAGCGGAAGAAGAAATAAGCCGATCACCTCAGGCGGGGGATGACTTCCTCCGCAAAGCGCCGGAGCGAAACGTGATCGAATGGAGCGCTGGCGGACAGGATCATGTGGCCGACACCTACCGCGGCATAGGCTCGGATGCGGTCCTCGATCTCGGAAGGCTCGCCCACAAGACAGAGCGATTCGACTTCCTCGGGCGATTGCTGGCGTCGTTTCGCCATCTCGTCGAGCGCCTCGCGCCTGGCATCGCGCGACGAGACAACGCGAAATTCTCCGCACCACGTGAGGTCGATGGAGTCGAGCGGACGCCCGATTTCCTCGCATCGCGAACGGAGCACCGCGATCTTGTCCCGCATGCTCTCGATCGATCCGAACCAGTTCCACATGTCCGCGTGCTTCGCGACGACGCGGAGCGTCTTCTTCTCTCCGCCGCCGCCGATCATGATCGGCGGATGCGGCTGCTGCAGCGGTTTCGGCTCGCAGCATGCATCCCGTAGCGTGTAATAGCGCCCGTCGAAGTTCGTCGTTTCCTGTGTCAGGAGACTTTTGACGACGTGGCACGCCTCTTCGAGACGCTCGATTCTTTCTCCCACGGGCGGAAACGCGATCCCATACGCCTCGTGTTCGAGCTCGAACCAGGCGGCGCCCATCCCGAGATTAAGGCGACCGCCGGACGTATGATCGAGCGTTGCGGCCATGTTCGCGAGAATCGCGGGATGGCGATACGTGTTACCCGTGACGAGGACGCCCGGCCTGATCCGTTTCGTCGACGCGGCCAGCGCCGTCAGCGCGACCCATCCTTCCAGGCAGGGTCCTTTCGGATCGGAAAAGATCGGATAGAAATGATCGAAGGTCCAGGCCGAATCATACCCGGCTTCATCCAATAAGCTCCAGACGTCCCTCAAATCCCGCCAGCTGGTGTTCTGCGGAACCGTCTGCACTCCGAATCGCATCGTTTTCATGCGAGCACTCTAGCGGTTTCCGGACGATTCATCATGAATAATCTTGCCTGTTGCCGGAATCCAAATGCCCGTATAATACGCTCATGCTCCACCCTCTCCGCATCCTCATGGCCGCGCCACGCGGCTTCTGCGCCGGCGTCGACCGGGCGATCGACATCGTGGAGAAAGCCCTGGATATTTTCGGAGCTCCGATCTACGTCAAGCACGAAATCGTGCACAACAAGCATGTCGTCGACGGGCTCCGCAGAAAGGGAGTCGTTTTCGTGGAGGAGATATCCGAAATTCCGGATCATGCCGTGGCGATCTTCTCGGCGCACGGCGTTTCGAGAGAAGTGATCGCCGAAGCCGGTGCGCGGCCGCTCCGCGTCATTGACGCCACATGCCCTCTCGTGACCAAGGTCCATCTCGAAGTTCATAAGCTCGATCACGAAGGTTACGATATTCTCCTCATCGGGCATGCGGGCCATGTGGAAGTCATCGGCACCATGGGCCAGATCCCCGCGGGGCGCATGCGCCTCGTGCAGAATCCGAAGGAAGCGGAAGCGATCGAAGTCCGCGATCCGGAAAAAGTCGCCTACGTCACGCAGACGACCCTGTCGCTGGATGAAACAGCCGGCATCGTCTCCGTTCTCAAGCGGCGCTTTCCGCGGATCCACGAGCCGGCGAAGGACGACATCTGCTACGCCACGCAGAACCGTCAGAACGCCATCAAGGCGCTCATTCCCCAGATCGATCTGCTCCTGGTCATCGGCTCCAAGAATTCCTCCAACTCGAACCGGCTGGTCGACGTTGCCAAGCTCCATGGAGTCCCCGCGTATCTCTTCGATCAGCCGGATGAAATGGATCCCGCCTGGTTCGAAGGAGTGACGACCGTAGGACTGACAGCCGGCGCGTCCGCTCCGGAATCGATCGTCAAGGCCACCGCCGACTCGCTCATCGCGCGCTACGGCGGCACGACGGAACCCTTCATCCTGAAGGAGGAGCACGTCACATTTTCGCTTCCGAAGGAGCTCGCCGCGGCCCTTTAACGGCGTTCTAACTCCTCCAGCCCGGAACCTTGATGTCGAGCAGGTGAGGAAATGCGGTTTCCTTCCGGATCCCTCGCCGCACCGCGTCGCTCATGGTTTTCCGGACACGCGCGGGGAGCTGCTCGACATGATTCAGAAACGCATGCAGCCTTTCCGACGCCAGCGGCGAAAGCCCGTGCTCGATCTGGCACGCGTCCGCTTCCGCGTCATCGGAGGAAAGCCCGAGGATGAGATGAAGGAAAGCGACGACATCATCGTGACGGTGCGCGATATCGCGCGCGAGCGAATGCCCCTTGCGGGTGAGGCGGACCAACCCCCGGGATTTGTGCGAGAAATATCCGGCATCGGCCAGGGCCTGGACCGTGCGTGTGACGGTGGGGAGCCGGCAACCAAGGGCGTCGGCGAGATCCGTCACGCGCACTCCCTCTCCGCCCGTCTCCTCCTGCCGGCGGAACACGATCTCGATATAATCTTCCTGCGTGGATGTCAGCATCGGAAGTCACGCTATGAACGGCGGACGAATCTGTCAAGAAACCTCGCTAGAAAAATCGGCGCCCGCGCCGCCTGAATTCGCGGCATTGTTCCGGAGTGGGAAAGCCGAAATAGGCGCCCTGATCCGCGGGATTCGGCAGCCGCGACGTTTCTCCGGCGGCCAGGCGATCCAGCGCGCGGGCAAGCGTGGCCGGACCGGCCTCCGTGGTTTTCAGATAGAGGTCATGCAGCGAATCCTGCGGCTGAACGGGCACGCGATCCTGGACGATGATCGGCCCCGTATCGATTCCGGTGTCGATCTCGTGGACCGTCATGCCGACTTCCTGCTCGCCATGGAAGAGCGCCCAGTAGAGGGGCATGCGGCCGCGGTAACGAGGAAGGAGCGCGGTGTGATAGTTGATCACGCCGCGCGGCGGCGCGGCGAGAATCGCGGCCTTCAGGATTTTCGGGCAGGCGATGGAAACCACGACGTCCGCTCCGAGCTCGCCGATGCGACAGATGAATTCCGGCCGGTTGACGTCACCCTCCACCAGAATCCGGACACCGTGCCGGCGGAGCGCGTTGCGGACGGAATAAGGACGACCGAGGAAAGCGAGCCCCTTGTTCCACGCGATGTAACACAACATGCGCGCGAACGCGATCGGGCCGTACAAAGTGTAACGTTCCGCCAAGGCCGCCAGAGGGCGCCGCGGTCCATGCGCCTTCAAGACTGCGGCGCCCACGACATCGTGGCGGCCCCGTATGAGTTCCAGCCATCGGTCGATGAAAGGCGCGAGATAGACGGGCGCGTCCTGCGTCAGGAGGAGCAGCTTCACCCGGCCCGCTGCTTCACATGCTCATAGAGCTCGGTCATTGTGAGGAATCGGTAATCGCGTTCGCGCAGGAAGTGCACGAAACGCGTGAACAACTCGTTGCCGCGCCCGCCGTTGCGGCCCCAGGCGAGCCGCAGCTTCAGCGGAAGCTGCCGGAAACTGGTCTCATTGATGAAGTAATCGTGGAGATGCGAATCGAGGACAAGTATCTCCGGAAGACCGGCGCCGGCGGCGAGAAGGCGGAAAAGAGGCCAGCCATAGAGCTTCAGGTAGCTGAGCGATAGGATCGCTCGAACCTTCGGGAATGTGGCGAAAGGAAGTTCGAGGAGCCCGTTCTCGTAGCGAAAAGGCTGCGTCGGCTTATCCATGTAGTTGAACTGCCCCGGACGATAACTGGGAAAGACGCTGGCGGAAAAAGATAACCCGCACTCCTTCAACAGATCGATCTCGCCGTCGCGAAGCACCCCCAGGGGCGCGCGATAACCCAGCGGATGATATCCGAAATGCGTTTTGAACGATTCCACCATGGATGTGAATTCGTTCCTGCTGTTGAAGGCATTGAGGTTGTGCGTATGCGAATGCGTGTGCCAGTCCTTCCCCAGCTCGCGGACCACCTGGTTCAATTCGGGATAATCGTCGAGAAGACGGGTGACGATGAAGAGCGAGAGGGGAACATCGAGCATGCGGGCGAGATCACCCAGCTCCGCGATCTCGCGGCGATTCTCCTTCAGGATGTTGAACTGGCGCACGCGCCAGCCGTAATCCATCTCGATGTCGCATGTCAGACAGCAGAGTTTCTCAGCCATGGCTCAGAGAATAGCGAATGCGGCGCGAGCGGGCAAGTCAGCGCCAGCCGAAGATCGTGACCTGATTTTCCTCGTCACGGTGGATCGGAACCAGCGTCGCGTCCGATTCAGGCTGATAATCCGGATACATGCGTCGCTCCTGCGGCCCCCACAGCACCATGTCGCAACGATAATCCAGCATGTCTTTCAGGCCGCGGATATCCCGTCCGTGGACGAAGGAATCATACCCATCGTAGATCGCATCCACGAAACTCTGGACCTTCAACCGCTCGGGCTCCTCGTCGAAAACCGGAGACAGACCGCGACGCTTCAGAGCCGCGTTCACGAGGCCGATATGCGCGATCCTGCTGCCCGCGCTGGCGTAGACCATGCCGTAGTCGCGCGGATTATAGTTATGGAGCTTTTCGTCCGTGTGCCATATGGGATCCGGCGGCGTCGGGATCCGCACCTGCCTGCGCATCCAGATAAAGGGAAAATAACGCTCGTAGATCTGCTGCTGGTTCCGCGAGATGTGAATCGCCGACTGCACGAAATAGCCGTATTTGTTCGCGATGAGCCGCATGGGCAGCGCGACGACAGGGTCGCAGAGCACGACGTTGGTTTCCGGAGCATTCTCGCGAAGCCATCGGAAGGATTTACCGTAGATGACCTGCATGCGCATCGGATCGTACCCGAAGAGCTCGTCGAACCGATTGGTCGGGATCGCCAGTTGTAGCTCGCCGCGCGCCGATGCCACGTGATGAAGCGTCGCCGCGAGAATCATCGTAAGGAGAACCGCATGCCGGATACCGCGCGATTTCAGGCGCGCCATGAGTCCGAAGAACGAGTCCGCGGCCACGAGCCCCATCGCGATAAGCGACGTCGACGCGATGTGCTCGCCCTGGAAATAGACGCGCTTCCCGGTCACCACATTCTGGCCGAAGATGGCGACGCAGACGATCATGGCCATCCAGCCGAATGTCATAAGAAAACGATCCGAAGTCAGGCACCTGAACCGCCAGGCGATGAAGCAGAGAACCCCCAGGAGGACGACCCACACCAGGAAGACCGGATAGCTGGGCACGAAGGTGTCCATCTGGCCCATCCGGGCGGCCAGGATCTGGAAACCATCCTCCTTATGCAGCGACGAGAGGCGTAATATTTCAGCCGCTCCTCCCAGCATGCCCGACAAGACCAGCATGAAGACCCGCGCCGCGTATTCATGATCCCTGCGCCAGATGAATTTCAACACCAGCAGCGACTGGGTTCCGACCACAAGAACCGCCATCCAGGGATCGATGATGAAGTTGATCGCGTTGAGAGCCAGCATGAATCCGTATTCCACGACTTCGACCTTGCGGCGTTCCAGGAGCGCGGTGGCCATGAAGAGATAGAGATATAGAGGCAGGCTCATCTGCGGCGACAGATAGCGATACAGCAATCGCTGCTGCGGTGCCATCATGAGGACGAGCGTGAAGAGGAAGGAGGCGATGGCGAGATGGGTCGTCGAGGAGGAGACTTCCAGGCGGCGCAGCATGAGCATGAAGAGAGCGAAAACGATCACCGGCATCAGGAGATCGAAGAACCACGTGGTGGTCGCCAGGTTCATGCGGATCAGCCTCAGGAAAATACCGAAGAACGCGGGTCCGCCGGGCGTGTTCGAAGCCGTGATGAAACGCTCCTCGAAGTGAAACGGATTGCCGACGAGGTAATAGCCCTTCATCGCCGCATCGACTTCGGACATCTTATGGAACACCTCGATGGTGGCCGTCGGAAAATAATGCTCCGTGCCCAGGGGCAGGTCATACATCCAGGATTTGACGAGATTGTGATAACTGCCGAGGAAGACGAGGAGAACGAGCAGCAGGAAAACCAGGAGCCGCCGCCGCCCCGGGGACTCGTCCGAATCGGGCATGCCGGACGAGAGAGCGCCGCTCACCGTTTCTCGGCTTTAATTAAGAGCGAGCCGCCGAATTCGCGGACGCCCGGAACGCGTTCAAGGCCGGCGCTAATCTTTTCGACGACTCCCGTCAGGAATCTCGGAATGAGCGGATGAAGGAAGTCGATCGGCTCCACCACGATCCCGATGTAGCCGAGCTCCTTCAGAAGATTCCTGAGCCGCCAACGGAAGAACGCGGTCTCCGTCGGCGAATCGCCGAGCATCCGCTTGATAAAAGGAACGTTTTTCTGCAGGGCCACCTGCGGATTCATCATGTTCGGTTCGAAGAAGATGACGAGGCCGCCCGGCCGAAGCATCTCCCATGACTGCTGGAGAATCTTGCGCTCCGGGAGATGATGAAGGCTCCCGTTGCCGATCACCGCATCGAAATGTCCCCGATCCGCCGCCAACGGCTCCGCCGTAGTCATCGCCTCCGCGTCCACGCAGGAGAAGCGGGCATGCGGAAATTCCGCGCAATCACGACGCGCGAGATCGAGACATTTTTCGGAAATATCGGTCCCCACGAGACGCAGATTCGGCATGACGCGCAACAGGGGAATCGTGAAGGCCGCCGCCCCGCAGCCGACTTCCAGCACAAGCGGACCGGCGACCGAATCCGGCTTCGCAAGGGGGCGAAGAAGAGATTCGATCGTCCGCGCGCGCAGTTCAAACCGCCTCTTGCCGGAATGCGTTCGGGAGCCCCACCAGACGCTGCCGTGTTCCTCGATCAACCGGTCGAAATGCGCGCGTTCGCTGTCAGACTGTCCTGAACGGTTGGAATTCATGGCGGAGAATTATCATGGTTTGCAGGAGGGAATGCAACTCCTTAGTCACCCGGATCTCATCCGGATGATGACAGAATGCCCGGCGATGAGTATGATGTCTTCCACATATTCGCGGAACGCGCGAAGTGAACACCATAGTGGATTGGTTTTATCTCACCCGGAGGGATACCAAAGCGGCCAAATGGGGCGGGCTGTAAATGTGAGTTCGGGGCTAGCCAGTGCCCTGCTACTGCGTAAGTTACGAATTATCAGAACGCATAAAAGCCATCAGACGCATTAAACGCAGGTGACTTTCACCCTTCTTTCACCCTTTTTAATTTCCTGTTTGCGTTGTCTACGTGAACGGCCGCTCTAATCCGAGATCTGGATTCGCATCACGCGATCCACGTTCCGCGTTTCTGTAAGCACTGGAGGGCAAATGCGAATGCGTCTCGCACCGAGCCGTTTTCTGCATAATTGCGGAAGGGATGCCCGCCGGCGCGCCTCGTTGTTTCGAGATGGATGCCCCGCGAAAGCAGAGTGTTCCTGAATTTTTCCGTAATCTCGAAGAGATGATCGTTCTCGTTACAGAACGAAATGATGCGCTTCTTGTGCAGATCGGGTGGATCGCTCTCGAGAAGCGCCTCCGGCATACCGGCTCCCCCGACCGTTGCAAGACCGCAAGCAGTGGCACGTTCCGCCAACAGGCACATTGCGAAATAGCTCCCCAAGGAGTATCCGACAACGGACATGCGGAGCGGCTCACGGTTCTCTATCGCCGGCAGCAGTTCCCGCGTAAAGTGCTCGCGGAATTCAGAGCGCCACACGCTGCGGCGCTCCATGATGCTGAGTGGGCACGGAATGATGAGAAGATCGACGCATGCCATCGGATTCAGCTCGCGCGCATTTTCGAACTCCACGGCGATAATGTCGGGGCGCGTGGCTTGCCTTTCGGAGTACGTATTCTTCGGGATCGCGCCACCAACGTAGACCACCATGGGGACGCCCGCCGGATCACTGGTTCCATACCGGTACCAGTCGGCATAGGCGGTGTGCTGGAGCGCATTCGGCTTGATGATGATCTTCTTCCATGATGGATTGCTCATTGAGAGAACAATACGTGATCCCGAATCATTTCTTACCCCTTCTTGACAGCTCGTTCTTCCTTCTCAGCGATGTCCCAGTAGAGCTGAAATAGTTCGAATTTGTTGTCGCTATGAACACACGTCAGCCATCGACTTGTGCGGTCGAACATTAGCGGCCCGTTCTTTCCCCACGGATAATTCCAGTCCAATATCGTAGCGCCGGAAACAGCGTTCACAATTCGAAGGGTGCATGAGAAAATGAATGCGACCGCTCGTCCGCACGGAGAAATAGACACGTAATAGGGTATAGCCCGCAGAAAACCTCTCGAATGCTTGGTAAAATCATCAATGGTCCATAAATCAAGCGATTCCTCCGCCGATGAACGCAAAACCCGCAGGTTACCGGTGTCCTTCTGTTGGACCACAGTCGCGGACATATCAGGTGAAATATCCTCGATCATCCATCCGTCTCGATTAAGTAATTCAACGGCAGTTCCCGGGATAGTGAATGCTCGCCCTTCTAAGTCGACAATCTCGAAGCCGCAGGGCGAGTAGGAAATGAAAACGAGGATTTCGCCGCGAGGCCCCGAAACCTGTTTCAGAAAGTTCGCGGTTGCGCCTTTGGCCGGAATCGATTGTCTAATGCGACCATCCTCGGGATCGATAAGGCACACAACGCCTGCCCCTATCTCGACGAATAGTCGATTTCGGATAAGCAAGGTCTTTCGGCGCGGCCAATTCCATCCCGGGCCAGCCCCAAGCTCGATCTCCCAAGCGTGATGAAGTTCATGCGCATCATTCAAGGAAGTTGCTGAGATCCAATTTCTATACGGCTCCTCTTGTTGATGCCGATAAACGAGAATCTCTCCATTCGGAAGCTTCGCAATGCCTATCAGTAGCTCTTTGTGAAACGGCAACGCGATTTCGCTCCTTGCTTGCAGCGAAGGCAGTGGACGAGTCTCTAATCCGCGCAAACATTGAAACACCATCGTATTATGAGGTGTGGTATCCAAGCCAAAGATATTGCCGCGCCAATATTCGTCGTGGCTGGATTCATGCCAGGCATTCGAGAGGCGAATGGGCTGCTTTTTGCGCAACAAGGCATGGCGCCTGGCCAAGATCTGTTCCCTGTCTTTGTCCCCAAGTCTGGCGCATTGCGATAAGTAGTCGATAGCCGCTCGCGTGTCATTGCTAAGCTCTGCCTCATGCGCACGAACGAGAAGAATGTCCCGCTCGCGGCGACGTTGGAGAAGCAGATTCATACTGGCGGGGCGACAAATAAGATAATGAGTAGATCGAGCAGGCTTCAAGTCGATCAGTAGCTTGAGGAGATCGAATACTCGGGCCGGCGTGATGGCCGATTCGATATCTACCGGCGGCTCCATGCCCGGGAAATATCCATCCGTACACGAATCGACAATCGCAAAATCAGATAAGTCGGTGTCCAATAGATTGACCAAGGCGTCACTATGCGACTGCGATGACCGATTACTCCATACGGAACAGCGAGAACCTTGGACGAAGAGAATTGACTTGCCCGATCCATCAATCGCTACTTTATCGAAATACTGGAAATGAGCCGTGTCTCTGAAATCGACTCGGTATGGTGTAAGTGCACCGTCGTCATAATTATGAACAGCCTCATAAATATCATTGCCGCGGCTCAACCACAAGCTGATCCGAATGCCAAAGTCGTCTATCGTCACCGCGTCGATCTTGATTTCGTGGATGCCGACGTTTAGATAAACATGGTCAATACTGCCGAGCAATCTACCATCGTGTCCAGAATGGACGGCAAGTCGATATTGCGACAATCCGCTATCATTTTCATCGGAAGGCACGATGCCTGCCATTGCAAACAGCTGCGCGTTTTCAGAGATGCCGACTACTTGGTAGTTGCGTTCCAACTGAATGCGGCGCAGGCAAGCCGCACGCCGAAGGTCAACTAGTGCGACCTGCTTATTGCGCCAATCAAGTATAACAGCGAGTCCGATAGCAGTGGCTGCAAACGCGTGCGGTGAATCAAAGTCCTCTTCTTCATCGAAATTCAAAACGCGCTTTATTAATGCTTCTACGTGAGAAGCATCAAGTTCAATGGGCTCATTGAAGAAAGATTCAAGCGCACGGCGTATATAGAGAGAATGGTCACTGATTTCTTGAGCTAGTTCGTTCCGTCGCTCTGCCGGCGCATCTGACTCAGATAGAAACTGATTTGCCCGTTTGGTGTTGTGCGTCTCTAATTCTAACGCAACTCTCCAGTCCAGAAGTTCGCCATCTCCAGAATCACATATCGCATTATCAATACGTCGGTTCAGATCTTCAATCGGCATGCTAAGGTGACGCCACCGCATTAGAATCTCATTCAATTCGCCGATTCGGTAATCAGGATAAAGATCCCTGAGCTCGCTGATCGTCGAGAAGGCAGACTGGTCTGACGTTGCAAAAAGACCTCCAATTTCTAATAGGGATAGAGCTTTGTTATTAAGAGTTGAGGCATCCAGTTCCGGCTGGGTAGGCCGCAATCTGAAATAGGGAGCACCTGATAATTTGGCGTAAATACTCTCAAGAGAATCGACGACAACACCGAAGTCGTGGGGTCTATCGGTCTCGTTCAAGGCTAAGCAGCTCTTCACTAGTGTCCATACTTCTGGCGGAATTCTCCTCGGGGAAATCTGAGATTCAAGAAAGCCTCCGTTGATGAGATGCTGCAACGCTTGATCCGCGTGTCGACCGTCTTTCCAAAACACCTGCCCGGCTATCATCTCCATGACTGATACTGCCCAACTCCAGATGTCCGAGCGGCGAGTTACAGGCAATCCAGCGGCCTGCTCTGGAGAGTTATAGGCTGGAGTTCGTCCTCCGGAGCTTAGGAGTATGCTGTCGTGAGACTTAGCTGACACCCCATGACCTGAAGACTGGATGCCACGTGCTTTCGCAAGTCCGAAATCACTCACCATGGCAGTCATGTCTTGCGCTATGAGAAAATTGGCTGGCTTTACGTCAAGATGAACGACGCCCTTGGAATGTGCATAGCCAAGTCCTCTCGCGGTTTGAGTAGAGATGTCCAGAACTCTGTTCAGAATGGCATCATTACTACCTGCATACAGCCGTCGCGAGGTGATCCACTCATGTAGACTTCCACCCGCCACGAATTCTGAAAAGACGCGCGGCACGTCACCGATCGTAGTAACGAAATAGCAGGTAACGATATTGGGATGCAGCCCGAGTCGGATCCAAGTGGCGCATTCATTCTCGAACATGTTTCGATCATTCAGGCTCGAAAAGAGTTCTGGACGCGGTGATTTTACAGCCAGCTCGGTACGCCAATCTCGGCTGAACACGCGATAAACTTTGCCCATGCCACCTGTGAAAACATCGAGAACCTCATAGCGGCCGAGAATCACATCGCCGACTTCCCAATTATGTGGAACGTCAGCGAGAGATTGGTATTCGCGGCCCATAGTCACTTCGATACGAAATAAGCGCGAGAAGATCGTTGAATAATGGACGTGGGATCTGAATTCTGCGCGGAAGAATCAACCCGTACAAACTAACGCCCGCCGTGGTCAATCATCAGATGGATTCGATCTTCCCGCAGTGTCATGCGGCACGATTTCGCCTCTCGGTTCTGTCCGGAAAGGATGAAGTCGGCGAGAGGTTGTCGAAGAAGGCGATCGATCGCCCGGTGAAGCTCGCGAGCGCCGTATCGGGAATCGAACCCCTCTCGCATAAGAAGATCTTCAACATCGGAGTCGATTTGCAATGTAATTCCGTGATCATTCTTCGCAACATCCAGGATACCCTGCAGATTCATTCGAAGAATCAGTCGCGTGGATTCTTCGTTAAGAGGGCCAAAGCAAACGACCTCTGTAATGCGGTTTAGAAACTCAGGTCGGAAATGTTGACGGAGAGCGTCACCATCGCGCGCGTTTCGGGGTTCCGCGACTTCATCCTTCGGCTCAGCATTGAGGAATCCTAACGCGCGAACAGGTTCGGAACGCGAGCTAATATTAGACGTCATCATGAAGATGGCGTTTCGTGCGCTTACCGTCCTGCCCTTCGCGTCAGTTAAACGACCGGCGTCGAAGAGTTGAAGAAAGATGTCGCAAATCTCCGGGTGCGCCTTTTCGATCTCGTCGAGGAGGATAACCGAGTATGGGTGAGCGCGTAGGCACCCCGTTAGCTGGCCCTCATCCTCATGGCCAATGTATCCTGGTGGTGATCCAATGAGACGAGATACCGCGTGCTTTTCCATGTACTCCGACATGTCAAATCGGATGAGGCGGCTGGCATCACCGAATAGATGCGCAGCCATTTTGCGCGCGACTTCGGTCTTGCCCACTCCTGTCGGACCGATGCACAAGAATACTGCCAGCGGGCCAGCGCGCCGGCCAAGTCCAACGTGCGCTACTTTCAAGCTATTGCATATCGTCTCGATCGCGAGATTTTGACCAATAACACGCGCTTTGAGAAAGAATTCAAGCCCAAGAACGCGTGTCTGGGCGCTTCCCACAAGATGAGACGACACTAGTTCCGGTGGGATAGAGCATTTCTCAGCAAGAACATGAGCGACGGCCTCGGCGGTGACAGTGGCCTTTTCCGAAATCACATTCTCCTGATTTGCGCGTAAAGAGAGCATCGGCACTCTCGTCCGCGATGAGGCTCGATCAATGAGGTCAATCGCTTTATCCGGAAGCTGATGATCCGCGTCGAATTCTAGAGAGAGGTCGACTGCAGCCTCGATCGCTTCGTCCGTAATGGTGACGTTGTGATGCGTCTCCCATTTATCGCGTATCCCCTGCAAAATATTCACCGTTTCATCGCGAGAGGGCTCAGGCACTATAATTTTCTCAAAACGTCGCTCGAGAGCCGGATCTTTTTCGATGTGCTTTCGATACTCGTCTAAGGTAGTAGCGCCAATGCAAGATATCTCGCCGCGCGCTAGAGCTGGCTTGAAGATATCTGCGGCGTCCATGTTTCCGGCACCCTGACCTGCTCCGATAAGCGTATGAATTTCATCGATGAAGAGAAGAACATGCGGATTATCTTTCAGCTCCTTCAGCAACATCGTCATTCTTTTCTCAAACTCGCCGCGGTATTTCGTGCCGGACACGAGTGTCCCCATACTAATCTCTATGATCCTTTTACCGCCCAGGACGGCTGGATCACGACCCTCAGCAGCCCTGCGGGCAATTGCCTCTACGATGGCGGTTTTCCCCACTCCGGGTTCGCCCACTAATAGAGGATTATTCTTCGACTCCCGGGCGAGCGTCTGTATGACCTGAAGAATCACATCGCGGCGTCCAACGAACGGTCGAAGGGTTCCCGCAAGGGCCAGCTTGGTTAGGTCGCGACCGTATTTCATGAGAGTAGGTGCCACAATATGAGGCGGGGTCTCAGCACCCGAAGAGTCACTTACGGGAGTAGCTTCAAACAGAAGTGCTGCTGGTGCGAGATTTAATCCTAGAAGGGCGCGCACGGTCGAGGCATCTGGATGCAATATGATCGCGGACCACAGAACGAGGCAAGCTGTACCCTCGTCCGGAGATATTTCGCGCGACTCGACCTCTGAAAACACTGACCTGCATTCCTTGCTGCGATGTTTGCCTGCAGAACGACGATCGACGTTGCCGCGTCCGAGTTCACTGCGAACGCGGCGGCGCAGTAACGTGGGTTCGACGCCGACGGACATGAGAAACTCATTAAGTTTGGTACGCTCCATTTTAAAAGCGACGCGATCATCTTCCACGAGTTCCAGCGCCTCAAGATCGCGATCACGAATCTTGTCGAAGCTCAGTAGCCCGACAAGCAAATGTGCTAGCTCGATGAACTCATGGCCGGCCGCGGTAGCCTCTGAGGCGGCGATTGACCATGCGACATGCATACCCGGGGAAAGATCACTCATCGCGTAAGCATTCAAATCCGAACCAAATCGGATCTTGTAATATCCTGTTGCCGAGTGCGGAACGCATGGAACAACATTATCCCACAAAGGAATGAACCCTGCCACATGAGATAGGGACGGCATCCAGACGATCAGTTACAGCTGATTCCGCCTGTTCTTCCGCCGGACCCGACGAGCGCCCAGCGAGTCGCTTAGAGAGAAACTTTTCCGACGATTTCTCGAGCGGTTTTCATTGACTCGCTGACATGATCGACCAGTTTGATGCGCTGGGCCAACTGTGTCGTGTGGCATTCTGCGAGGATAAGCATTGCCTCGGAAATATTCTTGTGACGTGCGCATAAGTCAGAGAAATACTCTAGGCACGCATCGCGATCTTTCCTCTGTTCACAGCAACGAAGAATTCTGAGATAGATATCGAACATGGACTCAATTAGCCGAATCGTTTTGTAGCACCAAAACTGCATATCTTCCCATGGCTCGGTGGATTTGCGGCGCCGGCGCGCCCACCGTATTACAATCGGTATTTTAGAGTCGAGCCATGCGGATCCGGCGACAAGTGCGCCAAGTTCCTCTTCGGGTTGATTCAATTGTCTATAGGCAATAGCAGAAAGCACATAACCTTCGCCTCTAAGCCAGATCTTTGGGTACTCGTTCAATGCATCCTGAGCGAATGTCAATGCCTCCGAGAATAAACGCAGGTTGATGAAACCACACGCCTGCGAGATCAATTTCTCAAAACCAAGCGTGCTTTCACCATTCGGTGTCGTATAGTGTCGCCTCTCCGAATAGAGTTTCGAGAGTGCCGCCAGGCCATTGCGTGTATTTTCCAGCGCTCCGCAAGCCCCCGTTTCAAGTTCGCGTGCTATCTCTTCGAACGCCGAGAAACGCTCGGAAGGCTCTTTCGACAGGCATCTTACGATAATATTTTCGAGGTATCGAGGAACTGATGGGTTGAGTTCACTCGGAAGCGCAAAGTTCTTCAGTAAATGCTTGCGCGATAATTCTTCCATGTTTCTACCTTCAAAAGGCGGACCACCTGTAAACATTTCAAAAAGCATGCATCCATAAGAATATATGTCCGATCGGCTCGACAATGGTCTGCCGAGCCACTGCTCCGGGGACATATAGTGTGGAGTTCCGACAACCTGGTTCCCTAATGGAAAGTCGAGCGGTTTTCCTTTCACAAAGTGTGTGTATGCAAGCCTCGAAAGTCCAAAATCATTTATTAGCGCCAATACTTTGGGACCAATTCGCTCTGAACTCCTTTTGATCAGAACATTGTCCGGCTTCAAGTCGCAATGGACGAATTCCAATCCGTATTTTGTATTCATTGCAGCAGAAATATCAGCCATGCCCACTGCGATCTGATAGGCAAGGTCCGGCCTCGCCTCAGTTTTACCTCGCCGAATCCAATCACGAAGACTATTCCCTGGTCCGGAGGGTGGAACATATTCACATGTTAAATAGGGAGTCCCATCAAACCGCTGAACGAACTCCAATTCGACGACATTAGGAATCTGCGGCAAACGGAGCCAAATACTTCCTTCTTTGATAAATTCTTCAGCAAGACTCTCCGTCAAAAGATCCTCTCGGAAGGTTTTGTGGACTGATACACACCAGGGCTTTGGTTGCCATTCGCGATCGGCTCCCCAACCTAGGCGTTCGCGACGCTCATAGAATTGCTTTTCGTCGAGCGCGTATCTACGAAGTTCATACGTGAGGTAGACGATACCGAAGCCGCCGCGCTTGATGTCGAATATTTTGTAGCCGGGAAAATCACCGAACGCACCCAGTATGTCGCCGACGTGTTTCATAGAGTTTGTGAAAGATGGTGGCGTAAAATGGTGATGTTGGAAAGGTGGAAAGTTTTCTCGATACATATTTCCCCGCCTTGGTGCCAGCATGGTCGAATCATGCCTTCGGGTGAGCGACTGTCATTTTAGGCGGCGCAATCGTTGACGCGCTGTCTTCAGCGCCGGCGTGTTGTGACCATTTTGGCCGCCGTTATCTCAAACTGACTACGAACAACGCCACATTGGGCAAAGCCTGCGGTGACCGCAACATCCACAGAAAATTCCAGGTGAAGGGTGATCCAATCCCGCCCTGATCGCGGTAGCAACGTTCGTGGCGATCTGCTTGTAGGTAGCGAAGTCCTCAGCGGTGCGGCTTGTCGGCTGGATGTGCACGGCCGGGATCTTGGTCTTGGTGAGCTCGACGATCGCGAGGTTGCGCGGTTGATCATGCTTACCGTCCGCGTGGTTGCGGATCATTGCGTAGGCGGTGAACTGAAGATCGCGGCGGATGTCGCCGGCGCTGGATTTTCTCGCTCTCGTCTTGAAGTCGATGATCGTGCCGTCGGTGAGAACGAGGTCGGTCGTGCCGCGGATCGAGATGTCATTGGTGATCGGGCACACTGCGGTTCCTTCAACGATCGCAGGCTCCCAGGTTTCGGGGATCGCGGTTGCTGCGGTGCGGAGAAGGCTGATGCCGACATCCTTCGCGGTGTCGAACTTGTCGTCGTCGGGATCCGCGTCGCCGAGGGTCTGCTCGAGGGCGATGGATTCCTCGAGGGTGATTTCGGCTTCCTGCAGAACTTCGGTCAGACGCCGGCGGGCTTTGAGCGCGCCGACGAGGACCTCGGTCGCCTTGTGAAACGCGCTACCGATCGCGAGCGCGGCCGAGACGAGTCTCGGGGCGTTCTCGACGTAGCCGAAGAAATATTTTCTCGGGCAGCTTAGATAGGTCTGAACGCCCGTGGGTCGCAGAATCATGGTTTCCATGGTGATTCCTCCTTGTGAGATGTAAGAGCCTCGGCTCTCTGCTAAAAGCAGAGCCGAGGCGTGGCCGATGCCGACTGTTTCTATGCCGCGCGCTTGAGCTTTGATGACTGCCGGTCGTGGAGCGAGGGGTCGTAGCTGGCGAGTTCCTGTGCGCATTGCGTCAGATACTCCGCGACGATCTCGTCCACGAGCCGGGTCATCGGCACTCCTCGAACGCGCGCGATACGGTAGAGCTTGCGGACGTGTTCATCCGCGATGCTCGGCGAGTACATGGTCATCACCTCCTTCCTTTCTCGCCGAGCTATGCGGCTTGAGCGGCGGCGGCTTCGGCTCGCTGCCGCTTCCGATCGTTAACGCGTCGCTCGACGATGGCCTTGAGGATCGGGACGGGGACGTCCTCGATCTGGAAGACGAGGAGTCCGGTCTTGGCGACCTCCTGGAGAAGAACGGACCGGTCGTTGTCGAAGATGCTCAGAGCGAACTCGATCTGCTTCGCGGTCGGCTTCTGCGGTGCCGGTGCCGGGTGAACTGGCGCAGTTGCTGCTCGCGCCGGCGCGACGGCGGCTTCCACTTCATCCGCGAGACTCGCCTCGTATCCTGCGAGAGTGACGAGAACCGAATACCGCGCCTTGAGCGCGGATCCTCGTGCGCGTGTCTGCGCCATCGCGAGGCGGTCGTTGATCTTCGGCCGATCCTGTTGCGAGCACGCGCCGAATCCTCGGGAGACCATCTGCTCGTTTCGCTCGACGATCGCTTCGGCGATGATCGTGCCGTCGGGCTGGATCGTGTGGCTGACTGTGTAGCAGTTCGCGCACTCGAACGCAGGCAGAAGGGACCATCCTGCGACGGTGACGTAATCGCGGCCCTGAATCTTGATGATCTGACCGGACTTGCGGATGTGCTCTTCGAACTCGCGAGCGACTTCGACGGCGCGATTGAAAACGGAGCGTCGTGTCTTCTTGTCGCTGAATATCATGAGGCCGCCGGTGTGTTGACGGATCGCCGCCGACTTTGCGGGTGCGAGGTTAGCCGTCTGCGCCGGATCCTCGACGACAGTTTGCTCCTGCTCCGCAGGCTCGGGTCGCGCGATCGCGGGCTCCGCGATCGGTGCGGGCGGGTCGAGCTTTGTGACGGAGAGCTTGGCGCTCTCGCCTGGAACGAGCGATCCATCCTGCGAGCGGACGAAGTTGACGAGCCGCACCGCCTTGCCCGACGTGAGCGATTCACGTCGTCCGGGCAGGACGACGCTGTCCTGCCGCTTGCTTCCGTTGCCGCCCGATGCTACCTGCAGCACCGTGCGCTCGTCGCTGTGCTGAACGGCGACGATGGTTCCTGAAATTGCCGATGTCATGTTCCACCTCCTTGGGGTGTGCCCCGTTCTGCGGGGCGATCAGTACTCGCTTCCGAGCATTGCCGTGAAATTGCCGGTCTCGTTCTGAGCGAAGAAAACGTAGAGCGATCCGTCGGGAAGTCCGCCGGGGATCTCCTCCGCCGGTACCGAGTAGAGCCAGTCATCCGTTTTAGCGATGCAGAGGCGTGCGAGTGCGTTCACGGCGGCGTTCTGCGCCGGACGATCGAGCGAGAGAAAACCGGGTGTTGCATGCGTGACTGCGACCATGTTCTTAACCTCCTTGATGTGAGAAATGAGAAGCCGTGGCTTCGCGTGAGCGAGCCACGGCTTCGAGTCGTCAGAACGGAATCTCTTCTTCGAGAGCTTCCGCCGTGTGTGCCGCCGTCGGCGCGTTCTGTGTGTCAGCGTGTTCCGCGTCCGTGTCGTGACCGTTGCCGCCCTTACGCGCGAGGAACTCGACGGAGTGCGCGACGATGCGAAGGCGCGACTGCTTGCGACCTTCG
>CAZCME010000009.1:0-147226 GCA_964499705.1 uncultured bacterium | reverse complement strand
CACCCGGAGGGATACCAAAGCGGCCAAATGGGGCGGGCTGTAAACCCGCTGGCTCACGCCTTCGAAGGTTCGAATCCTTCTCCCTCCAATTCTACCCTTATCATCAAAGTGTTGTTTTTCCGGGGCCGTTTTCGTCTGGCACCATTTGGCACGGAAGACAAACTCGTCCTTGAGCACGACGAGTATCGCGCTCTGATGTTCTCGTCTGCCGATTGGGGACGTGAGCGAGCCGTGATAGTGCCGAGGAGGATGAGGAGGGCGATTATCGAACGCAGGAGGGACGGGGGAGGTGCGACCGTAACACACTTTTCATGCAATCAATCCTGTCCGCTGAACGTTGCCGTGATGGCGTTGGCAATGAGGTCTTCGACCTCGGCGGAGGCCGGCCGAACATTCCCTGCATGGTCTTCGTGAGAATATCGCGACGGAATTCCGGAACGTTACAAGCGGCGCGCGCCACCATTTGCCTGGTCGCGCCGGCGTCGAAGAGAGCGAGCGCTTCATGATATTCGCGGCGACCGGGCTTTCGCTTCAGGAGCGCTCGATAGGCATGTTCGATGAAGAGATCGTTCAGGATGACAGGTTTCCGCATCGCGGGCGGCGGAGTCTCGTTCGGCGCAGCCTCTTCCTTTGGTCGGTCTTCTTCCTTGATGAGAAGCCTCGCCATGGTGCCGATGAAGGTTTTCACAAGATTGATGTCCTGCTCCGGCGTCACTTCGATCCGTGCGAGGATGGATGTCCCGTGATCTTCCGTGGCCTGGACATACTCCACGGTGTCCGGAACGCTGCCGCAGGTATAGAGACCCTCGTCATCGATCGTGCTCGTCGATCCCGCGGACCTGAGGACGACGAAGGGCGTTACAGCCTCGGCGTTCGCGTCGAATCGCACTGTGCCGCCGGGATGGACATGGACAACGGGCGGATCGAGAGTCAAGACGGGATCGACGGCGTTGGTCGTCGAAGCTCTTTCGCCGCGGGCGTCCCTCACTTCGATCACGTCCGCGACGAGGTCGCGCATTCCCGTCGAGTATTTCACATTGTTCGAAGCAGGTGTCAGTCTGGCGCCGGAGCGATTGACGAGCAGACGGAATTGATAAGGAGGCTCTCCTCCACCCGCGAGAAGGGTAACGTTGTGGTATCTCGGGATGGCGTGATGGTCAACGGCTCCGCCGCAGCGGAAGCCGCGACCAGAAAGAGGAACGAGAAGAAACAGAGCGCTCGCTTTCGGGAGACATCCACGATGGAGGGATGGTTATCGATCAGGCGGGGCACATCAAGATGCTATCGTCTTGTCACCGGGATACGTGCGCAGACGCTTTCTCTATCATCCCACGAACGGCGCGGCCGTCCGCCGCATCACCGTCTTCGAGCGCCTGCTCCATCACGGCCTTCAGCAAAGTAATGTCGGTTGCGAGGAAGCGCCGTAGAGTTTCTCTCTCCACTTCCAATGCCGCGCTCGCCGGCTTCGAGACGAGGTCGCCCGCTCCGGCGAAGGCCTTCTTCGTCGCCTCGGCGTATGCGTTGTAGTCCCGGAGCATGGAGTCGGCGACCGTCTTCGCTTGCGGCTCGAGAATGCTCCGCCGGACGCCGCTGTCGAAGATGTACTGCTTGTTGAGAGCGTTCTCCGCCGCGACGATAAACGCCACGTACCCGTCGGCGATTCCGTCCGCGACTTTTCCCGCTTCCATCCGTACACGGCGACGCACGACGCGTTCGACTTCGCAATCGCAGGCGATCTTCGCTCTCTGGAGTCGCTTTGTGAAGCCCGGCCCCGAGTCCGCGATTGCTGTCGCCTCGGCGACGCGCTCCATGAAGAGCGTCGTCGCCTGGGTTGTCGGCGGCGTTGCCTCCTTCGCGATCCGCTCGATGATGGCGGGGTCCGCGCGGAGGAACTCCTCGAGGCGATCGCGCTCCGCTTCCAGCATCTTCACGATCCCGGGTGCGAGCGCCGGAGCGGCCTTCGCCCATCGGGTCGTCAACACGACTTCGTATGCGGCGAACCGGGCGACGAGGGTGTCGACCAGGACGTTACCCGCGGGCACCATCATCGCTTCGCGGTGCTCGGGCTTCACGATGCCGCGGGTGTCGAGCGACTCGGCGGTGCGGACGACGAATTTCAGGAACTCGTCGGAGAGATTCTGAACGAGCGTCCGGGTGGCGCTCCGCGTTCCTTCGATGGCCGCTTCAAGCGCGCTGGCGGGTTCCACATTTTCGAGAGGCGCCGGTGGCTCGGCCACCGATGCGGCGGAGCGCGGTCTTGCCGCGACATCCGGCGCGGACTGGGCCGGTGGCGCCTCGGGAGCGGTGGAAACGTCTTCGCCGGGGAGCGCTGAGTCCGTCGGCGACGGTGTCTGCGCCGACGCGGGAAGAGCCGAAACGGAAACGCAGGTCAGCATTGAGAATCCGATGATGTAATGCCGCGCGTTCATTTCACAAACACCTTCTGTTCGACGTTCAACGTTCCGAACACGACAGGCGCTCCGGAGCCTATGGTCTGCTCGAACACCTCGGTTGCTTTGCCCGGTATCGCGATCGTCACCTTCACCTTTGTTGGCGTTCCGCCGAAGCGACGCACCGCGATCTTGTGGGTTCCAGAGGTGAGCGAAAGTTTCTCTTCGCCCGGGCCGCGCGAGACGTCGGGAGATCCACCCTGCGCGGAACCGGGTTTGCCGTCGATGAAGAGATCGACATCCACCGCGTCCGTCCAGGAGACCGCCACCCAGACTGGTCCGCTCGATGAGGACGCCCCGCTCTGCTGCTGCGTCCCTTGCGAGATTCCGGGCGCCGGGCTGACGGTTCTCCTGGCCGCGTCGATCGTGCAGAAGTTCGATGTCTGTCCCGGGTTCAAGGTCAGCGTGAACAATTGAGGCGTCTGCCCCGAAACATAAATCGTGACCGTCAATCTCGCCGCAGGTCCGCCGCTCCATCGCGCGGCGATCGTGTTCACACCGGAGGTCAGCGTGATCTTCTCCTCGCCCGGCCCGGTTCTGACGTCAGGTGAACCACCCCTATAATGGCTGGGCGCTCCGTTCACGAGCAGATCGCCGTCGCCGCGATCGGTCCAGGTGAGGACCACCGTGACTCCCTGCGCCGGCGCGGCGGCCGCCGGCTGTGTCGATCCCTGTGGCGGCGCGCTGACTTGTCGCTGGATTGCCTCGATCTTCCCTCTGATCGCGGCGATGAGCGAAATCCTCGACCCCTGGTCCAGATTCGCTGTCGCGGGCCAACCCCGCGTCGGATTCGTGTTCCGGCCGCCGGATTGGACGTGGTTCATCAGTTCATTGAGGAGCGGGATCTCGGTGGAGGCGGCGATGATCGCGGTGAGCTTCTGACTCACATCCGCGCTGCCCGTGGCCGCAGTAGTCGTCGGTGCGCCAGATGACGTCCCCGAGGCGGACTGTCCCCACGGCTGTTGAACCGGCGTTCCCTGCGACGTCGTACTCGCGGGCCTCTTGAGCAATTCGATCCGCGCCTTGATGGCATCGAGAAGGGTCTCCTTATCCTTCGGATTGAGACTCGTCGTCGCGGGCCACTTGCGCGCGGGATTCGTATTTCGTCCTCCGGACTGGATGTGGTTCATAAGCTCGGAGAGAACCGGCTGACTCATCTCCGTGCCGATGATTTTTCTGAACTGCTCCACGATCCCGAGCGGAATCACAGCGGGCGTGGAGAGAGCTTTCATCTTCTCCTTGATCTCCACGACGAATGAATCCTTCTCGGTCTTCGAGAGCTTCGCCGGGCTCGGAAGTTTCAGCGACGGATCCGAGCGACCGTCGGATGTGAAATGGCTCATGAGTTGCGAGAGCCGAGTCGCGTCCTTCGCCGTCGCGATGAGCTTCCGGAAATCCTCGACCGAGCCGGCGGTCTTCAAGGTCTCCAGACGCCTGTCAATTGTCGATTGCAAGCCTATGAGGTCGGGGCGATCCAGCCTGAAGAGCATAAGACGGTCGACCTTGTAGTTTTCGATAGCCGTCTGCATCGGCGGCTGAACCCGCTGATTGGAGATGAATGTGCCGAGGTAAGCGCGCATCGCACTCAGCGGGGCATCGCCTGTCTGCTTCTCGATGAACTCGCGGGCGTTCGTGAGGATAATTCCAGTCAATTTTGGCTTCGCGATTGCCGTGAGCTTATCGACCTGAGCGCGGCTCATCTCGCTCGCAGCCGGAAGATTAGCGTTCAGAATGCCGATTCGGGGTTTCCAGTTCCAGAGCCCGTCGACGACCTGCGTGAGCGTCTCGAGGTCCGCAGTCTTGATGAGATCGACGTAGGCCTTCTCCTGCTGATCCGGAAGCGACTTCTGAAGTTCCTTTTCGCGCGCCGCGACCTCCTTCAGGAGCGTTTGGATCTGGTCGCTGGTAAGAGCATTGACCTTCAACGAATCGAGTGACCGGCCGTCCTTGAGCTGCATTTCGTAGTCGGAGAGCTCGTACATCGACGAGGCCCTGGCCACGCTGTCGCGAACCGCCTTCATCTGCGTCTCGGCGACATTTCCGATTGCCTTCCTCTGCACCTCAATCAACCTGGATAATTCCTCCATCTGCGTTGCTTGCAGAGCGGAAATCGCGAGCCTAACATTGCCGTCGAGCAGCCTGCCTTGCTCCAGATTCCGGACGAAGTCGTCGAGGCCTGCGGGCGTTTTGACACCGGCGATAATCTCCTTCGCCCTCTTGAACACTTCGTTCCGCTTCTCCGCCAGATCAGCTAGTCTTGAATCGACCTTTTCCTGAATCTTCTTCCTTTGCTCGTTCGAAAGCGTCGTGGGATCGCCGTATTCCGGATCCCGGCCCCCGGCCAGGAACTTCTTCACGCGATTCAGAAACTCCTCGTTCCAGTTTGTTCCGAGCGAACGCAGGATTCCGGCGGTGAGGTCATCGGACTTCCGTTGAGCGATCTCCTTCTGAAGAGACTCGATCTCCGTCGCGGTGAAAGCTTCCGCGGCCGTTGCCTTTTCCCAGACCATGCCGTTCGCTGTGACGCCGGTAAGCGTCGGTCTCTTGCCGCTCAACCACTCGGCGACCGCGATCAGGCCGCCGCCCGTGTTGGGGTCCTTGATGTATTCGCGTACGAGCTTCAACCGACGCGCCTTCGCCACAACTCTCTGCGCCTCGAGCGCCGTCGTGAATCTCTCGAAGTGCTTGGCCCAGGTCGGCCCCTGTCCGTATTTCGTCCCGTATCCTGCGGCTTGCGCGACCCGCTTGTCGAGGTCGGCGTCGGTCTTGTCGGTCTCGATCCTCTGGAACTCGGGGAGAAGAGCCTCGACCGCGGCGAGTTCGTTCCAGAAGGCGAAGGTGAGTATTGAGCAGGTGAGGTTCTTGGCCGCGCGACTACCCGAGCAGAGGATCTTGTTCTTCTCGATCCGGTCGAAGATCTTCTTCAGATCGTCCTTCGACCGGGCAGATTCGGCTGCGGTTCGAAGTTTCTCGATCTCCGCCAACTCGATCTGCTCGCGTCTCTCCACGACCTTGTCCCACATCGCGAGTATCTCGTTCCAAAGATTCACGGCATTTCCGGAGCAGGAAAGTTTGTCGCCCGAACCCGAGCAGAGGTCGGGATTCGCTTCGATCTCGTCGAGGATCTTCTGAAGCTGGTCCGTGCTCGTCGCGCTCTCGGCGCGGGCGCGGAGCTTTTCGAGCGTGACTTCGTTGAAGGCGTCGCGCATCTCGCGGAGGATCTTCCGGAACTCGGCCGTGCGATGGCCGCAGGTCTTCGTACCGTTGGCATCCCAGCAGAGGTCGGTGTTGTTGTCGGTCACAGCCATGATGGCATTGATATCGGCAACGGTCTTGGCGGACTTGGCGCGCTCGCTGAGATCCTTCAGAGCGATGATCTCCCGCTTGCCGCGCTTTTCCTTCTCGGATTCCCGGCTGAAGATTTCTGACACCGCGCCGCCGATGTCCGAGATAAATCCCGAGACGGCGTTGTAGGCCTCCTCGGCCTTCGCCATCGCGGCCTGCGCCTTCTCCGACGCCGCGCCGGCCGGATCACTCGCCCATTTGTTCACCTCGCCGCTGACGGCGTTGTAAGCGCCCTCGCCGATCGACTTACCGAGATCGGCGGCGCCGTTGACGAGGTTCTTCGTGCCGGCGGCCGGATCCTTCGCAAAGTCGTATGCGGCGTTGCCGAGGTCCTTGGCGGTTTCTTTACCCGCCTCGGCCGCTTTCCTGCCCGTGCCGACCGGATCCGTGACCGCGCTCTTCACCGTGCCGGTCGCGTTCGCGATGATCTGCGGCCCGATCTTCGTCACCATCTGCGAAAGAATCTGCGTCAGTTCTTTCGCCACGGCCGTGGCGAACTTGTCAGGCTCCTTGAAGCTGATGCTCGGGATGTTGATGTCGACGTTCACGTCGCCGGTCGCGAGCGTGTTGATCTTGAACTTCAGCGCCGCGCTCGGGAGCTTCCCGGCCACGAGCTGATCGAAGCCCGCGGCAATCATGAACTTCTCGAGCGTTACCTTGGGCGTCGCCATGGTCGAAGGAATCTTCACCTTCCTCATGATCGCCGCGACCATGTCGCCGGACGGAAGAGCGAGGATCTTCAGCTTCGGTTTCTCGTTCTTCTTCAAGGTCGCTTCGATGTTGAACTCCATCTCGCCGAGGAAGTCCGACTTGCCCGACGCGTCGATGATGACGGTCGTGAACGTCGGATCGGTGCCGACGTTCAGCGCGCTGAAGGTCACGGGGAAGATGCCGAAGGGTTTGTCCCAGACGACGCCGGGATCTAGCGCGATCGACGCGGTCTGCTCGAGGGGCTTCACGGTCGCGGTCATGTCGAAGGGCTTCTGCGTCGGGTCGATCCCGAGCTTTATGGGGAAGTTGACGTCGATCGAGAAGCCGACAAGGTCTTCATCCTCGCTCTTAGGCCCCTCCTCGGACGTTCCCGTGCCGCGCCGCAGCGATTCCACCAGCGGTCCGGATAGGCCCATGACGACGTAGAGCTTGTCCTTGAGTTCAAGCTTGTCCTTCGGGACCGCGGTTCCGACCGTCTTCTCGAAGATCGGCTTGAAGATGTTGTCCGCCTCGAAGACGATCGGAGCAAGCGGATCGGCCGCGTCCCACTTCCCGATGAAGTTCATGCGGCCGATTCCGGAGATCCTGCCGAAGCCGTCGAGCTTGTAGCCGGTCTTCGGATCGCCCTCGGCCTCGACCTTGATCTCGAAGAACTGGAGATTCTCGTCGATGAGCGTCCATTGCCCGGAGAGTCCGAGCGCGCCGAGGAGTTCGGCGCCGGCGCCCTTCAGATCGACGCCGGAGAGCTGGGCGATGATCTGCGGAATAACCTGCGCCGCGATGACCTTGGGCTTGTCGAAGTCGCACTTGACGATCTTGATCTCGAAGGTCTTCTTCGCTCCGAGCGCGTCAAGTGTGACGTTGAAGTTCACATCGGGCGCGCCTTTCTTCGCCTGCATCTCGGCGTAATCGCCGTCGATCGTGAGTTCGTTGAGGTGGAGGCCCGGGAGTACCGCGTCGAGGAGTTTCCTCTGATCAACCGTCGCGCCGCTCAGTTTCACGATCTCGCCGAAGAGGTCGCCCTCGGGCTTCAGCGTGACCGTGAACGGCTTCTCTTTTCCGTCAGCGCTCAGTTCGAAGTCGAGATCCGCGCCGCAAGCGACAAAGAAGTCAGCCTTGCCGACGGCGCGGACCGCGAGCGCCTTCATCTCCTTGTCCGTGCCGACCTCAAGTGACGTGAAGCTGATCGGAAGAAGATCGAATGGCTTCTCCCATTTCTGCGACGATGCGAGGCGCATCGAGGCGATCTTCGTGAGGAGGTTGACGCGCATCTCCATATCGAGTGGTGGCTTCGTCGGATCGAGTTTCATCTTCAGCGGGAAGCCGACGTCGATCTTGCACCCGTGTCCCGCACGCTTCGCGTCTTCTTCGGTCTGGATCCCGGCCTTCTGGAGCACCTCGACCCAGCCCGGATCGGGAATGAGTTCGACGATGAGTTTGTCGCCCAACTCAAAGGCGCCGGCAGGAAGAATCTTGCCGAGCGAGCCGAGATAAAGCGGTTTGAAGATGTTCGGCGCGTCGAACTTGATGACGGCGAGCGGATTCGCAGGATCCCAGTGCCCCTTCATCTCGAACTCACCAGCATCCTTGACCGCGATCTTTCCGATGAGGTCATAACCCTTCGCGAGGTTGCCCATCGCGTCGATGTCGAGTGTGACGACGCCCAGGTCGAGGTCGGCGAGCGGGAAGTAGAGGTCGCCCGCGCCGAATGCGAGGCCGAGCGTTATCTTCGGGAGATTCGCGATGAGGACCGGCCACACCTGATCGCCGAAGAGCTTCGCGAACTTCGGCATGTTCGCAAGATCGACATCGGGAAACTTCAAGTCGAAGTGATGTTGCCAGTTCGGAAGCTCGATCGCAAAGTCGACCGCGACGTCAGGCAGGTCGCCCTTCTTGAGCCCTTCCATGCTCGCGTCGATCTTGAGGCTCTTGAACTTGAACTTCGACGAGATCGCTGTGAAGTACTTAGAGATCTCCGGCGGGATTCCTGCGCGCTTCAACGCGCCGTCGACGAAGTCGCCCTGCGTCTTCAGGTCGAGCTTCAATTCCGGCGATCGCCCCGGTGTCGTGACGAGCTTCATATCGACGAGCGCCTTGACGATGAAGTCCATCTCGCCGGCCGCATCGATGTCAAACTTCGAGACCTTCTCGTCGGTGCCAAGGTTGATGCGCGGGAACTTGACCGGCAGGAGGTTGAACGGCTTGTCCCAAGTCTGACCGGGATCCATCTCGATCGCGACCGTGTGGTGGATCGGATTAGCCTTGACGGTCATCGCGAAGGCGGGCTTTGTGGGATCGAGCTTCAGCTTCATCGGGAAGGCCAGCTCGATCTTGTAGACCTTCTCCTCTTTGTACCAGTCGATGTCCTCGCGGTTGTCCTCGCCCGCCTGGAGGCGCTGAATCCACCGTGGATCGAGCGTCAGGATCGCGCCGAGCTTATCGCCGAGTTCGATCCAGTCCTTCGGGATCAGTTCGCCGAGGCTCTTCTCAAACCCGGGCTTCAGAATATTCTCGGCCTCGAACTTCACCGGCGCGTTCGGATTGGCCGGATCCCATCGCCCCTTGAGCGGAAGATTCCCTTCGCCGCCGAGCGCGGCCGTGCCCTTCAGGCCGATGCGGCCGGTGAGTTCATAACCGGCGGTCGCGTCTCCGAGCGCGTCGATCCGGACGGTGATGTCGCCCTCGGTGAACTCGCAGAGCTGCCATGGTTCGGGCGCGGAGGGTGTGTCGGTTGTGGCGGCAGAAGTGTCGATGCGTGTCGCAAGCGGCGTCGCGGTTTCGGCGCGCGTAATCATGACTGCGGACGCGGGCGCGGCGATCGCGAGCGGCGCGGCCTCCATTCTCGCGGCTGTTGCCGCGGGAGCGATGGCGACTGCTGACGGCGCAACCGCGACGGCGGAGGGTGCGGCAACCGCGGACGGAGCGGAAACAGATCCAGAAGGCGCGACGATCGCAGACGGACCCACGACGCTCCCGTTCACCTCGAACTCGTAGATGCGCGCCGCGTTGTCTGAATTCTGGGCGGGCTTCGTGATCGCAAGCTTGACGTAGCGCGCCGCCGAGGCCGTGACCGAATGCTTCGTCACACCCGATGTATTTCCGGTGACGGTGACGGCCTTCGTCCATGTCGTGTTGTCCGGGCTGGTCGAGATCTCGAACGCGCTCGTGTTGTAATCCACGCCTTCGCCGCCCGCTTCCGCGTGAGCGATGACGAATTCTGTGATGTTGCATGACGCGCCGAGATCAACCTTCAGCCATCGTTCGCTCGCCGTCGAACACCACTTGTCCTTGCCGTTGCCGTTGACCGCCTTGTCGGCGGCCTCGGTGGTGGCACAGGCGGTAGACGATGTCGCCGTCCTTCCCCGCGCGAGGTTGGAGGATGAGGGTGTGAAGGTTGTCGCGGGGGAACCGTTCACTTCGAACTCGTAGATCCGCGCGGCCTGATCAGTGCCCTGCGTCGGCTTCGTGATCGCGAGCTTGACGTAGCGACCCGTGGTCTTGACCGGATGAATCGTGACGGCGCCCGAAGAAGCGGTCACATCGACGACCTTCGTCCACGCGGAATTGTCCACGCTGACGGAGATGCTGAAGTCGCGCGTATTATAATCGGAGCTTGTCGAGGAAGGCTCGCCGCCTATCTGGGCATGCGCGATGACGAACTCCGTGATGTTGCATGACAAGCCGAGATCCACCTGCAACCACTTTTCGCCGGCGGTCGAGCACCACTTGTCCTTCTCGTTGCCGTTGAATGCCTTGCTCGCGTCCTCGGATGTCGCGCAGGCCGCGGACGAGGTTGCCGTTTTCCATCTTGTGAGATTGTTCGATGAGGCCGAGAAGCTCGCCGCCTGACCGGTGGACCAGCCAAGCACGGTCCGGATGAAGGTCTTCGTATCGGACGCGAGATTCTTGAATTCGTCCAACGTCTGCATCTCGTTACCGATCGCCGCGATCGTCTTTCCCGAGCTGTTATAGGTTGTGACCTTTGCGTTATCAGGCTCGCGCCACAGGACGAACCGGTAGAGGGACTTGATCTTCTCCGTGTTCGTCTTTCCCGTGAATCCGGACGAAGCGAAGAGTTCCGTCGCGATCGACGCCAGTCCCTTGGTCGCGAAGTTCGTCACGTATCCATCCAACGTTGTCGCGTCGGCGTCGCTCCCGATGATCCGCTTGTAGACTTCCGCGATCGACGCGCGGACGGCGGCCTTGATGGTTTTCGCGCCCGCGTCGGTCACGGCCTTCAAGAGGAGTTCCTTCGCCTCGGACGGCAGACGCGTATCGGCGTTGATCTCGCTCTTCAGCGCCGTGATATCGGCGTCGGTCTTTAGACCGGGGATTCGGTCGCGATATGCCTTGTCGACCGCCACCCATGCGTCGCCGTATTTCTCGACGTATGGCGCACGCTGGGCGTCGTCGATCTCCTTCTTCAGCATGGTCGCCTGATCAGTCGTCAGATTCTGATTCTGGATGTTCCAATCGAGACCCGTCTGGGCGTCCCTGAAGTTCTTGGCCGCGATGTTGTTCCGAACTGCAAGTATCGCCATCCGCTGAGTCAGTTCCTTTTTGATCGCAGTACGTTGGTCGGAGGTCAGTAGCTTGCAGACAGAAGCCGCCCAATCCGCTGAAGCTGGCAACGGCTTCATGGTTGGATAGTTGGCGACATACCGTTGAACCTTGTCCAGGTCATCCTTACTCGTCGACGATTCGATCCAATTGCGAATCAGCTTCAGCGCGCCTGCGGAGTCTGTGAACAACTCAGTGATTCCATTCGATCTCAACTCCGCGATCTTCGAGTCGATTTTCGTCGTCCACTCGGCCTTATGATCAGCCGTCAGCCCCGTGTAATAACCCGCCTTCAGTTGGTCCTTGATCGCGTTGCATGCCTCAATCGACTGCGCGGCGGTGAGGTCATTGCGCACCCCGATTAAATTGCCGGTTGCGGCGGCATCGTTCTTCAGGCTGGCGCGATCATCAGCATTCAGGGCGACAATCTCGGCATTCAGCCACTCCATGCCCGCCGGAGGCGCGTACGAGGTCGATGGATAATTGTGGATATACCGATAGAGGTCGAAGGCCTTCTCCTTATCCGTCACTGTGGCGAGCCAGTCGCGGCCCTTCGTCAGAATCGCCTGAGATGCGGCGGCCGCGGTCGCCGCGGCCTCCTTCAGGCTCGCGATCTTCGGATCGATCTCCTTGTAGAGAACCGCCTTGACCGTGTCGCCATAATTGTACCCGCTGACGTCCTTGCGGAGCGCTTCGAGATCCGCGACCGTGGTGAGCGGCGCCGCCTTCTCACGCACATAGAGCACGGATTGTCGAAGTTCCATTTCGTTGAAGAGAATCGTCCGATCAGCGCTCGTCTGGAGGCCCACATCCGTATCAATCCATGTGATCCCGGCCGGTGGCGCCAGCTGGCGGTAGTTGAAGACGAATCGCGCGGCCTTGTCGAGCAGATCCCTGTCCGTGGCGCTTGCAGTCCAATCCCTGATCCGCTTAAGCGCATTCGGCTTTTCCGCGGCGGCGGCGGCGGCGGCGGCGGCCTTGAGCGCAGTGATCTTCGCGTTGATCTCGGCCTTCGCCTCTTCCACGCCCGAGTAGTCCCACACCACGACTTTGGAGGCCGCGCTGGACGACGTATACTCCGCAAGAATTGCCTCGCACTCCGCGACGGTCGTCGCGTTCTTCAACGCGTTGCGCTCGGCCTGCAACTCCACCGCCTTGTAGAGCGCGCTCTTTTCGCCCTCGCGGAGCGACCCGACGAGCGATCCCATCCAATCCTGTCCTGACGGGGGCTGGTTGTTATAGCTGCCGTAGGGCTCACGCAAGAAGAAGCAGAAGATCCTCAGCGGCTCGATACTTGGTCCCGCGAATTCCGTGACCCATTTTTTGAACTTCAGCATCGTCTCCGAGCCGCCGGTCTTGTAGGCCGTGCGCATCTTCTCGGCGTCGGCCGTGAGCGATGCCTTGAACGCGGTTCCTAGAGTCGACTTCGCGATGTCCGCGATGAGCGTCGCCGCTTCCGTCTCGGTCGAGACTTTCTCCAGCTGAGCGGTCAGCTTCACCGCGTCCTTTTCCAGAGGCCCAATGTCGTACCAGTAGACATTCGTCAAGTCGTCGGCGGAGATGTTCGCGATATCCGGCGCATCCTCTCGCGGCTTCGGGCCGCGAGGTGTCGAAACGATGTAACTGCTCCACGCCTTGAGTTCCTTCAGAGTCGGAGCGTCGGCGATCTGCTTCTTGATCGTCGCGAGACCGTTTACCGCCTGCGCCTCGATCTCCGCGATCTTCGCGGCGACGTCGTTCTGCAGTGTGGCGAGCGTTCCCGAGGGGATCTTCTCAACATACATATTTCCGCCCCAGTCATGCTTTGCTGTTCCCAAGAGCGACTCCTGCATCCACTTCAGGAAGAGGACGTTCGACTCCTTGCCGATGTACCACCGGACATAGTCGATCGATGTGAACGGCTCGCGCACGATCTTGAGTTCGGCCTTTAGTGTCGCCGTCTGTTCGGTGGTCATTGTCGCCACGGTGCCGAGTTCTTCGGGTAGGCCGGTGTTCGTAAAGCCGCCGAGGAGATCCTCGAGCAATTTAAGCTGAGCGCCCGTCCGCGCGGGGTTGTTCATGTAGTCTCGGATATTCTGCATCTGGGCGTAGGGCTTCAGCTTTTCGGCGACCAACTTCTGAAGATCGCGGACCTGCGCGCGCTTCAGGAACGAGAGGTCCGGCATGGGCTTCACTTCGTGAAGATGAAGGACGCCCTTGAGGTACTTGTCGGCCTTGAAGAGCCACTCGGGATTCTCGAAGGAGTTCTCGATCCAGCTCTTCGCAGTAGTGAAGGCCGTCTGTCGATACCCGTCGAGCTTCGCCTCGATCTTCGCGATCAGCGTCGACGTATCGCCGGCGCTCAGCTTCCGGATGTCCGGCCACTTGAAGGCCCGCGCCTCGTCCGTCAGGTGGTTGAGAGCCCTCTCGGCGTCCTCGACCGTCGCAATTCGGCTGATCCGCTCGTCGAGTTCCGCGTACACATCGTCGCGGGATGACGACGCGACATAGGCTGTCATGGCGGTCGACCACTCCGCGTAGGTGTCGTAGAGGCTGTCGAGCGCGATGAGCTTGGCGATAGCCGCCTCGACGGCGGTGATGACCGTCTTTCGATGGTCGGCCGTCAACGCCTTGACCGCGGTGTCGTCGACCTGACCAAGTCGGAAAAGATCCGACCGGATCTCCATCTCGAACTTCAACGGCGCCCAGATGTCCTTGAAGCGGAAATGCTCGGCCGAGCCGTCCGCCGTCATCCTGGTCTCTTTCGTGCGCCCATCCGTGGCCGTGAACGACTGGTCGATCATCTTCCCCATCTGGGCGAGATACGAGACGAGATCATAGGAGAGGACGTTCGCCTGCCCGAGCTGGCGCGCGATGACCGACTTGATCGCGCGGACCGTCGCCGTTCCGCCCTCGACGCCGATATTCTTGCGACGCGCATCAATGCGATTGCGGAGATCTTCGACCTGCGTGACGGAGAGATATTCGAGATCGCTGACGGGCGCCTTGCTCAGCACGTCCATGCTTCGGATCCACGCCTTGTACCCGACCAGCTCGGCGTCGGTCTTCGCGTTCTCGATCATGTCGATGAAGAGCGCATACTCGCGCTCGCTCTTCTTCGCGATGTAGGCGGCGATCGCGATGTCGAGTTCGCCCTGGAGCGTCGTCTTGTCGCCGGACGAGAGGTTGGAGACGTTCGGGAAGAGCACGTAGTTGTCGACATACTCGCCGTTGATGTGCTTCTTCAGCGCCGTCAGGATCCTGTCATTCTCGTGTAGCGCAAGATAGCGGATCCAGGCCATCGCGGTGTCGCGGTCGATCGCAGGTGGCGTGAGCTTTTTGTCGATGAGCGCCTTCAGGCTTGTCTTCGACGCGCTGTTCAAGAGCGTATCGCCGTCGATCCACGTCTTCAGCTCCTCCATCCCGGCCTTCGTCATCGTGTTCGACATATAGACGTCGCCGTTCTTCTTGTAACCGAGATTCATGATTGTGCCGTCGTTGATGAGATCTTCGTAGAAGATCTCGCGGATCTTCGACTTCTTCGCGTCGATATCCTTGATGAACGCGTTCGACGCCGCGCGGAGAATCTTCATGCCGCCGCCCTCGATGACGCAGGCCTTGTTCACCTTCACCGAACTGATGATGTCCTCGCAGTGCTGTAGCGTGACCGCCTGCTTGAACTGCTCGCGATACCGCACCAACTCGATCGCCTCCAGCTCAAGATCCTCGGCCTCTTTCAACGCACGCCGCGCCTCTTCGACCTTTGCTTCGGCATCCGCCTTCTTCGCCCGGGCTTTCCGCTCGGACTCGCCCGTGATCGCGCCCCAGATGTCGCTGAGGAGATCCGAAAGAAAATCCGCGGCATCCGAAAGGAGGTTTAGCGCGCCCTCGACGACAGCCTTCGCGGCGGCGACCGCCTGCTCGGCCTTCTTCCTCGCCTCGCCGATCGGATCCTTCGCCCACTTGCTCGCCTCGTCATACAATTTGTTTGCGAGGTCTTCTCCGAGATCCACGAGCTGGTTCACGGCCTTCTTCGGATTCTTCATATACTCGTAGGCTTCGGTGCCGAGTGCCTCGCCTTTCTTGGCGGCGTCATCCGCGGCCTTCTCCGCGGTGCCGAGCGGATCGCTCCCGGCATCACCGAGCTTCTTGCCAAGGTTCTGCGTGAGCTGGCCGACGATATTCGCCGCGTCTCCCAGCTTCTTCGAGAGTTCCTTGGCGACGATCTCGACGAAGTTCGCGGGATCGGTCAGGTTCACGGCCGGGACGCTGATCTCGATGTCGATGTAACCGGTCAGGTCATGATCGACATTCAGAATCAGCTCGCAGGTCGCGCCGCCGTCATTGCCGCCCGCCATCGCGGAGTAATCCGCCGCGATCTTGAACTTCTTGATCGTCACCGACGGCAGAGAGGCCGCCAGAGCCTCGGGCACCTTCGCGCGTTTGACGATCGCCGCGATGAGATCGGCCGAAGGTTTCGTCTGGATCTTCAGATCCGGCTTCTGCCCCTGGACCATAAGAAGGTCGATTTGGAATTCGAGCGTCGATCCTTCGAAGAAGTCGGTCGTGCCGTCGGCGTGGACCGTCACCTGCGTGAAGCTCGGATCCGTCGCGACGTTCAGCGTGTTGAATGTCGCGGGCACGAAGCCGAAGGGCTTTTCCCACGTCTGGCCCGGCGCGAGCGCGAGACCGACCTGGCCGCGCGTCGGATAGATGCTCCCGATCATGTTGAACATTGTTGTCTTCGTCGGATCGATCTTCAGTTCCATCGGGAAGCCGATCTCGACGTCGAGACCGTCGGCGCTTGTGGACTTTCCGCCGGCGCCGTTCGACTTCAGCGCATCCGTGACCGCCGAGGGGAATGTGACGATGGCGTATAGCTCGTTCTTCAGCACCATCGACCCTTCCGGCATCAGCTTGCCGATCGTCGCGTCGAAGCTCGGCTTGAAGACGTTCTTGTCCGCGGTGAACTTGATCGGATCGGTCGGCTTCGCCGGATCCCACTTTCCCGTCATCGTGAACTTTTCGAAGATGAGCGCCTTCATGTCGGCGGTCATCGTGTAACCGGTGCTTGGGGCGCCCTTGACGTTCACCATCAGAATGAGCTGGTTGAGAACATTGACGTCGAGGATTGTCCAGTCGATCGGGCCGAGGCCGAGCGACTCGAGCAGTTCCGTCGTCGCCTTGCCGATCGTGCCATTCGTCAGCTGATCGAGGATCTGCGGCGCGGCCTTCGCGGAGAAGTCGGCCGGGTTCCCGAGATCGGCTTCGGTCACGAGAATATCGAACTTCTGCGAGAGCGAGCCCTTCGTCATCGTGAATTTCATCCGGACGTCGGGCTTCTTCTTCTTCGCGTCCATCACGACAGCGATCTCCTCGATGACGGTTCCCGGCAGGAGTCCATTCACCATGCCTGAGAGCCCGGCAGGGACGCGGCCGTCGAGGATCGCCTTGACGATGTTCGTTCCGGCGTCGGGCCTCAGGAAGACCGAGTACGCCGGATCCTTGCCCTTGGACGTCACGAGCGTCAGATCGGCGCTGCACGGAACGAGGAAGTCGAGCTTCGTGGACGCGTTCACCGTGAGCGTCGTGAACGAGGCGTCCGCGCCGATCGTGATCTTGTCGAACGTGATCGGGAGAATGTCGAGCGGCTTCTCCCACTTCTGGCCGGGATCCATCGCGATTGTCGTCGTCTTCTCGATGACCTTGTACGTCGCCGTCATCCGGAAGGCGGGTTTCTGCGGATCGAACTTCAGCGTGAATGGAAGGGAGACGTCGATCGTAGTCTTGCCTGATGTAAACGGCGTCGTGTCCGGCTTCGCCTGCTTCAATCGCTCGACCCACTCCGGCGCGAGCCCGACCTTCGCGGTGATATCCTCGCCGAGCGTGAACCACTCCTTCGGCACCATCCCGCCGAGCGAATTCTCGTACCAGGTCTTGAAGATGTTCTTTGTCGTGAACGTGATCGGGTCGAGCGGCGCGGCCGGAGTCCAGAACCCGTCGACTTTCAACGCGCCGACATCAATGAGCGACGCGATGCCCTTCATGTCGTATCCCTTCGTCGCGTCGCCCGCCGCGCCGAGGTAGAGCTTTCCGATACCGAGATCCATGTCCACAAACGTCCACGAGCCGGAGATGCCCTTGAACATCAGCCCGGCCGTGATCTTGTCGAGATTGATTGTCAGAACGGGAAGAACGATCTCGCCGAGCCGAGTCGCGAAGAGGTCGGGCTTTCCGATGTCGAAGTCGGGCATCGAGATCTTGAAGTCGTGACGCCAGTTCGGGAGCGCAATCGAGAAGTTTAGGTTCAGCGTCGGGAGCTTGCCGTCGAAGTCGATCTTGTCGAGTTCGAACGAGCCGAAGGAGATTCCTTCGAGGACCGGTAGGACGAGATCCTGGAGATTGAGTGGGAAGTTGATCGACTTGATGGCGCCGATGAGGAACTGCACATCGGGTTTGATCGAGACCTTGAAGTCCGGCTTCATCCCTTTCAGCGTGATCGCGGAAAGCTCGATCGGGATGTCGCCGAAGAAGGAGATGTTCGACTTCGCCGAGACGGCGAACTTCTCGAAGTTGAAGTCCGACGTCGCGTCGATCTTGTCGAACGTGATCGGGAGGAAGCCGAGCGGTGTGGCCCATTGCTGGCCGGAGGCAAGCCCCATCGAGACGGTCTTCTTGATCGGATCGATCTTCGCGACCATATTGAAGGCGGTCTTCGTAGGGTCGACCTTCAGTGTGAAAGGCAGAGTAACTTCGACGGTGTACGCTCCGGTCTTCAACGGAGTCGTGTCGGGCTTGGCGCTCTTCAGGCGGTCGATCCACTCCTGCGCGAGACCGACCGTCACGTCGACCTGCGCGTTCATCGAGAAGGCGTCGCCCGGATAGGCGGACTGGAGAAGCCCTTCCATCGCCGACTTGAAGATGTTGTCGACCTTGAACGTGACCGGCGCGAGCGGCTCGGACGGGAGCCACTTTCCGATCGCGCTCATCGTCCCGATGTCCTTCAACGTCATCGTCGACGAGAGATCGTACCCGTCCGTTGGATTCCCGGCCGCTCCGACTGTGATGTGAATGACGTCGAGGTCCACGTCCGCGAGAGTCCAGGCGCCGACGCCGAGAAAGTCGACGGCGAGCCCGGCGAGGATCACGTCGAAGTCCGCCTTCAAGACCGGGAAGACGACTTCGCCCAGCTTCAGCGCGAAGAGGTCGGGTTTCGTGAGGTCGAAGTCGGGGATCGAGATCTTGAAATCGTGGTTCCAGTTCGGGAGCGCGATCGAGAAGTCGAGATTCGCCGTCGGGAGCTTTCCGTCGAAGGAGATGTCGCCCAGATCGAACGACCCGAGCGAGATCTTATCGAGGATCGGGAGGTAGATCTTCTCCAGCTCGATCGGAATCTTCAGGCTCTTCAGCGCGCCGATGAGGATCTTCACATCGGGCTTGATCGAAACCTTGAAGTCCGGCTTCATCCCCTTCAGCGTGATGGCGGAGACCTCGACCGGGATCTGGCCGAAGAAGGTGACGTTCGATTTCGCCGCGACCGCGAACCGCTCGAACTTGAAGTCCGATGTCGCGTCGATCTTGTCGAACGTGATCGGGAGGAACCCGAGCGGATCGACCCACTGCTGGCCGGGGGCAAGCCCCATCGCGACGGTCTGCTTGATCGGATCAATCTTCGCGATCATGTTGAAGGCGGGCTTGGTCGGGTCGACCTTCAGAGTAAACGGCAGGCTTATCTCGACGGTGTACGCGCCGGACTTCAACGGCGTCTTGTCCGGTGTGGCGCTCTTCAGGCGGTCGATCCACTCCTGAGCGAGACCGACCGTCACGTCGACCTGCGCGTTCATCGAGAAGGCGTCGCCCGGATAGGCGGACTGGAGAAGCCCTTCCATCGCCGACTTGAAGATGTTATCGACCTTGAACGTGATCGGATTGAGCGGCGCCGACGGGAGCCACTTGCCGGTCGCGTTCATCGTCCCGATGTCCTTCACGGTGAGCGCGGTGGCGAGATCGTATCCGGCGGTCGGATCGCCTGCGGCCGTCAGCTTGAGATCGACGACGTCGAGGTCGATGTCCGCGAGCGTCCACGAGCCGATGCCGATCATGTCGACGGCGAGCCCCGCGAGGATCAGGTCGAAGTCCGCCTTCAGGACCGGGAACACGACCTCGCCTAGCTTCAGGGCGAAGATGTCGGGCTTGTTGATGTCGAAGTCGGGGATCGAAACCTTGAAGTCGTGCTTCCAGTTCGGAAGCTCGATCGTGAAGTCGAGGTTCGCGGTCGGGAGCTTCCCGAGCGAGAGATTTCCGATATCGCCCAGCTCGAACGACCCGAGCGAGATCTTCTCGAGGATCGGAAGGTAAATTCTCTCCAGCTCCATCGGGATATTGAGCGACTTCAGCGCGCCGATGATGATCTTCACGTCCGGCTTCATCGAAACCTTCACGTCTGGCTTCATGCCCTTCAACGTGACGATCTCGACGCTCGCCGGGAACTTGCCGAAGAGGTCGATCTCGCCCTCTGCCTTCGCGTTCAGTCGCGCAAAGGCCGCGTCGGTCGTCATAGTCATCGACGATAGCGTCGCCGGAAGAATATTGAGCGGCTGTGACCAGGTCTGCCCGGACTTGAGCGCGAGAGTCGCCGTCTTTCCGATCGGATCGATGGTCGCGATCATCTCGAAGGCGGGCTTGGTGGGATCGATCTTCAGGGTGAACGGAATCGAGATCGAGATCTTGAAGTTGCCGGTCGAGAAGGCCGCAAGATCGTCCTGCATCCTGACACCCTTCTTGAGCTGCGCGATCCATTCCGGCGGCAGAGTCACGGTGGCGGTGATCTTGTCGCCGATCGAGAAGGCGTCGGTCGCGTAAGACCCCGAGAGGAGATTTCCGAGGAGCGTCTTGTAGACGTTGGTCGATTCGATCATGATCGGGTCATCGGGCTTAGACGGATTCCACGAGCCCGCTGCGTCGAACGATCCGACGTCGGCGATCGTGACCTTCTGCGTCAGAGTGTAGCCGGCCGTCGCGTCGCCCGCGACGTCGAGCTTCAGGGTGACGGGTCCGAACGCTCGGTCGACGACAGTCATCGTCGTCGGCACGGCCGTCCCGAGAATCACGACCTCCGCCTTCGTGATCGTCGTACCGCTCGCGAGGACAACTCCCTGATACCCGCTCCACTTCGCATCGCCGGTCGGATTGTCAGCGGGCTTGTAGACGGTGCGCGTCGTTCCCGATGTGATGACCATGTAGAGGTTGCCGTCGCGCGCGGCGTCGTAATCGGTGATCTTGAAGAGACACGCGATCGTTCCGTCCGAGAGCGTCGTCGAGGTCTGGTCGCTGATCGTCGCGGCGTGCGACGAGATCGCCATCGCGAGAATGAGCGCGGGAACGAGAAGGCGGCGGATCATCGCGCGGAGCCACCCGAGGCGACGGGCACCGTCGCGCCTGTGGTTGCGTCGCGCCGCGCGTTGGGCCACCGGTAGGCGCCGGGGCTGATCTCCAGCTTCTCGACAAGGGCGGCACGTTCCTCGGCAAGCGTCTCCTTCGCGGCGGTCTCGATGACGGGCGTCGTGCCCTTGAACGACGCGAGCGTCTTCGCCGCGAATCGATCGAACTGCGCGAGCATCGAGTCCGAAATGTCGCGCGCGCGCGGCCCGAGGATCATCTTCCGCACGGCGGTGTCCGCGACTCCTTCTTCGTCCAGCATCCTGTTGATCCGGATGAGATACGATTCGTACTGCGCAAAGATTCCCGCGCCGAGATTCGACGCGAGGCCTCCGACTTCGTTCGAGACAACCTTCCGGATCGCGGCATCGCCCTTCGGCGTGGCGAGGCGGAGCTTATCGGCGAACGAAAGCGCGGCGTAAGCGTCGGCGGCCTTCGCTCGGGCACGCGCGACGATCATCCGCGTTGCCGGGGGCTCTTCCCCGCGCGGATACCGCGCGGCCCACAGAACGATCGCGGGGTCGATCTCGAGGAACTCCGCGAGCGGCGCGCGTTCCGACTGGAGCATCGATGAGACCGGCGGAATGAAGATGGAGAGCTTCGGCGAGAGCGACGCCTCGGTCGCGGCGGCGAACGTGTCATACTGCGCGAGAAGTTCAAGCGCCATCGAGTCGCGCATCTTCTCGAGTAGCGCCGCTCGATCCGGCGGGCTGGTGATGCCTTTCTCGTCGAGCATCCCGCCGACATTCCCGAGCCAGGCGATGTACTGCGCGGTGAGATCATCCGCGAGGCTCCGGGCGTTGCTCTGGAGGGACGTGACGAGGTTCGTCGCCGCGGCCCGCGCGGACTCGCGGTCGGCGGCGGCTGTGGCCGGCGCGGCGGCGGCGAGCATCACGAGGAAAACCGCCGTAACAAGTGATGTGCATCGACGTGCTACCATCAACGCGGTCATGATTCGCGGATCCGCATCGCACGTTCCATTTCCCTGCGAAGCTGATCGCGCTTGGGAAGGTGGAGCTGGTATTTGGAGACAAAGAGCTTGTTGTCCAGGCCGGCGCAGGCGTATTCGACAAGCGACTCATCCTTCTTCGCGCAGAGAAGAATCCCGACGGGCGGATTGTCTCCGCGCGTCATCATGTTCCGTCGATACCACGTGACGTACGTATTGAGCTGACTTACGGCCTCATGACCGAATTCCTTCAGCTTGAGTTCGATGAGCACATGACACTTCAGGATCCGGTGGTAGAAGACGAGATCGACGAACCCGTGCGATTCGCCGATCAGTATCCTCTTCTGCCGGGCTTCGAAACAGAATCCCTGTCCGAGTTCCATCAGGAAACCGTGCAGGCGATCAAGCAGTCTGTCCTCGAGATGAGACTCGCCCATAACTTCGCGCGGTTTCAAGCCGAGAAACTCGAAGACGTACGGATCGCGGATATCGAGACGCGGCGCCGCTCGCTCGGCTTTTTGTCGCATCATGGCGGCCAGTTTTTTCCGGTTTGTCGATAATCCCGATCGTTCGAAATAGAGAGACGCGATCTGTCGCCGGAGTTCGCGCACCGACCACCCGCCGCTGATGCATTCGTGCTCGTAGAAAGCCCGTCGCTCGTCGTCGTCCAGTTCGACAAGGAGGCGAAACATGCTGTAGGACAGCGAACCGAGAAGCGCGGCGCCTGCATAGGAAGATTGTGCCGACGGTGTCGGCACTTTTCGCGCCAGCGTCTTCGGCGGCAAAAGCGATCTGAATTGTGCCGACAGTGTACGCACAATTCGCGGATATGTGCGATAGAACCGGAGATAGTCATAAAGCTGGCGGCGACTGCTGTTGCTGACATGCAGTCGCGCCAGCCGGACCGCGAGCACGGCAAGCAACCTCTCGCCATAGCGCGCCCGGTCGGCGCCGTTCAGTTCGTATTCAGCGATGAAACAGCCGATCATCCAGTTCCTCATCGTGAGGCTTACGTTTACCGCCCTTCCGGCCTGCGTCGCAAGGGCGCAGTCAATCTCGCCGATCGCGGCGACGAGAGACTGGAAATTCAATGGACCGCCACGTGATTTCGCCACGATGGCGCGTTTCGCCGCGCCACGGCGCGCTGGAATCCGGAGGGTCATTGCGGCGGCGCGGGCACGGGCCCGAGGTCGGTCGCGAAGATCGTCCGGCCAAAATCCTCGTGAATGAGCCAGACTCCGTCGATCTTCCGAATATCAAGCCTCGCGGTCGCCTGATAGTCGCGCGTCGTGTTGAGCGTCGAGTAGTTGATATTTCTCCGCCACTGGAACGTGACTTCGAGGCGCTTTGCAGGCGTGATGATCCTGATGTCCTCCGAATTCCATCGGCAGGTCGACGTCGTCGTGACGTTGAAGTGATCGCGGAGCGAGTTGTCCAATTCCTGATAATCCCTGAAGCCCGTCGCGGAGGAGATGTAATCCCTGTCGATAAGCTTCAAGAGCGAGACGCGATCGTTCGCGCGGTATGCGTCGGCGAGCTTCGTGAGCACTTCGCGGATCTCCTCCGTCTGCGTCATGTGGCGGTAGTTGAGCGTCTTCGGGCCAGGAGAAAAATCGACGGTGCGGCCGTTCGACGTCACGACGCGGATCATTGGGGTGAAGATCGCATCGACCTTCATCAAGCGCTCGTGCGTGAAGCCGCCGGACGCGTCAAGCGTAAGCGCGACGGACTCGGTGCTGTTAAAAATCAAAGACGCCGAGGTGACCTTCTCGGTGGACGATGAGGTGAGTATTCCTTTCCATGTGATCGTCCCGAGCGGCGTGTTTTCACGGTTCCACCACGCGACGTCGCCGAGAGTTGAAGAAGAGACATCGTTGATCATGGATTTCGTCAGGGCGATTTCCCCCGCGGTTCCGGTATCCGCGATTGGCAGAACGACGCTGAAGAATGCGGAAAGACCGGTCGTGGATTTGAGCATCGACGCGCCCAACGCGTTTCGAGGAAAGACGGTGAAGACGTAGCGAACCCCATTTACGAGCGGCTTGGTGAATTGAGCCGTGGCCGTCTGAAGCTTTCTTCCGGACGTCACCACCTGCGCGAGCACGAGGTTGTAAGACGCGAAATTGCTGCGACCGATATAGACCCTGTATGACACCGCCCCGGGATAATCGGGCCATGTGATCTCCGGTGTCGTCGTGGACGACGTCATCACGGCGCCCTTGACGAAGGGAAGCGACGTGACGGCCGTCGTCGGCGCTCCGGTCTTGCCCGGCCACTCGACGGCAGACACCGGAGGATTGATCGTCCCGAGAATCCTGACCGGCTTTCTGGTGGCTCCGAGTGTGCTTCCGTCGGTCATCGATCCGGCCTGCTGAAGGAGAACGGCGTCATCGTCTGTCGCCGGAGAGGAAAGAGGGGCGGCGGCGGCAGTGCATGGGAGGAGTGCGAGAAGAATGTATAATATGTAATTTGTAATTTGTAATTTGTAATTTGGTGGGGTGAGAGGTGATTGTGAATGACTTCGGATGAATTGGAAGATCGACTGATCGACTATGCGGCGGATGTTTTGAAATTCTGCGAGCGACTGGCGAAACGGCCGGAGTGCCGACATGTCATGGGACAACTGCTCCGCTCGTCCTCCTCTCCCGCCGCCAATTATGCCGAAGCGCGTGGAGCCGAGAGCAAGGCGGACTTTGCTCATAAGATCGCCATTGTTCGAAAAGAGCTTCAGGAATGCGCGGTATGGCTGAAGATTCTCAAGCGCGCCGGTCTTGCGGACGCGGCTGATTTGCTCAAAGAGACCGATGAACTTTGTCGGATTATGGGAGCGACAATTCGTACGCTTCGGGGAAAGAAATGATATGTAATATCTAATTTGTAATTTGTAATTTGTAATATTGAGGAAATGACGGCAAGAAGCGAGCGTGGCGAGCACATTACAAATTACAAATTTCAAATTACATATTAAATATTCTTTTCTCATCGAACAATCGCCATCTTGTCCGTGAATCGCCGATTCCCGGTCGAGTTGCCGATATCGAGAATGTAGATATACACGCCCGTCGAAACCGGTTCTCCACGCTCGTTCCGGCAGTTCCACGCGTATTCCGTCGGGAACGTATTGAGATCGATATACCGGTCGATGACCCGACGCCCCGACAAATCGTAAACGCGAATGCGCAACTGCCCTCCCGCCGGGACGTTGTATTTGAACCGCACATTCCCATCCGCCGCAGGTCCGGGATTGGGGTAGGCAAACGTCTGCGACTGATCGAGCTGTTGCGCGAGAATGGATCGGACGGCGGCCTCCGTGCCCGCCGCGATCCGGAAACTCCGCGCCGATGCGCCCGAAGCGGAATAGCGATACGACGGCGCGGCCTTCACGTCGACGATAGCGTTCGTCCCCAAATCCACAAGGCGCACGACGAAATCGGTCGGAAGATTCGCCAGATCCGCGAAGTCGAGTGTGACCTCGGTGTCGGACGCCGTAGGCGTCACGGCGAATTGCCAGAGGTTCGCCGTCGTGAACGGCGCGCGGAGATCCTGCGCGAAGAGACCGGATGATCCGAGCCCCGTCGCCATGCCGCCGGAAACAGGAGGCGGATTCTCTAGATCGAGCGCGAAGTCCTTGTTCTCCGTCGCCGTCGGAGAGACGCCGAGGAAGCTCGTTGTCTGCGCGCCGCCCGACGTCGAGGTCGTGATCCTGATCTTCCAGTCCTGCGGGTCTCCCGCGGCCTGAGCCGTCGCGAGTGTCGTTGTCGACGTCTCGCCAAAGTAGAAGAACGGCGAGAGTCGGAGCGTCGCGTTCGCGGCGGCATAGATCCAGACGCCGTTCCACGGCGAGAGAATCGGGTCGGTGATCGCCGTGGTCGGACCGAACTGGTAGGCGTTGTTCGTGTACCAGTAGATCTTGTTGACGAGTATCCCCTGCGCCTCGGCGTCGGAGAGCGAAATATTGGAGCCGCCCGACGTGAGGACGCGCGCGGCGTTGTATCGCGTCGGGTACGCGTAGGGCGGCCCAATCATGTTCCAACCTGTCTTCAGGGCGATGTCCGTCGTGTCGGTGGTGAGCATCGTGCCGGAGACGGTGAAGCTCACCGCGGACGTGTGGTAGACGAAGTAACCTCTTCCGGTCGTGATGGTCGAGGGAATCTCGTAGAGGAGATTTAGCGCGGAGTTTTCCGCGAGCGGATTCCACTGGAGAATCCGGAGCGGCGAAAGCGAGATGGCGGACGAGGTTGCAGAGTTCGTCGGCGTCCGGTTCGGCGTGATCATCCGCCACGTCGTCGCCGGCAGGTCGTATTCGTCCGTCGCGTAGGCGAGGTAGATCGTCCCGACACCGGGGACGGCAACCTTCAGGATATAGACGCCGGCCTTGTCGCCCGCCTTGAGGATGACTGTGCATCGGCCGTTCGAGTCGGTCTTCGTGGCGGAATACGTTTCCCCCGTCGCTCCGGCCGGACGCGCGACGATCGCGATGACGGGGAGATAGTTCGGGACGCCCGTTCCGTTCGTGTCCTTCACAATGAAGTGCGACGAGTCGGCGGCGAAGGAGTTCTTCGAGACGATGTAGGTCTGCGTGTCGGTCAACGTGAACGACGTCGGCGTGTCGGCCGTCACCGTGAAGACCTTCGAGTCGATGACGCCGCTCACGTTTCCGAGGACGTCGGTGCAGATGAGATCGGCGCGGTAGACGGCGAGGACGAGCGCCGAGTCGACAAGCGCCGAGATGCCGGTCGTCTCGTATGAGAGAAACGTCGCGGAGTCCGAGAGCGACCGGATCGTAAGACGGTATCGCGCAACGCCGGCGGAATCCGTCGCGGCCGACCACGGAATCCTCGGAAGGCGCGCGGAGGTGTCGGAGATCGCAATGACCGATCCGGTCGGCGGAACCGTGTCGAGGCGGACGAGAAGCGAATCGGAGAAGGAGGAACCGCCGATGTGGCGCGTCACCTGGATCGCGACGGTGTCGTTATAGACGATCAGTCCGACCACAGTGAACGTCCGCGTCTCGTTCGTCCCGGTCATGATCTGCGTCTCGATGTTCACGTTGTTGACGATGAGTCGCACTGTGTCGCCCGCAACGGCCGAGTCAATCGCCGCGCGAAAGGCGAATGTCGTGACGTTCGTGTCCAGAGGCGACGTCGCCTGGATCCGGACTCGCGACGTATCGGGCAGGACGCTGAAGGAACGGGAGTCGATGTTCGAATTCGTATTCCCCAGCCCATCGGTGCAGGCAAGGTCAGCGCGGTACAGGCCAACAGCGAGCGCGACGGTGCAGGATGCCTGTAGCGCCGTCGTGTCGAAGACAAGTAGTACAGATGAGTCCGCCAAGGACCGGAGCGTCAGACGATAGCCGCTCACGGCGTTCGAGTCAGTCGCAGCAGTCCACCGAATGGTCGGCGTCGTACGAATGGTGTCGGAGATCGCAAGAACCGAGCCGGCGGGACCGGCTGTATCGAGCCGAACAAGTATCGAATCCGAGAACGCCGCGCCGCCGACATGGCGCGTCACCTGAACGGCAATCGTGTCGTTCAACACGATCAAGCCGAGAACCGTGAACGTTCTCGTCTCGTTCGTCCCGGTCATGATCTGCGTTTCAATCACCGCATTGTTGACAATGAGCCGGACCGTGTCTCCCGCGACTGCGCTGTCGATCGCGGCGCGCAGAGCGAAGGTCGCCGCTCTCGTATCAACCGGCGTCGTCGCCTGGATTCGCACGCGCGACGTGTCCGGAACAATATTGAACGACCTCGAATCCATATTCGAATTCGTGTTTCCGACCGCGTCCGTGCAGGAGAGATCGACGCGGTACAAGCCGACCGCGAGAGGCGTTGTGCACGTGGCTTGGAGCGCGGTAGTGTCGAAGGCTTGAAGTACGGAAGAGTCCGCGAGGGATCGAAGTATGAGCTTGTACGCAGTAATCGTGTTTGAGTCGGTCGCGGCCGTCCACCGGAACGTCGGCCGCGACGCGATCGTGTCGGAGATCGAGATCGATGAACCGGACGGCGGAACGGTGTCGAGGCGAACGAGGTTCGAATCCGCGAAGGTGTCGCCTGTCGACTGGCGCGTGATGAAGATGACGCCGGTGTTCAAATACGTTCCGCAGACAAAGGTGAACGTTCGCGTCTCGGCGGCGGCAGTCATCATCTGCGTCTCAATCTGCACACCGTTCACGGAGAGCCGGACCGAGTCGCCCGATGTCGCGCTGTCGATCGAGACGCGGATCGAAAACGACGCGGAACGCGTGTCGATCGGCGTCGTCGCGAGGAATCGAATCCGCGGCGTCTCGACATTGGCGACAACGGCAACGCTGGCCGCCACGGAGTCAGAGAAGAAGGCTTCGTTCGGATATGCCGTCGCCGTGTCGATCGCCGTGACGCGATAATAGCGCGTGTCCGTCGCGGCGACGGATGAGTCGTTGAACGTCAAGGTGCCCGCGCCGACCTGCCCCATAAGCGTCCAGAAGCTGGAGTCGGCCGCCACGGCGCGATAGATCTTGTACCCCGCAAGGCCCGTCTGCGCTCCGCCTTCCTCGTCGAGCGTGGACGCGGCCCAAGTGACCCGTCGCGTATCGCCCACCGTCGAGACCGAAACGGTATCCGGCGCGCGAGGCGCGATCGAGTCCGCTCCGACAGCGGTATCAACGATCCCGAGGCGGAAAGGGATGTACGTGACTCCGGCGCCACCGGTATTAACGATCATCTGTCCAATGGTCACCGAGTCCACGCGCGCAAACCAGTTTCGCGCGAAGTCGACCTGGTTCACCGTGCTGTTGCGGACACCCGAGTCCGGCCGCGCCGGCGACGGCAGGACAACATTTCTGCGAAACATGTTGCCCGACGACGTGCCGGCGATGTCGAAGCAGTAGCCTGCGGACGCAGAATCGGCCGTGTTCTGCGCCAACGTATTGTTGCTCGACGAAGTGACGAAAAAGCAGGCGCCGCCGGATCCGATGTCCTTACTGACATTGTTGCTGACGAGATTGTTGGTGCTGGAAGCTTCCAGCGCAATGCCCGACGCCGTCAGACTACGGACGATATTTCCGACCACAATATTCGTATCCGAACCATTGAGGTTGATACCTCGGCCGACGTTGTTTTCCACGAGATTGTACAGAATCGAGTTTCCGCTTGATGTCAGCAGACGATATCCTTGGCCCGACAATCCGGAATTCCGATTATTTCTCATCGTGATATTCCTGCACGACGTCAGCTGGATTCCATGCTGGAACGCGTCGAACTGGACTCCGCGAATCATTCCGGTATCCGTCGAACTCCATTCGATGCCGCGGTGGCCGTTCGTAAGCCGGAGGTTTCGTATTTCGATGTTCTGCCGCCCGCTCGCGAACCAACATCGATTCTCGCTGAATAATGTCGAGAGAAAGTCGATGATCGTCAGCGTCGAATCGACGCCGACGAACGTCAGGGAATTCTTTGTGATGGTGATCGTGTCGCCCTCGTAATATGTCCCGGCGTCGATCAGAATCGTGTCGCCGACCGCCGCCGCCGCGATCGCGGAGTCGATCCGGAGAAATGGCGACGCTTTCGCGCCCGTGCCCGCATCCGATCCGACCGCAGATGAGAACGAATCTCCGACCGTTGACGTATCATTCACATAAAAGTCGGCCGCGAACGCAGGCGACGGCGAAGCGAATATGAAGAAGGCGAGAAGGAAAAGAGAATATTTAATATGTAATTTGTAATTTGTAATTTGTAATTTTGATGCTCCGCCGCGCAACAAATTACAAATTTCATATTTCAAATTACATATTACAAATTCTCTTCGCTCCATCAGAAGATCACCTTCAGCCCGATCGTCGTCGTCAACCGGTCATAGTCGCTCGCCTTCGCGTCGAACTGGTTGATCTCGTAATCGCTCCGCACCGAGATCGTGTTCTTGAACGGTCCGTTTTCGCTCGAATATCCCAGATCCAGCGTGAACCGATCCTTCGTCGTGTTCTGCGCCTTCACGGTTCCGCGCTTCAGATCCCGGAGATAATCGAACCGCGCAGAAAGCCTCTCCCCTTCGTGCGACAGAGTTCCACCGAACGTCGAGAACCGATCCTGCTGCGTTCCTCCATCCTTCGCGCGGTAGTTCGCCTTCAGCTCGGCCTTCAGCCAGTCATCGAAGAAGCTCTTCGTCAGCGTGTTCTCGACTTTCCACTCCTCGGTCTGCAGTAGCGTGTTCAATAGGCGGTCTTTCTCCCGCTCCACGTCGAAGCTCGCCGAGATCTTCCAGATCTCCCAGAGCGTATTCGAGACCCCCGACGTCACCTTGTAATTCTGACGATTGGATCCCGGCGCCGTCCCCGCAACGACAACATCGTCATAGGTGCGGCGCAGAGAAAGGTCGTCGGTGAACGCAAGATTCTTCAGGAACCAGTTGCTCGATTCCGCGAACGGCTTGGACGAAAGCGACAGCCCCGCCGTTCCGAGCTGCTCGACAAGCGTCCGCGCCGCGATCTTGTTCGTCCGTGTCCAGTCGCCTTTCACGGTGTAGTCGAGCCAGAGGAACTTGCCCGGGAGTTCGACCGCCGCCATCGACTTCTCGCGGTCCGTCGTCGCGCTGCCGTAGACTATTCGAAAAAGTTGATCCGCGTTGTAATACTCGGCGCGGAACGTCAGATCCTTGATCTTCTGCGTCAGCTTCGCGTCGAGGAGGTCGCCGCGGACGAATGTCGTGTCCGGCACGCGCAGCTCTTTGTGCTCGGATCGGTTCACGTCGACCGTGATCTCCGTCTGGAACGGCGTCTTCAGCTTCCCGATCGCGCCGAAGAGGCGATTGTCGACGTTTGTCAGGACATTGGACGTGTTCAGGAACGTCTCCTTGTCGCGGGTCGCGTCGGCCGAGATCTGGATCTCGCCCCACTCGCCGAAGACCGTCTTCCAGAATCCGCCGTAGTTGACCCTCGGGAGGTCGCCGAGACCGTCCGCGCGGAAATCCTGACCGCCCATAAGAAAGAGCGTGTTCTTCGTCTTCCCAAGCTCCATCTTCCGCTCGAACGTCGCCCCGGCCAGCGTCTGGTCGAAGATGTATTTCGAGATCGATCCGGTGACAGTTCCGGCCTTCAGGATGTTGTTCGGATTGATCGAGTATTCGAGTTCGCCTCTCTGCAGGGTCAGCTCGCGCAGATCCTCCGGTCGATACTTCGAGATCGCCACTCCTTTCAACTCGGAGTTTCCCCACGTGATCGGCTCGAGCGTCAACGTTGTGTTCTGCGAAAACCTGTTTGTCGTCCGCTTCGGCTGACCTGCCGCCGTCAACGTTCCCTCGACGACCGTGATCGCCTCATTCTCGAATCCGAGGTTCCACGAGAACCACTTGTGCGGCGGCTTCGTCTCGCCGCCTTCGGCGGGCACCGCTCCGATCGCGTCCAGTTCGCTCTTCTCTTCGGGCGACAATTCGATCTTCGCCGAGGCTGTTGTCGGCAGTTTCGCGTAGTCGACATTCAGTTCCTTCACGATTCGCCGCGCCAGCGCGATGAGCAACTTCTCCTCTATCGCCTCCCTGTCCGTCAGGCCCTGCTCGAGCGAATACGTGTCCGTGTAATACGACAGCTCCTCGATTACGTTGTTCCGTTCCGACGCGTCCCGCCCTGTCAGCTCGTCGAGCGCCGCGAAGTCGACGCGTATCTTCACCAGTCGCTCCAGCGGCGACCCTTGCGCGTTGACGCGCCGGTCCGTGATCGTGAGCTCGCGGATCGTCCCGTTCAGCGAAAGCTTCGCGGTCGTCGAGAGCACGAACCCAGTGTCGGCGGAAATAGTCCGCTCGATTTCGCGACGGAGGATGCCAACGACGGTCTTTCCGTTCGAAAGCTCGGTGATCGCGACGGATCGATCCGACTTGAACTCGTCGACACGGATGTCGATGACGTCGGCGGACGAAGGCGAGAGGCGGAGAAGGAGAAGAGCGAAGAAAAGAGAATATTTAATATGTAATTTGAAATATGTAATTTGTAATTTGCATTGGGTAACCACATTACAAATTACATATTTCAAATTACATATTAAATATTGAGTTTTCTTCATTAGAAGCTCACTCCGAGCGAGATCGTGTGGGAGAAGTCCAATTCGCGGTGAGCAGAGATCGCATACTGCAAATTAATCTTCTGATATCGCCCGATTGCGCCTGCCGACCATTCCTTCGGTCCGCTCTGGTATCCCGCAAGAAGCGAGATCATCTTGAAGATGTCGTACTGGATCCCGACGTTGTACTCGCCGACGGCATCTTCTCGCCATGTGCCTCCGACGCCGAGATGCATCTGGGCGTACGGCGACCACTCGCCGCGGATCTCGCCGGTGATCGGCAGTCGATCCGCGTCGTTGCGGTCACCGGAGATGTTCCGAACATTCAGAAGCACCCTTGCATTGACGAACTCGACGTCGCCTCCGAGATCGAGACCGAAACGTGATGTGGAGGAATTCTGGATCGAGACGCCGAAATAATTGAGCGACGCGCCAGCACCGAACCGGCCGAAGCGCCTCGCCGCGGAAATCCGTGCGGCATCATACGAAACGTCGAATGTCCGCCCGGTCAGTGCTCCGGCGGAGGTCGCTTCTCGGAGTCCTCCGATCTGGAGCCTGTCATACGAGACGCCGATGCGAGCGAGTTTCCATTTGTCGGTGACGAGCGAAATGGATCCGAGGTTGAAGCCGTCGATCCGGCGATAGGGTTCGCCGTAGGAGGTGAGGAGCGTCGTTCCCTCCGCGCCGGAAATCGCGGAAGGGCCCGCGTAGAGATCGGCGATGGCATCCGGAGTGACGGATCGTCCGGAAGCGATCCAGCCTCCCGACCCGAGCAAACCCGTGAAAGCGTCGATGCTGCCGCCATCGGCGCGGTGCGTCGTTTCGCGCGCATCCGCGGAAACGGCAAGTATCACCAAATATGTAAGCAGACGTATGCAGTGCCACGTAGAGTATTGTGATGGCGCACGCGTCTCGCCCCTTCGTGTGGAAGCGAAGCGCAAAAGTCTCTCCTATGATCTTTCTTATCTGCCCGCCCTTATCTGTCAGGGCGTAAATCAGGTGCGAAGCGTAGTTGGTTGCATAAGTTTGTCAAGTGTTGCAACACAGTCGCAACGTTTTTGCATCGAATATGTGCTCTATTGGCCGGGGATACCAAAGCGGTCGAATGGGTCGCGTTGTAAACCCGCCACCTCACGCCTTCGAACCCTCGTATCCTTCTCTCCAGTTTTCGTTCTATTCATCGCCATCTTTTTCCAGCCGCTCAAAATCCAACCGTGAGAGCCGCGCGATGCGCGTCTCCGGCCAGTCCATGATCCACCCAGGCGTAGTCGAAGAGGAGATTGCCGATGGGAATGCCGAGTCCGGCGGAGACGCCGCTGCCAAGCTCAATGCGGGAGTTGTATCCCGCTCGAAGAACGAGAAAATCGATCACGCGATATTCGATGCCGGCCTTGCCGCGGATATCCTGGGCACGCGCCATGTCGAGTTCTCCGGAGAGTCGGAGCCGGTCGTTGAGAAACCGCGCGCTTGCACCCAGGGCCAGTTCCAGAGGCAGATCCTCGCCCGCGCGATCGAACTTCACCTGCGGCCCGATATTGCGAATGACGGCTCCCGCTTCGTACGCTCCGTTCGCGAAGAGATAATGCAATCCGAGGTCGAGAGCGAAGCCGTTCCGTTTCGCGGTATCCAGTTGCTCCTTGAAGATCTTCACCGTTCCACCCACGGAAAAAGCGTCACCGAAGGCCGTGGCGAGTCCGAGCGAAACGGCGAGGGCATCGTTGTGAAAGCCGGGAAGGCCGGCGCCGGAGGGATTGGAGATCGTTCTTCGAATCTGTTCTCCTCCGGCATGATACGACAGGGATCCGGCCGCGGTCCAACGGCTCATGCGCATCACGCCGGCGAGGTATTCCTGCCGGATATCCAGGAGAGCGCTGGTGTGCTGAAATGTGATTTCATGCCGCTCCGCGCGCGCGAGGCCGGCGGGATTGTAGGCGAAGACCTCGACGCCGCCGGAGCGCCCTGCGAAGGCGCCGCCTTGCGCGGTCGACGCCGCGCCAATTTCGAGGCGAAGGAAATCGGCGGCGGCCGTCCCTCCGGACCCGTCACCTCGCGCGGCTTGAACGCTCATGAGCAATCCGACGCAGATCGCGATCTGCCTCAGCAATGCGCTTGATCCGAAATTGCCGCCCCGCGGACTTTCCGTCATCGGATCACCGTGATCTTCTCGATGAGCCGCGTCTTGTTCGGCGCCTCCACGATGACGATGTATTGTCCGGACGCCACCGGATCCCCCCGGTCGTTGCGAACATCCCATTGGTAAGTTCCGCTGGCGGACGAGACACGCTCCATCACCTTCTCGCCCGAGCTCGTGTAGATGCGGATCTTCGATCCTCCCGGAACATTATCCATCAGGATGCCGGTGGTCAGATCGCCGGAGACGTACTCGCGGCCGTTGTCCGCGCTTCCATCGTTCGGGCGAAAGGGATTGGGATAAATCATGATCCGCTCAGCGTCGGCGGCAGCGGAGACGCTAATGAGCGTGAAGACAGTGAGATGGCCGGCGGAGGCGCTGACGAGATTCCGGGCCGCGTCGACCGTGGAGCGTGAAATCACGACCCAGACTCCGAGAATCTCGTCGAGGTAGTGCATCCGGAGCGTTCTCTCGTCGACGCCCGTTCCGTCCACTATCCCGTTATTGTCCGCGTCCGGGTAAAAAATGGTAAGAACCACCGATGTGTCGAGATCGTGCACGAATAGTCCAGATCCCAGATCGCGGATGGTGAACTGTTGTTCCGCCCGCACTTCCACGGCCATGTGCGCCCGTCCCGGTATCGACGAGACCCGGGAATTCGCCGTCGTGATGAGGGCCGCGATCGCGGCCGTCTCGGAGGCGAAATCCGTGTACGGTTCCACGAGAACGCGATACCCGGACGTATCGTAGTGGTCGTCGGGAATCGAAAGTACGCCCCACGTACCCGTGGAATCCTTCCTCCCCGAAATCACGTTAGGAACCGACTCGCCTGCGGCCGCGAGCCGCACGAGCGGGAAGAACGTGTCCGACAGCAGCCTCACCGAGAAGAACAGCTGCGCCGCTTCGACCCTGGTGTAGTAGTTGACCGCCGACTCTCCCGCGAGGACGACCACCGAATCGGTGAGGCTGCCGGTTCCCGAGACGGAGTCGGCGATCGCCACCGCCATCTGCAGCCCGTCAAGCGAGGGGATCGTCTCGCCGGAGGGACCGAGAGGAATGAAGAACAGCCGGTATGTGTCGGCCCCGATCCGGTCCGCCTTCACCTGCATCGATTGCGCCGATGCGGAGTAGTTCGTTCGAACCGAGACGATTCCCGTTGAAATGTCGGACGTGTCATCCGCGTCGGTAAACGTCAGCGTGATCGTATCCAGGACGCGCGCATACATGCGGCCCGACGCCGGAAGTGAATCGATTTTTCCAGTTGTGGTCGCAAGATATCCCTGGAACCCTCCCGCGTTCGCGGAGGTTTCAACGAGCGTCACCGGTTCCGTCTCGCCCGTCTGCATGTTCCTGAAGAGAACAGTCACGGTCTCCACCATGATCCCGCTCCGGTTGGCATCCGCATCCAGGACGGTCACGGCGATCGTCTCGTTCCGCAGCACGGTCGCCTCGACGATCAGTGACGAAGTCTGCGCCGCCACGGTAACGAGGACGGATCCGGACACGCAGGAATCGACCACGTCGGTCGGATCGATATACCGGATCGTGATCGTGTCGCCCGCCAGCACGAATAGCCGGCCGCTCGACGAGGCCGCATGCGCGCCGTCGGTCGTGACGCTCAGCGTCTCCGTGCCGCCGAAATATCCGGAATTGGCGAGGTTTTCACGCAGCACCAGGGGTTCGGTCTCCCCCGTTCTTTCATTCACCACGGCGACCGTGACGGTATCGCGCACGACACCGCGGATATTCTTGTCGGTGTCGCGCACGATAGCGGTCATGCTGTCCTCACGGAACGTCGTCGTGGGGAATACCCCGGCGCATGGGGTGGAATCGTGATAGGCCTTGAAGATATCGGAGAACACGACGTCCGCCGCGTCGGTGGGATCCACATATCGCAGGCTGATCGTATCGCCCGCCAGGACAAACAGTCTCCCGTCGCCACTGGCGGCGAAAGCGGCATCTCCGATGGCCGCCAGGGAATCGTTGCCTCCGAAGTATCCCGCATTGGCGCCGTTCTCCCGGAGCACAAGGATCTCGGTCTCCTGCGTCCTCCTGTTCGTCGCCGTCAGACTGAGCGTTTCCACGGTCACGCCGCTCCCGTTCTGGTCCGTATCGAGGATGCGACATGAGAAACTGTCGCCGATCCTGATCGAGGCCGGAAACGTGGCGGTCGCGAGAACGCTGTCGTGATGAGCCCGGATGGGATTTGACGCGATGGAATCGGATCCGTTATTGGGATCGATGTATCGAATCACGATCGTATCGCCCGCCAGGACGAAGATCCGCCCGTCCGCGCTTGGTCCAAAGGTCGCGTCGCCGGAGACCGGCAGGGTGTCCTGGCCGCCGAAATAACCTCCGTTGGCTCCGTTCTCGCTCAACACGATCGTCTCATACTCCCCCGTTCTACCGTTATTCGCGGTCACCGTGATCGTTTCGGAGGCATACGCGCTGAAGTTCTGGTCCGAGTCTCGGATGAACGCGGTGAGGCTGTCTCCGATCCGGGCCGCGGGCGGGAATACTCCCGCGGAAGCGGAGGTGTCGATGGCTCCGGAGATCAATCCCGAAACGATCGAGTCCGAAGGATCGGTCGGATCCACGTACCGGATGGTGATCGTATCGGACGGAAGCGCGAACAGGATGGTGTCGCCGGAGCTGCCGAAGCCGAAGAAGATGGAGAGCGGCAGATACGAGCCGCCGCCGAAGTAGCCCGCGTTCGCGCCGTTTTCGGCCAGAACCAGCAGCTCCACTTCACCCGTGCGCTGATTCGTCACGATAACCGTGACGGAATCGACGGCAAGCCCGCGCAGATTCTGATCCGAATCTCGAACGATGCACGTGAGGCTGTCGCCGATGCTGGCAAATGGAGGGAAGGACGCGGATGACAATACGCTGTCATGGAAAACCTGGATCGAGCCGGATGTCGCGGAATCCCGTGTGTCGGTCGGATCGCGATACTGGATGATCACCGTGTCGCCGGCCAGCGCCCACAAGGCGCCGTTGCCCGATCCGGCGAACGTGGCATCCAGCGTCACGGCGAGCGTGTCGTTGCCGCCGAAATATCCCGATCGCGATCCGATTTCCCGGAGTATGAAGATCTCGGTTTCGCCGGTCCTCCCGTTCGTCGCCGTCACCGCGACCGTTTCCATTGCGAAGGCATCGAATTCCTGGTCCGTGTCGAGAATGACGCACGAGACGCTATCGCCGATCCTCAGGCTCGCGGGAAAAACACCCGCCGCAAACACGGTGTCGTGAAAGGCGCGGGCCGGGCTTGAAGCCGCGGTGTCGGCCGAGTCCGTGGGATCCCGATACAGGATCGAGATCGTGTCGCCCGCGAGCACGGACAACCTGCCGTCGCCGGAGGTTCCGAAGGAGGCGTCGAGCGTGAGAAGAATCGTGTCATTCCCGCCGAAATATCCGCCGTTGGCCGTCGTCTCCCGCAGGACAAGGGTTTCCGTCTCGCCGGACCGGTTGTTCGTCAAGGTCACGGTGACCGTCTCGCGAAAGAGTCCCAGGAAATTCTGATCCGAATCGCGGATGTATGCCGTCAGGCTGTCTCCGATCTTCGCGCTTGCCGGAAATATTCCCAGTGACGTCATCGTCTCGTGATACGCCATGATGAAAGCCGAGGCCGTGGAATCCGCCGGATCGCTCGAGTCGATATATCGGATCGTCATCGAGTCGCCCGCAAGAACAAAGAGCCGGCCGTCGCCCGGGGCCGCAAACGTCGCGTCTCCCGTGAGAGACATCGTGTCGTTGCCGCCGAAATATCCCGCATTGGCGCCGTTCTCCGTCAGCCCCAGCGCTTCCGTCTCGCCCGTCCGCTGGTTCGTGACGGTTACCGAGACGGTCTCCACTGTGAATCCCCTGAGGTTCTGATCTGTGTCCCGCACGATCGCCGAAAGGCTGTCCCCGATCCTGCCGCTGGCCGGAAACACCGCGGTCGCGCCGCCGCTGTCATGAAACGCCGTGATCGCTCCGTTCTGCGCGATATCGGCCGCGTCGGTCGGGTCGATGTAGCGCATCGTGATCGTCTCGCCCGCGAGCGCAAAGAGCCGGCCGTCGCCGGAAGCCGCGAACCCGGCGTCACCCGTGAGGGCTATCGATTCGCCGGTTCCGAAATAGCCGGAGTTGGCTCCGTTTTCCGACAGCGTCATCAACTCCGTTTCGCCCGTTCGGTTGTTCGTCGCCCGTACGCTCACCGTCTCGATCGCGAGCCCGCTGAAGTTCTGATCGGAATCGCCGATCAGGCAGGTAAGGCTGTCTCCGATCCGGACGCTCGCCGGAAAAAAACCGATCGACACGCCGCTCTCCTGGAGCACGGGTATGTTCCCCGAAAGAACGGAGTCGGTCGAATCCGAAGGGTCCGCATATCGAATGGTGATGCTGTCGCCGGCCAGGACCAGAAGCCGGCCATTTCCCGAACCCGTGTAGGTGGTGTCGAGCGTCAGCGGCATCGTGTCGTTGCCGCCGAAATATCCGGAGTTCGCGCCGTTCTCCGAAAGCGACAGCTCTTCCGTCTCGCCCGTCCGGGTGTTCGTCACGGTCACGGCCACGGTCTCGATCCTCACGCCGCTGAAATTCTGATCGCTGTCGCGGATGACGGCCGTCACGCTGTCGCCGACCTTCCCTGTCCCCGGAAAACTTCCTGTCGCGGCGCCGCTTTCGATGTACATGCTGATCGGCGCTGAAAGGACGGAGTCCGTCGCATCACCGGCATCGATGTACAGGATCGAGATCGTGTCGCCGGCCACGACGAAAATCCGCCCGTCTCCGGCGGCCGAATACGTCGCATCGCTCTCGACAGGCACCGTGTCGTTGCCGCCGAAATATCCCCCATTCGCTCCGTTTTCCCGAAGCACAAGCGTTTCCGTCTCCCCGGTTCGGTTGTTCGTGACCCTGGCCGACACGGTTTCCTGCAGAAAACCGTTTCTGTTCTGATCGGAGTCGATGATCCGGGCGGAAATACTGTCGCCGATCCGCGCAGTCGCCGGGAACGCTCCGATCGAGGCGCCGCTGTCGTGGACCGCGGTCACGGCCGACGTGCTGAACGTATCGTTCGGATCCGTGGGGTCGACGTATTGAATCCGCAGCGAGTCGCCGGCGATCGCGAAGATCCGGCCGTCGCCCGAAGAAGCGTAGGCCGCGTCCAGCGTGACCGCCAGCGTGTCATTCCCGCCGAAATGCCCCGTTCCCGCTCCGTTTTCGCGATACACAACGCTCTCCGTCTCGCCGGTGCGATTGTTCCTGATCATGACCGTCACGGTCTCGACGATCAGGCCGCTGAAATCCTGATCCGAGTCGGAAATGATCGCCGCGAAGCTGTCTCCGATCACCGCGCTCGTCGGAATCATGCCGGTCGAGGCGATGCTCTCGTGGTACGCGGAGAAATTCGCGGAGAGAACCGAGTCGGACGGATCGCTCTTGTCCACATACCGGATTGAGACCGAATCGCCGGCCAGCAGGAAGAGCCTCCCCGATAGCGACGCCTGCTCGCCGGAAGCATTCGTGACGCCGACCGTGTCGTTTCCGCCGAACGTATACACGTTCGCGCCCTGCTCCCGGAGCACGATCCGCTCCGTTTCGCCCGTCCGATTATTCATCACCGTCACCGTCACGGTCTCCTGCAGGATCCCGCTCTGATTCTCGTCCGTGTCCGTCATGACGCAGGAAATGCTGTCGCCGATCCGGACAGAAACGGGAAATGCGCCGGAGCCCGGGGTGGCCAGCAGGCTGGTAAGACCCTGCGTGATCGAATCGGAAAAATACGATTGGTTCTCCGGAGCGGTGTTATCGAAAGCCGTGACCCGGTAGTAGACCGCTACACCGGGCGCGAGCCCCGAGTCCTGAAACGTGTTGGCGATCGCGGTCGTCTCCCCGCGCAGGACCCAGAGCGTGGTGTCGGGCGTCGCGGACCGATATATACGATACCCGGCAAGCCCGAGCGCTCCGCCATTGGCTTCCTCCAGAGACGCCACGTTCGACCAGGACAGGAGAATTCTGGTTTCGGTGAGATTGGCGACGGCAAGCGTATCCGGCGCCCGAGGCGCCGTTGTATCGGCGCCGGGAATCGTATCCACGACTCCAAGCCGGAAGGGGATGTAGGAAACGGAATCGCCCCCCCCTGGAACGGGCCCGATCCGGCTCCTGATTCTTCCGGAATCCGTCGTGCCCCACCAGTTGCGCGTGAAGTCGTGCCGATTCGACGTGTTATTGAAGACCGCCGACTCCGCCATCGCAGGATCGGTCGATCCGATCCAGACGTTCTTGCGGATCGTATCGGAGGAAGAGGTGCCATCGAGGTAGAAACCCCACGACGCATTCGAATCCGCCGCGCTGGAGGAGATGACATTTCGATCGGCGGAGCTCAGGTGAAAGCCATATCCCATGTTACGTGCTGAAGAGCTTGTCGCGATCGCATTGCCGTGGGACGAATCCAGCCGGAAACCCGCACCTCCCGCGCCCGTCGCGGCGCAGGAAGTGATCGAGTTGAAGTCCGATCCGTTTTCCAAGCGGTAGCCCTCCTGCCCGTGCGCTTCCGAACGGACCCGAAGGAGTGACGATGAATCGACGTTATTGAACCGGATGCCGTGAAGACCCCGGCGCACCATGATCTCGCGCAAGGATAGATTCCCGCGACCGGTCGCGAAGATCGATCTCGCGCCCGCGGCGGTTGTGTCATTGAAATCGATGATGCTCCGCGTGGAATCGACGCCGATGATCGTGATGCTGTCGACCAGGATGGAAAACGAGTCCGGTTCGAGGTAGACGCCGGAATCGAGCAGCACCGTATCGCCGGGGCTCAACAGGGATTCCAGATCGTTCAACGTGCTCTTGGGGGTCGACGGCAGAACTCCGTTATTGAGCGGCGAACCGCCCGCCGTCGTGTAAATGTCGCCGGCAAGGGAGGCGTCATTGACATACCATATGTTGGCGCCCGAGGTATCCACGGTCGGCCGGTTTCCTATGACGGAGTCGGAGAAGAAGGACTGGTTCTCGATCGCGGAACCGTCGAAGGCGGTCACCCGATAGAAGTAGGTGGAGTCCATGGTAAGACCGGCGTCGGCGTAGGAATCGACCGAGGAGGCGACTTGCGCGACCTGGACCCAGAGCGTCGTGTCGAACGTGAGCGATCGATAGACGCGGTAGCCGGCAAGCCCCGTGGCGAAGGGATCGGGCTCGTCGTCCGCAATGACGACCGACCATGAGACACGCAGCGTTCCCGTGTCCACAACCGCGACCGCGACGGTGTCCGGCGCCCTGGGCGAGACCGTATCGGCGGACGGGGTGAGGTCGATCGTCCCGAGCCGCATGGGCATGTACACGATGGAATCCCGGCCCGGGCCCTGCAGGTTGTTCCGCACAAGCCCGGAATCGCCGGATCCCCACCAGGTTCGCGTGAAGTCAAAGCGCTCGGTTGTGTTGTTGAAGACGCCCGAGTCGGCCGTCGCGGCGGTGGCCGAATCGATCCAGACGTTCTTGCGGAAGGAGTCGGAACGGGCCGCGCCATCGATGTAAAAACCATAGGCGACATTGGAATCCACACGGTTCGCGGCCAGGATATTCGCGAACGTGGAATCGAGCCGGAAGCCGTGGGAGAGGTTATTGGATGTCGTATTATGAATCATCAGATTTCCCGTGCAGGATGCGAGCAGGAAGCCGGCCGATGTGTTTCCGGAGGCCGTGGAAGCGCCGATCGTATTTCCCGTCGCGTTGCGGATGGAGAAACCGGACCCGGTATTGGTGAAGGCCGAGCTCGCGGAAATCTCGTTAGCGGCGGAGCCATTCTCGACCAGGAATCCGTGGCTGCCGCAGCCGTCCGCGCGCACCTGCGAGACCGAGGAGGAATCGACATCCTGGAACCATAATCCATGCAGTCCGCGGCGAACGCGGAGTTTCCTGATCGTCAGGCCGGTTACTCCCGACGCATGAATGGCGCGCGCTCCGGAATCGCTCGTTTCGTTGAAGTCGACGATCGAGGAACCGGAATCGACACCGATGATGAAGACCCCCGGGACGCCGATCGTCAAGGTGTCCGGTTCGGAAAATGTTCCCGCGTCGACGAAGATCGTGTCTCCTGCCGTCAGGAGCGCTTCCACCTGGTTGAGAAGTTGTTTCGGGGAGGTTATGGAGAGGCCGTTATTGGCGGCCGAGCCCGCGGCCGACGTGTAGAAATCACCGATCGTCGAAACGTCGTTCACGTACCAGGCGTTGGGACCGAGCGTGTCCGCGACCGGAGTGCCGCTTGGAATCGAATCGGAGAAGAAGGACTGGTTTTCAGGCGCGGCCGAATCGAAGGACGTCACGCGGTAATAGTACGTGGAAAAAGGTGTCAGGCCCGTATCGAGAAAGGTGTCGGTGGCGATTCCGAAGGTCGCCCGAAGGCCCCAGTTCGTCGTGTCGCTCGAAAAGGAGCGGTAAAGCTTGTAGCCGGCCAGGTTAACGGTGAAAGGCGACGGTTCTTCATTCAGCGTCACGCGCGACCAGGAGATGAAAAGCGTCGTGGTGTCGATCACCAGGACAGCCGCGGTATCAGGCGCGCGCGGGGCCACCGTGTCCGCGGCGATGGCCGTGTCGAGCAGGCCAAGTCGGAAGGGATAATAGGTGATCGAATCGCGCCCCGTTCCGCGGATGGCGCTCCGGATCATGCCTGAATCTCCCGTTCTCCACCAATTTCTCGTGAAATCGTACCGGCGTGCCGTGTTGTTCAATACGCCCGACTCCCGGTACGCGGCCGTTGTCGAGGGGATCCAGTTATTCTTGAAAAACGTGTCCGCATCGGATGTGCCCGAAAGCAGAAATCCCCAGGATCCGTTCGAGTCAGCCGTATTGGATTGGAACCTGTTGCTCTTCGAGGAGGCGAGGTTAAAAGCCTGGGAAACATTATTGGAGGCGGTATTGCGGAAGAAGAGATTATTGTCGGACAGGGTGAGGAAAAAGCCCTGCTGAGTGTTCGAAGCGGCCAGGTTCGAATCCAGCAGATGGTAGTGGGCTCCGCTCAGGAGGTAACCGATACCCGCGTTTCCCGTCGACGAGTTCGAAACGAGCGTGTCGCTGCTCGAAGAGAGAAGATAGAAACCGTTGGAGCCGTTGTTCGCGGCGGTGCAGGTCGTGACGCGATTATTGTCCGCGGAGAGAAGGTAATAGCCGAACGATACGTTATTGGAGCACAGATTGGATGTCAGCGCATTATTCGACGAGGAAAGCAGGTAGATACCATATCCGGAAGTGAATTCCACGGCATTGTCCGTGAACGTATCGTTCGAGGACGAGATGATATGCATCCCGGGTCCGGAATTGGCGCTTAATCGGTTGCCCGCGACCAGGTTGTTGCTCGCGTTGTTGAAGTAAAGACCCGCTCCTCCGCTGCGCGTGATCAGAGCGTTGCTGATCCTGTTGCTGTCGGAGCCGTTCGTGAGAAAGAAACCATTTTGTTCGTTCGTATCCGCGTGGACTCTTTCGATCACGGAGCTGTCGACGTTCCTGAACCAGATCCCCGTGTGACCCCGCCGGACCCGGATATCCCGGATCACCAGCCCGGACAATCCCGAGGCATAGATCGCGCGGGCTCCGGCCAGCGTCGTATCCGGGAACTCCACGATCGATGAAACGGAATCCACGCCGATCAGGAAAACACCCCCGGCGGCGAAGGTGAACGTATCCAGGGTCTGGAATATCCCCGAGTCCAGAAACACCGTGTCGCCGGCGCCGATCAGCGACTCGATATTATCGAGACTCCTTTTTGGAGAGTCAGGCGCCAGTCCGGAATTGGTCGAGTCGCCCACGGCGGACGTGAAGGAATCGCCCGCCGTCGACGTGTCGTTCAAATACCAGACAGCCGCATCGGCATGGGATAGGGCTGACGACAGGCAGAAGAAAAGTCCGATGATGAGAAACCGGAACAAACATGCGGGGCGCGCTTCATCGCCGCGACGGCGCCGCGCATTCCGCTTATGACGTGAATGTCGCACCTTCGCGGACAGGAAGCGCATGAAAACCAGGGGGATCACGCTGCTGTCGAGTATCAGATATGTCGGGTGGGATGTCCATATGGACGCGATCCCCGTGGAGATATATGAGTACTTTTTGATACGCGAGTTTCCCTGCGGTATTCGAGCGATATACGATATTCTTCACCCTTCGATATGCGGCGAGTCTCCTCATGGCGGGCGCTGTTTTCCTTCCTGCTTGTCCTGTTCGCATCCTTCGGCTCCACGGCGCGCGCCGATCCCGCGGCCGACATGTGGGCCTGGCTGGCGCAGAACCCCCGCGTGGAATCCTCGATCGTCTGGCAGGATCCTGTCTCGGCGGCCGAGAAGAAGATCTCCGGCTGGACACAGGCGGAGAAGGACAGCCTCGCGGCGGCTTACAATCTCCTCTCGGCGTCCGGTTCGGCCGGGTTGCCGGAGACGTCTCCCGTGTCTTACATCCTCAGCGGGCAGAATGTCGACAAGACCGCGTGGGATTCCCGGACCGCGTTCTGTTATTTCGTGGCGTTCGTCGCGCAATCGTTGAACGTGGAGATCGAGAGCAAGGTCGATCTGGATCGATGCCACGGTCACGAGCGCGATCCTCGGCAGAAATAACCTCGGCGCTTCTCCGGCGCATCCCGACTCCGGGCTCTTCAGCGCGACGCTCAGCCCGATCACCGCGACGCGAAACTGGTGGGGATCGGCCGACTCCTCCACCCTCCATGGCCGCATCGCGGGTCCGGGCCGGAGCGCGGTCGTGTGCCAGCCCTGGCGGCTCGGCCCCGCCGACACGACACCGGGCGCCGACACCACCGCGCCGGCCGCGCCCGCTCTGACCGGCAGCGACAGCCCCTATCCCTATCTGCGGATCACGTGGAACGCTTCGGCGACGAATGAAGACGGCTACTCCGGAGCGACAGGTATCGCCCGCTACAGGATCTATCGCACCCGCGCGGCGCAGCCGGATTCCTGGACGCGGATCGGAGAAACGACCGCGCTCGCCTTCACCGACACGACCGCCGCGGCCGGCATCGCGTATCACTATGTCATCACGGCCTGCGACAATGCTCCGATATTCAACGAGAGCTTCTTCTCGTCGACCCACACGGGTACCCCGCCGCGTCGCATGGGCGACTTCACGGGCGATTCGGGCGTCACCGTCCTCGACGTCATGCAGATCCTCCCGCGCTACCGACTCTCCCTGCAATACAGCGAGCTCTTCGACATCGGCGCAAACGGCGTCGACGGCCTCATCAACGAGGAGGATCTCCTCGAACTGGGACGACGATACGGGCAGTAGCCTTCGGATGTTCACGTTCCAATATTTTTAACAGGATGAGCAGGATAGGCAGGATCGATTCAAGACACGTGAGCCCAAAAAAAGAATCAACAGGTCTCACAACCGAAAGACGGAGAAAGATCACCGTCCAATCTTTCCATTCCTCTCGATTTCGGATTCTATCAACCCCAAATCCTGCCCATCCTGTTAATTTTCCACCATCGGACGGGGAACTTCCGAGCTGCCTTCACAGCGCATGACACACGCGCATCCTGAGGATAGACTTCACACATGAACATCGTGGCTAGTCGTCTTTTCCATTGGTTGTCGCGCCGCCGGATTCCTCTGGCATTTCTTGCAGGCGGTCTCCTTCTCATCGAAGATCTGAGCGAGGGCGTCATCCCCCATGATCTGGACGGCCTCCTGGATGGGCGTGCCGACATCATCGGCACGATGGGACTTTTCATAGTTTTGAGCGGTTGCCTGTTGAGGGCATGGGCGGCCGGAGTCATCACCAAAGCCAGTCGTGTCTGTCGCGAAGGTCCTTACGCGATCGTTCGTCACCCGCTTTATGTCGGCTCGCTGCTGATTGCGATCGGAGCCTGCATCATTATCGACGACGGCATCGAGAATATCATGGTCGTGGCGATTTTCGCCTCATGCATTTACATCCCCAAGATGCGCCGCGAGGAATCGGAAATGCTCGGGAAATTCGGAGAAGAATACGCGCGTTACATGGTGGAAAAACCGGCGATCTTTCCATGGAGGGTGCCCGCGACCATTGATTTGTCCTGGGACTTCCGGAAGTTTCTCTCGCATAGGGAATACCGGACCTCGCTGGCCGCCTTATCGTGCCTTGCCCTGGCCGAAGTATGGCATCACATTCTCATACCCTGAGGACGAATCCCGTATTTTCCATTCATATTCCCTCTGAACAACCGCGGCATCTTCTGATATAGTTCCTGCTCCAAAGGAGCCTCTTTCATGTCATGCGCTTGCGGTAGTCAGATCGAATTTTCGTCCTGTTGCGAACTCTTCATCTCGGGAGCGAAGCATGCTCCCACGGCCGAGGCCCTCATGCGGTCGCGTTACACGGCCTATACGATGGCGCGCGTGCCGTACATCAGGGAGACGATGGCGCCGGAAACGCGGAAGGATTTCGACGAGGCGAATGTCCGGCAGTGGTCGACCGGTTCGGAATGGCGCGGGCTCGATGTCATCAGGTCCGAGGAAAACGGGAACGAAGCCACGGTCGAATTCGTCGCGCATTACAAGACCGCCGACAAGGTGATCGACCACCACGAGATCGCGCAATTCCGCAGGGATCCCGACGACAATCGATGGTACTTCGTGGATGGCAAGACGCAGGGGCCGGAAGGAGACGAGGAGCAGGCGCCGCTCGTCCCGTTTGTGCGCGACAGCCCGAAGGTCGGACGCAACGATCCCTGTCCCTGCGGCAGCGGGATGAAGTTCAAGAAGTGCTGCGGCCGATAATCGCCTCCGGGCTGATGCCCGCATCGGAGTCGAAAACTATTTAGGGACTGGTCCTCCCCGATCGAGTTCCATCAGGCGCCGGAACGGCTTGATGCCGGCGATCGGTTCCCCCTTCGCGTATTTCTCCGCATACCCGGCGGGACCCTTCAAGGGATGATTCAGGTCCGCGATCAGGTACGGCACCGGCCCGGAACCGTGCACGCGCGTTTTCACGAAGGTCGCGTGGTCCGGAGCGACGGCGATAGCCAGGTCGGGAATCTCCCGCACAAGACGCGCCACGATCTCCCGATCGATCGCTTCGATCGCGCGCACTTTCTCCTGCGCATCCCCCGCATGCCCGGCTTCGTCCGGAGATTCGACGTGAATGACGACGACGTCATCTCCACCCTTCAGGGCCGCGATCGCATGCTCCGCCTTGCCCGCGTAGTTCGTGTCGTAAAAGCCGGTGATGCCGGGAACGTGGAGAATCCTGAATCCCGCGAGAACTCCGATGCCCCGGATAAGATCCACGGCCGACACGAGCGAACCGCTTGATCCGTAAATTTCCTGGATCGTCCGCAGCTTGACACCTTTTCCCTGGCCCCACGGCCAGAGCGCGTCCACGGTATTTTTCCCGGCGGCGCGCCGCTTCACATTCACGGGATGATCACGTAACAGCACCCGCGTCTCGTCCACGATGCGCCCCAGGGCTCCACCGGGTTTCATCTCCGCCAGCGGCCGGCCGATGTTGTCATGCGGCGGAAACGAGCCGGCATCGAGCCCGTCCCATCTCCGCATCAGGTGCCGGTACTGCACGCCCGCGTACAATGTCCCTCCGTTGGCCGCGATGATCGGCTTGCACGACTCGATCACGGCGGCGGCTTCCTCGGTTGTGATGTGGCCGGCGGAGTAGTCCTTCATCCGATCGTCGTCGGTGATGGAGATCGTGTTCACGCGAAAGGCGAGCTCGCCTTCCGCAAGTTCGATGCCCATGGCCGCCGCTTCCAGCGGGCCGCGTCCCGTGTAGATCCCGCGCGGATCGTGCCCCAGGAGCGTCAGGTTGGCGACATCGGATGCGGCCGTGAACTCGGGCGGCACGGTCTGCGCCCATCCGACCACGCCCCTCTGCGCCAGGAAGTCCATCTGCGGAGTCGCGGCGGCATCGAGGGGAGTGCGCCCGCCGAGCTCGTCGACCGGATCGTCGCTGGCCCCGTCCAGGATGAGAAGCACTTTCCGACCCATGATGTTTCTCGAAACCTATACGACCGGAAAGACGACGGTCTTCGCCTTCACCACGGGGAGCTTGTTGATCCGCATGACCGCCTTGGCCATCCGCGCCGCGGTCGACTCGTGCGTCAGGAGCGCGACAGGGACGGGTTCATCCGGAGACTGACGTTCGAGCTGGACGACCGAGGCGATGGAGATTCCGGCGCGGCCTAGGATGCCCGTTACCGCCGCCAGCACGCCCGGCCTGTCGGCCGCGGTGATACGCAGGTAGTATCGCGAGTGATAATCCTCCGCGGGAACCGGACGCGCCGTGGATGCTCCCGTCATCCGGGCCACGTAACCGCCGCGCGGAACCCGGGCCAGGTCGATGAGATCGGAGATGACGGCTGAAGCGGTCGGATACCGGCCGGCGCCCCGACCCACGAAGAGCGCCTCGCCGACAAGCTCGCCCTGCACGAAGACTCCGTTCAACTCGTTGTTCACATTCGCCAGCGGATGCGCGCTCGGCACCAGCGTCGGCGCGACGCTGATCTCGATCCCGTCGCCGATCCGTTTCGCGACCGCCAGCAGCTTGATCCGGCAGCCGAGCTGCTCGGCGTAGGAAATGTCCATCGCGCTGACGCTCCGGATTCCCTGCACCGGGATGCGCTTCATCGGAATGCGCCGGCCGAGCGCCAGCGCGGCCAGGAGATGGATCTTGTGCGCGGCGTCGATGCCTTCCACGTCGAGCGTGGGATCCGCTTCCGCGAATCCGAGCTCCTGCGCCGACTTCAGGGCCGAGTCGAAGGACTGCCCGGTCTCCGCCATCTTCGTCAGGATGTAGTTCGTCGTTCCGTTCAGGATCCCGAAGACTTTCTCGATCCTGTTCGCCGCCAGTCCGCTCCGGATCGCGTCGAGAATCGGGATCCCGCCCGCCACCGCGGCCTCGAAGGCGATGTCCTTGTTCATCTTCTTCGCCTTCGCGAAGAGCGCGTCGCCCCGCTCGGCCAGGAGCGCCTTGTTCGCGGTGACGACATTTTTTCCCGCGGATAACGCGCGATCGATCACCGTGTAGGCGAACGTCGTGCCGCCGACCAGCTCCACGACCACGTCGATCGATTCGTCGTTCATGATCTCGGAGATATCGGAACACCGGAGCGCCTTCGGCACGAGGGCATCCGCCCACCGGACATCCGCCACGCGCGCAAGCTCGATCAGGGGGACGCCGGATCCCGCATCCCAAGGCGGAGATTTCTGCAGGAGCGCCTCGGCGACTCCGCCTCCGACGACACCGCAGCCGACAAGGCCGACCCGGAGAGGTTTTGTCCTGCGCCGCTCTTCTTTCATGGTTCGATCGTTCCTAAAACGACGCGAAATACCGGAGACGGTCGAATCTCTCGTCGACATCCGTCACCGTCAATCGCCTCATCCTGTCCATGGAGAACGACTCGCAGTTGAAGGAGGCGATCACGGAGCCGTATGCCGCGGCTTTTCTCAGGGCGAGAAAGTCCATGTGGTCGCAACCGTCGCGCGCCAGCGAAGCCATCAGACCGCCGCCGAACGAATCGCCGGCCCCTGTCGGATCGATCACCTTCTCCAGGGGAAATGCCGGAACAAGCCCGATATGATCCCGGTTCACGATCATCGCGCCGTTGCCGCCCTTCTTGATGACGACGACGCGCGGGCCCATCGCCAGCACATCCCGAGCGGCCGCGAAGAGATTCGTGTGGGACGTCAACTGGACCGCCTCCCCTTCGTTCAGGACAAGGATGTCGACCTCGGCGATCAGCTTCTTCAAGGCATCGAGCTTGGACGAGATCCAGAAGTTCATCGTGTCCGCCGCGACCGTGCGCGGACGCCTGACCTGGCGGAGCACATCGAGCTGGATCTCGGGATCGATGTTGGCGAGAAAGAGATAATCCGGATTGCGGAGGTTCTCAGGGAGATCGGGCCGAAAAGAACCGAAGACATTCAGGTGCGTCTCCTCGGTCACCGCCGCGTTCATGTCGCCCTCGTAGTAACCCTTCCACCGGAATGTCTTCCCCTCGACCTTCGACAGGCCGGAACAATCGATGCCGCGCGATTCGAGCATCTTGACGACGTCCTCGGGAAAATCCTTGCCGACGACACCGACAAGCCGGACGGGCCTGTAGAGAATGCTGGCTGCGACGCTGAAATACGTCGCGGCGCCTCCCAGGGATTCCGGCGCTTCTCCGAGAGGAGTGCGCACATGATCGAAGGCGACAGAACCGACCACAAGCAATCCCGCATGGTCGTTCATCATTTCGCATCACCCAGTTTTACCGGAAATCCGGAAGCGATTTCTCCCCGCCGCTTCATCGACTCGATATCCCGCTTCGCCACGCTCGCTGAAGGATAGATCGCCTCGCGCGCCACGACGCGGAAGTAGGAACCCTTGCCCGCGATCTCGACCCGGTCCGCGCGCGCCTCGCGGAATCCCTTCGCGCGCAGCTCGCTCACGCGCCGATCGGCGTCCGCCTTGGCCGCCTCGAGATCGTCGCCGATCGGAACCGAGCCCGCGACGATGGCGTAGCGATATCCCGAAGTGGAGGTCGATGCCGGCGCAGGCGCTGCCGCGGGTGGCGCCACAGCCGGACGAACGGATTCGGTCCGCTGCGGCGTCGCGCGGACGGTATCCGGCCGCGCGGCGGCAACCGGCGGGGATATCGAAACCGGAGCGGGCTTTGGCGAAGATGAATTCACAGATGTGACGGCGGTGGACGGTTCGATCATCGCAGAAGCACGTTCCGCCCCGACCGGAATTCCGTTCGAGGCGCGGCCGAGATAATAGCCCAGGGCGAAGGTCAGCACGACGATGGAGACGAGGGCGCCGGAGAGCATGCCGATGCGAGTCGGGTTGAGCGCGAGGAGCACATCCCCGCGACGTCTTCTTCCTCCGCGAATCATCATGTTCCCTTCCTCCCCGTTCTCTGCCGCGTTCCCAGCCGTGTGTCTGTCGTTCGAGCGCTCATGCTATCAAATCCGCTCCGGTCAGGAGAATATTTTTTCGATCGCCTGTGGTATCTTCGCGCGAAGCTCTTCGAGCGATCCGTCATTGGAGATGACGACGTCCGCACGCGCCGCTTTCGCCGCCTGGCTCCATTGAAAACGCTCCCTCGCGCGCACGTCGCCGAATTTTTCCGCTCGCTTCCTCCTCCGCTCATCGTCCGCCGTGACCGCGAACACGACATCGCACAGCTCGTTCATTCCGCTCTCGAAAAGAAGCGGCACATCGAGTATGACGGCCGCGTTCCTGTCGCGCAGAGCATCCAGCTCGACCCGCGCCCTCGCGTAAACGCCCGGATGGATCATGCTGTTCAACTTCCCAGCGGATTCCTCGTCTCGGAACGCTCTCTCCGCGATCCTGGCCCTGTCCGGCGCGCCATCCGCGCCGATGATATCCTTCCCGAATTCCGCCGCGATCAGCTGTAATTGCTCCTGAAGAACTTCCCTCGCCACGCGGTCGGCATCAAAAAGGACCGCAGGTCCACGACTTCTCCCGATTTCCTCGACAAGAGCCGCCGCAAACGAGCTTTTCCCGGCGCCGATCGATCCCGTCACCCCGATGATCATTTCGCGGGCTCCACATCGGCGAGACGAAAACCGCAGAGGATCGCGGCCAGGAACGTCGCTCCGTAAATCCAGGATGCATATTCCAGCGATACCATGGTGGCGGCGACTGCGGCGACACAGAGGATGGCGGTTCCGAGATAGCAGATCCTCACGGTCCACGCGACGGATAATCCCATGCGGCGCAGCCTCAGCGCCACGTGATCCGCGCTCCCCCGAAACGGAGAATGCCCACGCTCCAGTCTTATGACGGAGACCAGCGCCATGTCATACAGCGGCAAGCCCAGGATAAGGACGGGCGCCAGGAGCGCGATGCTGTTGAATGTCGTGTACGCGCCCTGGACGGCGGCAGCGCCGAGGGTGAAGCCGAGGAATTGCGCGCCCGCGTCTCCCATGAAGATCCGGGCCGGCTGGAGATTATAGATGAGAAAACCGAAGATCGACGCCGCGAGACCGAGGGAGAGAATCGCCAGGTCCATTTCCCCGAAGAGCAGGCCGATCAGTCCGAATGTCAGCGCGGCGATCCCGGTGACGCCGCCCGCGAGGCCGTCCATGATATCGATCATGTTCACGGCGTTCGACATCGCCACCAGCCAGAAGATGGTCAGTCCGAGGTTCATCCAGCGCGGAAGGATTTGAATGCTGAGATGGACTCCGCAGATGATAAGCGTGAGGGCTGCCGCGATCTGGATGGCGAATTTCGGAGCCACTCCGAGGGGACGCCTGTCGTCCCAGAGCCCTCCGAGAAAGATCACGGTCGAGGCCGTCAGGATAGCGAGCGTGATCGGAGGGAAAGTAAATCCGTGATACGCCAGGAGCGCCGCGATCGTTCCCAGGTACATCGCGACTCCGCCGCCGTAGGGAACCGGCGCCGCGTGATTCTTGATGCCGGCCGGATGATCGATCATTCCCGTCGCGTGCGACAACTTCAGAATCAGAGGAATGGACCCGGCGGAAACGATGAGCGCGGCGGCGGCGGCCGGGATGAGATCTCTTATTTGGCCGACTGCCCCGTCTTGCCGGCTTCTTCCGCCGGCGCCGTCAAGACCGAGCCCTCCCCTTTCTTCTCCAGCCGCGAAATCGCCGACCGGTCGAAGACGAGTTCCACCTTCGTCGCCACCTTCAGGGTCACGGTATTCTTGTCGCCGCCGACCACCTGGCCGTGAATTCCCGCGGCCGTCACGACCTCGTCGCCTTTTTTCAGTTCCGACCTCATCTTGTCCCGCTCCTTCGCCTCCCGGCGCTGCGGCGCGATCAACACGACGTAGAAGATGATGAACATGATGATGATCGGCATGAACTGGGGCAGCATGCTCGGAGCCTCGGCGGCCTCCTGCGAGACAAGAGCGGACGAGATCAGGATGATCGAATGCAGAGCGTTCATAAGGCGGACATCATACGCGGATCAACGCGGAAACCGAAAGTTAATTCAGAACTCCCGGGACAATTCTCCCCATCGGTCTTCCTCGATCGCCCGCCGGATCCGTTTCATGAGATCGAGGATGTGCGTGAGATTGTGAAGGCTCGCGAGGCGGTAATAGAGCGGATCCTCCACGCGATACAGGTGCCGCAGGTACGCGCGCGAATACCGCGCGCAGGCCAGGCAGGAACATTCCGCGTCGACGGGAGCCTCGTCCTCCGTGAACTCCGCGCGATTGATCCGGACGATCTCCTTGCGCGCCCAGAGCGTGCCATGCCTCGCCACGCGCGTCGGCAGGACGCAGTCGAAGAGGTCCACGCCGAGCGAAACAGCATGGACGATCTGCGAGGGCTTGCCGACGCCCATCAGATACCTCGGTTTCGCGACGGGCGCGTGCGGCATGGTCGCGTCGAGCATCGCGAACATCGTCTCCTCGGGTTCTCCGACGGAGAGGCCTCCGATCGCCAGCCCGTCGAAGGCGAGACCCCCGATGAATCGGGTGGACTCCGCGCGCAGTTCCGCGTCCATGCCGCCCTGCGCGATTCCGAAACGCAGAACGCCGTCCGGTCTCGGCGCGCTCACGGACCGCTCCGCCCATGCATGCGAAAGCTCCGTCGCTCGCCGCGCGTCGGCGGCGGTCGCGTCATGAGGAGGGCAGACATCGAGGACCATCTGGATGTCGGAACCGATGAGCCCCTGCACGCGGAGCGCCTCCTCGGGAGAAAGCCAGACCTTGCCGCCGTCGAGATGGCTCCTGAATTCCACGCCCGCGTCCGTCACCGTCCTGAACTCCGAGAGCGACATCACCTGGAATCCGCCGGAATCCGTCAGAATCGGCAGGTCCGATCGTATGAACCGGTGCAGTCCTCCCCTGCGCGCGAGCATCTCCGGGCCCGGACGCAGCAGGAGATGGTATGTGTTCGAGAGCATTACGTTCGCGCCGCAGGCGAGGAGATCCGTCGCGTCGATCGCCTTCACGGAGCCGACGGTGCCGACCGGCATGAACGCGGGCGTGTCGATGATTCCGTGCGGCGTGTGAATGCGGCCGCGGCGAGCCGCGCCGCTGGTTGAAATGATATCGAACATGTCGGCAGGATCTACGCGTTGCTAACCGAGAATCTGGTCTTTCCCGTTCGCTTTCGCCACATAGAGCATGTGATCGGCCTGCTTCAGGAGCTGTTCATGATCGGATCCGTCCTCCGGATAGCACGCGATGCCGCCGGAGATCGTCAGGCGGTTTCCGGGCTGGTTCCGCCCTCCCAGGAACTCGAATGTGCGGACGCGGTCCAGAAGTTTTTCCGCCATGCATTCCGCGCCTTTCTTGTCGGTCTCCGGCAGGACGATCACGAACTCCTCTCCGCCGTACCGCGCCGGCAGGTCGACCGCGCGGATGGAGGAGCGGAGAATCTGGGAGAGGTCCATCAACGCCTTGTTTCCCGTCAGGTGTCCGTTCTTGTCGTTGAAGTTCTTGAAGTAGTCGATGTCGAGGAGAATGATCGAGAAGGTCCGGTTGTAGCGCTTTCCGCGGTTCACCTCGTCCCGGATCTGCTTTTCGAAATACCGGAAATTATAGAGCTTCGTCAGTTCGTCGACGATGGAGAGCGCTTCCGTCTCCTCGTACTTGCGGGCGATGAGAATGATGGAGGAGGCGAACTCGGTGAGCGTCTGGAGCGACAGGACGGAGTCCTCGTTGATCCGGGACTTGGTGAAGTGATGATCGGCGACAATGACGCCGATCGGCTCGTCCTTCGTCCGGATCGGAGCGACAACGAACTCCTTCTTCAGGACGCCGTGGACGCCGTCCATCCCGCGGAAATCCTTCTTGAGCGCCTTGTCATGGATCGTGATCGCGCCCGATTCCATCGCGCGCGTGACGATATTGTCGGCGTCTTCGCTGAAGCTCACCCGGGAAACGAGGTTGTTCAGCCTGTTCGAGACCTGGAGGTTCTGCATGTAGAACTGCTCGATGTAGAACGAGAAATCGAATTTTTTCACGGCCGCTTCCTCGTAGAAGCGTTTCATCTGGCGCCGATTGTCCGGACTGATAGCCATGACGCCCCTGTATTTCCGCGCGACCGGATCATGGACGAAGAGCATGCCTCGGTTGAATCCGAGACCGACGTTCGCCGTCACCGCCGTCAGGATGACGTAGTAGGTCTCCTTGGAACGCAGAGCGGCGCGCATGTTGGAGTTGATGACATTCAGGAGAGCGATGTTGTTGTTCTTGTATTCGAGCGAATTCTTCAGCCGCAGATTTTCACGGCGCAACCGGATGTTTTCGCGCTGCAGTGTCTTGAGGTCCGCTGCTGTTCGTGCCATGGAGATCGATATTACCCCATGCGCAACCGGAAAACACGCGCATTTTCCGGCCGAGAATTCTCTTTCCCACCCGGAATATTTCCGCCATTCTGCGAGTAATGAAGATTCGTGTCCGGAGAGTGGGGATTCTGACGGCCGGAGGTGACGCTCCCGGCCTGAACGCCGTCATCCGCGGCATCGTCAAGGCCGCGATCCTGAAGCATAAGATCGAGGTTACGGGCATAACAGACGGCTTCGAGGGACTTCTGATGAAGGATGGTTTCAGTCCTCTTTCGCTCGCGGGCGTCCGGGGGATTCTTCCCCGTGGAGGCACCATCATCGGCACCCGGAACACCGGGAAATTCGATCCGTTCTTCCGGGATGCGCCGGAATCCGCGCGCGCCAGGATCATGCGGGCCGCCATCGCTTCGTTGAAACGCAACAGGATCGACTGCCTCATCACGATCGGCGGCGAGGGAACCCTCTCCGTCGCGCAGAAATTCCACGAGGCGGGATTCCCCACGATTGGAGTCCCCAAGACGATCGACAACGATCTCTCCGCCACCGATTACACTTTCGGATTTGACACCGCCGTCCAGACGGCCTCGGACGCGCTCGACCGCCTGACGACCACGGCTGAGAGCCACGACCGCGTGATGATCCTGGAAGTCATGGGACGCAACGCGGGTTGGATCGCGTTAAGCTCCGGCATCGCCGGCGGCGCCGACATCATCCTGATTCCCGAGATCCCGTTCTCGGTCGAGAAGGTCGTCCGGCATATCAAGCTGCGGGAATCGACCGGAGCGACCGCTCATATCATCGTCGTCGCCGAAGGCGCGCGACCGAGGGACAAGGCCTGTCTCTATTACACCGCGTCCGGAGGAAAGAAGCGCCTCGGAGGCATTGCCGCATGGCTGGCGGACGAATTGAGCGGCCGGATCAGGAACGAAGTGCGTCCTACCGTGCTCGGTCACATCCAGCGCGGCGGAACGCCGACGGCCTTCGACAGGATTCTCGGCAGCCGGTTCGGAGCCCACGCCGTCGAGATGGCGATGAAGAACAAGTTCGGCGAGATGGTCTGCCTCCGCACGCCGAAGATCTCCTCGGTTCCGATCGCGGATGCGATCAAGGTGTACAACATCGTCGATCCGGGCGAAGGCATGATCCGCAGCGCCCGCGCCATCGGCCTGGCTTTCGGTGACTGACGTCCCGATGAAGATCGCGTTCTTCAGCTCCAAGCCCTACGACGAAACGGCCTTCCGCGAGATCGCCGACGGGAGGCATGAGCTTCTCTTCTTCGAGGAGCGGCTCACCGCCAAGACCGCCTTCCTGGCCGCGGGAAGCGGCGCCGCATGCATCTTCGTGAATGACGCGGCGACCGCCGAATCGATCCGCGCGCTCGCGGCCGGAGGAACCCGCATCCTGGCGCTCCGATCGGCCGGCTACAACCATGTCGATCTCGCGGCGGCGAAGGAATGCGGCATGACCGTCGCGCGCGTTCCCGCCTATTCGCCCCACGCCGTCGCCGAACATGCCGTCGCGCTGATGCTCGCGTTGAACCGCCGCATCCACCGCGCGTATAACAGGGTGCGGGAGGGAAACTTCGCGCTCGACGGCCTCATGGGGTTCGACCTGCACGGCAAGACGGCCGGCATCGTCGGCACTGGCCAGATCGGAGCGATCGTCGCCCGCATCCTCCGGGGCTTCGGCTGCCACGTGCTCTGCTTCGACCTCGCGCCCCATCCCGATTGCGTCGCGGCCGGCGCCCGGTATTGCGATCTGCCGACGCTCTTTTCGGAATCCGACATCGTCACGCTCCATTGTCCCCTGAACGCGAAAACCCGGTATCTCATCGGCGAGGAGACGCTCTCCGGAATGAAGGACGGCGTCATGATCATCAACACGAGCCGTGGCGGGCTCATCGACACACGCGCCGCGATCCGGGCTCTGAAGACGGGTCGGATCGGCTTTCTGGGCCTCGATGTCTACGAGGAAGAGAGCGAGCTTTTCTTCGACGATCTCTCCGACAGCGTCATCCAGGATGATGTCTTCATGAGGCTCCTGACATTCCCGAACGTGATCGTGACAGGCCACCAGGCCTTCTTCACGCGCGAGGCGATCCATAACATCGCGGCCACCACGATGGCGAACATCGCGGCGTTCGTAGCGGGCGAAAAGAGCGGGAACGAAGTTTGAGGGTCACTCCCCCAGGGAAGAGAGATAGCTCCTCGCGTCTTCGTTATTCGGATCCAGCGCGACGGTGCGCTTCCAGGATGTCACGGCGTTGTCGTAGTCGCCGAGCTTGAACTGGCAGAGGCCGAGGTAGAACCAGGATTCCGCGTCGCCGGGTTGCCGGTCGATGACGCGCCTGTAGCTGGCCTGGGCTTCGTTGTAATTCTTCGCGAGGAACTGCGCGGTCGCCATGTTATAGAGGATGCGCGGACTGCCCGGATCGGCGGCCATGGCGCGCCGATACTGCTCGATCGCCTCCGCATAGCGTTCCCGTTCCATCATGACCGCGGCCATCCTGAGGAGTTCTTTGACATCGGCCGATTCGGCGCGGGCAGGCACGGGAGCGACCACCGCCGGAGCGATCGGCGAAGACGGCAACGGCGCGGGAGCGGGTGATGGTGTGGCGCGGCGCGGAAGCTCTTCCAGCGGCTGTTCCACGATGACCGGTGGCGGCACCGGATCGGCTTTTCGAATGACAACGGGGCCGCCCGATGTCGTCTCAGGAGCACTGGCACGGCGAACGACCTTCGGCCCTTCCTGTGCCGGGACGACGGATTCCGCCGGCTTTGTTTCCGCCCTGGGCGGCGGCGTCGCGCGTGGAGCCGGCGCGGGAGGCGCGGACGGCATCGGCTCCGCGACGACAGCGGGGGCGGGAGCGGCGGCGCGCGAGGAGCGCCTGACCTCGGGCAAAGGCGCCACGATCTCGGCCCGTGGCGCCTGACCCGGGACCAGCCCTTCCCTCTCCAGCGTCGTTTCGTACTTCGATCTTCGAGGTTCGCGACGCGGAGCCGCGCGATCGGCCTCCACGCGCGCATACGGGCTCATCACCTGGCGCGGCGTTCCCCAGGAATAGGCGAGCGAAATTCTATGCCGGGCTCCGAAATCTCCGTACGGGATATAAGCATAATCGACATTCACGTCGTTCCAGAGAACGCCCAGTCCTCCGGACAATCCGCTCGCGAAATCCCGCTCGCTGTTGAATCCTCCGCGCACGACGAGCCAGTCGATCGGCGACACGCCGACTCCGAGGCGCCCGTGCGCTTCCTCGCCGTGGCCTCCGACAATGTCCGCCGATCCTTCCACGTCGAATCCGGCCAGCCGGTTGCGGTATGTTCCGCCGACGCGCCATGTCGTCGGCACTTTTTCGCCCGTGTTCCGGAAGGCGATGTTGGGCCCGAGGTTCAGGATGCTCGCGCCGAGCCTCAGCCCGGACCACTTGTCATCCCGCAGCCAGACATCCCATTGCGCTCCGACGTCGAACGCATGTCCGTAGGCATTGTAGCGGTCGATCTCCAGTTCGTAGTACCGATACGACGCTCCCACGTAAATGTTGTTGTAGTACCCCATCCGGTATCCCGCGGAAAGCCCGAGGGCCTGGTCGGCGCCCGTGAACGTCGCGTTCGACGAACCGAAGGGATCGGCGACCGTCGTCTTCAACGTGGAGCCGTAATCGATGCCGTTGTAGGAAAGGCCAAGAGCGAAATGGTCGCCGTAAGGGCCGCCGATCGAGGCGAAATTGCCGGAGATGTCGAGGATCATCGCGTCGTGTTCGAAAGCGGCCTGATACCGGTTCAGCCCGGCCAGAGACGCCGGATTCGAAAGGACCGCGAAGAGATCGCCGTTCACCGCGGTGCCGGTTCCAGCCATCGCCGCGAGATGCGCTCCGCGGTCGTCCTTCAGGAACGACGCGACGGTCGTCAGTTCCTTGGCCTCGGCGTTCGCAGCGAGCGAAGCGGCCAGAAAGAGCGGCAGGAACGATCGCCTCGTCATCGGACGATCGCGATCTTGCCGCGCGCGTTGGCGCCCGACGGATTACGGAGGATGTAGAGATAGTAGCCGCTGGCGACGTCGGAGCCGTTCCGATCCTTGACGTCCCACTGGAAATGCGGAGCGCTTGCGCGGGGCAGCGTCCGTATGAGATTGCCCTGCATGTTGTAAATCTCGAGCGTGGCTCCGAATTCCACCGGCCGGAAGACGATCCCGGTCGAGAGATCGTTCGGGACGAAGGGCCGCTCGTGAACATAAGGATTCGGCGACGGGATCATCGTGCTGTTGGTCTGGAGCGTCAGTGAAGCATAGATGACGGTCACGTTCCCGGCGGAATCCGTCACGGTGATGGGAATCGCGTATGTGCCGTTCGCGCGCGTATTGCCCTGGCTGATCATGTACTCGATCTGGAAGATGCCGGGATTGACGAGCCCATGCGCGAGATCCATGCCCTGAGCCGGCTGGGGTCCCGCATCCATGCCCGTCGCCTGGATGATCCGGACATTCTCGGGCTTGAAGTTCGAGTCGATCGGGGAGAAGTCGACGGAGATCGTGTCGCCTTCCTCCGCCGTCCTGATGATGAGAACGATCGTTTCACCGGAGGAGAACGTCCGCGTCGCGAATCCTTCCGGATTCAGGATCTCCACGCTCGCGACGACGGGTACCGTCCGGTCGATCTGCAGAACGATCGACTGTGACCGCTTCGAATTATTCCCCCGGTCGTAGGCGATGACGAAGAGCTTGTGGATGCCTTCGGATTCCACGGCCACGTCCCACGTCAGATCGGTCGTCGTCACGGGCGGATGATTTGCGAGCTCGACCGTGCCGATCCGGAGCGTGTCGCCCGTGGGATCGGTCCGCCAGTATTCGATGCGGGACAGCCCGAGCTCATCCGCCGCCGTGGCGCGGATGCGCACCGACTTATTGACGGACGTTCCGCTCTCCGGCTGCGTGATGGCGACCGAATCCGGGGCCGTGAAGTCTCCGGGGCCGTTCCTCAGCGAGACGGATACAGCGCGGGTTCCCGTGAAGATATCGTTGCGGGCGCTCACGACGATGTTGATCGTGTCCGCGTTCGGTATGCGGTTGTTCAGGGACAGCGTGTAGCGGATATCGTAGTTGCCGCCTCCCGCGTCGGATACCCGCTCCGCGCCCGGAATATACGTCGTGTCCAGCGCGGAGAAATCCGCGGTCACGATGAGTCCGGATGACGGGACTCCCTGGAGCGTCACGACGGCGCGGAGATTAACCGTGGCGCCGTCGACATAGATGATGCTCGTGTCGCGGACCGTGACGGAGACGACCGTCGGAGTATCCGCCTGGTTGTAGAGATTGAGGGTATCCGTGAGCATCGACGTGTTGCGAACGATGTCGCGCGCGACGATCGTGAAGCCCGTGTCCCCCGTGAAATTCGCGGACGTGAGGAAGAAGCGCGTCGTGTACACATGGTCGCCCGCGGCCTCGTCGCCGTTGGCTCCGTCATCGAGCATCGTCTGCTGCGGAATCGCGCTGACCGATGTGCAGATGAGAAAGACCGTGTCGACGACGGTCGTCACATCGGTCACCAGCGCGGAGATCGTGATCGTGTCGCCGTCCCGCGGCAATTGCCGCGGTCCCCGGTCGATGATGACGTTCTGAATGCGCGGGCCGGCGCGGTCGAGGATGAAGGTGTCGCTCCGGTACGCTCCCCACAATCCCGCGCTGTCGAGGGCGTGCGCATGGAGGGTATGGAATCCGTCCGCGAGACTGGCGACATCGAGCGTGGCTCGGCCGGTCTCGACCAGGCCGTTGAACTGTCCGTCGACAGCCACGAGATGAACTCCTTCGCTGTCGCGGCCGATCACATCGACGAAGAACTCGATCGCCGAGACCGCCGTGGTCGTATCGGCGGCGCCGATCGTGACCGTGTCGTTGTCATTGAGGAGCTTGTCCTTGGCGCGGTCGGTGCCGAATTGAGCATCCTCGATGTCGATCGTCCGGACGATGGGCCCGTTGTTATCGAGCGTGACAGGCCAGTGTTCCGTGTCGAAATTCGTCGCGGCGTCCGTCGCGCGGACGACAATGATCGTATCGTTGACGTCGGCGCGCGTGTTTGTCGTGGAAATATGGTAGCGGACGGAATACGTGCCCGCTCCGTCGTCGGAAACGAAGACGCTGCCGGAGTTGAACTGGGCATCGATCCTGCTGAAGTCCGCGGTCAGGGTGATTCCTGTCAGGCCGGGAAGGGCGGCGTCCGTATCGACGTAGACGCGGAAGAAGATCGTCTGGCCGTTCCGGTAGGCCGTGTCCGGATCCGTTGTCGAGATAAAGCGGATGAGCGGAGCCGAGTCGTTGCGAACGACCGTGAACGGCACCTGGCTTCGGTTGCGGACCATGTCGTTCGCGGCGGCCGTGCATGTGATCGCTCCCGCGACCGCCGCCGTCGCCGTGATCTTCGCCGTGTACACGTGATCGCCCGATACCTGGTCGCCGTTCGAAGCGTCATCGAACATCCGGATTCCGATGAGGCCTGTCAAAGCAGGAGCGTCGATCCAGACCGTGTCCACGCTCGTGGTTTGATCCGTGACCTGGGCCGTGACGGTGACGATGCCGCCGGTGGCGACATTCGGCGCGTTGTTGGGATAAGCGACGGTCACGTTCGTGATGACGGGACCCGCCCTGTCGACGAGGAACGTCTCGGACGCGTAGGCGCCCCATGCTCCCGACGAGTCCATGCCGTGGCCGTAAATCCGGTGCAGGCCGTCCGCAAGCGCGGAGATATTCAAGGTGGCGACGCCCGTTTCGGAGGAAGAGTTGAACGAACCGTCGAAGGCTGCAACGGCGATCCCTTCGCTGTCGCGGCCGATGACATCGACGAAATACTCCAGCCGCGCCACGATCTGGGTCGAGTCCGTCGCGATGAGAGTGAACGAATCGTTGTCGTTGACGATGTTGTCGCGCGCGGAATCCGTGCCGGTCTGCGAATCCGACAGCGAGAGCGAGGAACGGGGGCCGTTGTTGTCGAGCATCACGAACCAGAGCGCTGTGTCGAAATTCCCGGACCTGTCGAAGGCGAAGAGCGTGATCCGGATCCCATTCGAGTCCGAACGTGTGTTCGCATCGGAGATCGTGTAACGGATGGTGTAGTTGCCGCTGCCGTCATCGGATACGAAGACGGCGCCGGAGTTGAAGAAATTATCGACAAGCGAGAAGTCCGGAACGAGAGTCAATCCGGATTCGCCGGCGCCCGACGCGTCCGTGTCGAGATTGACGCGGAACGTGATGGTCTGGCCGTTCCGGTAGATCGTGTCAGGATCAGAAGTCGAAAGAGTAAGGAAACGAGCAGGCGAATCATCTTTCACGACCGCAGCAGGCACGAGCGTCCTGTTCCGCACAATGTCGTTCGCCCCGACCACAAGGAACGTGTCCGCGCTGCCGTTGATGGTCGAAAGCACGGAGACCGTGAAGACGCTGTCGCGGGCGCCACCCGCGCCCGTAGGGCCAACGTCGGACAAACACAGCGCGCTAGCGCCCGTGACCAAAACCGCGTCCACCCAGGCCGTGTCGATGCTTGTCGTCACGTCCCGGATCGTCGCGGTCACCGTGATCGATTCTCCGATCTTGACGGCTTTCGCACCGTATGGATACGAGACGGCGACGTTCGCGATCGACGGTCCGATCCGATCGACGAGGAACGTCTCCTCCGCGTGCGGACCCCACAGCCCGGATGAATCCTGCGCATGCGCGTAGAACCGATGGAGGCCTTCCGGGAGCGCCGCGACGTTCAGCACGGGGAAGCTTGTCTCCGACGTTGTATTGAACGCGCCGTCCTGCGCGCCCGCAGCCGTCCCTTCGCCATCGCGCCCGATCGCATCGATGAAATACTCGATCCTGCTGATCACGGAGGTCGTGTCCGTCGCAACGATGAGCAACGTGTCATTGTCGTTGATGATCTTGTCGCGCGCCGAATCCGTTCCCGCCTGCGAATCCGTCAACCTGACAGTGGCGCCGGGGCCGTTGTTGTCGAGCGAAACGTACCAAACCGTGTCCGCAAAGTTTCCCGGCAGATCACGAGCTCGGATTCGCACCGGAATCCCGTTTGAATCGGCCTGGCGGTTGCCGTCCGATATCGTGTATCGGATTGTGTACGACCCACGGCTGTCATCCGACACCTGGGCGCTCCCGGATATGTAATTCGAATCCACGAGGATGAAGAATGGCGTGAGTATGAGCCCGGATTCCCCGTCGCCGGAAGCGTCGGTATCAAGATAGACCTGTAGGGTCACTGTCTGTCCATTGCGATAGATCGTGTCCGGATCAGGCGTCGAGAGCCGGAGGAAGGCGGGAGCCAGGTCGTCCTTCACGACCGTTGTCGGCACCAGCGTTCTGTTTCGGACGATGTCGTGAGCGCCGATCACAAATGCTGTCTCGCCGCTGCCGACAAGGGTCACGAGCACCGACGCCGTGAAGACGCTGTCTCCCGCGATCACATCTCCGTTCGTTCCGTCGTCGTACATCCGCTGTGCAATCGCGCCATTCAGATTCGTCGCGTCCACCCAGACAGTATCGATGCTCGTGGTCACATCGCGGATCACCGCCGTCACCGTGAGCGACTCTCCCGCCTTCACGACCTTTGCGCCGAAAGGATAGGTGATCGTCACGCTTGTGATCTGGGGCCCCACCCGATCGACGAGGAACGTTTCCGAGGCATGCGGTCCCCAGAGCCCGGATGAATCCTGCGCATGCGCGTGGAACCTGTGCGCGCCTTCCGCAAGAGAGGTTACGGACAGAACCACAACGCCCGATTCCGACGTTGCAGTGAATCCTCCATCGAACGCGGCGATCGCCGTTCCCTCGCCATCGCGTCCGATCGCATCGATGAAATATTCCATCCTGCCGATGATCGACGTCGTGTCCGTCGCGAGAATGCCGACCGTGTCGTTGTCATTGATGATAAGATCGCGGGCCGAATCGGTGCCAGCCTGGGAATCGGTCAGCGTGACGGTAACGGCGGGAGCGTTGTTGTCGAGCGAGACATACCACACCGCATCCGTGAAATTACCGGGCAGATCCCGAGCTCGAATCCTGACCGCGATTCCATTCGAGTCCGCCTGCCGGTTTCCATCGGAGATCGTGTATCGGATCGTGTAAGATCCGCGACTGTCATCGGACACCTGCGCGCTTCCAGCGATGTAGTTCGAATCAAGCAACTCGAAGAAGGGCGTGATTACCAGGCCGGATTCGCCGTCCCCGGAAGCGTCGGTATCCAGGTAAAGACGAATCGTGACTGTCTGACCGTTCCGGTAGATCGTGTCCGGATCGGCTGTGGAGAGCCGGAGATACGCCGGGGCGAGATCGTCCTTCACGACCGTTGTCGCAAGGATTGTCCTGTTCCGGACGATGTCGTTCGCTCCGATCGTGACCGCAGTCTCGCCGGTTCCCACGTTGGCTACAAGCACCGACGCGGTGAAAACGCTATCCCCGGAAATCGCGTCGCCATTCGTGCCGTCGTCATACAGCCGCTGCGCGATCGCTCCGTTCAAATTCGCGGCGTCGATCCAGACCGTGTCAATATTCGTCGTCACGTCTCTTATGACGGCGGAGACCGTGATGGATTCTCCGGCTTTAACCGCTTTGGCGCCGTAGGGATAAGAAATCGCGATGCTCGTGATTGCGGGTCCAACCCTGTCTATGATAAACGTCTCCGTTCGGAAACGACCCCAATTCAATTCCGAGTCCTGGGCATGCACAAGGAACGTGTGCCGCCCTTCCGCGAGCGAAGCGATGGAGATGAAGGCCGTCGTGGTCTCGGTCGTCGAATCGTACAATCCATCCACGGCAACAAGCGTCGCTCCCTCGCCGTTCTGGAGCGGAACATCGAGGAAGTATTCCGCCGAGCGGAGAAGCAGGATTGTATCCTGGACAACGACAACAAACGTGTCGTCGTCGTTGATGATGTTGTCTCTCGCGGAATCGCTTCCGATCTGGGAATCGGTCAGGGTGGCCGAGAAGATGAACGGGAGCTCGGGCACGCCGTTATCGAGCCTCACATACCAGATGCGCGTATCGGAGTTTCCCGCGGCGTCTGTCGCCGTTACCGTCGTGGGCGACATGGCCGAGTCGATCACGGTGCTTGTCAGAGCAATCGTGTAGGTGACGGTGTAGTTGCCGTCGAGCCTGTCCGTGTAGAGCACTCCGGCCGGGTTGAACTTGTTGTCGATGCTGAGGAAGTCCCCTGAAATTCTTGCGCCTGTATCGCCGGGAGCCGTCGCATCCGTATCGCAGAAAAGCAGGATCCGGATGGTGTGCCCGTAGCGATAGCTCGTATCCGCGTCATCGGTCGTTATCGTCGTGATGACTGGCGCGGAATCGTCTTTCACTACCGTGAACCCGACGATCGTCGGATTGCGCACCGGATCCTGGGCCGTAATGGTGCAGGAAACGTTGCCGGTCTGGACGATGGTCACACCGGCCAGCGTCGTGAAGACGCTGTCGTTGGCGACAGCGTCGCCGCCGGTGCCGTCGTCGAACATGCGCAAGGATGTCTGCCCGTTGAGCGCCGAGACATTCACGGCGACGGAATCGACCCGCGACGTGAAGTCACGGACCTGTGCCGTGATGATGACGGTCTCGCCGGACTTCACCGCGGTCGCGCCGCTTCTTGGATACGTGACACGCACGTCGGCAATGGCGGGCCCCTGCCGGTCGAGCGTGAAGGTATCGCTCCGGAAGACACCCCATGTTCCTCCTGAATCGAGCGCATGCACGTAAACTGTGTGGAGGCCGTCCGCCAGCACTCCGACGTTCAATTGCACGATGGCCGTCTCCTGCGTCGAATCGAAGCCGCCATCGGAAGCGGCAGCCGCGATTCCCTGGCTGTCCCTATCCACGACGTCGACGAAATATTCGATCGCCGTGATGACGAACGAAGTGGACCGCGCGCTGATTGTGAGCGTGTCGTTATCGTTCAGGATCTTGTCGCGGGCCGAGTCCGTCCCGAGCTGCGAATCGAGAATATCCAGCGTGACTATGGTGGGCGAGGAAGCGGTCACGCTTGTCAATGTCACAAGCCACGTCCGCGTATCAGACAAACCCACGCCGTCCTGAGCCGTGATCCGGATCGGCGAATCAGGGCCGACCCCCGCCGTGTTGCTCGCGGAGACCGTGTACCGGATCGTGTATGTTCCTCGTCCGTCATCGGCGACGATTTCGGAACCGCGCACGTATTGTGAATCGATCCTGGAAAAATCACTGAAGATGGTGAGGCCTTCCTCGCCTCCGCCCGCCGCGTCCGTGTCGACGAAGATCCGGATCAGGATCGTCTGGCCGTTGACATAGATGGTGTCCGGATCGATCGTCGAGATTGCGAGGATCAGCGGGGTGCTGCTGTCCACGCGGAACGAAGACGCGATCGTATCGAGATTCGACAGGCGCATGAAGGGCCGCGTGTCGCCGGCGGTTACCTGGAAAAGCGTATCGCCTGTTGCAGCCGAATCGTCGTCGATCGTGATGCTCCGGGAGTAGATCCGGTCGCCGGCGATCGAGTCGCCATTAGCGCCGGCGTCGTTCATCGTGTAATTGAGACCGAAGACGCGCAGGAGGATGGCGGCGGAATCGATCGGCGAGAGCGCGTCGGAAATCTGCACGGTGAACGTCGCGGTCTGGAAAGGCCGCGCCGCCGTCTGGCCCGCCGGATACTTCACTGTCAAGTTCGAGATCGCTGGAGGCGTGTTGTCGATCGTGTAGATGACGGCATCCGATGTGAATGTGTCTCCGCTTCCCGTATCGAACCCGCGGAGCTTGAATGTATGCGGCCCATCTGTCAGGAGGAGCGTGTTGACGACATGCGTCGTCCCCGTCGTCGTCGTGACAAAGGCGTTGCCGTCGATCGAGATGCGCGTGTCGGTGATCGTCCGGCCGAGACCGGTGATGGTGAAGAAAAGCGTTTCCGAACCATTGATCGTCGAAGCGACCGGCGGCGCCGTGAAGGAAAATGAAGCGGCCCCGTTGACGAGCGAGATGAGCCACATCGTCGTCGTCTCGAGCCCGACGCCGTCCACGAGCCGGATCGTGACCGGCGCGTTCAGGACGCTGTCGATGTTATTGCTCGTGGAAAGCGTGTAGCGGATGACGTAGGTGCCCGGCCCGTCCTCTGTTACGGCCACGCTGCTCGCGGAATAGTTCGAGTCGAAGGTCGCAAAGTTCGCCGTCACCTTCAAACCGCTGTCGCCGTCGCCCACCGCGTCGGTATCGGCGTACACCTTGATCGTGATCGTCTGGCCGCGGCCGTAGATCGTGTCGAGATCCGTCGTGAGGAGATACCGGACGCGCGGCACTGCGCTGTCGATCGCGAGCGTCGAGGAGACTGTATCCCGATTCGGAACCGCCATCTGGCTCGACGTGTCCACGGCCGTCACAAAGAACGTCGTGTCGCCGGAGAAAATCGTCTGGAGGAACGAGACCGAGTCCGGATCGAGCGTCAGCGCCCGCGACCAGATGTCGTCGCCTGCGGAGACGTCGCCGTTCGTTCCATTGTCGAACATCGGCTGGTTCTCCCCGAACGCGATCAACGAAACCGATCCGATCGATGAGTGGACATCGGTCACCTGCGCCGTCAGGGTGAAAGTCTGCCCGGGCCGGACACGCGTCTGGCCCGTCGGATACGTCACGGAGACGTTCGAGATCCGCGGCGAGTCGACGTCGACGTTCAACGTCAGGATATCCGACGTGAACGTGTCGCCGGTGGAAGTGTCGAAGGCGCGGAGCCGGAACGTGTGCAGGCCCGTCGTCAGGACGGTGTTCACGACGTGCGTCGTCCCCGTCGTCGTCGTCGCGTAGGCGGCTCCGTCGATCGAGATCCGCGTATCGGTGAAAAAGCGGCCCGCTCCGGTGATCGTGAAGACGATCGTCTCCCCTTTCCCGCTGATCGTCGATCCGGCCAGGGGAGTCGTGAACGCGAAGACCGGAGCTCCGTTCACGAGAGAGATCAGCCAGGTCGTCGTCGTCTCGTACCCGACGCCGTCCACCAGGCGGATCGAGACCGCCGCGTTCAGGACGTTCACGACCGCGTTGTTGGAGGAGATCGTGTAGCGGATGACGTAGGTGCCCGGCCCGTCCTCCGTCACCGCCACGCCGCTCGCGGAATAGTTCGAGTCGAACGACGTGAAGTTCGCCGTCACCCTCAGGCCGCTGTCGCCGTCGCCCACCGCGTCCGTATCCGCATGCAGCTTGATGGTGACGGTCTGGCCGTTGGAATAGGTCGTGTCGAGATCCGTCGTGAGGAGGTATCGGACGCGCGGCAGCGCGCTGTCGATCGCGAGCGTCGAGGAGACCGTGTCACGATTCGGCACAGCCATCTGGCTCGACGTGTCGAGCGCCGTCACGAAGAACGTCGTGTCGCCGGAGAAGATCGTCTGGAGGAACGAAACCGAGTCCGGATCAAGCGTCAGCGCCCGCGACCAGATGTCGTCGCCGGCGGCGACGTCGCCGTTCGTTCCGTTGTCGAACATCGGCTGGTTCTCCCCAAACGCGATCAGCGAGACCGATCCGATCGATGAGTGGACATCGGTTACCTGCGCCGTCACAGTGAAGGTCTGCCCGGGCCGGACGCGCGCCTGGCCTGTCGGGTACGTCACGGAGACGTTCGAGATCCGCGGCGAGTCGACGTCGACGTTCAGCGTCAGGAGGTCGGATGTGAACGTGTCGCCGGTGGAAGTGTCGAAGGCGCGGAGCCGGAACGTGTGCAGGCCCGTCGTCAGGACAGTGTTCACGAGGTGCGTCGTTCCCGTCGTCGTCGTCGCGTAGGCGGCTCCGTCGACCGAGATCCGCGTATCGGTGAAAAAGCGGCCCGCGCCCGTGATCGTGAAGACGATCGTTTCTCCCTTACCGCTGATCGTCGATCCGGCCGCCGGCGTCGTGAACGCGAAGACCGGAGCTCCGTTCACGACCGAGATGACCCAGAGCGTATCTCCGGCGGCGATCGTCGTGTCCGAAAGCCCGACTCCGTCCGTCACGCGAATGCGTACCGCCAGATTGAGGCGATTCGCGACCACATTGTTGGCGGAAATCGTGTATCGGATGACGTAAGTTCCCGGCCCGTCCTCCGAAACGGCAACGGCGCCCGCAGTGTAGTTGGAGTCGAACGATGCGAAGTTCGCCGTCACCGCGAGTCCGCTCTCCCCGTCGCCGGCGGCGTCCGAGTCTATATAGACCTTGATCGTAACGGTCTGCCCGTTCGAATACACCGTGTCCGGGTCGCTCGTCAGCATGTAGTACACGATCGGCGGAGCACTGTCGCCCTGCAGCGTCGCGGAAACCGTTTCCGAGTTCCCGGCCTGGAAGTTCCGGCCCGTGTCGGTCGCGACGACGCGCCACGTCGTGTCGCCCGTGAAACCCATGTCGAAGGGCAGCGCCCACCGGAGCGAGAAGATGCTGTCGCCGGAGAACTCGTCGCCGTTCGTCCCATTGTCGAACATTGCCATCGGCGTGTCGAAATACAGGACGACGCTGTCGAGGTTCGAGAGCGCGTCCCGCACGAGAGCCTTGAACGTGACCGGCTGGCCGGGCCGGACCCGCGTCTGGCCGGTCGGATAGGTCACGGAGAGGTTCGAGATCGACGGGCCGTGGTTGTCCACGACGAATGTCACCGGGTCCGAGAAGAACGTGTCGCTCGTGCCCGTGTCGTAGAACCGCACGCGGAACGTGTGCGCTCCGTCGGCCAGCGGCAGCGTATTGACGATGAACGTGTCTCCGCTCGTCGCCGTGTACGAGCCGCCGTCGATCGAGACCGCCGTATCGCGGATCGTCCGCCCGATCGCGTTGATCGTGAAGGCCAGCGTCTCCGTGCCGTTGATCGTCGAGCCGATGACCGGCACCGTGAAGGAGCAGGTCGGCACGGAGTTCACGACCGAGATGATCCAGAGCGTGTCGCCGGCGGCGATCGTCGTATCCGAAAGCCCGACGCCATCCGTTACCCTGATCCGGACCGCCAGGTTCAGCCGGTTCGTGTCGACGTTGTTCGAGGAAATCGTGTACCGGATGACGTACGTCCCGGGTCCATCCTCCGAAACGGCAACGGCGCCCGCAGTGTAGTTGGAGTCGAACGATGCGAAGTTCGCCGTCACCGCTAGTCCGCTCTCCCCGTCGCCCACCGCATCGGAATCGACGTAGATCCGGATCGTCACCGTCTGCCCGTTCGAGTAGATCGTGTCCGCGTCGGTCGTCCTGATGTAATAAACGATCGGCGGAGCGCTGTCGCCCTGCAGAGTCGCGGAAACCGTTTCCGAGTTCCCGGCCTGGAAGTTCCGCCCTGTGTCGGTCGCGACCACGCGCCACGTCGTGTCGCCCGTGTAGCCCATGTCGAAGGGCAGCGCCCACCGGAGCGAGAAGATGCTGTCGCCGGAGAACTCGTCGCCGTTCGTCCCATTGTCGAACATTGCCATCGGCGTGTCGAAATACAGGACGACGCTGTCGAGGTTCGAGAGCGCGTCCCGCACGAGAGCCTTGAACGTGACCGGCTGGCCGGGCCGGACCCGCGTCTGGCCGGTCGGATAGGTCACGGAGAGGTTCGAGATCGACGGGCCGTGGTTGTCCACGACGAATGTCACCGGGTCCGAGAAGAACGTGTCGCTCGTGCCCGTGTCGTAGAACCGCACGCGGAACGTGTGCGCTCCGTCGGCCAGCGGCAGCGTATTGACGATGAACGTGTCTCCGCTCGTCGCCGTGTACGAGCCGCCGTCGATCGAGACCGCCGTATCGCGGATCGTCCGCCCGATCGCGTTGATCGTGAAGGCCAGCGTCTCCGTGCCGTTGATCGTCGAGCCGATGACCGGCACCGTGAAGGAGCAGGTCGGCACGGAGTTCACGAGCGAAATGAGCCAGGTTGTCGTCGTTTCGTAGCCGACGCCATCCACAAGGCGGATCGAAACGGCGGCGTTCAGCACATTCACGGCGGGATTGTTCGCGGAGATCGTGTATCGAATCACGTACGTCCCCGGTCCGTCCTCGGTTACGGTGACGCCGCTTGTGGAGAAGGTCGAATCAAACGACGTGAAATTGGCCGTGACGGTCAGATCGCTGTCGCCATCGCCGCCGGCATCGGTATCCGCATGAATCCTGATCGTCACCGACTGCCCGTTCGAGTAGATGGTGTCCGGATCCGTCGTCGTGATGAACAGAACCCTCGGTCCGGCGCTGTCCATGGAAAGAATCGAAAAGACCGTATCGGAATTGGATGACTGCATCTGGGGAGCAGAATCTCCCGCCCAGACGCCCCATGTCGTGTCCCCGTTGAAACCCGAATCGATGGGGATGACCAGGGTGAGCGAGAAAATGCTGTCGCCGGAGAGAGAATCGCCGTTCGTGGCGTTGTCGAACATCTGAAGGAACGTGTCGAATACAAGCAATTGCACAAACTGGATGGGGGATATCGCGTCCCGGACGAGCGCCTTGAACGTCACGGATTGACCGGGCCGGGCCATGGTCTGACCCGCGGGATAGCTCACCGTCAGGTTCGACACGGCAGGTCCAAGGTTGTCCACGATGTAGGTCGTGACAGCGGAATAACCTGTCTCGCCGACGTTATCGCCAGCGCGGATCCGGACCGTGTGCGCGCCGTTGGCCAGAGCCGTGGTGACGAACGCATGCGAGCTGTCCAGTGACGTAGGGACATACGTGGCTCCGTCGATGCTGATCCTCGTATCGGCGAACAGGGTTCCCGGGTCGACCGCGCGAAACCGGATGTTCCGGGTTCCGTTGATGATGGAGCCCGCCGGGGGTTCGAGAATCGTGAATGTGTCGTTATCGTCAGCGAGCGCGGGGGCACATAGGAGGGGGAGAAAGAGGAGGGAGAGGAGAAGATATGTCTGTCGCGTTCCTGGCATCGTTCACATTCCCGGTCTAATGACCGTTCTGCGCAAAGTCCGCCGACTTCCATGCGGCTGAGCGCGTAGCTGCGTTCAATCTGGAATCAGTCCGTGATCATCGGACCTTTTCCGGGCGTAAGTTTTAATCGATCCCATTGGGATATCGGCACGAGGTTTCAAACCTTGATATGGTTCATCGTCGGCGGCGCGACCGCCGCAAATCCGGAAGAAGCTGTGGATAAGAAGTGGACTATGTCACTTGATGAGGTGCTTCATCCTTATCTTTTGCCCACCGTGTGAGAAAAACGGCCGAGAGCCCCCACGCCATCGGCAGGGAGACCGGCACACCCGGAATTCCAAGAGCGAGGAGAAATTCATTCCTGAAGAGCGGCTTCGTATAGATCCACAAGCCGGACCTCATCGCCCAAAGCTCTCCAAAGCTGCCCAGCAAAGCCGCGACGATGAAAACGGCCAGATCGGCCGGTGCATTCCAATAGAGAAGGAACGCGGCGAAGAATGGCGTGAAGACCCAGAGAATCCGGACGTCGATCGTCCTGAAGAGCAGGCCCGCGTAGACCATGATGATGAGAACCACGGGATACCGGACGGCCTCGGGCCATCGGACAGGCAAACCGTTTCGAACGGAAATGAATTTTGCCAGGTCGGCGAAGAGAACGAAGAGGTTCCCCCACACAAGCGGCAGCCAGATCGGAAGTTTCAGCGCCAGACCGAAGGGCGAGGGGAATAAATAGATCCAAAGTCCGCGACCGTCCGGCGTCCACCATGATCCGTACACGCAGATCGCTTCGCCGATCGTCCCGAAGACCGCCGCAAGGAGAAACAGTTTTCTCCGGGACCGATCCCGCACTGTCCGGAGCGACCACCAGGCGCAGGCGGACAGCAGAAGCAGGGTAAGGATGGGATATGAGGCCAGACCGATCACAGCGGTTGGGATCAGGACAAGCGGCACGACTGCGCGCAAACAGGTGGAATTCATGATGCCATCCCATTCTCCCCGCCCAAGCCTCGCTGAACAAGCGAATAGGACCTGTCGGACGCTTGCACAACCCGATGTTTCGCCATCAATTCCGCTTGACATCAACACATGATTTCGCGCATAATATGCCATACTTGGAGAAGATAGAACGGTCTCGGTCCCATTTCGGGAAGTTCCGTTGCGTCAGATCATCGCGAGTCAGATTGAGGAGAGTCATCCATGGATAAAAGCAAGAAGCGGGTTCTTGTCTTAAACCCAGCCACCAAGAAGTCGAAGAACGTCGTTCGCGACATTCTCTACGGTTGCTGGTGCAATGGAAAGCGCATTGGAAAAGGAACCGTTCCTCCCTTCTATCTCCTCCTCATAGCGACCGTCATTAAAGACGCCGGATATGACGTGACCTTCTTCGACGCTCTGGGTGAAGGCAAGACGATCGAAGACGCGCCTCCCGGACCGTACGATTACCTCGTGTGCAGCACCTCGACGATGACTTTCAACGAAGACGTCCAGGCTCTGAATTTCTACAAGCAGCACAATCCTTCCATCAAGACTTTCATCTACGGCAGCCACGCGACGTTCATGCCCAAGTACTGCATGAAGCATGACGGCGTCGATTTCTGCGTCCGCCAGGAACCGGAGATCACCATCCGGGAATTGATCAACAAGCTCACGAACGGCGAAGACTATTCCGAGATGCCCGCGATTTCATTCCGGAATGCCGCCGGCGAAGTTCAGCGGAACCGGGGAATCTCCTACGTCGAGGAGCCGGATGAACTGCCGTTCCTCGACACCAGCATGCTTCCCAGGAACGTCGAGTATTTCAACCCCCTGGTGGAACGATTCCCCTACATCACGATGATCACGTCCAAGGGTTGTCCTGCCAAGTGCACGTTCTGCACCTCCCCGTTCATCTACGGCAAATCGATCCGCTATCAGTCCGCCAAGCGCGTGGTCGACGAAGTCGAACAGCACCTGAATAACGGCTACCGCGAGATCTATTTCCGTGACGAGACTTTCAACGCGGATGCGGAACGCACGTTCCAGATGTGCGACCAGATCATCGAGCGGAAACTCGACGTGGTGTGGATCTGCAACAGCCGCGTGGATTCGATCACGCGGGACATGATGGTCCGGATGAAGGAAGCGGGATGTCATTACATCAAGTTCGGCGTGGAGCATTACAACCAGGAGATGCTGGACCGGGTCCGGAAGGGATATCTGGCGGAGGATTGCCGGAAAGTCTTCAAGTGGGCGCACGAGGTCGGCGTCGACACGCACGCGCATATGATGCTGGGCATGCCGGGCGAGACCAAGGAGACCATGGAGAAGAACATCCGGTACGCGATCGAACTCGATCCCACGACGGTGACTTTCGGAGTCTGCACCCCATACCCGGGCACTCCCCTCTTCATCGAAGTCGCGAAAAATCATCCCGAAATCGAGGACGGCTCCATCAATGACCTTTCGATCCTCCATACGGAAGGGATCTTCAACGAGGCGTATACGTCTCTGACGAAGGAAGAGCTCTCCGCGGGTATCCGGGAGGCCTATCGCGCCTTCTACACGCGTCCCCGCTATCTCTGGAATTCGCTCCGTCGCATCAAGAATCCGTCCGACATGCGCCGCATCGCGGTCGCCGGATCGAATGTCCTGGATTTCGCTCTCGCCGGGGGTTGAAACTTCCGATTTCTGACCAGGAACGGAATTTCACCACTTAAGGAAATGAACCATGGATAAGCTGCGCGAGATCATCCTCCTGAGCGTGCCGAGAATACTTGGCCTCATCGACAGGGATCGCACGTCGACCACCGCCGGATGCTGCGACCGGTACTACTGGCACTATAAGTTCCACGATCTCCCCAATGCGCGCTTCCAGGAAGCCTGCGTTCTCCTCGCGATCCTCCACGAATACGACTTCCCGGGAAATATCTATCACAGGAAGAAGAAGGTGCTCGATTGGCTCCTCGGCATCATCAAGTTCTGGGCCGACCGCTTGAATGCCGACGGATCCGCCTCGGAAGTTTATCCGATGGAGCGAAGTTTCTGCGCCACCTCCTTCACCGCGCATGCCGCGACGGAGTCCCTTCTCATTCTCCTGGAGAGCTCCGCGCCGCAATCGAGGGATGCCGCGCGGCAATTCATCGAAAGCGAAAATCTCAAGGCGCGCATGATCGGATCGGGGCATTGGCTCCACCGGAACTTCTCGCCCCTTGTCGGAAACCAGATGGCCGCGGCGACGGCGGGACTGCAGAACATCGCCCTGCTGACCGGCGACGCCGCGATTCAAGCCTGTTTCGAGGAAAAGATGGCCGTCCTGAAATCCGCGTTCGACCAGCACGGGCACTTCCCGGAATACGGAGGATTCGACATCGGATATTCTTCCATCACCAACAGCACGCTCGCGATGTTGAACGCGCGCCTGAAAAGCGCGGAATGGTCGGGTATCATTTCCAGCATCAACGCGACACTGGACGGCAAGATCGACTCCTCGGGAAATTACGACTTCACGTCGACAAGCCGGAATACGCAATTTCTGTACACCTTCGGTTTTTACGCGACCGGCAGCCCGGTCATGAGGAAGATCTTGAACGGAGCCGCAACCAACAGCATGATAACACCGCTCTGGCTGGATGACCGCTACGCCATCCCGCTCACGGCGGATTACGCCCGGGCCTATGTGGAGTTCAACGAGAAGGGCGCCGGTTCGTCCGGCAGTGAGGTGAGGTCATGACGACATGGCAATTGATCATATTGCGGCTCTACATGCTGACGCTCGGCCGAGCCGCGTTTTTCGCGGCCGTCCTGAGAAAAATCATGGTGCGGGCTCTCATCGAGGGGAAGGCCACGGGGAAATACAACGCCTCATCCCGATTCTTCAGCCTCCAGGAGCTCGAATGACGATCGGCAGCGCGTGCGTATATCTTGCGCCGGGGCGCTCGTCAGCGCAAGATGGAATCTTCAAGTTCCGCCAGGGAGAATGCTGAATGGTTCCATACAGGGAGGTATCCGTCGTCATACCGGCGTTCAACGAGGAGGAATCAATCGCGGAACTCGTCGCCCGCGTTCGCGCCGTCTCGGGAGACTTCGAGGTCATCGTCTGCTCGGACGGGTCGAGCGACAGAACGGCGGAATTGGCCCGAAAGGCCGGGGCCGTGGTCGTGGAGCATCCGTACAACATCGGCAACGGCGCCGCGGTTAAAAGCGGCGCCCTCAAAGCGTCGCGCGAATACATCGTCTTCATGGATGCGGATCTCCAGCATCAGCCCGAAGATATCCCCAAGCTGCTTGAACACATCCCCACGTACGACATGGTCGTCGCCGCCCGGACCAAGGAAAGCAAGACCGATCTGCAGCGCAACATCGGCAACCTGATCCTCATTCATCTCGCCCAAAGCATCAGCGGGCACCAGATCGACGATCTCACGTCCGGATTCCGCGCGGTGAAGAAGAGCATCCTTCTGAAGTTCATGCATCTCTATCCGCTCAGCTACTCCTACCCCACGACCAGCACGCTGGCGTTTTTCAGCGCCGGATATTTCGTGAAATACGTCCCCATGCCGACCATCGTCAGGCGGACCCAGGGGCAGAGCAATATCAAGCCGTTCCGCGACGGCATGAAGTTTCTGCATATCATCTTCCGCGTCATCATGACGTTCCATCCCCAGAAGATATTTCTCCCTTCGTTCCTTCTGCTGATGACGCTCGGGATCGCCATTTCCACGTATCAGCTCGTTTCCGGCGGGGCCATCCAGAGCAGCGGCATCATTCTCCTTGTTTCGGCCGTGATGATCTTCCTCAACGGCATGCTCGCGGAACAGATCGCGCAGTTAAGACGCGATATGAACCGGTAGCCGCCCGGCGGCCCGGAACGGGTGCTCGCCGAGCGCCCGCAGCGCCAGCCAGGCGAGAGGCACGCCGCCGATCACATCCACGAGATAATGCCAGTCCAGGGCCAGGATCGCGATCACGAGAATAAGCGTGTAGGCGATCAGAAACCTGCATAGCCGGGGGCGGTGGCGCATGAAGTGAACCGCGATGAGCGGCTGGACAATGTGCATGCAGGGAAAGCCGATGAAATAATTTCCGCGGATGGGAAGCATGTCCGCGTGATTCCACAGCAGCTCGCCCTGTTCCAGCATGCGCAACTGAATTCCATAGGACGCCAGCGTCCGCGGAAACACCTCGAAGTGATGCGGATCCCCGAAATAAGGGCCGTGCGCCGGCCAGATCATGTAGCAGGCGAGGCTGGCCGTGTACGCCAGGAGGATGATGCCCACCGCGCGCAGGGCTCGCCCCAGTCCTCCATCGATCGCCAGAAGGACAAGCACCGCTCCCATGACGTTGAACATGAAGAAATAGACATATTCCAGGAAAGCGAGCGCGGACGGATACCGGGACCACCACGCGGAAAAGCGCGGCACGGAGTATCCGGCCAGGAGGAATCGGTCCACGGAGGCCGCGAACCCGTCCGCGGATGCGAAGTAGCGGAATGAGGCTATGACATCGTTCCAGAGCATGACCAGGGTGAAGCCGAGGAGGAAATATCCGGCGGGGAGAATCATGGCGAGCAGTTTTTCCGCGCGCCCGCGGGGATGGGAGTGGAGAAATTCCATGAGAACGAATGCGTTCGCGGCGAGGATCATGCCGATCTGAATCTCGTTCAGCGCGACGAGCAGAATACAGGCGGCCGCGGCGAGCGCGAAACGGGCCCGGTCGACGCGAAATGACGCGAGCGTCTCCGGCAGGCGATCGAGAATTCCGAGGAGAGCGGCAACGGGAAAGCAGTAGGCGCCCAGGAGCACAAACCAGACGACATGTTCCGGGCCGAGCTGGAGCCGGCGGTGGGCGAATGCGCAGGCGGGCAGGAGAGCGAGAGCCCAGAAGGCGGTCGGCAGGATGTGAAGAAGATCCCGGCGATCAAGTGGGGAAGGGATCAAGGGCGCGCGGGGATCAGGCCGAACCGAACTGAGCCTGGCGCCACATCTGGAAGATCAGCAAATTATTCCGGAGCTTGTTGTCGAGAATTTCAGCGCCGCCCTGATGGACGATCGAGCGGAATGCCGCGGGATCGAAGACGCCTTCCGCGCGGATCCGATCCTCGTCGAAATATTCCTCGTGGAACCTCGCGAATCCGGAGTCGAAACAACGTTCCGTAGGGATGTAAAACGCTTTCTTCTTCCGCCACGCGATCTCCTTCCCCAGATGGCGTTCCGCGATTTTCCTGAGGAGCCACTTCGACCGGAACATCCGGATCTTGGCTTTATCCTCCAGCGAAGCCGCGAACTCCACGATGCGGTGGTCCAGGAGGGGAATACGGCCTTCCAGGGAGTTCGCCATCGCCAGCGTGTCCTGCTTCAGGAGCGTGCAGTCCGGCAACCAGGACCGCCTTTCCGCCCGGAAGATCCGCCGCAGGATCGTCTCGCTCGTGTCGTTCAGATCCCGAAAGACCGGAGGAAAGCGGGAGGCATCCCCGAGGAGGCGGAAGACATCCTCATATCCGGCGAAGGTCGTGAAGGAGAGGTAGGCATCGCGCGGCCGTTGCGATTGTTCCAGGAGCTTCAGCAGTTTGCCTCTCCCCTTCTCTCCCAGGGCGGCCGGATAGGGAAACAGCGCGTTAAGCGCCGCAAGGGGCGCCATCCGCGCCATGCCCGCGCCCAGGTTGATCGCACCCGGCGCCCGGCGCGAGGCGCCGTGAAGGTAATGCAGGACGAAGTGGTGGAGATATCCTCCCCACACCTCATCCGCGCCGTCGCCCGTCAGCACCACCTTGCCTTCCCGTGAAACGTGTTCGGCGAGCGTATGCGTCGGGAGAATGATGATGTCGCCCACGGGGTCGTCCATTCTTCCGGCGACGCGCGGCAGATCGCGGTAGCCGTCCGGTTCGACGTAGATATCGCTGTGGTCGATGCCCATGGAATGAGCCATCGATCGAGCTTGGGCGTTCTCGTCGATATCGAGATGAAAGCCGATCGAGTAGGCGCGGTGGACGCCGCCGTGACGGGCCATCAGCCGGACGATGAGGGAGGAATCGAGACCGCCGGAGAGAAACGCAGAGACCGGCACATCGCTCCGCATCCGGATCCGGACCGCGTCATCCAGCAGGGCGTCGAATTCATCGACCAGCGACTTGTCGGACCGGGCGCGCGGCGCGATGGCATCGGGATTCCACCACTCCGTCAGCTTCGGAAACGCGGGCGCATCCGCGGAAATCTCCAGGATATGGCCCGGCAGGAGCTTGCGGACTCCGTCGAAGAGCGTCCTGGGGCCCGGGGTGTAGCGGAGCCGGAGATAGTCTCCGAGGGCGATCCGGTCGATATTCTTCGGCAGGTAACCGCTCCGGAAAATCGCCTTGGGTTCGGAGCCGAAAAGAAAGCCTTCCTTTGTCGTCGCGTAATACACGGGTCGTATGCCGAGCCTGTCGCGGACGACAAAAAGTTTCCGCAGTTTCCGGTCGTACAGGGCGATGGCGAAATCACCGTTCAATTTCTGCGGAAAACCGTCCCCCATTTCCTCATAAAGGTGCACGATCGTTTCCGTATCGGACTCCGTTCTGAAAACGTGCCCGCGCTTCCTGAGATCCTCGCGCAACTCGACGTAATTGTAGATCTCCCCGTTGAAGAGGACGACGACGGAGGAATCTTCGTTGAAGATCGGCTGCGTTCCACCGGCGAGGTCGATGATGGAGAGGCGTCTGTGACCGAGCGCAAGGCCCGAGCCGGGTTCCCGGAAGAACCCCTGTTCATCCGGCCCGCGATGCGAGAGGCAGGCCGTCATGGCGTCGATTCGTTCGAGATCGAACGAACCGAAGAGCCCGGTTACGCCGCACATGGTAGGCTCGCAGCGAATGCGCCGGAGCAACCGGACCGGCCGACGCTTGGAATGTCGATGACCACGAAACCATGATACCGCGAGACGGACACGGACAAAAGACGAAAGGCCGCTCCGCGCCATCCGGGCGTTTCGCCCGCGCATTTTCCATTATTATGTCTTTGTAACCGCTTACATCTGTAATATTCTTCACTTTCATATTGACCTCATCGGCAGGAGAACGTATAATGAATTCCAGGGCGAGGCCACGATCAACGACACGCTCACCGCTGGCGGCAGGGAGCGGTGTTCGTTGAATGTTATTGCTAATACGTATTAGTTTTCATTATTACGCATATTTCCCTTGACGTTCCGGGGGTCGGCGGATTAAGATCAGGACAGCGGCTTCGGACGGTCGCGGGGCGGAGGGGCTCGATTGTTTGCGGAACTTTTCCAGGTGGATGAGAGTGAGAGCGGGTTCGCACTGAAGCCGCCCGGGATCGCGGCGGTCGCATTCCTGCACTCGGCGCTGGTGCTCGTGCTCTTCTTCATGACGATTCATCACTCCTCCTTCTTGCTCCCGTTGACAGCCGGAGCGGCGGTGGCGGCCCTGATGGCCGGCATGACGTGGGGCGCGCGGGGCGGTGTCTTCATGGGGATTCTTCTCTCCCTGATCCCCCTGTCCGGCCTGTCGTTCCACCCGGCATCTCAAATTTCCTCGCTCGAATCTCTCTTGCTCGCGCGCCTCGCCATTCTGCTCGATGCCTGTCTCATCATCGCCGGCGGATTCGCGGCCGGCATTCTACGCGATCGTCTCTGTTCGGATCACGCCGGCCGCAGCCGGCTTGTCCACCAGGAGCGTGAAGCTATCCGGACGCTCCTGGAACAGGCGGCCGAAGCGGAGGACAAAGCCGGGCACCTGGCGGCGAAGCTTCTCTCCGAGAGAAGGCTCACGGCTGCCGTCACCCGGTTGCAGGATGCGCCGCCCGAAATCGTTCCGCATCGCATCGTCGAATCGACCCGCCACGCGCTCGGAAAAGGGCGAGCCGTCTTTTACCGGGAAAGCACGGCCCACTCGCTCCCTTTTTCCATCGCCTCCGATTCCAGCGACGCCGCGAGCGGCATCCGCTTCCGCGATTTTGTGCCCGTCGTGCTGAAGTCGAACCGACCTCTGATCGTGCGCGATACCGCCCGCAATCCGTCGAACGATGCGGCGGAGGGAGATGCGCACGCGCGGCAAATGCCGCGGACAAGCAAGACGGGTGCCCGGGAAGCAGGGTCCCTGATCGCCGTCGTGGTCAGGACGCCCGCCGGAGCGCGCGGCGTGCTGTCCGTGGAGAGCGATTCCGTGAACGGCTTCAGCTCCGACGATCTCAAGCTCCTCGAAAACTTCTCAGAATCTTCCGCGCTTTCGCTGCAATACGCCGATCATTTCCATGACATGAAACGCCGGGCGCTTTACGATACGCTCACCGGTCTCCTTCGCCCCGAATCCTTCAGGCGGCGCGTTCGTGTCGATATCCAGAGAGCCATCCGCTACGGGCATTGCGCATCGCTCATCCTCTTCCATCTCGACGGCTTTCCATCCGTGGCGGCCGATGCCCGCTCCGCGGCAGGCGACGACATTCTCCGGCGTGTCGCGGCCGTTCTCCGCGATGTGGCGCCCGCCGGATCCAACATCGGCCGCCTCGGCGACGAGGAATTCGCCCTCTCCTTCATTGGTGATGATCCCTCCAGCGCGGGAGGAGTTGCCGACATGATCCGCACTTCCCTGTCTTCCCGCATCTCGCGACCGGATGACACTCCCCTGACAGCTTCCTTCGGCGTGGCGATCTGCCCCTTGCACGCCGACAACGCTCCCGCCCTGCTGAAGGCGGCGGACGCCGCCCTGGTCCGCGCCAGGAATTCCGGCCAAGATCGCGTCGAAACTCCGCTTCAGGCGCGATATGAAGCGAACCCCGCGTCATGAACGCGGCACCGGCTCGTCCCAGGACTCAACAATCCCTGCTTCTCGCCGCGAAGAAGGTCCAAAGGTCGGCCGTCATCCCATCCCGTCTCCCGCGCCCATGGATCGTCGTCGCCGGATGTCTCGCAACAATCCTCGCTCTCCTTCGATTTCACGATGCCACCATCCTTACGCTGTTCTCCTTCTCCCCGCTTGCCGCCGCCGTCTCCATCCGGGCGCTGGCTCGATTCATACACCATTCCGGCGACACACGTTTCCGGGCGCGGCGACAGGAGCTCGAGGAGGCGCGCAGCGCCGCGGCCCGCCGCATCGACGCGGCACGCGAGCATGAACTCAACTGCCGCAGGAGGCTCGAGCACCTCCTTCGCGTGCGCGAACTTGTCAGGACCATGGGTGCTTCCATGCGCGTGGAGGAAATCCTGGAAGCGTTCGGACATGCCTGCTGCGAAACGCTCGGCGCAAAATCCGCCGCGATCCGCTTCCGCGATGCGACAGGAACGAGCCGCGACTTTCTCGTGAATCCGCATCCCTCGCCCCTCGCTGAATGCGATGCTGATCGGACATGGAGTTACGCGCAGGAAAGCGGTGTCGCGACCAGGGACCTCCGATCGTCGGGCGGGGATGCGATCCTGCTGGATTTCCGCGGCCGGAGCGACGCGGATCCCACGATCGACTCCGGGATCGATGAGGATGCCCTGGATATTCTCGCGTCCGTCACCGGTCTGTCTCTGGAAAAATCCTTTCACATCCAGAGAGTGGAAAATCTCGCCCAGATTGATTCCGTGACCGGATTATTCAATCGCAGATCGCTCGACGAGATCTTCGCGACGGAATGTGATCGAGCCCGGCGGATGAGCCAGCCCCTCTCCGTTGTCATGATCGACATCGATCATTTCAAGAAGATCAACGACACCTATGGACACGCCGCGGGCGACCTGGTCCTGAGGGCCGTCGCGGATGCGCTCCGGCGCACTCTCCGCGACATCGATGTCGTGGCGCGCTATGGCGGCGAGGAATTCGCGGTCCTTCTGCCCGAAACAAACCTCGAAAAAGCCGCGGTGGCCGCCGAACGCATGCGGGCCGCCGTCGAAGATCTGCTGATCCGCGTGGCGAAACCCGGATGCGTTATGAGCCGTACCACCCCGCTGATCGATGTCACGATTTCGCTCGGCGTCGTCGCCGACACGGGACGGTCTACTCCGCTGAGCCTGCTGGCGGCCGCGGACCAGGCGCTCTATCGAGCCAAGCGCAATGGTCGAAACAGGTATGAAATCATGGAGAATAGCTCCGTAACAGCCAGGGAGTTCGCCGCCTGATCCGGCGGGGCTGAAATCCACCGGGGCGATCTGGCGTTCGGCGCGACTGTTACCTCAGCTGCCTCATGACGAACGGCAGGATGCCGCCATGCCGGAAATAGTCCAGTTCGACGGATGTGTCGATCCGGCACTTGACCTCGAATTTCACGGCGGACGAAGCCGAGCCGCCGCCATCCCGTAGGGCGCTGACGGTGAGAATTTTTCCCGGTGAAAGTTCGGCGATGCCCATGACGCTGAAGAGCTCCAGCCCCGTCACGCCGATCGATGAGGCGCTTGCGCCGTCGAGAAACTGCATCGGCAGAACACCCATGCCGATGAGGTTCGACCTGTGGATCCGCTCGTAGGATTCCGCGATCACGCCGCGCACTCCGAGCATGGCCGTCCCCTTTGCCGCCCAGTCGCGCGAGGATCCCGAGCCGTATTCCTTGCCCGCGATGACAAGCAGCGGGACGCTCGATGCCTCATACTTCACGGACGCGTCGAAAATCGACATCGTCTCTCCGTCCGGCAGGTGCTTTGTGAAGCCTCCCTCGATCTCCACAAGCCTGTTCCGAAGGCGGATGTTCGCGAAAGTTCCGCGCATCATCACTTCGTGATTGCCGCGCCGCGCGCCGTAGGAATTGAAATCCCCGGGCGCAACGCCGTGCTCGATGAGATATTTGCCGGCGGGAGAATCCTTCTTGATCGATCCAGCGGGAGAAATATGGTCGGTCGTGACGGAATCCCCCAGGAGAGCGAGGACGCGCGCGCCGAGGATATCGGCCGGCGGAACAGGATGGGCGGGGATCCCCATAAGAAACGTCGGCCGCCGCACATAGGTCGAATCGGGATCCCATGCGAAGCGCGATCCCTCGGGGACAGGCAGCGCCCGCCACTTTTCATCGCCCGTGAAGACATCGGCATAATGCTTGCGGAACTGTTCGGGCAGCACCGCCGCCGCCATCGTCTCCCGCAATTCCTTCTGCGTAGGCCAGATGTCCCGGAGAAAAACCTCCCGGCCGTCTCGATCATTTCCGATGGGTTCCGTATACAGGTCGATGTCCATCCTCCCCGCGATCGCATACGCGACAACGAGCGGCGGGCTGGCGAGATAATTGGCGCGGACATCCGGATTGATACGCCCCTCGAAATTCCGATTTCCCGAGAGTACGGCGGCAACCACGAGCTTGCCGGCATGGACGGCTTCGGAAACGGGAGGCGGCAAGGGGCCGCTGTTGCCGATGCATGTCGTGCATCCGTAGCCCACGTTATGAAAATTGAGCGCGTTGAGATAAGGCGTGAGGCCGGCCTTGTTCAGGTATTCCGTCACAACCTTCGAACCGGGCGCCAGACTGGTCTTAACCCAAGGTTTCGCCGTGAGCCCGCGCTCCGCCGCTTTCTTCGCCACGAGCCCGGCTCCGATCATCACCGACGGATTCGATGTGTTGGTGCAGGATGTGATCGCCGCGACGACGACGGACCCGTTCCTGACCTCGAACTTTTCTCCGCGCCATTCGGCCGGAACGCTGTCCTTGAAAGCCGTCTCCGTCCCCGCTGCACCGCCGGCCTTGCCGCGCGCCGCTTCCATGAGAGCCGGAAGCGCCTCCGCGAAGCTCCGCTTCACATCCTTCAGCGTCACGCGGTCCTGCGGGCGACGAGGCCCCGCCAGGCTCGGCACCACCGTGGCCAGATCCAGTTCGAGCTTGTCCGAATAGTCCGGCTCGGGCGAGGAATCCGAATGATAGAGGCCCTGCGCTTTCGCATAGGCTTCCACAAGGGCGACCTGCTCCGCGTCGCGGCCCGAAAACCGGAGATAATCGACGGTCACGGCATCGATGGGGAAGATCGCGCATGTGGACCCGAATTCCGGCGACATGTTCCCGATCGTGGCGCGATCCGCCAATCCCAGCCTGGACAAACCGGCGCCGTAAAATTCCACGAATTTTCCGACGACGCCCTTTTTCCGAAGCATTTGCGTCACGGTCAGTACGAGATCCGTCGCCGTGGATCCCTCGGGCAGATCTCCGTGCAGCTTGAATCCCAGGACCTGCGGTATCAGAAGCGGGATCGGCTGTCCCAGCATCGCCGCCTCCGCTTCGATGCCGCCCACGCCCCAGCCCAGCACTCCCAGGCCGTTGATCATCGTCGTGTGGCTGTCGGTTCCGATCACGGTATCCGGATAAGCGACTCCGTCGGAATCGAAAACGACGCGGGCGAGATACTCGAGGTTGACCTGGTGGACGATTCCCGTGGCGGGCGGGACGACGCGGAATCCTCTCAGGGCTTTCTGTCCCCACCGCAGGAGCACATAACGCTCGACATTGCGCTCGTAGTCCTTCTCGTTGTTCAGGAAGAAGGCGGCCTCGGAACCATATTCATCGACCTGGACGGAATGGTCGATCACAAGCTCCGCGGGCATCAGGGGATTGATCTTCGCCGCGTCATCGCTTCCGTTCGAATCCGACATCTCCGCCATCGCATCGCGCATCGCCGCGAAATCGACGACGCAGGGCACGCCGGTGAAATCCTGGAGAATGACCCGCGCCGGCATGAATGATATTTCCGAATCGGGCTCCGCCTTCGGATCCCAGTTCGCGAGCGCCTCGATGTCCTTGCGGGAAACGGACCGGTTATCTTCGAAGCGGAGCAGATTCTCCAGGAGAATCCGGAGCGAATACGGGAGACGCGAAACCGGGAGGCCGGCTTTTTCGAGCCTGGGAAGGCTGAAGTATTCGAGGGAACGATTGCCGACGGTCAGGGTGCAGCGTGCATTAAAAGAATCGAGCGATTTCATGCGAAGAGAATACAGATGTTCCGGAAGTTGAAAATTAGAATTTTGATGGCACGGATCTGGGGGCTGGGATTCGTAAACTTACATCGCTCCGGATCCCGCTTCCGGATCCGGCTTCCTGGGCCTGTTTACAGCGCCGGCTTGACGCCCGTCATCTTGTCGAGACTGGCCACCAGGGAGCCGACGGGAATCGACATACGGATGCGAACCGGGAGATGGCGGCTGTCGTCGGTCATCCACAGGACCATCTGCCCCTTTTTCTTCAGGTTGCCGTCGAGCTGCCACAGCTTCGGCTCCACTACGAGGCAGTCGAACTGCCCCGCCGGCACCGTCACCCGCTCCTTGTTCCGGACAACCACTTCCATGTTGTAGTCCCTTTTCCCGTCATGGACCGGAATCCTGATGGATTTGCCGACCTTCAACGGTTGCGTTCGAACATAGTAGATGACACCCAGGATGTCCCTGGCGTAAGGCACCATGGTCATCGACGGGTGAGCCTTTCCGTCTTCCGTCCGGACCGCCCGCGCGGCAGTGTGGTTGAAGACGGTGACATTGGAGCTCTTCTCGTCGGCTTCGTGCTGAAACTTTTCGTATCGGAGAGAATAAAGCGAGGAAAAGTCGGAAAAGGACGTCGCGGAATCATAGACCTTGAAGAAAAAAGCCCGGGACGATGTGAGAATGGAGGTGAATTTCACGGCCTTCTGGCCGCCGACCGTCTCCTCGCCCTCCACGGCGAAGGTGCTCCTGCCCGCGGAAAACGGGCCGTATTTGACGGCATATTCGAGCTTTTCGCCGAGGGCCCACGCGTTGTTATTCACAGGCTCAGGCGCTCCCGCCGTGCTGGCCACAACGCAGCCCAGAAGGACGACCGCCGCCGCCAGAGTATTTCTCTTCATCTCATCCTCACCGACTTTCTTGTGGAATTAGACGGATATCGTACCATAAGTTCCCCGTTTTTGTAGTGGAAATTAAAATATTCCGGTGGCCAGCGCTTTTCCTGTACACTTTATCCTCATTATGACCGTCAAAAAAGTCTGGATCGAACCGGGATGCATTCTTTGCACCGTAAGCACGGCTTGCTGTCCGGAAGTCTTCGAGATCAAGGATGGAGCCGATTCCTCTTCTGTCAGGCCCGCCGTCGATCCCGCTCCCCATTCCCGCCAGATAATCGCCGCCGCGGAAGGCTGCCCGGTCGAGGTCATCAAGTACCAGGAGGAATAGGTCGCTCCACGGCCTGAACTCCCGCGCATGAAACCTCTCTCCAACGAACGCACGATCATTTTCCTCATCAGCGCCATCCAGTTCATCAACATCCTGGATTTCATGATCGTGATGCCGCTGGGACCGGACTTCGCCAGGGCGCTCGATATTCCCGCGTCGCATCTCGGTTACATAGCCGCCAGCTACACGATCGCCGCTTCCCTCGCGGGCCTCGCAGGCTCCTTCTTTCTCGAACGATTCGACCGGCGTCGCGCTCTCCTTGTCGCGCTCGGAGGTCTCATCATCGCCACGGCCGCCGCCGGCTTCGCCTTCGACATGTCCACGCTCATGCTCTCCCGGCTCGCCGCTGGCGCCTTCGGAGGTCCCGCGTCTTCGCTCGCGCTCGCCGTCATCGCGGACGCCATACCGGTCGCGCGCCGAGGCCGCGCCATGGGTGTCGTGATGGGCGCATTTTCCGTGGCATCGGTCTTCGGCGTTCCGCTCGGCCTGGAACTCGCCCGCCACTTCGGATGGCGCTCCCCGTTCTTCACCGTGGCCGCCCTGGGCATCATCATCTTTCTCGGAGTCCTGGCCGTGTTTCCCTCCATGACCGCGCATCGAAGAGCGCGCGGAGCCGGCGAAGCCGGCCTGGGAACTCTGCTGGCAAATCCTGACGTGATCGCTTCCTATCTCATGACCTTCGTCACCATGACAGCCGGATTTCTCATCATCCCGAATATCTCGGCCTACCTTCAGCATAATCTCGGTTATCCGCGCGCCCATATCGGGCTTCTCTACATGGTCGGAGGCACGTTCAGCTTCTTCTTCATCCGCATCGCCGGCGCGCTCGTCGACAGGCTCGGTTCCACGCGCGTTGGAGCGGGCGGCAGCTTGCTTCTCTGCGTCGTCATCTTCATGGGTTTCGTCATGACCGTGCCGCCGCTGCCGGTCATGGTCATCTTCATCGGATTCATGACGGCGATGTCGTTTCGGAATGTGGCCTACAACGTGCTCACGTCAAAAGTTCCAGGGCCGCACGAGCGCGCACGGTTCACTTCAATCCAGTCCACGGTCCAGCACCTCGGAACTTCATCCGGCGCCTTTATGGCGTCGCAGATCCTCGGAGAAACCGGGTCGCACGCCCTGACGAACATGCCGCTGGTCGGATATATCGCGATCGCGCTTTCCCTGCTCCTGCCGTTCCTCATGCATCGGGTGGAAGGCCATGTCAGTCAACGCGCCGCCGCAGCGGCGACGGCACTTCCACCGGCGTGATGAATCAGTCCCGCGCCCGATGCGCCTGCATCACGGATCCGGTCTTTCTCCTGCACGATAACGGTTACGGTCATCCGGAACGGTCGGAGCGGCTGCGCGCGCTCGGGAAGGCCATCGAGGAGCAGAATCTCACGAGGACGCTTGCAAGCCTCCCGATCCGCGATGCCACGCGGGAGGAAATCCTGGCCGTTCACGCCCCTTCGCTCGTCGAATGGCTCGAGGAGCTTCACTCCGAAGGCGGCGGGCAACTGGATGCCGACACCAGCATGAACGCGTACTCCTGGACGGCGGCAATGCGCGCCGCGGGAGCGGGATGCGCCGCTGTGGAGGCGATCGCGCGGGGCGAAATCGATAGGGCATTCGTCGCGGCGCGGCCGCCGGGGCATCACGCAACGAGCGATACCAGCATGGGATTCTGCCTCATCAACAACATCGCGATCGCGGCGAGACGCGCCCAATCGCTCGGTCTGCGGCGTATTTTCATCCTCGATTGGGATGTTCATCACGGGAATGGAACTCAGGACATATTCTACAGGGATGAAACTGTATTCTTCGCATCGCTCCATCAGTCGCCGCTTTATCCCGGATCGGGAAAAACCAGCGACCGTGGAACCGGCGCCGGGGAAGGTAAAACCCTCAATCTGCCGCTGCATCCCGGCTCCGGGGACGAGGAATTTCTCCAGGCGGTCGGCCGCTCGCTGGAAGCCGCCGCCGCGTTTCATCCAGATCTGATCCTCGTTTCGGCCGGATACGATGCGCATGTCCGGGATCCGCTCGCCCAACTCGAAGTCACGTCCGCGGGATTCCGCAAGGCATCGATCCGCGCCGTGGAGGCCGCGAATGATCTCTGCGGCGGCCGCCTCGTCGCATTCCTTGAAGGCGGTTACGACCTAGTCGGGCTCGCCGAGTCCGCATCGGCCACGATCGCGGTCATGGCCGATGCCGGTTGACACGATCATTGTGAACAGGAACACTTCAAGTGTGAATTACTTATGATATTCTTGATCTGGAACCGCAAATGACCGACCCGACTCGATCGATCCGTACACCCTGGCCATGGATTACCGCCGGGCTTGTGGTTCTGTTGTGCGTAGCCGCGATCGTGTCCAGCATCCTCGCATCGCGCAGGAACGAGAACGCCGGCGTCGATCCGGCAAAACCGCTTGTCTTTCTGATGTCCGCCGATCATGGAATGCGTCTGACCGCCGATCGAAGGGCGAAGCTCGAAGAGCTTCTGAAGAAGGAAAGCGGATTTGAGGTCAAGGTCGAGGTTGCGGCGACTCCGCTGGAGGCCATCGAGGCTTTCGGCACGCGGGCGGATATCGGGTTGCTGCCGATCTTCCAGTATCTGCTGGCGCGTCACGAATATGGCGTCCAGGCCGGTTTGCAGGTTCTCCGCAGGAACGGTCCGACCGGTTACGCGGGTGTGCTCGTCGTCAGGAACGCGGACCCCATCCTGGCTGTCACCGATCTCGCGGGAAAGAAAATCGCCTATGTGGACCCCTATTCCACGAGCGGTTTCATCTTTCCCGCCAAGATCGTCGCGGACGCACACATCAAGGTCGTTCCCGAGTTTGCGGGAGGTCATCAGATGGCGCTCGATGCGCTCCGATCCGGTCGCGTGGACGCCGCCGCGACTTATTCCGCAGCTGTCGCGGGCGACACCGGGTTTCGAATCATTGCCCAGACGGACATCATCCCCAACGAGCCGATCTTCTACCGTGCCGACCTGTTGCCGGAGAAGAGAGATCAGCTCACGAAGGCCTTCATGAAGCTCGCCGAGTCGGGCGAAGGGCAGGAGCTGTTGTCATCCCTGGCCGATATCACCGGTCTGCAGCCTTCCTCCGACCAGGACTACCTGGGCGTCATCGCCACGGCCCGCGCCGCGGGCAAGTCCGTGTTCGAGCTCGTTCCCGAAGGAGTCCTCGTGGAATCCAGGCGACGGGGCATCGAATATATTCCCTGATTCCCCATACTCATTTTTTTTCCGCGTCCCGGCTTTCGATGAGACCTACTGATAGACGATCGCCGTCCCCTGCATCAGGTTCTGTCCGACTTTCGGCACCACGATCGCGCCCCTGATCGTATATCCGCCTTCGGCTCCCTCTTCCTGCTGGCGGCCGAAGATGACGCCCTGCGCGCCCAGCTGCTTCGCGCGCTTCACGATCATGTCTTCCATCACGTCGTAATGATAATCCCAGCCCGCGTCGTCCGCCGTCAGGACGGCGATCTCCTTGTAGGGGCGCGTCACTTCCGCCTTGGAGTGATAGACGTCCACGTTGGTCGGCGGAGCATTCCGCGGCGGCGCGTAATTTCCCACGCGCGAAACGGTCACTCCGGGCGTGCATGAAGCCAGGAGCATCAGGCTGCCGATCATCAGTATTTTTTTCATCACAGACTCCTTCACCCCCCGCCGCATGATACGCGCTCGCAACTCAATCTTCATCCTTTTCCCTCACTCATCGTGGGGCATCGTCACGAATGTGGAACGGAGGTACACGAACGGGGTCTGGTGGGCCATGTTCGAGACCCGCGACATGTAGATGTCGGCATACTGCTCCACCATCCGCGCCAGGTAGCTTTTGTCGTTTCCCGCCCTCATCAGCAGTCCCCAGCGCCGGTTGTGCAGCGCGTTCATCTCCCTCGTCAGAGGCTCGATCGCCCTGTCCAGGGATCCGGCGCGCGCGCGAAGGCGCGACATCCGCGAACCGGCGTCGCGCAGATCGCCGGCGCGAGGCCCGTATCCGTCTTTCCTGCGCTGAAGTTGCAGGCGCAGCCGTGAGAGCTCGCTCTCCGCGGCCTCTTTCGCCTCGATCAGTCCGGACAATCGGCGGCGCTTCGTCGCGAAGGCGTCCAGCGCCGAGAGTTCCTCCTCGAGCTCGCGCACGATGAGCGCCGTGCGCCAGCGGAGGATATCCTTGGTGATCTGGACATCGCCCACGATGTGGTCGCCGACGTACAGGATCTGGTCGCCGGACAACCCGAGGAATGTCTCCACGTGCTTCGAATTCCCGCCCTGGAAAATCCCGCCCTGCCGCAGTCCGCGGATCGCCGGTTTCAGAAGGCTCGCCTTCTCGTCGACGATTTCATATAACTTGTTTGAACCGGAAAAGAAGGATGGCTTGTCCGAGGAGACGATGATCGGCGAGAAGAGCTCGCGCCATTTCATGCCGTCCGGAAGGTGCGGCTCGAAAGCATAGGTCAGGATGAAGTCCGTGTAGTTCCAGTCGGAGTTCGTGATGAGCATCAGCTTCTTGCCGCTGTGGATCTGGTCCAGCAGCGCGAGCGGTGCCTCCGGATCGCTTACGATGAATTCCTCCGGATCCGCCAGGATCGCGGGTTTCAACTCCCCTTCCAGATACGCCGCGTCGGTGTGCGACCGGACGCGCTCGTGGATGTCCGCGTAGGATCCCGCTCCCGGAAGTTTTCCACGGTCGAAGAGATCGACAAGCTGGGCGTAGAGGCAGCCCTCCGAGAGGGTGAAGAAGGTGTTGAGGAGCGAAAACCGCTTGTCCGCCAGGTCGATGATCGTTCGCTGGTAAACGCGGCGCTGTTCCTCATAGTCCATGCGCCTCGTGCCGTGGTCCGCCACCTTGACGAAACCGAACCGGTTCGCCTTCACGATATTGCCGAGCCGCGAATCGATGAAGAGGCCCCGGATCATCGCGCGCGGATCGAACTTCAGGTGCGCGACCGGCCAGCCATACTGGAGCAGCCGCTTCTTGATGTGCTCGTAGGCATGCCGTTCGAAGGCTTCGACGTTGTAATGCACGAGGGTGTAGTCCATGTCGTAACCGATCGCTTCGATGGAACGGAGGTTCAAGGTCCGGTTGCAGAAGATGCGCCTTGATCGGGAATGCTTCATGACGCCGGGGTTTTCTCGAAATCGCGGAACACGAAACGAGTCAACAGGCAATCGTCGGCGGCGTCAAGATCATACTCCGCGGCCTTCATCGGTTTCGCCAAGGCGGGCCGATCGAAAAAAAGGGGCAGCCGAAGCCGCCCCTTTCGATCCGTAGGAACGAGCGCTATCCAGAGAGCTCGTCTTGGTCGCGATATTGGAAGGGCGCCGGAATCCGCCCGGATTCCGCGTGGAGGATTTTGCGCCTATCCTCCTTATCGGCCATTCACGCCGATTCCTTACAAACTTTTTCAAGGTTATACTTTTCTCATGTCGAAGATCCGCTTCCATGATCCTGAATCGCTTGCCATGACGGACCGCTGCGCGGATTTCCGCTCCTTCATGGCCGGGATGAAGGGCTCGCTCGACAGGAATCTCCAGGACCATCTCAAGTCCTGTCCGACCTGCCGCAAGGTCGCGGCGGAAGGGATCCGGAATCTCATGATCGCGGAGAAATCCCTGGAACCTCCGGAGGCCTTGCGGGATCTCGCGCGAGAGCTCGTCGAAAAATCGGAAGGCTCCGGGGTCGCAGCGGAGGAAGAAGCGGAAATCGAGCTCATCGTCGCCTTCAGCCAGGGCCAGCTCCAGGTACAAGGTCTTCCGGCGCAAATCGCGAAGGGGCCTTGCGCCAGGATCGCATCGGATGGAGTCGCCTATCCCATCGGGATCATCGCGGAGCCGATCGACGGGAAATTTCTGCTGAAAGTTTCAACGCAAAGACAGACCGACGCGGTCGCCATCCTGAAGTCTTCGTCCGGCGAGGACGTCGCTCCGGCCCGCAAGCTCTTGTCCACGCTCACGTGGCCCGGGCTTGTCCCGGCGATATATCGGCTGCGCATCTCCGGCAAGAAGGGCTCCACGGGTTACCGCATCAAGCTAGCTTCCGACTGACCGGGGAAAACGCAGTAGGGCGACGCAGGGTCTACACCCTTCAGTTCATCGCGGCGTCGATCTCGGATCCCATCCGCTCGTAGAAGGTCTCCCCCATCTCCAGCTCGTTCTTCATGACGCGCCACTGCAGGGACTTTACGATCCGCATCCCCTTCTGAATATCAACGCGCACGATCAGTTCCCGTTCGCGAGCCCAATACTGTCCGAGCACGGTGAAGTCCGCGTCCGCGGGATTGGAGTAGATCCGGCCTGTGCGATTCCAGTGCGCAATAAGCTTCGCCGATAGCTCGTCGCCGTAGCGCGCATTCGCGCGATCACCGGACCGCATCGGAAATTTCTGCGTGTAGCACTTCGCCTTGGGACGCGCGTCAGGCTCGACCGCAGTCACCGAAGGCACGGGAGTCACCGCCGCGACCGGCTTGGAAGCGGCCACCGGCTCTGAAGGCGCGGGTCTCCGTTCGGCAACCGTCGTCTTTTCCGCTGTGGATGGGGAAGATGAAACGGTTGGAGAAGCAGCCGGAGCCGATGCTGGCACTCCCGCCACGGCTCGGACACGTTCCAACTCTCGTCGCGCTTCGTCGAGCGCGTCCGAAGCGGTCAACGGTCGTCGCGACGAAACAGGCGCCGGTTCGGCTGGAAGTGCCGCCACCGGCATCTCTTCTTCCTCGTCCTGCTCCTCAACACGTGCGGCGACCGGGCGGTCGGGCGCGGGCGCAACGACGGCTTCAGGAGTTTCCGCCATCCTCGTGACCACGGGTTCCGATGCGGCGGCCTGGACCTCGGCGGGTGCTTCTTCAATAATTGCCGCTTCCTTATCCGGAGAAGCGGGCGCTTCCACCGTCTTAACGGGTTCCATTGCCGTGGTCATCTCCGCGGCTTCATCCGCCGCGCCTGTCAGCGGCGCAGCTTCCGCAACAATGGGTTCCTCTTCGATAACTTTTTCCGGTTCCATCGTGACGGCCACCGCTTCGACTTTATCCGCCGGTGCCACTGCCGCTTCTGCCGAGGCCTGAACCGAGACGGGCGGGATCGAGTTCGCGGCGGGCGCCGACGATCGAACCGGAAGTTTCAGCGCCATTCCCGCCTTGACCTGGTCGGGACTCGCCAGCTTATCCGTGTTCATCTCGAAGATTTCCTTCCACTTCTCAACTCCACCGCACCGTTCCCGGGCGATACTCCGGAGCGTCTCTCCTGGTTGGACAACATGAGTCCATTCGCTCCCGGCGGCCGCCGTTGCCGTGGCCGTCGCCGTCGTCGTCGTCGTCGTCGCAGTGGCCGTCGGCGTAGCCGACACCGCTCCCTTCGCCGGCATCACCAGCACCATCCCCGCCTTGACCTGGTCAGGGCTCGCGAGCTTGTCGCGGTTCAACTCGTAGATCTCCTTCCAGCGCGCGCCGGAACCGAGCTCCGCTCGCGCGATCGCCATCAGGGTCTCACCGGGTTGCACGGTATGCGCCGGCGCGGCATAGGCGACGGCGGCCAAAAGGAGAAGGATCAGGATAAAGGTATTGAAGCGTGATCTGAGCATAGTCGAATAAACCTCCGCGAATTTCCGGGAAAGCCGGACTTTTCTCTCTTCGGCGTCGCAGGCGACTTGCTACAGAGCGGATATCACTCCAGGCTGAATTGTTCCCGGCTCCACGCCTCGATTTCCGCGATCAGCGCACCGGTGATTTCGGGCGCCCGAACAACCAGCGCGGGCATGGATGTATGGTTCAGCAGGTAATGCGAACCCGCGATAACGCTCGTCGCCTTCACGCGCGAGGCCAGGCTCTCCGCCCACTTTTTCCCCGTCGAGCTCCGGAAATAGTGCGTGATCGTCCTGCGATCGCCGCGTTCCAGGATGATCACGCATCCCGGGCCGAGCTCCTCGATCTCGATCAGCGACTCCACCGGCGTCTTTCTTTCCGCAAGAACGATCTTCGATGCCGAAATGGAATAATCCGGCCGGTCCAGGTTGTAAGGAACGATCATCACCGCCAGAGGCGAACGTCGCGACCGCGGAATCACGCGCACGACCGCGCGTCGATTTTCCGCATTGACCGCCTCGATCCAGTACACGGCCGAATCGTCCGCCTTGAACTGAAATGAAGGTGCTCCATTGCTGCCGCGACTGAGCACCGCGGTATCGATGATACCTTCTCCCTCGCCCCAGGCCACGTACGTCAGGGGCGTATGATGCCGGACCGAGAAGGACACAAGCCCGGTCTCCCGTGACCATTCGATCGACGGCAGGCTCGACGCCGCATACCGCGCCACGCCCGTGAAGATCGCGGCGGCTTCCTTCTTCAGAAGAGTCAGCGTCTCGATCGACGGGGCCAGGCGGGAATCCGATATGTAGCTGCACTCCGCGAGAATCCCTTCCCCATGGAGGCCTCTCAGGACGGCGAAGTTTCCCGCCAGGAGCGACGAATCGAAGTCCGGATACAACCGGCCGAATTCCTCCAGGATTTCCCGCGCGGCTTCGCGGGACGGCCCTGAGGTAAAGAGCTTGAAGTACATCTCGATATGGTTGTAATCGTTCCGGTGGGATGAATTGTGGTGGACGGACAGGAAGAGATCCGGCTTGATCCGGTTCGCGATCTCCACGCGCGCCGCAAGTTCCTCCCGCAGGCTGGTGAATGTATCGCCGACTGCGACGTCCGCCTTGCGCGTGTAATGAACATCGGCCCCGCGTTCCTCCAGCATGCCTCCCAGCAGAAGCGAGACCGCGAGGTTCAGATCCGCCTCGCCCGCGTTCCGTTCGATCGCGGAGGGCGCGCCTCGTTCCGGTCCTCCATGCCCGGGATCGATGACGAACGACCAACCGGCGAGATCCGCCCCGACTTCGGATGCTGTCGGCCCGATGCGAACCGGCTGTGATTCGCGAACAGGCGGAACACACCCCGCGCTCAGCAGGCCGAGAAGAAAGACAAAGTGAAACCGCTTCACCATACCAAAACGACCCTAACGGATTTTCCTACAGACATCAATGGATCGCAGTCATGCGCCAGAAGTTCCCCATCCGGCGGTGGGAAATTTAACAGGATCGGCAGGATGGGCAGGATTTAAGAAGCATGAAAACCTCTCCCCGATAACAGGACTGCATTAAATTCAATTCCTCACTGAATCGATCCTGCCTATCCTGTTCATCCTGTTAAATTTTTTGATGAGAAACTTCCGAGTCGCCACAACCACCAATCCGCAATATTGCGTGATCATTTATTCGGATTTTCGTTTGGATTTCGGATTCAGGATTTTCAACACTCCCTCATGCCAACGAATCTTGTCACAGCCCACCAAGTTTTCAGGCTAGAATACCCCAACTCCGTGACCGCGAATAAGAAAGAGGAATCCGATGTCTCCCGCCTGCGCGCCCTCATGTCCGGAATTCTCCCGCACTTTTTCTTCGCCTGGCTGACCGCCGGCTTCTGCGGCGGAGCGGTCGTTCTCCTCATGATCGCCATTCCTTTCGAGGAATCGCTCAGGGAGCATGGGTGGGGCCAGAACGCCATGAATCTCATGCTCTCCGCCATCGCATTGTCCTGGGTCATCGCCTCCGGTCTTTTCGCATGGAACCTCGTTCATCGATGGGCGAAAGGAGCGCGCCTCTGGCTGGCTCATGGAGCGCTCGTCATCCTCTGCGCCGTCGTCTTCAACATGTTCCTGAAGGCCAGCACCAGCCTGGTCTCGCGTTTCCGGGGCCAGCAGGTCAGCGTCACCGACCGATTCGTCTTCGGTCCGTTTCCCGACCGGGTCCGGACGGAGGATCTTAAGCGGGAGGGCTTCACTGGAATCATCACGCTCCTTTCTCCCCTCGTTCCGTTCGAAGCCGTGCTCCTCGAACAGGAACGCGAAGACGCGCGCGCGGCCGGCCTGAAGCTCATTGAAACGCCCATGCTGCCCTGGGTCTCCAGCAACCATGACGCTCTGGAAAAGATCCGCGCGATCGCGCGGGAACCCTCGGGCCGCTATTACGTCCATTGCTACCTCGGCAGGCATCGCGCCGATCTGGCGAAGTTCGTCATCATGGAGGAAGCCGACGCCGGTTCCGCGCGCGGGGAAATGCTTCCGGCGCGGCTCGGCCGCGGTCCGGTCGTCTATTTCGGCGACACGATCGTGCTGGGACCGGCTCCGACGCGCGACGAGTGGTTCGAGAATATCGTGCGGGCCGGCGTCCGCCGCGTCTTCGTGCTGAACGATGCCGACACGGTTCCATCGTGGGCCATCAACGAGGACTCCTGGGCTTCCTCCGCCGGCATCACCGTCCGGGTCTTCCCCATGAACGGCCCCGCGGACGGCGCGCGGATCATCTCCGAGATGCAGCAGGGGCGGGGTCTTGTCTACATACACAGTTTCTACGCGGACGAGCGGTTGAAAGCGTTCGAGAAGATCCTTGATCCCGCCGGCGCCTATGCGAAGCGCATCCCGCCGGAACACGATCCGCTTTCTGATTTCCTGGCGCGGATCGAACTGTCTCCCTCCAATGCATCACCCGTCCTGCCTGCCATGCTGGAGCGAGGGCCCGTGCGCATCTTCAAGGAGGGTTGGGCTGTCGGACCGCTCCCCACGAAGGACGAATGGTCGGATGTGTTCGCCGCGTCGGGCGTCCGGAATGTCATCAGCCTGCTGAACTCCGAGGACGAAACGGAGCAGCCGTGGATCGCTGAGGAACAGGGCGAGATCGAGCGGTTGGGAATGAATCTCCTCGTTCTTCCCGCGAAAAGCAGGATCGATCTCATTCCTGTCATGCGCGCCGCCCGATCGATTCCGGGTCCCCTCTATATCCATTCTTTCAAGGTGGACGAAAAACTCGTTCGCCTCATGGAATTGATCGAGCATGACGCTCCGATGCCGGATTCCCTGGAGCGCGGCGCCATCACTTCATCGCGCGGCGGCGTGCACAAGGGTCCGCTCCCGACCCCCGATGAATGGCTCGGCGTCCTCGCCCCATCGGGCGTGCGTTCCGTCGTCACCCTGATGGATGAAAGCGATCCCGGCAACCAGATCTGGTTCGATCAGATACGCCATGCCGTGAGCGTGGCAGGCTTCGAGCATTACGTCGCGGGCCGGACGGAGGATCCCGCCGAAGTCCGCCGCCGGATCGAGAAGCTCCGCCAGAAGGGCGGCGTCTACGTTCACGCCTACCGTTCCGATGACCCGCGCCTGGCGGCCTACTGATTCTGGAACTTCCCCTATTTAAAACGCAGGGGCTTCGGGGCTTTTCTTGACGAGGCGACCCGGTCGAGAATCTTCTCCATCATGGGCCGGTAGCTCCTGCGGTAGAAGAGCGATTCTTTGTCGCTCCGGAGGAAGATGAACCGATCGTCGCGGTCGGCGAAATCGCCGGCGAAGTAGAAGGACGTGTAGGCGGTCGTTTCATTCAGGATGACCGCCGGAAATGTCGCCGGAAGTTTTTCTCGGAGGAGAATATCCGCGCCTTTCGGCGTCACCTTGAGCTTGAAATCCGCCAGGCTGATCGTTCCGGTATCCGTTTCCAGGATGTCGAACCAGTACTGGTACACGGACCGGCGCGAATCCGGAAATATTTTCCGCCCGGTTTCGTTCCATTCGAAAACGCACCCCTGCGCCTCGATGTCCTCCTCCTCGACAAGCACCACGATGTGATCCTGCCGAACGAGAATGTAGCCCGGTCCCCTGAATTGCCACCGATGACCCGTCTCGCGCTCGTAATTGTCCACGGCCCATACCGGCACCTCCCCCTCTCGCGCCAGGTTCGTGAAGTACCGGCCGATCCATCCCGTCCATCGCACGCCGAGAAAAGAGGCCATCGCCGTCTGCGCCGCGTCGCCTGTCGGAGAAGCGAACGTGTTGAATTCTCCGATGAAGAGCGCGCCGGCATGGACCGCCCGGCGGGCTTCCGCGACGTCGCGCAGCGTCAATCCTCCGTAGATCTTCTGCGATCGCTGGCCGCGCGGATTGGTGCCGTAGAAATCGAGCGTGTACACGCCGTACGCGTCGACGAGGTAGAAGAGATCGACCCCGTCGTAGCGCGGAGGAAGCGGGCGGATGACATACGTTTCGTCGGGAAGAGGAACGAAGCCGTAGTAATCATGCTCGGGCTCGAAATAGCGTCCTGTCGCGCTATCGATGTAGTCGGAACCCAGGACATTGAAGAAAGCCTTATGCTCGCGATAGGACCTGTCCGGGACGGTCTTGTCGTACACGATGATCGAGAGGGGCCGGGGCTGGCCGGGACCGCAGGCCGAAAACCGGAGAAAGACGAGCACGACGATCGCGATCCCGACGGCGATTCCGAGCCTGCGGAGACGTTTCGTGCGGCGCGAGCCCCTCATCTACGGAGACGGGCGCTGCCAGGACCACGCCTTGAAGTCGTCCACGGTCTCGCCCGTATCGGCGAATCCCTCACGGCGCTCCAGACGCTCATAAAGCTTCTCGGAAATCCAGAGCGCGTCGTGCGCGGCTTTCTTCTGCATATGTCCGGAGACATCGATCGAGAAATCGGAGATCTTCTCCATGGGCGTCTCGTCATCCGTCGTGACGATTCCCATGTGGGATCCCGCGCGGAGCCGGAACGGCGTCTTCAGGCGGGAGACGTCGCGATTGAACGGAGGAAGCGCCGAGAGAATCTCCTGGCCGGCACGGACGGCCGCGTCAGCCGACTTGAAGGCCGCCATCTGGCCGTCCGGAGTCCACGTCGTCTTGTAGGCTCCGTTCTTTTGGAGAATCTTGTTCACCATTTTCATGTAATCCGTGAAGGCCTGTTCGATGAGGATGGGATCCTCCCCCAGCTTCATCTTCGTGGAACCCACGATGTCGAGGGAGAGAAAAGTCAGCTCCACTTTCATGGCGGAAAGAACCATCCTGGCGTCCGCATATGTCTGCACTGCGACGCGGCGCGACGCGGCCTGTCGCTCCGCGTCGCTGAATTTCTCATCGTGCGCATGCGCCTGCGCGCGCGCATGGGACTTCTCGATCCGTTCCAGGGCATACAGGTTCAGCGAACGAAGGCCAAGAAGCGTGAGCGTGAAGAGAAATGCCGGAATATCGAGCCCCTGCCAGGTCGTCGGCTGATCGAAACGCATCAGCAACCGTGCGAGGACATCCTGCACTTCCCCCGTCAGGTATCGCGCATACGCCATGGCAACCGCCCCTTCGCCCGACTGCGTCTCCTGCCCCATGAATCCGCCCGCGATCACGACGATATTTGCGAGGAGAAGAACGATGATCGCCCATCCCGCGAGTTCCAGAAGGGCGAGCGCAAGACGGCCGGAAATGGGCGCAGAGGGGGGCGTGCTGTTCATGGTCCGATCCTATCTGAAAATCCGGACTGCTTCTTCAATAATGTATGTTCATCCAGGCCCGGGATCATGCCGGCCGGAAGCCGCGCCGCACCATGTGCCCCCATCCCTTTTTCTTCCGCAGGGCCGACATCGTTCCCATCATCCGAAAGATCGTGATGATCTGGCGATAACCGAAATTTTCCGTCAGCGATACGGCAAAGAGGAGCGCCAGGTCTTTCGGATTCGGATATCTCCGGAGCGAAAGCTCGCCAAGCCCGACGGCGGAAATGCTGAGGACGATCCCCATGATGATGGCGAGAAAAAGAAAGGCCCACGAGAAACCGGAGGTCAACGATCCGGTCGCCAGGGAGATCGTAAGAAGCAGATAGCCGACGACCTCGATCACGGGGCCCATCATCTCCAGGAAATAGAAATACGGAAACGCCAGCATCCCGATCGCTCCGTACCGGGGATTCAACAGCATCCTGCGATGCATGGTGAGCGCCTGCATGAGACCGCGCTGCCAACGATCGCGCTGCCGCATCAGCACCATGAAATTCTCCGGGCATTCCGTCCACGCCACCGGGTCAGGGACGAACGTGATCCGGTATGGGATCGCGTTCTCCAGGCAATGGCGGTGAATCCGGACCACCAGCTCCATGTCCTCGCCGACGGTCGTCGTGTCGTAGCCGCCGACCTCGACGACCATGGAGCGCTTCAGCAGACCGAAGGCGCCGGAGACGATGAGCGTCCCGTTCAGCGCGTTCCAGCCGATGCGGCCGGACAGAAACGCCCGCAGGTATTCGACCACCTGGTAGCGGGCCAGCATCCCCCTCGGCAGCGCGACGGAATCGATCTCGCCCGCGGTGATCCTGCAGCCGTTGGCGATCCGGATGATGCCGCCGGTGACGACCGTGCGGCGGTCCTCGAGAAAGGGACGGACGATCCGGAGAAGCGCGTCGCGTTCCAGAAGAGTATCGGCGTCCATCGCGCAGAAGAGCGTGGTGCGGCAGAAGTTGATGCCGACGTTCAGCGCGTCGGACTTCCCGCCATTTTCCTTGTCGATGACCCAGAGATTCGAGTGAAGCCGGCTGTGGTAGACGGCCCGGACGTTTTTCGTGGCGATCGACGCCGTCGGCAGGCGCGTCGACGGCACCAACTGATACGCGTCCTTCAGGACGGCGAGCGTCTTGTCGCGCGATCCGTCGTTGACGACGAGCACTTCGAAATCCGGATACCGCAGCGTCAGGAAGGCATTGACGGAATCGACGCAGGTTTTCTCCTCATTGTACGCGGGCGCGACCAGGGTCACCGGCGGCACTCCCGCGATCGTGGCGAGCTCTTCCACGCCGAGCGTCCTGATCTTGCGCGCGTGCGACCGCAGAGCCGCGAATGCGATGATGCTGGTGATGCCGTATGTCGCATTGAGCAGCAGAAAATACATGAGAACCATGATGCTGGCGATTTCGAGGATGAACCACGCGGTATTAACGGACATGTGTCAGAGCCTCTCCGCCTGCAGCAGTCCCTCGTGCCCCGCTGAAACTTCGTCGAGGACGGCCTGGGCCGCCGGGCCCGCCTTGTGTCCCGCTTTCACGAGATCGCGGAGAAAATCGCGATCCCCCAGGTTCATGATTCCACGGATCGCCGACCAGACGACCCATTGATTCGCGTCGCTCACCATCAGCCGGAGGCGCGGCAGATCGTCCCGCGTTCCTGCTCCGCCGAGCGCCGCGATCGCGTTCGTGCGGACCGCGTCGTTGTCGGATCCCCAGACGTGCCGGATCGCGTCCAGGTGCCGTTCCGTGCCGATGTTTTTCAAGAGCCGGAGACAGGCGCAGAGAACGCCGGGCGGCGCGTCCGACTGCGAAAGGATCAGGTCGCGCGCCAGGTCCGCGGCCTCGAAGTCGTTCAGCTTCCGGAGCGATTCCACGGCGAGGATGCGGATCCAGACGGAACGATCCGGATCGACCATGATCTCGCGGCAGGGGCGCTCAGCCGCGCGACCTGCGGAAGCGATGACGCGCGACAGAAAGCTCACGCTCCAGAGTTCGGCCTTGTGAATGTGAAGGAAGACATGCCGCACGGCGTTTTCGTCTTCGAGCGCGCAGAGCGCCCGCGCCGCGGCCAGCACCGTGATCGGCTCCTCCGCGGACAGTCCCTCCACAAGCGCCATCACATGCTTACGGGGGCCCAGCAGCCCCAGAGTGATGATCGCGCGGGATCGGATGTCGGGATCCTCCGAATCGAGCCGCGCGGCGATGCCGGGAAGGTAGGGTTCCGCGAGCGATTCCAGGATGGCCTTCTCGTGACGCTCGAATCGCGTGGCATAACGCGCCAGGAACTCCACGAAGAAGTAGCGCTCCGCCGGTTCGACGGCCTGGTGCAGCGCGCTCGCGGGAATCTCCCCGGAGATCACGCGGTTCGCCAGGGGCCTCCATTTCGTCTCGAGATTCCTCCATGCCTGTTCCTTTCGGATATTCGCGAATCGGAAATGCACGGTCGCGGCGGCGAGGAGAAAGGCGAGCGCAATGAGCACCGCGCTCAGGATGACCATCCATGTGAAGATGGGATCCTCGCTGATGGCGTTGAGGATGCCGAGCCGCTCTTGCAGGGGGAAGGTTACCTCGGCCGAACCAGGCGGCGGACGCGCGTCATCAGTTCGAGCGGAGAAAAGGGCTTGGTCATGTAATCGTTCGCGCCGAGCGAAAGCGCCTGGGCGATGCCTCCGCCCGAATCCTCCACGGCCAGGAGAAGAATGGGCGTCGTGGAGTGAATCCCCATTTCCCGCAGCCGGCGGATGAGATCCAACCCGTTGATCCGCGGAAGATGAGCGTCGATGATGAGAAAAGTGTGAGCCGGGCCGCCGGAAAGAACGGCTTCGATCGCCGCGCGCCCGTCGTGGCACTCGGTCACTTCCCAGTCCTCTCTCCTGAACCTGTGCGCCACGACCTCGCGCGTGGAGGCGTCCGTCTCGGCGATCAGGACGCTCTGGCGATATTCGCCGGTCGCCGAGGGCTGGACCGCGATCGGATTCGCCGGATCCTCCTGCGCATGCTTGAGATACCAGAGCGCGTGCGCCACCGCCGTATCCGGCATCGTCTCGCGTGTGATGTCCGCGATCCCTGCGGAAATGCGCAGGGTCAGCGGGCGCCCATCGAGCCCCGTGATGTTCAGACGACGGATCGAGTCCTGGGCTTTCTCAATGGCGCGGCGGGCATGCCCGGATGTCGTGTTGGGAAAGAAGGAGGCGAAGCATCCGGAGCCCCAGTAGGCGAGCAGATCGCTCGACCGGAACGTTCTCCGGATCGCCTCCGCGCAGCGCTGCGTGACGTCATCCTTGATCCTGCGGCCGTGATGGGCCGCGATCTCCGCGGCGCCGTCGAGCGAGATGAGCGCGACGGAGAGCGGCCGGCTCGTGCGATGCGCGAAGGAAACCGCGCGATCGAGCGCTTCGCAAAAGACCACGCGCGTGGGCAGATCGGTCAGGCGGTCGGATCGATCAAGACTGCGCCGGCGCATCGCGCCGTCGAGCCGCGTCTCCACGACGCGCGCGAACGTGTTCGTCTCGATAGGGAGCCGGAAGAACGATTCCGCTCCGTGCATCAGTGTGTCTTCACCCGTCGGCTCATCCTGGACGTTGGCCATGACGAGAATGGAAATGCTCGACGTGTGCTGCCGATGAGTCAACTGGCGGATGAACTCCCGGCCGTCACCGTCAGGAAGGGGAAGCGCCATGAGGATCAGGTGCACGGTCTGCTTTCCCAGGAAATCCTCGGCCTCGCCGGCCGAATCGACCTCGACGATGTCCGCCCGCAGGCACCGGAGCGCTCTGCCGAAATTGCCGCGCCGTTCCGCGTCGCCGTCGAGAAGGAGAATGCTGCCCCGCGCCTTGATTCTCGCGGCAAGGAGTTCCTGGATTTCGCGCATGAGCGCGTCGAGCGCCTGGGGCATCGTGGCCAGTTCACTTCCCTGCAGGGCGACGGCAAGCGAGGAGAGCTTTTCGAAACCGAAGAGGTGGGCGGCCGTGGCGATGTGGTGCGCTTCGCGCATGAGCGCGGGATTCAGGATCTCCTCGCCCTCGCACTGAGCCGGCTGCTGCTCCATGATCTCCCGCTTGGATTCGAGCCGACTCCTGTACCATTCGCGGAAATCGGCGGCGATATCGGAGTGCGCGGACACCGCGGGCGGGGCCTTGGCGGCGACCGGTTCCTGGACGGATACGACCGGCATGACTTCCGGGTCTGAAGTCGTCACGGTCGCCGGCGCCTGTTCTGGGGGTGAATCGGTCATATCAGGTCAGAGGTTCATCCTTCCTTTGTCTTAAGGCTTCCCCCTGACACTCCAGCCTGGGACAAAGTTTAGCATCATATCGGCAACAACCGCGCAAAGAAATATCAATGTCTTGCACGGATGACTCCTTTCGCTTGCCGATTGCGGGCGCCTTGGCTAATTTCGGAAGGCATGGAAACGAAAACAAAGCGGGCGGGTGCACCATTCCGGGGATTCGGGCCCGTGGCAATCTGGGCCGGCATCATTCTCGTCACCGTCCCGTTCGGCCGGAACATCGTCAACACGACGACGCGAACGATCAACGCGCTCTTCGGAACGGATGATGGTTACCAGTGGATAGGTCATGCCGCCGCCACCGCGGCCGCGCTCGCACTCGTCGTGACCCTTGTGCGTCAGATCCTGAAGTCCGCGCGGGGCGAAGCGAATGCCGCCGGTAATATCGAGCGTGTTCGCGTCCGCATCGGCCGCATCGTACTGCTGCTCATCCTGATCTCGGTATACGGGTGGCTCTTCGCTCAGATGAAGATCCCCGTGGAGAAAGTCCATTTTCTCGAATACGGCCTTCTCGTGTGGCTGTCGCGCCGCGCCTGGTCGCTCCATCTCGCATTCGCGGCGACCTGGCCCGCGGCGGCTCTCCTCGGCGGCATCATAGGCGCCACCGACGAATGGTTTCAGTACGTCACTCCGGGCCGCCATGCGGAGGCCGCCGATGTCGCCTGGAACTGCTGGGCGGCGCTGCTGCCTGTCTTGATCCTGCGCGTGCTCTCCACCGGTTCCACGGAGGACATCGGCCCGCGCGACCGCCGGATTCTCCGTGTTCTTTCGGCGGGATTCATCGCGCTCGTTTCGCTCTTCCTGGTCGTCACGCAGGAATTCGGCGTCCGGATCGACGATCCGCGCGGATACACGTTCTTCTCGAGAACGGAGAGCCCAGCTCGATTGAGAAGCGCGGCAACGGCAGGTTCCGCGCAGGTCATAGCCGATCTCGCGGATCCTTCGCCGTATGTCTACAGCGACTTTCTGGAGAAATTCCGCCAGGACGATCGTCCGGCGGAAAACGAGATGCGCGTTCATCTCTTCCGGCGCGATCGATACCTCGCCTATTACGTCCACAAGATGGTCCGGATGGAGGTCGCCCGCGGCGAATCGAGCGACACCATCGATCGATTGATCGGAGATCCTCTCATCGGCCGGGCCCTGAGGGCCTATGTCTGCGATTACGATCGCGACTGGATCGTGAAGAACATCGGCGTGCCCGAGCCCGATCCTGAAATTCACGCGGCCGTTCGCGCCTGGATCATGGGAGAATCCGTCGCCTGGGGAGATTCGCTCTGGCATCATTACCTGGGTCTTCACAAGGAGAAAGCATCCAAGGATCCGGGAACGGAGACCGAAGCGCTGGGAGATCTCTTCGTCGCCGAGAGAGAGAACCGGATCCTGGAGGATTATTTCCGCGAGCCGATCACGGGATCCGGAAACGCATGGACCGAGGCGTTCGGCGAGGAGATGCGGCTCAGGCTGCGCGAGCATCCCGCATGGTCCGCCGCGATGAACTGGGATGCGATGTTCCCGGGGTACATCGACAAGCCCTACACCAGCGCCGTCGCGGAACGGATCATCACGCGCTTCCAGCCCGGCGGTATCATCGCGTTCGCCGCCGTCGTCCTGATCCTGCTGCTTCTCATGCCGCAACTCCTCCTGATGAATTCGACCCCGCGCGCCGCGGGATTCCTGGTCGTTTTTCTCGCCATCATCCTCCCCGTGATCGCCGGAGATTTCATCGGGAATCTTGTTTCCCCGCCCGCCGTTCCCACGCTGGAGCAACTGGGCGAGGGACGCGCTTCCGCCGCCGTCCTCGCCGTCGACCGCGCGATCCTGGTCGATGGAAATCTCGACGATTGGCCCGCGGCACCGATGCATCTCCTGATGAAAGCGGACACCTTCCTAGTGGCCTCGCCCCGCACGGAATTCCGCCTGGCGGTCGACTCCGCCGGCACGCTCTTCGCCGCCGTCAAAGCCTTCGATACCGATCAGGTCGCGTCACTCCAGGGCCGGGATGAAGATCTCTGGCGCGAGGATGCCATCGAATTCTTCTTTCAGATTTCGGATCGTTACGCCGGCACATACTGGGAATTCGAATTCAATCCCCTGAATGCGGTTTACGATGCTCAGGTGGAGTGGCGACGCTCGATTGATTTCGAGAAATCGAAAGCCTGGTCTTCCGCAGGGATCCGTTCGGCGGTCACACGCGATTCGGAATCCTGGACGCTGGAAGTCGCCTACCCCGGCCTGGGCCGATCCGGATTCCTTCGCGGCAATATTTGCCGGATCGACGCCTCCTCTGGCCCGCAGGTCACCCACACCTATCAAGCCTGGTCTCCCACCCTCGGCTGGTTCCATAAACCGCATCGGTTTGGATTTATAGGGGGACATTCTCCAACATTGCAACATTCAGAATAAAGGAGTTGGAGGTTCTCGTACGCGAGGAGGCAAATCGAAACTCATAACTCCAATGTCCCCAATGTTGCAATGTTGGAGAATGTCCCCTATTCCGCCGCCTGCACCTCGAAATGCACCCAGGGGCTCCATTCGCGCGGATGCTTGTCGATGGAGACGCGGACTTTATAGGGCGAGTAGAGCGTCAGGTAAGTGTTCCAGTATTTCAACGTGAAAGGCCCGAAGACCTGCTCGTTGCCTTCCACCTCCAGGACTCCGGGAAGATGGTAATCGCCCGTCCCGACGTCGTATTCCAGGACGTACGGAACGTCCTTCTCCCCGGTCCACTGGATGACGGCCTTGCCGCCGTCCGAAAGGCCGGTGTAGACCTTGCCGTCAACGGGCGTCAGGATCTGCGGTGGAGAAGGAACGCCGCGGAAATCCGTCCGGCGATGCCGGCGGAAGAGATAATCGCGCACTCTCTGGTGCGGTGACTTCATGGCGAGGTAATCCGGCGGCGGAGGTTTCACGCCTTCTTCGCGCGTGATCCACTCCAGGAGCCTGCCTCTCAATTCATTCGCGACCTGCGGATGGGAGTCGATCACATTCCGCTGCTCCCCGGAATCCTTCCTGAGATCGTACAACTCGAACCGCGCGGGATCTTCCTTGTAGAAATAATGCAGCAGCTTCCAATCCGGAGTCCTGATGGCGCGGATGCGGTCCGTCACGTTCATCGGATCCGGCTCGCCGTACCCCGCGCGGGAGGTCTGGACGAACGCCGTGCGATCCGCGCTTTCTTCTCCGCGGATCACCGGCATCAGCGATTTTCCCTCCAGGAATTCCGGGACCGGAATCTCCAGAAGCTCCAGGATGGTCGGCATCGCGTCGATGCCGCGCACCTGTGTCGTGATGAACTTTCCGCCCGTAATTTTCTTCGGAAAGATGAGGACGAACGGGACATTCACGATCTCGTCGAAGATCTGAGCGTTCCGGGTGGTCGACGCATGACCTACGAATCCGTGCTCCATCACCTCTTCGCCGTGATCCGCCGAGACGACGATGATCGTGTTCTCCCGAAGGCCCAGTTTCTCCAGCATCTCCACGGAGCGTTTGATCTCCCGGTCCAGGATCGCCAGTTCCCCGTCATACAGCGCGGATATCGCATGGATGTCGTCGGGATCGAAGACGATCTTGCCGTTCCTAGGGATCACGGTGTTCTTGTAGACCGTCGACATGATGCGCCGCCGCTGTTCCCCGGACTTGAACATGTCGTCCTTCAGGAACTGCAGCTGGATATCGGTGTCGTGATGATCGCCGTTATACGGCAGATGCGGGATGAGGAACTGGTGGAAGAGAAAGAACGGCCCCTCCGTCCCGTGCTTCTCCAGCCACTCCGCGGGATGCATGTTCTCCAGTTCCTCGAACCCCAGCTCGTTGTGGTTCTGGTCCATCTGCCAACCCTCCAGCCGGGGCGCGCGATAACCGTACGTCCGGATGATCTCCAGGGGCGTGATCCAGGCGGGATCGATGTTGTGCATCCGCGTCTCCACCTTGTGAATGGGGCTCGACAGCGACGAGAAGATCGCCACGAGATTCTCGTTCGTCCATCCGGACGGATTGATCATCTTGTCGAAGACCACGCCCTCCTTCGCAAGCTCCTCGAGATACGGCATCGTCTTCCTGTGATACCCGTAGATCTGGATATGGCTCCGGTTGAAACTGTCCGCGTGAAGGTAGAGAACGTTATACCGCGGGATGGCGGGTCGCGCGGGCACCTTGAAGAACCACCACCCGCCGAGCGCGGCCACGGCGAACACAGCGAAAAGCAGGAGAAGTTTTCTCATGGGAAAAACATTATCAGATCACTTCCATTTCGTCAGGATGGACTCGCGATCGAATAATTTCACAGCAAGACAGGCGAGCGCGACATCAAGCGACCCCAGGATAACGGCGCCGGAGAGGGCGAAGAGGGGTGTGACCGCGAGAAATCCGGCCAGCTGTCCCACGAAGAGAAAAAGGATGGGCATGACGACTAGACCGGAGAGTTGCTGCGCGATCCGCGGATCGCGGGACCGCGACGAGATGATCATCGTCAACTCCACGCCCATCACCGAGAGCAGGAATCCCAGCACGCCGACCACAAAGATATTCTGAAAGCTAACGAGTTCCGCGACGAGCTCCACGGGAAGAAAGGTTGCGAGCGCAAACAGGTACAGGAAGACACCGCTCCAGGACGCCGCGAGGCTCGGGATCACCGCCGCCAGCGCTTTGCCGGCCAGCAGTTCCGTCGTCCGGATCGGCGTGGCCAGGAGCGGCTCCAGTGTCCGCGCCACTTTCTCGCCGACGATGGAATGCGCGGCAAAAACGCCCGGCAGGATGGCGGGCAGCAGCATGAAGAACGTGAGATAGACCGAGGCGAAATAAAGGAGAAATCCGTCCGGTCCCTGCGATTCGTCGTAGACCGCGCCCATGGTCGCCTCGATCTCTTCCATGCCGGCATCTTCCGCCGCGGTCCGCGACGTCATGTAGACCGTGCCCGAGGCGAGCGCGGCGAAGAGCAACGGCAGAAAGATGAACGAGAAGAGAACCGTCATATTGCGGAAGCACTCGTCCCACTCCTTTTCCACGATCACGCGAATTTTATTCACGGGACTTTCTCCGCCAGGACTTCCAGGTAGATCTTTTCCAGCGAATGCCTCACCTCGGTGACGAACAGAATGTCCGCTCCCGCCTCCGTGAGGGCCCGGATGATCCCGGGGTTGTGGCGTTCCGGGTCGGTCGAACTCACCTGGATGTCGTCGCCGCGTCGGATGACACCGGCGCGGAACTCATCCGTCGCGAACGGCAGTCCGCGAATGATCTCCGCGTACGCGTCCGTGGCTGATCGTACCCGGAAGATGATCTCGCGGCCGTAGAGCCTGCTTCTCAGCCGGTCAGGCGTCTCCACGACCAAAAGCCTCGTCCGGAAGAGCGCGACCCGGTCGCAGAGCTGATCCGCCTCCTCCAGGTTGTGCGTGCACAGAAGGATCGTTCGGCCATCGCTCTGCAATTCGCGAATGAAGTCGCGGACCACGCGCGCCGCCTCGGGATCGAGGGCGCTCGTGGGTTCGTCCAGGAAGACGATCGGAGGCTCATGCAGAAGCGCTCGGCAGATCGCCAGCTTCTGCTTCATGCCCTTGGAGAGCGTTCCCGCCGGATCCATGCGGCGCGAGGTGAGTCCGAGCCTGTCGAGATATCGGGCTACCCGCGCGGCGGGATCGTTGACGTCATACAACGCGGCGAAGATCTCCAGGTTGCGTTGCACGGAAAGGCGGTCGTAGAAACCCGGAGTCTCGGTCAGGATCCCGACGCTCCGCCGCACGGAATCGGCATCGTTTCGCACGTCATGACCGTTCACGATGGCCGTGCCGGAGGTGGGAGAAATAAGCGCGGCAAGCAGGCGGACCGTCGTGGTCTTCCCTGCTCCGTTGGGCCCCAGGAATCCCAGGACCTCCCCCCGCGCCAGCTCGAGATCCAACCGATCCACGGCCAGCAGATCACCGAAGGACCGCGAGAGTTGTTCCGCGCGGATCAGAAGTTCCGCCTGTTGATGCGAGCGTTCATGGGCGCCCGAGCGCCTTCCGGGCATTTCTTCTCACCCAGGGATCGGGATCGTCGAGCGCCATTTCCAGTGACGATCGAAGCGCAGCGGAGTCGGATTCCGCGGTCGCCGCCTTGAAGATTCGTCCCAGCGAATCCACCGCGATGCGTCGAACCGCCGCTTCCGTATCGTGCACAACTTCCGCCAGCAGGGGCTGCGTGGAAACAAGCGCCACGTCTCCGCAGACCAAAGCGACCGCGGCCCGAACACGCTTGTCCGGACTACCGGTAAAACGAAGCAGCCGGTCGACATGGAGCGTGTCCCGCGAAGCGCCGTACGCGACCAGCAGAGGCCACAAGGCCGTGTCCGTTGCCGCCGCGTCCGCCGCATCGAGCAGGATCGGTCCCGCGGCCGGCCCCATGTCGGACGCCACGCGATACAGCGACAGCCACTCCCGCGACGAGCGTGCGTCGTAGAATTCCGCGAGATGAAGAATCGATGCGGGCGCTCCCGCGATGATGTTGCGCGAAGACTCATCATAGAGAGATCGGAATGACGCGCGCCCCGTGGAAAGAACCAGGAAATTCTCGCGCCAGATGAACGAGGTCTCTGCGTTCGCGGGAAGGATCGTCATCCCCGCCACAAGCATCCAGAATAATATCGACGGAATGCGAAATCGCTTTCTCATCGATCCATCCCCACTCCCACTTCCCCGTTCATCCAGCTCGTCCCGTCCCGCCCCTTGCCGCTGTAAAAATCTTCCCCCGCCAGATCGAGGAACACTCCGAGCGATCCGTATCTCCGGATCAGATTCTCATAGACCCCGTATCCCTGCCCCGACATGCCGTGATCGAGCATGTACCGATCGTTGCCCGAACAGTCCAGCAGGAATCCAATACCGTTGGAATTTCCCGCGCCTTGCGTCAGGTTATCCGCTCGATAGAGATCGTCTCCGGATTCGTCGATCAGAATCCCGAGAGCCATGTCGTGTCCGCACCCCTGGGAAACCGTCCACGACTGGTAGTAATCCCGCCCGGCCCGGTCAATCAGAAGTCCCGCCGCGAGATGAACGCCCGCTCCCTGGACGTAATAATATCCGCGATAGACATCCGATCCGCTCCAGTCCACCAGCGCGCCGATGCCTCCCCAGTATCCCACGCCCTGCCCGAAGAGATCGCACTTGTAATAGTCATGTCCACCGCCGTCCAGCAGGAGCGCCACGCCTCCCGCCGGTCCCGGTCGCAATCCGACGGCGAAGGCCTGGCCGTAGGAGACGCGCATCGAGGGGTCGCGGAGAGAATCGGCATCGCCTCCGCGGAGCACATACTGATCGTCGCCCGATCGATCGACGAGCGCTGCGGCCGAGTGTGTGCCGCTGAAGGCCTGGGAGGAGGAAGCGGCCGAGTATTCGTCGCTTCCCGCATCGTCCATGAGGAGTGACAATCCCGCGACCGCAAAGGCCTGGCATCCCCGGCCGCCACGGTAATGGTCATCTCCCTCGCGATCCCAGAGAAGCGCGCCGCCGCCGATGACCGCGGCCTGGGTCCGATCTCCGCCGATATACCGGTCGTTGCCGCCGAAATCCACGAGCAGGGCGAACCCGCGCTTCGCGGATGCGGTCCTGCCTTCATACAGATCATCGCCGCCATAATCGATGACGACGGAGACCCAGGGGTCGGCGACTAAGGAATAAGCGGCCACCGAATCCGCGCCCGATCCTATATGCGGACCGGAGTTCTCCACGCAGGCCGCGTCGCGATAATGATCATCGCCGCCGGCGTCGATGATGAAGGCGATTCCCGCGGGATAGCGATTCGCGCCCGTATCGCCCACGACGATCCATCCTGCTTCCGTCTTCCATGCCGCCCTCAATTTCCCCTCGACGCCCGCAGGTCGCTCCACGAAATCCACGGCCGACGAATCCATCGCCATGGCCGCATCCAGAAGAAGCTGCATGATTCCGGCAACCGATCCCAGATCCACGGATGACGAGATCATTCCCAGCCTCTCCGCCTCCGCCTGCTCGCGCTCCACGCCGAAATGATTTTCGAGGAGAGTCGGCTCGGATTCCTCAATGAGCACCGCGGTCTCCAGTTCGTCCATGGAAGGAAGCTCGCTCACAAAAGCGTGCGCCACCGCGGCCGCCTCCACAAGCGTCAGCCGCCCCCGTTCCTCCGGCATGCTCCCGCCCGCCGCTTCGACCATCGCGCGCAACGCGGTGCCTATGGCGACTGACTCCAGAATGTGTTCCGCCACAAGAGTGACATGCGACGAAGCCGTCCAGGGCGAATCCAGGGCTGACCGGGCCAGCGGAGTGATGTCGGCGAGCCGATCGGATGGGAGGCGAAGATCGTCAGGAGCGAATCCCGCCAAGGCAAGAACCGGAGCAATCTCTTCCGCCGAGTTCGGTCTGAGAGCTGCCTCCTGGGATGGAGGAGTCACTGCAGAATCGGCTGCATGGTCGGTCGAAAGCCAGTCCACGAGAAATGGTCCCCTTCCATTACCGACGCAGACGAGGGATGTGGTGTCGAAAGACCGGATGGCATAAAGCGACCGGATCCCGTACCCCGAATTAGTGGCAATCGTGACCGTCTCGAACGTCGCGGTAGCGAGCGCCCCCAGGACAAGTCCGTCGCCGCCGTTGCTGTTCACGGAAGTATGCGACGCGGCCAACGAGCTCCCTTCTTCCAGATCGATGCCCGTCGAAGTATTTCCCCAGATGTGGCTGCGGGAAATCTCCAACGCTGAAGCGCGCGCGGAAATCCCCTCGCGGGAGGAATGGATCGTGACGCTTTCCATGATCGCTTCGCCACCGAGCACGAGAATGCCAGTTCCCGGCCCGCCCTCGATCTCGCAATTTATAATGCGCACGCCGCGCCCCCGCACGAGAACCGCGCATCCGAGAAGGGAGGAATCCCGGCCGACAATATGCATGTCCTTCAGTTCCGCGCCATCATCGAGAATGATCGCGGGCCCCATTTCAGGCCCGACGAGAAGCGTCTCCGCGGAAGCGGCGATCGCGATCGGCGCCGTTTCCTCCGAACCCCGCGCCGGAACGATCAGGGCAAGCAGGCAGACGATGATGGAGAAACAATTCCGCACACCATCAATCTATAGGGAGGGTCACACCGCTGCAATGTCGCGCTCGGATAACCAGAAGTTCCCCATCCGATGGCGGTAAATTTAAGTAGAGTAGGCGCGGGGCGGACATGTGTTTCGTCCGCCGCCGCGCCCCTCGTCGAACCGGACAGGCGGATTTCCCGCATCCGGCTCTCTCGGAAACTCTCGCTTGAGGCATTCACAGAGTCATGAGCCCCAGTCTCTTGAGGTGCTCATAACAGGACATATTCTGCGGAAAGCGATATTTTCGTTGGCTTCGTCGCCGCAGATGTTTCGTCAGCCGTTCGTGGACATACGTGTTGATATCCCGGAATGATGTCCGCGGGTATCCATATCTGAAGTAGTTCGCCCAGCCTTTGAGGTGTCGATTGAGATCCTCAATGAGATCGGGCATCGGCTTGAAGCACATTTTCGCACTTGTCATCGTTCGCAACTTTTCGCGTTCCCGGCTCATCGCTTTGGCGCTCGGCGTGATGTTCAGATATACGCTGCCGCGCTTCTTGATGCTTTGGTCATAACGAAAAGTGAAGCCGAGAAAGTCCAGACTGGCTCCTTCCGTCCTCAGATCGATCACGCGAGTTTTCTCTCGGTTGATCTTCAAATCCATCCAGCCTTCGATCGTCGATTCCAGCCAGTTCGTAATACGATCACCCTGATATCGCGCCATGACGACAAAATCGTCGGCATAGCGGACCAGTCGAGCGTTCGCCCATACTCCGGGACCGCCACTCCGGTGAAACGTCACGTCCAGCCAGTGAAGGAAGATGTTCGCCAGAAGCGGAGAAATGACCCCGCCTTGCGGCGTGCCCTTCCCGTTTCTTCCGTTTCCCATCTTGCCGTCCTCTTCCACGATGGGCGATTTCAGCCACATGCGTATCAGGCCGATGACCGATCGGTCGACGACCCTCATCTGCACACATGCTAAAAGCTTGTCGTGGGGAATTTCATCGAAGCAGCCTTGTAGATCCGCATCGTATATCGCAACTCTTCCCGCCGTCAGTTCCGTGCGAATGGCATCCAATGCCTGATGAGCGGAACGACCCGGACGGAATCCGAAGGAACATTCCTCGAAATCCGCTTCAAAGATCGGTTCCAATATCAACAGCGTCGCCATCTGAACCACGCGATCCCGGATTGTCGGGATGCCGAGCGGTCGCATTTTCCCGTTGGCTTTGGGAATGTAGACACGGCGTACTGCCTGAGCGCGGTAGGTCTTGGTGCGAAGCGCTTCGTGAATCTCTTTCAGAAAAACAGCCTCGCCGCCGTCGCATTTTCGGATGTCGTCAGTCGTGACACCATCCACACCGGGGGCTCCCTTGTTGAGAGCAACCAATCGCCACGCCGTCTCAAGCGTGTCCATCCGATAGATCCGATCATACAAAACATAGAATCGGAACTTCCTTGCGCCGCTCTCGCGGCTCACTGTTTGGCCTTTTGGCCTAGTTTTGTCCTCAGAAGCGAGAGTTTCTCAGGGAGAGCAATTCGTTTGCCCAAATTTCGAGCAGACGTTTCGTCCAACGGATTACCCGTAGTGGAACTTTCGTTCAAGCGGCACTTACCTCCAATTTCAAAACATACTTCCGACAGGGCTCCTTCGCTCCACGGACATTAACCCGCTTCCTCGCTACTGTGAGCCCATCCGACTCCCGCCTGAGCCGTCACCGCGTTATGAATTCCGCAGCAGCGTTCTTTCCTACCTACAGCAGGAAAGTCCCAAACGGGTCTCCCGGGTTCCTCGACCCGTCTTTCCGTGCGCGCTGTCCTCAATGACCCCGGAGAGCTCGACGAGTGCACGTGTCCGTTGCTTCCTCGCCGATGACAGGCTTCATCAATCCTGACAGTCTGACCGCTCTCGCTTAGCTTAACGAGGCTGAATCAGGTTCACTTGCGTTACAGCTCACACTTTCGCATTGGAAGGCTTCGTCGTCGGAATTACTCCCGACCGACGCTTCCTCTGCTACATGTTGAACGGACAATTCACATGGCGACCTCCTTTCAGGTCACAAGACAGGCCAGGCTTCGCCCGGCGCACCAGGATGGGCAGGATGGGCAGGATTTGGGAGGAATGAAAACCACTTCCCGATAACAGGACTAAATTGCCTTCTATTCCACCCTGAATCGATCCTGCCTATCCTGTTCATCCTGTTAATATTTTTTGATGGGGAGGTTCTGTCATATACCTTCCCTGATTCGAATCCCACGTTGCAACCGCGTGGCCCCCTAGAATTCCACCCTCACGTATCCTTTCACTTCTTCCGCCTTGTGCGCATACACGGCCCCGAGGGAGATCGCATTCTGGAAGGAAAGATTCGCCGTCGCCATCATCCTGCGGACATTCAATTCGCCCGAATACGTGAGACCGCGAGCCGTGCCCAGTGATCCACCGATTCCTTCGCGGGAAAGAAGTACGCGCATCCGATTATCGTAGGAGAGCGTCATCCGCGGATCGTCGAGGCGCGTGATGTCGTATCCGGCGCGAATCTTCGTGCCGAACATCTCCTCAGTCTGGGCGCGCGGCTTCAGGGCGTGAAGCGTTCCGAGCGTGGTCATCGCGGCCGCGGTCGTGATGCCGAGCCCCTGCCGGAAATCCTCCCGGTCGATCCCGATGTCCTCCGCGAGCGCTTCGACCTTCTTGTAGCCGCGCTCCAACTTGTCCAGCCGCTCGTCGTACTGGTCCACGATCCCCTCGACGGTTCCGTCCGTGGATCGTCCCGCGATCTTCGCGATGCGGGAGAGCGCCTTGGAGATGAGATTTCCCTGCCGCCGCTCGATCGGCTGGTATTCGCTGTAGCGGATCTGGAGATCCGTGGAACTCGGAAGGCCGACATATTCCTCGTGCAGTTTCCTCTGGGAATCCTCCTCGGTCAGGAACACGAGGGAATGAACGGTGACGGGCTGAGCGGGCGCCTTGACATGCTTGGAATCCGCACAAGAAGCGAGCGACAGGAGGGCCAGACAAGAGATGAGGGCGCTCCAACCCGTCGGGAATCCGATCCCCATCCGCCTGCGCTCCATGGTCTCGCCTGTCGTCATTATAGACTATATCGACAGGCATTTATGGCGCTTGTGTCAGAATTTACCAAGTTCATCCCGCTCCGCTGTGGATACTTAGACGCTATTCTTCGGGGAGGGTTCCCGTCGTGGAGAACGCGGATGGCGCGGCGGCGGCGAAGACGCGGTTCCGGCCGGATTTTTTGGCCTGGTAGAGCGCCTTGTCCGCGGCGTCGAGAATCTCCTTGAGCGTTTCTCCGTGATGCGGGTAGGACGCGATGCCGCCGGATATGGAGAGCCTCTCCTCCGGAAATATTTCCCGGCCCGCGAACGGCAGGTCCGCCACTATGGAACGGATCTCCTCCGCCCGCGTATAGGCATCCCTCAATCCCGCGTCGGGAAACAGGACGACGAATTCCTCGCCGCCGTAACGGCCCATCACATCGTACGGCCGGATGAGATCGCAGACGTATTGCGGCAGCAGCCGGAGCAGGGCGTCGCCGCGGAGATGTCCCCAGCGGTCGTTGTAGGCTTTGAAGAAATCGATGTCGAAGAAGAAGAAGGAGCAAGTTTCGCCGTGACGGCGCGCCCGTTCGAGTTCCGCCTCGGCCATCGCCATGAAATGCCTCTTGGAGCAGACTCCGGTCAGCCAGTCGAAAAGATTATCCCGCTGCGTCTCTTCGAGGCGCGTCACTTCCATCATCGTGACATGGCGGACCTCTCGGGTGATGTTCAGGAAATAATCGAGCATCGCGACGCGGATGCCGACGTTCCGGCCCTGCCGTTCGCTCATGCAATACTTGTGCTTCAGGATCGCGTCCCACTTCCTTCGCGCCACTTCCTCCGTGAACCTCAGCTGCGACATCGTATGGATGATCTCGCTGTAGAGGGACGGCGCCTTGTGGAACGTGATCCGTTCCGCGAAGGCGGCGAGAGCGGGATCGGCGAACTCGTGATCGCCGGCGAGATACTCGATGATGTCGGTGCCGAGTTCCTGGAGATTATTGAGCTCCTGGACGTTGAACGGAATGATCTTCGCGGAGGAGGAAACGGGAGCGCCGGATGAGGAGGGGCGAGGTCTGAAGGGTCGAAAGCGGGGACGGTCTTCCGTTGCCCCTCTCCCCTCCTTGTCCGTCGCCGGACAGTCCGCTTCCGCTCCGCGCCAGGGCGCGGGTGGATCCTGGCGTATGGTCTGCTGCGTCGCTTGCATCGTTGTGTGCCGTGTTGCGCGTTACATTTATGTCATCGGTCAGAGCGTGTCAAATCTTTATTCCGATGACCGCGTCTTCTCCGCGGAGATGTTCTCACTTCTTCCACAAGTTCTCCACCGGCAGCTGTCGCCGAGTCGCCAATCGGAGGCGAGATCGCGGGATTAAGGATCGCCGCGCAGACATCCTTCAGGGTCGGACTGATCGCCAATGCCGCCGCCATGTCCCGCTCCGCCTCGCCTCGTCTTCCTTCGATCTGATGCACGGTCCCGCGGTTCAGATACGCGACGGCATCGCGCGGATCCAGACGGATGGCCGCATCGTAGTCGGCGATCGCGCCGCGGATGTCGCCGAGCGCCTTGCGGGCGTTGCCACGGTTGTTATGAAGCAGAGGATCGTTCGGATTGAGTTTCTCCGACGCGTCGTAATCGGCCAGCGCGGAATCGTACCGACCGCGCGCAGCCCAGGCGATCCCGCGATGGTGAAAGATCGTGGCATCGTCGGAATCCAGGAGCGCCGCGCGGGAAAAATCGGCGATCGCGCTGTCGTGGCGGCCGGCGTTGAGATGAAAGAGACCTCGGCGCGTGTGGAAATGCGCGGACAAGGGGCCGTGGCGGATCGCGTCGGAGTAATCCTTCAGAGCCAGGCTCGATTGCCCCAGCGCCTCGCGCGCCTCCGCGCGGCGAAGGAGGATCCATGGATCCGGGCGGATGTGGCGGAGAGATTGCGAATAATCGCGGATGGCTCCCTCGTGATCGCCGCTCCGCGCCCGGATGTTCCCGCGCAGGTACAAAAATTGCGCATTATTGCCTTCGATCTCGATCGCGCGATCCAGGTCGGCAAGGGCATCCTCGGGGCGGGAGAGCATGGAATACGCGTAACCTCGGTTGGCATGGGCTTCGGCGTGCTTCTCCCGGATTTCGATGGCCTCGGTGAATTTCCCGATCGCTTCCTCCACGCGCCCCCGGGTAAGGAACTGCAGGCCGGCCTCGTTCAGGAGATTCGCGTTCGGCTCGGCCCGGGAAGAGGCAGGGGCGGACAAGAGGACCAGGAGGACGCCGGCAAGACTTGCCGCGCACCGAAGTACCCCGCCCCCGGCACGACATTGGGGCGCGCCTGAGCGAACAGCCCATGGACGCATGACGACCACGAAGCGAGCATAGGACCGGGTTCCGCATCTTTCAATCGCGCAGATATTCCGGGAAGGGCCTTGATCTCTCCCCCTGCCCTGATGTAACGTGAAATAATGTTAGCGCTACCATTACATCCGCACCGCTCATTCCATCAGCTCCCGTTTTCCAACGGCCTGGTCTCCGCCAAGGTCAACCTCGAAACGGACAGGGTCGACAGCTTTCGCGAGCATATCTATTCGTACCACGATGAATTCACGCCGACGCGCGATTTCTGCCGGAGCCTCTTCTTCGGGTCGGGAATCTCCGCGCCACCGAGAATGGCCGTGCCCGAATACATCCCGGGCACGGGTATCGTCCGGTACGCAGCCCGGAACGAGCGCGGCGGCTTCGAGGCCTGCGTCTTCGCGCCGATGATTTCCGCCGGCAGGAAGATCTATTATCTCGTCTCCATGAGAGGTCCGCTTCCGGCCTCCTTCGGATTCGCCGCCGAATTCGGGTTCACCACGGAAGATCAGATCCATTCCAGTGATAATCTCGTCGTCATCAAGTCGGGTCCGTCCGACGAATTCATCACCTTGAAGCTGTTCGCGGAAAAACCGTCGATCCAGGGAAATTACGCGAGGGGGTTCCTGGAGATCACGAGCCGCGATCCGGATTGCGCCTGGTTCGGACTCTCCGTGACCTTTTCCCAGGGATCTCCCGATTGTTCGACCGAGGAAAAACCGCCCGCGAAACTTCTCGCGGAAGAGGAAGCGTGGTGGGCGGCCTGGCACGCAAGGGAAAAGAAGCCCGTCTTCAAGTCGCGCGAGGAACAGGCGCTCTTCGCGATGTCGACCACGGTGCTGAAGATGGCGCAATGCCGGGAACCGGGCGGAGCGCACGGGCAGATCCTGGCAAGCCTTCCGCCGGGACACTGGAACATCTGCTGGATCCGCGACGCGGCCTACGCCGTGAGCGGCCTCATCCTCGCGAACCACCTGGATGAAGCCCGCTCAGCCCTGGTGTTCTTCCTCGAAGCGCGCTGCGGAACATACCGCTCGTTCATCTCCGGTGGCCGCGACTTCGGAGTCGGTCTCCCCTACAGGATCTCCGTCTGCCGCTACTATGGAAACGGCACGGAAGAATCCGACGGGGCTCACGATCCCAACATCGAGCTCGACGGCTTCGGGCTTTTCCTCTGGGTTCTCGAACGCTATATCGACGCGGCGCGCGACATGGAATTCGCCCGGCATTACGCGAACGTCATTTTCCGGGAAATATCCGACGTGATCGTCCACTGCATCGAGCCGGAACTGCGAATCATCCGTGCGGAGTCGGGCCCGTGGGAAAGACACATCGTCGAGAACGGATACAACGGCTCCAGGCGATATTCCTATACATCCGCCACGGCTCATCGCGGACTCGTCGCCTCGGCCCGGCTGGCGGGCCGGCTCGGTCGCACGGACGACGTCCGGCGCTATCGCGCCGCCGCGGAAATGCTGCGCGCCGGATTTCAATCGGCCTTCATCGCCGCGGATGGCGGTTACATCAAGGGTCTGCACGAGGAATCGAACGTCGAAACTTGCCTCGACGCCGGAGCCGTCGAAGGCATCAACTTCGATCTCGTCTCCGACGACGTCGCGCGGGCCACGCTTCGCGTCTTCGATCGATACCTGAAGATGAAGCGGACACCCGGGTACGCCCGCAATGACGACGGAGCCGAGTATGACCGGCAGGAATGGGTCGTCATCGATCTCCGGATCGCCTCCGCCTTCGCCAGGCTCGGCGAGCGCTCACGATACGAAGAACTCATCGACTGGGTCACCGCCCAGTCGGCCCGCAACTTCAACCTGATCGGCGAGCTCTACTCCGTGGAGAAAGCGGATTACTCCGGAGCCATCCCCATGTGCGGCTTCGGCCCCGGCGCATACATCACCGCTCTGAATGACCGCGAGAAAGTGCAGATCGACGATGTGCCGCACCTGGTCTCACGGGAACGAAACCGCGTCTTCGACCTCGTGACCTCTTGAAATACGGGGACAGTATACTGTTTTTCCGACCGGGCGGATCGAGGAATTACCGCGTGCGCCACATAGGATGCGGAGGACTTGGAGGACGCAGAAACAGCCGTGAAATTCTTCACGGAAAATCAGTATACTGTCCCCGTATTATCGTCGCTCTTATTCTACTCATGATCGCCCTGCCGGCGCGGGCGTTTCCGGTGCAGGCGCCGTTCGGCAGCGACTCCTTCCCGAAGGCCATCGTCTTCACGAGCGCGAACAAGCCGGTATCGTCGCACCGCGGAGCCCTGTCCAATCTCCTGACGGGCGCCGGCGGCGGAGCGAGAGAATCCGGCGTCATCATGACTCCCGTCGGCGACGGCTCGTATGCCTGCACGATGGTGGTCTTTCCCGGCGCGACGTACACCTATTATTTCCCGTATCGCATCAAGGAATACGAGTCCGATTCGAATATCTCCTTCATGTCGATCGATCCCGTTGGGAACCGGACGATGGACGCCAGCAGGGCGAAGTCCATCACGATTCCCTCCAACGTCGTCCACGGCTTCTACATCTACAACGCCTTCGGCGACGTGACCGTCCTCGGTCACCAGGCCGCGTCCGGCTCGCTCGGCGATACCGACGTCCTCTCGACCCTGAATCCCTTCATCGCCTCCTTGCCGGATACTCCGGGATGCCGGCGCCTGAATATTTCCGGCGACACGGTCTTCGCGAATTACGCGGGCGACAATCCGTACAACTTCGATGCCGTCCAGACCGGCGACTCCGCCTTCACACTCACGTGGGAAATGAGCATGGGCGCCGACGGATTCATCCCGACGATCGAAGGCGCGCGGCGATTCGGCGGCGGCGGCATCGGCGGATCTCCGCAGTACGGCTACCGAATCTGGCGCTGCGATTCCCCGGCGGGCGGAGTAAGCGGCGCCCTGTTCGTCGATCGCACCCGGGAAATCTCCGGCGTCTTCGGTTCCGCCGACACGAATTTCTCGGACAATAACACGAGCGCGTTCGACGCGGTCATCACCGCCGTCGATACGTCGATTCCGGATACGGCATCGACCTATCTCTACCTCGTCACGTTCCACAACGCCTACAACTATTTCCAGTCCGACACGACCCGGGAGAACTTCGCAGGAGGCTACGACACGGTCACCCGGAGCCAGGCCGCGCGGGTCTTCTTCATCGTGGAGCACTACGACGAGAACGTCGTCTTTCCGCGCGGAAGGAAGACGGGCCGCGTCTACCTGACTCCTTACATCGACGGGGTCCGCCGCGCGGAAGAACGACGGCCGGCCGGAGTCATCCGCGTCCGCCGCTCGACGGAAGGCCCCGCGGCGTGAAACGCGCGGGGACCCGCGATCAACGGTTGCTTACGTAGCCACAGAAGTTCCCCAACTGAAGAATCCTTAACCACGAACCACACGAACCACACGAAAAAATGCCTTTCGATGGGATAAAATCGAGTCGGCGGTCGCGGAGGGTTTTCATTTTTCTCTTTTCACTTTTCTTTTCACATCACTTACGCAGCATCTACGGAGGAACGCGCCCTTCGACCTGTTGAAAACGTTCAATGCACGTGCGCACGGATCTGGAAAACGGGCCACGAATTCGCCCCATCAATCGGTGTTCTCCTCAAGTGCATCCATAAAGTGACGCTTCTTCCCCAAATTTTCGTGTTTTTCGTGTGGTTCGTGGTCTCAGGTTTTGTGGATGGGGAATTTCTGACGAAGCCATGACTTCCTTGACACTACGCGCCCACCCGACTCATACTGTTAGCGCTAACAATACGGAGCGGGCCAGCGACGATCTTCGCTGGACAGAACATGAAAATCAGGGGACGGTGAGGAGAGGCACGGGAATGGAAATCGGTTATCGAGGTGTGAAGATGCGTTATCTCCGGAGTCTCATCGCACTGGCGGGCGCGCTGGTCCTTTCGGCCACGAACTGCTTCTCGGAAGAGTTCGCCGCCATCACGCTCCTCTTTGACGATTCCGCCGGTCCTGCTCCTCACGCCATGGTCTACCTCGCGGGCAACTGGGACAAGAGAACGGGTGAATACAGGAGCGACTGGGAGGATTACAACCGCGTACCCATGCACGATGACGGCCAAAATAACGATGGAGCGGCGGGAGACGGGATCTGGGGCTACGTGATCCGGATGCCCTCCGCGCCCGGAACCACCTTCGAGTGGGCCTGTGATCGCGATGAGGACAAGGAGAACGGCTGGCTCGGAACGGGCCCTTCCTTCTCGGTCACGAACGCGGCGAGCCAGTCTCATTCCTTTCCGGTCCCAGGCACCGCCTCCGTCCCCGCGACGACGCTCACCCTCGGCGCGCCGCGCGCCGTGGAGGGCGGAGTGCTCTTCACGTTCGACGGCGGCTCCGTGCCGTTCGTCTACCTCGCGGGAGAATTCAACAACTGGGCGGAAAACGACGGAGGAAAAATCTCGAATCCCCAGTTCAGGATGACGAAATCCGCGAGCGGAATCTGGTATGCGATCCTGAACGTCAAGCCGAAGAAATACAAATACAAGTTCGTCAAGGACGACGGTTCCGGCAACTTCGACTGGTCTCCGGATCCCTTCGTCGCGGATAAGGACGCCGAGAACAATTCCATCTTCGATTTCTCGACGATCCTCTCCCGGGGCTCGACCGAGCGCCGGCTCATCCCGGGGCGAGTCCTCCTCCCCCTGGCGCCGCGCCCGTCCCCGCGCAACCTCGACGGCATTCACATCGGTGATGTCTCCCTGCGCCAGGTCTGGGTGCAGCCGGGCGAGTCGGCTCATGGCACCGTGACGATCGCCAGGCATGATCTCGCGAAGCACGGCCTGTCGTTGATCCGTCGGTTGAAGCGTTTCGACGGTTCCATCCTGGATGAAACTCCGCTCGATCCGCCGCCGACTCAGCATTCCTTCTCCATTCCAACCGATAACCTCGCCGAAGGCGGCTACCTGGTCGAATTCTCTCTCGAAGAAAACGGAAATGTCCTCGACCGCGCGACGGAAATCCTCACGGTCGCGCGCGACATCTCCGATGACCTCCGCTACGGCTTCTACGCCAACTGGGCCGATCTCGGCTCCGACTATGCGAAAAAGTCCGACTTCTTCGCGCGCCTTCACATCAATGGCGTCGAGTACTACGACTATTTCCCCGCCCACGGCCACTACGCGCCGACGAAGACCGTTTACGAATACGAGCCGTTCGGCGTGAAGATTCTCGGCGAGGACATCCGGAGAAAGATCGACGCCGGTCACGACCGCAACATCCTCTCGATCGCCTACATCGCGGCGTATGCCTCCTCGCAGAGCATCTACAACCTGCATCCCTACCCGATGACGACGCGCGAAGGTGTGCCGAGGATCTTCAACGGCGCGGTCATGTCGGAGGACGAAGCCAGGCGCCAGAACAAGCCGATCTGGTTCTACCTCATGGCGATCGCCAAGGACTCGAAGTGGTATCCGTTCCTCATGGAGGAACTCCAGCGCGCGCTCGACGATTCCGACGCCGACATCGTCTCCTTCGACGGCTTCGAGATCGACTCCTACGGCCACGGCCGCGACGACCGGTATTACAGCGAGGGCAGCCGCTACAGCGGCGTTCTTCTCAGCGAAGTGATCAGGGACCTCGTGGGCGACGTGCGCGCTATGACGCACGCCGCGAAGAGGAAAAGTACGGTCTCGTTCAACTGCGTCAACGAATACGGCATCGAGAACATGTACGACGTCACGGATTTCATCTTCATCGAGAACTGGTCGGGCTTCAAGAGCGGCCTCGATGAGCTCGTGGACATCTGCTACCGGCACCGCGCTCCGCGGAACCAGCGCGTCGTCGTGAAGCTCTACCCCGCCGACGCGAAGCTCGATCAGAAGACCTGGACGGAAGCGAACCTGAAATACATCCTCGGAGCGACCCTGACCGGCGGCGGGTCCCTGATGGTGGCCGGAGAACCGGACGAGGCCGGCGGCGTGATGCACGCCCTGAACACACTCTACTATCCCGACAATGTGCCGATGCCCGAGCGCAACTTCGAGATCATCAAGGCCTACAATTTCTTCGACGCCCAGCTCTACCGGATCACGCACGGCCGGAATGTCACGAATTTCACGTCGGGCTTCGAGCTCCCGGGCTGCATCGTCCGCGAATTCGACTCCGACGAAAAGTTCCTCGCGGTCCAGATCCTCCATAATGAGACCAACTGGAACTGGAGCGAGAAGTGCGCCACACCGCAGACGCTTTCCGACCACGAGATCGCCTACAAGGTTCCGGACGGCAGAAAACCGGTCGCGGTCTACTACGGCACTCCCGACTTCGCGGGGCTCATGATCCCCCGGGAACTGGACTGGGAATGGAAGGACGGCCACGTGCGCACGCTTCTCCCCAGGCTCGAAACATACGGTGCGCTCCTCATCAAATATGAATAATCTCCACGCATGAGTTTATCGCGCAGGCAGAGAGACGTCGTCGAAGGTTATGGATTCCTCCTGCCCAATATTCTCGGTTTCGCCATGTTCGTCCTCCTGCCGGTCGGCATGTCCCTGGTTCTCTCCCTGTGCGAATGGGATCTCTTCGGCAAGCCGCTCTTCGTCGGCCTGAAGAATTTCCGCATCCTTCTGTATGAATTCCATCCGGAACGCTACAAGGCGCTCTCGGGACTCGATGCGCTCGGGTTCTGGAATTACATGGGCGACCGATACTTCTGGCAGTTCCTCGGCAACACGCTCTTCTTCATGCTCATGATCCCCGCATCCATGGCGGTCTCCCTCGCGCTCGCGGTCACGATGAACCGCAAGCTCCGGGGCATCGTCGTCTTCCGCACGATCTATTTCCTGCCGGTCATCTCCTCCATGGTCGCCTGCGCGATCCTCTGGCGCTGGATCTACAACCCGGAATACGGGCTCCTCAACGGCGTGCTGGCCGGTCTCTCCATTCCCCGCGATTCGCTCCCCCAGTGGCTCAACTCCACGGCCTGGGCCAAGCCCGCCATCATGCTGATGCTCATCTGGAAGGGCGCCGGCTACAACATGCTCCTCTACCTCGCCGGCCTCCAGGGCATTCCGCCCTCGCTGTACGAGGCGGCGGAAGTCGACGGCGCCAATTCCTGGAACCAGTTCTGGCATGTCACCTTCCCCATGCTCGGCCACGTCAATCTCTTCATCGTCATCATGAGCGTCATCGGCGGGCTCCAGATGTTCGGCGAGATCTTCGTCATGACCGGAGGAGGCCCCGGAGGATCCACCACGACACTCGTGTACTACATCTACCAGAACGCCTTCGTCTGGAATCGCATGGGGATGGCCGCCAGCCTCTCCTGGATCCTCTTCGTCATGATCTTCACCGTCACGGCGGTCCAGTGGAGATATCTCGGAAAGCGCGCGGCGATTTGAAGATGAATCCGCCGGGAAGGCCGGACATCCGCATCGTGGAACGGAGGGCGATCTCGCTGCTCGCCTATCTCCTCCTCATCGCGGGCAGCGTCCTGATGCTCGCGCCCGTCGCCTGGACAGTCTCCACGTCCCTGAAGGAGGAAGGCCTCACGCAGACACTTCCCCCGACATGGATCCCGGCGACGATCCTCCGGATTTTTCACGAGGGCCGGGACTTCCAGGTCATGAGCGACAGGCGCACGGGCGAATACTATCTTCTCCTCGACAAGGACGGCGGAGGTTACACGCTCCGGAAGATCGAGTCGGAGCTCGACATCTCGTGGTGGAGGCTTCTGCGGGAGTCGCGCGATCTTCCCCTGAAGGAGATCAACGCAAGGACCGGGGAGGGAAAGAGCTTTCTCGTCGCGCAGGAATACGACGTGAAGTCGATGGACGAGTTCGAGATGGTGACGAAGCAGCGCATCCTGACCGGAATGACTCTCGACGATTTCCGACTCGGGGAGAAAATCACTTTGAAAGCCGACCGGCTCGAGTTCAGGAAGGTGGTCTGGTTCCGATGGAGAAACTACCTGGAGGCCTGGAACACGATTCCTTTCGGGCGCATGTATGCCAACAGCATCCTCGTGTCTCTCGGCGTGACGTTCGGCGTACTGTTGACGAGCTCCCTGGCGGCCTATTCCTTCGCCCGGATTCCCTTCCCGGGCCGCGAGAAATTGTTCCTCCTCTATCTCGGCACGATGATGGTGCCGTTTCCCGTCACCCTGATTCCCACCTTCGTCATCATCCGCGAGATCGGATGGCTCGATTCGCTCGCCGCGCTCATCGTGCCCGGCATCTTCTCGGCCTACGGCGTCTTCTTCCTCCGGCAGTTCTTCCGAACGATACCGCGGGAGCTCGAGGAGGCCGCCGTCATGGACGGTTGCTCTCGTTTCGGGATCTACTGGCGGATCATGCTGCCGCTTTCGAAGCCCGCCCTGGCCACCCTGGGCACGTTCACGTTCATCGGCGTGTATAACGATTTCCTGGGGCCTCTTATTTACCTGAAGTCGGAATCGAACATGACGCTCCCGGTGGGTCTCTCCTATTTTCAGACGCAGTACGGATCCCAGTGGGCGCTCTTGATGTCGGCGAGTATGATCATACTCGCGCCGATGATCATGGTGTATCTGTTCAACCAGAAATTTTTCGTGAAGGGAATCGTGATGACAGGACTGAAGGAGTGAAGATGCGAAATTCGTTGAGAATATTTCTGGGGATCGCGGCGGCTGTGGCCTTGTCGTGCGGCGGACAGTCGACTTCTCCGGGAAACGCTCCGGCTCCGGCAACAGCCGCGGCGCCTGCCGTGGAACAGAAGCAGCTGGAATTCATGATGTGGGGAACTCCGGACGAGCTCGAAACGGTCAAGGGATATCTCCGGCAGTTCTCCGACGAAAATCCCGACATCAAGATCAAGATCATCCACAAGAACGAGTACGACCAGGCGCTCATGACCTACTTCGCGGGCGGCACTCCCCCGGACGTCATGTACCTGGGACTCGAGAAATTCCCCGACCTCGCTTCGCGCGATCAGCTCCTCGATCTGACGCCCCTGATCGAGCGCGACAAGTTTTCGCTCGACGATTTCTACCCCCAGCTCGTCGGCCACTTCAAGTGGAACGGTTCGCTCTACGGCATCCCGAAGGATTTCACGCCGCTCGTTCTGTATTTCAACAAGGACATGTTTCAAAAGGAAGGCCTGGAATTCCCCACGTCGGAATGGGACTGGAAGAAATTCCTGGAAGCCTCAAAGAAGCTCACGAAGGACTTCGACGGCGACGGCATGACCGATCAGTACGGATTCGTCGTGGAGACATGGATGGCGGAATGGTATCCGTGGGTCCTGCAGAACGGCGGAAGAATCATCTCGGCCGACAACAAGGCCTGGCTGATGGGAGATCCCCGGTACATCGAGAAGAACGCGGAGGCGTTGCAGTTTCTCGCCGACCTGATGTGGGTCCACAAGGCCGCCCCCAACGCGACCGTCACGCGAGACCGGGAACCCAGCGCCATTTTCAAGGCCGGCAAGGCCGCGATGTGCACGTACGGCCGATGGATGTGCATGCAGTTCAAGGACATCAAGGAGTTCGACTGGGACGTCCAGGTCCTTCCGCGCGGCCCGGAGCGCGTCTCCACGCTCTTCACCGTCTGCTACTCCATCGCCCGATCCTCCAAGCACCCCGAGGAAGCCTGGCGGCTCGTGAAGTTCCTGACCGGCCCGGTCGGACAGAAGGCCACGGCCCGCAGCGGCCACGCGATTCCATCGATGCGCTCCATCGCCGAGTCGCCCGATTTCCTGGAGGCGCCCGCCGTGCCGCAGAAGATCAACACGCGCGTCTTTCTCGACGCGGTCGATTACGCCGTGCCGACGCCGACGAATCGGAAGTGGAGCCGGATCCAGGAGATCCTCTCGCGCGAGCTGCAGTTCGTCTGGGAAGGCAAGAAGAAGGCGAAGGAAGTCCTGGCCGCGACGCAGGACGAGCTGCAGGCGATCCTCGACGAGGCGGAATGAAGTTCGGGTATCGCACAGGAAACCCGCGCCCGCAGGAATCATCGCGCTTGTACTGATCCCTCTTTTCCTCGGATATCGCGTTCATGTCTCCACGCGCCGATACAGTCCTCCGGCGGAGCGGCTCGATCGATCCGAATACGAAGGGCCGACTTCGGCTTGACCCTCCCCAATATATGATAGCGCTAACATTATTCTTGATGCCGCGTCGCGCAAAACCTATAATCCCCCCGTGAGCATGGCGGTGCCGTCCAGAGGGTATCAGGATGCGGGGGGGCTCCTTCATCACATTCCGCGGGGCGCGTTTCTCGAATCCCTTCTTCTCATTCTTCTCTTTTCCTCGGCCGCCGGAGCCCAGACGATCAAGCACATCACCACGGATTCGGCCATGTACTACCCGACGCAGAACGCGCGGATCAAGGTCCATGTTCACAACACGACCGGCCTGCCGATCGACGGGCGCCTGGAACTCTCCATCCGCCACCTGGCCGATGTCGTTCATCGCGATTCGATCCCGCTCTCCCTCTCCAGCGGCGGGATCGTCCTCCTGCCGTTCGACTGGAAAGTGCCGACGGAAAGGTTGAAGGGATATGGGATCGACGCCGACATCTATAGCGGCGACACGGTCGTCCTGCGGTATTCCGGCGCCCTCGACGTGAGCGATCGCTGGTATAACGCTCCGCGTTATGGTTTCCTCACCGACGCTTTCTCCTGGGAATCCGCGGAGGAATCGAACAGGATTCTCGACGAGCTCAACAAGTTCCATATCAACATCGTCCAGTTCCAGGACTGGCAGTACAAGCATGACGATGTCCTGAAGGAGGAGGACGGCGTCTACTCCGAATTCTACCAGGACTTCTCCACCCGCTGGCTCTCCCTGTCCGTCCTGAAGAACAAGATCCGCGCCGCGAACCAGCGGAACATGTGGACGATGGCGTACGATCTCCTGTACGGCGAGCTGAAACCGATCGGCGCTCCCTCCGCCTATCCTCAGGACGGCGTCTATCTCGATGCCGCCGCCACGATTCCCGACACGCACGATCTCTCCGGATGGGGCGTCCAGATCTATGTCATGAACGCGGGAGACACCGACTGGCGGAGCCGCATTTATCCGGAGTTCAAGGAGGCGATCCGCGAAGTCGGTTTCCGGGGCATCCAGCTCGATCAGCTCGGCACGTGGGGCGGCCGCTGGGATGCCTTCGGCAATGTCCTCGACTATTCCACCCACTACAGGGATTTCATCGACGGCGCGAAGGCGGCGATTCGCGAGGTCGATCCGGAGGGCGCGGTCGCCTTCAACAGCGTCGACGTGGGACAACTCTGGTCGAACGCGCAATCGAACACCGACATTCTCTATGACGAAACATGGGGTCCCTGGACCTATAACGATCTCCGCACGCGGATCCGCCTCATCCAGCAGAACGCTCCGGGCAAGCAGATCGTCCTGCCCGCCTACATCAACTACAACGAGAACGACACGCTCGTTGCGTCGAACCTCCCGATCGACTCCCCTTCCGCCCTCCTCGCCAACGCCGCGATCTACGCCAACGGCGCGTTTCATCTGGAGATGGGAGAATCGAACGTGATGCTGACGCAGGTCTATTATCCGTATCACGAGCCGAAGATGAGCGATTCGCTGAAAGGGAAAATGTACGCCTACTACGACTTCATCGTCCGCTACGAGAATCTCCTCTTCGACGGCGCCACCGACGTGACGACAGACGCCGTGACGTGGACGAATCTCGCGGAAGGTCTGACGACGACGGGAGAGGTCGGCAAGGTGTGGAGCATCGTCAAGACCCGTCCGAACGAGATCATGATCCACCTCATCAACCTCGTCGGCATCAACAACGACGTCTGGCGCGACACCATGCCATCCGCTCCGACCGTGAAGACGAACTTCGACCTGAAGTACTACACGAATTCCCAGGTGGAGAATGTTTTCATCACCTCCCCCGACACGGATCTCTGCCGGATGACGGAGCTCCCGGGCTGGTCGACAGGCACCGACGAACCCTACGGCCATTACGTGTACATGACGATCCCGCGCCTCGAATACTGGAACATGGTCGTCATCCGAACGGGAACGGATTATCCCGCGTCGTCCTTTGCCTCCTCCTATCGCACCTACATCCCATGGTACACGCCGATCATGGACGGCAGCGTTGACTATTTCTACGGCGTCGTCGCGGCGGCGGACGAGGAGAACGGGACCAACGGCCAGGCGAACTCCCCCATGGATCTCAAGAACCTCTACATGTCCCACGACACCGATTTCATCTACATGTGCTACACGATCAACAAGGACGTCAGCACGCAGAACGATTCCTGGGGCAAGTACATCGTCAGTTTCGACACCGACGGCCGCGACAACTGCGGCTCCGAATCGTCCTCCTGGGACCGCGCCGTCTCCTTCGGCAATCCCCACCGTCCCGACTACCAGATCAACGCATGGATGAACTTTCCGCCCTTCGACGTGACCGACCTCCAGCGCTGGAAATACACCGGCGGCGCATGGACCAACGTCGGGATCATCGACGCGATCGCGCTCGACACGACGGCTGCCATGACGACCATCGAGTACAAGATCGACAAGAACGACCTCGGCGACGTCGCCTCCGCGAAGCTCTGGTTGGAGCTCTGGACCACAGGCGGCACGATCACGGACAATGCCCAGGACAGCGTCAATAATCCGCGCGACGACGCCAACCCGGGAAACTGGACGACGAGCACACCCTTGAAGCTCTCGACATTCTGCCACTTCGTTCCGCCGCGCATCGGAGGAGTCAAGGTCGAGAATGTGTCTTTCGACCTGAAGGTTTCCTGGAATCCCTGCGAGGGCCAGGGGTTCCGGCGTTATGACATCTTCCGGAGCAAGACGCCGTTTCACGACGTCACCGTCCTCTCGCCCATCGCGCGACGCTATTTCGCGACGGACAGCACGTATCTCGACACCGACGTCGTCGTCGGCGACACCTACTACTACGCTGTGGTCGGCGTCAACACTCTGGGCGACTCCGACACGCTGGTCGACCGCTGGGAAGCGGAGCGCGGCATCATCGGCAAGGGGGCCGCGGTCGATCTCGATCACCCGGGTTACAGCGGCGACGGATTTCTCGACCAGCTCGACGCCGAAGAAGCGAACGACTGGTCCCAGCATACGGTGAACGTCGGAACCGGCGGATTCCGCACGCTGAAATTCCGGTACTCCGCAGGAGGAGCCGGCACGTTCGGCCGGCTCGACATCAACGACCTGGAAGTCAACAATCCCATCCTGAACCAGACGGCCGACTGGAACACGTGGGCCACGAAGGAGCAATCCGCATATTTGAACGCCGGCGACAACAAGGTGAAGTTCGGGTATGAAGGCGCCAATCCGGCATTCAACTACGACTACTTCGAGATGGACAATCCAAGCGGACATGTTCCGACGCAGGTCGTCATCAACGAGATCCTTCCTGACTCTCTGAACGACTCCACCGGAGCCGACGCCGACGAGTGGGTCGAGCTGTACAACGCCTCGGACACGCCGATCGACATCAGCGGGTGGCACATCACGAACTACAGCGGGAAGATCTTCACGCTCCCCTCGAATCTCGTGATGCCCGCGCGGTCCTGGGTTGTGGCTCACATCGACACCGGTCCCGACGACCTTGACTTCGCCGACAGCGTCGCGCATGTCTACGCGCGCCGGATACCCCCGGACGACATGTTCGCGTCGTCGGATCAATGCGGTCTGTACAACACACAATGGAAGATCGTCGATTTCGTCGCCTTCGGGAGCCTGACGGACGCGAGCGCCGACTCCGACGCCGTCGCCGCCGGAATCTGGACCGACAACCAGACTTTCATCTACGCCGAAGGAACGGACAAATCGCTCTATCTTTTCCCGGACGGACTCGACACGAATTCTCCTGACAACTGGCGCGCGACGGCCCAGGGGGGCCGGGCTTCCGAAGGCGGGACGAACGACGGAATGGACGTCTTCGACGAATCCATCGTAAGCCTCGACTTCATGCTCCCCGATTGGTCGGGCATCCTCCCCGCCGACAGCACCGTGACTCTCGGCGACACCATCGCGATCCAGATGCAGACCGACCTCGGGAACGACTCGGAGATCGACTACGTCCAGGTCTATCTCCGCGCGGCGCAGGAGAATCCCATCGCGATCACACTGAAGGAAACGACGAAAACCAGCAATATTCTCCGGGGATTCGCGACCGTTCGAGCGGCCTCCGCAAGCGCGACGGACTGGATCGGCAGGCCGTACTATGGTGACTCGATCTCCGTGTGGGATTTCGAAGGCCCGGACCGGACGGATGTCATCTATATTTACGGCGCGCGTGTATACATCATCGTGCGCGCTAAACCTTCGCAGGACGCGCCCGATGCGCATATCATCAGGCGAGGTCGGGCGCGGGCCCGCCCGGAGCGGCACGGAGGATGACATGAGAAGAAAGAACGGCATCAACCACAAGACCATCGAACACGTCGCGAAGAAAGCCGGCGTCTCCATGATGACCGTGTCCCGGGCCATCAGCGCGCCCGACTCCGTCAGGCCGGCGACCCGCGAGAAGATCTACAAGGTCATCAACGCAATCGGCTATCGTCCTCATCCTGTAGCCAGCGCTCTCGCCAAGAAGAACACCCGCGTCGGCATCATCGGAGTCTGTCTCCCGTCCCATCACTTTCTCTTCACCGTCGACTACTACCTGCGACTCTTCCGCGGCATCGAGGATGCGGTCGAAAAGCGGGGATACGATCTCCTCATCTACAACACGATCAAGAAGAGCGGCGGCGCGGTCGACTACGCGCGGTTCCAGACTTGCGGTTTCGTGGACGGCCTGATCGTCGTGGCGCCTCCCGTGGGAGATCCGAACCTCGATCAGCTCTGTCACATCAACGCGCCCTTCATCATCGCCAGCGCGCGACCCGTGAAGAAAGGCATGAGCTTCGTGGACGCGGACAACCGCCAGGGAGCCTTCGCGGCGGTGGAACATCTCGTGAAACTCGGTCACCGTCGCATCGCCACGATCGCCGGCGACCTGACATCCTCCAACGGCATCGACCGCGTGGCCGGATACAGGAAGGCGATGAAAAAGCACGGACTGGCGATCCATGACGAGCTGATCGTTTCCGGGGATTGGCAGCTCGATGAAGGCTACCAGGCCATGAAGAAGCTTCTCGCCCTGAAGAAGAAACCGACCGCGGTCTTCTGCGCGAATGACTTCATGGCGGTGATGGCGATGAGGGCCATACGGGAGGCCGGCATGAATGTCCCGCGCGACATCGCGATCGTCGGTTACGACGACAACGATTTCTGCATCGAGAAACGGCCGCCGCTCACGTCGGTCCGGCAGCCCTGCTACGAAATGGGGAAGATCGCCTGTGAGAAGGTCATCGATTTCGTCGAGGAGAAGAAGCGGGGGCCGGTCGCGATCATGCTCGCGAATCAGCTGATGGTCCGCAAGTCGTGCGGGTCGGAATGAAGCGAAAAGTCCGGCTCCTTCTTTGTTGCATGCTCATGACGGGAACGGCCGCGACCGCGCAGGCTCCCGCAGCGGAAACCACACGAGCGCATTCCCTGCGGATGACTCCCCCGCTGTCGGCAACCGTCGGCGAACCATTCGACGTCACGATCGAGTTCCTGGATCCCGACGGAAAACCGATCGCGGATTTCGAGACGGCGGGCGGCGATGTCACGATCCGGCAGGGATTCCCCGGCGCGACCGGTCGCTTCGAGCCGTCGCGAATCGCCCGCGCGCTCTTCAAGAACGGCCTCGCGCGCGTCCGTCTTCGCTATTCCGTCGTTGAAACCGCGGCGCTCCAGGTCGAAGCGGCACCCATCCGAGGATTCTCCGTCCCCTTCGCGGTTCGCGCCAAAGCTCATTCTGTTCTCAATGACGAAAATCCCCTGCGAAGCCTTGAGCTGATTCCAGCCGAACAGGCAACAGCAGGAAAGCCATTCATGCTTCAGATCATGGGGAAAACTGATTCCGGCGACATCATCAGCGATTGGTCGCGACAGAAGGCCAGGATCCGAATATTCACAGCTGATGACTCCGCGATCCAGGCGCCGATCATCGCGGTGGAATCCTTCCGCCATGGAATCGCGTTCCTCACCGTGATCCCGGCGCGCGCCGGTACGATCGTGCTGCAGGCGATCGACGAAATTTCGCATGCCGAAGGAAGGTCGCAGCCGGTGCGGGTGGGCACCGGCCTCGCGACCTCCCCGGCTATCGCCATTGCGGCGGCGCCCACCGATACAATGGCGATCGCAGGAATTAATCTCAACACCGCCACACTGGAGGAGCTTTCCGCAATACCCGAGATCGGTTCCTCGCGCGCGAAAATACTCCTCTGGTATCGGGAAAATTCCCGCCCCATCCTGACCCGCGAAGATCTGGAATCCGTCCCCGGCTTCGATCCGGCGAGGGTCAAGGCGCTTCTGGAGAAAGGTCCGGCCATTCCACTTCCTCGATAGTCGCGTGCTCCGACGCAGCAGCGACGATCAGAAGTCACCCATCAAAATATAGTAACAGGATGAACAGGATAGGCAGGATCGATTCACAGTAGAAATGAAGATAATGCCGTCCTGTTATCGAAGAGAGGCAGAACACCCGCCAATCTCCCCATTCAAGCCGATTGCGGATTCCATGCCCCCAATCCTGCCCATCCTGTTGATTCCCGCCATCGGATGGGGAACATCTGAGCGCCGATTCCGGCGTGGACAGTGATATAGGGATGTGACAGAATTCTTCCTGACTCTCGCGGCCGTAATTCAGTGGTAGAATGCTAGCTTCCCAAGCTGGACGTCGTGGGTTCGAATCCCATCGGCCGCTGAAGCGAAGCGGAAGCGGCCGGAAAGACGCGCCGCAGGATGCGGCGCATCCCCAGGGATTCGAGTCCGACTGGATCCGCAAAGTCATCCCATCGGCCGCTGAAGTTCCTACCACCCGGGCCGATAGAGAACGACTCCTGACCAATGCACCGGATGTGCGAACGCCGGATCCAGGGCGAGCAGCTTTTTCGCGGCCGCCAGGGCCAGCCCGTCCGGAACGCCTTCCGAGCGGATGCGGTAGAATTCCGTGAAGAGCCGCTTTGAACTCCGGTCGTAGACCGGCCACAGGGTGGCGATAAGATGGCGCACTCCGATCGAGTGAAACGCGTCGGCGACGGAAAGAATCTCCAGCCCCTCCTCCGCCTCCCCCATCGCCGTCTGGCATGCGGAGAGAACGACAAGATCGGGCGCGACGTCGGGATCGAGAGACCGAATCTCCCGGAGCGTCAGCTTCCCGTCCGCGCTGCTCGTCGCTTCATCGCCCAACGTGGGCGCCAGCCAGAGATAGTTCGAGACCATGATCTCGTCGATCGTACGCTCGCGGTCCGACAGTTCATCGGTTCGAATGCCTCGAGCCGTCGCATGACAGGCGAAGTGCACGGCGCGCCAGGATGAGGAGAGATCGCTTCGGAATCCCGATTCCGTCGCCTTGCCGCCGACGCGGGCGATCGCGGGCGCAGCCAGCGCGGAAACCGCGCGGGCTTCTTCCAGGGCGCCGGGGAGAAACGTGCCGGCGCCGGTCGGCGCGGCGTAGATGAGCGTCGTCTCCGCATCGACCGGCGGAGGAGTCGCGCGCTGGAGGTTCGGCAGGATCTCGATCGCCGCGTCGGCGACCCATGGCCGGTACACGCGATCCCGACCGGGATCGAGCGCGTCGAAGGGCAGATGATAGAGCATGCCGTCGGGGAGAATGAAGACATGCCGATAGGTTCGCACTTCCTCCGCCAGGTCCCCGAAGAGATCGTCGAAGAGCGCCTCGCATGTTTCCGGCGAGGGCGGCACGGAAACATCATGCATCCGCGATACGAAATCGATCACGCGACTTCGTAAGGCCCGTCTGCCCAGTTCCCTGTTTTCGCCGATGCGGATCCCTTCGCGGCTCACGACGTAGGCAACCGTCGAAGATTCCGACACGGCGAAGCGGATGAAGGCTTCCGTATCGCCGAGGTTGCGTCGTATCGTGCGGAGATCGGGCACGCGGATGCGGATGCCGCGGTGCCTCCGAAGAAATTCTTCCCATGCCTGCGCCGCCTCGTTCAGCGCCTCGCGCACCGACCGCGCATCCGATGCTCCCTGCGACTGCCGCGTGGCCACGCGCGCCGCCCGCGCCTCCGCTTCCTGCACGCGCGCATAGTCCGCCAATTCCTCCGGGCCCGCCGCCGCCAGCGCCATCGACCTCGTCCGCACGCCCGCGACCCGCTCCTCGTATTCCATCGCCTTTTCCATGCCGACGTCACCACGCCCGCGGAGCCAGGCGCACCACTCGCGAACGGATGCCGTGTACGCGGTATAAATCGGCGCCTTCTTCCAATCAAGCCTGCGGAATAATTCCTCCATGCCTTTGACATACGAATCGAAATTCAGGATCGCGGAGCTCGTCTCGCCGAGCTCGGAATCGATCGCGGCTGCGAGGCGGAACCGGTTCAACGTCTGATCATTCGAAAATCCAAGCGATTCCATCGAGAGCCGCAGGGCGGAATCGACACAAACCTTCGCGCCGCTGAAGTCTCTTGCTCCCGCGCGGGCCAGCGCGCGGTGCTCCAGGATCATCGCTTCGTCGGAGCGCGATCCGCCCTGCCGAACCGCTTCCTCCGCCTGCCGCAGGGAGCGGTCCGCGGCGGTGGAATCGCCGCGGCGGCGATGAGCAGCCGCAAGGTTGACGAGCACGCGGGCGAAGATCGGATACCCGGGCTCGGCCTCGCGCTGAAAAATCCCGATCGCCCGGTTGTAATCATCCACGGCCGCCGCATCGGCGCCCGCGCGATCTCTCAGGAGCCCGCGATTGAAATACATGACTCCCCGATCCATCGATAACCTGGGATCCGCGCCGAGAAGCGCCTGCGTTATTTCACGAATGCCGCGGTCGTAATCACCTTCCGCCCCTGAAACGAGCGCCAGGTTCTGCCACGATGTCGAGGCTCCCGAGGTGTCGGCCCCGAAGAGCTGCACCGCCGACTCCAATTCTCGACGCGCAGCCACGTAATCCGCGAGCTCGTACAACGCAAGTCCGATGTCATTCGCGACAAGCGCTTGAAAGCGCGAGTCTCGCGCATCCGTCATCCCCGCCGCCATGAGCCGTGCGGATTCGTAATGCTCCAACGCGCGACGCGGCCTGCCTGCTTCCGCATGCGCGCTTCCGGCCTGGAAATGAAGCTCTGCCTTTTCCGAACCCGTGGTCGCGCCCGCGAGGGCTTCCTCCAGGTCTCTAACCGCATCGTCGTGAATGCCCAGTTCGAGCAGCAGGGCGCCACGGCTCGCCGTGAGAGCGCGCAGTCGTTCCGATTTGCGCCGGCAGGCGCGCGCGATCCCTCGATCGAGTTGGAAAAGCGAGGACCTGAACGACCCGGAATCGAAAAGCGCCCGGGCGATCCATTCATGGAGGATCAGCTCCGTATCATCCGCTTCCACGGTGGCCGGGCAGCGCGAGAGTTCATTCGTGAAGAGTCGATACGCTTCTTCGTATTCGCCTCGAAGATGGGCGTTCACGGCCGCCTCATACTCGTTCTGCGAAGACGCTGCCGGTGACGCTGCCAGAAGAATCACGGTCAGGAGGAATGCGGCTAATGCGGAATTTCGCGTGGCGACAGTGAGCATCACGCGCTATGATATCCATGCGACCGCCCGATGAAAACATTCACGCTCTTCTCAATCCTCGGCGCCTCCCCGCGCAGAAACCGCGCTCTCCTCTTCCTCGTCCTCCTTTTCGCCCTCGCGATCACTGAATCCCATGGCGACGAAGTGATCCGTAACCAGCCCGCCCGCATCACGCGCCTCCGGGGCCGCGTTCAGATTCTCACGCCCGGCGCGACCGCGTGGCGTCCCGCTCACGAACGTGAAACAATCCACCCGGGCACAAGAATCGCCACGGAAACCGGAGCCATGGTGCTGCTTGAACTATCTCCCCGCAACACGATGCAGCTCGCCGAGGCGACGTCCATCTCGCTCGATACGGCGGCGGTCGTCGCCAGGGAGAACGACCGGGGTGAACGCATTTCCGGCGACGCGCTTCGATACCAGGTCAGCCAGACAAGTGGGCGCGTCTACACCTCCCTGCGCGGATTCCGACAGGGCTTCTCATTCGACCTCCTCGCAGGCAATGCTGTCGCCCACGCCACAACGCGCGGCACGGTCTTTCTCTCCGTCGTGCAGCAACCCACGGACGATGCCGCGGAACCTGCCGTGGATTTCTATGTGCTCTCCGGATCGATCAAGGCGGGCGGATTGGATCTCCAGGATAACGTGATTCTCCGGGAAGGCGAATCCCTGAGGATCGGCAACGGGACAGGTGGCGTCGAGCCGATCGACCCCGGTCAGCTCGATCAGTTCCGCCGGGACGAGTCGGGTCCGAAGCTCAACGACATTCCTGTGAAAGATTGCCTACTTCGCGGTGCCGGCGCCCCTGTAACCTGCCGCATGGACCGTGGTGATGATCGCGGGCTTTCCGGGATCGCTTTCGATCTTCGCCCTGAGTTGGGAAATCGCCTGGTCCAGCGCGCGGCTGTTGGGAATGTGGTCATGGCCCCAGATCTCGTCGGAGATCCTGTCGCGCGTCAGAACCTCGCCCGGGTGGTCCGCGAAGAGCCTCAGCAACTTCGTCTCACGCAGCGAGAGGTCGATCGTTTCTCCTCCGCGGCGCGCTCGGAGCTCGCTGGATAAAACCTCCAGGTCTCCGATCCGGAACGTGCCTGCTCCTTCCGCCCCTTCGGCGCGGGAAAGCGCGCGGCGCGTCACGGCGCGGATCCGAGCCGCAACCTCCTTCACGCCGAACGGCTTGGTGATAAAGTCATCCGCGCCCAGCTCCAGGCCCACGACCTTGTCGATCTCTTCCGACTTGGCGCTTATGAAAATTACAGGCAGGTGAGAATTCCTGGCGCGGATTTTCCTGCAGACGCTGTATCCGTCTTCTCCGGGCATCATGATATCGAGGAGGACGAAATCGGGACGCTCCTTCTCATACAATTCCAGCGCCTTCTTCCCATCCTCCGCCAGCACGACGTCGTAGCCTTCCGCCCGGAGAATCTGCCGCAGACCTTCCCGGATATTCCTATCGTCTTCCGCCACCAGAACTTTCATGATGCCCTTTCCTTCGGCGCTTTCAGGCTCACAACAAAACGCGCACCGCGACCTCCACCGCCGGGTTCCATCGTCAGGTCGCCGCCGTGCGAACGCGCAAGATCGCGCGAGATGCTTAGTCCCAAACCGGTCCCCGCTCCACGTCTCGCCACCTTATCATCAGCCTGATGAAACGGTTGGAAGAGACGTGCCGATTCCACCGCCGGAATTCCGGAGCCTTCATCCTCGACCGTCACAACGATGTCATTTTCCTGTTCGCGTGAGCTGATCCTGAGGACTCCTCCGTTCGCCGCGTATTTCTCGACATTACTGATGAGGTTACCGAGAATCTGTTCCAGAAAATCCGGATCGAGGCGGCGCACGCTGCCGCAGCCGAGAGTCGTCTCCGCGCGGATCCCCGCGTCCTCCAGCGCCGGAGCGAAATTCCGGAGCACGCCGGCGATGGTTTCGTCCGGAATGACGGGACGCGGGCCGGGCCGCAACTCGCCGCGATCCCGCCTCGCGAAGGAGAGAACATTCGCGACAAGCCGGGAGAGGCGCCGGCTTTCTTCGCCGATCACGCCAAGCCAGCGGCGCGCCTCCGGATCCGCGTCGAAGAGCCGCTCTTCGAGAAGCTCCGCGTACATCCGGATGTTCGTGAGCGGCGTCTTCAGCTCGTGCGAGACGCCGTTGACGAAGCTGATCCGTTGGGCGGCCTCGCGGAACTCCCGTCCGCTTTCTCGAAGCAGCACGAAGATAAGCGTCCCGACGACGACGACCAGCAGCGCGCCTCCCGCCGCAAGGTTGAAGATGACGCTCGATCCGGCGCGCGTTTCGCGGTCGGCCGGGGAGGCGTAATACTCGAGTCTCCATGCGTGAAAGGGCGGCGACAACAGCCGCGCGGCATCAGCGCGAGCGGCCGTGTCCGGTTCATGATCTCCCCACTCGTACAGGATGCGTTCCCTGTCATCCAGCAGCCGGATCCGCGCTCCGCGTTCGCCCGATGCGCCCGGAGAAGTCGCGGGCAGGAGCCCCACGATATCGGACATGAGCCGGACGCGATCGAGCTCCGCGCCCACAACGCCGCCGTCCGCCCGTCGTTTCCAGAACAGCAGATTCAGCCCGTCCTCCCAATACCACGTGTACCACCCGAATCGCTCGCCCGCCGTGCGAAACTCGGATTTCGCGCCCGCCTGCGGAACGCGCGCTTCCCGGTCATCGGAAGCGCTCTCGAAGAAGAGCCTCCGGTCCGCCCAGATCATCTTCGTCCTGTCGAGAAATTCCTGCTCATGCATCGACACCTCGGATCGCGGATCGGGAAAAGCGAGCGCGCCCTGCGTATCGAGCACGAAGATGTGCCGGAGCCGGGCGCGCTTCCGCAATACCTCGCGGATGCCGTCCGCATCGGACGGAAGGTCGCGATCGATCATGCTGAGCTCGCGCTCCAGCGATTCGCGGTATCGCGCCACGCCGCCGTCGATGTCGGCCAGGGACTGTTCGAACAACTCCCGCAGCCGGCTTCGAACCGAGCTCTCCTCGTCGCGAGCCATGCGAACGCCGAGCCAGACGGAGACGGCAACCGGCAAAAGAGCGATCATGATAACGAGCGCGGCGAGACGGATCTTCATCCGATCCGCCTCAGCACGCGGAATGACCGGCGGGATCGCTCCCGCCGGCCTCCTCCCGCAGCCGGGCTCCCTCGACCGGCGCCGCGACGGACTTCATTCATCCGATCAATAACTCTGCTGTTCCCGCGTCTTGTGCTCGCTCTCGCGCATTCCCTTCCGCTGCTGGTTCCATTGCTCGTCATCCTTGATCGTCGCCGCTCCGGTACGCGCATTCGCCGCCTCGGTCGCCAGTTCCGGCGCCGCATACGCGACGGCGGCGGAATCCATCACCGCGGCCTGCTCCATCATCAGCTTCTGCGCCGCTGCGATCCTGCCTTCGTCACGAAGCTTCACGGCTTCGCGGGTCTTCTCCGCATGGATCTGCTGCGTCGCCGAGACCATCACGTTCCTGTCGCGGTTCGCCTCGATCTCGCCGCGGGATCCGCTGAACCGGATCGCCAGCTGCCCCGTCGCATGCTCCCGTGAGCGCGACGACATATCATCGTACGAGACATTCACCGAGGCCAGCGACCGGGCGCTGCCGGCCGCTCCGGAGGGCACCTCGACCTCCAGGAGCACGTACTTCTCGTTTCCGGCAATGACCTGGTTCATGTTCAGGCTGACTTTCCTCCCGGTGATCTCCGCGCTCCTGCCCAGGACACGCAACGGCTTGACTCCCGTCGCGCACTCGATCGTCACGCGCACGTCCTGCGCCACAACGGAGAGCACATCTCCGAGCTCGGCGTCGAAGATCTTCGCCAGCTGGTCCGCGTTCTCGACGAACGCATGGTTGCCGTCGCTCTTCAACGCCAGCTCCGTCATGAGATCCTCGTTGTACCCGAGTCCGAGGCCGATGGTCGTGACGGAGAGCCCTTCGCGGGCGAGGGACGCGCCGAGCCGGCCGAGCTCCAGCGGAGAACTGGGGCCGACATTGGCCTGGCCGTCGGACAGGAGGATCACCCGGTTGACGCGATTGCCGTCGAGAAACTTGCGGCATTCCTCTGCGCCCTTGGAGACTCCGGCGAAGAGAGCCGTGGAACCGTCCGCCGTTATCGCATCGATTCCTTCGCGAATCGCATCGCGGTCCGAGACGCGCGTCGCGGGCACGAGAACGGTGACGGTATTGTCGTAGGCGAGCACGGAGACGATGTCGTCGCCGGAGAGTCGCTGCACCGCGAGCCATGCCGCGCGCCGGGCTTCGGCGATCTTGTCGCCGCTCATCGATCCCGACTTGTCGATGACGATCGCGATGTTCGCGGGAGTCCGCCGCGTTCCGCTCGGCAGAGGCTTGCCTTCGAGACTGACCTTGATAAACGCCGTGTTTCTCTTTCCCGCGATCATGACCGGTTCTCCGGCCTTGACCGAGAGCTCCACCTGCGCCGCCGACACCGACAACGCCGCGGCCATGATCACCGCGCCCGCGATGATCCCCTTCCTCCAACTTCTTCCCGACCAGTTCCGCATCTTCATTCGTCCGCCTCCACTATAGGATCTCGGCCATCGCCGATCATCCGAATTCTCGGCGATTATGAGAGGCAAGTGGTCAGGCGGAGGGAAGGAAATTGTAAGACTTTTGTCAGGTACCGCGGCGACCGGTATTTCTCCGCATGAATGACTTATCTTTTTGACGCGCGGGGAATATGCCTATAATTCCCCATGAGCGGTCCCGGACGGAACGATCCGTGCCCCTGCGGCTCGGGCAGGAAATACAAGCATTGCTGCCTCTCGAAGAGCGAACCGCCGCCTGGCATAGGCAGCGAGATACGAAATAAGTCCGCGCCGATCTGGCAGGTCGAGCTCATACCGTTTCCCGGCAACGTCGAGACGCAACCTGATGCCCGTCTTGTGGTGCCCTTCATCATGGCGGGAGGATACCTTCTGCCGACCGATCTCGTGAATTGTCCGCCGGCCGATCCTGACGGAGCCGCCGGTGTGCTCGAGGCGGCCATTCGTAAAGTCGCAGGAAACTCCGGCCGGCTTCCGGAAATCGTGGAGCTCCGGCATCCAGGAGTGGCAATCGCGTTACAAGAGCTCCTGTCCCCTTCAGGAATCAGCGTCCGGCAGGTCGACAAAATTCCCGCGATGCGCGAGGCCGCTCGAGGCATGATCTATTCCATGCAGGGACGAAGAAACGGTTTGATACTGGGCTCGGTGGAAACCTGGTCGGGATGGAATCTGGATGAAGCCTTGGTTGCGGAATTCTTTCATGCCGCGGCGGCGTTTTACCGGGCCAGACCCTGGACTCACCTTCTGAATGCCGATCTCCTGGAGGTCAACTTTCCGGACGAAAGATTCTGGCTCGTCAGCGTGCTGGGACACGAAGGCGAGGTGTTCGGCCTCAATCTGCTCGAAGAACTGGGCGACTTCGCGGCGATACTGGACGCGGACGAGAGTTGCCTGCGGGATTTAAAGGGAGAACTGATCGCCTGCCTGTTTGACGCTCGTTCGAAGAATCCCCGGCGCATGATCGAGGAGATCCATCGGAAAAGCTGGGAGATCGCCGGTAAAAAAGCCTATCCGGCTCTCTTCGCCTTCAACACTCCGGGTTGCGGCGTCTCCGAAGTGCACGCGCGCGACCTGATCGGGATCCTGAAAGGCATACCGGGCTTCGTGGCCGCCTGGCAGGCCTCTCCGATCCGGAAACTTTCCGATCCGAACGACATTCCGATTTTTACATGGCGCGATGAGGAGACGGATTTGGAATTCGACATACCGGATTTCCGGGGACGCTGATCTTCGAGCGGACAGGTCATCGGGGAGTCTGTGCCATAGGAGCCTGATGTGATATACTCCTCACGAGCCGGAAAAACGAAACAAACAGCCGGCTCGCGCCTCTGAGTTCCTCCGGATGCATTTTTCAGAAAGGACACGTTGAATTCATCCGACCGTCACGTTTCATCGTTAGGTCCCGGAGAATCCTCGCCTCTTGGAAGTGCCGCGGGCACCACGGACAGTCTTGTCCGGGAAGGCAAGGAAACGCCCGTACGCCGGTTTCTGCTCGTCCTCATCAAGCCCTCGCATTACGACGACGACGGATACGTGATCCGATGGTGGCGGGCGATGATCCCCTCGAATTCGCTGGCTGCTCTATATGGCATCTCGGTCGATTGCGCTGAACGGCGCGTTCTCGGACCGCGCATCGCGATCGATATCGAAGTGATCGACGAGACCAATACTCGAGTCGATGTCTCGGCTCTCATCGCGCGATTCCGATCGGCGGAGAATTTCGGTCTCGTCGGACTTGTCGGCGTTCAGTCGAACCAGTATCCCCGCGCCCTCGACATCGCCGCGCCGTTCCGCAAGGCCGGGATCGCAGTCGCGTTGGGTGGATTCCACGTATCGGGGTGCCTCTCGATGCTGGACGGCCGGGCCGTCGAGCTGGATGCCTGCCGCGACATGGGCATCACGATCTTCGCCGGAGAAGCCGAGGGGCGGTTGGAACTGCTGCTTAGCGATGCCGCGGAGGGCAGACTCGCGCCCCTCTACAACTTCATGGACGATCTGCCGTCCATCGCCGGCACGCCCGCACCGTTTCTTCCTAAGAAATATGTGGAGCGCACATTAGGCATGGGTGCCAGCTTCGACGCCGGCCGCGGCTGCCCGTTCCAGTGCTCCTTCTGCACGATCATCAACGTGCAGGGTCGCGCCTCTCGCTATCGTTCAGCGGACGACATCGAATGCCTTCTTCGTCTCAACTTCGCCCAGGGCATACACAGGTTCTTCATCACGGACGATAATTTCGCCAGAAACAAGGCATGGGAATCCATCTTCGACCGGCTCATCCATCTCCGCGAGGTCCAAGGTCTGCCTCTGGGACTCATGATCCAAGTCGATACGCTCTGCCATAAAATTCCGAACTTCATCAAGAAAGCGAAGCGCGCCGGCGTCACCCGGGTCTTCATCGGCCTGGAGAACGTCAATCCGGACAACCTCCTGGCGGCAAAAAAACACCAGAATCGGATCACCGAGTACAGGAAGATGCTTCTGGCGTGGAAAGCCGAGGGCATCATCACCCTTGCCGGCTACATCCTCGGCTTTCCCGCGGACACGCCCGAAAGCATCCGGCGCGATATCGCGATCATCCAGAAGGAACTCCCGCTCGACATCGTCGAATTCTTCTGCCTCACGCCGCTCCCCGGCTCGGAGGATCACCAGGTTCTGTGGAAGCAGGGTATCCCGATGGAGCCCGACCTGAACACTTACGACGTGGAGCATGTATGCACCGCTCATGTGAACATGACGAAGACCGAGTGGGAGGCGATCTACCGCGAATCCTGGCAGCTTTTCTACACGCCGACACACATGAGGACGCTTCTACGGCGCGCCGTGGCGACGGGCGTTCCGGTCACGAGCCTCATCAAAGTATTGGCATCCTTCGCGACCACGGTTCGCCTGGAGAACGTTCATCCGCTCCAGAGCGGATTGCTCCGCCTGAAGCATCCCTCGGAGAGGCGCCCCGGACTGCCGACGGAAAGCGCGTTGATCTTCTGGCTGCGTCTCGCCTGGGAGATCCTGTACAAACACACGATGCTCGCGGGCATGATCGTTCGGCTCCTCCTGTGGAGAGTCATGATCGCGCTCGATCCCGGCTCGACATCCTATATGGACAGGGCGCTGACGCCCGTCGGGGATGACAATGACGCGACGCTGGAGCTGATGACTAAAACGACGGGATCCCTGGCTCCGTCCCGGCTCAAGAGGAAGATCGCGTAATAGCGCGGCACAAATTCGCGCGCTTGAAGAGAAAAACCCCCGGCCTTTCGACCGGGGGTTTCCTATAAGACAAATCCGGCGGCTATCTACTCTCCAAGCCCGTTACCAGACAAGTACCATCGACTCGAGCGGGCTTAACGACCGTGTTCGAAATGGGAACGGGTGTGGCCCCGCCGACAATGCCACCGGAAAATATTCAGTTATGATACAGCAAGTGCGGAACTTGAATTGCGGAATGTAACCTCGAATGGTCTCCCTTTCGGTACCAATCCGCATTCCGCAAATCCAGCCAAGGCTGTTTTGCTCCGCACTCTTCAACAGTGTTTTGTCCCAACGAAGTAAACCACGCGCCGGAACTCTTTCGAGCTCCGCAACTCACACGAAGTATCCAGTGTGATATGGTCAAGCCTCACGACCGATTAGTACACCTTGCCTCAACCCATTGCTGAGCTTACAGCTAGTGCCTATCAACCTTGTAGTCTGCAAGGGGTCTTTAAGTTCTAGATCTCTCTAGAACGGGATATCTCATCTCAGGGTCAGTTTCCCGCTTAGATGCTTTCAGCGGTTATCTGTTCCCGACGTAGCTATGGGGCGTCTGCACCTGGCGGTACAGCCCCTTCACCAGAGGTCAGTTCGTTCCGGTCCTCTCGTACTAAGAACGAATCCCTTCAAATATCCAACGCCAACTGGAGATAAGGACCGAACTGTCTCACGACGTTCTGAACCCAGCTCACGTACCGCTTTAATAGGCGAACAGCCTAACCCTTGGGAGCTTCTCCACCCCCAGGATGCGATGAGCCGACATCGAGGTGCCAAACCGGGCCGTCGATGTGAACTCTTGGGCCCGATAAGCCTGTTATCCCCGGCGTAGCTTTTGTCCGATGAGCGATGGGCCACCCACGTGGCACCACCGGATCACTATCTCCGACTTTCGTCTCTGATCGACTTGTAGGTCTCACAGTTAAGCTTTCTTGTGCGATTGCACTCAACGCTCGATTACCGACCGAGCTGAGAAAACCTTTGAACGCCTCCGTTACAATTTAGGAGGCGACCGCCCCAGTCAAACTACC
>CAZCME010000008.1:0-161346 GCA_964499705.1 uncultured bacterium | reverse complement strand
CGGAGGCAATCTCAAGCACATCGCGGCCCTCCGGCAGGCGGGTCGATTGCTCGGGGCCGACATCTCGCAGGCCATGCTGGAACTGGCCACCCACAACCTGCGCGACTCGGGTCCCGTCGAACTTCGGAAGACCGACGGCCAGTGGCTCATCAAGAAAGATCTCGACGGCAAGCTCTTCGTGAACGACTTCGGCTTGATTCCTGCTCCGCCGGACTGATTGCGGCGTTAGCCCGACTTCAGCGGTTAGGAAGCTGAAATAAGGTTTTCTTCCGGGTATTCCGCGGATTTCGCGGTCGTATCCCGAAGCCGAAGAGCTCTCTTGCTCCGGACGCGCCTTTCTTGCATCATACGCGCATGAAGAATACGATTCGCTTCTCCCTTCTCGGGCTCGTCGCGGTATTCATCGTCCTTCTCATGGCACAGATCAAGGCGCTGCGTAACGAGCGATCCGCGGCTCTGGCGGCCTGGCAGACGGAATGGACCGACGCAGCCGGTGATGCGGCCAAAGCCATCGGCGCCCGGTTGTCGACCGCCGCGGCGCGCTCCGCGGATTCGACGGCCGCCGTCAATGCGGACTCCTGGAAGGGACCCGAGGCCGATACGTCCGGCCGCTGGTCTCTGACGTGCTCGGCCGGTCCGGATCGAAGCGTTTCCATCGCCCTTTCCGATGTCCGGGCCTGGCTCGCGGAGGATGTCGGCGGTCGCGCCTCGGTCGCTTATCTCGCCGACCGCGACGGACTCATCGTCGCGCATCCAAGCCTGGAAGTCGTCAAGGATCGGAAGAAGATCGGCGATCCCGGCGTCGGTCTTCAGGCCGATCATGCGGATTTTTCCGCGCTGGTATCGAAGGGACAGGCCGCTTCTCTCGCCGGCAAGTCCGGTCGACACATCTGCGAACCCGTTCCGGGGACGCCCTGGATGCTCTGCCTTGAAGCGACGCACAAGGCGGTCGATGCGGAGCTTGCGGGCTTCCGGCGGAGGCGCGTCCAGATCACCCTCCTGGTCGTCGGCCTTCTCGTCACGCTCAGCATTCTGCTCTGGGGAGGCCTGGGCGCGCGCGCCGGATCCCCGAGGCTGGCTGCCGCGTCGGTTTCCGTCGCACTGCTCCTCGGGACGGTTCACATCTGGAAGACGACGCTGAACGACCGCGACCTCGGCACGAATCTCGGAACCGTCATCGACAACGCGGGATCGCTGGCGGAATTTATCGAGACCGATCCGTGGGCCTCCGGCCGATTCGCAGGCGGCACGCCGCCGATGCGCATTCCAACGGGCATCTATGTCCAGTCGATCGTCATGAAGGGCGCGAACGACGTGGACGTAACCGGGCTCGTCTGGCAGCGGATCCCCGAATCGCTGAAGGGCAAGGTGAAGGAAGGCATCACGATGCCCGAGGCGACGAGCCTGGCGCTGTCGGAAGAATACCGGCGCGCGGGCGACGGCGAGGACGTGATCGGATGGCGCTTCCGCGCGTCGCTGCGCGAAGCCTTCGCCTACCACCAGTATCCCTTCGACCAGCAGGACATCTGGATCCGGCTCTGGCCGCGCGAATTCGACCGGAACGTCATGCTGGTGCCCGATCTCGCCGCCTACCAGGGTCTCGAGTGGCTCGATCTCCCCGGCGTCGCCGGGGACATCATATTGAACGGATGGAATCTCGTGGGATCATATTTCGACTACCGGCCCGGCAACTACAACCTGAACTTCGGCATCCGCGAGTATGTCGGCGAACACGGCTTTCCCGAGCTGCACTTCAACGTGGAGGTCGCGCGCGGCTTCTTCGGCCCCCTGGTCTCGACTCTCATTCCCATCGCCGTCATCTCCTTCATGATGTTCGCGGGGCTTCTGGCGACGAAACCGGGCGAGCCCTGGGGCGCGTTCAGCTCCATCGCCGGCATGTTCATGACGCTCATCCTGAACTACGGCCGGCTGCGCGACGTCTTCGCGACGAACGATGTGCTGTATCTGGATTACTTCTACTGGATCGGTTACATCGCGGCCGGCTATGTCGCCGCCAATGCGCTCCTCTGCGGCCTCACCGCCGAAACATCGATCGTCCGCCGGAACCAGAACCGGATTCCGCGACTCCTTTACTGGCCCCTCATTCTCGGCCTTGTGTTCCTTGTGACGGTGAGGCAATTCCGATAGCGATCCGCTCTCTATAGCGCCTTTGTATCCGCGGCCGGCGCTGCATCGTTCGCGGATTCCCGCTCGACTTCCACATCCCATCGGGCCGCATTCGCTTCGAATGATTGGAACGGTTCCGGGCTGACGCTCTGCGATCCCGCGAAGGGATGATCCATGGCGATGATGAAATAGAAGACCAGGCCCATCGCGACGGCGAAGGAACCGATCATCGTGACATTGAAGCGGTTGATCGGGAGCGGGAACGTAAGCGCGAACGAGATGGCGGTGCCGATCAGGACGACGGTCCAAAGCGAGAGCGGCACCTCCGATTGGCTCGTCTCGATCCGGCTCCGCCGCAAGCCGGCCATCTCGTTGAGCCGGCCCCAGATTTCACCGAGAAGGATCTCGTCGCGCGGCGAGGCGGGATAGATCCGGGCGGCCAGGTGGAAGAGGTGATCGAATTTTTCCCATGCTTCAGGGGAGGCTTCCCCGCGCGCCATGGCGGGCCATTCGTCCTTCACGACCACCTTCACGTAATCGCGCAGGGACTCGCGCACCTTCAGGCTCTCCGGCGAATTGTACGTCCCGAGGTCGCGCTGAAGCTCGCCCGCGATCGTGGCCTCCTGGGAGACAGCGTCGGAGGCGGAACTGAAGGAATCCCACACGGAGACCGCGGAAAACGCGAGCAGCAGGCCGGTGACGGTCGCGACGACGTTCGAGAATCCGAGAGCGCGATCCTGCTCCTCGTCGGTGAACTCGCGCGGGAAGATCCTGTGAAAGAGACCGTACGCAGAAAGCGTCACGACCAGGTAGGCGCCGACGATCACCGTGCCCATCATGAAATCCGAAAGATCGTAGAGAAACATCAGACTCGACATGGAATACCTCCGCCGGGAGGTTAGCATGATGAGGCGGAGCGTGGGAATTCAAAAACAAGCCGGCGGAGCAAAACCATCAGAGATTCCCCTCTCAGCCGCCCTTCGAAACCCGTCGCACCACGGCGGAGCGGATATGCGGAATCGATCATCGCTTTCACGGGAACCGATATAGCCTCCGGAAGTTCCAGCGCCCCACTCAATCGTCCCAGTAGCGCGTAGATTCCAGCTCTTGTAGGATCCGGTCATGGCCCAGGGATTTCTGGAATCGTTCCTCAAACTTTCCCAATCGCCCACCAAGCCCCGGAAATCCGCGCGTGCTCCCGCGTTCGACGTCGCCGATCTCTATCGAGGGCCTGTCGAGACCGGAACGGTTGCCGCGGAATCGTCCTCGCCTTTGGATGAAAAACTCCGCAAGGCTTATTTCTGGATCGCCAATCACGCGATCATCAGTCCCTTCTACGACATCGAGTTCAACGACGGTCCGAGCCAGTCCTTCCGGTTTGGCGACTCCAAGAGCGAGCTGAGACTGCCGTCGGACCAGAGCTATTCCAGCTTCGTCCTGCTGCCTCTGCTGAATCTCGCGACGCGGCGGCGGTGCCTTCTCGTCGGGGGTCCGGGCCGCGGGAAAACCGCGAGCGCGATTCTCATGGGAGTTCTCGCCGGATATTCGATCTCCGATGTCAAGCGCGCGATCCAGCATGGCCAGCCGCAGATGACGATCACGGATCTGCTGGGGAATCCTCTTCCGGCCGACCTCATCGCGGCTGAGAGCATGGACAAGATCCGGATCGCGTGGAGAAAATGGCTCGGGATGCGCGTCAAGATCATCGACGAATACAACCGGATCCCGACCCGCACGCAATCCGCTCTCCTTACGGTCATGGCCGACAACTACGCCGAGATCCTCGACCATATCTATGAATGTCCGGACGCCGCGTGGTTTCTGACGGCCAACGACGACGCGGGCGGCGGCACGTACCAGGTCATCGAGGCCTTGCGCGATCGGATCGATGTCGTCGTCAAGGCGCTGCACTTCAATCCGCGTTTCCTGAAGGAACTGCTGGACCGGATCGAGGCCGGCATCAAGCCGGAGGAAGTGGTGCCGAGGGAGATCATCTTCACGGAGGAGGAACTCTCGCGCATGAACAGCGAGATCATCGAGGTAGCCCTTCCCGATCCTCTGCGTCGCCGCCTGGAATTCTTCGCCAGCCAGTTCGAGTTCTGCGAGGGCGCGGCGGAGCAGTTCGAGTATCGGACGAAGGACACGCTGAAACTCTCGGGCGTCGATCCCCATATCGTGAAGCAGAACGAGACCGGGAAGGATCGCCTGAAGGATATCGGCAACCAGACGAAGAACGGGCTCTCGGTCCGGACGCTCATGACGGCGATGATCTTCATGAAGGCCCTGGCCTACTTTCGAGGGAAGGACGAGGTCTCCCTCGACGATGCCCGCCACATCCTCCCGTTCGTCCTGCACGACAAGCTCGTCCCGGATCACGACTCGCCCTTCTTCGAGGCGGCTCAGAACGCGGCGCTCCGCATCGACCGCATCGGATGGATCCGCTCGCTCTTCGATCTCTCCTGCGCGGAATACGATCGCCTGAACCGCGACAAGGACGATCCGGTCCGTGCGCTGGAGATCGAGTTCGAGAAGGGGCTCGACGGACTGCCCGAGCGGGACGTGCGAAACCGGCTCTCCGCGATCGAGCGCATTCTCGGGGACCTGTCGAAAGGCCGGAAACTGTACGGGCCGATCTACGACGATATCCTCAAGTTGAAATATCTCCACCAGCGATACACGAACTACCTCGCCTGGCTCAGGAGCGCGTGACCGCGTTCCAGGAAGCGCTGCAGAAAGGCCGCTCGCGGTATAACGCCGCATACGCCGCGGCGAAGCGCGCGGGCGGCGACATCGAACCGGACCTCTTCGCCGGCTGGCTCCGTGACACGATCGCGCCCATCATCCACGCGACGGCTGCGGCGCGACCCGAACGGACGGAGGCCGTCCTCGACGCGCTCTACGAAATCTCGCTGAATCTCCTCGGTCGCGACCTCGCGGGTCCCCGCGCCCGGACACAGGCGATCAACGCGGGATGGAAGACGATCCTTCCCCGCATTCCGTTTCTCCTCGCGGAACATCCTGCCGAGATCGCGGGGCAGGTCTCAAACGCGCTTCATACTCTCGAATCTCTCGGCGCCGACACGTCCCTCTGGATTTCGCTGATGGGCGAGATGGAAAATCGGGACAGGAACCGATTCCTGGATTGCGGGAGAATCGCCGCCTGGCGTGTCGGCGCCGCGAATCAGCGGTCCGCCGCGCTGGAAGCTGTCGACCGGGTCGATCGCGCCTTGGCGCTGCATGCGCTGGGGCTGACCGACTGGGAGCAGATCGGGGAGCTTCGCAGGAATCCCTGGTACCGGTCGGAAAAATCCCGCGCTCGCGGGCTCGCGATCGTTTCGCGCCTCGGCTCGTTCCGCGGCTTCGCAGGCTTGCCTGGTAGCGGACTGTTCATCGCTCCGCCCCAGGTCTTCGCCTCGGATGGCCGGCTCTTCGCCTTCGACGGCGAGAACACCTGGATCATCCACGCCGATCGCTTCGGTTCCCTCCTGGTTCGCACTCCCTATGTTGAGGGATCGTTCACACCCGATCCTCGGGTGCGGCTCGGCTCGGACGGAGACCTGCGCCTGGGAACAAGCCACGGGAAGTTTCCGGATCTCGCGCGATCGACGAGCCATGCCTACGACGGGGTCACGCTGGCGGTGACGGTCTCCTGGTCGCACGCGATCCGTTTGCTGGCTGTTTCCTGATGGAGGCGCTGAAGAAGAGCTGGCTCGCGAACTGGCCGAAGGCGCTGGAGTCCTGGAGCAAATACACGCGCCTCTCGGAACCACGCTGGTGCACGACGACCGCGGAGGAGAAGGCCGAGGATTTGACGGGGAGCTTTGCGATGATCCGCTTCGAGGATCACGCGGTCGTCATCAGTCTCCGTCAGGTGAAGGAACTCAAGCTGGAACGCTTCAGCACGGAGATCATGGCGCATGAGATCGGCCATCACGTGTACTGTCCGGGCGATCTCAACGACCACGCCCGCTCGATCGCGCGCATCCGCGCGGGCCTTCCCACGAAGGAGCATCTCGCCGGACTTGTCGGCAACCTCTACACGGATCTCCTGATCAACGATCGGCTGGCGCGGAGCAAGTCGCTGGACCTGGCGGGCGTCTATCGCACGCTGGGTGTGAAGTCGAGCGACAGCCTCTGGAGATTCTACATGCGCATGTACGAAATCCTCTGGGGTCTTCCGAAGAACGATCTCGCGCCCGGCCCGATTGCCAACACGCTGGAACTCGACGCCGGGCTCGGCGCCCGGCTCATTCGAGTCTATTCCGGAAAATGGCTGGACGGCTGCGGGCGGTTCGCCGCGCTCTGCCTGCCGTATCTCATCGCGGATGGAACGCAGGCGATCCATAACGTCATGAGCCGGTTGCATGACACGAAGGATGCCGGCAAGGGCGGCGTGCCGGACGGGCTCGCGGAAGCGGACGATGACGAGGAATCGTCCGTCATTCATCCCTCGCTGGACGAGGAACTCGCCGGAATCTGCGAAGGCGAAGCGGAGGGAGAAGAAGAGGGGAGAGAGTCCGGGCGGGAACACGAGCAGGTGGCGAGCAGGATGCCCGCGGGCCGCGCGCGGAAGGGCGACACCGTGCCACGAAAGAGATACCGCGATCCCATCGAGTATTCCGAGGTGATGAAATCGGCGGGAGTGAAGCTCGATCCCGAGAGGATCGTGATGAAATATTACCGCGAGCGGGCCCTGCCGCATCTCGTTCCCTTCCCGGTGAAAACAATGCCGCAATCGATGGATCCACTGCCGGAGGGAGTCGAGACGTGGGATGTCGGCGATCCGATCGAGGAGATCGACTGGCTGGAGACGATCGTCCATAGCCCGCATGTCGTTCCGGGACTGACGACCGTGGAAAGAACTTACGGCACGTCGCCCGGCCGGGATCCCGGCCGAGCGCCGCTCGACCTGTACATCGGCATCGATTGCTCCGGATCGATGGCGAACCCGAAGCACTACCTCTCCTATCCCGTTCTGGCCGGCGCCGTCATCACGCTCTCGGCTCTGCGCGCGGGATCGCGGTGCAGCGCGATCCTCTCCGGCCACGAGGGGCCGCACATCGAGACCGAAGGATTTGTCCGCTCCGAGGATGAAATCCTGAAAGTGCTGACCGGATATCTCGGAACAGGTTACGCCTTCGGCATTCCGCATCTCGCCCGCGCGTTCGAAGTACGCAAGCCGACCGACAATCCGGTTCATATCCTCATAGTGACCGATCATGATATATTCGCGATGCTGGGAGCGGCGAACGGCTGGCGCATCGCCGAGCAGGCGCTTGCGAAGGCGCGGGGAGGGGGAACGTTCGTGCTGCACATGAACCTTGATGGCGAGAAGCAGGTGGAGCGAATGCGGGCGCAGGGCTGGAGTGTCTACGGCGTGACGGAGTGGGAGGATATCCTCGCGTTCGCGCGCGATTTCAGCCGGCAGAAGTTCGGCTCGGAGGAGACAGCATGACCGCGGTTGGGCCGATGCTGGAGACGCTCACGCACCGCTTGTCGGAATGCCTGTCCGATTTTCTCGCCGAACCGGCGCTGGATGGAAGACCGGGTATCGCGACTGCCGCCGTTGCCTGCGATCTGCTCGCGAGCCTCGGTGGCGATGCTCCGGGGTCTGAAGGAATCGCCCTGCTCGTTTCGCGCCCGCCGAGCATTTCTAGATCGCGGTTCCGGAATTTTCTGCGCACCGTCCTGATCGCTTCGTGGCTTCTCGATGATCCGTGGTTCCGCAATAGGAAGCTCGCGGCCCCGGCGCGGAAATTCCTCGAGGAACTTGAAGCGCTCGCGCCGGTTGTGCAGGCCGAGCGATTTGTTTCGGATCCCGACCGGAGAGAAGAACTCGCCCGGCTCTGCCTCGCCTCGCTCGGATTCCGCCCCGCGGGCGAATCGGACGTCCAGGCCGAGGATCGCCTGACGACCGTCTCGAGCATCAAGCGGAAGAAGATCCTGCAGGACACACGCGCGGCGATGGAGCATGCGCGCAAGGTGATGGAAGCGATGAAGGAGAAGGCGAGGCAGGAAGCGGCGGCGAAGGTGTCGCGCGAATGAAGTTTCCTTCCCTGTACACTGAACGCACGCCGCTCCTGAAGGCGAGCGGCTGGAAAATGCTGAAGCGATTGACGGAACATCCGGATGCGCCGCGCTTCAATTACGCCACGGGCGATCGGTTGCGCCGGGAGGATCTGCCCCTCATGCGGCACTATCGCGCCGCCTTGAGAACGCGGCGAGGACGGCGCGGTCCCGAGCCGTCCGAGGACATCCTGCGATGGGTCGAGGATCTGCGCGAGAGTGTCCCGTGGTTCGCGGACAATGACGCGAGGGGAGGAGCGTGGGGGGGGATTCCGACGTCATCGCGCGCCGATCTCGCGGTCGCGCCGTGGAAGTTCGTACCGTACGACCAACCGCTCGATCGGCTGGTCATCTATCGCACCGCCGGAACGACGGGTCATCCCATTTCCGTGCCGCATCATCCGGTCGCGATCCGCTTTTACGAAGCGATGATCGAAACCGCGCTCGCCTATCACGGGATCAAGCTCGAAGCGGGCCCGCTCGATGTGGCGGCATTATTGATCGGCGCGCAGATCCGGACTTACACGTACGCGGCGGTGCTCTCGAACTGGAAGGGCGCCGGATTCGCGAAGTTGAACATCCGCCCGACCGAATGGCCGTCGGAGAAAAGCGCCGCGCGGTACATCGCCGCGATGGATCCGGAGATCATGACCGGCGATCCGATCTCCTTCAGCGAGATGCTTCGCATGGGGATCAAGACAACTCCCCGGGCGCTTATCACCACGTCGGTCGCCTTGAGCCCGACATTGAAGAAAAGACTCGCCCGCGCTTACCACGCGCCGGTCATCGACTGGTATTCGCTCGTGGAGACCGGGCCGATCGGATACGGGTGCGCGAAGGGCCGCGGCTATCATGTGCTGCCGCACGATATCCACGTGGAGGTTGTCCGCGCGGACGGGACGCCGGCTCCCCCCGGGGAACTCGGCGAGATCGCGGTCACGGGAGGGCGCAACGTCTTCATGAGGATGCTCCGGTATCGGACCGGCGATTTCGGACGGATGGATTTCGCTCCATGTGCCTGCGGCGATCCGATGCCCCGGATCTACGACCTCGAGGGGCGCCCTCCGATTCTCTTCCGATCTGGCGATGGAACGCCGGTCAGCACCGTCGACATATCGAGACTGTTGCGCGAATTTCCGCTCCTCCTGCACGAATTCACGCAGCATGCCGACGGAACGTGCGAGCTCATCCTTAGGAAGGTGCCGAATGCCTCCGTGACGAAGGAGGAAATAAGGAAGGCGATGATGACGCTGCTCGGCAGCGCGCCGATGGAGATCCGGTTCGATGCGAAATTGGGGGATCGCACGGAGGGGAAGGCTGTGCCTTACCGCAGCGAGATGGTGGAGGAATGAAGGACACGGGCCTGCTGGAGTGTTCGAGCCGGGCGGACATGATGCCGGTCGTTCCGCTCGATCATCCCACTCCGGATCGGGATCATCGCGTCTACATCGCGCTCACCAATTCCTGCAACCGGTCCTGCCCGTGGTGCAGCACATGCTCGTCGCCGGCGGGGGATGCGTGGATCGCTGAGGAAACCTTTCTCGCTTCGCTTCCAAAGGATCGGGAATACCAACTTCAGCTGGAGGGTGGCGAGCCGACGATCCATCCCGGCTTCTGGAGTTACGTCGCTCTCGCGCGGGAAGATGCGAGGTGCACGCACCTGGTGATCTGCACGAACGGCGTCGTCATTCCGCGGGACCTGAGGCGGATGCAGGCGTGGATCGAGCGGCTGGGGGAACCACTCACGTTGAAGGTATCCATAAATCATCACCTGATCGAGCACGATCCGGGACACATCGAGATGACGAAGATGTTGCGCGATCTCTTCGAGGAACTGGGCGGGTGCAGGCTTCTTGTCCTTAACGTGCGCCTCCGCCCCGGCCGGGATTCGTGGGTGCGCGAGGCCGTGGAGGATGCGGGATTGATGCATTGCGCCAACATTTTCCAGCTCCAGCGGTATGGATTCGCCTCGGGCGAATCGACGTGGAATCCGCCCGCGCCCGTCTGGAACGCCTTCACGCTCGTCAATCCCGACGGCCGGACTTTCGGGCAGGATCTCATCGCGCGGTCCGAAGGCATGCGGGAGCTTTCGTGACGACCGCGCTCGACATATGGCGGGATGAATGGCGGCGCCGGAAGTCGACGGCGTTTCGTCTCCAGGAGAACAGCACCGCGCGGGAGACGATCCGCATGTCGCTCTGGGGGCGCGATGTGGAGATCTACGCCAACGCGAACCTGTCGATCTACAGCGGGCAATCCTGCAACGCGAAGTGCCCGTTCTGCGTGGAGGAACTGCGTCCCGCATCGCGCGGCCGAACGTTCGTGAAGAATGTGGAACCGGACGACCGGAAGTATTTTGCCGCCATGGAGAATACGCTCACCGCTCTTCGTCCGCTCGATCCATCGGTCTCCGTGACGGGCGGCGAGCCGAGCCTCGATCCGCGGCTGCCGCGGATTCTGGCGACGCTGGCGGAGCATGGAATGCGAAAGCGGACGATGACGACGAACGGGTCGGGCCTCCTGGAATCGAGGGACGGACGGCGCGTCGCGGACTGGATTGCGCGGACCGGAGTGAGCCACCTGAACATCAGCCGCGCTCATCCCGATCACGAGCGCAACGCGGAGTTGATGAGATTCGACGGCGGGCTGTCGAACTTGCAACTCCGCGAGGTCGTGGAAACCTGCGGCGCGCGCGTGAGGCTCTCATGCGTCCTGCTGAAAGGCGAGATCGATTCGCTGGAAGGCATCGAGGAATATCTCGCATTCGCGCGTTCCGCGGGGATCGACAACGTCATCTTCCGCCAGCTCATGAAGACGGATCCCACGACGGTCGAGCCGAATTATGTCGTTCGATACAGCGATCGGAAGCGCGTCGCGCTGGAACCGATTCTCGATGAAGTGAGCCGCGCTCCACGCTTCACTTTTCAGCGGCAGATCATGGGTTATTACTACTATGTCGAAGTCTGGCGCTTCGGGGAGATGGACGTCGTCTTCGAGGAAGCGGATCTCGCGCATCTGGAAGCTGTCAAGCGCGCCCAAACCGGTGTGATCCACGAGCTAGTCTTCCATCCGCACGGCCGCCTCTGTTCGACATGGCAGCCGTGGGACGGCGACCTCGGGAGCGGATGAGCTGACCGGCCAAAATTCAACAGGACATCAAGGATGAACAGGTTTTAAAAAAATATCCTGCCCATCCTGCCCATCCTGTTATTAAACCCGCTCGACATTACCCCAGGATTATTTCTCGATGAGCGTGACTCCCGCAGGCACGGTAAAGACGAAATGATCCGCTGAGACCGCGGCGTTCCGCTCATACTTGGTGAAACTGACCCGCGCGATGATCTTCGCACCCTTCCAGGCGACCGCGAAGACCGGAGTTTTTCCGTCGGCGGATGTTGTCAGCATGATCTTGTCATAGTCTTTCACGGAGATCTTCGGAGTCACTTCTAGGACCGGAAGGCCGCTGTCCGTGGAGGAGCCCTTCAAGTTGAAGAGTGATGTGAACGTCAGCGTCGGCGTGGCCAGGACCGTCAGAAGGTCATTCGGCCCATTCTCCTTGATGCTCTCCACGACGAGCGCCTGCTGGATCTTCGTCACCTTCTTCGTCTTCGTCGGATAGCTCCAGATGAATTCTCCGTCCGCGACCGCGATGAGGTCGCCTTCGAAGCCGCCGGTCTTGATCTCCGAGCGGTACTTGTTCGGCGCCGCGTATTCGAAGTTCATCGGGAACTTCGACCAGCGGTTTCCGGATTTCGGAGTTTCGATGTCCGCGACCATGACGAGCGATTTGAGTGCGGCGCGGTCGGCGTCGAGAACGGCAAGGGGCCCGGAAGCGGCCGGGGCGGCCGGAGCGGGCTTGGTGGTCGGCTCCGCGCCTGCGCGCGCGAGCATGAGGAAGGCACCTGCGGCTGCAAGTGCGAGCGTAAGACGTTTCATGATGAAGACTCCTTTCGGTTCATGGTACCGGTACGATATCGGGTTCCAGCAGCGGCGGCTGGAAGAAAATGTGCGCCGCCGCCGGATCCGAGCCTGTGTTGACGAAATAGTGAGGCATGCCCCGGGGAACGACGAACACATCTCCCGCGGAAACCTGGTGCCTGACGCCGTTCATGTCCATCTCGCCCGCGCCGTCCAGGACGAAGACGGTGAGATCGTGACTAGAGTGGAGATGATTCTTCTCGCGGTCGCGGATCCGGACAAGGTGATGCGAACCGCTCGCGTCGCGTCCCAGTTCCACGACCCGGATGTTCTCGCCGGGCTCCATCGGGTTCTTCTTCGCGACGGCGCGCCAATCCGCGAAATAGTGCGCGGAGGATTTTTCCGTTTCGAGAGCGCAGGCGGAAACAAGGAGCAATAGCACGAGCGATGCCGAAAAACGAAACGGTTGGCCGGGTGCGAAGGCGGAGGACATGGGGAGATTCTAGAGATCCGGGTATCGAATCGCAATTCGTAAATTGAAGTCCCTGTGGTATCATCCCGCCATGGATTTCTCGCTCATCAAGTTTGATGACCGCGGCCTCGTGCCGGCGATCGCTCAGAATGTCTCCGGCGGCGCCGTCCTGATGCTTGGCTTTGCGGACAGGGAAGCGCTCGAAGCGTCCGAGCGGACGGGGTTCGCGCACTTTCACTCCCGGTCCCGCGACAAGCTCTGGATGAAAGGGGAAACTTCCGGCAACAGGCTAGCCGTTGCGGAGATCCGCCTGGATTGCGATGGCGACACGATCCTCTACCTCTGCCGCCCCGAGGGTCCGACGTGCCACACAGGCGATCCCACCTGCTTCACGCGCACACTCTCCGGTTCAGCGACGTCCGTCGGGCCGGAAATCCTCGCGGAAGTCGAGACCGTGCTCCTGGCGCGGAAAAAAGCCGGACCCGCCGCGGATCCGGGTTCGTACACCGCGAAGCTGCTGTCCGGGGACACGGCGAAGATTCGCGGGAAGGTAAGCGAAGAAGCGCTGGAGTGCGTCCTGGCGTCCGAGAAGAACGATCCGGTCAACCTGGCCGACGAGGTGGCCGACCTCTGGTTTCATACCTTGGTACTTCTCGTCAAACATGGACTTTCCCTCTCCGATGTCGCCGGCTCCCTGGCAAAACGACGAGGCGTCCGCCGCCAGTAAAACGGAAATAATACGGGGACAGTATACTATTTTCCGTGAAGAATTTCACGGAAAATAGTATACTGTCCCCGTATTATTTCTCTATTATCTATCTCCCGCATCAGAAGTTCCCCAACTGAAAATCATTAACCACGAACCACACGAACCACACGAAAATATACCTTTCGATGGGATAAAATAGAGTCCGCGGTCGCGGAGGGTTTTCTTTTCTCTCTTCTCTCTTTTCTTTTTACATCACTTACGCAGCATCTACGGAGGAGCGAACGTGGCACCCTATATGGCAGCCTTTAATGGCTTTTTGTGGAATGAAATTTGTCCGACCAATGGACTCACGGATCCGCGCATGAAACCGCGAATTCGACTGGAGACCATCGTCGGCAGTGTGATGCTGCTGCCTTTGGCGGGAGCGCGCAGCTTTTTGAATATCGATCTGCTGCTCCGCGGCGACGCGGGTCGGTATTTCGACGAGTCCGTTTCGGACACGCATCTGATCCGAGTCATCCGGGAACTATCCATGGACGAACTTCGCAAAATCAATCGCCGTGTCTTTGAGAAGGATCCTTCAACGTATCGGCTTGAAAGCGGGCGCGAGTTGCGCGTGGGTCTCGTGGATGGAACGTCGCTCAACAAGCAGCTCATGAGCGCGTTTCAGGCGGTCCGGAACGATGCGAACAGGACATTGGTGGATTTTGAGCCATCACATGGCACGGGGCATGAGCTGAAAACATCGGCGACTTTGATTGAGCGCAATGTGCAGAAGGGCTCATCCTACCAGTGGGACCTGATCGGCGCCGATGGTCTTTACATGACCCGGCATCATTTCAACCAATGCCTCAACTTCGGAGTGGATTTTTTCGTCAAGAGCAAGGAAGAGGGACTGACAATCTTTCAGGAGGCTCGGGCGCTATTTCAGCGCCGGCATCTTTATCCGAAAGATATCGAGTTCATCGAGGGCGTAGAGGAGAAGCGAGGAATCAGCTATCAAGCCTTCGCGTCATCCGGATTCTCTTTCGAAGGAGTCGAACGTTTGCTGCGAGTCGCCATGATCACGGAAACATCTATCGCCACGGGAGAAACGGAAATCTTTTTTATCGTGACCTCGCGAGACGATTTGACAGCGCTGGAACTTCGGGAACTCGGACACCTTCGCTGGTCGATCGAGAACAACGGCTTCAAGCTCTTCAATTCGCTCAGCAGTTCCAAACACGGCTATGTAAAAGATGAAGCAGCGAGCCTCCGCCTGGTCTTTATCCTGGCCATCGGCTTCAACTCACTGCTTCTCTTCCTGCACGAGAAGTGGAACGAGATTGAAAAACATTGGAGGAAAGCGAAGATGACGCTTCGCCACCTCGCAAGGCACCTGCTCGACCAACTCCTGCGTTCTTCACGGATGATTAAAGCACAGGTCTGAGAGGCGGGAAACACCCCTCTGCGACGCGCCCCTCGCCCTGTTGAAAACGTTCAAGGCACGTGCGCGTGGAGATGGAAAACGGGCCATGTATTCTCCCCATCAACCGGTGTTCACCTCAAGAGCATCCAAAAAACGACGCTACTTCTCCAAACTTTCGTGTTTTTCGTGTGGTTCGTGGTTTCAGGTTTTGTGGATGGGGAACTTCTGCTCCCGCATTCCCAATGTTGCAATGTTGGAGAATGTCCCCTTATACTTGCCCGAATGAGCAAGATCCTGGAATTGCTTCAGCGCATCGAGGCTCCCACGCGGAACATCTTCGACATGCCCAAGCCTTCGGTCGTCGAAACTCCTGCCGTTGCCATGGAGGCGGATGCGGAAGTCGAGGAGGAACTCGATGAATCCCTTCCGTTCGACACGCACCTGATTCCGATCGCCTCCGGCAAGGGCGGCGTCGGCAAGACCAACGTCTCGGTCAACTTGTCGATCGCGCTTGCCGACAGGCTGGTCGCACGCGATCCGTCGGCGAAGGTCATTCTCGTCGATTGCGATTTCGGTCTCCCGAATGCCGACATTCTTCTCGGTGCCCGCATCACCCGGAACATCGACGACTTCGTCACCAAGCGCGTCACGACGCTCGGTGACGCGCTCTCGCCCACCGCCTTTCCCGGCCTCTCGTTTCTCTCCGGCGCCGCGACTCCTTCCATGACGCTCTCCAATCTCCAATACCAGCAGCGCCAGAAATTCCTCCGCCACCTGAAAACTTTGAAGGCGAAGTACCTCGTGCTGGACCTCGGAGCGTCCGTTCATTTCGAAGTGATCGATTTCTTCTCGATGGTCAACTCCGGCGTCGTCGTCACGAATCCGGAGCCGACCGCGATGCGCGATTCCTACCTCTTCATCCGGGCGACCCTGTATCGCAAGATTCGCCAGGAGGCCCGCGAGATGCCGCTGGTGATCGATCTGATGGACCGGCTGGAGAGCGGACAGCTCGACATACCGAGCGTGCCCGGCGTGCTGTCGCAGGTGCAGAAGACGGGGAGCCTCGTCGATTACAAGAGCCTCAAGTCGATTCTCGACGAGTTCCGGCCGAAGCTCATCGTCAACCGTTCCGAGACGTTCGATGAAGGGCTCGAAGTCGCGCGGAAGATGCGCGACGAGGCGCGCCGCGAGCTGGGCGTCGACATTTCCTTTCTCGGTCCCGTCATCCATGATCCGTGCGTCGTCCGCGCGGTCAAGGAGTCCGCTCCGTTCCTGCGGCGGTATCCGGAGTGTGACGCGTCGCACTGGATCCGGAATATCGCGGAGCGGATCGAGAGCAACAACGATTTCCAGATCGAGAAGAATTACTTCTCCTTCGGCGCCTACTTCAAGCGGCTCTTCGGCGGCACGGCCCGGATGGCGATGGGGGAAGCGTGATGATTGCGGATCACGTCGCGTCCTGTACAATGACCGCGCCAAAGGAAATGGGACAATAAATGTACAAGGAATATTTCGGCCTGGGGGATGAACCGTTCCGGATGACGCCGGATACGCGGTATCTCTTCCGGTCGCACCGGCACGAGGAGGCGATCTCCTCGCTTCTCTACGGCATCGGTGAGAAGAAGGGTTTCATCGTCATCACGGGCGAGATCGGGACGGGCAAGACGACCCTCTGCCGGACGCTCCTGAATCAGCTCGATCCGGCGACAAAGACGGCCGTCATCCTCAATCCGAGCCTCTCCAAGTCGGAACTGCTCCACGCGATCCTCGACGATCTCTCCATCGAAGTGAAACTGAAGAATCCCTCGCAGAAGGGCTTGCTGGATCTCCTGAACGCTTTCCTCATCGAACAGGCGCGCGCGGGCGGCAACGTCGCCGTCATCATCGACGAGGCGCAGAACCTCGATGTCGATGTCCTGGAATCGATCCGCATGCTCTCGAATCTCGAAACCGAGCAGGAGAAGCTACTCCAGATCATTCTCGTCGGGCAGCCGGAACTGAACGAGATCTTGAAGATGCCGAAGCTGGAGCAATTGCGCCAGCGGATCGCGGTGCGCTACCACATCACGCCGCTCGAACGCGACGAGATTCCGAAGTATATCTCCCACCGCCTGCTGGTCGCGGGCAACCAGAAGTGCGTGGAGTTCCGGTCGGACGCGATCGACGCGATCGCGCAGTACACCCGAGGCACGCCGCGGCTCATCAATATCATCTGCGACAAATGCCTCCTGGCGGCTTATGCGCTCCAGACACGCATCATCGACGGTCGCCTGGCGGAGACGGCGATCGTCGACCACGAAGGTCCCCAGGCCCAGGCCACGCAGGAACATGCCGCGTCTTACGCATCGCATGCGCCCGCCGCTTCCTACAGCGCGGCTCCGATGCAGGCTCCGCGCTCATCGCTTCAGCCTGTCCTGGCCGCCGCCGTGATTCTCGTGATCGTTCTTCTCATCGGGATCTCCGCTCGCCAGTCGGCCGAGACGGCATCTCCCGCCGCATTGAAGCCGCCGTCTCCCGTCGCGGCTCCGGCCCTTTCCGTTTCCGCGCCTTCACAACCTGAGCAAACTTCGCCCGCGGAACCCGCGGCTCCGGCGGCGCTCACTGAACTTCTTTCGCTCTGGGGATTTTCCGGAGAGGCGAATTCGATCGAGGCGGCCGGCATGTCCACGGTTCATGTGATGGCGGATCTGCCCACGCTGGCGCGGATCAATCTCCCCGTCCTGCTCTCGGCAGGACCCAGCCAGATGGTCCTTGCGGGTGTCTCCCCGACGTCCTACACGTTCTACGATCCCAGCGAGCTCCTGCCGCGCGAACAGTATCAGAGCCCGACCGTGGGCGGCGCGAAGGACAAGACTCGCGTCGAAGTGTCTCGTCTCCAGCTCGACGCATCGGGCGTCATCGACGCGCGCATCGCGCTCCCGGCCAGCCTCGCGTATCCCGAGAATCCCGCGAGTGATCCGCGCCTGGCCGTCATGCTGCAGGCGGCCGTGAAGCGGGACAGGGTCGCTTCCCGGAATCTCAGGACTCTTCTCCGGCCGGAATCGATCGGAGAGGCCGTGATCGCCTTCCAGACCGCGGTCGGCATACCGGTCGACGGCATCGTGGGACCGCTCACATGGTGCGCTCTGGTATCAAGAACTCACCCTGACTTTCCGAAACTTACTCCATGAGCATAATTCACGAGGCGCTGAAGCGGCGGGATCTCGCCGATCGCGGAATGCCTGGCATGCAGGAGCAGTCTCGCTTGAATCCCTCGGGCCTTACGGTTGCCCTGGATCGAGGATTCCGTCCGGAGCCTTCTCCGTCTTTCGCTTCCGGGATGGGCAGCGCTTCCGCTCCCATGTCCCAGTATCTGCCGGCGGTGATCGGCGGCGGAGGCGTTCTCATCGCGGCGCTCATGACCTATCTCCTCACCAAGCCTGGAGAGATCACCGTCGTGGTTCCTCCTCCGGCGCAGCCCGTTCCCATCGCCGCCGCTTCCATCAGCGCGCCTTCCCAGGAACTCTCCTCGATCAATCCCGCGAACATGAATCCCTTCCGCGGAACCGTTCTTGCTCCGGATAACGAATATTCCTTCCAGCCCATCGATGCGCTTCCCGGCGTTCCCATTTCGCCTCTCGCCGCTCCGGTGAGTCCGACATTGGCGCCGGCTGCTCAGCAGCCTTCCGCCGTGCCGCCGAGTTTTCCCGGGATCCCGGTCTACACGGGTCGGAGCAACATCCCGCCTCAATCCGTTGCGCAGCCGATCACGGCCGATCTGCCGCCCACGGTGAGAGTTCTTCCGTCGGCGGCGCCATCGGTCCTCACAACCCCCGCGCCGGCCGTAGCGACGGCGGCACCGTCCACGGTCCTGACCGTCCCGTCGGATCTTCCGCCCGAGGCGATCACGATCGAGATGACCGACGCGAAGCTCCAGAGTTTCGCGGGTCCGGTCACTGTGAACGGCATGGTTCCCCGGCCGGAGGAAAAGCTTCGCGTCGGCAGCCAGATCAAGACCTCCGGCGCCGGCGAAGCGAGCGTGGAATTTTCCAGGGCGCACGTCGACCTCGTCGGAACATCCGCGGCGCAGATCCGGCGACTGGAGCGGCGCGTAGGGGCGACAGGGATGCCTGAAGAAGATGTCACGCTCCATGTCGGACATGGAACCGCCCGCACGATCGTCCGCCCCGGAGGCGGTTCCGTGCTCGTCTCCACCGATGCCGTGACCGCGACATCGTCCAACGGAGCCTTCACCGTTTCCGCCGCGCAGGACGGCACGGTCACGATTCAGAACGAAGGCGGAGTCGTGAAGCTTGTGCCGAGCGACCGGCCGAACGAAACCTACACGCTCCGCGGCGCCGAACGCGTCACGTATCGGAACGGAGCCTTCATCCGGGAATAGTCAGGAAGCAGCTCTGGCTTCCCTGACGAAAATATTCACCGCTCCGTGATCCTTCTTTCCCGGAGATTCCTCCACGCCGGACGCGACATCGACTCCCCAGGGATGAACGCGGCGTATGATGTCGGCGACGTTGCCGGGGTTCAATCCTCCAGCCAGCAGAAAGCGACGCGGGATGTCCGCCAGCAATTCCTCCGGCACCGTTTTCCCCGTCCCTCCCATCATTCCCTCCACGCGCGCGTCGATCAGGATGGGATCGGCGCGCCATTCCGAAATGGGAATTCGATCCTGAACAGTGCCGAGAGGGAATGCTCGCAGGACCGGCACGCTCCCGACCGCGATCTCATGACTCCATTCGCCATGAATCTGGATGAAATCCGGAGCGATCCGTTCGAGGATTGGCGGCAGTGTTTCGGGAGCGGGGGAGACCGTGACGAGCACGAGCTTTCCCGCGAAGCCGATTTGCCGCAACTCGCCGGAAAGTTCGGCGGCGCGTTCGGGCATCACGGATCGTGGAGATCGCGGCCAGATGTTGATGCCGATGAAGTCGACGTTCAGATCCGCGCACAGCCTGGCGTCCTCGGAGCGGGTGACGCCGCAGATCTTTAAAAGGACCGGGATGAGAGCCTCAGATCGCGATGCCGATGCCGATGCCGGCGCCCATGAGGAGGATGTTCTTGAAGAAGTCGCGGAACCGGAAGTGCGGATCCTCCACATCCGTGGACATTCCCTCGCCATGCAGGATGATCGCGTTGCCGTCGTTGTCGGCTATTTCGATCTGCGTGATCTTCAGAACTCCCGACGGAAGATTCGCGGGAGTGCGGAAACGAAAGACATATTCGTTCGAGCCGGACAGGGAACTCGCGGTGACGGTTTGTTTCCAGTAGTTCGGTCCTTCCACCATGATGCTGGCAGTGGAGGCATCGCCGAGGCCCGATCCCTTGTCCTCGGCGTTGATGCGGATCGTCACTTCCTCGCCGGACTGAACCTTCGGCGCGGACGACATGACGGACATGATGAGCGGAGCGCTCATGTCGACCATCAGCTCGAACCGGCCGCGCGCGATCTCGTTGCGCGCCGCGTTTCGCATGGGATCCTGCGGCATGAAGCCGTTCGCGTTGTCGTCCATCACCCATTGCCAGAAGAAGGCGTTCCTACCTTCCGACAGCGTGATCTCCGGGGGCGCGGCTTCGTCGTTCAGCATCATACGGCCCGACGGAACCTTCACGACGACGGGCACCGCGGAGCGGGACGGCCGCGCCGCGATGGCCATGGCTTTTCTCGCCGCCGCGCCGCCAGCAGTCATGCGCGATTCGACGCCGAGCATGAGAATGCCTTCGCCGGCTCCCAGGCTTGTGCTGAATTCACCCTTCTCGTTCGCGCGCATGCTGAAATCTCCGACGGTGACCCAGGCGTTCGGAGCGGTCATGCCCTTCAGCCACCACGCTCCATTCGTCCAGTACGGCGGCATCAGCTCCAGGTCCGGTGCGTTCCGCGCCACGGAAAAACGGCCGGGTATCGATCCGATCGCATCCACCATTCCCAGCGGCACGACGCGCCACGTGTAGCGCCCCTCGGGAACGCTTGTCACCATGATCTTCGGATTTGCTGTCTGCTGGTCGTCGAGCTTCGGCTGGGACGGATCTTCAGGCATGAGAGAAAACTTGTAGCCGCGCGCTCCCGGAAGCGGCGTCCACTCGAAGAGGATATCCCGGTCGGCGACGACGCTGTTGCCGACGGGGGAGATGAGCATCACGGCGGAGATCTGTTCCTTCACAACCACCGGTCCGCCGCGACGGACCCAGGCGACCTTGCCGGGTTCGATGGTCGTCACCTTCGCATCCGGAGTGAGGATCTTGACGACGCCCGCCGTCGGCGTCACTTTCAGGATGCCGGCCGAATCCACGATGATCTTCGCCTCCGCGTTGGTGACGTTGATCTTCGCGGCCTCGGCTTCGACAAGGACCGGCGAGCCCTGGCTGTGGGCTGTCAGCATGCCGATCTGGAGCTTCACCATCGCGCCGCCCTGGGGCATGAGATCGTCGACGCGCAGGATGGAGAAAGGGCCGACCTCGAGAAAGGCATCGCCGGATCGCATGTCGGCCCAGCCCGTGTTCGCGGTCATGACCTGGGCTCCGGCTTCCACCGGAATCGGCGCCGCCAGGTTCTGCCAAGGCGCGTTCATGCCGGATCGGAATCGCGTGGCTCCGGATCGCGGCCTGACATGAGCGGTGCTCATGTTGGGCTCGGGAGAAGGCGGCGGCGGCACGGTCATATCGATCTGCGCGTGCGATGAGGTGCTTCGCATCTGGCCGCGGGATCCGCCCGTCAACTGACCCAATTCGATGGTCGTCGGATCCATGGACATCGTGGCGGTTCCCGGAATAAGGAGCCGCATGCCGGCCTGAACGCGGCGGGGATCGGAGATGTTATTGAGCTGCGCGATTTCCTCCCAGCGGTTCATCGAACCGAGCTCGCGCGCGGCGATCATCGAAAGCGATTCTCCCTCCCGCACGATGACTTCCCGGGCAAAGGCGCGCGCGCCGGAAAGCACCAGAAGAAGGCACGAGAATGAAAGGATGGCAAGAGAGCGGACGTTAACCCTATTCATGGGGCACACTATACCCGTTTTATTCAGGCTTGTAAGAGTTTTTTGGGGTCATTCTGCAACAATGCAACGCGAGAAAAGCCCGGTAAAATGCAGATTTCCATGGCGGCCATGTTGCAGCCTGACACCGTCTGTGGATCTGGTATTCTTCACACGTTCCATGATGCGCTTCCTGATATTTTTCATCCTCTTTGCCGCCGCATGCGGCAAGCCTGCTTCCACGCCTCCCGCTTCAAATGGGACGGTCGCCGATGAAGCCGACGTGATCGCGCGGGTCGACGACCGCGTGCTCCGCGTCGGAGATCTCCGCGCCATCGATCCGGCCGGGACATTGACCGCGGATGAAATCAGTTCCGTGACCGAAAACTGGGTCGAGAAGGAACTCCTCATGAAAGTGGCCGGAGAGCGTGGCGTATTAACCGATACGACGGTCCAGTGGAGGGTCGATCAGGCGCGGTCGGAAATTGTCCTGGGAGCGCTGGGTGAAGTTCTTCGCAGGGAGACATCCGCGGAGACGGAGGCGAAGAGTCTTCTGCGGAAGGAAGTGGAAGCGATGCGGAAAAAGTCGCGCGTGGAGTCGAATCCATGGAGGGTGAAGTGAGCGACCCCGCGGAAAACGAGGGCGTACTCGAGCGCTTGATCGAGATCATGGCGCGCCTTCGCGCTCCGGATGGCTGCCCGTGGGATCGCGAGCAGACGCACGAGACGCTGAAGAAATACGCGGTCGAGGAGACGTATGAGCTCCTGGACGCCATCGATTCCGGTTCGGACGAGGCGATGATCGAGGAACTGGGCGACCTCCTGCTGCAGGTCGTTTTTCACGCGCAGATGGCCTCGGAGGAGGGGAGATTCACGATCCGGGAGGTGGTCGGCGCGATCGCGGAGAAGCTGATCGAGCGGCATCCTCACGTCTTCGGCGATCGTGAGGTATCCGGAGTCGCGGAAGTGATCGCGAACTGGGAGGAGATCAAGCGGAAGAAGAAGGAGCAGTCAGGCGGCAACGGGATCCGCAAGCCGGGAAAGCTCGACGGTGTTCCGCGCACGCTGCCGGCGCTTCTCATGACGTACCGCATCGCGGAAAAGCTCGGCACATCGGAGAGCGAGGACGAACTTGCCGCGCGGATCAAGTCATCGCGGATCTCGGATGAAAACCTCGGGGACCTCCTGCGCGACATCGCGCTCCTGGCGCAGAAGCGCGGCCTGGATCCGGAGGAGGAGCTTCGCCGGAGAAATCTCCGATGGATCGACGAGGTGGAAGAATGTTCTCGCTAGGCTACCAGGAGATGATTCTCGTAGGCGTGGTCGCCCTGGTCGTGATCGGCCCGGAGAAGATCCCGGGCGTGCTGAGGCGGCTCGGCGAGTATTCGGCGATTCTCCGGAGATACGCCGAGGATGTGAAGCGGCAGATGGAGCTGGCCGAAGCCGACACATTGGCGCGCGGCGAGGATGCAGGATCGATGAGCGGTAAGGCATCCCGCGAGCCGCGGGAGGGCATGGATGCGACAACGGTACGCCGCGCTTCCCCGCAGGATTTCGCGAAGAATGATGTATCCGCCGTTCCCTCTTCGCCTGCGGAAGATCTCCCCAAGTCAACGTGAATTCCTCACCGGCGGATGGAGCGCGTCTGTCTTCGCTGCGGCCGCCCATGACATTCCTGGAGCATCTCGTCGAGCTCCGTTCACGGATCATCAAATCCCTTCTCGCGGTCGCCGTCGGCATGTCCCTGTCGTATTTCCTGTTCGAGGAAAGAGTGTTCGAGTGGGCTCTGCTGCCGCTGGCGGGACGCGAACTGATGTACCTCGGCATCGCGGAAGCCTTCACGATTCATCTGCTCTTCGCGCTCTATCTCGGATTCGTGATCGCGCTGCCGGTCGTGGCGTACCAGGCCTGGGCTTTCGTCTCCCCGGGTCTCTATCCCCGCGAACGGTCTGCGGCCGTGAAACTGGCGACGGTTTCGACGCTCCTGTTTCTCCTCGGCGCCGCGTTCGGATATTTTCTCCTGATGCCGGTGGCGGTGAAATTCTTCCTCTCGTATGAATCGGCGAACCTGAAGTACGGCGGAGCCCTGGAGCCCTACCTGAAGCTCTTCGCGGGAATCCTGATCGGATCGGGGCTCTGCTTCCAGATGCCGCTCGTCATGATCGGGCTGATGAAAGCGGGCATCCTGTCCGCCCGGTCCGCCTCGGAGCAGCGCGGATACTGGATCCTCGGGATCGCGATTCTCTCCGCGCTCCTGACCCCCACCGGCGACGTGATGACGCAACTGCTCCTGGCCGTCCCGATGTGGATCCTCTTCGAATCCGCCATCCTCTACATGCGCATGACGGCGATCGGCGCGAAAAATCCCGCATAGGAAGTTGCAGCTCGCCGTCGTATAATCGTCCTGCAGGCGGTCGCGCGACCGCGCCCCTTAACAGGGTGAGGAAAGTCCGGACTCCAAAGGACAGGACGCTGGATAACGTCCAGGCATCCCGAGCAGGTTCGCCTGCGAAGGGGTGACGGATCAGGACCTTTGGCCGAAAGGCCGTCGGTCCGCAGTGCCGCAGAAAATATACCGCCCCGCACACTCTTCGGAGGACGCGGGGTAAGGGTGAAAAGGCGAGGTAAGAGCTCACCGCTTCGCCAGCGATGGCGAAGGCAAGGTAAACCCCGTCCGGAGCAAGGCCAAATAGGCGGTGAATCCTCCCGAACTTCGAGGGGATGGGGCGCGGTCCGCGCCCCCGGAGCAATCCGAGAAACCGCGGGTAGGCTGCTCGAGGCCCCGCGTAAGCGTGGTCCCAGACAGATGGTCGCGCCTCGTGTTCGTCGCAAGACAGACGCGAGGACAAAATCCGGCTTACAGGCCGCCTGCATTTTTAATTATGAGAGTTGTCTGTGGCTTTTTCGGAAATTGTCAAGAAGAGGGCGCTTGATTATGTATCGCGAACGTGACACAATGGAAGCATGCTGAAAACAGCCACGATCCATGCGCGGATTGATCCACGACTGAAGCGGCAGGCCGAGACAGTTCTGGAAAAGGTGGGACTATCCGCGAGCCAGGCGATCAACGTTTTTTACCGACTCATTGTTTCCAATAACGGATTACCTTTCCCCGTCCGCATACCTAACGCTGAAACGCGCAAAGCACTCGAAGACATCAAAGCCGGGCGAAACGTCAAGACGGCGAAGTCGCCCGAGGAGTTCTACAAGGCTATAGGACTGGACTGAACCGCAGTGCGTGAAGTCCGCTATTGGACGCGCTTTCCAAAAGACGTAAAACTGATGCGCAAGCGCGGTTATGATCTACCTAAACTCAAAGCCGTCTCGGATGACTTGATCAACGAGCGCGCATTGTCGCCACTCCGTCGCGATCACGCGCTCACCGGTCCATGGGAAGGTTTTCGGGATTGCCACATTGAAAGCGATTGGATTTTGATCTATCGAATCGACCCGATTTCGAATGCCCCTGATGACGGCCCGAAAGAAGCGGTCACCTTCGCCAGAACGGGGACACACTCTGACATATTTTGATCGGAATAGTACGGCTTATTGGACAATCGCCTCGAAATTAGGATTTCGGATTCAGGCTTTGCCGCCGTCAGGCGGCCCTTAGTTCCGCGTCGGCGCACGAAACGCGGTTGCGTCCGTTTTTCTTCGCGTGATACAGCGCCACGTCGGCGCTCTCGACGAGGTCGGATCGCTTCTCCATGCCGGACTGGTAGACGGCGATGCCGATGGAGACGGTGACGTGGAGCGGATCGGTGACGCCGTCGGCTTCGAACTTGCGATGGTCGGTGCGGCTCCGGATCCGTTCGCCGATGATGATCGCGCCTGCGATGTCCGTCTGCGGGCAGATGATCGCCATCTCCTCGCCGCCGTAGCGGCAGACGACGTCCGTCCCGCGCGCTTCTTCCGACAGGATCGTCGCGACGCCCTTCAGGACTTCGTCGCCCGTGCGATGGCCGTGCGTATCGTTGAACTGCTTGAAGTGATCGATGTCGACCATCAGGAGCGCAAGGTGCGTTCCGTATCTCAGCGACCGCGCGAATTCCTCTTCCAGCCGGTGCTGGAAGTGGCGATGGACATACAGGCCGGTCAGGCCGTCGGTGACGGCCATCCGGTAGAGCCGGGAATTTTCCAGGGCGACGGCGATGGCGCCGGCGATGGTGTGGAGCTTTCTGCAGTTCTCGGGAGAAAGCTTCGCGGGATCGGGATCGGAGAGCTTCATCACGCCGACAACCTTGGACTTGGCGACGAGCGGCACGGCGGCGATCACGCCCTTGCCTTCCTGCATCTCGATCAGCTCCCGCCGCTCCGCGGCCGCCTGGCCGACGAGGCCGGTGCCGAGCCGGATCTTCTTCAGGATAACCTTGGACGGCGCGATGTTCCGGTCGTTGGCGCGGGCGCCGACGATCTCGAACCAATCCTCCTCCTGCGACCGGAGATAGATGAGCGCCTTGGAGATTCCGAAGTGCGACGTCACGAGATCGAGAATGGCGCGGATCATGTCGCCGAAATCCAGGATCGAGCCGACGGCCAGGGAGACCTCGCGGATGACGGCGAGCTCGTCGAGCTGGACGGCGAGCTGCTGCCGTTCCCGATAGAGTTTCTCCAGGGTCTCATGGAGATCGGCCTCCCGCTGCGCGGATACGGAGACGGGATTTCGAATGCTCTTCATGAGCGAGGCGAAGGAGGATCGCGAGATGATGGCGAAGCCGGCGAATGTCAGGAGGATCGGCGCGAGAGAGACGCCCCGGGGAAGAAGTGCCAGGGAGACGAGGAGGAGCGTCGTGCCGGCTGTCAGATCGAGTATGCCCGCAAGGACGGGGTGGCGTCCGAGGAAGCGGCATGCGGCGAGCGGCCAGGAGTTATGAGCCAAGGCTTTACATTTCCACCCGCGTATTGTTTCCCTGATCTGCATCTTTCCATGAACGATATCGACCGCCCCCCACCGCGTGTAAAATGGAATTTACAAAACCTTTTGCATGAGCCATGATAAGAACGATGCCAGTGCAGGAAGAGAAAAAGGCCCTTCTGACGGCGGAAGACCTTCCGCGCTTCGACGAAATGCTCTCATTTTTGTCGAATGCCGAGGTCCAGGTGCTGTTCGAACATCTCGACTCCAAGGATTTTCAGGAGAACGAGATGCTCTTTCACCAGGGCGGTGAAGGACAGACGCTGTACATCATCAGCAAGGGCTCGTTCAATATCGTCATCGAGAACGCGGATGGGTCCCGCAACACGCTCGTCAGGCTCTCCGTCGGCCACATCATCGGGGAGATCGCCTTCCTGATGGGAACGCCCCACTCGGCCACGGCGGAGGCCGCGGAACCGGATTCGGGCGTGTACATGCTGCATCGGCATCACTTTGAAGCGATCGTCCTGGAAGACCCGACGCTCGCGTTCAAGGTTATTCAGGCCATCAACAAGGTGCTTTGTTACCGCTTGAGCCGCGTGAACAAGCAGCTTTCGGCCATCTTACGCGGAGATAAGAAATAATGAATCGCATCCTCTTCTCATTCTTCACCCTGTTGATCGTGACATCGGCTGCGACCGCTCATCCCGCGCAGAGCGGATGGGGCGAGGAATTCGCCGTGGAAATCGCGCATGGCGATTCGCATCTCGTCGCCCTGGAATATGCCCGCGCCCTGGAATCCTACGAGCGCGCCGCGAAGCTGGCTCCGCATGCCGCCATCCCGCACCTGAAAAGCGCGAACGTCCTGTACAAGTGGGGCAATGCCGTTCCAGCGCGCCGGTCGGATCTCTGGCCCGTCGCCGTCAAATACGTCGATCGCGCCCGCTTCCTCGACCCGACAAACTCCGACGCCGCGTTTCTCGCCGGAGTTCTCCGGTACAGGCTCGGGGATTACAAGAGCGCCGTGGAAGTCTACAAGATGCTCGAAAAAGTGAGGCAGGGCGACATCGACGTGTACCTGGACCTGGCCGTCGCCGCGTCGCGCGCGAACGACAGGGCCCTGGCCCGGGCCGCGCTCGAAAAAGCCAAGGCGCTCGATCCGGCGTCAAAACGGCTCTTCTCCGCCGCCGCGGAGATCATGGGACGTCCGTGAGCGAGCTGATCTCATCCGCATCGCCGTCGGCGGATGTGGTAGCGACGACGGGAGCGACACCGCTCTCCTCGCGCCTCTACTACGGCGCGCTGGCTTTCCTCGCCGTCGGATTTCCTTCGCTGACTCTCGTTGACGCGCGAGCGGAAAATGGATGGACGTTCTTCGCATGTGGCGCCGTGATCTCGGGTTACGCTCTCCTGGGAGCGTCGATCCTCTGCAGGAGGGATTAACCATGGAATTCTTCGACAACCTGGCCCAGAGCATCATCAATTTCATCGCGGGAACATGGCATTTTTTCCGGGATATCGCCGGCACACTCGTGAACTCGACCTTCGGCTGGTACAGCGGTGTGCCGGTCGACCCGACGATCGCCGCGATCTTCCTGTACGGCATGATCATCTTCGCCGGAGGCGCATGGCTCTTCTTCGGCAAGGCGCTGAAGTTCAACAAGTAGGATTCATCTTCGACTGAAACCACAAGGATCGCGGAGCATACAGGAGAATCACTTCTCGCTGTGTCCGCCGTGCTCCCCGTGGTAAGTTACTGCGGATGAGAATTCCCGAGAGGAGGAAGATTCAACGTGCCATGCGGTAAAAAGCGGCTGAAGCATAAGATGGCCGCGCACAAGCGGCGGAAAAAACGCCGCGCCAACAGACATAAGAAGCGAAAGAGGTAGTACGTAGGGGCGTCCTGCCCGGCGGGATGCCCCTACAGATGCCTGTCTATTCTCGCGGACAGGCGGTCGGCGACCGCTGATGCGAAGAGCGCGGCGAAGAGCGCCGTGATGACATCCATCGTGTAATGCGCCCTCAGGATCAGCACCGTCGCCGCCTCGAACAGAGCGACCAGGATCCCGATCATCCCCCACGACTTTCCCGCGCGCGCGAGTTCCAGCGCGCCCAGGACGGCGATGGAGGTGTGCCCGGAGAAGAAGAGATCGTTGGAGACGCCGTAGGTCACCAGGAGCGACGGCACTCCGGGATCATACCAGATCATCCGGTCGGGCGGCGGGAGCGCGCACGTCAGCTGGCAGACCTGGCGGAGCCCGAAGACGATGAGCAGCGCCACCAGCGGCCGGATGCTCGGTCCCAGGATCGCCCTCCCCAGGAGAAATATTCCAAGCCCGTCGATGAGGGCGGAGCTGACAATCAGCAGGAGAGAAGCGGCGCTTTTGTGCGACAGCAGCCAGCCGTGCAGCGGAGCCGTCAGTTGATGGACGCGGTCGCCGATCTGATCCTCCGGAAAGTCCTGGGAACCGATCAGGGCCTGCGTGCCGAACCATGCTCCGAGGGAGACGACGACGAGAAGAGCCCGCAGGATCCGTCGCTTTGTCATGCCGTCGATGAGCTCTGTTCCCGCGTCCGCGCGGACAGCATCCGCGCCAGTTCGTCTTCCAGTTTCTTCATGAGCGGATCGGGTTCTCCCTTCGTCGCGCGTTCTTCCGAAACTTCGATGGCGTCCCCCACCTCGATGACCGCTTCCATCGGCCGGTGGATCCGCGCGTTGTCCGTGAGGTCCTCCTCGAATCTCTCGATGGTCTCGAGGATCCGCTCCGGTGTCGGTTGCGAGGCGACGTAATCGGGCGGATAGAGAGAGAGCTGCTGGACGAGATAGATATCGGCCAGGTGCCTCCACCGTTTGGCTCGATCCTCCTCCGTCAGCTCCTGTCCGACGAGGTCGGGCACGATCTCCGCGCGCAACCGCTTGACGCGCGAGACCACGCTTGTGTCAGAAAATCCCTTACCGCCGAGCCATTCCCGTTCCATGGGAGAGAGGATCCGGTCGATGAGCCGCGCCAGGCGGTCCGCGATCGTTCCCGATTCGACGGCGCCGAGATATTCTTTTTCCTTGAGGCCCAGGAGCGCTTCTCCGACCTTGATGATGCGGTCCACCGGAGCGAGTTCCTTCTGGGGTCTCCATGAGAATCGCTTTTCGATTTCCGTCAGGACGTCATCCACGGCCGCCTCGATGTCGCCGCGAAAATAATACCGGATCGCGACGGGATGAACGACGACGCGGCTATTCGAAGACGATGCCGCCGAAGCCGCCGCGGTGCCGGCAGCCTTCGATCGCTTCTTGGCGGCGCTCCTCGCGATGAAAGCCGTGCCTTCCTGCAGATACCCCAGCCTGTCGTTCGTGCGCGTCACGATGCCTTCAGGGAAGAGGACGAGAGGTCGCTCCGCCGCGGCAAGAATATCCACGGCTGTGCTGACGGCCGCGCGGTCCATGCCTTCCCGGTAGACGCTGAAGGCGCCCGCGCGCGGAAGGAGCCAGGCCTGAAGACCGCCGTTCATGAAGAGATGAGCGCTCGCCATCGTGAAGAAAGGGCGGCCGGTCTCTCGAGCCAGGAGCAACATCAACATGGGGTCGCAGGGACGCGAATGGTTGGGGGCAAGCAGAATCCCATGGCCGGAACCGAGGGAGGCGCGTAACTTTTCGCCGCCGCGGATCTCCACGGTCTCAATGCCGTAGCTCCGCTTCAGATACGCGGGCAGGATGTTCTGGAGGATGATCGGCCACCATCGGCCATGGCGCGGAGGAACGAACTGATAGGGTCTATCGCAGACGATTGATTGCATCAGGGAGATTAAACACCGTACTCACGCAAGTTGCCATGGTGCGTATTGCATCCGAAACAATAACGAAATGTGACTATTCAGGAGAAGCGAACCACGAATGGATTTGTTTGAAATCCTTAGGACGATTGCGCCCGTTCAAAATTATTTTTCTTGTACACAAATTCGTGTCTATTCGTGTCCATTCGTGGTTTAGAGGGCGCGCTGTGGCGCGGCGGGCCGCCTGAGTAGTTACTGCGGATTCAGGATTTCTTACGACTGCATGTGGGCGCGGACGCGGGCCAGTCGTTCGCCCGTGCGGGCGTCGCTCGTCATCTGGTAGGCGCGGCCGAGGAACTGTTCCGCCTCGGAATATCTCGACTGCGTCGCGTATATCCATCCCGCAACCTCCAGGCACTTGGTCTGGTTGAAATTAGCGCCGAAGACGACCTGGAGCATGGAGAGAAGCGAATTGCCGAGATTGGCGGCTTCCTGCGACGGCTGGCCGTTCGGAGGCGGCAGAGGGAGGCCGGAGGATGCTTCGTCCGCGAGTTGCAACGCGGTGGCGAAGTCCTTTTCCGCGACGGAACGGGACATCTTCAGGACGAGCAGCGCGGGATTGGAGGGCGCGTATTTCTGGAGCGTCGCTTCGAGTTCGGAGGTGCGCTCGTGATCGCCGCCTTCGGTGTAGAGCTGGGTCAGGAGTACGGCGGCGAGGACGTTGTTCGGGTTCAACTGGAGCGCCTGCGCGAGTTCGTTCTCGGCGTTCTGCTTTTCTCCGAGCTGCATGTAGATGCGCGCCAGTTCCGACCGGAGATTGTCGTGGTCGTACCAGAAGTAATAGCCGTTCTCCAGCCGCTCGAGCTCGATCGTGAAGCACTGGCGCATGTGGGCGAGCGCGCGGTGGGAATAACCGAGCTGCAGCCAGTATTGGGCGGCGTCGCGATGGTTCTTCGTGTTGTGCTCGATCGTGGCCGCGCGGTCCCGTTCCCAGGCGGACGCCGTCCGGAATCCCATCTGGTCGTTCAGGAAGGCGAGATTGATGTGGATCTGGGCGTAATTGGGCGCGAAGGCCTGGAGATCGCGGTAGGAATTCATCGCGGATTCCAGCTTGCCGGCGACGAGATATGTGTAGGCCAGCTTGTAGTAATTCGACATGTTCATATAGCAGAGCTCGCGGGCGAGCTCTGCTTCGTTGAGAGCGCTGTTGATGCTGCCCTGGTTGGCGTCGGTGTAGGCCATGTTGTTGCGGAGGTGATGGTCGGCCATCCAGAAGTCGTAGGATTTCTTGACGTAGAATCCGACGGTCAGCAGGCAGATGATGGAAATCACGGGAAGATACGGCGATGGATTGAGAAAATCGTAACCGCCGCTGCCGGTCGCGGCGCGGAGATTGGCGGCGCGCAGCTGCTTTCGCGTCTTCTGAAGGACCGGTTGCACCGCGGTCAGAGCTTCCTCTTCCTCCCGCTTGGCGACGACGGGGAGATTGACGAAGGCCAGGACGAGTCCGACGCCAAACCACATCGTGACGGAATTTCCAGTCCATCTCGTCTCCACGTCGAACGTGGCCTGGATCCACTGGCACCAGGGACCGTAGAAGGCCGAAAGAACGAACGGGAAATAAAAGCTGTCGCGATGGCGCTTGATCTGCCGGAAGCCCAGCCAGAAATAGGTGACGAGGATGAGCCAGAAGACGGAGAGGCCGATGAAGCCGGTGTCGAAGAGCCATTCGAGATGCTCGTTGTGCGGGTGGTCGGTGTTGTGGGAGACGCCGGTACGGTGATACCAGACGACGCGCGTCTCCGGCATCTGGTGGTTGAATGTCCCGAGGCCGCGGCCGAACAGCGGCGCCCGAAGAACGCCGTCGGTGGCCATCTGGAAGAAGACGAAGCGGACCCAGTTCGTGTAGTTGCCCTCGAAATCGACGAGCGTGTAGAACTGCTGGTAGATCTGGATGCCGAAATCCTCGACCTTGTCGAACGCGACGACGCCGACGATGAGGATGGCGACCACGAGGACGGCGGCGGTGATCTTGAAGATGCCTTTCCACCAGGTGTCGCTGATGATGTGGAGCCGGCGATAGTGCCAGCCGAGGATGAAGATGAACGTCGGGATATAGAGCGCCATCGCGATGTAGGCGCCACGCGCCGTCGACTTGACGACCTCGAAGAGGTTGCAGGCGACGAGGATCGGCAGGCCCACGATGTAGATCGGGTTGCGGGTGATGAACCAGATTCCCACGAGGACGGGTATGGTGGAGATGAGGTAGCCGGCGAGGAAGTTCGGATTCCCGTGCGTGGAGACGAAGACGTTCGATCCCCAGTCCGGGATCAGCCCGAGCTCCACGAGGATATCCATCCCGGCCAGTTGCGTGAGGCCATATCCCACGACGAGGAAGTTCGTGATGATGACCGCGTTGGAGATGGCCGAGAGCTTCTTGAACGAATCGAGGACTTTCAGGACCGCCCAGACCTGGACGAAATACGCCCACATCGTGCTCCACCAGTACACCGCCGTCGCCGTTCCCGGCGATGTGAAGACGCATCCCGCCCAGTACAAAAGGGCAACCACGGTGACAGGGACGATGCCGTTTCTGGGGAGCATGAACTTTCCGTAACGGGCCAGGTCGCCGATCACCCAGACGGCGAAAATGAGGAGCGAAAACAGGGGCGACGCGATGTCTTTCAGGATGACGATATTCTGCGTGTACGTGGTGAAGACGAGATTGACGAAGATGTACTCGATCAGCAGCAGGGCCAGAATGAGCTTCTCGTAGGTGTCGGAGATGAACTTATGCATGATGTAAAGAGTACCTGAGGAGCCGACCGGAGACAAGTGGAATGAAACTCTTACCCCGCGATGCCGAACCTCGCCAGATCCTCCGGCGTATCGAGATCCGCTTCCTCCCCGCTACCCGCCTTGATCGTGACCGCGTCCTCAAGCGCTCCCCGCAGGGACGTGTCTCCTTCTTCGGCGCGACGGATGATATCGGACAGGGATTCCCTGGCCAGAAATGAGACCGTGGGAATAATTTCGGCCGCGTCCGCGAGAACGGACGATCCTGATGCCAGGCCCGCGCGGAGAATTTCGGCGAGCGTCGGCGGAGTGAGCCCGACCTGGTCGACGGCCATCATGAGGATGCCGCGCTCCGATTTCTCCAGGGCGGAGACAAGTCCGCCCAGCGGACCCGCGATGCCGGGCTTGTCCGCGACAATTTCGAACCCGAGATCCGCGCATTCCTCCGGCCTCGGCGAGGCTATAACCACGCGCTCCACGAAGCACCGCAGGAGCGCGGCGGAGCGATCGGCGAGAGTCATGCCCTGGTATTTCAACCGGGCCTTGATCCTGCCGCCGATCCTTTTTCCGCTGCCGCCCGCGAGGATCACTCCCAGTATTCCTCTGGCGTTGCGGCGCAGTTCGAGCCATTCCATGATGCCCTGCGCCGCGCCGCGCGGTTCGGTCCACTCCATCCTCCAGCTCGCCAGCGGCGGTCGGCCCGCGAAGGCGATGAGCGGAAAGGGCTCCGGAAGGTTCCAGGATTTCTGCGTGGATAGGAGTGCGATCTTCGGAAACTCCGACGCGCGGGCGCCCTCCACGAGGATGAGATCGATTCCCGGTTCCAGGGCGAGCGCTCGGATGGCGTCGAGATCGTCGTTCGCGCGGTTCTCCATCATGGCTTTCTTGCTCGGAGAGAGCAGGAGCGTCTTCACGGCGCCGGCGGTCAGGTGGCGCGCGGAATCTTTTCCCGCGGGTTCCAGGTCGAGATCGTGATGGCACGACTTGACCGTCGCGACGTTGAGTCCCCGTTCCTTCAGGAGCGGGATGACGGATTCGATCCAGACGGTCTTTCCCGCTCCCGTGGGGCCGTAGATGACGAGGACGGGAGCCGTCGGCGCTACATGGAACGCGGCGTCTTCCTTGCTCAGGACGGCTTTCTTCACGCTGGATTCTCCACGCGAACGGCGCATTGCTTGAAGTTGGGCTCGCGCGAGATCGGATCGCAGATGTTCAGCGTGAGATTGTTCGCGTTCGTCTCGAACCAGTGAAAGGGAATGAAGATCTGCCCGGGCGCCACGATGTCGGTGATCCGCAGAGCGATCCGCTCGATCTCGCCGCGGCGGGATGCGACGCGGACTTGGTCGCCCTGGCGGAGCTTCAACTTCCGGGCGTCGCGCGGATTCATCTCCACCCAGGACTGGGGAGAAAGAGTCTCGAGGATGTCGATCTTTCCCGTCTTGGTGCGCGTGTGCCAGTGCTCCACCGTCCGGCCGGTGTTGAGGAGCAGGGGATATTCCGCATCGGGAGATTCCGGCATGGATTTCTGCTCGATCGCGAAGAACTTCGCCCGGTTATCCTCATGCGGAAAAACGCCGTCGGCGTATAGCCTGCGGGTCGCGCGGGCCGCCGCGATCACGTCGCCCTTCACGGTCTCCGGAAAGGGCCACTGGACGGCGCCGGCCTTCTCCAGCAGCTCATAGCTGATACCGGAATAATCGCAGAGCCTGCCCTTCGAAACGCGGCGCCATTCGTTGTACGCATCCTCCGGTCCTGTCCATCCCGGGTAAAGTCTATCGTATGCGCCGAGCTTGCGGGCGATGGAAAGAAAAATGTCGAAATCGGTCAGGGCTTCGCCCGGCGGATCGACGGCTTTGTTGACCTTGCTGACGCGCCGCTCCGAATTCGTGTAGGTCCCTTCCTTTTCTCCCCAGATCGCCGCCGGCAGGACGAGATCGGCGAGCGCCGTCGTCGGTGTCGGATGAAATCCATCCTGGACGACGAGAAAATCGAGCCGGGAAAGCGCGTCTTCGAGAAAGTCCCGGTTCGGATACGAGACGAGCGGATTCGTCGCGATGACCCAGAGCGCCTTGATCCTGTCCTTGACGATTCCCTCGATGATGTCCGGATACGCGAGTCCCCGGGCGGTCGGCAATTCGCCGCGCTCGATACCCCAGAGCGCGGCGATCTCGCGCCGGTCGCTCTCGCTTTCGAATTTCCTGTATCCGGGCAGCGCCGACGTGCACGATGCCTCGCGCGTCCCCATGGCGTTGCACTGGCCGGTGATGGAAAAGGGGGCGGAACCCGGCTTGCCGATCTTTCCGGTCAGGAGCGACAGGTTATTGATGGCGTTGACCGTTTCCGTTCCTTGGTCGCTGTGATTGACGCCCATCGTCCACCCGATGAAGGCCGATTCCGCGCGCCCGATCGTCCTCGCGGCCCGCTCGATCGTCTCCACGGTCAGTCCCGTCAGTTTCGCGACGTGTTCCGGATTGTATTTCAGCAGGCTCTCGGCGAGCTCCCGGAATCCGCTCGTATGCCGCTCGATGTAATTCCCGTCGTGCAGGCGGTCGCGGAGAATGATATGCATGATGCCGTTAAGGAGCGCGACATCGGAGCGGGGCTTGATGGGCAGGAAGAGGTCCGCCATCATCGCGGTCTTCGTCGCGCGCGGATCGACGACGATGAGCGTCTTGTTCGGATTCTCGTTGGCCCGCAGCCAGCACGTCAGGATCGGATGATTGTCCGCGATGTTGGCTCCGATGAGGAGAATCACATCCGCCAGCGCCATGTCCTCATACGCGCCCGGCGGGCCGTCGGAACCGAAGGAGCGCTTGTATCCGGCGACGGCCGTCGCCATGCAGAGCGTGGTGTTGCCGTCGTAATTTTTCGTGCGGAAGCCGAGCTGTACAAGCTTGCCGAGCGCGTAGAATTCCTCCGTGACAAGTTGTCCCGTGGACAAAACTCCGAGGCTGTCCGGGCCGTATTTCTCCTGCGCCGCGCGGAATTTCGCGATCATCGTGTCGAGGGCCTCGTCCCAGGAGACCGGCTGAAGCGCGCCGTTCTTCTTCAACAGCGGCGTGGTCGCCCGTCCTTCGGCGCCGATCGATTCGTGCTCCGAGAGGCCCTTGGGGCAGAGCTTGCCGTAGTTGACCGGATGATCGGAATCCCCGCGCGATGCGATGGCTTTGCCGTCCTTCACGCCGATGTGCATCCCGCAGCCGACGGAACAGTATCCGCAGGTGGTCCTGATCCACCGGTCCGGAATTTTCCCGGCGGATGTGACGCCGAAAGTCTCGTCGACGCCGTAGGAATATTTTTCCTCGTTATGCCCGACTCCGACCAGCGACGCGATCCTGTCGAACAGGGGCTTGAATCCTCCCGCCGTGCTCATGACGAATGACTCCGCGCGGGCTTGAAAAAGGCGCCGGCGATGTTTTTCGGCACGACCGTCACGAAGAAGAGGTAGCGCCCGATGAATTCGCTCGCCAACGCGAGCGCGAAGCTCGTGGCGGAGATAAGGAAGAGGCGCGCGACGTCGGACTGGGTCGACTGCGGCAGGGAATAGGCCAGCAGGGCGGGCAGGAGAATGCCGCCGGCGCCGAGCATGGCGATGCGGGAGAGAAAGAGCGAGCGGAATCGGCGTGTCAGAAGCATCGCCGTGCCCTTCAGTTCCGCCACGTCATCGCGGATGAGATCCATGACGGACGTGAAGAGCGAGACGAGCTGGGTCAGGCTGGCGATGACGACGATCGTCCAGAGAGAAATGGAATAGACCGGATGATGCAGGCGGCTCGACAGGAAATATTCGCTCCCGAGCAATAGCGATGCGGCGAAGAGCGGGCCCAGGATGAACGCGGTCATGAAGAATCGCAGGAGAGTCCGGGGCGTGTTCCACGCGGGCCGCGCCGGAACCATGTAGATGTACGCGCTGGAAAATACGCCCGCGAGACCGGAGAGGACGACGAGCGAACCGAGCGCAATACGCGCGGGAGCGGTGAAGGGGAAGAGGCCGAGATACATCCGGTCGAGCCAGAGGCCGGAATAGAGCGAGGCGAATCCGGAGAAGAGGGAGAAGAGGAGGACCTCGCGGCTGAGCCATGACCTCTTCCACATCCGGAGAGCCTTCCAGGCGTGGATGGGGCGCCCCAGGTGGAAGATGGATGCGTTCAGGGCGAGCATGGCGACGAAGAGCATGCCGGCGGCGATAGCCCCCATGCGGTGCTCGAACCGGCCCAGCGACGGAAAAAGGATCGAGAGAATGTCGCAGAGCCAGAGCGCGGCGAATCCTCCGACGGAAAGCTGCGTCAGCGTCAGGAGGAAAATCAGCGGCGTGTGCGGATCCTCCGGCTCGATCCGATGCTCATTGACGCGTTCCGTGTCGAACGGAATCTGCTCCGGCATCGTGATGCGCGTCGTGGAGATCGTCTGGTTGGAGTCCGGCATTCCCGGAGCGTCCGCCTCGGCGTGATTCGCCTTCCACGCGGAGATATTCACCTTCTCGATCCGGATCGCCTCCTCGGGGCACGCCTGGACGCAGGCCGGTTCCTGCCCTTCTGACAGCCTCGCATGGCACATGTCGCATTTCGTCACGATCCCGCGGTCGGCGTTGAATTGCGGCACGCCGTAGGGACAGTTCCAGATGCAGTACTGGCAACCGATGCAGGAATCGGCATGATGCCGGACGATCCCCGTGCCGGAATCCTTGAAGTACGCGTCCGTCGGGCACCCGGAAAGGCAGCTCGGATCGATGCAATGGTTGCAGCCCATGGAGAGATAGAGCCGGTTGGTGGTGGGCCACGTGCCGCCCTCGATCTCCCCGACGCGCCTCCAGTTGACGCTCGCGGGATTGTTGTTCTGCTCGTTGCACGCCACGACGCAGCATTCGCATCCGATGCAGAGCCCGGCGTTGAAGTGGAATCGGTATTGCTCGTCCGGAAGCAAAGGTTCGACGGGAATCTTCGGCGCCTTGTCGAAACCGCGCGCGCGAATCCGCTCCAACGCACGGAATTGGGGCAGATCGGTCGAGGGCGCGGATGGTACGGGGGAGAATGCGGCGGGAGCGTAGGTGCCGTCGGATCCGACACGGCGCTTCAGCGGCAGATCGATCATATCGATGAGACTGAGTTCCTTCATCGCCTGAGTGATCGCAAAGCTCATGCCACGTTCAGTTGGTGAAAGTTACGTTCGGCGCTTAAAAATCCCGCGTCAGAATTGATCGTCGCTTTCAATAAAATTGATCGGGCTTTCTTCGGCATGAGAGCCGAAGTTCCTTCGTTTCAAGGCGGTACGCGGATTGCTCTTCACTTCGCCATGAACTCGATCGCGAAGAAGAGGCTGGTTGTCATCGGCAACGGGATGGCCGGCGCGCGCGTCGTGGAGGAGATTCTCCAGCGCGCGCCCGGGATGTTCTCCATCTCGATGTTCGGCGCGGAGCCGTATGGCAACTATAACCGCATTCTCCTGTCCAATGTCCTCAACGGTACGCAGGAGCCGACCGAGATCTTCATGAATCCGCTTTCGTGGTACGTGGAGAAGGGCATCACGCTGCACGCGGGCGTCAAGGCCGTAAAGATCGATCGCGACCGCCGGGTCGTCATCGGTAAGCGGCTCGACAAGGGAGCAATCGCCTACGCGGCTTCCGATGAGGGTTTGGGAGATGAAGGCATCGAGGAGCCGTACGATGTGGTCATCATCGCGACCGGATCGCGCCCGTTCGTTCCTCCGATCGAAGGATTCGGCCGGCCGGGCACTTTTCTCTTCCGCACGATCGATGATTGCTCGCGGATCGCCGACTACGCCCGCGAGTGCCACAAGGCCGTCGTGATCGGCGGCGGGCTCCTCGGTCTCGAAGCCGCCCGCGGGCTCATGACGCACGGCGTCGAGGTGACCGTGATCGAGGCCGGTCCGCAGTTGATGGGCCTTCAGCTCGACACGGAATCCGGCTCGATTCTGAAGAGCACGATGGAAGGCATGGGAGTGCGCGTCCTCTGCGATCGGATCACGGTGACGATCGCCGGTGCGGACGGTGATGCGACGGAAGCGCGGCCCGTGACGCATGTGAGATTTCGCGACGGCCAGCGCCTGGAGACGGACATGGTGGTCGTCTCCACAGGCATCAGGCCGATCACGGAGATCGCGGGCGCTTCGGGCTTGGAAGTGAAGAAAGGGATCGTCGTCGACGATGCGATGCGGACGAGCGATCCGGACATTTATTCCGTCGGAGAATGCGTGGAGCACAGGGGAGTGCTGTACGGGCTCGTCGAACCCATCTGGCAGCAGGCGCGGACTCTGGCGGACGTCGTGACGGGCGTCAATCCCGCGTCGCGGTATGAAGGATCGAAGCTCGGGACGAAGTTGAAGGTGATGGGCGTGGAGCTCGCTTCGATGGGGGATTCCAACCCGAAGAGCGACGAAGACGACGTGATCGTGTATCGCGAGCCGAAACGCGGTTTGTACAAGAAGCTCATCATCCGCGACGGGCGCCTCGCCGGCGCGATTCTCCTCGGTTCCATCGACGAGGCGGATCTGCTCCTGCAGATGTACAGGACCGGATCGAAGGTGCCCGACCGGCCGACCGATCTCCTCTTCGGAGCGACGAACGTCTCGTCGCTCTTCGACATCCGGGAGCTCCCGGATACCGCCCAGATCTGCAACTGCAATGGAGTCTCGAAGGGGAGGATCCGCGAGGCGATCGAGAAGGACGGTTGCGCGAGCGTCGCGAAGATCGGGAGCTGCACGAAGGCGGGGGCGGGATGCGGATCGTGCAAGACGATGATCGCGCAGCTCGTGGAGGCGTACGCGGGAGAAGTGAGATACGACCCGAGCGAGCACTTTTACGTTCCGGGCGTGCCGTTCGAGAAGTCGCAGCTCGTGGCGGAGATCAGGCAGAGGGGGCTGAAGTCCGTCAGCGCCGTCTTCCGTGAGCTCGCCGACGGAAGCGAGGAACCGGCGAGCAAGGTGGGACTGGCGTCCCTGTTGAAGACCATCTGGCATGACGAGTACGAGGATGAGCGCGACGCGAGATTCATCAATGATCGCGTCCATGCCAACATCCAGAACGACGGGACATTCTCCGTGGTGCCGAGGATCTACGGAGGCGTGACCTCGCCGGCGGAGCTGCGGAAGATCGCGGACGTCGCGGAGAAATACAACGTCCGGATGGTGAAGATCACGGGCGGCCAGCGGATCGATCTCCTCGGGATCCGGAAGGAGGATCTTCCCGGCGTGTGGAAGGAGCTCGGCATACCGAGCGGCCACGCATACACGAAGGCCTTCCGGACGTGCAAGAGCTGTGTCGGGAGCGATTTCTGCCGGTACGGGCTCGGAGACGCAATCGCGATGGCACAGGAAATCGAGCGCCGGTTCCAGGGAATCGAGTCGCCGCACAAGATGAAGCTGGCGACCGCCGGCTGCCCGCGCAACTGCTCCGAGGCGTACGTGAAGGACATCGGAGCCGTCGCGATAGAGGGCGGGCTGTGGGAGATCTACGTCGGCGGCGCCGCCGGCGGGAAAGTCCGCAAGGGCGATCTCCTCGTGACCGTCAAGGGCCACGACCAGGTTCTTCTCTTCGTCGGCAGGTTCATGCAGTACTACCGCGAGCACGGGAAATACCTGGAGCGGACCTACGATTTCGTCGAGAGAGTCGGGATCGACACGCTGAAGAACATCCTCATCGATGATTCGCTCGGCATTGCCGCGCGGCTCGATGCGGAGATGCAGCGCAGCGTGGAGGCGTACAAGGATCCATGGAAGGAAGCGGAGGTGCCCGCCTATCCGCATCAGTTCAGCGGGCCGGAGCTGGTTCAAGTCTTGAAGGAGGCAGTGACCAATGGTTGACTATGTCGCGGAATGCGGTTTTACAACGCCGTCGATCGAATCGAGCGGCGAGGTTTATCTGATGGGCAACAGGGTCAACCTCGGCCCCGTGCATCAGGTGCCGGTCGGACAGGGGAGATGCTTCATCGTCGACGGCGAGGAGGTTGCGATCTTCAAGCAGCGCGATGGATCCTTGCGCGCGGTCCAGAACAAGTGTCCTCATCGCGGCGGCCCGCTGGCCGACGGCATCATCGGAGCGAACATGGTGATCTGTCCCTTGCACGCGCACCGTTTCAACCTCGAAACGGGAACCGGAAGCGAGAAACACGAGTGCGTGCGATCCTACCCCGTGTCCATCATCGCGGATGAAATCATCCTCGATCTCTCCCTCGCGGAGGCGGCATAGGGGGACATTTCGGCAGATCGCGTTAATCTTGTACAGGGGTTGCACAACATTGTGGAATTGTTCATCGGTCGATGTTCATTCGCCATTGGTCAATGAAAAGTCCAAATGAAGACCATCCGATGGAAAATGGCGAGTGAACAATGACTGATGACGAATGGCATCTCAGTGCGCGAAAGTCCATTCTCTTACTTTTCGTGATTACACTTCGTAAATCCATTTATTTCAATGCCGAAATGTAGGAGAATGACCCCTCCATGTATCATCTGGCCAAAGCATTGGAAGCGACGGGATTGGGAATGATCGCGATCGGATTCGTGGCGAAATTTCCCGAGCTGATGAGCCCGAGGTTGCTGCTGATGGGAATGGCCCTTTTCGGCGTGGGATGGCTTGTGGAGCGGTACGGAGCGAAGCGGGGATGATCGCTTGAATTGAGTGACGGCGCGACCCGGCCGGGATATACTATTGCGCCGATTCACCATGTCTTCACCCGAGGAGTTTTTCATGAAACCGTCTTCTGGATCGCTTGCGGTCCGCGCTTGTTCGCTCGCTTTGTTCTCCCTGTTTCTTTTCCACGCGTCGCCGGCCCAGGCCGCCGTGCGCCGTGCCGCGCCCGCCTCGCCGGTCGTCATCGAGGTCAACGGCATCAAGATCACGCGCGATGCGTTTGAAAAGCGGGCGATGCGGGAGATGCGCCGCCAGGTGATGCAGATGGGAGTCACGGAGACGATGCTGATGGCGCCGGAGATGGCGAAGTTCCGGCTGGAGTTCGAATCCAAGGTCGCGGATGCGCTCATCAGCAGGCTCGTTCTCCTGACGGCCGCGCAGAAGGCGCGCCATACCGTTTCCAAGGACTCGATGCAGTCCGCCTGGCACAACGTGATCCGCAGCTTTCCTTCGGATGAAGCCATGTCGGAGGCTTTCAAGAAGGACGGCGAATCGATGGAGAGCGTGATGAAGGAGATCAAGGAAAGCCTCCTTATCAGCCAGTATCTCGAGAAGCGGATCGGCGACAGGGAAGCGTCCGAGTCCGATGCGATGGCGTTCTACACGGAGAACAAGGAGCGCTTCCTGAGGCCCGAAGCCGTCCACGCGCGCCACATTCTCGTGAAGGACGACACCGACGGCCTGAAGGGCATCAAGGAGATCAAGAGCCAGCTCGATAAAGGCGCCTCGTTCGAGGAACTGGCCCGGACGAAGTCGATCTGCCCGAGCGCTCCACGCGGCGGCGATCTCGGTTTCTTCCCACGCGGTCAGATGGTGGATGAATTCGAGAAGGTCGCCTTCTCGCTGCCCAAGGGGAAAGTTTCGGACCCCGTGAAGACGCAGTTCGGATATCACATTATCCTCGTGGAGGAACACCAGGAGGAACAGCTCGTCTCCTTCGAAGAGGCGAAGGAAAACTGCATGCGCGCCGCTCAGCAGCAGAAGTCCTCCGACGCCGTTCTCTCCCTCATCGCGTCCCTGAAGAGCCGCGCGAAGATCGTCAACAAGGTCGCTCGCTGAAACTGGTGGGACGGGTCGTTGTCGGAGCCGATCACGCGGGTTTTGTCATGAAGGAATCCTTGAGGGCGCATCTGTCCGCGCTGGGAACGGAGATTATCGATCTCGGAGCCAGGGACGAAAATCCCGTCGACTATCCCGGGGTGGCGCGGGCCGTGGCTGAGCGGATCGCCGCGTCCGGGGAATCGGGCGAAGTGGGGCTCCTCGTCTGCGGCAGCGGCATCGGCATGTCGATCGCGGCCAACCGCGTTCCCGGTGCACGCGCCGCGCTCTGCTTCAACCGCGAATTCGCCCGACTCTCCCGCGCACACAACAACGCGAACATCCTCGTTCTTCCCGGCCGCTTCGTTTCCGAGGAGGAAGCCGTGGCGTGCGTCGACGCGTTTCTATCGACACCGTTCGAAGGAGGCCGCCATGATAAGCGCGTCAGGATGATCGACGGCTCCTGCTCGCCCGCGCGCGGGAACGCCGCATGACCGGCCTGCACATCCCGGAGAATCCGATCGTCACCGACAGGTTGACGACGATGCGCGACAAGGAGACAACCCCGAGCGAGTTCCGGATCGCGTTGAAATCGCTGGCGCCGTTTCTCGTCTATGAAGCCGCTCGCGGTCTCGAAACGATCGAGCACGAGGTTGTGACGCCCTGCGGCACGGCGAAGGGTAAGCGCCTCAAGTCGCGCGTCGTTCTCTTTCCCATCCTCCGCGCCGGTCTCGGTCTCCTGGAAGGCGCGCTCGATGTCTTCCCCGAAGCCTGCGTCGGTTTCATCGGCGCGTATCGAAACGAGGAGACTTTCCAGCCGGTCGAATATCACCGCTCCGGGCCACGCGATCTCCGCGACTGCTCCGTCTTCATCCTCGACCCCATGCTCGCGACGGGCGGGTCCGCCGTCTTCGCCGTCGACAAGGTGAAGGAGATGGGCGCGCGTGCGATCCGCTTCGTCTCCGTCATCGCCTCCCCCCGCGGCATCGATACCCTGAAGAAGGCTCATCCCGACGTGCCGATCATCGTCGCGGCCGTCGATCCCGTCCTCAATGAAAAGATGTACATTGTCCCGGGACTCGGAGATGCAGGGGATCGATTTTTCGGAACTTAGTTTATTCCAGGATAACCGGGATTTATCTCGCCTGCACGGAACATAGAATATTATATTTATAAATATTCATTTCATATCTTGACATTCTTAATAACATATGAACATATTCTATGCTTAGCCATGAGTGAACGGGACGCAAATCATTTGAACTCTTCCGATAAAATGCGGGGGGGGGGTATCATGTAGTTCTTCGATCGGTTCCGTCCCTGCGGCTGGTCGAATGAGCCGCTTCTCCTTTCTCACGCGGTACTCCAAAACATGCCGATTTCGGTTGGTCGTCCCCTTCGCGGTGATTCTCTTCTCGTCAGCCCTGTATGGATTCGAGGATGGCGTTCGCACAGCCGCTTACCTCGCCTTTTCTCAGCGCGACTACGCGGCGGCGCTTGAACGATACCTCGCCATCGGCGATCACTGCGGCGCGGGCATGTCGTATCTCGCGCTCCATCGGGTCGAGGACGCCGAACGGTGCTTTCGTGCGGCAAACGACTCCAGTGGATTGGCGCTCTGTGACCTGAAACGGCGAAATTACCGCTCCGCGCTTTCGACGGCCGCGGCCGCGAAAGATGATCGCGCGCTGGGACTTGTCGCTCTCGCCATGCGCGACGAGAAATCCGCGCGCGACGCTTTCACACGGGCGAATGATTGGTCCGGGCTGGGGCTTCTGGCGTTGGCGAAGAAAGACTGCGCGGGCGCGCGTCACGCTTTTGAGCAAGTGGGCGACAAGAGTGGCCTGGCTCTGGTCGCATTGGCGGAGGAACGGTATGACGACGCCGAGGCGCTTTTTGCGGAAGCGCATGATCAGCACGGTCTCGGCCTGGTTGCGTTGGCGCGGCGGGATTTTTCAAAGGCCATCGAGTGTTTTCGCTCGGTCAATGACGCCGGTGGCCTCGGTTATGCTTACATGTCACAGGGCGATTGGAAGATTGCCGAACATTTTTTTCGATGCATCAATGACTGGAACGGCCTTGGTGATCTCCATGTGCAGATGCAGAATTTCGCTCTGGCGCGGGAGTGCTTCGAGCGGGACTCCAACCCGGTAAAGGTAATCCAGAGCTTTCGAAATGACTACCGGCTCGCGAACCCGCGCGAGGAGGCGCTGTCGTACGGGAACGGCGCGGTGCAGGCGGGTCAGATGGTTCCGGAGTGCCTTATGGAACTGGCCGATGTTCTCTATGAAATGCGCCGCATCGACGACGCCGTGGCGTATCTGGATCAAGCTGCCGCCTATGACGGCTACGCTTCGGAGGCTCATTTGAGGAAGGGGAGAATTCTCTTCTACCGCCGCGATCTCGCGGGCGCGAAGCGGGAGTTTGAAGCTGTCGCGGCGAATGATCTTGCGCCGGCCAACTGCGCGGTCGAAGCGCGCGAGTCGATCGCGACGGTAAACGATTACATCGCGCGGAAACTTGCCGGAAGAATCCCGCCGTCGGCGACGCTGTGACGATGACGCGCTGGTTCTGGTTGCGGAGAATCGCTTTCCTCTGCGTCGTGAGTCTGGTCTTGCAAGCAGGGGGACTCGGATTCTGGTCGGCCGCTTCGTCGGTTCAGACGGACGACCAGAAGCTGTCGGAGTTCGAAATGGGGAATGTCAAAGGGGGAAACGCGCCCCCTCCTCAAGGGTGTGGTAGTCCGCCGTCTCCCGGCACGAATAATCCATTGCCGCCATGCCAGGCGCCGAAGCCGCCTCCACCTCCGCCGCCGCCATCCCAGAATCCCAATGTTTGCATGCTTTTCGGTTCCTGTGGCGGCCCTCCGGGTCCCGGCTCCGGAGGGGTGCCGCCTGGACCGGGTGGTCAACAGTGCGTGGAGGATCCCGTCATATTCACGGGTGGCAAATTCTTCCTGCCTGTGACGGACGTGATGATTCCGGGGCCGGGACGGATGACAAGCCTCAATCTCGAATTCCGCCGCTCCTGGTCGAGCCAGGACAATTTCGAAGGCGTGCTCGGCGTCGGCTGGGTGACTGTGCTGGACATGAATCTCCAGGAGAGGATCGATACTCCGGCGGGCAAGTCGGTATGCGTCGTCCGGGACGGAAGCGGCTCGCTCCATTTCCTCACCGATACCGCCATCGACGCCGGCGGGATTTTTCGCGGACCGTGGAAAGGCGGTCAGATCGAAATCGTGAAAGAGTTGGACGGCAGCTATCTAATGACCTCAGCCTATGGAATGAAGCATGCATTCAGCGCCATCGGCCGGCTCGCGGGCATTGAGGACCGGAACGGCCACCGGCTTTCGATCGCGACAACCGGATCGAGGATCGTTTCGATGATGGACGATATCGGCCATTCACTTTCTTTCGACTATGACGGATCGGGACGGCTCATCCGAGTCACGGACTTTACGGGCCGGGTCTGGAATTATCAGTATGATGGTCCTCGAAGGCTGACCGCCGTCGTCGATCCCATGGGGCGGGTGAATGTGTATGGCTATACGTCGGCGGCCGCGCCCTTCAATATCACCCGGATCACGGATGCGATGGGATATACGACGCAATATGTATACAACAACCTCGATCAGGTTGTTCAGCAGATCAAGGCGGATGGCAGGACGGTGACGCTCTCCTCGAACAATCTCCTCGGCACATCGACCATGACCGATGAGAACGGCAAGACTTGGCGATACGAATACACGTTCCCGGGCCTTCCGACGGCGGTGATCGATCCTGACGGACAGATCTGGTCCTATACCTACGACACTTCGACGTTCGTAATGCTGACCCGGACGGATCCGCTCGGGAACGTCACACGGTTCGAGTATGACGCGAACGGGAACCAGTCATCGATCTCGGACGCCTTGGGACACGTGACGCGGTACACCTTTAACGCGGACTTCAACGTCTGGGAGACCCGGACGGATCCGAACGGGCATGTGATGCGGAACGAGCTCGATGCGCGCGGAAACCTTGTCCGGAAAATCGACGCGAACGACAACGCGGAATCCTTCGAATTCGACGCGGAAGGCCGGACGATTGCGGAAACGGACGCCGAGGGGAGCACGACACGTTTCGGGTATGATGCGGCGGGAAATCTCATAGCCATCACCGATCCGCTGGGTCATGTGACAACTGTCGTCTATGATGCGCTCCAGAGGCCGATCGAGTCGACGGACGCGAATGGGCATACGATGAGATCGACATATGACTTGGCGAACCGGATCGTCGAAGTTGAGTTTCCGAACTCGACTCGCATCCAAACCTACTTTGACGATAACGACCGGGTGATCGCCCGTGTCGATCCTCTCGGGAACACGACGCAGATGATCTATGCCGCGCCAGGGGCAGGAGGAGGAGTTGGGTGCGGAGGTTGTTCAGGGGGCGGGAACGGTCAGAGCCAGGACAAACCGGTCGCGGTGATCGATCCGCTCGGAAACGTGACGGCATTCGCGTATGACGGGAAGGGAAAACTGACGCAGTTGATGGATCCTCTGGGTAATTCGACGCACTTCACCTATAATATCTGGGACAAGCCGTTGACATCCGCGGACGCGGAGGGCGGAATCGTTCGCGCGGCGTATGATGCGGCGGGGCGGATGATTTCGCTTACGGACGAAAAGGGGAACGTGACGACATTCCAGCACGATGCGGTGGGCCGGGAGACGAGGATGACATATCCCGACGGAAGTTTCGAGGCATCGACGTTCGATGCGGCGGGGAACGTCACGGCATGGACGAATCGCGCGGGCGATGCAATCGCATTCCGGTACGACGATGGGAACCGGATGATCGAGCGGACGGGCGCGCTGGGTGCGGCGAGGCTGACATACACCGCCACGAACCGGATCGAACGGATCACCGAGAACATCGGGACGCACCGATTCACGTATGACGCGCTTCATCGCCCGACCGAGGTCGTGCAGCCGAACGGGTTCGCGGTTGGATACGAATATGACGCCGTCGGGAACCGGACGAAGATCAAGTATCCCGGCGGCGACAAGGTGCGATGGAACTACGATGCGATGAATCGCGTCGGACAGATCGTAGATATGGATTCCGCGGCGTACGTCTTCGAATATGATGCGGCGAACCGTAGAACGGCCATGTTATTTCCGAACGGCGTCCGTTCGGATTACGGTTTCGACGCGGCAAGCCGATTGACGTCGCTGACATATACGAACACGACGGGTCATATGGCCGGGCCGATCGAGGCTTTATCATACACCTATGACGCTGCCGGCAACATCACATCACGGACGGATCGCGCGGGGACGCACGCCTACAAGTACGACGACAAGCATCAGATCGACGAGGCGGACTATTCTGAAGGGTATGCGCATCCGGACAATAATTTCGACTACGACCCTTCCGGAAACAGAACGACTGTAACGGGCTCGGTCGGCGTCACGTCGTACGCGACGAACAATCTGAACCAGTATTCGACGGTGAATGCGAAGCCGCTCGCCTATGACCAGACCGGCAACCTGGTGAAGGACGGCGCGAGGACGTATCGATACGACGCGGCGAACCGCCTGGTTGAGATCTTAAAGCGAATCGGCAAGGGCCACGACCGCGACGATGACGGCGAGGATGATCACGACCGGGATCGCCGTGGTCGCGGATACGGGCATGAGGAGCGAATGCGCGTCGGCTATCAGTATGATATCGGGAACCGGATCCTGACGCGGACGGTGAAGGCGCCAGGAGGCGAGTACGGCTCGCGGACGACGCAGTACGTCTACGACGGCTGGCAGGCGCTCGCCGAGGCGCGGCACGCGAGGCATATCGAGCGAGTCTACGTGAACGGCCCCCTGATCGACGAGGTGCTGGCGCAACGCGAGTCGGGGGAGAAGCACTTCCTCCTGCGCGATCATCTCGGCTCGACCATAGCGCTGACCGACAAGCGCGGGAAGGTGAAGGAGCGTTACGCCTACGACGTCTTTGGCGCCGTGAAGGTGCTGGACGCAGAAGGGCGAACGAAGAATCGGCGCCCCTCGACGGAGGTGCTCTTCACGGGAAGGCGCTTGGAATCAAGCCTGACTCGAGAGGACGGCCCGATCGATCCAATCTACGACTACCGGAACCGATTCTACAGCGCGGGATTGGGGAGATTCCTGCAGGTGGATCCGATCGGGATTCGCGGCGGAATCAACTTATACACATACGTATTCAACGGGCCCGTAAACTTAACCGACCCGGAGGGGAAAGTGCCACCAGGCGTTGTTTTTCCAGTAATTACTGCCGCAGCTAATAGCGCTTTAAATCAGTGTCCGAGTATAAAGTGTAAGGAAACGGCACAGGCTTGTTGCAACGCAGCAGGAGCTACCGCAGCGATCTCTCTATCCGCCGCCTATACTTTACAGCTCATAGCATGTGGTCCTGCGGCAGTTACAGGATGGGGTTATCTACTCTGCGCAGGATTAGCATCAGCAGGCTATCTTCTCGCGGTAAATAATGTTAACAACGCGGTTCAAAACTGCCTCAGCGCGTGTGCCGGCAAACCCTCCGTAAATCCGCCGGGTAACTGCTGCCCGTGAAAACACCGAAATATTATGGCTAGTATCTCTTCTATGATGACCATGGTAATGATTTTTCTCTGCGATTTTCTCCTGCTTCTGCACTACTATTACTATCATCCGTGGAAGACGTGGCAGAAAAACGAGCTCATTTTCGACACACTTATTTGGGTTGTTGGGCGCGTCGCTGCATACGGCCCCAGCTTTATGATGGTGTATTCAGTCGAGAACGGTAGCGTTGTATCGTATATCACGATTGGATTTTTTATTATTGGAGTGGGAATATCCGTTTTCCTGAGTTCTCAGCGCGGATACACTTATGTTAAAAATATCTTTTTCTATCCGGATTCAACTTGGCGTCGCCGAAACACCAAGGAGCAGAAAACTTCATGAATGACCTCCCGTTCTCCTCCGCAGGAGCGGTTGGAATCGAGGCTGACTGAGCTATGAAGAGGATACTTACTTGGGTCATCCTGGTGGGAGTCATGACGGTGGGGCTATATTTATTTTTCAGCAACCGGGCTTCGATTAATCCTTCCGCCCCCAACGACTGCGGACCTCAGGCGTTGGTTGCGTTGCTGGCCGAATACAGGATTAGAACCTCGCCCGAATCCGTCGCATTGCTGGCCGGGACGGATGCCGAGGGAACGACGATGATCGGGCTTAAGCGCGTCGTCGAATCTCATGGAATAACCTGCGATGGGATGCGGCTTCGCGCGGATCAGCTCAGGGCGAAGCTGGAGGAAGGTCACGGTGTTATCGCGTTTGTGAACGGCGACCATTACGTTCACGTCAAGAATGCCCACTCGCTCGGGTTCGTCGTGAAGGATCGCGATCCCGGTTATCGGTTCGTTCCGATGGACGAGTGGGGAAAGATCTGGTTCGATGATCCTGACGACGCGGTGACGAATGGCGAAGGTATGTGCCTTGTTCTTGCGCCGCCGCCGTTTTATCGGCCGCGGCCCAAGCCGTACTCGCCGGTAAAGGCGCCTCAAAGCGCATCGTGATTTCCATGGGTGTTGCGAGACCGATGGATGCCACGGTCTCGGGGAAATCAGTGGAGCGCGAACTTGATCAAGACCGCGATGGAATGCTTTCTTCCGTTATTGTCGCCTGGACGGGAATGGTTCTCTATTTCGATCCGCGTATCGCCGCGCTTGTTCCATACGCTCCGAGCTTCTTTTCAGCCGCCGCAGTCTGGCTCTTTCTCGCATGTCTCAACTTCTTCTGGCTTCACGCCGTCTACCAACTATGCGCCATTATATGGTCGGTGAGAGTTCGGCAATATGGCACGTCTGTTCGAACCGCACGTGAAACGCTCGCTATGGAACGATCACCGCGCGTTGCGATTCTTTACGCGACGCGAAACGATTTCCGCGAGGAATGCGCGGACTCCTGCCTTTCGCTTCAATACTCGAATTATCATCTCTTCATCCTCGACGACGGCACTCTCCCGGAATACAGGGATCGGATCAATCGGTGGGCAGGGCGGGACCCCGCCAAGGTCTCCATCGTTCGCAGGGATAATTGTGTCGGATTCAAAGCGGGCAACCTCAACAACGCGCTCCGTCAGATCCATGCGGAATATCCGTATTTCGTCGTGGCCGATGCCGATACGATTCTTCCGTTGAATTTCATTGCGGAACTTCTCCCAAGAATGGAGGAAGACGCATCCCTGGCATTCATTCAGGCGCGCCAGGAACAGAATGAGGAACAACCGGAGCAATTCGCTCGTGATCTCGGAGTCGGGATCGGTGTTCATTACAGGTATAACGTCACGGCGCGTGCTGAATCGGGTTTCCTGATGTTTTACGGACATGGCGCGCTGATGCGAACCTCCACGTGGCGCGACGTAGGTGGATTTCCTGAGATTGCGACGGAGGATCTCGCGTATTCCGCGCTTGCCCGTGCGAAGGGATGGCGCGGTTCGTATGCGGACGACGTCATCTGTTACGAGGACTTTCCAGCCGACTATCAAAGATTGCGGACGCGAACGGACAAGTGGATCAGAGGAACGACTGAGGCGCTTTTCAAGCACGGCCCGGCGTTTCTTCGCGCGCACGGCGTTCCTTGGCACGAGAAGGTCGATCTTCTGATCAATGCTTCGAGCCACTATCTGTCGACCGCGATGCTCGTCTTTATCGTTGCGATCGGGGCTTTTCTTCCCGCAAGCTTCGATCACTTCCGCTATACGGGATCGTTCTTTCTCCCTCCCGTTCCAGGTTCCAAGCCGCCCCTTGAATTACTTCTACAGACGCGTTACCACATCTTCTGGTCTTGGGATTTCTTTCTTGCCATGATGGTGACGATTGTCGTTCCGCTGATTCCTGCCGGAATCGCGCTCCGCGGGCATCCGGTCCGGTTCATGCGGCACGTCGTCGCATCGCAGTTTCTCTTCCTCGCGACGATGCTTGCCGACGCTCGATCGGTCTTCGCCTACATGACGACGCGCCGCGCGGATTTTCGAAACACGAACGACGCGGGCACGCGAACTTCCCGATCATGGTGGCCCGCCGCCGAATTTGCGGCTGGCTTGGTCTTCTTCGCCCTCGCCTTTTCCTCGGGCAATCTCTGGCTCTTTGCTCCGGGGATCGCGCTCGTCGCCAGTCCGCTCATCGCCCGCAACGGTTGGGAATCCCGGTCGATTCGGTTCGCCTCAGTGACCGCGGCGATCATTGGCTTTGTCATCCTCGCCTTCGTATCCATCCAACTGACTCGCCCCCATGCCGCTGTCGCGACGCTTGCGTCTGTGGAACTCCGTCCCGCGGCACGTGGTGAAATCGCTCCTTGACCTTGACGTGATCGTCAGGTTTTCCGCTCGTAAATCTCACTGCTGGGTGCCTGTAATCTATTTCTCCGGGCGTGAATAACGATTGAAGAATGACTTTGGAGCGATGAATATGACATCATATGCTCTCGAACCGCGACATCCTCTGCATCTCCACGACCGACTGGGACGAGGTCTGGGGTTCCAGGCAGCAGATCATGACGGAGCTTGCGAAGTCGAACCGCGTCTTCTACGTCGAAAAGCAGGTCGGGCCCGAGCATCTGCTGAAATATCCCCATCTCCGCAAACGCTGGACCGTTCCCGCGGCGCGTGAGGCGGGAGGCGTCACCCTGCTCCGTCCTCCGCTCATGGCGCCGGGACGGTACTACAGCCGCGCGGCCGACGCGGTTTCGCAGAGGAGGCTTATCGCGTGGCTGCGAGCTCGGCTCGCGCCATTCTCTCCCGTGAACCCCATCCTCTGGATCTATCCGCCCAACAGCCATCTGCTTCCCGGTTCGTTAGGCGAGGAGCGTTCCGTGTACCATTGCATCGATCGGTTCGCGGCGCAGAGCACGGGACGGAAGAAGCGGATCATCCTGGAGGAGGAAGCGGACACGCTGAGGAATGTCTCGACCTGCCTCGCCTACAGTCGCTCCGTGCATGAATCGCATTCCCGCATCCAGGCGCGGACGCGATACTGGCCGAACGGTTGCGACTTCGAGCGGATCCGCGCGGCGTTCGACCGCGTGGCTCCAGAACCTCCGGACCTCGCTTCGATTCCGCATCCCCGCCTCGGCCACATGGGTTCCATCGCCGGCAAGACGGACCTGGAGCTTATCGACCGCCTGAGCCGTGGTCATCCGGACTGGCACCTTGTCTTCGTGGGAGCGGAATATCCGCACGACCTGGACATGGAACGATGGCGTCGCCTGAAGACGCGCCGCAATGTCCACTATCTCGGTCCCAAGCCCATCGCGGATGTGCCTCTCTACGAGAAGGGCTTCGATCTCTGCCTCATGCTCTGGAAGGTGAACGAGTGGACGCGCGATCTCCAGCCGATCAAGATCTTCGAATACCTCGCGACGGGTGTGCCGATTGTCTCCACCGACCTGCCGGAATTATCGTATCTGGCTGAAGCCCTTGTCTTCGCGCATTCCTACGAAGAATACGACGCGGCCTGCGAGGCGGTCATCCGTGGAGCGCACCCGATATCGCGAGAAGCGCAACTGGGCCTTGCGGAGCGTTATTCCTGGAAGAACAGGCTTCTTGAAGTGGGATAATACGGGGACAGTATACTATTTTCCGTGAAATTCTTCACGGAAAATAGTATACTGTCCCCGTATTATCTGTGGTGCGAGACGCTCCAGTCGACGAGGCGGCCGTCCTTGTAGGTGAAGCTTGCGGAGAAGAACTTGTCCTCCTCGATCCATTTCAGGAAATGGAGGTCGCCCTCCCAGAGATTCAATCCGGTGAGGCGGGAGTCGTCGATCCATTCGAGCTTTCCCTCCACCGATTCGATCAGTTCGCCGGTGAAATCGCTCGCGGTGAAGACAAAGACGTACCAATCCTCGTCCTTGGCGAAGCCGGGAAACGTGAGGATGCCGCGGAGCTCCGGGTTGCGTATGAGGAGCCCGCTCTCTTCCTTGATCTCCCGAATGACACAGGCTTCGGGAGTTTCGCCCGGCTCGAATTTTCCGCCGAGCCCGTTCCATTTTCCTTCGTGGACGTCGTCGGCTTTCTTGACGCGGTGCAGCATCAGCGTTTGTCCCGCGTGCTGGACGTAACAGAGCGTGGCGAGTTTCATGCGGGTCTTATCGCGGAGGGAGCGACGTATCGGATTCGCTAGCGTTCCCGGATTCATAGGCCGCGAACGTTCCGAATTTCGGGAAGATGACGAAGGCATCCCAGCGGTCGTGGACCATCGTGTGCGTCAATGACTCCGATCGGCCGGAACGGTCTGTGATCGTCAGGTTCGCGAGGATGTTCGTGTCGCCGCTTCCGCCAGGCTCCCCGGACCGGTTGACGACGCCGACGATCACGCTGTCCTTGTTGCCCGACTTGGAGAGGACGAAGACCTCGGAGCCTCCGCCACTCGTCATGTTGGGGGAGCCTCCGGGGATGCGGTGCGCGGAGGTGCCGTCGATGAGGAGGTCGAGATCGCCGGCGTTTTTCCAGGACAGGGTGACGTTGACGCCGGGATCGGTTTCCGGCGCTGGCGGCGGCGCTTCTCCGCAGGCGCAGGGGAAGAGCAGGATCGACAACAGAAACAGGCGAGCAAAAAAATTACGGATGGAAGGAGGATTGGAATTCATCGCAGCGGAATGATCTCAGAATTCGCCGGCGGCGTATAGCGAAAGCGGCTCGCGTCGACGGCCGCGTTCCGGCGGAATGACGAGAAGGTGATGCGAGCGACGCGCTTTCCCCGATGGAATGTTTCCGCGGACAGGGGAATCCTTCCATCCTTGCTTGTCGACAAAAGGATCTGATCATAATTGGGAACGGATTTGCGGGGGCGCAGATCGAGGATCGTCACGCCTCCTGACTCGCGCGAGGATTCCAGGCGGAAGAGGGATGACAGCGGAATCGCGGGAAGCGCGATCGATACGACAGGATCGATGGGCCCGAGCGTTTTCATGCGCGCGACGGAGATCTTCTGGTCCTGGCGATGGATCTTCTTCGTGCGCGAGTGGATCGACCAGATGGAGGTGCCGTCCGCGATCGTCGTGATCGTGCCTTCGACTCCCATCCTGATCTCGCAGCGGTATTTGTCGGGAGCCGCGAACGCGAATGCCATGGAAAATCGCCCGCTTCTTCCTCCGGCCTTGGGTGTCTCGATCACGCCGTCGAAAGTGAGCGACCGGAGCGAAGCGCGCGCGCTGTCCAGCGTGGCCAGGGGGTCTGCGACCCGAGGGTCTGCAACCCGTGGGTCCGCCGCCCGCGGCGCGGCGGAGAGGAGAAGAAGGCAGAGCGCGAATTCAGCGGGCAAAATAGACCCACCAGACCGCAACGCCCGCGCCTACAACGGAGAGCAGTACCAAGCCGTAGAAGGCCATCTTGATCGTTTTCGAGATCGTCCAGAAGAAGAGCTTCAACACGACCGCGCCGATCAGCAGAAGAATGATCCCGGCCGCGGCCAGGCCCAGCGTCACCGCGATGCTCCGATGGCCCGCGCCGCTTCCCGGAGAAGTTTCTCATCGACCGCGTCGACGATCTTGTACCGTCCCGTTTCCTCCAGGAGGGTCATCCGGAGCTTTCCTTCGCGCCGCTTCTTGTCGAGCTTGGTGAGCGCGATGAGCTTCGACGCGCTCTCGCCTTTCAGGCGGACGGGGAGTTTCAGGTTCGAGAGGACGTGATCGACGCGGGCGGTTTCGTCGTAACCCAGCAGGTGCATGGAAACGCGCGCCGCCGCCGCGATGCCGATCGAGACCGCCTCGCCGTGCAGGAGCTTCCTGTAGCCGTGATAGGCCTCCAGGGCATGTCCGAGCGTATGCCCGAGGTTCAGGCATTCGCGAACGCCCTGCGTTTCCCTTTCGTCGCGGCGGACCACGTCGGCTTTCAGTCGCACGGAACGGATGACGGCGAGCGCCACCCCTGAGGCGTCCCACGAGAGAAACGAGGACGGATCGGATTCCACGGCCTCGAAGAGCTTCGCGTCTCCGATGAGCCCGTGCTTCACGACTTCCGCGAGGCCGGATCGATACTGCCGAGGGGGGAGCGTGCGCAACCTGTCGAGATCGGCGACAACCTTCACCGGCTGGTGGAACGTGCCGACCATGTTCTTCGCGCGGGGATGATTGATCGCGGTCTTGCCTCCGACGGATGCGTCGACCATCGCCAGGAGCGTCGTCGGAATCTGCATGAAGGGAATCCCGCGCCGGTACGTCGAAGCGGCGAACCCGGCCAGGTCTCCGACGGCACCTCCGCCGCAGGCCAGAAGCGCCAGCGGCCGACCGTCGTCCATCGCGATCAGTTCATCGATGACGCGGCGATAGACCGCGAATGTCTTGGAGCTTTCTCCGGCCGGAAGCCGCAGGTAGCGCGCGCCGCGGATGCGCGGAGGAGCAACACGGGCGTCGTGGGCGCAGAGAAGGATGCGGGGAGGAAGATGCGGAGCAAGGTCGATGCCGCGGCCGATCAGGACCTCGTAGGAGCGGCCTCCGGAGATTCGTACGGGAACGGTGAACATATCACGCGTCTTCGCCCACGTATTCGCCGTTGCCGATCTCCGCCATCAGCGGCCCGACGAGCGGGCGGCGCGAGAGAAGGACCGAGGCGGGCGGAATCGGCTCGGAGGCTTCCGCGATATCGATGAGGTGATCCGTGACGGGACGGTTCAGGAGAAAAGATGCGTCGGCGAATCCGTCATCGACGAGAGAGACGGCCTGGGGAGCGGAGAGAGGCGCGCTCACCTTGTCGGCCGCCGCGTCGGTTTCGAGAATGCCGTCGAAGACGATGGAATGCAGAACGGAAATGTCCAGCCGCTTCCAGCGTCGCGAATGCTGGACCTTCGTGAGCCGTTCGTACGAGTCGGCATCGCGGAGATACAGGAGATAATACGCCTTGTCCCCGATATAGAGCCCGTAGCTGTGATTCAGCTTTCCGATGCAGTCCATCTCATCGAGGAGATTGACGAGCTCGGCTTCCTTCGAACCCGGCGATGTCAGCTTGTAGCGTTCGATCTCGAAGTAATCCTCCAGCTTGGTAAGGAGCTTGGAGCCGTCGATGTGCGGAATGGTGCCGGCAAGAACGGCCCGGTGCCGCGGCTGGAACTCCACGGGATTGCGATCGAGATCGATCATCCACGCGAGGACGAAGTTATAGGCGCGGAAGGGGGAGGGCGCGCGATCCGCCTTCCGGGCGGCCGCGGCATGATCGGCCGCCGCGGCGTAGCGCGCGGTGCCGTCGAGGATGATCGTGCTGCGCTTGGCGAGGAGCGGTTCGAGCTGGTAGGCGTCGCGGTCGATGCGCCAGAGCTTGTACCGGACGTCGCCGGCCGTGAAGGCAAGCAGAGGCTTATGGCGCATCACGCGCTGCGCGATGCTCTCCAGTTGATGCGCTCCGCTCGCGGTGGTGCGGTATCCGAGCGTGACCGGCGCGGTCTGGATGCCGAGGGAACCGAGCTGGCGCGTGCGATCCGCGACCGCGTCCGGCGCGTTCGATTCGAAGGAGGCCGGCTTCGCGTGTTCCAGGAGCTCGAACATGCCGACGAAACCGCTCATGCACTGGCCGCCGGAAGTGATCTCCATGAAGTAATATCCCGGCTCCTGCTTCTTGATCCGTCCCGTCTCGCGCGCTTCCGCCAGGGACGTGGCGGCCCGCTCGTGGCGATCTTCTCCCGGATGTTCGCCGGGCAGATCACGCGCGCTTTCGAAGCGCACGAAATTGTAACGGCTTCGCGCGGCCAGCTCCTGGCGCTTTCGCATCTGGAGCTCGTCGAACTGTGGCGTGATCAGGTCGGAGGTTTCTTCATTCTTGGCGGGATGACAGACAAGCGCGTTGAACGGCAGGAATCGTGGCATGGGAGCATGGTATCAAGAAAAAGATGAAGGATGAAGTCTGAAGGATGAAATATTATTCTGGATCGTCCTTACAGAACGATTCCCTCTTCGAGCCACGCATATTCGTCCTTCAGCATGCTTCGGGCGATCTCCCGGTCGCTCCGGTCCGTGTTGTCGTCGGCTTCCGCGTAGATCCGCGCGATTTCGCGTTTCGCCTGGGCGCTGAAATTAACGGCCAGGGCGATGCCGCCCTTGTTGCCCCGGGAGGCCATCGAGGCGGCGCTGGAGATGGCGGCGATCATCGCGAAGAGCCACGTGCCGATGTCGACGAAGCGGAAGAGAATTCTCTGGCGCTTCTCCAGGGCGGGGCCGTTCTTGACCAGCGCGTAGAAGATGCGACGCGATAGCAGGCGAGAGGCGTCGGCGAACCAGATCGCGTCCTCGCGGAGCTCCTCCGGAAGCGAGGAGATCTGCGCCAGCGCGGGGGATACGAAACGCGCGGGCAACCACGCGGCGTAATGCAGGCCGGCGCCGAAGAAGGATTTCACCTTGTCGCCCGTGGGGCTCTTCGGTTTCGTGAGCGCGCCCGCGGCCTTCATGTGAGGATCGAGCGCCTCGCGGGCGATGAAGAGATGCATGATCTCCGTGGAGCCTTCGATGATCCGGTTGATCCGGAGATCGCGGAGGATGCGCTCGACGGGCCAGCCCTCTTCGCCGCGTCCCTTGAGCGATCGGCTTGTCTCGTATCCGCGGCCGCCGCGGATCTGCAGCGCGTCGTCGGCGATCTTCCAAGCCTGCTCCGTAGCGAACATCTTCGCCATCGCCGCTTCAAGCCGGATGTCGGCGTCACCCCGGTCCGCCAGGGCCGAGGCGAAATACGTGACGGCTTCCATTGCGAAGAGCCGCGCGGCCATCGACGAGAGCATGCCGGCGACCGCGTCGTGTCCTCCGACCGGCCCGCCCCACTGCTCCCGCTTCGCCGCCCACTTGCGCGCGTAGTAGAGAGCTTGCTTCACCGCGCCGCCGCAGGCCGCGGGAAGCGTCAGGCGACCCGTGTTCAGCGTGACGAGCGCCAGCTTCAATCCCTTACCTTCGCCCCAGAGGATGTTTTCCCGGGGGACGACGAGGTTCTTGAATTTCAGCAGGCCGTTCGAGATGGCGCGGATTCCCATGAACTCGCATCGATGCGCCACCTCGAATCCAGGCGCGCACTTGCCGGGCAGGCCCGTTTCGACGATGAAGGCGGTGATCTGCTGCCGCTCCTTGCCGCCTTCGACGCGGGGCGGCGTCTTCGCCATCACGACGATGATCTCCGCGTCCGGACCGTTCGTGCACCAGAGCTTCTCGCCGTTGATGATGAAGCTCTTGCCATCCTCCGTCGGCACGGCTGTCGTCTTCATCCGCGCCGGATCCGATCCGACGTCCGGCTCCGTCAGTGCGAACGCGGAGACGGCGCCCGCGGCCAGGCGCGGCAGGAACTTCTTCTTCTGTTCCGGAGTTCCGAAGATCTTCAGGGGCTGCGGCACGCCGATCGACTGGTGCGCGGAGAGCCAGACGGCGGTCGAGGCGCAGGAGCTCGCGACCATCGCCATCGCGCGGTTGTAGTTCACCTGCGATAGAGCGAGGCCTCCGTATTCCTTCGGGATCTTCATCCCGAAGCAGCCGAGCTTCTTCAGGCCGTCGAGAACCACGGGAGGAATCTTTCCGTCGATGTCGTTCTGCTCGCCGTCGACGTTTTCCTTCAGAAATTTCGCGAGCTTGTCCATGAACTCGCGGCCCGCCGCTTCATCCTCGGATTTCTGCTCGGGGTAGGGGAGGATCAATCCGAGATCGATGGAGCCGTCGAAGATTCCCGCCGCGAAACTCGGGTGAGTCCATTCCGTTTCACGTGCCGCTTCCGCGACTTCCATCGATTCCTGCATCGTCGTCTTCACGCTCATGGAAACCTCTTTCTAATCGATGATGATCTCGCCGGATATGATCTCGGTTACACCTTGTTCCGTATTAACGAGGAGTGCGCCCTGGGGTGAAACGCCCCTGATGACGACTTTCTTCTCCTCGTGCCTGGCCGTTCGCCCTCGGCCGTACAGTCGCTTGTCCACTTCCGCCGCCGTGTCCGAGCGATCGAGTCGCGCCGCGAAGGAATCGAGGAAGCGGCGGAGAATGTTATCCCTGGTGATCGGGCGCTGCAGCGCGGGGACGATTTCCTCGAGGTAGGCGGCGGTTTCCAGGGGGGATTTCACCAGGTTCATCCCGATGCCGACGGCGGTGAATGTCTCGCCCTTCGCATCGGTCTTGCGCTCGCACAGGATCCCGGCGAGCTTGCGTTCCAGGATCATCACGTCGTTCGGCCACTTGATCTCCGCCTTGGCTCCAAACGACTCCACGACATCCGCCACCGCCAGGCCTGCGACGAGGGGCAGCGTCGCGGCGAGCCTGTCGGCACGCGCGCGATCCTGTCCCGCTCGCGCGAGGAGATCCTCGTCCCGAAGCAGGACGGAGCAGTACAAACCACCGACAGGGGAGAGCCAGGAGCGACCTTCGCGTCCGCGCCCCTTCGTCTGCTTGTCCGCGACGACGACGGTTCCGCCGGGAGGCTGGATGAGGGCCTTCGTCATCCGGAAAATCTGGTCCTGCGTGGAGTCGGTGGACTTCAGGTGGCGGATCCACCACCACGGACCCGCCCGATGCCCGCTTGAATCGGCGTCCTGCCGATTGCTCAACGGCGAATCTCCAGCGCAAAATCGGCGGCGGGAGCGGAATGCGTGAGCGCTCCGACGGAAATGAAATCGACGCCGAGCTTCGAGAGCGTGGTGACGCGGTCGAGCGTGATGCCGCCCGAGACTTCGATCTCCGGACGCTTCTTCTTGCCGACGATCTTCAGCGCTTCCGCGACCTCGGCGTCGGAGAGGTTATCCAGCAGGATGCGATTGGGCTTGAACGGAAGGATTTCCCTGAGCCGATCGAGGCTGTCCACCTCGATGAGGAGAAAATCCTTGGCCTGCCTTCCACCGATCAGTTTCTTCAGGTCCCGGGCCGCCGCGATGTGGTTGTCCTTGATGAAGACCATCTCCGCCAGCGTCATCCGGTGATTGTGGCCTCCGCCGCAGCGCACCGCGTATTTTTCCAGCAGCCGCAATCCCGGCGTCGTCTTGCGGGTATCGAGGATCTGCGTGTCCGATTTCGGATCGAGCTTGTCGACGTGCTTGCGGGTGAGCGTGGCGATTCCTGAAAGTCGGCCGAGAAGATTCAGGATCGTGCGTTCGGCGGGAAGGATCGCCCGCGCCGAGCCGGAGAAGACCGCGATGTCGGACTTCGCCGCGACGATCTCGCCGTCGCGCACCGCCGACGTGATGCGGACCGAGTTACCGAAGGCCGCTGCGACGGCGTCGATGCCGCAGACGACGGACCTGTGTCTCGCGACGATCGCGCCGTCCACGAGCGTTTCCTCCGGCAGCAGCTGCGTCGTCTTGTCGTGTCGCGCGGCATCCTCGTCCAGGGCGATCTGTACGATGATGTTGATAGCCTCCGTGGGAGCAGTTAGACTCTCGATCGTCATGCCTCGAAGTTTGATATCCCTTCTCGCTGCGGTCAAGACCGATCCACGCCATCGCGTGATCCTTCTTCTCATCCTGCTGCAGTCGTTCGTGACCGGTTGCACAGGCGTGCCGTTGCAGGAACATTACATGCTCCGCTCGGAATTCTATCGCGAGCTGGAAGCGGAGAGAAAGCTGGCGGAGACGGAGAAGGCGGTCCTGCGGGAGCGCATGGCGGGAGTGGAGTCGGAGCGCGCCCGGCAGGAAGGGCGGGTGCTCGCCCTGGAGCGGGAGAACGAGACGCTGCGGGAAAACGCGGTGGAACTCGTCAACACAAGGCGGACGCTCGACGCGACGCTGGCGGAAGCGGAGCGCGCGGCCGGAGTATCGCGCCAGGATATGGACAATCTGCAGGTGGAGATCGATCGGATGAAGCTGGAGCTTGAAGCCGTGCGATACGAGCTCGTGCGCGAGCGGGCCAGCCGCGAGACTTCGATCGTCGTCTTCGATGACCTGCTCTTCGCGCCCGGCGCCAGGGGGCTGTCCGCGGAGCAGGTTCAGCGGATCAGGATCGCGGAGGAGAAACTGAAATCGTCCGCGCATATCACGGTCGCCGGGCATTCGGACAACAAGGAGCGCGGACATGGGATCGAACTCTCCGCCGCCCGCGCCGCCGCCGTCGTGAAGGTGCTCCGGGAGATGCTGGGCGTTTCCGGCGATCACTTCACCGTCATCGCGCGCGGCGAGGATGTGCCGCGCGATGCGTCCGGCACGAAGGAGGCGCTGGCCGCCAACCGCCGCGTCGAGGTTGTGGCGATCTTCCGACCGTGACGTGGTCGACGCGCGCGGGTTGTTCCGGTCGTCCGGGAATTGCCGCCGCACTTTCCCCAACCGTGCGGATCGCGGGAATCGACGAGGCGGGACGGGGCCCCGTCGTCGGACCGATGGTGATCGCGGGAGTGCTTCTTGATGAGAGCGCCCTGGAAGAATTGACACGGATCGGTGTGCGCGATTCCAAGAAATTGTCGCCATCCCGTCGCCGCGCGATCGCCGAAGAATTGCGCGCGCTCCCCGGCATCATCATTCATGAGGAAGTAATCCCACCTTCGGATATCGATGCGGCAGTGCGGGACCGCGCGATGACGTTGAACGGTCTCGAAATCTCGCGGATGGCGCGGATCGTCGAAACGCTTGCCCCTCATCGCGTCTATATAGATCTCATCGGTCCTTCGGCGGAAAAGTTCTGTTCTTCATTGAGGAGGTTGCTCTCGGATAACCCGGTCATCGTGGCCGAGCATAAGGCCGACAGCACGTATCCGATCACGGCCGCCGCGTCGATCATCGCCAAGACGAGGCGCGATGCGGAGATCGAGACATTGAACGAGACGTACGAGGAGCGATTCGGGCCGCTCGGGTCGGGCTATCCGGGCGACCCGAAGACGATCGCCTTCCTGGCGCGGGCCCGGGCGGATGAAGGGAATGGAGCGGAACACATCTTCCGGAGAACGTGGTCCACCTATACGGCGTCCTCCACATGCTCGATGATCGCGCCCGCGTCCTTGAAGACGACGCCGATGCAGTCGATCCGGAGATCGATGGAATCCGGCACATCGTGATCGGCGGCCCAGGCTTCCGCCAGTCTCCGGAGCCGTGCGGCCTTGCGGCCGGGAATGGCTTCCAGCGGCATCCCGGATTCGTCCGAGGATCGGGTCTTCACTTCGACGAAGATGACAGTGCGCACATCGCGCGCGATGAGATCGATCTCCCCGAAACGCGTCCGGACATTGCGGGCCTCGATCCGGAAGCCCCTGGCTTCGAGAAAGCGCGCCGCTTCCTCCTCGCCCCGCCGGCCCAGCTCGATGTTCCTGACCATGGTCCCATTATAGGGATGAAGCATGAAGAATGAAGGATGAAGAAAAGCGGCGTGTGAACCGCGTCATTCTTGGCGAAAACCTGTCTGTGCTGAAAACTCTTTCGAATCACTCGGTAAGGCTCATCTACATCGATCCGCCGTTCAACACGGGGAAGATCCAGTCGAGGAGAAACCTGAAGACGGTGCGCGACGACGCCGGCGATCGAACGGGATTCAAGGGAAGAATATTCCGCACGGAGGAGATCAGCCGCAGTTCCTATGCCGACCGGTTCAACGATTTCTGCGCGTTTCTCGAGCCGCGACTGCGGGAGGCGCGACGCCTCCTCACGAAGGACGGCAGTCTCTTCTTCCACATCGATTATCGCGAGGTGCATTACTGCAAGGTGTTGCTCGACGAGATCTTCGGGCGCTCCTCGTTCCTGAACGAGATCATCTGGGCCTACGACTACGGAGCGCGCACGCGGCGCAAATGGCCCGCCAAGCACGACAACATCCTCTGGTACGCGCGCGATCCGGAAAATTACATCTTCAACTACGAGGCCATCGAGCGGATTCCCTACATGGCTCCGGGACTCGTGACGCCCGAGAAGGCCGCGCGCGGAAAGACTCCGACCGACACATGGTGGCATACGATCGTCTCGCCGACCGGCAAGGAGAAGACCGGATATCCGACCCAGAAACCTCTCGGCATCATGAACCGGATCATCTCCGCGTCGTCGCATCCCGGCGACGTCGTTCTCGATTTCTTCGCCGGCAGCGGCACGACGGGCGTTGCCGCCCGCGCCCAGGGCCGCAAATTCATTCTCGTCGACAGCAATCCGGAAGCGTTGGCCGTGATGCGAACGAGGTTCAGGAACTGCGAGGACGTTCGCTTCGAGGGGTGACGGGAACGTCGTCTGGTGTCAAGCCGGGGCTCTACACCTCCGCATGCCAGCCCAGCTTTCGTTTCATCCACTGCGTGAAATCGTCGAAGTACGAGTACGCCACCGGAGTCACCAGCAGTGAAATCAGAAGCGATAGCGTCTGTCCTCCGATGATGGCGATCGCCATCGTGGCGCGCGAGGCGGAACCGGAGCCCCGGCCGAGAGCCAGGGGAACCATTCCCAGCACGAGCGTGATCGTCGTCATGAGAATCGGCCGGATGCGCGCGCGGTTGGCCTCGAGGATCGCCTCGTGCCGTTCCATGCCGCGGGCTCGGAGCGTGTTGGTGTAGTCGATCTGGAGGATGCCGTTCTTTTTCACGACGCCGAAGAGCATGAACAGGCCGAGGATCGAGTAGATATTGAGGGACATGCCGCCCGCGATCAGGGAGATGAGGGCGAAGGGAATGCAGAGCGGCAGCGCGAGCATGATCGTGATCGGATGGATGAAGGACTCGAATTGCGCGGCGAGAATCATGTACATGAAGATGAACGAGAGCGCGAAAGCCAGCGCGAAGTTGCGGAACGATTCGGCCATCGTCTTGGCGCGGCCGGTGAACTCGTAGGAATACCCGGGGGGAAGTTCCATGCCGCGCGCCGTCTCCTGGATCTTCGATACGGCGTCGCCCAGTGTAACGCCTGGAGCGGTGTTGGCCAGGAGCGTCACCTGGCGCTGCCGGTTCTGCCGGTCGATCTGTGTCGGTCCCGTCGCTTCCTCGATCGTCGCGAAGGACGAGAGCGGCACGACGACGCCCGATCGTGACGGCACGCGGATGTTGGCGATATCCGACGCGAGAGTCCGATTCTTCTCCTCCGCGCGGATCTTCACGTCGTACACTTCGTCGCCTTCCCGGTATTCCGTCACCTTCAGATCTCCGCCGACGAGAAATCGGAGCGCGTCCGCGATGTCGCGGACGGAGACGCCGAGATCGGCGGCGCGCATCCGGTCGATCCGGACTCGCAGTTCCGGCTTGCCGAGCTTAAGCGTGGAATCGATGTCGACAAGTCCCGGAATCCGTTTCATCGCGTCGATCAGCTTCGATGTGAATTCGGCGAGGCGGGAGAGATCCGGGCCGTGCAGGTTCAGGTTGATGATCTGCTGGCGGAAGCCGCCACCGGAAATGGCTCCGACATACTGCACCGCGCCGCGCAGCTCCGGATGGGCCTTCAGGAGCTGCCGGGCCATCGCCATCACTTCGAATTGCGTGATCTTTCTCTTCTCCAGGGGCGTCATCCTGACGTAGAGCTTCATATCCGACGGCGATGACGCGTCGCCCTCGCCCACGCTCGAAAGAATGTGCGCCACCTCGGGGAAGGCGCGCACTTGCGCTTCGAGCTCGTCGACGAGCTTCAGGGAGCGTTCGAGCGACCAGCCTTCCGGGCCGGAGACGACGATCTCGAACTCGCCCTGGTCGTCGGGAGGGAAGAAGTCCTTGCCGACGGCCATGCCGGCGGGGATCGTCGAAACGACGACGAGAAGAGCGATGACGACGACCCACACGCGGTGAGCCATCGACCACCGGAGCATCTTCATGTAGGCGTTGGAGATCGCCATGTTGAGGTGCGAATCGTGCGCGGAGCCCTTTGGCGAGCGGCGCAGCATGCGTGCGCAGAGCATGGGCGTGAGGGTGAAGGAGACGAGGAGCGAGACCATGATCGCGCAGGCGACCGTCAGACCGAAGGAGGAGAGGAACCGGCCGACGATGCCGCCCATGAAGCCGATGGGGAGGAAGATGACGACGAGCGAGAAGGTCGTCGCCGTGACGGCGAGCGCGATCTCGCGCGTGCCCTTCAGCGCCGCGTCGAACGGCTTCTGATGCTCCTCGTCGATGTGGCGGAAAATGTTCTCCAGGACGACGAGCGCGTCGTCGATGACGATGCCGACCGCGATGGTGAGACCCAGCAGCGTCATGTTGTTCAGGGTGAAGCCGAGCGCGCGCATCAGCGTGAATGTCGCGATGATGGAGACCGGTATTGCGACGCCCGCGATGAGCGTCGATCTCCAGTCGCGCATGAAGAAATACGTCGTGAGCGAAGCGAGGAGTCCTCCCAGGATGAGATGGATGTACACTTCGTGGATCGAGTTGATGATGAAGTCGGCCTGGTTGCGGACGATCTCCGCGTTCAAGCCCGGAGGAAGAGACGGGCGGAGTTCCTCCAGTCGCTCCTGGATGCGCTTGACCACTTCCACCGTGTTTTGTCCCGACTGCTTCCGCACGACTACCATGACGGACGTTCTTCCGTCGTACCGAGCCGCGCTCCGGGCTTCCTCCTCGGAATCCTCCACACGCCCGATGTCGCTCACCCGGATTTCGGATTGAGTCGCGCCTTCGCCGCGTCGCGCCACGACGATCCCTCCGAATTCCTCGGGCTTGACGATCCGGCCGACGGTGCGCAGGACGAGCTGGCGATCGCGCTGTTCCACCTTGCCGCCCGGAATTTCGACGTTCTCCCGCCGCAACGCCGACACCACATCCTGGACGGGGACGTTGAACGCGGCGAGCCGGTCGGCGTCGAGGACAAGCCGGATTTCGCGCTCGCGGCCGCCCGTGATCTCTACCGCGCCTACGCCGTTGACGGATTCGAGCGGCTCCTTCACCCGCTTCCGGGCGAGCTCCGTGATCGTCCGCAGCGGCAGATCTCCAGCGACCGCGATCGAAACGACGGGCGCTGCGTCAGGATCGAATTTCTGGACGACGGGCGGTTGCACGCCCTCGGGCATGAGTCCCTGAACTCTCGCGATGCGGTCGCGCACTTCCTGCGAGGCGATGTCGGCGTTCTTGTCGAGCTTGAAGACGACGATGACCTGGGAAAATCCCTCGAAGCTGGTGGAGCGGAGCTCGTCGATGTTGGAGATCGTGTTGACCGCTTCCTCGATCGGCTTCGTGATCTGCGCTTCGACTTCTTCCGGCGCCGCGCCGGGGAAGGACGTGTTGATCGTGATCGTCGGAAGATCGATCTTGGGGAAGAGATCGAGGCCGAGGTCGAGGAAGGAGAAGAGCCCGAGAACGACGAGCGCAACGGTGAGCATCGTCGCGAAGACGGGCCGCCTGATGCAGGTATCGTAGAGAGCCATTCAGGGAGTGTCGGACGGGGCCCTGGCCGGCAACTCATGGGGCAGTGAGGCCGGCGACGGCGAGGACTCGCCGCTCGCCGAAGTTTTCGCGCTGACCTTCACGCCGTCAGAGAGCGTCGAGACGTCGGCGGGCACGATCGTCTCACCGGATCGAAGTCCCTCCCGGATCTCCACGAGCGTTTCCGTTGAAGCGCCGAGCTGCACCTCGCGACGCTTCACCACGTCGTTCTCGATGACGTAAAGGGCCGCCGCTCCGCTGGAACGATACACAAGCGCCGTCTTGGGAATGGCGATGATGTTGGGGAGCACGGCGCGGATGACGGAGACTTCGACGAAGACGCCGGACCGGACCCGGCCCGTGTCGTTGGGAATGAGCGCTTCGATCTTGACAGTTCTCGCGACCGGATCCGCGGAAGGGGATACGTACGTGACCTGTCCCGTGATGGTTCCTCCGTCGACCGTGATCTCGACGCGGTCGCCCGCCGCGATCGTACCGACCTCGCGCTCGGGAACGTTCAGGACGGCTTTCAGAGACGTGAGATCCTCGATCCGAAAAAGCATCTTGCCGGTGGACGCGGTTTCGCCGATCTCGACCCATCGGCGCGTCACGACGCCAGGAATGGGCGACACGATCGAGGCCCGGGCGAGCTGAGCGGTCGCGGCGCTGGAGGATCCTCGAATCGCGGCGACGCCCTCCTCCGCGCGCTTGACGCGCATCGCGCCCTTGTCCATTTCCTCCTGCGATGCGACACCCTCGCGTCGAAGCCGCGCGATGCGCTCCCGGTCCTGCCGGGCATCGTCGAGCGCGATCTGCGCGTCGGCCAGTCGGGCGGAAGCTTCCGACGCGGAGGACGCGAGAACGGATGGATCGAGCCGCGCCAGGAGCGCACCCGCGCGAACCTCGTCGCCCTCATCCGCGAGCAGGTCGCGGACGCGGCCCGTGATCTCCGCGGAAACATCCGCCTTGTCGGCGGCCTCCAACGTGGCGGAACCCTTGTAGGCGATGACGAGTACGGTGGGATGCACGGTCATCGAAACCACGGATACGGGAGGTGTTTCCGGCGCGGGAGCAGGCTTGCCGCAGGCCGACATCAGGGTTATCACTCCGATTACGATGGTCGAAGCGATCCGGTTTTTCTTCATAGCATCTTCTCCATGACAGCGTCCGTGCCAGTTGCAGCGATGAGCCGTGCGAGGCCGAAGCGAAAGGAATAAGCCGATTCCGCCTCCGCGCCCGCGGCCTCCGCGAGCGCGGCGGAGGCCTGGATGACATCGAGCGCCGTGGCGCGCCCGGCTTCGAACGAGACCTGCGCCATTCGAAGAGCTTCGCGGGCGGCGCTCACGCCCGCGCGTCGGGCCGCGATCGCCTTCTGAGCCGCGCCCAGGTCGAAGTAGACCGCGCGGATTTCGCGTTCCGCGTCGAGCCGCGCCCGATCCTGTCGCGATTTCAGCTCGTCGACCGATGCCGTCTGCGAACGGACGCGCTCGCGGACGCGAAAGCCGTCAAAGAGCGGAATGGTGACACCGATGCCGATGAAGCCCGAGGAGGCGTCCTGGCCCTTGAAGAAAGGGGAGGCCGTTATGTAATCGTGGCGGGTGTAGCTGAAGGATGCGGTCGCTCCGAGCGACGGATTGCCCTGCGCGCGTTCATAGTCGATCAGCGCTTCGCCCGACTTCACGGAATACGAGAGCGCCGCGAGATCGGGCCGTTCCGTCATGCCGATCCGGACGGCCTCCGCGGCGGGAACAGGAAGCGGCGCCGCGAAGAGATCTCCGTCGATGTCGAGAGATGTACCCGGAGCAAAACCCATGGCGACGGCCAGCTCCTCGCGCGATGTCTCGATGCCGGCGGCCGCGGCGGCGTGGCGCGCCTCGCGGGACGCGCGTTCCGCGAGCGCGCGGGAGATGTCGAAGAGCGTTCCGGCGCCCGCGGATTCGCGGACACGCGCCCGGCGCTCGAGCTCGGCGGCGGCTTCCACCGCGTCGCGCGCGACTTCCTCGCGGATCTTCTGGAGCAGAAGCGAGAGAAAGGCGGTCTCCACGCGGAAACGCACCCGACTTTTCGCCGCCGCGAGAGAAGCGAGGGAGGCGGCTTCCTGGGCCGATGCCGATTTGAGAGCGCTGGAGAGGCGGCCGAAGCTGAAGAGAGCCTGCGTGATCGTGACGCCGCCGCCCGCGGAATATTCGTCGACTCCCAGCGTCGACGTGGACTTGAATGTCTCCGTCCGGCGCGCGTCGCCCGTGGCAGAGACCTGCGGGAGCGCTCCGGACCATGCGACTCCATGATCCGCCCTGGCCCTTCGGACCGCCGCCACGGCTCCCGCGATTTCCGGAGCCCGCTTCAAGCCGAGCGAGACGGCGTCTTCCAGAAGAAGCGGTTGCGTGAGGGCATCGGAGGAAACCGAGGAGGGACTGACGATGGTGGCGTCGGTCTGGAAAGACGGCAAGGCGACGATGGTGCGCGGAAGCGTGGGCAAGGCGAGCGCGGCCGTATCCGATACGGTTGATGAGTCGGCGGCGGAAAAGGATAAGGATGCTTCGGACGCTGGAGAAACCTCCGTCGATGCGGAAGGTTTCGGCATCGGTGGCCGTGCCGGCATCGATGGGATCGGCGGAATCGGTGATGGGGGCGTTGTGGTGCGAGGAGCGGAATCCGGGGTGGTGCGAGGAGCGGAACCCGGGGTGGTGCGAGAAGCAGAATCCGGGATGGCAAGCACCTGCCCGATTTCGATCTTGTACGGCTCCTGAAGCTGATTCGCCTGGGCGATGTCCAACCATCTCCGGCCGTCGCCCATCTCGCGCGCCGCGATGTTCCAAAGCGTGTCGCCGGGGCGCACGACGTAGGATGAGGATTCCGCGAACGAGCCGATCCCTGAAAAGACGATGATCATCAGGGCGACGCCTCCAAGCGTCCTCATGGAGCTCGCCCTGCGCATAAAACTTGCCCCGCGCATGAAACTCACTTTGTGCATGAAACTTCCCCCCCGAAAAAAGCGATTTCCGGACTCCGCATTCTTCATGATCCGGGTCATGGGTTTCGTCTCTCCGCAGTCCGCTTTTCGGCCGCGCCCTGCATGAAGAAAAGCACGACCTCGTCGGCGTGCGCCGTGAGAGAACCTTTCATTTTGCCGCGCATCCAATGGAAGACTGTGGAGTTCATCATGCCGACGAGGAAGTGCGCCAGCAGTCTCGGTTCGCCCGAAAAGATCTTTCTCCGGACACCGTCCCGGCAGATGGTCTCCACCATCTGAAGATATTTCAGGTAATGTTCATAGACCTTCTGCCCGAACTGCTCGCGGATATTCCACTCGAAGGAGGCGCGGTCCGGCATGGCTGTGTGGCATTGCCGGCAGTGGTCGCGCTTGGCTTCCCAGTGCTCGAAGACGACCTGCACGACCCTTCGCACCGCGCTCGCCGGATCCTTCGGATTCCGGCACGACGCGACCCGGGCCATCAGGGCCGCGATGCGCTCCTCGAAGACTGCACGGCAGAGCTCGCGCTTGTCCTTGAAGTAGATGTAGAGACTGCCGCTGGAATATCCCGCCTGCCTGGCGATCTCCTCCATCGTGGTTTCCTCGAGCCCCTTCCGGGCGAAGCAGTCCGCGGCCGCTTCCAGGAAGTGTCGGCGCCGGAGCGCCCTTTCCGCCGGTCGGAGATGTGGCCGGCCGCGCGCCGGCGCGGATGATTTCGACTTGGTTGATTTAATTGAAGCCATGATTGAATATATTAATAGCGCTTCAATTAATGAATGTCAACGAGCTTATGGAGAGCCTGGTCTTCAGGTTCTTGACTATGGTTTTGTCGATGATGCGAAGAACGCTCGAATAAAAAAGAACGGTTTTCAAAGAATCTCGCTTTGTCCATAATGGCGGAGCTATATGAAAAATAGCTCCATGAAAAATGGCTCCGCCGAGATACCGGTCGCCGCGCGCTGCGCATGGGCCGAAGCTCATCCTCTCCTGACCCGATATCACGACCGGGAATGGGGACGGCGCGTCAGAAACGACCGCGTTCACTTCGAATTTCTCGTGCTGGAGGCGGCGCAGGCTGGACTATCTTGGCTCACGGTCCTGAAAAAACGTTCCGCTTACCGCAAGCACTTCGCGAATTTCGATTTCAACAAGGTGGCCCGCTTCGATGAATTTCACTTCAGGCGCATGATGAACGATCCCGGAGTCATCCGCAACGAGCTGAAAATCCGCTCTGCGATCGGCAACGCGCGACCGTTTCTCGATGTGCGAAACGAATTTGGAACGTTCGACCGCTACCTGCGAAGCTTCGCGGGCGAGGAGCCGATCGTGAATAAAATCCGGTCCATGCGGGATATACCCTCCGCTTCGCCGCTATCCGATGCCATCTCGAAGGACCTCAAGAAGCGAGGTTTTCGATTCGTCGGCACCACCGTGATCTATGCTCACCTTCAGGCGGTCGGCATCGTGAACGATCACGAGGATCGGTGCTTTCGGAAATAACACGGATAGGAAATTTCGTGGTCCGCGTCGGCTGGGGAAAGCATCCCGCGCGGCTCGCGGTCTCAGGGCGCGGGCTTCGGCTTCCAGAGCGCGCCCAGGATCGCTCCGACAAGGATCATCTCAAGCCCGTTGCCGGCGATCCACCCCAGCGTCATCTTGAGAGGGTAGGGCGCGACGCCGTGCATCATGATGTGCTGGGGAACGAAGATCGCCATGAGCATGCCACCGTACCGGAGCCCGTCCTTCAAGGATGAGCCTTTGAATCCGAGCGCGTAGACGCCGGTGAGCGCCGCGGCGAAAAGAATCTGTCCGCCCATGAGCGCGGGCATGACGCAGTCCTCCTCCGCGCGCCAGAGATGCATCGTCTCCTCATACCACGGCTTGATGAGCACTCCGTGGAAGACGAACTCATAAATGAAGATGAAGACATAGACGGCGAAGAAGGTTCCGAAGAGGCGCATGCGCCAAGAATAGCGCAGTTCTGTGACACAGGAAACCATTTCGTAGTCCGGGATGGGGGCGATCCGTCGATTCGTCAGCTCGCGCGCCGCGCTCTTTCCAAGATGCGGAACGGATCCGTCGATCCGATTGTCCGCGCGTTTTGCTCCCGCTACTTCGTCTTCGCCTTCCTCACGCATTCCTCGATGCCGTCCTGGAGCGATCGCACTTCGCCGGTCTCGACGTTGCCGGCCTGGAGCTCGCACGAATGGGCGACGGCGCCGAAGACAGCCCGCTTCACGATGGACAGCACCTCGGTGCTGGAAATCCAGGTAGGATGGAACTTGGCGTTGTCGAATTCCATCACGGCGCGCATCAGGGGCTTCTCCGGTTTCACGCCGTCGCGTCCGGTGACCCAGATGGCGTTCTCGGCGAGGAGCGCGATGTGGTTTCCGTCGGGCGAGTAGCGGGCGAAATTCGCGTTGCCGTCGAGCCGCTTGAAAGTTCCGTCGGCGACGGTGACCAGGTACAGCGCCTTGTCGGCATACTCTTCCTTCACGGGCGTCTTGCCCGGTTCCGCCATCGCGGCGGCCGCCAGGATGATCTCCTTGCCGTCCGGCGAGAGGTCGAACCATTCCGCGTCCAGGATGCGCGCGATCTTCCTCGTCTTGCCGTTCGCGGTGTTGAAGAGCACGATTGAGCCGAGCCGGCCGTCGGTGTCCTTCGCTTCCGTCTTCAGGAAGACGATTCCCTTCCCGTCCGGCGTCCAGCGGTGCATGAGCGATGTGTTGCGGCTGACGAGCCGCTCGCTCTTGTCCGCCGGATTCATGATCTTGATCTCCGGCAGGTTCTCCTCGATCCCGTCGTACGTCTGTCCGCTCACGTATCCGTAGGAGAAGACCTTCGCATCCGGAGCCCATTGCAGGAAACAGCCGTTCTCCACGACGGCCATCTCGCCCGTCTCGCCGGAGCTTTCCGCTTCGCCCGAGGGCTTCACGAGGCTCAGGATGATCCGCGACTGGCTGCCGGTGTTGCCCTTCTCGTCGATCTCCAGGCAGGAATGCAGCACTTTCGAGCCGTCCGGTGAGATGACGGCGAAGGCGGGCGCGTCGGCCTGGTGTCCGCGCGGGATCATCGTCCCTTCGCCGGTCTTCGGGTTGTAGACGACGATGCCTTCCGCCCGGGCGATCGCGATCTCGCCTCCGGATGAGACGGAAAGTTCCAGCGGATAACATCCCGCGACGACGATTGCGGCCGCCAGAAGAGCCGTGATTCCTGAAGATCCCGCGCGAGACGCCATGCCATTCCTCCGCATTGAAAAAATTGATTTTTTCTTCGGGAAGTGTATTGTCGCACGAACGCATTAACAATCGAAAAATGCCGTGCACCGGGAGGTTGATCCAGGAATGACCGTCAAGCAATTCATCAGGAAAAATTACAGGCACTTCAATGCCGCCGTGATCGTGGACGCCGCGGAAGCCTACATCGCCCATCTTAAGAAGGGCGGGAAGATGTTCATGACGCTGGGAGGCGCCATGAGCACGGCGGAGCTGGGGATCTCGCTCGCGGAGATGATCCGGAAGAACAAGGTGCACGCCATCTGCTGCACCGGCGCCAATCTCGAGGAGGATGTCTTCAATCTCGTCGCCCATGATTTCTATATCCGCGTTCCCCATTACAGGAACCTGTCCGCGAAGGAAGAAGCCGCGCTCCGCGACAAGGGGATGAACCGGGTCACCGATACCTGCATTCCCGAGGACCAGGCGATCCGCCGGATCGAGAAACACATCCTGAAGCTCTGGCAGGCCGCCGACCGCGCGGGGAAGAGCTACTTTCCGTATGAATACAAGTACGAACTCCTGAGGAGCGGCGTCCTGAAGAAGCATTACCAGATCGATCCGAAGAATTCCTGGCTCATCGCCGCGGCGGAAAAAAATCTCCCGATCTACACGCCCGGCTGGGAGGACTCCACGCTCGGGAATATCATCGTCTCGCATGTCGTCAGAGGCGACCTTTCCACCGATCGCGTCGTCCGGTCGGGACTGGAGCAGATGGCGAACCTGATCGGGTGGTACAAGAAAATGACGAAGAAGAACACGGTCGGATTTTTCCAGATCGCCGGCGGCATCGCGGGCGATTTCCCGATCTGCGTCGTTCCGCTCATCCACCAGGATCTCCAGGAGAAATGCCCGTACTGGGATTACTTCTGCCAGATCTCCGACTCGACGACGTCCTTCGGATCCTACAGCGGCGCGGTGCCGAACGAGAAGATCACCTGGGGCAAGCTCGATATCGACACCCCGCGCTTCATCATCGAGTCGGACGCGTCGATCGTCGCGCCTCTGATATTCCAGTACGTCCTGGGCAAGTAGTCGATTGAATTCATCGGGCCCTTCGCCCCTGCGATCGGCCTCCTTCGTCTCCTATCTCGCGGCCTGTTTCTTCAACGCCTTCAATGACAGCGCGTTCCAGACGATCGTCGCGCTCGTTGTCCTGAGGAGCGCTTCGGAGGAATCATCATCAGCGATCCTCGCGATGACAGCCGGCGTCTTCGTCGTGCCGTTCCTGCTCTTCTCGGCGTGGGCAGGCGCCCTCGCGGATCGTTATTCGAAGCGCTCCGTCTTCATCGTGATGCACGGCTATGAACTCCTCGCGATGTCGATCGCGGCTTATGCCTTTTACGTGGATTCCGTTCCGCTGGTCCTGGCCGCGCTCTTCTGGACAGGCGCGCAGTCCGCATTCTACTCGCCCGCGAAATACGGGCTCCTTCCGGAATCGGTTCCCGTCGACCGGATCACGCGCGCGAATGGCGTGCTCCAGGCCGTCACGCTGGTCGCCATCGTCCTGGGAACTGCGTCCGGATCGTTTCTCCTGAGACTCTTTAATGGATCGCCTTCAGGAGCATCGCTCTTTTGCCTTGGTACGGCGTCCCTTGGGTGGTTGTGCTCCACCGGTGTTTGGAAGTCGCCACCGGCCGCGCCGGACAACAAGGTCGACTGGTTCAATCCCTTCGGCGATGTCTTCCGCACGATCCGGAAGCATCTGCCGTACGCGGGGCTCGGTGCGCCCATGATCGGCCTCATGTACTTCTGGTTTCTCGGCCAGATGATCAAGCTCACGCTTCTTCTGCTCGCGAAATTTACGTTGTATGCCGATCTCCCGCTCACGGAAATCGAGCTCTGGTCGGGTATTCTGCTTACCATCCTGGCTGTCGGCATCGGCGCCGGTTCCCTTCTCGCGGCGCGATGGTCCGGTCCCAAGGTGGAGATCGGACTCGTTCCCCTGGGCGCGCTCGGCATCTCATTCATGCTCCTTGACCTCGGACTTTTCGGCCGGACGGAAGCGCATGTCATGGTCGGAGTCCTTCTGCTCGGGTGCGGATCCGGCTGTTTCGCCGTTCCGCTCCAGTCCATCATCCAGGTTCGCGCTCCCGCGAAGGAACGCGGCGCGGTCCTGGCGGCCTCCGGCTTTCTCACCTTCGTCGGCGTGCTCGCCGCCTCCGGTGTCCTCCCCGGTTTTCGGGCGCTCGGCGTCTCGCCCTCCGGGATTCTTGTCGTGATGGGCGTCTTCAGCCTCATCGTCGGCATCGGGCTCTCGCTCTGGTTGAAGGAATTCTTCGTACGCTTCCTCATGTGGCTCCTCACTCACACGATTTACGATGTCCGCATCCGCGGGCGCGACAACATTCCCGAGCGCGGTCCGGCTCTCCTCGTGGCGAATCACGTCTCCTTCGCGGATTCGCTCCTCATCGGCGCCTGCGTCCAGAGGTTCATCCGCTTTCTCATGCTGCGCGGTTATTACGATAATCCCGCCTTCCACTGGGTCTGCCGCCTGATGAAGGCGATTCCGATCTCGCCGGGCCTTCGCTCGTCGACCAGGATTGCGTTGGCGCAGGCCGCCGGGGAATTGAAGGCCGGGCACATCGTCTGCATTTTCGCGGAAGGGGAGATCACCCGCACCGGCAATCTGCTGGCGTTTCGGCGCGGATTCGAAGCGGTTGCGCGCGAGGCGAACGCGCCGATCATTCCCGTTCACCTCGGAGGGGTCTGGGGGTCGATCTTCTCGTTCGAGGGTGGACGGATCATCACGAAGTGGCCGAGGCAGATTCCATACCCCGTCACCGTCTCCTTCGGGAAACCGATGCCGCCCGATTCGACCGTGGAGGAAGTCCGCCACGCGGTCGCGGAGATGGGCTCGGAGGTGATGGCCGAGAGCCTGGAGGAAAAGGGAACGCTGGCGCGGGGATTTGTCCGCGCCGCCCGCCGCCGCTGGTTCCGGATCGCCGTCGCCGATTCGACGGGAGTGAAGCTTCCCTACGGCCGGTTCCTCGCCGTTTCGAAACTGCTGGCGGATCGATGGGCCGGCGAAGAGGCGTGTATCGGTGTTGTGCTTCCGCCCTCGGCCGCCGGAGCGATCGTCAATATCGCGGCGACGATCGCGGGCAAGGTTCCCGTGAACCTGAACTTCACGTCGTCGCAGGAGGCGATTTCCTCCGCGATCGAGCGATGCGGGATTAAAAAGGTCATCACATCCCGAAAGTTTCGCGAGAAGGTGAAGGTTTCCTTCGGTGATGCGGAGGAAGCCTTCGTCGAGGATCTCCTTCCGTCCATTCCGAAGTGGAAAATATTCCTCACCGAAATGTTCATGCTGCCGATGCCTCTGCCGCTCCTCCGGCGATATGTTCTTCCCCGCGAGCCGAATCCCGATTCCACGGCTACGATCATATTTTCCTCGGGATCCACGGGTCTGCCGAAAGGCGTAGAGCTGACGCATTCGAATATCCGCGCGAATATCGAGGGGCTTGCCCAGGTCTTCGATATCCGCCCGACGGACCGCATTCTCGGAGCTCTGCCGTTCTTCCATTCCTTCGGCTTCACCGCGACGCTCTGGTTTCCTTTTGTCGCCGGTTTCGGCGCGGCCTATCATCCGAATCCGCTCGATCCGAAAGGCCTCGGGAAGTTGAGCGGCGAGATGGGTGCCACGCTCCTTGTCGCGACGCCGACGTTCGCGTCCGCGTATCTGCGAAAAATTCCCGAGGAGCATTTCCATGCGCTGCGCCTGACGCTTGTCGGAGCGGAAAAGCTTCCGCTCGACCTGGGACGCGCCTGGCGCGTCAAGTTCGGGTCACCTCTGCTGGAGGGATACGGTGCGACGGAATGCGCGCCTGTTGTCTCGGTCAATATTCCCCGGCACAACAAGGAAGGTTCGATCGGTCATCCCCTGCCGGGCGTCACGATCCGCGTCGTCGATCCCGATTCCGGAATGCTCCTGAAGACCGGCGAGGAAGGCATGCTCCAGGTGAAGGGACCGAATGTGATGAAGGGTTACCTCGGAGATCCCGACAGGACCGCGCAGGTGATCCGCGACGGGTGGTACGTGACGGGGGACATCGGAGCGATGGACCGCGACGGATATGTCCGGATCACGGGCAGGCTGTCGCGTTTTTCGAAGATCGCGGGTGAGATGGTGCCGCACGGACGCGTGGAGGAGGCGCTCCTGGCGGCTCTCGCGAAGCAGGCCGGTGATTCCTCGATCGCCGAGAGCGGTGTTCCCATGGCCGTGACCGGCGTGCCGGATGAGGAGAAGGGCGAGCGACTCGTGGTTCTTCACGCGGTGTCGCTGGATGTGGATGCCCTGACAAAATCCCTGCGCGACGCGGGGCTCCCTAATCTCTGGATTCCACGCAGGGAATCGTACTTCCGAGTGGAGAGGATTCCGGTGCTGGGCACGGGCAAGCTGGATCTGAGGGCGGTGCAGGAGATGGCTCGGGAGCGTACGGCCGGGCCGGAGTCAAATTGAACCTGGCTCGATAAGATCCACGATCCTCTTCGCGATCGAGAGCGACGCGGTCGCGGCCGGAGAAGGAGCGTTCAGGATATGCACGGCGCGTTCCTGCCGAACGTGCAGAAAATCGTGGATCAGTTGTCCTGACGCATCGACCGCCTGGGCCCGTACGCCTGATCCTCCGGGACCGAGATCGTCGACCGAGAGGTCGGAAAGAAACCTGCGGACGCAATCGGCGTAGGATTTCCGGGAGAGCGAACGGGATACCTCGTACACGCCCGTTCGCCAATGCTGCGCCGCCATCCGCCAGAATCCGGAGTACATTGTCATTTCCCTGATGTCGCGCAGAGAGATGTCGGTCCAGCGATAGCCCTCGCGCGCCAGCGCCAGGACGGCGTTGGGGCCCGCCGTCACGTCGCCGGTCAGCGTCGGCGTGAGGTGAACTCCGAGAAAGGGATAGCGAGGATCGGGTACCGGATACACGAGGCCCCGCACGGTATCGGCGACTTCCTTGCGGAGCGTGTAATACTCGCCGCGGAACGGAATGAGGCGAACCGGCGGCTCGATGCCGGAGGCCCGGGCGACGCGGTCGCATTGGAGCCCTCCGCAGTTGATGAGAAATGTGCCGCGGTATTCATCGGTATCTGTCACGGCAATGATTTCAGATGGGTAGCAAATGACCTTGTAGACGTGACTGTGGGTGCGAATGATGCCTCCGGCTTCATCGATTTCCTTCCGCAGTTTTTCGCAGACCCGCGTGTAGTCCACGATCGCGACGCCGGGGATGTGCAGCGCGGCCAGACCCGTCACGGCGGGCTCTACTTCGCGGAGAGCATCCCGATCGAGCATACGGAGATCTGAAAGTCCGTTCGCGACGCCCTGCCGGTGGAGCTTTTCCAGCCCGGGAAGTTCTCCAGGAAGTGTCGCGACGATCACCTTGCCGACGGCACGCCTCGGGATGTCGTGACGATCGCAGAACTCGTTCATCAGGGCTACGCCTTCGCGGCAACCCAGAGCCTTGGCTGATCCCGGAGCATAATAAACGCCGGAATGAATCACGCCGCTGTTGTGCCCGGTCTGATGCGTGGCGAGGTGCGCCTCTTTTTCCAATAGAAGCACATCCGCGCCCGGATTTCGCAGGAGAAGTTCCCGAGCGGTGGCCAGGCCGACGATGCCTCCGCCGACGATAATGATGGGAGCGGACATGGAGTAAGTTTGTTACAGGTACGGATCGATGCCGGCCAGGTGATTCCTCACGTAGTCAGTCACGCCGTCCTCGAGCGAACGGAAGGGCGATTCGTATCCGGCTTCCCGGAGACGTGTCATGACCGCTTCCGTATGATACTGATAACGATCCCGGATCGAGAGAGGCATGTCGATGTAGTCGATCACCGGAGTCTTTTCCATGGCGCGGAAGACGGCGTTCACGAGATCCTTCCATGTTCGAGCCCTGCCCGTGCCGAGGTTGAAGATCCCGTTGACGTTCCCGTTCTGGACGAACCACCAGATCACGTCGATGCAATCCTTCACGTAGATGAAGTCGCGCACCTGCTCGCCGTCCGCGAATTCCTTTCGGTAGGACTTGAAGAGCCGGACTCGTCCGGTCTCGCGAATCTGGTTGTACGCCTTGTAGATGACGCTCGACATGTCGCCCTTGTGATACTCGTTCGGGCCGTACACGTTGAAGAATTTCAAGCCGGCCATCTTCGAATCGAGCCCCGCCTTCAGGGACCAGAGATCGAAGACCTGCTTGGAAAATCCGTAGGCGTTCAAAGGCTTCAGGCGCCTTGTCGTCTCGTCGTCATCAGCATATCCCGCCGATCCATCGCCGTACGTCGCGGCGCTCGACGCATACACGAACCGGACGCCGTGTTCGAGCGCCCACTTGGCGAGGGTCTGCGTGTAGCGCGTGTTGTTCTTCATCAGGTAGTCCACGTTCCGCTCGGTCGTGGACGAACAGGCGCCCATGTGGATAAGCGCGGTCACGGGCTCCGGAACGCGATCGCGGGCGATGATCTCGATAAAGTCGCTCTTCTGGATGTAATCCATGTAGCGCCTGTTGACGAGATTCTTCCATTTCTCGGACGTTCCCAGCGAATCGACGACGAGGATATCGTCGATCCCCATGCTGTTCAGATGCGCGATGAAGGCGCTCCCGATGAATCCCGCTCCGCCGGTGACGATGTACATGGAGACAATCTACTAGGCAAAAAGCAAAAGGCAAAATGCAAAAGGGGAGGGACGGAACTTCCCCATCAAAACAATATTAACAGGATGAACAGGATAGGCAGGATCGATTCAGGGTGGAATTGAAGGCGATTAGTTCAAAATCGGGAAGTGGTTTTCATTCCTCTCATATCCTGCCCATCCTGTTAAAATTCCCGCCATCGGATGGGGAACTTCTGGGGGAGTGGTTTCTCAGCTCGGGTGAAGAAAGGTGCTCGTGCGTCAGGCAGTGCAGCGTGCCCAGGCCCCAGACGAGATCGACCGCGTGGATTCCCGTGACGCGTCGCGTGGGGAAGAGCCTGGTCAGGATGCCGAGCGCGATGCGGTCCGCCGGATCGTTGAAGGTCGGGACCAGCACGACGCCATTTCCAATGTAGAAGTTGGCATAGCTGGCGGGGAGCCTCCGGCCTTCGAAGACGAGAGGAGCAGGCATGGGAAGGGATATCACCTTCAGCGATTTTCCGTTGGCGAGCCGGATGTTACGGAGCCGTTTCCGGTTTTCGAGGAGCACTTCATGATTTTCGTCACGGGCGTTCTTCTCCTCGCACAAGACCACGGTGTCGCTTGAGACAAAGCGGCAAAGGTCGTCCACGTGCCCGTGCGTGTCGTCGCCCGCGATGCCTCTGCCGAGCCAGATGACCTGCCGGATTCCCAGGTGTCGGAGAAAGATCTGCTCCATGTCCGCGCGCGTCAGGCCCGGATTGCGAACCTGGACTTTCGTGTCGAGAAGACACTCCTCCGTTGTCAGGAGCGTGCCTTCGCCGTTGGCGTCGATCGCGCCGCCTTCCAGGACGATCGGCCTTTTTCCGATACGAGCGGGAACCAGGGGAAGGCGGAAAGCTCGCGCGACGCGGGGAGGAATCGCCGCATCCAGCGGCCAGTCCGGGTATTTCGCCCAGGCGTTGAACCGGAAGTGAACGGCGGAGATCTTGTTTCCCCGTGAGACAAACGCCGGCATGAAGTCGCGAGTCCAGCCGCGGTTCGTCGGCCATCGGTAAAATTCCACTCTCGCCGGAGGAACGCCGTTCCGGCGGAGAATCCGCCGCGCCGAATCCTCGTGCACCGCGGATGAGACGATGATCCTGACGATTTCGCCGGGTGCCAGGTGCCGGACGATTTCCCCGTAGACCCAGGGAATGGCGGCGAACTTGCCGGGCCAGTCGGTGCGGTTATGCGGCCACCCGATCCATGTCGCCTCGTGGGGTTCCCATTCGGCGGCCAGTCGCGGGACGCGCGCGCGTCGAGTGCTCAGTCGCGGAATCTTTTCAGGATGTCTTCGTACGCGTCGATGCGACGATCCCGCAGAAAGGGCCAGTGCCTCCGCGTGTCTCCCACGATCGACAGGTCGCAGTCGACGAGGAGGATCTCCTCGCGGTCGTGCGTCGCGCGTGCCAGCAGTCTGCCGAAGGGATCCGACACGAAAGACGCTCCCCAGAAATTCAGGTGCCCTTCGGTTCCGATCCGGTTCGCCGCGGCGACGAAGACACCGTTGCAGATGGCATGCCCGCGTTGGACCGTCTCCCACGCGTCGTGCTGGGCCTTTTTTACATCCGGCTTCTCATCGCGCGCCCATCCGATCGCGGTCGGATAGAAGAGAATGTTCGCGCCGGACAGCGCCGTCAGGCGCGCGGCTTCCGGATACCACTGGTCCCAGCAGACGAGGACGCCGATTTTTCCATGATGCGTCTCGAAAGTCCGGAATCCGAGATCGCCCGGCGTAAAATAGAATTTCTCGTAGAAACCGGGATCGTCCGGAATGTGCATCTTGCGATACAGCCCGAGCAGGGATCCGTCTGCGTCGATGACGGCCGCAGTGTTGTGATACAGGCCCGGAGCGCGCTGCTCGAAAAGACTCGCAATGATGACGATCTTCTTCTCCCTGGCGATCGCGGAGAGAGCCTCCGTGCTGGGGCCCGGAATTGACTCCGCCAGAGCGAACGACGCGTGATTCTCCTCGATGCAGAAATAGTCGGATCGGAAAAGCTCCTGCAGGCAGACGATCCGGGCGCCCCGGTCGGCGGCCTCGCGGCACCGCCCGACGGCTTTTTCCAGGTTGAGGCCTGGCACGTGTTCGGACGCGGTCTGAACGAGCGCGATCCGGACGGATGTTTCGTTAGGCTTCATCATGAGGAATGAAACATCGCGTTTGGCTTCAGGTCAAGAGAGGGACGCATAATCAATTGTAATCGTGATGGTCGGGCCCGGCTTCACGGGGATGATCACTCGCCTCAGGAGAGCGTCATGAAACCATCCTGACTTCACACCGGATAACTCCTGCCGGGTCGTTGTTTGCGGGAGCAAGCTTCCGTTTCGCATTACCTTTGTCGGCGGCGTGTCGATGTCGGGGATGATAAGGCTCATCGCGCGATCCACGCCCATAATCGTGATGCGGCTCCGATTTTCTCCCATGCGTTTCATGTGCACATCCATACGCCGGGGAGTGAAAATGACGGCAGACGCGGATCCGTTCTCCGGATAGAACCGTAGCGCCCAGCGTGGAGAATCAGTCGGAACAGTCATGGGGGAATACGAGCCGTCCAGTTCCATCGGGATGACCGATCCTCCGCGAACGAAGAACGGAATGATCTCCAGCGGAGCGGGATGTTCCGGCAGCTCGACCGGTCCTTCGAACTTGTGATCCGTCCAGAAATCCCACCATGTTCCCCGGGGCAATGTTACGGCCCTTGTGTTTCGCCGGGCATGAACGACGGGAGAAACGAGAAGGGATGCTCCCAGCATGTAGGAAGGGGAAGTATCCAGCGATGTCATGATTCCGCTCCGGCCCGGATCCTTCGCGACTCGCGCCAGCTCGGAAATGAAATACGGCCGCAGGTTCTTGTGAAGGAGCGAATAATCGCGGAACGTCTGCGCGGCGATAGGCTCCGCGTATAGCCACGGATCGTTCGGGATATACCGGCCATGCAGCCGCATCATCGGCGTCAGGGCGGCATACTCTGTCCAACGGATGAAGAGCTCGGCGCTCATGAGCGCCTGCTCGCCGTTGACGAGATAACCTCCGATGTCATGTCCCCAGAACGGCATGCCCAGCCTGGTCAGGTAAAGTCCGGCGGATATCGATGTCCGGAGCCCCTCGAACGACGCGAACACGTTGCCGACCCAGAAGAGGTAAGAGGTGTCGTCGGGGCGCGGGGCCGGAGGAAGGACGCGGCGAAAACCCATCGCGGGAGGCTCGTCCCACTTGTGGAGAATCCATGTCTGGGCTGGAATCCTGATCCGCGCCGATTGTTCGATCAGGTCGCGGAAAACGTCGTCGGGAGTCCGCGTATCGCGGGAGTATCCAGGTTCGAGATCCGAGAAGCTGAATCGCATCGTCCTCGGAGGCAGGATGCTGTCGCCGCGCGCCTGAAACGTGATCCCGGATGAATTCACGGTGAAGAGTCGCCGGGGTCGCGAGCCGCCGCGGGCCCGTTCGGAGGCGTCTGCGGCGGGTATGGAGAAAAGATAGAGTGCGAGAAGAAGACCGGAAACTGTATGATGCGCCATAATCATGAACGTTACGGTAGAAAAAGCGGATCATCAATGACGGGTGTGCCGGTCTCCATCGTGATTCCCGCTCTTGACGAGGAGGCCACGATCGCGGATGTCGTCCGTTCCGCGCTTGTTCATGGCGGAGAAGTTCTTGTGATGGACGGCGGATCTCGTGATCGGACGCGGGCGGAAGCCGAGACGGCGGGAGCGCGCGTCGTTTTCGATGGCGGAGGAGGCAAGGGCGCGGCGATTCGTGCCGCGGCGCGCGAAGCCTCGGGGGAGATCATCGTCTTCATGGACGCGGATGGATCGCACGATGCGGCCGATATTCCGAAGCTGATCCTGCCGATCGCGGAAGGCCGAGCCGATCATGTCTCGGGGTCCCGCCTGTTGGGCGGCTCGTCCGAGCTGCACGGCGGCTTCGATGAATTTCTCCGCCTCGCCGGCTCCGCCTTCATCACCGCCTGCATCAACAGGAAATTCCGGGTGAGGCTCTCCGATTCTCAGAACGGCTTCCGGGCCATCCGGCGCGATCTGCTCTCCCGCATGAGACTGACGTCAAAGGGCACGACGATCGAACAGGAAATGATTGCTCGGACGCTCAAGTTGGGCGGGCGCATGGCGGAAGTTCCGTCGCATGAAGGTCCCAGGAAAGCAGGTTCCTCCCACATCGATCCCGTTCTCGATGCGCCGAAATATCTTCTTTCGCTCCTGAAGGATGTGATCCTCGCATGATCCGCATGGGTATCTGGGACGGCCACGACGCCGGTGTCGCGGTCGTGGACGAGTCGAGGGGCTCCGTTCTCTACGCTGCGAACGAGGAACGTTTCACGCGCCGCAAGCTCGATGTCGGGTTTCCCTCGGAGTCGTTCCACGAAGCGATCGAGAAGACCGGCGCGCCGGACGAGGTAGTCATATCCACGACGGATCCCGCCAAGCTTCTCTCCCGGTTTCTCCCGCTCGCCGCGCGCAAATACTACGCATTCAGGCGGCATATCGAAACTCCCACGATGCTGGATGACTTCAAGCGCCGCTTCAAGTCCGGGATGACGCTGATGGCGCCGTTCCGCGGAGCTTCCGCTCTCACCGCGTTCATCACGTCGCTGCGCGCGGGACTTGGCGATGTCCCGATCCGCACCATCGATCATCACCGCGCGCACCTGGCCGCGGCGTTCTTCACGTCCGGTTATGAGGAAGCCGCGGTCCTGTCGCTCGACGGCGTGGGCGACGGTTCGTCCGGCGCCGTTGCTGTCGGCCGGCCGGACGGGCTGAAGATCGTGGCTCGATTTTCGGGCCGCGAATCGCTCGGGCTCATCTATGAGGAAGCCACGCGCCTTCTTCGGATGCGCGAACTGGAGGATGAGGGCAAGGTGATGGCGCTGGCGGCCTACGCCGATTTGAACGGCGCGGACCGCGAGGCGCTGTACGATCTCGTCACCGTGGAGCAGAAGGATCACGAACTTCGCCTGCATGCGGCTCCGCACATGGAACGGAGGCTACGCGAGACGCTCTGGAGATTCGGTCCGGAGCGATTCGCGGCCGCGGTGCAGGCGCTCGTGGAGACTCGCGCCGTGGAGATCGCTCAGGCCGCGTTACGAATGACAGGGCAGGCACGGCTTGCCGTCGCGGGTGGACTCTTCGCGAACGTCCGCGTGAATCGGTTATTGCGCGAGCAGCTGGAACTGGACGGGCTCTGGATTTTTCCGCACATGGGCGACGGCGGACTGGCTCTGGGCGCGGCGCTGCGGGCCCCGACGCGCCTTCATCCTTTTCTCGGCACGACCCTCAACGCGGCGCGCCTGGCATCGCGCGCCTCCGGTCGCGGCCTTCATGTGAAGGAATCGAGCCCCGATGAGATTGCTCAATTCATCGCGGAAGGGAAGACAATCGCTTGGGTCTGCGGCCAGATGGAATATGGTCCGCGAGCCCTCGGAGCACGGAGCATCCTGGCGCGGCCGGACGATCTCTCCATCCGGAACCGGTTGAACCTCGCGCAGAAGAGGCGCGTCTTCTACCAGCCCTTCTGCCCTGCGATGACAAGGAAGGAAGCGGAACGCTCGCTCGCCGGCTTTGATGGGCGCGCCGAAAGATGGATGACGACCCTGTACGGCACGACGGCGGTCGGGTCGGAAAACCTGGCGGGCGTGATCGGCCCGGATGCATCCTGCCGCCCACAGGTGATCGATCCCGCGGGATTCAACGGAGCCCGACTCGAACCGGAAGAGGAAAAATTCCTCGCGCTACTACAGGCTGTCGGAAAGCTCATTGGCGTCGAGGCCCTCCTGAACACTTCGTTCAATCCGCACGGCCAGCCCATAGTGAGGACTTCGCCCGACGCGCTCGATGCGTTCCTGGAAACGGGCCTCGATGCGCTCGTGGCGGACGGCATCACGTTGATCAGGAAATGCTGAAGAGCGGTTCGGCTCGAACTTCCACGCTTCTCATTGTCGCCGCCGTTTTCCTGGCGGGCTTCATGCTGCTTCTTCCACGTGCATCGCTGCTGCTGTTGCTCATCGAGCTTGAGCCGAGATGGCTCGCGGCTCACGCGCTCTTTCTCTCCTGCTTCCTGGCATTGCTGGTCTGGAAGAACAGGGGCCGCCTTGATGCTCATGCGCGATTTCTGAGCGGGGCCTGTCTCGCGGGTCTTCTCGGGCTATTCGTGGCATTGCTTCTTCCTCCCGAAACACATCGGATCTACTTCGACGAGGATATCTACGGTCAGATCGGTTTCTCCATGGCGCGGGAGTCGCGCGCGGGGATGCTGGAAGCCTCGGAGCCTCGCGCCGGCAGCGAAGGAGGTTGGCGCGGTGTTTCCTACCTTCTCAACAAGGAGCCGACGGGGTTTCCGTTCCTGGTGTCACTGACGGGACGAATCCTGGACCTCGCGGATCGCAAGGCCAGTCCCGATGATGCGGGGCGCACGACCAATCTCTTCTTCTTCGTCATGGGAATCGTCGGCATGGCCGTCCTGGCGAGGGGATTTCTGCCGGACGCTTCGCGCGATCGAGGAGCGCTCCTCGCGGCGCTGCTGTTCGCACTCTGGCCCGAGAATCTCCGCTGGGCCGTCACGGGCGCGGTCGAAGTTACCGCCGCGTCGCTTGCGGTCTGGTCGCTGATTCTCGCCCGGGAGGCCGCGCGCGAAGGAGGTTTCATCGAGACAAATGCTGCCATGCTGATGCTCGCGTTGGCTGTTCAGCAGCGGCCGGAAGGCCTGCTCCTCGTTCTTCCATTTCTGGCGTTGGCGGGCAGGAATGTCTGGATCGGCAAGGATGGTAAGATCCGTAACTCGACGGCCGCCGCCGCGTTCATCGTGATTCTGGCGCCGCATGCGGTTCATCTCCTCGCGATGTCCGGGGAAGATTGGGGAGCGGGCGGGCCGAAATTCGCGGTGAGTCATGTTCTGCCGAATCTGAAAGCCAACCTGGGATATTGGACTCGCGGCGCCGACGTCAGGATGACGCCTGCCCCCTCGGCCGCCTGGTCCTGGTTCAGTCTTCTCGGTCTTGTCACACTCATCCTTCGCGCAAGAGGAACGGTCGAGCGTGCCGGTGCGGTCAGGGCGATCTCCGTCGTCGTGTCCTGGTTCGTTCTCTTTTTCGCCGTTTTCATCCCGTTCTACGCGGGTTCCTATTTCTACGGCGCCGACATCCGCTTTTCGCTTCTCGTCATCGCTCCCGTCATGATCCTGGCCGCCTGCGGTATCGATGCTCTCTCATCACTGTGCGCGCGGTTAGTCGGTCACCCTTCGGTTTATGCCATGGCGGCATTGACGATCGCGGCGCCCGTCGTGATTCCTCAGGTCATGCCGCTGGCGTCCCCCACTGCCGAAGCCCGGCAGGCCCGGGCCGATCATGCTTCCGTCGAACTCTTTTCCCGCGGGCTGCCGCCCGATGCGCTTGTCCTTTCGCATACGCCGTCGATGTGGGCGCTCCGCAATGTCGCGTCGGCGCAGGTGAGCTTTGCCCAGGCTCATCCGGAATGGCTCTTGGACGCCGCGCGGCGCTATTCTCTCTATTATCACGCGGGCTACTGGGACATCTCCTACGAATCCAAAAATCCCGGTCCCGAACGATACCTGCCTCTCATGACCGCGACGGAGATGCGCCGCGTTGAATCGGAAGGTAAATGGGTGTTCCGTCTCTACCGGCTCCACCAGAACCTGGCGAGATGACCGAATCGATAGACGGCTTCGTAGGGGAGATTGAATCGGGAAGCCCGGAGATCGACGCATTCGATCGGAATTTCGACGACGCCCTTCTTCTCCGATTGAGCCGCGTAGGCCAGGGGAAGAACATATCCGGTCTCCCGGTCGATGAGATGCCTGTGCGCCGCTAGAAAATCGAGGCGATAACCTTTCGCGCCGATGGAGTAATCCCGGTAGGGCAGTCCGAGCAGCAGGATGCTCGTTCCGATGAAGAGCGCGCTTCCCGTTCTACGGATGAGCGAACGGTTCTGGTGTCCTGCCTGCTTGGATCCGAGGACGAGCGCGTGCGTATCGAGCGCCCGGTCGGCCGCCGATATGAAATCCGAGGCGACGGAGAGATCCATGTCCATCGCGATGACGTGATCGTGTCGGAATAAATCGATGCCGCGCTTCAAGGCGCCCCCCGGTCCCCGCTCGTCCATGTGATCGAAGACGAAGTTCGGAACGCTGTCGGACATGCGTCGCCCGATCTCCTCGGTGCCGTCGGTGGAGCCGTTGGAGATGATCACCAGTTCATGCGGCCGGCCGGTGCCCGCGAGGTAATCCAGGAGAACGCGCGCATTCTTTTCGAGGATCGCCTCTTCATTCAGGACGGGTACGAAGAGCGAGATTCCCGTCATGAGAGGAGGCGCCAGAAGAGTTCCGCTCCGCCGTGGAGCGCATGCCGGAACCGGTGCGGCTGGAGCGAGCGGGCGATATAGCGGGGGCGGAGGTAGAATTTCCGGAGCGCATGGCGGCGCATCTGATCCAGGTCGGCGAGCTTGTGATGGTGCGAATCGAACGCGGGAAAGGGTTCCGCGAAATGTTCCGATGTCTCGTGGAACGTCGTGCCCGGATACGGCGACGCGATGTGGAAGGAGGCGTAATCCGGATCGAGGTCGCACGCGAATTGGATCGTCTCGCGCTGCTCGTCCGGAGTTTCCCCGGGGTGGCCGATCAGGAAGAAGAGCGCGGTCTCGAATCCGCAGCGTTTCACCAGGGCATGCTGCGCGCGGATCTTGTCGAGCGCGATGCCCTTCTTCAGGAGCTTGTTGTGCTTTTCCGAGCCTGACTCGACGCCGAGGTGAATGAGCCTGCAGCCGGCGCGGCGCATGAGGAGCAGCAGATCCTCGTCGACCTGGTCGAGCCTCGTCTGGCAGGCCCAGTCGAAGTGGAAGGGGAGCGCCAGCAGCTTTTCGCACAACTCGATGACGGGGGCGCGGTGAAATGTGAATTCGAGATCGATGAAGTACGCGCACAGGAAATTCGTCTCTACGCGGGCGCGCCGGATCTCCTCGATCACCTGGTCGACATGCTTGCGGCGGACGGGCTTGCCGTACATCTCGCGCGAGCAGAACGTGCAGGCGTAGGGACATCCGCGCGCGGCTTCCAGGAGAAGAAATCGTTCGCCCAGGAGCTCATAGCGGTATTTTTCGAGGCGAAGCAGGTCGAATGCGGGAACGGGAAAGCTCGTGAGATCGAGCGGCGCCGCGCGATTCCGGATCAGTCCGCCGTCCCGGAGGACCGCCAGGCCGGGACGGCCCGCGGGATCGCCTTCCGCGGCGAGCGACTCCATCGCGCTCTCCGGTTCCCCGACGATGATCCCCGCGGCACCGGTTTCCCGCAGAACCCATTCCGGCTTCATCGTGCCATGCGTTCCCGCGACGAATGTTTTCTCGGATGGAAATCGACGGATGAACCGGAAGAGCGCGCCGGTGTTCAATGTGGGACATTGCCAGCGGTCCAGGGGAGTCGTCGTGACGACAATGCGGTCGGCCCAGCGGATCGCCGCGCGAAGCGTGCCGTCCGTGAAGGATTCCGCGCGATAATCCAGAAGGCCCGCGTCATGCCCCCTTGATCGCAGGAGCGCGGCGCAGTTCAGGAGGTCAAGCGCGGGCCACGGCCGGCTGAAGCGGCGGATCTCCTCACCCGCGTCTGTATGCGGCGCGTTGACAAGAAGAATTCTCCGGCCTTTCACGCGATGGCGTCCTTCTTCTTGCGCCAGAGCGGTCCGCCCACGCTCTGGATTTTTTCGTATGTGCCGCGAAAGATCCGGAATGGAATCTGCGGCGCGCGATCGAAACGCAGTTCGTAAGCATACGTCAGGATGGGCATGAGGGGATTCAGCGCGGTCACGGTGATTTCATTCCAGGGAATGAAGAACGGAGCATGCCCCGCGCGAAAAAGCGGCATGACGGAAAAATGCAGGCCCGCCATGTCGGCGCCCAGAGTGATGACTCCGCTGTAATTGCTGGTCCATCGCATCTGAGCCGACTGGAATCTCCAGCGAGCCCCGGGATACTCCATCCCGGCTCCATACTTCTCCGCCAGCTCCGCCCACCCGCTCACGCGCCCGACGAGGATGACAACACCGCACCAGAACACGGGAAAGACCGGAACGATGATCCACGGCAAGACGTCCATAATACGGGGACAGTATACTATTTTCCGTGAAGAATTTCACGGAAAATAGTATACTGTCCCCGTATTATCACCGTATTATCTGCCGAATATTCACTGGCCGTAACTCTTTCCGAGCAGCAGGTAGTCCTCGTGCGAAATTACCCCGTCCGCGTTCAGGTCGTAGGAGGGATCGTATTCGCTCTGCCCGGAACGGCGGCCGTAGAACGGCAGGAGTGCTTTCACGTCCGCGGAGTCGATCCGCGCATCCGGCGTTGCGGAATTCGCTCCCACGATGTCGCCCTTCATCCGCACGACCCGGATCGCTATCGTTTCGGCGGCGACGGTCGTGTCCCTGTCGCGGACTCGGAGGATGATCGCGTACAGCGTCGATTCCGCGCTGGAGAATGTGATCGACGGCTGCGCCGTGTCCGAAACCGTAACGCCCGTCATGGGGGAGATCGTCCAGGCGTACGTGAGACTTTCGCCGTCGGAGTCTGACGACGTGGCTCCGTCGAGCGTCGTCGTTTCGCCGAGGACGATATTCGCTTTCGTGATCGTCGCGCGGGGGATCGGAGCCGAGGGATTCGGAGTCGTGTCGCCCACGATGACCGTGATCGTCTTCGTGGCGGCTCCGGCGCCGAATCGGTTGATGCCACGAGCGGTGATCATGAATCGATACGTTCCTCGATACACGGGCGCCGTGCATGTGAACGTTCTTGTATCGGCCGCGCCGGCGAAGGGGAGCGTGTTTATGAAGAAGACTCGGTTCACGTCGCCGGTGAAATCGTACATGCCGGATACCTTCGCCAGGTCGGCGCTCACGGCCGCGGCGACGTGGCCGCCCGTGTTTGTGAATGTCGGCGTGAGGATCACGACGCCTCCCGTTTCGACGATGATCGTGTCGGCGGGAACCGTCACCGCCAGGGCCGGCTCGGCGAGGATCGCATGCGCTACGATCGCATACTCACGGCTGGATATGTTCGGGATGTTGTCGAAGGACGTCACGTATTCCACCCGCGCGTTCCAGTTTCCCGCGGCGGGATTCTGGATCGTGATCTTCTCCAGCGGGGAGGGATACGTCGCGTTGCCGCCGATCCCGGCCAGATCGTACCGGTGCTCGGTGCCGCCCGGTTCCACGAGCACGAGGTCGAGGTCGTCCTTCAGATCTCCCGTCGCTCCGCCCGCTTCGTTGCCGGCGATATCGTTGTAGGCCAGTGTCGCCGCGAGGAATTTCGCGCCGGCCGGCACAGTGATCGATCTGGTTTCGGAATCGCGCGTCGTCAGAATCACCAGCCCGGTCTCCGCGAGGAGCCGGACATTCTCTCCCGCGACGTCGTAGATCGCGGAGTAGGGATTCACAAGTCCATAACCGTACGTCGTGTTCGCATACCCGCTCCGGTTATTCGAACCGGAATTGCCGGTCAGCGGCAAGGCGGTATTAATGAGAAGCGCCTTGATGAGATTTGCGTTCCTGGCCGCGCCGGGATTGCCCGGATTCGCGCGCATCAGCATCTCTTGCACAAGAGCCGCGGATCCGGTGGCCAGGGGCGCCGCCATGCTCGTGCCGCTCATCCGGAGATAATACGTGTCCGTCTCCCAGTACGCCGTGCTCGGCGTGAAGAATCCGGGATCGTTGAATCCGTTCGCCGAGACAACGCCCAGGGTCCCGCCGCTTCCGCCGCCCGGGGCCACAAGGTCCGGCTTCAGCCGCCCTTGCGCGCTCGACGTGGAATTTTCGTCGCGCGTCGGGCCGCGCGATGAGTAGCTCGCGATCTCGCCCAGGGTCTGCCCCAGGGTCGCGTCGGTGACCTGGTTCAGAGCGCCGATCACGAGCAGGTTTTTCCCCGTTCCCGGCGCCGTGATTGTCGCCTGCGATCCGGAGTTTCCGGCGGATTTGAACATCAGTTGCGATCCTGTCTCCACCATCCAGGCATCGTACGTCTGCGAGGTGGAGGAATATCCGTGCGTCGAGGACGCGCCCCAGGAATGGTTGGAGACGACAATGTTATTCGCATTGAAGAACGTGAAGGCGCGCGCCATCACGGCGGAAAATCCCGAGAAGAACGCGACCTGGGCATCATGCGCGACTCCGCGCGAATTCCAGCGGCCGGGAAGAGTTCTGCTCCCGGAGCGGGACGCGATGAGGCCCGCGACGTGCGTCCCGTGTTCGCGGTTGACCGATGGATCGCTTCCGCCGAGATCGCTTCCGGCCAGCACCTTCGTATCGCCGGAAAAATCCGGGTGCAGCTCGTTGAAACCCTCGTCGATCATTCCCACGCGGATATCGCGGCCCGTGTAGCGCGGCGCGCCGAGGGATCCCGTATCGCCGCGCCAGATCCAGGACGAGCCGACAATCTCCCGCGCATCGTCCGGCTCGAAGTTCACGGCTTCCGCTTCGCCGATGGCGACGGGTGCGACATAACCGACCCAATACAGGGACGCGAGAGAAAGTCGAGCCCCCTTCGGCGCCGCGACGAGATAGATATTCGCGACGGGATCGAACGAGCGGATCGCGTATCCCGATGAGATTAATTCCGCTCGATATTCATCCCGGCCCGCCGCGATCGGATGAACGGCCAGCAGACCGTCATCGGGAGTCGGATCGGAGGGATCGAATTTGTGCTCGGGAAGGAGCGGCGTGACGCCGCGGACGAACGGCAGTCCGGCCAGAGCCATAAGCCTGTTCTTGCGCACCAGCAGTATGATGGCCCGATCGCTCACGCGATGGGTGACGGCGAATCCGTTCTCGAGGAATCGGATTGCCTCGTCCAGGGAGAGCGCATGATCCAGTTCCACGAGAACTCCGAAAATCCTGTCGCCGGGACCGGAGGCGCCGGCAAGCCTCTGATCGAGTCCGTAGGCGGGCTGAATCCGAGGAAGATGAGGTCGGAGCGAGACGCGCGTGCCGGGCGCGGGAACGCCCACGGGTTCCGGAGCGCGGCTCATTCGCTCGCGGCTGGGAATGCCGCGTTCCGTCGCGTAGGCGCGCAATCGCGCCGCGATGGATTCGGGAGCATCGCGCCGGAACGATCGCTGAAGTTCGAGCGTTCCGGGATCGGTCGATCGGGATATTCCGATGCGGGGGACGGATGACCGCTGGGCGTGCGCGGGCACGATGACGTTCGCCGCCACGAATATCAGGTGCAGATGCAGGATTATCTTCGCTTTCCAGTTCATGCCGGCCCGGGATGGGTCCTTTAATTGTGAGGGCAAAGCTCCATCCTGTCCATCCACATTCCAGTACCATTTCTCCCACTGGAAGCGGTCCTCTGATAAAGTTTCGGCTCATGCGGATGCTCTTCACAGCGCTTCTGTTTCTGGCCTTGCCGGTGCATGCCGGCACGATCCAGTGGCAGCAGGTTCTCCACTCGGAGTTGCGAGACTCGCAGGTTCACTGCTCGATGAAGCTCTCCCAGACCGGCGATGATCTGGCGCGGGCCGTTTCCGTCGACTGGGAGTTCGCCGGCGAGAAAGAATCGAGCCGGTCCGACCGGGATTATTTACCGGGGACCGTGGTTCATACCGATACCGCGATCTTCCAGCGTCCCGCTCTCCCTGGATGGTATCCCGTCATCGCCCGGCTCAATTATGCCGACGCGAACGGTTATCCCTTCTCCAGCATCCTCGTTCACCTCCAGTCCGTCGATACGCCCCCGCCGCTCCGATTCCTTATCGAACCCGCGGGCCTGACTCTTTCGCGGACCGGCGCCACGAGCGTACGTGTCAAGTATGCGGGCGACAGCGACGTTGAGGTCACGTGCAGGGTCGTCGCTCCGGTGGAACTGGATGTCACCGAGCCGAAATCCGCGCTCAAGCTCCATTTCAGACCCGGCCAGGAGCTCGTCATCCCGATCGGCATGGGAACCGGGGGAGCCTTGCCCGGGACGCGCACCACCGTGTACATCATCATGGAAGGGGAGCAAGGAGGAATCCATGAGGTGGGCATGGGCACGATCCAGGTGAACGTCGTGAAGCCGGACGAGGGGAACATGGAGTGGAAGATCGCCGCTCTTGCCGTGCTGGCGATTTCCCTGGCACTCCTGCTTCAACCCATCCTGCGCCGCCGGAAAAAAATTGTCGGATAGGACGGAAAAAGCCGCCGAGTTCCTATCGGTCCTCGTCGCGTGCGGATTCATCTTCAACCTGATGGAACCGCGGCTCCTCTTCACCGACACGATCGTCTCCGGCGGCGACATGACGTCGCACATCGTCGCCCTGGACAAGCTGGTCCATGAACTTCTGCCGCAGGGAAAACTCGTGGGCTGGACCCAGGGAAATCTCGGCGGCTACCCGCTCTTCCAGCTTTATTTTCCATTTCCTTTTCTCGTGATGGCCCTCCTCTGTGCGATCTTCCCGTTTCACGTAGCCTTCAAGCTCGGCGCCGTTCTCGCCGCGGTTCTCTTTCCGGCCGCCGTCGCGGTTTCGCTCCGGCGCTTGAAATTCCCCGCGCCCGTGCCCGCCGCCGGAGCGCTGCTCTCGCTCCTGGTTCTCTGCAATGACCGCCAGACGGTATGGGGCGGCAATCTGCAGAGCCTCCTGGCCGGCGAAATCGGCTACTCATACGGTTATCTTTTCTTTCCTCTCTTCCTCGCCGAATTATGGCGCTCCGTTCACGCAGGGCGCATCTCTCCGCTGGCCGTCGTGTGCGAAGCGGCCATGGGTTTCTCGCACGGATACGCTCTTCTTTACGGAGGTTGCGCCTCGCTCTTCCTCATGATGGCTGGACCATCGATACGCAACGCGATTCGCATCATCGCCTCGACCCATCTGCTCGCGTTTCTTCTCCTCGGCGGCTGGATCATTCCGCTCATCGCTTATCTGCCCTACTCCACCGCCTTCAACCACATCTGGGTCCTCGATAAGCCGGACGACCTCCTGCCTCCCATCATTGTCGCGGTCGCGCTCCTGGCGCTTTTCCCGCTGGCTGCCTCTCTCGCGACCCGGATTCGTGGTCGTCGCATCGACGACCGCATTTTTCTTTTCGCCGGCACGTCCGTTCTCGCTCTTCTCATCTATCGCGTCGGATACCGGCTCCATGTCGTGGATATCCGCTTCCTTCCGTTCTGGTTCGTCGGTCTCCTGATGCTCGGCGCGTCCGCGTTCGCGCGCGCGAAGGAAGTGGAACGCGCGGCGTGGGTGCTGCCCATGGCCCTGGCCGCCGGTCTCGCGTTCATCGTCCCCGGCTCCACGATCGCGGCTTCTCAATGGGCGAATTGGAATTTTTCCGGCCTGGAGGCGAAAGCATCATGGGAGACGCTTGCCGATCTGCGAGAACGGCTCCAAGGGGATCTGTCGCGACATCGCGTCTACTACGAGCATGGTCCGGACAACGGTATGCTCGGCACCGTCCGCATCTTCGAGAGCCTGCCGTATCTGGCCGGGCGGCAGACGCTGGAGGGCATCTATATCCAGTCGTCGATTCTTTCGCCCTTCGTGTACTACATCCAGTCGGAACTTTCGCAGGTGACCTCGGCGGCGCTGCCCGATTATCACTATGCGCATCCGGATGTCGACGCGGGCCTCGCTCATCTCGACCTCTTCAACGCCCGGACGCTCCTCATCCGCTCGGATGCGATGAAGAGGCGCCTGGACCGCCGGAGCGACGTGACGCGAACGGCCGCCGTGGGCGGTTACAGCATCTATGAGCGGACCGGCGGAAGGAAAAGTTTCGCGACGCCGGTGAAGCTGGAGCCGCTCGTGTACGCAGGAGCGAATCCGAAGATGTACGCCTATCGGCATTTCATAGCGCATCCCGACGGAGAACCGGCGGTGATTCTTCCGTTGGGAGGAGTCGAGCCACCGCAGGAATGGCTGCGATGTGGAGAGGACGCCGATTCGATTCCGATGCGACCTTATTATGCCGGAATGTCCGGCTCGCAGGATTCGCCTCCGGAGGTCACGTGCGCGATGGCGGAGGAGAAAGTGACGATTCGAACGACACGGCCGGGATGGCCAGTCAGGCTTTCGATGGCGTGGCATCCCAGGTGGCGGATCGAAGGAGGAACCATGTATCCCTGCACGCCAGGATTTTTCATGATCGTGCCGGAGAAAAATGAAGTGACGCTGAAATTTGCGCTGACACCCGTCGAGTGGACAGGTATGGCCGCGACGTGCGCCGCGATTCTTTTTCTAATTTCTCTGCAATGGCGTGGCGCGACGCCACCATCGACGCAAGGTGATTCAAAACTTGAACGGCGTCTTGTCGATTTTGCCATCGCGACATCGCTCTCGTGCCTGCTTACGATTTCCTCCTTCCGGTCCGGCCGACTTCCGCAGGAGCATCAATGGTGGGGCGAAGACGCTTTGAAGCGCTATCAGCCTGTCGATGCGGTGAAGGAATTCTCCTCTGTGATTGAAGAGTGCGACCGCAAACCAGCGATGGAATCGATACGCGTCAAAGCGCTTCGCTGGCGCGCGATCGCGGCTACCGCCGCCGGCGATGAATCGCGAGCCATGATGGATTATGTGACGCTCATTGGCGAATTTCCGGAAAGCGAATGGACGATCGAAGCTTGGCAGAGAGTTCGGGATGCAGCATTGAAGTCGGGAAACAGGGAAGCGGCGGCGCAGATCGCAGAGGAATTGAAGCGGCTCAGGGCGAATCCGGGAGACTGAAACTTCTTCGGTCGATTCATTGCCTGAAACGCACGCGGTTGATTTCGATCTTCCGCAGGACAATGCTCCTACGGAGTGCACCCGCCGGAAGTTACCGTTGAACCGACAATGGTGAATGTATTGAGCAACATCCTGCCGTCATGGTTCAAAAGCTGGAAAGTCAGCGTATTGCTCTTCCCGCTCGCTGAATTCCCGTCGATGACGAATTGATAGGGAGCCGAACTATCCACGATTGCGGATGTTCCCTGAGTCCCGCCGACGAGTCCCGCCGAGGTGAAGCATCCACTGCTGACCATGCCGGACAACTTTACGCTCAATGATCCAGGCGCGCAATTGTTTGAGGAATCCGTCACCACTGTGACGAAAGTCTTATCGTTGAAATTTTTATTCACGGTTTTCGATTGGCCGGAAACTGTCCAATTGCATATGGTGCCGCCGCTTCCCACGCTGACCGATGTGATCCTGGCTGTACATGTCGACGTGGACGCGCTGATACCGAACGTATTCCTTAAAGATCCTCCTACATAGACATCGAATTCCATTTCTGAGAATTCATCGTTTTGTTCTGAGGATATGCCTGTGAACGTATAAGGCGCCGTCGAATCGGTTGTATTTCCGCTGATTGTTAGTCCGCTGCCAAAAGTGGTCCTGGCGACCACGCTCGTTGCGCAGCCGGCTCCATCTGAAACGGTGACGGTGATCGTACGCGTTTCGCCGGGTGGAATTTCCCTGTAATCATATAAGAAGGAGGTGGGCCAGCTCGTCGAACCCCAGCTTACGCTGGTGATCGTGGGATTGCAGGCGGGGGTGGTTGTTGTAGTCGTTGTGCTCGTGGTGGTGGTCGCTGCTGTTGTTGTCGTCGCGGCGGTCGTGGTGGCACCTGTCGTAGTAGCGCCCGTTGTTGTTGCCGCGGTTGTAGTCGCGGCAGTAGTGGTGGTAGTTGTCGTCGTTGTAGTCGTCGTTGCAGCGGTGGTAGTCGCGGCGGTGGTAGTCGCGGCAGTCGTTGTCGCGGCAGTCGTTGTCGCGGCAGTCGTTGTCGCGGCAGTCGTTGTCGCGGCTGTCGTCGTCGCAGCGGTAGTCGTTGCGACCGTAGTTGTCGTAGCCACGGTCGTTGTCGTAGCGCCCGTGGTTACGGTGGTCTGGACGGATGTTGTGTTGAGCGCTTTGCCGCCAGCAGCATCGGTCATGGCTTGATTGAATTCGCTTTGGCTTTGAGATTGGGCACCGGCCTCGCCCTTGGCTTCCTTACCGAGATAGGTCGCAAGGACCCAGATGGACGCGAGAGCAAGCACGGCGATAAGCCCCATCACCAGGCCGGTTTCCACCATGCCTTGTCCGTCCACGAGTCGACGAACATTTTTCAAGCGCCGCATGCCTGAAGTGTAACTTCTTAAATATGCCTTTGCAATAGTTCGCCATCTCTAATTACAGTAAGATTTGACACAATGGCGACGGCGACAAATCAGAGTGTTCTGGTGATGGGAGTCGGGGGAATCGGATGCCCCGCCTTGTTGCACCTCGCATCTTCGGGCGTGCCCGTTATCGGCCTGGCCGACCATGATGTCGTTCAAGTATCCAATCTTCATAGGCAGCTCTTATTCACGGAGCAGGACCTGGGAATGCGAAAGGTTGAGCGCGCGGCCGTCGCGCTGAGCCGGTTGCCGGGCGCCGCGTCCGTACGGTTTTTTACTCACGATCAGGTGGTGAGAGGCGATGAGGAATTCCTTGATCGGTATGACATAATCATAGAGGCGGTAGACCGGGCAGATGCCAAGCTTGTCCTTCACGATGCTATAGTTCGCCGCGGGATCACGCTCGTTCATGCAGGCGCATCGGGATGGGAAGCTCAGGGTCTTACAATTCGCGGCCCAGGATGCCTGCGATGCCTTTTCGATACCGCGGATTCAGTGGATACCGCCGATTGCCAACGGGACGGAATCCTAGGTCCGGTCGCCGGTCTGGCGGGCCTTCTTGCCGCGGATGAAGCTGTTCGACTGCTGTCGGGACAAGTGGGGCGATGGGAAAGGAACCTTTGGACATTCCATGCGCGTTCCGCGCGCGCTCGATTTCAATCCTTCCAGGCGGACACAACCTGCCAGGTCTGCGGAGCACACCGATCATGAGCATGTGCGGGCTTGAGGCCATCCGATATGACCGTTATGCTTAAACTCCTACGATAGAGGTGATGATGAGATGATGAAACGTCTTGTGGTGCGAGGTCTTCTGTTTCTGATTGCGTTTCTCCTGGGAACATCATGCGGAAAGGAGCCGTCGTCGCCGCCGTCGCCTTCGATGACGACGCAGTCCCCCGCGCGGGTTCCGTTGCGGTTGGCGAATGGCTTGGACGGCATGGCCCCCTTCAACATGGATCTCGCATCGAGGCCCGATCAACTCTTTCAGAACGGCGTTACACGATTCGACCAGAAGCAATACGGCGAGGCCGCCCCTTATTTCGCGGCTATCGTCCTGAAAAATCCGGCTGATTCGTACGCCGCGCATGGCGTGTACATGCTCGGCTTGTGTCAGCAGGCAAACGGCGATCTGGACGGAGCTGCGGAAGCGTTCAGGTATCTCATCGAAAAGCACAAGGATTACGGCCAGGAACGACTCGCGGAAGCCAAGTTCAAGATGGGCGACATTTCCGAGATCCAGGGACGCTCCGTGGAATCGAAGATGTTTTATCGGGAGGTCATCGCGAATCACGCCACGACTCGATGGGCGGAATGGGCCAGGCCGCACCTGGCGCCGGTCTCGGGAATGGGCGGCCCCATACGTGAATCCAGGCGGAAATCGCCTGAAGCAAAATAATTTCATGTCGGTCACGGTTCAGATTCCCTCCGCATTCAGGAAAGTGACCCGTGGTGATGCCTCCGCCGTTGTCGCGGCTTCGTCCGTGCGCATCATGCTGCAGGAACTCTGCGGCCGGTACGCCGGACTTCGGGAACATATGCTCGATCAGCGCGGCGAGTTGCAGCGTTTCGTCAATATCTTCGTCAACGGCCTCGACGTTCGCTTCTGTGAGGGGCTCGATACCGCCTTGAACGATGGCGACGATGTCCAGATCGTCCCCGCGATCGCGGGAGGGATTGATCCCGATCGATTCTCCCGCCAGTTTGTGCTCCGGGACTTCGGTCCGGATGGCCAGCGGCGGATGGAGCGCGCGAGCGTGGAATTGACCGGGGATCCTGGCATTATCGAGACGACGTCGGCCTACCTGAACGCGGCGGGCACGGGAAAGATCACGCTCACGCGTGGCGAGGAATCTCCCGGATGCGGCGCGAGTCGCATTGCCGACGCTTCAAGCCCGCTTCGGGCCGTTGCGGGCCGGGAATTCGTCGAGTGCGGCCGCGAAATTCTTGGCCATCCGTCGCCCCTGGCGTCGATCGTTTCTCTCCAGGCCGCCGGAATGCTCCTGGCTATAGAGACGATGAAGGAGATCGTGGGCGTCGGCGCAGCCGGGCGCTTTCGGCTGGATCTTTCGCGCGATTCTCAGCCGTAGCTCATTCCTCTTTCTTCGCATCTCTCATGAGACCACTTGCTCCTTCCACGACTCTCGATCCCATTACGCTGTATCATGCGCTCCGACCTCTTGGATTCACGGCCATCCTCCACACCCCGGAGGGCTGGAGCTATCTCGTGCGCGCCGGGCATGTCACTTCTGAGCCCTATGAAGAAGTGGTTTTTGGAAAGGAGCTCAACCGAACGGCCGCGGACGGGCTGATCTCGCCTCGTGAACTGCTCGTGCTGTCCTACGATTACGGCCGCCGCTTCGAATACCTGCCCCTCCGGAAAATGGAATATTTACCTTGGCCCGAGATAATACGCATCAGCGTCGATAAATACGTCGCTTGTTCCGGGACTAAATTGGACATCAGGGTGGGAGGGCCGGGTGGCGGTGATGAGGAGATCATGCGCGCGGTGGAGCGTGCATCGTGTCCGGATTCTCGTGCCGGCAGACAGGCTTTTCGGATTTCTGAATGGAAGGAATCTCTCGACGATGAACACTACGCCGGCATGGTCCGGCGAGCGCGGGAATTCATAGCCGCAGGAGACATATATCAGGTCAACCTGGCGCGGTGGTTCGAGGCGGATTTCGAGGGGGATGCGTGGGGGCTTTTTGCGGAACTGTCACGCAGGAATCCATCACCGTATTCCGCGTATATCGAACTGCCCGGCGTCGATGGCTTTGCCCCCGCGGCAATCGTATCCGCTTCACCCGAGCTTCTTTTCCGGATCGAAGGCTTTCGCATCGTGACGCGTCCCATCGCAGGGACGTACCCGCGCGAGGAGGCTCCGGAAAATCTTCCCCGCGATCCCAAGGAACGCGCCGAGCATATCATGCTGATCGACCTGGAACGGAACGATCTCGGCCGGATCGGGGTCCCCGGATCGGTGAAGGTGGAGGAACTTCTGACCGTGGAGACATACTCCCATCTTCATCACATTGTTTCCCAGGTGGCCGCGGAACTTCGTCCGGGGACGAAGCTGTCGCAAGTGATGCGAGCGGTTTTTCCCGGGGGGACGATCACGGGTTGCCCGAAGGTGAGGGCGATGGAGATCATCGACGAACTGGAAACATTTCGGCGGGGACTTTACACGGGGTCGATCGGCATGCTGGGAAGCGAGGGAGACGCGGTCTTCAATATCGCCATCCGCACCGCGATCGTAAGGGACGGAAAGATCCGCCTCGCTGCAGGTGCGGGTATTGTCGCCGACTCCGATCCGATGCGGGAGGCTCACGAGACCCGGGTCAAAGCCGGCGCATTTCTCGATGCGCGGAGCCGGTAAAACAGGACCAAAAGCAACGGAATGCAACAACCTGCAAGAAATTGCGCAAAATTGCTGACGCTCCGCAAGGTATAGGTACGCGAAATCATGTGATATCAACGATTTAGCGGCGGCATGACAATCGCATAAATCTTATGTGGGAAATTGCGTACATTGAGACCTCATAGGATGAAGAAATTGGGCAGAATTGAACAAATATCATGTTCGATGAAGCCGCTTCATCTTATATACTATCCCGCTCCACGATGTGTCGTTTCGCGATCGTGCGAGGCCGCTGCATGAAATTCAATCGGGAAGAATGGACTAGATGAAGAGCAGGGATGCGGGGGATCAAATTCCGTATGAACCCTTTCGCGCGCGTGCGGCCCGATTTTCACGCGTCGCGTTTCCCGTCGTCCTGATTCTCCTCTCTCTCATTGCGCCATCCGTTTCCGCGGCTCCCTGGTGGTGGGTGCACTTTTCGAAGGGCGACGACGTCTCGGAAAATCCCTCCGAGATCGAACGGTGGATGGCGTTCGCGGTCAATAACGCCGCCATTACAGATACGGTTTACGTCTCGTCGTATACCTATGATGCCGCAGGCCAGGACATCATCAGCGGTCTCTCCGGCGCCAATGGCGTCGGTATGAATGGCGTCGCCGCGCTGAAAGGCGGCGGAAATCCGAATGTTTACTTCCTGATGGATGTCGACGAAGGCACCAAGTCGTTTGATACTTCGGCCGACGCCAACTTCATCACGGTGAAAGAAAATCCGGTCGATATTGATGAGTCCCACAACAAGCTGATCGTCATCCCTGGAAAATACATGATCACGGGCTCCGGCAATTACACCGCCAGCGCGATGTCAGCTCAACCGAACGATTTCCTCCAGCTTCGCGTCCCCAGCGTTACTACGCGCTTTGAAGAACAGATGTATGAGTTCGTCAAGGGCGCCAACTTCCACGACAACACCGCGAGCGGCGGGAACTATCTCTTCTATTCGCCGAACGGCGACACGGTCGAAGTCTACTTCAATCCCGACGACGCGAACAATATCGCGACGGGCGACGGCGACGGTCTGGGCGACGACGGCACCTGCCCGATCGCGACTCATCCCGCGGAGCCGACGATTCACGGCGTCATCCTCAACCATGTCGCGAGAGCGAAGCAGTCGGTCTTCTACCAGTTCGCGGGTTTCACGCTCTCGGACGAGTTCGACAGCTCCAACCTGGAGTATCACTTCAAGCAGCTGACACCGTCGAAGCTTGTGGAAGGTTCCTGGGAGTCCCTCGACAATTCGCCGGCCGGAGCAATGGCCACGCGCCTCCAGGCTGATCACGAGTCGCGCGACGGCGGCGCGGCTTACGCTTCTCCTTACCATGCCAAATACATGGTGATCGACCAGGAAAAGATCATCACGGGATCGGCGAACTACACTTTCGGCGCAACGGGATCGTCGACCGGAAGCGACGAGAATAAGGTTGTGGTCCATGATTTCCGCCTGGCGAGGAAATATCTCGCTTACTACCGATACATTCTCGCGAACTTCGTCACGACGGCGGACGGGGTCGGCACGAACACGTTCGAGACGACGAAACCGGCCGGCGTCACGGGTTTCACCGTTGCTGCGACGGACACGGCCTTTTATCCCTCCTGGACGGCGGATGCAACGGCTGACGTAACGCGCTATTTCATCTTTATCGACACGGTCGTCATCGACACGAAAGCGATCGGCAATGGCGTGGACGATGATGTTGACGGCAACATCGACGAAGATCCGAAGAATAACGCCGACAATTTCTCCTCGGGCACAACGGAGGGATCCGCCACCGCCAACGACGACGACGCGGACGGCTCGGACGACGAGGATCCCTGGATGTGGCCGGAGATCCAGGTGAAGGGGAAGACGTCGACGTCCGGAGCGGTCAGGAGCTATAACGTCGGCGACAGCCTCAAGGCAGGCGTGAACTATTACTTCGCGATCGTCTCCGTTGATACCCACGGCAACGAGGCCGGGATCGACACATACGGCCCGATTCAGCTCGCTTCCGCCGTGGATACCCGCCTGCAGGTCGTGAAGAACTCCGATGTCGCCGACACGAACGGATCGCGCGGCGCAATGAGCATCATTGCCTTGAATGTCTGGATCCAGGGCGAGACGGGCGCGCTCCAGGACACTCTGGCGAAGTTCGCGGTCAAGAATCTCGGCCTCGCGGATTCCCTCGATCTCACCGTCCGGCTCTGGCGTGATGAAGATGCCGATTCCAGGATAAGCGCCGCGGACACGATGGTATCGCAGCTCGTCTACTCACCGGCGACCGGCCGCTTCGAGACGACCTTCGCCGCGTCGAACATCAAGGTCCGGCTGGGCTCCACTGGCAAGACATTCCTCGTCACCCTGGACATCTTCGACACCGCGACGCTGGGTGACACCTTCCAGGCGCAAGTCGACGCCCGGACGTGCAGCTCGCCGCGTCGCGATTCCGGCCCGACTGCGTCCGTGGCCAATACCGGAAAAGTCACGGTCGTCTCCGTCAACCCGGTCGATGTCACGCTGCGGGGCGACTACACATCCGCGAACGTCGCGAAGGGGACATCGAACCAGCCTGTCATGACGGCGACGTTCTCCGTCGTGACTCCCAATGACGTCCTCCAGGTCTTCGGAGTCTCGAACGATGGGACGATGACGAGCTCCGACATTTCGGAGATCCGCATCTATCACGACGGCAATTCCGATTCCGCGATCGACGCCTCGCCGACCGATACGCTCATCGGATACATGCGCAACGTCAGCGGCGCAGTCTGGCGCGCCGACACCTGCGCATACAGCTTCGGTGGAACGACGGTCCCGCTCATTCTCTCCATCTCGGTCTCCGGCGGCGCGACCGGCGGCCGGACGTTCCAGGGGCGGATACTCGCCAACAGCGCCGATGCCGTCACCGCGGACACCGGGCCAACGACCGATCGCGTGACGTCCGCGCTATTCACGGTCCCGTCCGATACTTCGCCGGATACCGCCATCGTCGTGAACGAGTTCTACAGCTCTCCGAACACAACGGCTCCGCCTAATCACGATAACGACGGCGCGACGGGCGGAGCGGACGAGGAATATATCGAGCTGTACAACAATTCCGACGGCAGCGTGGATATCGGCAACTGGGATGTCTCGGATAATTCCTCCGGTGCGGTCGACATTACTCTGCCGGCCGGCCTTGTTATGGGCGCGCGGCAATTCCTCATCATCTACCCTGACACCCCCGCGACGGAGCCGCAGTGGAGGCGGATGGACTCCGCAGGCGCCGTGGTCCTGGACTCCGGACGATATACGGGCACGTTCCCGGGAATCAACAATAACGCCGACTCGTTCCGGCTCTGCAATGCGGCGAACACGGAGACTTCGTTCACGCCTGTCGGAGGCGGCTTCGCGTTTTCATCATCCCAGCGCCTCCCGGACGGTTCGTCGGATTGGTTTCGAACGACGAATTCACCCGGAATCAACGACGATCCATCGACCTTCGACACGTATTCGCCCAACACGATATTCCTCGTCACAACCGATTCCGATCTGCCTCCGGAAGGCCTCAACTTCGGGCTGACGATGACGATGCGGACGCGCGGGAACCAGACTTGCTCGACATTTGCTGGAACGGGGGCGACGTTGTCGGTCTCGGCCGGATCGATCAGCCCGACGACGACGGGAACCTTCACCGCGGGCATTCGGCAGGATTCCTTCATGATCACGGGCACCTCCGGTGTCTGCACGATCTCCGTCCGTTACAACGTCACGACCGTCGGATACTGCACGGTCAACATCCAGCCGCCGCCGCCGCCGGATACGAAGATCATCGTCTCGATCAACTCGCACGTCGGAGACACATCCTCTCCGCGCGGGACCGACACGGCGATTCTCTTGCGGGTGCGCGTCCGCGGCGAAACGACCGGGACAGGCGATACGCTCGTCAACTTCGTCTGCGAGAACCTCGGTCTTGCCGATGAACTCGATGCGTATCTCCAACTCTGGCGCGACAACGACAACGACTCGCAATGGACAACCGCCGATTCGAGGGTCGCGACTCTTTCCCGGAGCGGAGCATTCTGGTCGGCGAGCAATCTCTCTACGGTCACTTCGGCGTATCTCGGATCGGGAGGATCGGCAGGCCGGAACTTCCTCGTGATCGCCAACACATATGATACCGCGACGCTGAACGACACCTTCCAGTTCAAGATCAATGCGCTCTCGTTCGATGCTTCCGTCGGCGACAGCGGGCCGGTCTCCGGCTTCACGAACAGCGGGATCTTCACGATCGTCTCCGCCAACCAGGTCACGGTTGTCCTGCGCGGAGACACATTGAGCGAGACGATCGCGCTCGGCGACACCAAGGTTGCGATGGGACTGACTCTCGGGGTCACTCTCGCCAACGACACGATCACCGGCTTCGGCGTCACTAATCTGGGAACGCTAGGGAACTCCGATATCACCGCGGTTCGGCTCTGGCATGATCACTCTTCGGACTCGCTCATCACCTCGGCGGATACGCTCATCGCGACGCTTCCGTTCGTTGGCGCCGCCACGTGGCGGAACACCTCGATCTCGTATCCCTTCACCGGCACTTCGATTCCGCTCGTCGTGACGGTCCAGGTCTCCGGAACGGCGGCGGGTCTTTCGACATTCCGGGGACAGATCACGGCGAATGAAGCGGGAACGACCCGCGGAGATTCCGGCCCGACGGCCTCCTTGTCGACGACCGCGACCTTCACGACCCCGTCCGACACGGTGGCGGACACCTTTGTCGTCATCAACGAGTTCATCATGGATCCCGGTTCTCCCATCGATCACGATTTCGACGGCAACACCGGCGACGCGGACGAGGAATACGTGGAGCTTTTCAATTCCGGATCGGGAACTGTAGACGTGAGCGGGTGGAAGATCGACGACGATCAGTATGTCGGCGACGAGATTTCTCTGAATGGAACGATCTTTCTCGGTCCGAAACAGTTCCTGATCGTATATGCGGCGACGGATTCGCAGGGGCGGAGCTGGTACCGATATGCGTCCGACGGCATCACGCTGATGGATTCCGGGACATACACCGGGACGTATGACCAGATGAACAATGCCGTCGGAGACAGCATCCGGTTATCCACGGCGGGGAACGTTTTCGTCGATTCGTTCGCCTACACGGACCTGTCTGTGAACAAGGCACATGCGAGACAGATCGACGGGCGCGGCGGTGTCGGCGCATTGACCGCGGTGATGAATCCGACACCGGGGAAGAACCAGGATCCTACCGCGCAATACAACAAGCCCAGCCCGAATGCTCATTGCACAGTGGCCGTATCCGCGCTTCATGTTATCAACGGCGAATCCTTTAACATCACGGTGGCCGTTCTCGACGCCAATGAATCGACGATCGCGAGTTTTACCGACACCGTTATCTTCTCTCCGTCGAACGGGACGATCTCTCCCGCCTCGAGCGGCGCATTTGTTTCAGGAGTCCGGAACGATTCGATCTTCTTCGACAATATCTCCGCAAGCGAGTCGATCGTCATCACCTGCGTCTATCAGTCGACGACGACCGGGACGACGACGATCGGCGTCGTCGTGACGCCGTACGACACGAAGACCCGCATCTTCCTGAACTCGGATGTCGCCGACACCGATTCGCCGCGCGGGATCGATTCGGCGATCGTGCTGCGGTTCCAGATCCGGGGCGACACCAACGGGACCGGCGACACGCTTCTGAACTTCAATGCCCGGAATCTCGGGAGCGCCGACGATCTCGACTTCTTCGTGGAGCTCTGGCGCGACAACAACGCCGACTCGCTCGTCTCGCTTGCGGACTCCAAGGTCGCCCTGCTGACGCGAAGCGGTTCGATCTGGTCGGCGTCGAATCTTTCTTCGCTCGGCGCGTCGTATCTCGGATCGGGAGGCACCGCCGGCCGAAGCTTCCTCCTGGTCGTCAACACGTATGACACCGCGACGATCGGCGACACGATCAAGTTCCAGATCGACCCCTTCACCGTCGATGCCGTCTCGTTCGAGACCGGACCGTCGGATACGCGGACGAATACGGGCGCCTTGAACATCGCTTCGGCGAACCAGATCACGGTGACAAAGCGGGGAGATACTCCGAGCGCGACGATTCCGAAGAATGACACCAAGGTCGTCATGACGCTTTCGCTCGGCGTGACGATTGCGAACGACACGTTGACGGCCTTCGCCATCACGAACCTCGGGACGGCTGGATCAGGGGACGTCCTCGCGCTCCGGTTGTATCACGACGCGGGCGCCGATTCCGTTCTCGATGCGACGGATACGTTCATCGGAAACATTCCGTACAGCTCAGGATCGATCTGGCGGGAGACGGGGCTTTCGTATCTCTTCACGGGCACTTCCATTCCCGTGTTGGTCGTTCTCCAGACGGCACCATCGGCCATCGATTCGGTCACGTTCCAGGGACAGGTTCCCGCCAACGAAGTGAGGATGCAGAACGCTGATACCGGGCCGCTGGCCGCTGTCGCGGCGACCTCTGTCTTCACGGTGATCGCCGATCCCGCATCCGATACGCACGTCGTTCTGACGCTCGTCTCTCCAGGCGCGACGAACCTCACGTCCGAGTTCCTTGTTCTCTACAATCCGACCGTTTCGACCGTCGATCTCTCGACGTATTACATCTCGGACGACGAGACCCGCTACTACCGAATTCCGAACGGCGACACGGCCGGCGTCGGTGGCGGCGACTTCATCGCGCAATTCCCGGCGGGCGCGTCCGTGGCGTCGGGCGATTCCGTCGTCGTCGTCCTCAACTCGACGACGTTCCACTCCGAGTTCCCCGGCGTCGCGGTCGACTTCGAGCTATCGCAGGACGGGATCGCCGACGGTGTTCCGGATCTGTTGTTGAAGGGGGGGGCGGCCACGGCGAGCCTCACGAATGCCGGTGAGCCGCTCATTCTCTTCCGGTGGGACGGATTCAACGATCTCGTGAAGGACGTCGACATTCTCGTCTGGGGAACCGGCATTGGCCCGAACAAGACGAACGTCCAGATCGACGGGCCGGACGGCGGAGCGGTCGCGTCGATGTACAATCCGGACGATTCCACGATGAGCCGGCCGGCGTCGCCCGCATCGCGCCAGCTTCTGCGGCGCATCGCCTTCAACCAGGGCGACACGAACTTCGAGCGCGTCGGCGGCGGAAACGGGATCAGCGGACACGACGAGACATCGGAGTCCTGCGCGACGTCGTGGGCCGCTACGACCGACAGCGATCCCTGGCACACGATGCTCGTCGCGTGGAAGCTCGGAGACTACGGCGCGGCGATCGCGGAGGCGTCGGAGACGGGGATCGAAGCGCTGGTGTTCCGCCTTCGCGGAGCGCAGAACCGGTTGGACACGTTGACGCAGTTGACGGTCCGGTCGCTGGGGCTCGCGGACACGGCCAATATCGACACCGTTTCGTTGTGGCAGGATGCGAACATGGATTCATTGGTGAACGCGGGCGATACGTTCGTCGGGAACTTCGTCGCGACGGGAAGCCGCCAGTGGACCTTCACAGGCGCCGTTCTTCTTCCGGTCGCGAACGCCGATAGCTTCATCATCGCATTCAAGGTCGGCGATACCGTTCAGAATGGCGAGACGGTCCAGATGCAGATCGACTCCGGTGCGATCGTCTCGTCGCTGTCCGACTCCGGGAGCTTCGCTCCCATCGGGAACAACTTCTCCGTGACGCTCATTGCCGGCGTCCTGAAGGTGACGAAGCTGGCGGAAGCCGCGACGGCGACAATGCGACCCGGGGACACCGGCGTCACAGTGCTCTCCGTTCGCATCACCGGAGCCGGTGCCGATACGCTCCAGACATTCGCGGTCGACAATCTCGGCAACCTCGACGACACCGACGTCGACCTCTTCATGTGGCGCGACATCGACGGATCGTTCACGTATTCCGCGGGAGACGTCCTCGTCTCGGCGATGCCGTTCAATGCGACGACCGGCCGCTGGGAGACGACGGCCGCCGCGATCACGCTGGTTTCCGGTGGCGACACATTCGTCTTCACGGTCTCGGTGGCGCTCAACGCTTCTCCGGAAGGGGACACGTTCCAGGCGAGCGTCATTGCCAATGCTTCAGATGCGGTGACCGCGGAAACGGGTCCTGCCCTGGCCGTCACGAACACGAACGTCCAGACGTTCGCCCAGCCCGCCGGGATCGCGAACCATGTCGTTATCGCGGCGGCCTATCCCGATGCGATAACGAGCGATGCGGCGGGCGAATGGATTATGTTGTACAATCCGACGGAGACCGCGGTCAACATCCAGAACTGGAAGCTCCGCGACATCGGCGCGAACAACACGTCCGGTGTCTTCATCGACACGACGATTCCCGCGCGCGGATGGTATCTCGTCGGCGATCTCGCGTTCGTCAAGGACAACGCCGCGTGGCCGGATCCCGACACGACGTGTGACATCGGTTTCAACAACACCGACGACGGAATCTCGCTCGTCGATTCCACAGGCGCAATCATCGACCGGTTCGGATACGGCGTCATCGCGAACATCACGCCCGATTACGAAGCGACGGCCGCGACGAATCCGACCGGGTCCGCCGGAAACATCTACGTCCGCCGTCCGCACCCCATCAGCATCCGTGAGGATCTCCTTAATACAACCTCCTCGTCCGGCCGCGACGTGAAAGGCGGCGCGGGATACGACGCGTATGACAACGCGTCGGACTTCATCATGCTCGGCGCGGGCGACACGGCGCTCTGGTCGCTCCGATCGCGCTCTTCCGCCGTGGAGACCGCGGCTCAGAAGATCTCGGGCGCTTATCTGTACACGACCGTCGCCTCCGCGACGCGCGTTCATGGCGAATCGAACTTCACGGCGTCGGTCATTCACGTCCGCGCGGAGACGACCGCCACGGCGACGTTGCAGCATTTCCGGATTGAGCCCTCCGACACGGTCTCCGACACCAACTTCATATCCATCAAGGTTTACGAGGACCAGAACGGCAACGCCGCCTATGACGCGGGCGACCTCTTCGTCTCGACGCTCGCGCCGGTTTCGGGAGGATGGGAAACATCCGGAATCGCGCATATCTTCAACGGTCTAGCGGGCGACACGTTCCTCATCGTCCTGCACCTCGCGGACACGGTGACGACCGGCGAGACGCTCCAGTTCCGCTACCCGGTGAACGGTATCCGTGTCTCTCCGAACGAATCAGGCCCCGCCGTCCTCCTCATGCCGAATAGTGTCATCACGCTCTCGAACGCCTCGCCGCTTCTCATCGCGAAGAACGCGAACATCACATCGGAGACCGTCGTGCCGACGGCCGACTCGAAGACGGTCATCGCCTTCCGGATCGCGGGCTTGGCGACCGGCGACACGCTGACGAAGTTCACGATCGACAACCTCTCGCTCCTCGATACGGGCGACATTGTAAGCGTCCAGCTCCATCGCGACGCCAACGGCGATTCGAAGTGGGACGCCGCCGACACGCTCGTTGCCGTTCTGCCCGCGATCGCCCCGACACGCTGGCAGATCACGACGCTCTCGCACTTCATCGGCGCCGGCGCCGACTTCGTCGTGACGATCGATCTCGGGAACGCGGGTAACCTCGAATCCTTCGTCGCGTCGATCCCGGTTAATCTCTCCAACGCGGTCAACTCCGACACCGGCCCGGCGAATGCCGTGACGGAGCCGGGACGGATCACGGTCTCGACGGCCTTGAACGTCCGGATCATCCTGACGGAAGTGAGCGTTTCGAGCGGAGCGGACTGGGCGGAAGCCTGGGTGCTCGATGACGGCAACAGCGGAGCGGGTTCGAACATTGCCGGATGGCAGATCACGGAATATCCGCTCGGGAGCGGCAGCGACCAGAAAATACTCGGCGACACGGACAATAACGGAACGGTGGACGCGGTCGTCATGGCGCGAACGGGCGACCGGATCGTCTTCAATGACGCCGCAGCTACGGACGAACTCGATTCCGGCGGCGACGGCATCATCAACGCGTACGACACGGGTCTTGTCTTTACGAGCACGGAAGATGAGATCATCCTGTACGACGGCGTGAACACGCCGCGCGACGCCGTGGTCTGGTCCGACTACGATGGGTCGTTCGCCAACTCTTCGCAAGCCGACATGCTGGCCGTGATCCAGCTCGGGATGTGGGCCTCGAGCGCGGCGCCGCAGGACACGACGGAAGCCAACGCCGTCACTCCTCGGACACCTGGAGGATTTGCGACGAATTACTCGATCCAGCGTGGAGGCGTGCAGGACCGCGATACGTATCTCGACTGGGGCGAAGCGGCGCAGACGCCGGGAACGGCGAACAGCATCGAGTCGCCGGCCGTGGCCGCACCGCGCCTCCCCGGGCCGACGCTCGTCGATAATCCGGACGACCTGGGCGGCGCCTTGCGCCTCACGTGGCCGCCGGACCAGTCGAACGTGGACTTCAAGGAATACCGCGTCTATCTCGAGACCTCGCCCGCGTCGAACCTCCTCGATTCCTTCGTCCAGCCCGACACAATCATCACGGATTCCTCGACGGGATCCGTCACGATCAGCGGCCTGAACAACACGGAATCGTACTTCGCCGTGGTGACGATTGTCGATTCGTGGGGACTGGAGTATCGCTTCGGCCTGAACCAGGCCGGTCCGACGCAGCCGGTCAACAACATCACGGGCCTGCCGCGGATCATCATCAACGAAGTCTGGACACAGGCCGGCGCGGGAGACAGCGACTACATCGAATTCTACGTGGCCGACGACGGCAATCCGACCGGCAGGATCAACCTTGCGGGCTGGAAGATCCTCTGGCACTCCACGGGATCGAAGACGCTCGGGAACACCTACGTCGGAACGGGCGAGTACATCGTCCTGACATTCGACTCCACGGCCGTGGACGAGGGCGACTCCGGCGGCAACGGCGTTACGGAGCTCCGGTCCACGAATGCCGGGATCGCCGCGACGGCCGGGTATGTCCTGATCCGGACTCCGTCCGATTCGCTCGTCGACTTCATGGCCTTCGCGGAGCGGACGTCGTCGCTCTCGGCGACATTCCAGTCGAACATGCGAACTGCCATCGACTCGGGCGAGTGGAGAGGGGAGACGGTGCCGATGTCGTGCATCTCGCCCGCTCCGATGAACGGATTCGCCGCGACCGATCTCTTCGCGCGCGACCAGAATTCCTCGGACACATTCCACTCACGCGACAACTGGAGCGTGACGGGGACGAAGTCGAAAGGAGCGGTGAACGCGGGTGTGGAGCATCCGATCACGGTGCCGGACACGCGGCACGTACGGATCTTCCGCGATCTCCCGAACGATCTCGGCGGAACGATCGAGCTCGTCTACGACACGATCACGACGCTCGCCGATTTCGTCCGGTACAACATCTATCTCGACACGCGCCCGATCGGCGCGCGGATCGACACCTCGACGCTCGTGGCGGACTCGACGGTCACGGATTCGTCCATTGGAAAGGTGACCTTCTCGAACCTCGTGAACGGCGATTCCTACTGGGTCGTCGTGACGGTGACGGACTCCTGGGGCCATGAGCAGCGCAATCCCGTGTACGAGACGGGGCCTGTGGCTGCGTTCCAGAACATCACGTCTCCCAACATCCTCTTCAGCGAGGCGAAGTTCTCCGGGAGCGGTACGGAGTTCATCGAGCTCCGCGTCATCGACGACGGCAACGCCGGCGGACAGCTCGACATGACCGGATTCCGCCTGACTGCCGACGACACCGTAAGCGCGGACATCCTGACTTTCCCGTCCACGACGGTCACGGATTCCGACTACGTGGTCCTCTGGAATATCGCGGGGACGACGGAGGTTGACTCGGGCGGCGACGGTGTCGTCAACATCTACAACCTCGGGTTCGGTTTCGTGGAGTCGGACGAGAATCTCTTCCTCATCCATCCGACTGCCGACACGATCCTCGACTTCGTCTCGTGGTCGAACCGCGACGGAGCATCCACGGCCCTCGAAGTGACGCACATGGCGTACGCGATCTCCCGCGGAGCCTGGGCGTCTAACGGAGCCGTCCAGTCGAACGCGAGGAATCCGCTCGATATCGGACTCGCCATCGACTTCCACGATTCGCATTCCATCGTCCGCGCGTCGAACTTCGCCGACAACAACGGCGACACCGACTGGGCGGTCGATTCGACGCCGACGCCGGGCGCGGGCTCCGATATACCCGAGGCGCCGTTCTCCGCTCCCGGCGCCTGCACGGGCGTCGACGCCGTCGATGTGCCGGGTGACCTGGGTGGAGCGATCACGTTGTCGTGGAGCCCGTCGATTGCGAGCGACCTGCGGCAATATCACATCTACCGCGAGACATCCGCTTTGACGGGCACGATCTACGGCACAAGCATCTTCCCTCGCGACACCGCCGCGAGGACGGATACGACGAAGACGATCTCGGGGCTCATCGCCGGCGAGACGTGGTGGTTCATGGTCGTGGCGGTCGATTCCTTCGGCAACGAATTAAAAACCGGCCACATGGTCGATTCGCAGGCGGGAAATTCGAACATCGACACGCGCGGTCCGAACATCTGGTATGTGAACGACACCTCGACCGTCGGCGATTCGTACACGGCGGCCGTGGGAAGCTCGTCCAACAATGGACTCCTCATCACGTCGCCGAAGCGGTATCTGAACGACATCGAGCCGCTCCTGACGGAAGGCGACACGATCATCATGGATTCCGGCTTCTACTACGAACCGGACACGTTCCTCATCGACACGAACACGATCTGGATCGTCGGCGCGGATTCGCTCGGCGTCACAATCGACTTCGGCGATACGACGACGGCATCGAACCGGATGATCTGGGTGCGGAACAGGTCCGGCGTGACGATGAGGAAGTTCACGGTCCGCCGCGCCGACGTCGGGCTCCGGCTCGACAACGGCGATTCCGCTTTGATCGAGCAGGTGCGATCGGAGAACAACGGCGCGCAGGGACTGCTGCTGGACAACACGACCGAGTACATCACGGTTCGGAACGGCCATTTCCGGAACAACAGCCTAGAAGGGATCTGGATCTTCACGGGAGCGAGCGACACGTTCGTCGGCAACGTCTTTGAGGGGAACGGGAACAGCGGCCTCAACGTGATGAACGGCGGCCACGTGATCGACGGCAACTTCTCCCGGACGAACAACCAGCACGGCTTCTTCTTCCAGGGCGGAGCGACCCAGAACACGATCACGAACAACACGGCGACTGGAAACACCATCGAGGGCTTCTCCATCGCGATGACCGTCTCAACGTTCCAGGGTAACGTCTCCGAGGGCAATTCCGGTACCGGCTACCACTTGCAGACGAACGCCGACGGCAACACGTTCCGCAGCAATGTCGCCCGCAACAATCTCCAGCACGGCTTCCTCGTGGAGGATTCGCTGGACAACTACTTCTCCGGAAACACGTCTGACTCGAACAACGGCTGGGCGGTCTACTTCGGCGGGGCATCCGCGCGCGATACCTGGTACAAGAACAATCTTAACGGATCGCCGACCCGCCCCGACTCCGTGCTCTTCCAGAACACGTTCAATCGCTTTGATTTTTCCAGAAACTGGTGGAGCACGACGGACACGACGGCGATCAAGCGGAAGATCTCAAGCATTGGCCGCGACTCGATCGTGTACACGCCGTTCCGGCTGGGAACCGCCGAGACATCCGTCATCGGCGACACGGTCGCGCCATTGGATCCCGATACCGTCGCCGCGCTCGGTATCGACTCCACGCACATTCGCGTCACCTGGTCGACGGTCACGGTGGACGAGGAGGCGGATTCGTATCCGCTGATTCTTGGAGGATACGCGGTCTATCGCTCTCCTATCGCCGACACGTCCGTTTGGATTCTGCGCGGTCGCGTGGGCGCCGCCGCGACGACGTACGATGACAGCGGCCTGGCTCAACTCTCAACATGGTACTACCGTGTGACGGCCTTTGACGCCGCTGTCGTCGAGAACCAGTCGTTCTTCTCGGACTCGATCGTGTCGGGGCTCGTGCCTCTGGATACGACCGGGCCGAATATCTGGTATGTCAATGATACATCGACAACCGGCGACTCTTTCACGTCGGCCATCGGCGCCTCGGCGAACAATGGGTTCCTTCCGAGCGCGCCGAAGAGATTCCTGAACGACGTGGAGCCGTTCCTGACCGCCGGCGACACGATCCTCGTGGATTCCGGCCGGTTCATCGAACCGGACACGGTGACGATCGGGGCGATGTCCGTCTGGATCTTTGGTGTTGATTCCAACGCCACGATCATCGATTTCGCGGATTCCACGGCATCCAGTTTCCGTGCTCTGCATTGCACCACGTCCACCGTGGTACGGGACCTTCAAGTCAGAAATGCCTATAACGGCCTCTACCTGAGAAATGCCGATTCCGCGCTCGTGACGCGCGTTCGGGCCCGAACCGGCAATATCGGATTTAACCTGGAGGGCGGCGCGGAGCTGGGTGTGTATTCCAACTGTCACGCGGAAAGCAACGGCCAGTACGGATTCTACCTCGGCGACGCGGACCGCAACACGCTGACGTCCATCCGCTCCGAGTCCAACGCCTCGATCGGTATTCTCCTGACCGCCGACGCGGATTCCAACCAGATCAGTGCCGCGGTCTCCCATCGCAATGTTTCGGACGGCTTCCAGATTGCGGGAGGTTCCGATTCGAATTCCCTTACATCCTGCACGGCAAGCTCGAACATTGGGGCCGGCTTCGTCGTCAATTCGGGTCGGGACAATACGGTTCGATCCGGCACGTCCATCGGAAATAACGCGCAGAGCTTCTATCTCGCGTCGAACACGAACTTCCTTATCGGCAACACCGCCACAGGAGGAACAAGCGGATTCACTTTGCCTTTCGTCAGCGGATGCGTTCTCGAAGGAAACACGGCCAGCGGTTCGTCCGGCTTCGGTTATGAACTGAGCGGATCCTCCGGAAACCGGCTGGATTCGAACGTCGCGAATAATCATGTCGACGACGGTTTCTTCCTGACGAACCAGTCCCAGGGCTGCACCCTGACATTCAATGTGTCGTTCGCCAACGGCGACGTCGGATTCCTTCTCTTCGACAACTCCTCCGGGAATGTCCTGCAGAACAACCGCGCCGAATCGAACACGAACGACGGTATCCTCATTCAGAACGGGGCGAGCGGCGGCTCGAACTCGAACCTGCTGGAAAGAAACGTTTCCCGCTCTCAACGCGCGGGCGCCGGATTCAAGCTCCTGGGATCGGGCTTCACCATACTGCGGGCGAACGAGGCTGATTCCAATGGCCAGACGGGATTTGTCATCAACAGCCAGTGCACGGCCACCGTGTTCGAAAAGAACAACATGGTCACGAAGCCGGGCGACACCGCCTGCCTCATCGTGGACACGCCGAACATGAGAATCACGCGGAGCTGGTTCGGAACGACGGACACCGTGGCGCTCCTGAACCGCGTGAGTGGCGCGGGAGTTGCGACACTGGTCCATACGCCCTTCCGATTCGGCCTGGTGGATACTTCGGCAGGAGCGGACACCGTTGCGCCACGGGCACCGGATACTGTTGTCGCCGCGGCCAATGATTCGACGTCCATCCGGATATCATGGGGCGCCGTGACGCTCGACGAGGAGTCGGATCCGTTCGCGGTCGGATTGAACGGCTATAGGATCTTCCGCGCCCGATCGATCGATACGACGCAATGGGTGGCCGTGGGCACGACCGGAGCCGGCGTGACCGAATACCTGGACCAGGGACTTCTCTCCGATACGACCTACTACTATCGTCTCGCCGCCTTCGACGCGGCGACGTACGAGAACCAGTCGTATTTATCGGATTCCATCGCCAACGCCTTGACGCCTCCGGTCGACACGACGGGGCCGAATGTCTGGTACGTGAACGACACTTCGACGACCGGAGATTCGTTCACGTCCGCGGTGGGTTACGATACGAATGACGGCTTGTCGAAGGCGAGGCCGAAGCGAACGATCAACTCCGTGGAGGCATATCTGACAGCGGGTGATACCGTGTTTATGGATGCGGGAACCTATTTCGAACCGGATTCCGTCGTAATCAACGCCAATGGCGTATTCCTGATAGGCGTGGATTCGAATGTCACGATCATCAATTTCAACGACAGCGGTGTTGGCAATGCAAAGTCCGTCTATGCGTCCGGAAGGACGAGTCTGACCTTCCGCAACTTCGCGGTGGCGAGAGGATATCGCGCCATTTACTGGTTCAATGTGGATACGTCGCGACTGGAGGGAATCAGGGCGGAAACGACGGGATTCCGGGGAATCCAGCTCGATGGCGGTTCGGATTCCGCGTTCATCAGTTGGTGCCGCGCATCGAATAATTTCTTCGGATTCAACATGACCGACGCCCAGTTCGGGACGATCACGAACAATCTTGCTTCCGGGAACACGAGCAGCGGATTCTTCTTCGAGACGCCGTCCGGTAACCAGACCGTGAGCGACAACCTATCGAGCGGCAACGGAGGAAGCGGATTTGATTTCAATAATCCCGACGGGCATAAGGTGGCGAGAAACACGGCGAGTGGGAACGGCTCCGGTGGTTTCAGCGCGACATCGCTCAATAACAGCGTTTTAAACCAGAATATCGCCGCGAATAACAGCGGTCGTGGATTCGTCCTGACGTCCGCATCAACAGATAATCAGATTATTGCAAACCAGGCGATCGGCAACGGCGGCGATGGTCTTGAATGTTCCTCGTCGTCCCATCGAAATATCCTGATGGGCAACCTTTTGCAGGCGAACAGCGGGAGCGGAATTCTCATCGATGGTTCCTCGAATTGCGTTATTGCCGCTAACACTTTCGATTCGAACGCGGCCTACGCCGTCAGGTTGATCAACTCGTCGGTCACCGACACCTTCGCGAAGAACAACTTCATGGCGAGCGCGATCAATCCGGATTCCATGGTCCTTAATACGTCTGGCAATCGCTTCGATTTCACGCGGAACTACTGGAATTCGGTCGACACGATCGATTTGAAGTCCAAGATTGCGGGCCAGGATCGCGATTCGATAGTCTATACGCCTTTCCGACTGGGGGTTGTCGATACGACCGTCGGCAATGACACGGTCGCTCCCCGCGCGCCGGACACGGTCGTTGCGGTACCGATCGACTCGACAGCCATCAGGATCACATGGGGCGCTACGACTGTCGACGAGGAGAACGATCCGTTCGCCGTCAGCCTTGCGGGGTATCGAGTTCACCGGTCGCCGACGGCGGACACTTCTGTCTGGATCCAGATCGCCGCAGTCGGCAACGCGACGACGGCTTACGTCGACAGTACGTACCAGCCTGGGACGCAATGGTTCTACCGCGTGACGGCCTTCGACGGATCTGCGATCGAGAACCAGTCGTTCTATTCCGACTCGATCGCGGGAGCGACGACGTTCGAGACCGTGCCGCCGAATGCGTTCACGTTGATCGCGCCATCCGCCGGGTTCGAGACGAGTTCAAGGCTGCTCGCCTTCCGCTGGTCGGCGGCGACGGATTCGAATCCGACGGTCACGTACCAGCTCATCGTCGATACGGACATGGCGGGCTCCTTCATCGTCGACACGACGGTGACGGACACGGAAGAGCTCGCATCGCTTCCCGCGAATGACACGTATCTCTGGCGTGTCGTCGCGCGGGATACGTTCGGGAACGCCCGCACGGTGGGCGACTCGTTCTTCGTCGTCGATACGACGGCGCCGGGCGCCGCTTCCCTGTCCGCGCCCGCGGATCTGCATGAGACGCGGTTCGTGACCGTCACGTTCGCCTGGACTGCCGGCGCGGACAGTCCGTCCGGTGTCGGTGATTACCGGCTCCAGTTCGACACCGCCGGGAATTTCTCGCAGCCGTTCGTCGATTCCTCCGCCGGGCTCGTGCTCTCGGCGTCCCGGACGCTTCCGGCGAACGACACGTTCTTCTGGCGTGTCCTCACCGTCGACGGCGCCGGCAACACATCGCCGTCGGCTTCGCGGCGGATCACGATCGATACGACGATTCCTGCGGCCTTCTCCCTCTCGCTGCCCGCCGACGCTTCCGAGACGAAGCTCCAGAACATCTTCTTCTCATGGACCGCATCGGCCGATACGCAGTCCGGATTCTCCGGCTACCGGATCCAGGTCGATACGCAGAACGCCTTCACGCTGCCCGTCATCGATTCCTCCACCGGGGTGGCGACGACAGCGACGGTCACCCTCGCCGCGAACGACACGTACTACTGGCGCGTCGTCGCGTATGACGACGCGGGCAATACGAACGCCGTGGCCTCCCGCATCCTCTACACCGATACCGTCGCTCCGCCTGTCCCGGTCGCGGTCTATCCCGTCGCGGTCGCGGAATCGAACGCCGCGCTCGTCGGGTTCCTCTGGACGGCTGTCGTCGACACGGGCACGGGATTGAACGGTTATCACATTCAGATCGATACGACGGGCACGTTCGCCGGTCCGTTCGCCGTCGATTCCGACGTGGCGACGAACGACACGGCGATCGCGCTGGCCTCGAGCGCCTACTTCTGGCGCGTCCTTGCGCGGGACGACGCTAAGAACACCACGATCTACACGACGCCGATCGCCTTTATCGTGGACCGGAACGCGCCGGTCATCGTCTCCGTCTCGATCGTCTGCACCGCTCCGACGTACTTCACCGATTCGACGGGGATCGACACGACGATCGTCATGGATACCGTCGTCTTCAACAACACGAGCTTCGGCGCGGGGCAGTTCGATACGGTCACGATCGTCGCGACCGGCGCCGATTCGATCATCTTCCCGCAGAACTTCGGCGAGGGCACGCAGGCGGACAACCTCGCGCCCTACAATTTCGTCTACGTCATCGACGCCGGACTTCTCGACACGGTCATGACGATCATCGCGCGCGATACCGCGGGCAACGAGGACTCGGTCGTCATCCATTGGAAGCGCGACGCCGACGTTCCGCCGCTCGTCGGTCTCGTCAGCCCCGGCGATTCGCAGACGATCGGCGACACGACGCCGACGCTCTTCTGGAACGTTTCCGGCGACACGGGATCCGCGACGAAAGGGTACGTCATCCAGATCGCGACGAATCCGGACTTCGTGACGGTGGCGGAGTCCTCCTTCGTCGTGACGGGCGCCAGCTACACGTCGCTGGGCCTTGCCGATTCCTGGTGGTATTGGCGCGTCATCCCGTACGACTCCGTCTCGAACGTCGATTCCGCCGGCGCCGCCAGCCGCGTCTTCCGGATCGATTCGGGTGTGCCGACGATCACCGGGCTTGCCGTGACGTCGTCGGTTCCAACGCACTTCTATCCCGACTCGCCGCTTATCCCGGGTCTCACGCAGGACACGATCTACTTCAATCCGACCGGAATAGGCGCGAACCAGACGGAGACGATTACGGTCTTCGTCTCGGACATCAACGAGTCGCAGGCAGTGGGTTCGACGGCGTTCGTGACCGTGCAGGGTACGGACGCCGGAGCGAACAAGGATTCGTACTTCCTCATCTACCGCATTCCGCAGGACTCCGGCCCGGCCACGATCACGATCGTCACGACCGACATCTTCGGATTCGCCGACACCGCGCTCCTCCGGTTCGAGGCCGACACCTATCCTCCCGTCGCGGTCGCGCTCTCCGGGCCCGCCAACGCGTATGAGACTTCCGCGCTGAGCGTCACGTTCACATGGGCCGGGACGAACGACACTCTCTCCGGAGTCTCGGGGTACAGGATCCAGATCGACACGAACAGCGCCTTCCCGGCGCCGTTCATCGACTCCGCGACGGGCGCTGCCGTCACGGCGACGCGATCGCTCCCCGCGAACGACACGTATTTCTGGCGCGTCATCGCGGTCGATAATGTCGCCAACACCGTCGCGAGCGGCTTCCGGTCCGTCTTCGTCGATACGACGCCGCCGGTCGCCGCGTCGCTCACGGCCCCGGCGAACAATCATGAGACGAGCCGGCTCTCGATCGCGTTCTCGTGGTCTTCGGCGTCCGACTCGCTCTCCGGTCTCTTCGAGCACCGGCTCCAGATCGACACGTCCGGCGCGTTCCTCTCCCTGCTCGTCGATTCCTCGACGGGATTGACGACGACCGGGACTCGAACGCTCGCGGCGGGCGACACGTATTTCTGGCGCGTCGTCGCGGTCGACGACGTCGGTAACACCGTGGCGTCCTCGCCCAATACGCTCTTCATCGATACCGTTCCTCCTGTCGCCGCCACGCTCGGCCTGCCCGCGGACAGCAGCGAGACGAGCGTGACGAGCATTCTCTTCACGTGGACGGCGGCCTCTGACGCCTTTAGCGGACTCTTCGAGCATCGGATCCAGATCGACACCGCGGGAACGTTCGCGGCTCCGTTCATCGATTCCTCGACGGGAATGGCGACGACCGCGATCCGCTCCCTGGCCGGGAGCGACACGTACTTCTGGCGGATCCTCGCGGTCGACGACGCGCGGAACACGACCGCTACCGCCGCGCGGACGATCTACGTCGACACGACTCCGCCGGTCGCCGCGACGCTTGCGGTTCCGGCGGACAACTCCGAGACGAGCGTCACGACGATCGCGTTCACATGGGCGTCTGCGACGGATGCCTTCACAGGCCTCTTCGAGCATCGGCTCCAGATCGATACGTCTCCGACGTTCGCGTCGCCGATAATCGATTCTTCCACGAGCTTCTTCACCTCCGGCGTCCGGTCGCTCGCGGCCAACGACACGTATTACTGGAGAGTCGTCGCGATCGACGATGCGCGGAATACGACCGCGACCGCCGCAAGGACGCTGTACATTGACACGGTACCGCCCGCCGCCGCGACGCTCTCTACGCCCGCAGACAATTCCGAAACGAGCGTCACGACGGTCACGTTCACGTGGACGGCGGCCTCGGACGCCTTTACCGGCCTCTTCGAGCACCGGCTCCAGATCGACACGAATCCTGCCTTTGCGGCGCCGTTCGTCGATTCGTCCACCGGCGTCGCCACATCGGCTTCCCGCGCGCTTGCCGGCAGCGACACGTATTACTGGAGGATCGTGGCCGTTGACGATGCGAGGAACACGACGGCGACGGCCGCGCGGACGATCTACGTCGACACGACGCCGCCGGTCGCGGCGACGCTGACCGCTCCGGCCGATCCGCTGGAGACATCCGCCGTCTCGATCACGTTCACATGGGCGACGGCGACGGACGCGTTCACGGGTCTTTTCGAGCACCGGATCCAGGTCGACACGAATCCCGCGTTCCCCGCGCCGTTCATCGACTCGACGACGGGCGTCGCGGTGACCGCCACGCGCACGCTGGCGGTAAACGACACGTACTATTGGAGAATCGTGGCGGTCGACGACGCGCGGAACACGACGGTGAGCTCGTCGCGCCGGATCGTCATCGACACGACGGTTCCGATCGCCGGGGCGCTCGTCGCGCCCGCGGACAACCACGACACGTCCAACACATCGATCACGTTCTCGTGGAACGCGTCGACGGACACAGGCACCGGCGTCGCGTATTACCGGCTGCAGATCGATACGGCGAACGCGTTCACGCTCCTCGTCGCCGATTCGACCACGCCGCTTACGGCGGGAACGCGGGCTCTCAATCCGAACGACACGTATTACTGGCGCGTCGTGACGGTGGACGACGCGGGCAACACGGTCGCGACGACGTCCAGGCTCGTGCGCGTCGACACGACGGGTCCCGTCGCGGGCGCGCTCACGTCGCCGCAGGCCGGCTTCGACACGTCCTCCCGGACCCTGTCCTTCGCGTGGACGGCGGCCACAGACGCCGGTACTGGCATTTCGAGCTATCGGCTCCAGGTCGACACGTCGAACGCCTTCGTCTCGCTGGTCGCCGATTCCTCGACGGGATTGCTCCTGGCAGGAACACTGACGCTTGCCGTCAACGACACGTATTTCTGGCGCGTGCTCGTGACCGACAGCGTCGGCAACAGCACGCCGTACGTCTCGCAACGCATTCGCGTCGATACCGGCCTTCCCGGCGCGGCGCGCCTGACGCTGAAGAACGGCGACACCAACACGACGCTCGTGACGCTCGCCTGGACGGCGGCGGCGGATTCGCTCGTGGGCGTTCTCTATTACAACGTCCAGATCGACACCGCCGGCACGTTCGCCTCCTTGCTGGAATCCGGGACGACGCTGGCGAACGACACCGATTATCTCGCGAGCGTCAGCAACGTCGATACGTATTACTGGCGCGTGCTGACGTACGACAGCGCGGGAAATTCGCGCGTATCGAGCCCGGTGGTGGACAGCTTCCGCATGGTCATCACCGACACGACGCCGCCGACGGCGTTCTCCCTCTCGTCCCCCGCGGATCTCCACGAGACGAAAGCCACGACGATCCTCCTCCGGTGGACCGACTCGCTCGACAGTTCTCCGCCAGTCCGGTATCACGTCCAGGTCGACACATCCGGCGCGTTCACGGCGAACGTGATCGACACGACGAATCTTCTCGACACGGTCCTCTCCGCGACGTTCCCGCCGAACGACACGTACTTCTGGCGCGTCATCGCGACGGACAACGCAGGGAATACGACGGCGGTCGCGCCGCGCCGGGTCATCGTGGACACTGCCGGGCCGACCGGCCTCGCGCTCTTGACGCCCGCCGATCCGCACGACACGAACGTCACGACCTTCACCTTTACGTGGACGGCGGCGGCGGACGCGGGATCTGGAGTGAACCGGTATCAGCTCCAGGTCGATACCGCGGCGGTCTTCGGTGGAGGTATCTTCGCGGATTCCGCGACGACGCTCACTTCCGGAACACTCACGCTTCCCGCGAATGACACGATGTACTGGCGCGTTGTCGCCGTGGACGATGCGGGGAACACGACGGCCGTCACCGCTCGGATGCTGAGGATCGATACCGCTGTTCCGACCGCAGGAGCGCTCTCTACGCCGGGCGCGGGCGCCGATACTAACCTCCTTGCGGTCACCTTCCGTTGGACTGCGGCGACGGATGCGGTTTCGGGTATCGCGCGATACAGACTCCAGATCGACACGACCTCCTCCTTCGCGACACCGTTCATCGATTCGACGACGACGATCCTGAACGGGGTCCGGACGCTGGCTCCGAACGATACCTACTTCTGGAGAGTGGTAGCCGTCGACAACGCGGGCAACACAACGGCGTATTCCTCGACGCGGCTGCGCGTCGACACGGTCACGCCGATCGTGGCGACGTTGACGGCGCCGGCCGCCGGCTTCGACACGTCGTCGCAGACGATCGCGTTCTCGTGGGCGTCCGCTTCGGACACGATCTCCGGCCTGCTCTATTATCGTTTGCAGATCGATACGTCCGGGACGTTCGCATCGCTGCTTGTGGATTCGACGACGCCCTTGACGACGGGATCAAGAACGCTTGCCGTCAACGACACCTATTACTGGCGCGTCGTCGCGGTCGACAGCGCGACGAATACGGCGCCGTATGCGTCGAGGATCGTTCGGATCGACACGGCGCCGCCCGCCCAGGTGAGTTTGATCCGGAAGAACGGCGATACGTTCACGACGCTCGTGACGCTCTCGTGGGTCACAGGCGTCGATACGATCTCGGGAATCTCGTTCTACATCGTACAGATCGACACGGCCGGCACGTTCGCGACGCTGAAGGAATCTGTCCAGATTCCAGCCGGAGATACCGACCACATCTCGTCGCAGACTGCGATCGACACGTATTATTGGCGCGTCCTGGCGTACGACAGCGCGGGGAACTTCTCGGTCTCTTCCGGGGTTCCGGACAGCTTCCGCCTGATCGTGACCGACACGACGCCGCCTGCGGCGTTTTCGCTCACCGATCCGCCCGACATGCACGAGACGCGCGCCACGTCGGTGATCCTGCGGTGGACCAACTCTCTCGATTCCTCGATCCCGATCCGGTATCGCGTCCAGATCGACATAGGAGGCACCTTCGCCGCGCCCTACTTCGACACGACGGGGCTCCTGGACACCTTCGTGACCGGGATCTTCACCGCGAACGACACATCGACGTGGCGCGTCATCGCGACGGATAATGCCGGCAACACGACCGTCGTCGCGGCGAGCCGGCGCGTCGTCTGCGACACAACGGGGCCGAATGCATTCGTGCTGACGGCTCCGGCGTCGCCGCACGACACGACGGCGGTGACGATCGCTTTCGCATGGACGGCGTCCTCGGATACGGGAACCGGATTCGCGAGTTACAGGCTCCAGATCGATTCCGCCGTCACGTTCGCGGTGCCGCTCGTCGATTCCTCGACCACAATGACGACCGGCACGAGAACGCTCAATGCCAACGATACGTATTACTGGCGCGTCATCGCGACGGATGACGTCGGCAATACGACCGTCGTCGGGCTGAATACGCTGCGGATCGACACGGTGCCTCCGACCTCCGCGCCGCTTGCCGCGCCCGCGTCCGGCCATGACACAAGCAACACGGCGATCGCGTTCACTTGGAACGCGTTCAGCGACACGGGATCCGGCGTCGTTCTCTATCGTCTACAGATCGATACATCTTCCACCTTCGCGACGCCGTTCATCGACTCCACGACGCCGTTGACGACCGCTTCGCGGACGCTGGCGCTGAACGACACGTACTACTGGCGCGTCGTCGGCGTGGATAACGCGGGCAACACGACGGCGGTCGCTTCGCGGATCTTCCGCGTCGACACCGCCGCGCCGGTCGCGGGATCGCTCGCTTCGCCCGCGGCGAACTTCGACACGTCCTCGACAACGATCGCCTTCTCCTGGACGGCGGCATCGGACACGATCACCGGCGTCCTGTTCTACCGGCTCCAGATCGACACGTCCGGGACATTCGCGGCGCCGCTCGTGGATTCGACGACGACGCTGACGAGCGGATCGCGGACATTGACGCCGAACGACACGTACTACTGGCGCGTCGTCGCGGTCGACAGCGCAACGAACACATCGCCGTACACGGCGCGGATCCTCCGGATAGACACGGTTCCGCCCGCTCAGGTGACGCTCATCCGGAAGAACGGCTTCCAGGAGACGACGCTCGCGACGCTCCGATGGGTCGCGACAACCGATACACTTTCCGGCCTGGCTTTCCACATCGTCCAGATCGACACGGCCGGTACCTTCGCGACGCTGAAGGAATCGGTCCAGATTGCGGCGGGAGATACGGACCACATCTCGTCGCAGACGGCCATGGACACGTATTTCTGGCGCGTCCTCGCGTACGATTCCGCCGGCAACTTCTCGATATCGTCAGGAACAGCGGACTCCTTCGTTATCCTCATCTTCGACACGACTCCGCCTTCGGCCTTCAGCTTGACGGATCCCGCGGATCTGCACGAGACGCGCGCGACATCCGTGATTCTCCGGTGGACCAACGCGCTCGATTCCTCGATACCCGTCCGGTATCGCGTCCAGATCGACATCGGAGGCACATTCGCGGCGCCCTACTTCGACACGACGCAGTTGCTCGAGAGCTTTGTCGTCGGGATTTTCCGCGCGAACGATACCTCCACATGGAGAGTCATCGCGACGGATAACGCCGGCAACACCACGATCGTCGCGGCGAGCCGTCGCGTCGTCTGCGATACGACGGGTCCGAATGCCTTCGCCCTGACAGCGCCCGCGTCGCCGCACGATACCAGGATCACGGCGATCTCGTTCGCATGGAGCGCGTCGTCCGATACCGGAACCGGTCTTGCCGGATACCGGCTCCAGATCGACACGGCGAACACCTTCGCGTCGCTCCTCGTGGATTCAGCGACGACGGTGACTTCCGGCGCCCGTACCCTCCCGCCGAACGATACGTATTACTGGAGAGTGATCGCCGTGGATGACGTGGGCAACACGACGGCCGTCGCGGGAAATACACTTCGCGTCGATACGGTTCCGCCGCAGGCCGGAGCTCTCTCAGCGCCGGGCAATCCGCACGACACGACGGCGACGGCGATCACCTTCTCCTGGACGGCGGCGACGGACACGCTCTCCGGAGGCGTGACGTACCGGCTACAGATCGACACGGCGAATACATTCCTGGCGCCATCGGTCGATTCCGCGACGCCGTTGACGACCGGGACAAGGACGCTCGCCGCGAACGACAGCTACTACTGGCGCGTCATCGCGACGGATAACGCGGGCAACACGGTGGCATACTCGGCGTTCCTCATCAGGATCGATACGACGGGCCCGACGTCACCTTCGTCCACGGTCCCGGTCGATCTTCACGACACGACGAACACAACGCTCACGTTCACGTGGTCCGCTTCATCCGACACCGGATCCGGCAACGTGACGTACCGGCTCCAGATCGATACGTCCAATACGTTCCTCGCGCCGCTTGTCGATTCCGCCACTCCATTGACGTCCGTCCAGCGCACGACGCCAGCCAATGACACGTATTTCTGGCGCGTCATCGCAGTCGACAACACCGGCAACACGACGGTAAACGCATCACGCCGGTTCCGGATCGACACCGCTCCGCCGACGCAGGTGATCCTCGCGAAATTCAACGGCGACTCGACACCGCCTCCTGTTACTCTGCGCTGGTCTCTTGCGACGGATAGCGTGACGTCGGTCCGGAGCTACGTTGTCCAGATCGACACGTCCGGAGCCTTCGTCGCGCTCCTGGAATCCGTCACGACGACGCATCCCGACACCGACAATCTCTCCGCGCTCGTCCAGACCGACACGTACTTCTGGCGCGTTCTCGCCATCGATACGCTGGGCAATACATCGATTTCCGCCACCGATTCGTTCTACCTCCGGAAGACGGACACCGTGCCGCCATCGGCGTTCACGCTGACGTCACCTGCGAATTTCTCCAATACGTCCGCGGTTTCGATCACGTTCCGCTGGGGAAATTCGCTCGACGATACCTCGCCGCCTGTCCGGTACAATCTCCAGGTCGATACAATCGGCGCCTTCACATCCAATATCGTCGATACGTCCTGGCTTGCCGACACGTTCGTGACTATTACGCTGCGCGCAAACGATACGTACTACTGGCGCGTCATCGCGCGCGACAACGCGTTGAACACGACGGTTTCCACGACTACATTCCGCTTCGCGATCGACACGAGCTCGCCTGCCGCGCCGATCCTGACGAAGAAGAACGGAGCGACCGTCACATCGCCCGTTTACCTCGCGTGGAAACTCTCATCGGATTCCATCGCCGGCGTAGCGACGTACAATGTCCAGGTCGACAATGCGGCGGGATTCACCCTGCCGCTGACGGATTCCGCCTCCACAGCGCATCCGGACACGGATTATTTCACCGCGGTACTCGCTCCGGACACCTACTACTGGCGCGTCTACGCATTCGACGCGCTCGGTAATGTCGCGCTCTCGTCGACAGACAGTTTCGTCATCAAGACGCCCGACACCGTGGCGCCGGTTATCCTCTCCGCATCCGCCTCGCCGTCGCTCGTCTCGAACACGGGGACGACGACCGTAACCTTCACCGTCTACACGCTCGACAGCTCATACGTCGATACCGTCGTCATCCATCTCTCGACGATCGGGAAGAGCGACTCGACAGGCTTCACGCCGAACGCGGCCGTTCCGTCCCAGGATTCCAAGTGGACCCTCTCCGTCGTCTTCGACACGATCGTCGTCGGCGACACGTACGACCTCGTCATCAATTCCCGCGACGCTTCCGGCAACTTCTCCACGACTACAGTACGCGTCATTGTGCAGGATACGTCCGCCCCGCTCGCGGTTGTCCTGGATACTCCCCTGAAGGATCTCCGCGCGGGCGGCAATGAGCTCTCGATCATCTCGACGTACGGCGATTCTTTCACGAGCGTCCGATACGAATTCCGGTCGGTGAATCCGCCGAGCGGATGGATGATCTGCACAGCGGCGCAGGGACTTTCGAATCCCGATACTCAGTCGCCTTTCTGGGGCTTCTTCTGGGACATCTCGGGTCTAGTCACTGGCCGCCAGTACGACGTCCGTGCCGTGGGAACGGATATCTTCGGCGTCACCGATCCGAGCCCGTCCTTCGTTCGCGTGACGATCGACCAGGTCGACTCGGTCATCCACGAATATCGTGAAGCGGCAACTTCGAATCATATCCGCCGCCAACTTGTATCGGATGACACGACCGCGCAGCTCATGATCGCCGACGGGACGATTCTCACCGTGCCCGCGGGAGCGATCTCCGACACCGTCTGGATCCGGATCACGGAGTACGACACGGCGCCGTCGACGGTTGTTATGGGAACGAGCTTCACGACGGCCGGCAACGGCTTCTTCCGCGAGTTCATCCGCGAGGACGGCGGACGGACGTTCCTGACGAACGTGACGATCACGCTGCCCTATTCCGACACCGACTTCCAGAACGATCGCGTCGGCGTGACATCGTTCAACGAGGCCGATCTCGCGATCTATCATTACGACGAGTATCTGAAGGTCTGGATCAAGGAGAACAGCTCCGTCGTCGATCCCGTTCGGAACAACGTCACCGCGACGGTCAATCACTTCACGATCTTCGCGGTCCTCGTCGGCGCACCCGCCGCCGCCAACATTTCCGGCGTCGTCGTCTATCCGAATCCCTTCGTTCCCTACGACAACATCGACCGGAACGGCAAGCCGTACAACGCCGCCGATCCGACGTCCGGCATCATCTTCGACAGCCTCCCGGCGCAGGTCAGCGTCGAGATCTTCGACGCCGCCGGCCGGCTCGTCGCCACATTCTCCAAGGCGTCCAACGACGCGCGCTACGCCTGGGACGCCAGGACCGACGACGGTCGCGAGCTGGCGTCAGGCATGTACGTCGCGGTCATCAAGTCTTCCACCGGGGAGAGAGCGATCAGGAAGATCATGATCGTTCGGTAGCACCGGGCGCCTTACAGAATTATTAGCAGGATAGGCAGGATTGGCAGGATAAAAAACTATGTTGCATCAAGAAATCACGGAACAGATTCTTGCAGCCGCTTTTGATGTGGCACACGAACTTGGCGCCGGATTCGTGGAAAATGTGTACGAAAAAGCGATGTTTGTGGCGCTCAAAGACAAGGGTCTGCATGCATCGCTTCAAGTACCCTTCAAGGTGAAATTTCGCAACGTCATTGTCGGTGATTACGTGGCCGACATGATAGTCGAGGACAAGGTGCTCGTAGAATTGAAGGCCGTGAAAACTCTCACTCCGGAACACCAGGCCCAAGTCATTAATTATCTCGAGGCGTCAGGACTGGAAGTGGGATTGCTCATAAATTTCGGAAACAAGAAAATAGAATACAAACGACTCCACCGTTGAAAACAAGAATTTATCCTGCCCATCCTGCCCATCCTGTTAAACTTATCCTCGCATTTGTACCCGTATTGTTCTTGTCTATCCCCGTGTCGTCTGCCCCCTGGTGGTGGGCGCAGTTTACTGCGGGCGACGGGGTCAATTCGTCCAACTCCCAGTTCGAACGGTGGAATTCCTTCGTCCTGAAGCAGGCGAATGACGCGACGGATACGGCCTATGTCTGCTCCTTCACATGGGGCAGCGCCGACATCGGGTCCGTCAACGGCATCAACGGAGCCTCGACGGCGGGACTGAACGGCGTGTCGGCCGCGGGCGGGAGGCCGACGTATCTGATCGCCGACGGTGACGGCGGAGCGGGGCTCGCTAACGCGCAGGGACTTTCGGATGCGAATGTCACGGACGTCACGGAAGCGGCGGGCGGCGGGATCATGCATATCAAGGACGCGTATGCCGCGAACAGGGGATACCTCATCTCCTCCGCGAATCACACCGCGGGCGGTTACAACTCCCAGAACAACAACGCGATCTATTTCCGCGCGTCGCAGTTGCCGGCGATGATGCAGAAGGTCGAGAACCAGATGTATGAGATGTCCAAGGGGACGTTCCACGACGCTTCGGCGTACGGGACGATCAACTTCTATTCACCCTACGGTGACACGGTGGAGCTGCGCTATTCTCCCGAGGACAACAACGGCGGCTCGACGACGGGGTCGGCGAACATCCTGGGGAGGCTCGCTCAGCTGGCGAACAAGGCAAAGGAGTCGATCTTCTACATGATCGACGGATTTTCGTCGAGCGTCGCGACAACGAATCTCTCCACGGAGATCATCAATAACAACGCCGTGACGATTCTCGGATGCGGCGGCGCCGGCACGGACTGGGACGCGACGATCCAGGGGAACTTCGAGGCGAACCACACGCACCGGAACGAAGCCGGCGCCTTCAACCGGCTTCATTCGAAGGTCATGATCGTCGACATGGAGATCGTGGCGACGGGTTCGCCGAATTTCACGTCGTCCGCGATGACGTCGGTCGGCGGCAACGACGAGGCGCACGTCATCGTCCATGACTTTCGCCTCGCGCGGAAGTACATGCAGCATTACCACAAGATCATGGCCGCGGCGACGGCCGATCCGAGCGCCGACGCGTACGACAACACGGCTCCGGCCGCGGCGACGGCCTTCACGGTCACGGCGACCGATACGGCTTTCTACGCAGCGTGGACCGCTTCCGCCACGACCGATGTCTCCCGCTATTATCTCTTCGTCGATACGGCCGTCCTGACGCAGGCGAAGATCGGCGACCGCGTCGACAACGATGCCGACGGCTACGTGGACGAGGATCCCCGTGGCGATTACGACGGGTTCGTCTCAGGAACGACCTTTGCGGCGGCGACGGCCGGTGATGACGACGCCGACGGAGCCTCCGACGAGGATCTGTGGATGGCGCCGGAGGTGATGGTGAAGGGGAGAGCGTCGACGTCCGGTGCGATCACGAGCTGGAACGTGAAGGATTCTCTTCTGCAGGCGACGAATTACTACTTCGGGATCGTTTCCGTCGATACGCAGGGGAACGAGGGCGTCATCGCGACTTTCGGCCCCCTGCAGCTCGGCATCGTCGTCGATACAAAATTGATCGTCCAGTTGAATTCGACGGTCGCCGACACGAACGGACGGCGCGGCGATACGAACGTGATCGCCGCGCATGTCTTTGTCCGGGGCGAGACCGGCCCGAAGCAGGATACGCTGACGATCTTCGCCGTTAAGAACCTCGGCAACAGCGACTCGCGCGACATGACGGTCCGATTATGGCGGGATGAAGATTCCAACGCGAGAATCTCCGCCGCCGACACGATGCTGTCGCAGCTTGCCTACTCCAATACGACGCGACGATTTCAGGCGACATTCGCGTCGAGCGATTCGCGCGTGCGCCTGGGCGCGACGGGCAGGACATTCCTCGTGACGATCGACATCTTCGATACGGCCGGGCTCGGTGAGACGTTCCAGGCGCGGATCGACGTCCGGACATGCAGTTCGCCGAGACGCGACTCCGGCCCGGGATCGGCGTCCACGAACGCGGGAAAGATCACGTTCATCTTCGTCGACACGACGCCGCCCGCGGCTTTCGCCCTGACGGCGCCTCCCGACCTGACGGAGACCAGGTCCCTGTCCGTGACGCTCCGGTGGGCCAATGCGATCGAGGATTCCTCGCCGCCGGTGAAATACCGCGTCCAGATCGATACGGCCGGCACGTACGTCTCGAACATTCTCGACACGACCGGATTGACGGAGACTTTCATCGTCGCTTCTCTCCGCGCGAACGAGACGCATTTCTGGCGGGTCATCGCGAGCGACAACGAGGGCAACACGAGGAACTCGGCGACGACGAATCGGATCGTCGTCGACACGATGCCTCCGGGTCCGGCGACGCTCATCGCGCCTTCCAGCCCGAAGGACACGACGCTCGTTTCGATACTCTTCACGTGGAATGCCGCGTCCGATACGGGATCCGGCATCTTCGGCTACCGGCTCCAGATCGACACATCGAACGCGTTCGGGACCCCGCTCGTCGATTCGACGACGACGTTGACGTCGGGCGCGCGAACGCTCGCCCCCAACGACACGTACTACTGGCGCGTCATCGCCGTCGACGACGCGGGAAACACGAGAGCCGTCGGCTCGAACATCCTGCGGATCGACACCGCGGGACCCGTCGCGGGCTCGCTCGCGTCGCCGGCGGCCGGATTCGACACCTCGTCGCGCACCATCGCATTTTCATGGACGGCGGCGACCGATACCGGAACGGGGTTGGCCGGTTACCGGCTCCAGATCGATACGGCAAACACCTTCGCGTCTCCGCTCGTCGATTCGGCGACGACTCTGCTGAACGGAACGAGAACGCTGGCCGCGAACGATACGTACTATTGGCGCGTCGTAGCGACCGATACGCTCGGCAACGCGACGGCCTATGCCTCGCGGCGCCTGAGGATCGATACGACGATTCCTCCGCCGGCGCGGCTCATCAGCAAGAACGGCGACTCCTTCACGAGCGTCGTGTCGCTCACGTGGGTCGCGTCCACGGACTCGATCGTGGGGCTTGCCTATTACGTCGTCCAGGCCGACACGGCCGGGACGTTTGTCTCTCTGAAGGACTCCGCGACGCATTACGCGGGCGATACGATCCATCTCTTCAGCGTCCCGATCTCCGATACGTATTTCTGGCGCGTCCTGTCGTATGACAGCGCGGGGAACGTCTCGATCTCCAATCCCGCTTTCGACACGTTTGTCACGTACATCACTGACACGACCGCGCCGAACGCCTTCGCCCTGACCGCGCCCGCCGACCTCACGGAGACGCGGCTCACGACGATCACGCTCCGCTGGCAGAACGCGCTCGATTCGTCCAATCCTGTCCGATATCGAGTCCAGGTGGACACGGCCGGGACATTCGTGGCTCCCTCCTTCGATTCGACGGCCCTCCTGGACACGTGGATCAACGCGCCGTTTCCTCCGAACGAGTCGTCCTCGTGGCGCGTTATCGCGACGGATAATTCCGGCAACACGCGGGCTGCGACATCGACGCGCCGCGTCGTCGTCGATACTACGGGGCCGGCCGCCGGTTCGCTCATTGCGCCGGCGAACGCGCACGACACGCGGTTTCCGACGATCACGTTCCGCTGGAATCCGGCGTCCGACACGGGAACGGGCTTCAACAGCTATCGCCTTCAGATCGATACGGCGAATTCCTTCGCTCAGCCCTTGGTCGATTCCGCGACGACTCTTACCTCCGGTACACGGACGCTCACGGCGAATGACACGTACTACTGGAGGCTCATCGCCGTGGACGACGTCGGAAACACGACGGCGTCGTCTCCCAACCTCCTACGGCTCGATACCGTCCCCCCGCAAGCGGGCACGCTTGCGACGCCCGCGACGCCGCACGATACGACGGCGACGACGATCGGGTTCGCGTGGACTCCCGCAACCGACACGCTGACGGGCGGCGTCACGTACAGGCTCCAGGTTGCGACGGCCCCGACCTTCGCCGCGCTCCTCGTCGATTCCGCGACGCCGCTCACGTCCGGATCGCTCACCCTGCCCGCGAACGATTCGTACTACTGGCGCGCGATCGCGATCGACAACGCCGGGAATACCGTTGCCTACGCGGCGTCGCTCGCCCGGATCGACACGACGGGACCGCCGTCCGCCGGCGCCGTCATCCCCGCGGACATCCTCGACACGACGAGCACGATCCTTCTCTTTCAATGGAGCGCGGTCGTTGACACGGGCGTGGGCGGCGTCAGCTATCGGCTCCAGATCGACCAGGACGGTCTCTTCGTGGCCAATCTGGTCGACACGTCTGTATCCGCACAGCAGCTCCTGATTAGTCTGCCGGCCAACGACCAGTATTTCTGGCGGGTCCTGACAAGCGACACGCTCGGGAATTCCACGCCGAATGTTACCCGGTCCTTCCGGATCGACACCGCCCCGCCGACGCAGGTCGCCCTGACGACGTATTCCGGAGACACCGTCACGACGCCGGTCGGGCTCGCCTGGTCGCTGGCCACGGACAGCATCACGGCGGTCCGCTATTACAACATCCAGGTGGACACTTCCGGCGCGTTCGCGTCGCTTGCGGAGTCCGCCACGGTTCCTCATCCCACCATCAACTACGCGTCCTCGCTCGTCCAGCCCGACACCTATTTCTGGCGCGTCCTCGCGTTCGACACGCTCGGCAACGCGTCGATCTCAGCCTCGGATTCCTTCGTCCTGACGCGGAGCGATACGGTGCCGCCATCATCCTTCAACCTTGTCTCTCCGCTCGACCGGACCAATACGACGAGTGTCACGATCGCATTTCAGTGGCAGAATTCGCTCGACGAGACGTCGCCTCCTGTCCGGTATCAGCTCCAGGTGGATACAACCGGAGCCTTCACGGCGAACGTGATCGACACATCATGGCTGCTCGATACTTTCTATCCGCGCTCGCTGGCCGTGAACGAAACCTACTACTGGCGCGTCATCGCCCGCGACAACGCGCTGAACACGCGGGCCGCGGCGTCGAGCTTCCGCTTTGCCGTCGATACGGCTAAGCCGTCGATCCCGATCCTCACGGCCCTGAACGGCGGATCCGTCTCCGCGCCCGTCCTGCTCACATGGTCCCGATCCTCCGACTCGATCGCGGGAGTCTCCTTCTACAATATCCAGGTCGACACTTCGTCGACGTTCGCTTTCCCGCTCGTCGATTCCGTTTCGCTCGCGCATCCCGACACGGATTACTTCACCGCGGTGCTGTCCTCGGACACTTACTATTGGCGCGTCTACGCTTTCGATTCTGTGGGCAACTCTGCCGTTTCCGCCACCGACAGTTTCGTGATCAACACACCGGACACGCGTCCCCCGGTTTTTCTCGCAGCGTTCGCCTCGCCTTCGTCCGTCTCCAATTCCGGAACGACCGCCGTTACGCTGACCGTTCTCGCCGCGGACAGTTCCTTCGTCGCCGGAATCCTCGTCCATCTCTCGCCCATCGGCCAATCCGACTCGACGGCATTTTCTCCCGCGACCCCCGTGCCCTCCGGAGATTCCCGCTGGACGCTCGTGGTCATCTTCGACTCCCGCGCCGCGGGCGACACGTACGATCTCGTCGTGAACGCCGTCGACGCGGCGAACAATGTCTCGACGACGACCGTCCGCATCATCGTCGTCGACACCTCCAGTCCGCTGGCGATGATTGCCGACACGCCCCTGAAGGACCTGCGCGCCGGCGGCAATGAGCTCTCGATCGTGTCCACCTACGGCGACTCCTTCACGCAGGTGCGGTATGAATACCGTTCCGTCGCTCCGCTCTCCGGATGGATGATCTGCACGGCGGCGCGCGGCCTGCCGAATCCGGACACGCAGGCGCCCTTTTGGGGATTCTTCTGGGATATCTCCCCGCTCACATCCGGCGCGCAGTACGATGTCCGCGCCGTCGGTACCGACAAGTTCGGCGTCACCGATCCGAGCCCGGCGTTCACCCGCATCACGGTCGACCAGGTGGACTCGCGGATTCACGAGTTCCGCGATGTCGCGACGTCCAACCACATCCGTCGCCAGCGCGTCACTCCCGAGACATCGGCTCAGCTCCTGATCGCCGACGGCACGGGGCTCTCCGTCCCGATCGGCGCCGTCGCCGATTCCGTCTGGATCCGCGTGACGGAATACGATTCCGCTCCATCGTTCGTCACGATGGGGGGAGGCGTGACGACGGCGGGATCAGGGAGCTTCCGGGAATTTCTCCGGGAGGACGGCGCGCGCATTTTTTCGAAGAACCTTTCGATCACGCTGCCGTATTCCGACACGGATATCCTGAACGACAAGGTCGGAGTGCTGACATACAACGAGGCGGATCTTGCGATCTATCACTTCGACGAATATCTGAAGGTCTGGGTGAAGGAGCCGACGTCGATCGTCGATCCGGTGACCAACACCGTTACGGCGACCGTCGATCACTTCACGATCTTCGCCGTCCTCATCGGCGCTCCGGCCGCCGCGAATCTTTCGCAGGTCGCCGTCTATCCGAATCCTTTCGTCCCCTATGACAACGTCGACAAGAACGGCCGCCCCTACAACGCCGCCGATCCGACGTCGGGCATCATCTTCGACAGCCTGCCCGTCCAGGTGAGCGTGGAGATCTACAACGCCTCGGGTCGCCTGGTGGCGACGTTCGCCAAGACGTCGAATGACGCGCGCTATGCCTGGGACGCCCGCGCCGACGCCGGGCACGAATTGGCGTCGGGGATGTACGTTGCGGTGATCAAGTCGGCGACAGGGGAGCGGGCGATCCGGAAGATCATGATCGTGCGCTGACGTCGGTTAGGGCTTTTTCTTCATCACCGACAGCATGGCTTCCATCACCTTCAGCCGCTCATACGGCTTCACAATGAAGTGCTTCGCGCCCATCGTCATTGCCTTCTTCACCGTGTCCAGGTGTCCGTCGGATGTGACCATGATGATGCGCGCGGCGGGATCGATCCGGAGCATTTCTTCGAGGCACTCGAGTCCGTCCATCACGGGCATCTGGATGTCGAGCGTGACGAGGTCGATTTCACTGTGTGACTTCTCGAATTGTTCGAGAGCGTCCTCCCCGTCCGCGGCCTGGCCGACGACCCGCCAGCCGAAGGACACGACCAGTCGCTCCATCTTCAGCCGGGCAAGCTCGGAATCGTCCACGATGAAGACGTTGAGATTGGGATTCGCCTTCCTCAGCACCTTCTCGATCAGTTCGTCGCGTTCCTTCATGCTCCAAGCACATCCCCTGCGGACCGAATCGTCAAGCGTGATTTATCCATTTCATCGGGCCGAAACGGATCGCCGCGCCGCTGCCGCTTCGGTTCCCGCGGCCGGCGTGGTGCGCGAGGCTGGTGACGTTACACTGGATGGTGGATTCAGGGCGTCGTAGATGGCCTTGCAGTCGGCGGCAATCGCCTCGATATCCGTCTTGTCGATATTCGACGATGTGAGAATAGCCTTGAGGTTGTTCACGACTGTCGTGAATTCCGAAATCGGGATTCCCGCGCTGTTGAGGACGGCCTCGAGATCGTGCGTCAATTGCGCCATTTCCTTGTTGGAGAGATCGCCGTCATCCAAGGCGGTGGTCAGGTCCGTCCCCAGGTTGTTGACGCTCTCCTGGCTGGGTTTCGTCGCGCCGTCGCACATCGCGTAGAGGCTCGTCTGCAGAGCTTTGACCTGGGCCTCCGTGACATCGCTGCCGGCCTGGAGCGCCGACAGGTCGTTCGAGAGCTTCTGCAGGTTCGCCTGCTGCTGGTCGGATACGACCTTGTCGAAGGCCGCGCTGACCTGGTCGATCTGGGCCTGGGTAGCCCCGGAGCTTTTCAATGTTGTCGTGAGCGATGTCTTCTGCGCGGCCAGCTGATCCTTTGTCATGCCGTCGATGTTGGCTGCTGACGAGAGAGCCGCGCTGATCGACGAGGCCTGGTCCGCGCTCGGTTTCTTTCCTGCTAATGCCGACGACAAGGATGTCGCGAGCTGGGCCTGGCTGGTTGTGCTTGCTGGGAAGGAGCCCATGCTCGCTTCGGACAGGAGCGATGAAATCTGAGATGAGCTTGTCTGGCCCGAGGCGAGCATGATCGCGCCTTTGGACGAGACCGACTGGCGGCTGGAGGTTGTGCTCGTGCTCGTTGAAGTAATCGACGACAATCCGCCGGTGGGAGGCGTGGGCGAAGAAACACTTCTACTGCCGCCCCGGCCGCCGGCCGCTGAAGCATTCGTTGCGGCGAAGAGCATCAGCATTGCCGCGCCGCTGATCATCCTGTTCATGCCCGGATTATACAGGCGAAGATCCCTCCCTCGCAATCAGGGATGTGTTCGTACCTTGACACATGCGCCTTCTCCCAATCCACTTCTCACCATGCTGCCTCAGTCTCCCCATGTCCGCGTGATTCTCAATTCCAGGTCCGGATGGCATTTCAAGCCCCGATACGATGCCGCCGTGGCGCGTCTCGTGGCGGCGGGCTGGCGCTGCGATATCTGCAGACCCTCTTCCATCGAGGAAACCCGGGCCTTGGGCGCCGATCCCGCCGGATACGATGCGACACTTATCTCGGGTGGCGACGGCACGATCTCGGTCTTTCTCCAGGACGCCCCTCTCGAGCGCACCGTCATTGGCCTGCTTCCTGGCGGCACCGCCAATGTCGTGGCGCGCGATCTGCTTCTCCCCGTCGATCCCCGACAAGCTGCGGAGGTCATGCTGCGGCGCCATGTCTGCGAAATGGATGTGGGCGAGGCGCGCTGGCCGGACGGCACCCGCCGCAGGTTCATTCTCTCCTGCAGCTCGGGTTCAATCGCCCGTGCGGTCGCCGATGTATCCTCCGGCCTCAAGAAGGTCACGGGTCAGGGAGCCTACGCCGTTTCTTTTCTGAAGGCGATCGTGACGCGGCAGAGCGCGGTCGTGCGTGTGAACGATGAGGAATTTGATGCGGCCCCCGCTATTGCGCTCCTGACGCGTCACTATGCCGGAGGTTTCGTCCCCGCACCGTCAGCTCCTCGCGGCGATGGTCTCTTTGATATCTTCATCCTCGATGGCCGCCTCGTTTCTTATGCGGGTTTCACGCTGGGCGGTTTGAGAAAATTCTGGCCGTTGTCGCGGCTTGCCCGGCACATGAAAGCGGATTCCATGTCCATTCTCACCAAGGGGCCGCTCGAGATGGATGGAGATCCCGTTCCGGATTCGCCGGTCGAACTTTCCCTCGCTGGAAAAGTCCTCATGTTCTCGAGCTGATGAAGAGCGGATTACTTCGGAATTGATCTCTTCCTGGCCGGGAGATACTTCCCGAAAAACTCCTCCAGTTTTTTCCGTGCATCGCCCGCGGCTCCCGGCCGGTAGGATGACCTCGTCGCGTTGGCAAACGCATGCCCTGCTCCCGGATAGATCTCTACGATGATCTTCTTCTTCAACCGCTTCATCCGCGCTTCGAATTCCCGGACGCTGGAGGGTGAAATGCCGCGGTCGTCCTCGCCGAAGAATCCGATGACCGGAGCCTTGATCTTCCTGAGCCGCGCCTCCTCCGTGATGAGCCGCCCGTAATAGACCGCGCAGGCCGCCAGGTTTGGCTCCGCGGTGGCCAGCGCCAGGGAATATCCTCCGCCCAGGCAATAGCCGACCGATCCGATGGCCTCCCGACGGATGTCCCGGCGGGACCGCAGATACCGGAACGCCGCGCGCAGATCTCCGATCGCCCTGTCTTCCGGGAGGCCGCGCGAAAGCTCGTGCGCTTCGTCGGTATCCCTCGCCGATCGTCCGCGATAGAGGTCGATGACGAGAGCCGCGTAACCGAGCTTCGTGAACGATTTGGCTTCATCGCGCACCTGGTCGTTCACTCCCCACCATTCATGGATGACGATGACGGCCGGCCATGGAGCTTTTCCCGTGTCGGGAAGGAACAGTTCCGCGTGGAGCGTGTCCCTGCCGCTTTTGAACGTCGTCACGTCGCTCGCATGGGCTGCTGAGCCGAGCATGATGCAGGCAAGAAAGGACAGGACCGACGCGCGGCCGCAGTTTCCCGGTCTAAAAAAACGATGCGATAAAATTGTCATGATAGTCATCCCCCTGCGTCATATCTTACCTTTTTTCATTTCGCTATTTCAAGGGCCCGGGACTTCTTGAATCGCCAGGCTTCCTGCGCGCGCTTCGCTGCGACAGGAACGGCTATCCCCAGTCGTTCCCTTCGCAACGGTGATGTCAGGGACGCCGGCTCGCGAATTCGTCCGTCGCTAGAATCTCAGCAAGAATCTCGTATTCCTGAGTGTAGTATTGAGACATCCATTTTGTGATTTCCTGATCGGTCGCGCTTCGTCCCAGATGCTTGTTGTACATTGTCTGGTACCGCAGCGCGCGGGAGGTGGTACTTTTCAGGAGATTGTGTACGGCCCAGCTCCTGCCCCTGGCCGCGACGCTCCCCTGTACGCTCACGATTTCACCCTCGTTTTGCGGCGGTCTCCCGAGAAGATCCGTGATAAGAGAAACCGCATATCCTCGCGCCGTCCCGCCGCCTCTCGAAGAGAAATATTCATTCGAACTGAGGATAAAAGCTTCAAGGCCCGTGAAATTCACGCCTGTCGAGGGCAACTTGGACATCGCGGTCAAGAACTCGATCTGCGTGCTGGGCCTTCGTCTCAGATACGCCTCGTAGAATCGTTGGATCTGCTGCTGCCTGAAAATCACACCGGTCATGATGTCGAGAGCGATCTTTTTTCTCGGCGTTCCGGTATTTAACTTCGCGACTCCGTCGGCTACGGACGAAGCTTCCGCCGCAAAGCCGAGAAGAGCCGGATACAGGTTCCTGATGAATTGTTCCGCGGGAATCACGTTCACGTATTCGAATCCTTCGACCAGCGTCGCGGTTCCGCCGCCGGTGGTGACCATGATGTCTTTCTTTCCTGCCTCGGTGGTCGCCGGCGCCAGGGCGGTGAGCTCGGTTCCATATTCGTTGACACTTTGCACAATGGCTCCGGAACCTCCGACGGTCACGGTCGCGTTTGGATCGAAATTCCTGCCGGCAAGCTTGAAGGCGGCGCCGCCGGAAATGTGTCCGGACGCATTGACGGCGGAAGTCAGTTCGGGCGCGACTTGCGTAACGGTTACCGTCGTCCTGACGAGATAACCATTCGGCTCATGCAGGGCGATGATGTCCTTGCCGCCGCGCAGCCCCGCGGTGTATATGCCGTCGTAGTGCCCTATGGATCCACCGCTGTTGTTCTCTACAAACATCCAGCTACGTTGACCCTGATCTGAGGGAATAGATCGCGGGAAAATGCCTCCTTCAAAGTCGAACTGTATCGTTCCCCTGGCTTCGACGCTCGGATCGACAGGGGAGACAACCGGCGGAGCGCCGACGGTGACTTCCATGCGCGCCTTGTTTCCCATCTTGTCCGCCGCCTCGATCACATCCTTGCCCGCATTCGAACCCGATTGATACATCGTCTGATAACGGTACGCTTCGGGATCGGGCAGCAGGATCGAACCGCCTGATGCGTTCCCGGCGAAGGTGAACGTGAAAGGTTCGCCGTAGGCATTGAGCCCTCCCCACGCTTCCAGATATGCGGTGGTGTTCGGATAGAGGTCGGAAATCGCGCGCATCTGGACTTTCGGAAATACCAGGATCGAGGCGGTATCGACATCGCCGTTGGCATCGGTGACGGTGAAGAGCTGAGCGGTGCGATTCGTTCCGTCGTGAATTGTGAAGAGCCCCGGCATGATGATGCCTTTCTCCGCGTCCAGGGTCGTCGGGCAGTATCCTTCCGGCTGATTGTTCGGAACCATTGCGAATCGGTACGGGGGCTGACCCTTTTTCACGGCAAGCTGGATCGGATCGCCGGCCGGAACGAGCGCGTCCTTCGGGGAGATCTCTGGTTTGCCCGCGTAGGTCGGGAGATCGACGAAGAACTCCGGATCGAAAATCTTCACCCACTCGCCGCTGACACTGGTGACAACGAGAATGCCGTTCGGCCCCCATTCGAGGCCGGTGGGGCTGCCGAGGTAGCGATTGTCGTAGGTCGTGGCGTTGGCTGCCAGAGACCGGGGCGCGGATCCTGTTGTCGCGTCGATCGTATGATCTGTGGCTCCAAGGACGATGTCGGGAAGCGCGTCCGGCGAAGTCGGAATCGAATTATAGATCAGGACGCGTCCGTGACCCTTGTCGCCGATCGCAAGTTGCCCGGCATTCGAGATCGCAAGGCCGTGCGGATCGTTGAAGACCATCTTGTCGGATTTTGCGATGTCCGCGATCGGGTGTTCTCCCAGCACAACGTCCGGCTTCTGATTGTTCGCGGCGGGAAAGGATTTCCAGATATAGACCCAGTCCTGGAGGCCGCTCGCGAGAAGAGCGCCATTCGGACCGACCGCCACCGCGCGGATGGCGCGGATTCCGCCCTGGTCTTCCGGCTGGTTGAACGTCGTCAGATCCGGCTGTCCGAGAACGATGTCGGCTTCCTGGCCGTTGGATGCCGTCGTGTAATCCTTCCAGATCAGGACGCGGTTTCCCTCGCGATCGGCGACAACGAGCGATTTGCCGTGGAAGGCAACGTCCTCGGGATCGGACAATCCCCATGCGTTCTGGTTTCCGCCTCGCGTCTCGAAGTTCTTCTGGCCGAGAACGAGATCGGCGGGCTTTTTCGCGGTAACCTCGTCCTTCGTCGGTAAAGTCTTCCAGATGAGAACGCGCTGATTCTGGCGGTCGGCGACGGCAATTTCTCCGGCGGGACCGACGGCAACCGAGATCGGTTCATACAGTCCCCATGCGCAGGGCGCAGGGTTGTTGTCATTGTCGAGATTTCCTCGATGAATGAATTTCGACGTCAGGTCATCCTGGCCGATCGCGTAGTCCGCCGCCGCTCCGCTTGTCGCGGGAATCGCGTTGAAAACGAGGATGCGGTGATTCTGGCGATCGGCGACAAGGAGTTTCCCGTCGGCGGTGATCGCGACGTTCGCATTCGCGTTGAAATCGACCTTGTCAGCATCGCTGCCCGAGACGCCTATCGTCGTCATGTCGTTGTGGCCGACAATGACCTTGGCCGGATGCTCGTTGCGGAACGTCGCCGCGGAAGACGAAGTGGGCGCGACCGACAGCGTGAGCGCAATAACCTGGATGAACGCCAGAAATCTCTTCATATCCTGCTCCTCTTTGTTGACGACGATGGTGCTGCTGGTGCACTGTGAGAATTATCAAACGCGGCGATCGGAGGGTCAATGGGGGAAAAGAGTGAACTTAATCACCATGCTCCTGCCATTCATGTGTGAACTAATCATGCTTTCGGCATGGATGGCAAGTCCCGCAGAAGCTCAGGGCCGCATTCCGCTTCAGGAACGCCTATTTCACCGTCACAAGGGTTTCCTGCGTCCGGATCGGTACTGTGTCCTTCGATCCCAGCAAGATGTATTTCAATGAAATGACGGCTGACCCGGCATCGACGGCCCGGAAGTGCCATTCCTGGTAGCCGCCCGTTCCCGAGGAAGTTGTCTCGGGCGCGCTGAAACTTTCGTTACCGAGGGCGAGGACCGTGTAGTCGAGTGGCTGCGCCCATACCCATCGATATCCTTCGGATGGATTGGATTCGAGCCTAAGCACGAAGGATTCGCTCTTGGAGACCGCGATCGTTCGATCGGCCGCTGTAAAGGAAGTTTTTGATATTCGCGAACCCGTGGAACAGGAAGCGAAAAAACAGGCGGATACGAAAATTAGGATCGCGCGCCGGCAGGAAATTTGGAAATTCAGCATGCAGGGACATTATCATCTTTGGGATGATATGTCCCGCTACGGTTGAGCACTTCGACTTCTCCTGATGCCTCGATCCGTTCCGCCGTCAGATCCTGTCTGCCATTCGAGATGTATTCCAATCTCGCAAGTTCCCCTGTTTCGCTCCACTCCGTGATCGTGCGATTTCGGCCGCTCTCGCTGATGATACGGGTCAGGTTGCTTTCCACGGTTGTCGAAAAGTGGATTTCCTCACCCCGGAGCGTTGTGAACGGAAGCAGGACTCCGCGGAGCACGGACAGGACTTTCGGCATCGTGTGATCGGCGCCGGGCCGATCGCTCCATGTGAAGCGCGGTGATATATGAGTCGGCACGCGGGAATGCGCGCGGAAGTGCGCGTAGAGAGCGCTGGTTCGGGCGCCCTTGAATTCGATCGCCGTCATCCCGCGTCCGTCGATTCTCCAGACGGCTTCCGCGACAGGATGCTCGGTTGGTATCGCCCTCATCGAGTCGAGCGCGGGCCGTGCCTCGAATGATCTCAGCCGGATGCCGCCCCAGAGGTCGATATCCATCTTCCAGGCCTCTTCCGTTTCCCGTTGACCTCGCCGGACACGAAAACGCCAGTACGCGCCGGGCGAAAAATAGGGCGCCGGTCGGCTGTCCCGCACGGAGGATGTCGATGCGATGCGGTCGAACTGCTCGGGCAGACCGGCTTCGATGAAGCGGAGATTCCCTTCTGGATTCCGGATCGTGAATTGGGAGAAGACAAAGGGCAACGTGGGAGATCCGACGATGTTGCTTGCCTGGATGTGGAAGTGAAGATGCGGGCGAGGCGAGCGCCCCGATGACCCGCATTGGGCGATCACCTGCCCTGCCCGGATGACATCGCCCGCCTTCACTCGCACGGAGAGATATTTCAAGTGCGCATAGACGGAATAGATCTGCTCCGCGTGCCGGATGATCACCTGGTTGCCGAAGTTGTCCTTGATGTTCGAGGAACCCGGAGCGTTGTCGAAGATCCCAGAGACCGCCAGGACGACAACGCCGTCCGCGACCGCCAGGACCGGCGCGCCGTACGAATAATAACTCTCCAGCCGCTCGCCGGGGTTATCCCTCGGCTGGTCGTGCCCGGTTTCCCCGCCCGCGCTTCCCCGCGTAACAATCCCTGAGGTCCGAAACGGAAATCCGGACTCGTCCATCACTTCGAAATCGATCGCGTAGGACCACGGAGGTCGATGTGTGGGCTTGCCCTCGATTCCCTGCGTCACCGTCCATTCGCCGATGATCGGAAGCCTCGGCATGAATTCCGCGACGGCGGCGCGAGAATGGAGATCCACCTGCGCGGCCATGTTCTCCGGGGATCCGGAAAGCCCCCACGTGCTCCGGGGCCTCGTCTCGATCGTCCTCAGGTTCAACGCGCCGATCCAGAGGATGGTGGCGATGTTGAAGGGCCACGAGAAAACCGGAAGCCCCAGGAGCGCCAGGATCTTGTTGATGCCGAGCGCCACGAGGGAAGTCATCATCACGGCGCCGGCCGCATGGATCGTGGCGTACGGGCCGGATAGGAGAAAGACACCGCCGACGGCCATCGCGGTCAGGATGAAATTGAGGCCCACCATCCCGTGGATCAAATCCGCATGCGATCCGCCCATCGCCATGAATAATCCCGCGCCCAGTGCAAATCCTCCCATCGCCAGCACCGCCAGTGTTCGCGAATGGAAAAGGATGACGAGAAAGAGACCGAGCCCGGCGAGCGGCGCGGGGATGAAGATGATGGCGCCCATGGAGCTGAAGAAAACATCCACCCAGTTCGCATCCGTGACGGGAGGGGGTCCGAAGACGGGGCGGTCGAGGACGCGCCAGGAGACTACGGTCGCCACGATCGCGAAGGCGAGCGAGAGAGAGCCCACGCGGAAATTCTTGTAGCAGCGATCCGATAAGAGCGTGGATAACGTCATGGTCAGGAGCGCGGCGGGAATGATGAGCGGATACGCCGCGAGTCCCGCCGGGTGGAAACACGCGATCGCCAGTCCCGTCAGGAGCGGTGAAATGCCGTAGATGCCGCCCGCCACCATCTCGCGCGGATATGAGAAACCCCGTGCCGCCGCGTTGCCTGCCAGGGCGCCGATCAGCCCGCCAAGCCCGAGGCGCGGGTTGATGAACGTTATCGCCATGATCGCGCCGCCGCAGCGCGCACCGCTCGCGAACAGGAGCGACGCATAGCTTTCCAGCGTGGCCCTGAAAAGATGTGAAGCGAATGTTCCGATGCGTCTCACCGACTGATGGAAATGACCCGGGATGTTCTCGTATCTTGCTGATGCGCCGGTTCTCCGGCAAGCCGATCCGGCAGCGATTCGCATGCCACGAGGTCTTCGAGCACCTCAGCCCGTCGGATGCAGTCGATCTCGCCGTTCATTCCCAACAGGATGCAGGCCGGCCGCAGCGCGATGAATTGCATCGATTGCGTGAAGCAGTAGGCGCCCGCGGGACGAATCGCGACGCGATCCCCTTTCTGAAGGTCCGGTAGAACCACGCCGTCCCGGACACAGTCGATGTTCATGCAGAGCGGGCCGTATACGGTCGTTTCTTCCGATAGCCCCTGGAACGGCTGCACCGGCAGGATCTGAAGCTTGTACCAGTATGCGGTGAAGAGCAGGTTGACTCCCGCATCCAAAACAATGGCGCGTCGGCCCGACGCCAGCCGCTTCGTCGCGCGTACCGTGGAGATGAGCGATCCGGCTTCGTCGACAAGCGAACGCCCGGATTCCAGGATGAGGTTCAACTGGTCCGCGATCGGCGAGGACATCAGCACGGACGAAATCGCGTCCGCATACTGCGCCAGGCTCGGAGAAACCTGCTCGCCCGGCAGATATTGCTGGTGGAGCGTGTTCGAGGAGGCGAAACCTCCGCCCATGTTGATGTTGCGGATCACGATCTTGAATTCGGCGCGGAGATAGGCCGCGAAATCCAGGAGCTTCACGATCGCGCGCGCGTAGGCCCAGGGGTCCAGGATGAACGTCCCGAGATGGCAATGGAATGTGACGAGGTTCAATTTGCCGCCTGATACCATCCTCTTCACGGCGTGATACGCCTGATAACTCTCCAGGTTGAATCCGAAGCGGTCCCACTGCGGATAGATCTGGGAATCGAGATTGATCCGGATGCCGACGTCCAGCTTCTTCCCCAGCTCGTCCGATACCGCTTCCAATGCCGCGATCTCCTCGAAGTTGTCGACGTGTATCATCGCGCCTTCGGCCGCCGCCTGCTTCAATGAGGCCTCGGTTTTATAGGGGCCGTTGTAGATGATCTGTGATCCGAGCATGCCGTTGCGCCGGGCCTTGAGATATTCCATCTCCGAGACGACTTCGGCGATCGAGCCCTCCTGGTGGAAAATCCGGCAGATCGCGTCGAGGTAGTTTGTCTTGTACGACCACGCGAACTGGACGCGCGGGTACCTCACCGAAAAGGTCTGCATCGCTTCCCGGATCCGGTGCCGGATCGTGCGCTCCGAAAACACGAAGAGCGGAGATCCGTACTGGGCGACGAGATCGTCGATCCGGACGCCGTCGATCTCGTCGAAGGGTCGAGCCGGAGCGGGACGCCCCACCTTGTTCATCAATCCATCGACCTGCCGGATGATCGCGGGTCGTTCATAAGTCAGCTTGTTCATCGGATCTGCAGTTCTCCTTCCATGGTGAGTCGTTCCAGCATCGCCAGGTCAGCGACGATGTCGACCGCGTGCCGGACGAAGAATCGTCCCGGCTCATACGTTGCGAACTCGTCGATTTCCTCCCCGAGAGCCATCCGGACGACGGCCCACGGCAGGTTCTGTCCAACCTGCGAGGCGAGATAGATCCACGCCGGAAAGCGTGGATTGATCTCGATCAGGTAATACTTGTTGTCGCCGGCGGCGCTTCCCGCGGCCACGCCGCTGGCAGCGCCGTTGCCTGTGGCTTTGACGAATTCCATCTCCAGCGGCCCGCGCCACTTCGTCCTCTCGATGAACTTCCGGCCGATCGCGAAAAGCTCCTTGTCGGAGATCGTCATGCCGCCGAAGGCCTTGCCCTTCTCCGTCAGAGCCATCTTCTTGATCGCCACCGCGCCGATCATCCCGCCCTCTCCGTCGCCGACCATCGCGAGGTCATACTCCTCGCCGAGAATCTTCTCCTGCAGGATCACCGGCATGCCCCACTTCACCGCGATCTTCGCCGCGATCTTCACCGCGTCCGCTGAAGTCGCGGCGTGCGCTGCTTCGTAGAAGACGCCTTTCACCATCGCGCCCGCTCCGCGGGTGTTGAATTCCGCGAACGCCGAAGGAACGAGGTCGAGACTTGAGACAAGTTTCTGCCGGGGCGAGTCGATTCCGATCTTCCGCGCGAAATCCGCAAGCCGGGACTTGCTCCGGGCGTCGAGCTGCTCTTCCGTCGGAAGAAACATTCGGATTCCGAGTTCACGGAGAAAGGGAGTGAGCCGGATGTAGGCGGGAAGCTCCGCGTCCAGCGTCGGGAGGATGACATCGATCGGATGCCGGGCATGGATGTGTTCGATGCGCGCCGCGAGTGCGTCGGATCCCGAGGAGGGATAAGGCACGACATACGCCGCGTCCAGGAGATCCCCGGAATAGACGCCGCTTTCCATGGCGTCATACAGCAGCCCCACGATGCGGCCGTGGCAGGGAGCTTCGGTGAATCCGGGCGCCTCGCGCAGGCTTCGCGCGATCGCCGGTCCGGGCTGTGGACTTTCGCCCGCGTTCATGCCCGACACCGCCACGGTCAGGGGGCGGTTCATCAGGCTTCGAGCAGCCTGAACTCGTGCAGGAGCTTGAGAAAAGCCGCGCAGTCCCGCTCGGCTTCGTCTTCCGTGACGTCGAAGAGCTCCGCGATGCGCCCGGGAAGAAAATGCTCCGGGATTCCATCCCGCAGCCACTTCAGAATCTCGCTCCCTGTTCGGTTCAGCGTGTACATGTGGCCCGTGATCGGATCGAAGAGAAAGCCGGTGTCGGATAGTGCCAGCCCCTTGAGGCGTTGCCTGGAATCGTTCATATCGAGGTTGATTATAGCAACGTTGTTTCTTCAGAAGTTGGCCTTATTTCGGAAAAGTTGGCGAAAAAAGTTGGTAAAAATTTTACCGATCTTTGCATGCCCAATTCGTCTGAATTGGTGTTTAATATTCGGTTGATATCAGTCTAGATCCTGTGGGAGGAATTCTTCATGAGCCGATTGCTTTCGATTCCGTGTCTGCGCCGCGCCTGTCCGCTGCTGTTGCTCCTCGTCTTTTCACTGCCCGGGCATGCTCAGAGTTCCACGAAGCTGGCCGATGCCTTCAAGGCATCCTACGCGTCCGAGGCGGCCGGGAAATATCTGGATGCCTTCCAGGCCATTGTCCAGGTTCTGCAGGGGAATGAGGACAATTACGTTGTGGTCATGCGTCTGGGTTACCTGAAGGGAATGATGGGAGAGTATCAGGAGGCGGCGCGCCTGTACGGTTCGGCGGCCGCTCTCAAGCCCGATGCCGTCGAACCGCTCGTCTATCAGCAGTATCAGTTCCTCCTGATGACCGATTGGTCCGCCCTCGCGGCTTCATCCCGTGAAGCGTTGAAGCGCGATACGCAGAATTATTCGTCGCGCTCCCGTCTCGGTTACGCGCTCTATAACATGGGGCGCTATTCGGAAGCGGGAGAAAATTATTCGCGCGTCTCCGCCCTGTATCCCCTCGACCTGGAAGCGCTCACCATGCGCGGTTGGTGCTATGCCCGGCTGAACCGGAAAGGCTCCGCGTCGCAGCTCTTTCGCGAGGTCCTCACGATCTCGCCGGATTACCAGTCCGCCAAGGACGGCTTGGCTTACCTGGATACCTTGAGATGAGCAGGAAGGTCTTCATACTTCGCCTGTGAACGAGCTCCTCGAATCGCTCTACTCGCAGCCGGGTCGTGATCATGAGGTCTCCCTCCTCGATCATCTCCGCATGCGCCAGGCAAAGCCTCTCCGCCTCGCTGTCATGGGTTGCACCGGCTCCATCGGAAAAAGCACGATCGATATCGTGCGCGCCAATCCGGATCGCCTGCGCGTCGTCGCGCTCGCAGCGGGCAGTAACGAGGCGGAGCTCATGAAGATGGCGCGGGATCTGGGAGTCACTCGGACCGCGCTCGCGAAATCCACGACGAGCATGCCATCGGGCGTGGGAGCCTTGAGGGCGCTGGCCGCCGAGGAGGATGTCGATATCGTCGTCAATGCCGTCGTCGGTGCCGCCGGTTTGGAAGTGACCCTGGGTGCGCTCGATGGCGGGAACGACATTGCGCTCGCCAACAAGGAATCGCTCGTGATGGCGGGCGAACTCGTGATGCGCCGCGCCGCGGAGCGCAAGGTCGCGATCCGCCCCATCGATTCGGAGCACTCCTCTCTGGTCTCCTGCATGCGCGGGAGAACGGGCAGGGAGATTCGCAGGGTGTATCTTACCGCTTCCGGCGGGCCGTTTCGAGGCAGGGCGAAAGGAACTTTCGACAATGTCACTGTCGAGGAAGCGCTCAATCATCCGACGTGGAGCATGGGTCCGAAAATCACCATCGACAGCGCGACGCTCATGAACAAGGGTCTCGAAATCATCGAGGCACATTTCCTGTTCGAACTGCCTGCGTCGAAGATTGAAGTGATCGTGCATCCGCAATCCATCATCCACGCCATGGTGCAGCATTCCGATGGTTCTGTCGTCGCCGAGCTCGCGCCGCCCGACATGCGCCTTCCGATTCAGCGGGCGCTCCTTCCTGGCGGCAATTTCCAGTCCCCTCTGGATCTGACCCGCCTGGGAGCATTGACGTTCGAACAGCCGGATCATGCGGCCTTTCCGCTCATCCTGGTCGCATGCGAGGCGCTGGCCAGAGGAGGCACGGCTCCCGCCGTGGTTAATGCGGCGAACGAGATCGCCGTCGGCGCCTTCCTCGAAAAAAAGATCTCCTTCGGCGCCATCTCTGGTATAATTCAGCGGACGATCGCGGCGCATACCCCCCATCCCGTTGAAACGGAAGCGGATGTGTACGACGCGGACGCATGGGCCAGGAAAGAGGCCGGCAGCCTGATCGCCGGTTGAATAAGGTCCGAATAAAACCTCAGGAGACCCCGTCTATCCAGCAGGGCGAAGGATGATGATTACATAATCATGGATTACATCTACAAATTGGCTTCAACGCTCTTCGCCTTCGCCATCGTCATCGGTCCGGCCATCTTCTTTCACGAGCTGGGCCACTTCTATTTTGCCAAACGGTTCGGCGTCAAGGTCTTCACGTTCTCCATCGGATTCGGCAAGCGGATCTGGTCGAAGACATACAACGGCACGGAATACTGTCTCTCTTGGATTCCGCTCGGCGGTTATATCAAGATGGCCGGCGAGGATCCCACCGAGCAGCACGCTGGCGCGCCGGATGAATTTCCCTCCAAGCCCGTCTGGCAGCGCGCGATCATCATCGCTGCCGGCCCGATCGCCAACATCATCCTCGGCTTCGTGCTCTGCGTATTCATCTTTCTCGTCGGCCCGGAATCCCCCGCGTTCATGCCGAAGGTCGGCGGTGTCCCGGAAAAACTCGCCGATGTCGTCCGTGTGGGTGACGTCATCGAATCGATCGACGGCGAGAAGGTGGCCTCATGGGATGACATCGAGCGGATGGAACGCGCCGCTATCGGTCGTCCTGTCACGCTCGGCATCGATCGTGGCGGCGAAAATATCGAAGTGAAGGCCACGCCGATACCCCGGAAATACCCGGAGAATCTGCCGTGGCTTGTCAAGGTCCAGGTGGCCGTCGATGACATGATGATGGGCAATGGCATGCTTGGTCTTGATCCGTGGGTCGATCCTGTCATCGGCCAGATGACCGAGGGAAGTCCCGCCGATCTTGCGGGCCTGAAACCCGGCGACAGGCTCGTCCAGTTCGCGGGCAAGCCGCTCACGCAGTGGAGCGATCTCGCCATGGCCATCCGCGGTGCGCCGCTGGGCGAGGAGACCGTGGAGCGACAGGAACGGTGGTGGTCTATTTGGTTCCCCTCGTTCCTTCGTCCGCCTCTTCAGAAGATCTGGCCCGAGGAGACATGGAAGGTTGCGAACATTCCTCAGCAGGCGCTGATCGTGAGAGACGGAAAGGAGATGACCATCGAGGTTGCTCCGAAGACGGTTCACGCTCCCAAACCCGACGGCGGCATCGAGAGCTTCGCCGCGATCGGTATTTCGCCCGTCATGAAGCAGGTCCCGCAGGGACCCGTACGAGCCGTGGTATCGGGCGTTTTCATGACGGCGCGCCTCGGTAAGCTCATCGTCGACACCCTCATTAAGCTCGTCTCCGGCGAAGTATCCGCCAAGCTTCTCTCCGGCCCGATCGGCATCGCCCAGGCGTCCGGTTCGCAGATGCGCGAGGGCGGCATCATGCAGCTCATCTACTTCCTCGCGCTCATATCCGTCAATCTCGGCGTCGTGAATCTCTTCCCGTATCCGCTCCTCGACGGAGGCTGGCTCTTCATCTTCTTCCTCTATGAGATCATGGCCAGGAAGCCGCTCTCGCCGAAGGCGATGGAGCGATTCATCAAGGTCGGCATCGCCGGGCTGCTCACGCTCGTTGTCTTCATCACCTGGAACGATCTCGGCCGCATCATCGGGTTCCAGAAGGTGGATGACATCATGAGGGAGTCCCGCCAGAAATGATGCGCCGAAGGACGCGCGAGGTTCGCGTGGGCAGCGTAGGGGTCGGCGCGGAGAATCCGATCCGCCTTCAGTCGATGACGACGGCGCCTCCGCAGGATGTCGACGGCACCGTCGCCGAGTGCGTTCGTCTCCAGCAGGCCGGTTGCGAGATCAGCCGTATTTCCACTCCCAAGGTTCCTGATGCCGCGCTTCTCGCGGCCGTCAAGTCGCGGCTCGCGGAGCAGGGTGTCACGACTCCTATCGTCGCGGATATTCATTTTGTTCCCGCCGCCGCGATGGAAGCCGCCAAGCACGCGGATAAAGTCCGGATCAATCCGGGGAATTTCGCCGACCATAAGGCTGGCCAGTCGTTCGACTTTTCCGATGAAGCTTACAACGCGGAGATCGATCGCATACGCGAGAAGGTGACCCCGCTGTATACGTTGATGAAGAGCCGCGGCATCGCCGTCAGGATAGGCACCAACCACGGTTCTCTCTCCGATCGAATCATGTGCCGCTATGGAGATACTCCGGAGGGGATGGTCGAGTCCGCTCTGGAATATGTCCGTATAGCCCGCGATCTCGATTACCACGATATCATTCTCTCGATGAAGGCCTCCAATCCGCGTGTCATGGTTCAGGCCTACCGCCTGCTTGCGATCGCGATGGACAAGGAGAACATGAATTATCCGTTTCATCTCGGGGTTACGGAAGCGGGTGAAGGGGAGGACGGCCGGATCCGTTCCGCTGTCGGAATCGGAGCGCTCCTCGCGGATGGGATCGGTGATACGATCCGCGTTTCTCTGGCCGAGCCGCCCGAGGATGAGATTCCCGTCGCGCGCGAACTGGCGGCTCTTTTTCATTACGACTCTTTCGGCCCGATGTCGGAGATTCGCCCGCTCACGCCCCGGAGAACCACGGATGCGCATGGTATCATCGGCGGAGCCAATCCTGTCCGGATCTGCGGCGATTATATCGTGACGGCAAAAGGAGACGATATTCCCGTGGAAGCGAATCCGGCCGAGTATCGCGGCATCATCGACTTGTATCAGGATGAAAAATGGATTCCGGGAGACAACCTGGCGACGGATGGATCCCATGTCTATCGCCTCGTGATCACCGATCCCGCGACCTCCATTCATTTTGTCCGCCGCGTCATCCCCCACATCGGAGCCGCTCCTGTTATCCTGTCGTACAAGCACGTGGGGAATGCCGATCCCGCGCTCGCCGCCGCGGTGGCTGTCGGAGTCCCGCTCATCGAGGGATACGGGGATGCCGTGGAGATTCAGGCGGATGCCGCCGGCGCGATGACTCCGGAGACCCGGCATAATCTCGCGATCGGTATTCTCCAGAATTCCCTGACGCGCATTTCCCGTGTCGAGATCATTGCCTGTCCATCCTGCGGCCGGACGCTCTTCGATCTTCCCGAGGTGACTCAGCTTGTCAAAAGGCGATTCTCGCATCTGAAGGGCGTCAAGATCGCCGTGATGGGCTGTATCGTCAACGGCCCCGGTGAGATGGCCGATGCCGACTTCGGATTTGTCGGCGGAGCGCCCGGTAAGATCAATCTCTACAAGGGATACGATTGCGTGGAGAAAGGCATCCCCATCAAGGAAGCCTACGACCGCATGGCAGCTCTTATAAAATCACACGATATGTGGACGGATCCCGCCTGATCTGATCGCGAGACCGTCTTCCCGCATCGCGCTCATCCCCTTCTTGGTCAGCGGTGCGAAAGCGGAGATCCCGTTCTCAACGTTCCTGCTGCAAGGCGAGGTTTCTCCACCCGTCGAGGAAGGTGTCCAGATCCCCCTTCAGGACCGACTTGATACGCGGCACGCTGGCCCCCGTTCGCGGATCGACGCCCCCTGTTCCGTCTCGCCCGTAAATCCGCGCGACCGCGGGTTCCTCGCGCGGAGCCGTCATCCACGCTCTTTCGAGATCCGCCAGCAGATGATTCATGGCCTCTTCCCGAGCTCCGAAAAATTCCAGGATCATTCCACGTCCGCGGAGTTCCAGCCGTCCACGTTTCGATACGCGCATGCCGAACGCTCCCGTATGCTGCCGCGCGTCGGAAAGGCGTCCGGAAAAATCCGCCTCCGGAGAACTGACGGGCACGATCTCCATCCGGGCTTTCCAATCGCCTCCTTCCGATCGAGTGCGGCGGTGCAGGCCTTCTTCCATGCGCAAATATGCCTCGGCGCCGGGGCCGTCCACGAAGAATGCCGCGCGCGCGAGTTTTCCGTCGTGCATGGCGTAAGCTACAGGTTCCACGGTGAGCCCGGATTGCCGGCACCAGCCGCATTCCATCTCCGCCAGTTCTTCGATCCACTCCGAAGCCGGCTCGCGGGAATCATGTGCGGAGACGATCAGCCAGATCGAGGAGGAAGCGTCGGGGGATAATCGCTCCTGCCATTCCGCCAGGAGGATTCCCGCCCGCTCCACGCGTTCCACAATCTGATCGACATCCAGGGACTTCTCGAACTCGCTACTGAGCGTTTCTGATAGAGCGTCAGCCAGTCTCTTCTCGCATTGAATCGTGACATCAAGATCCCGGAATTGTTCCAGCGTTGTCCTGCTGGACGCGGGATCGTTCCAGAAGGATGGCTCATTCATGGCCGCGATCAATGCATCGCGCTGTCGGATGCGCGCGTCCATCTCGGCCGTCCGGATTCCTGCCGCATCCTTCAGGCGTTTCCATTCCGCTTCCAGCTCCCCTCGGTTCATTCGCCGTCGCACGTCGCGGTTCCCCATCGGGAGCGTGACCGGGACACGGTTGTCCGCCGGAGGTTTGTCCAGCACGACGGTCGCTGCGACTCTTCCGCCCCGTACGGCCAGCCGGATGCGCGTTCCCGCTTCCAGCGGTGCGCGGACGATGGTCTTAGCCAGGGTCCCTGTGACGGTCCGTTCCAGCGTTCGCCTCAGGAACCGTGCCCCGTGTCGTGGGTCGTATCCGTGAGCGGCCAGCCAGTCGAGGATCGATTCGTCGATGTCGAGCGAATACTGCCTCTGTGTAAGCCCCGATCGCTTTTCCGGCGCGTCGAGTTCCCGGCGCGCGATCGTCCGGACATGCTCGCGGCGCAGGGGATGGAAATAGACGATCTCGTCGAATCGGTTCAGAAACTCCGTCCGGAAGATGTCCAGAAGCTTTCGCTCCAGGTGCTCACGCAGGTTGCCGTCCGCGATCCGTCCTTCGAATCCCAGGGGAGGATTGCGGAACGCTTCCGCGCCGGCGTTCGATGTCGCGATGATGATCATCGATCGGCACGATACGGTCTCCCTCGCTCCGTTGATGAAGCATCCTTCGTCCATCAGCTGGAAGAAACGGTCGTGCACCTTGGCGTGGGCTTTCTCGAATTCGTCCAGCAGCAACACGCCGAAAGGATGCGAGAGGACGCGCAGGGTCAATTGGCCGCGCATCTGCGCGAGGTTGTGCCCGTCGGGATTCCCGAAGAGCAGTTCCCCTCCCGAATCCCCCTGGTAGTCCGCCATGTTGAAGCGAAGCACGCGGTCGCGGCTTCCGAAGAGGTATTCCGCCAGGAGCTGCGCGAGGTGCGTTTTGCCCACGCCGGTCGGCCCCGCGAAGAGAAAGGCCGCGAAGGGCCGGCGCAGGTCGGACAGTCCGGCCTTGATGATTCCGATCCTGCCGATGACGGACCGCACCGCTTCCTCCTGTCCCAGCACCCGGTCGCGAAATGTCGCCTCCAGGGATTCCACGTCCAGTGGCACCGACGGATCCACCAGGACGCGCGGCACGCGACAGGACGCGCTGAAGCGGTCGATCACATCGGTCGCCGTCACGGTGTTCGATTCCGAAAGCGTCGCGGCATGCGAGAGCAGGTCGATGGTTTTCCGGAGCGGACTCGAGCGGGAAAGAAATCGGAAGGCCAGGTGCGCCGCCTCGTCGACGGCGTCATCCGACAGGCGCGTTCCGACCCGCGTCGTCTCCTCCGCGGCCCACGCGATCGCGATCCGCTTCACACGGTCGAAGTCCGGCTCCACGACGGGAATCGTGACGTAATGTTGATCCAGTTCGGGCTCATACTGGATCATCATTTCCGTCGTGGCGAGATCGCCTTCGCAGAGGATCGGTCCTTCGATCCGCAGCGAAAGGGCGCAGAACTGCGGTTCCAGTCCGAACTGGTACGCGAGGTGAAAATCCGAAAAGTACGGAATGATCCGGTCCTGCTTCGCGCGCAATTCCTCGATGAGCTTCAGAAATTCCGGCCGGATCTGATCCGGATTCTTCAGGCTGGCGGCCTTCCTGCGGAGCGAAAGCTTCAGGATCCGGCGAGACCCGAACAGTCCGGAATGCGCCGGCAGGAGCGCCCGCCGGGCGCATCCGTGCACGACGGATGTCTTGCCGGAACCGGGGGAACCGGTCAGGACGGGTCGCCGTCCCGCCGAAACGACCTCGAAGACCGTGTCCACAAGGTCGTCGACTTCGAACGCGGATGATAATTCCCCGCGCCGAGTCGCTTCGGTGAGGTCCAGCTCGAGCCATGACTCAAGCACAGGCTCGGATTTGCCGCCCTTGGTTTTTTCCTTCATGCAGGAATCGTATGATTCAAACCTGTCGATGTCACGGGTGTGGATTCGCGCGATGCGGAATCGTCGAAGACGGCGGGTCACCGGTGGAGAAAAGGAGGGGACGAAATACCGGGTGGCGCGAAGAAGTATCCTGAGCATAACGAAAGCGCCAAGGGGAATATCAGGAAGCGGTGGTAGCCCTCACCGGAGGTTGTGAAAGACGTTCTGCACGTCGTCATCCTGTTCGAGCATGTCGATGAGCCGCAGCGCTTCGGTCGCGTGAGCCTCGGGAAGCTCCACGCTCGTCGTCGGGATATATTCCGAAGTCGCCGATAGAGGAGCGATCTTGCGATCTTCGAGCGCATTCTGCATCCGACCGAAATCGGCGAACGCGCAGCGCACCACCAGCTGAGGCTCTCCTTTATCGCTCGTGCTTTCGCCCATCTCCTCAAGACCGAAGTCGATCAGATCGAGCTCCAGCGTCTCCGCATCGATCCCGGCCGGATTCAGGCGAAAGACTCCCATGTGCTGAAACAGAAAGGAGACGCTGCCCGTCCCGGCCATGGTGCCATTACCCTTCGTGAGAATGGACCGGAGGTTCCCCGCCGTGCGGGTTGGATTATCGGTGGCGCATTCGATCAGCAGCGCGACGCCGTGCGGAGCATACGCTTCATACAGCGCCTCCTCGAAACCCGCGGCATCGCGTCCGGAAGCACGCTGGATCGCCTTCTCGATCTTGTCGCGCGGCATGTTGATGGCGCGCGCGTTCTGAATGACACGACGCAGAATGGGATTGCTCTCCGGATTCGGACCGCCCTTGCCCACCGCGATGGAGATGTCCCGCCCGATCTTGGTGAATGCCTTGGACAATTTGTCCCAGCGCGCGAACATCGTGTGCTTGCGTGTTTCGAATATTCTGCCCATAAGTTCAACTTCCGAGATTATGCCCACGCGCGACAATCTGCAAGCAAGTCGTGTCGACCTGCCCCCCATCCTGAGCGGGAATACTCCTATGTGATTCTGGAATAGAGCGGAAAAGTGGTGATACCTCCGTTGGACAAACGTGCCAATCCAGAGGATCGCACCATACCCTAACGGGTTCTAACGTGTTCACCCATAATATCTGGGACACACAATTCCACTCTAGGAGGTATCACCAATGAAAGTTTACATCGGTGCGGATCAACATGCCAGATCAGTTCGGCTGGCGGCCATGGATGAGGAGGGGCATGTATTAGCGGAGCGTACAATCCGTTGCTGTCCCACGGAGCTTCTCAATTTCGTCATGAGGTATAAGCCTCATGTTGTTGTGGCCGTGGAGGCCATGGGGTGAGCTTCCCCCCGTACGTTGAACAGAAAATCGCCTGATCTAAGTTAGCATGACGCCGGTTGTCCGTGATGCATTTCCGGTTCTTCATACATGAAACGGAACGACCGCTCACCTTATCGGCGAGGCGGCCGCCCGTCTCATTTTTGGGTAAGTTGATTTTCTCAGTATCTCCGGTCTTGCGAACGTTTCGACCGGCGCGGACTTTGCGGACAGAATCGTCAGCGACAATATTCATGAAGCCATCATAATATATTTGCTCCCGCAATCAATCGAGCACGCAAAGGCCGTGACGGGCCTTCACCGCTCTCCAGAATTGACCCGCCTCTGCTCTCCAGAACAGGGCCACCCGTCCTGAGAGACCACGCCGATCCCCTTGAGCCAATAGCCCACTCGATATAAAAGCAACCCTGAACGGAAAAAGGCCCGGGACGGACATCCCGGGCCCACGTTCATGCGCGGATCGCGCACAAAACACGATGAGTCATTATATCGCTCGATCCGGGCTAAAAATCAAGTGCGATCCGGATGGGTGAATGGGAAAACCACTCCGCGGAATCCTGTGCGTGGAGTGCGGATGGTGGTTCGTCCTCTGCCACCGGTGCTATTGCGGCCAGAAATACTGTGGCGATTCATGCCGACGCATCGCGCGTCGACGACAATTGAATGCCGCCCAGCGTCGATACCTGGACAAAAAGCACGGGAAGGAACGGCGCGCTCATGCGGCCGCTGCATTTCGCAGACGAGTCGTGCCGATCCGGAAAATCGTCCCTTCTGAAAATAGTAATAGATCAGACTCTTCCGAAACCGAGTTTCCGGTGACCAGAATATGTCCCGAAAGGGCGTCATGCGTCTTGTGCGGTCAAGAAGGATGCGTGATGAGATGAAACTTCCTTCGAGAGGTTGAGGACGAGGTGGAATACGAACTGGACACTCTGGATCTGCGATATGAGCGGCTCCGGAGGCGCGATCGGAAGAAGGAGTCGAGGCTTTTGATCTCGCTGGCGGAGATCGGGCAGCAGTTCCCGATCGTCTTCGTGTTGGATCCGGCACCTCTGGAAGCCCAGGTGCCGATCGTCGTCGACGGATACAAGCGTGTTCGCGCGCTGAAGAAACTGGGGCGCGACACGATCAGGGGAACGCGATGGGATGTCTGCGAAGTGGAAGCGGTGATGCTCGAAGCTCTGATGCGACGTGAAGGATCGGACGGCCCGCTGGAGGAGGCGTGGCGATTGCAGGATCTCTCGGATCGTTGCGGCATGAGCGCTGTGGAATTGGCGCGGCGGTTCGATCGATCGGCGAGCTGGGTGAGCAGACGCCTGGGCCTGGTGAAGACTTTGCCGACGGAAGTGCAGGAAGAAGTGCGCGACGGGAGGATCGGCGCGTATGCGGCGATGAAATATCTCGTGCCGTTGGCGCGCGCCAATCGACGCGACGCGGCGCGCCTTACAAAGACGATCGCACCGCTTTCGATTTCGGCGCGGCAGATGCGCGAGGTGTATGTGGCGTACACGGGCGCGAACAAGGAGACGCGGGAGAAGATCATCGAGAACCCGGCGCTGTTTCTTCGAGCCTGCGATGAAAGCAAGGCTCCGACGATCGAGCCGACTGCAGGAAGAGTTCTGCTGGATGACCTGGGAATCATCGAAGGAGTGGCAAGGCGGCTCCACAAGAAACTCCGGGAAGGGATCGCGCAACGCGTTCTCCCTGAGGAAAGAGACGAGGTTGTGAAGGCCGTCGCGCAGACCGAAGTCGACGTGACGAACATGGGAGTGAGACTGTTGAAGGAGTTCAATGCTTAACGAGCCGACAAGAACGGCGATACTGAAACTCTCTGAGGAGGGGCATGCGACGCGTGCGATTGCGCGGGCGCTGAAAGTTTCACGAGGGACGATCAAGAAGGTCCTGACGGCGGGCGGCGCGCCGCCGCCGCGGATCCAACGTCCGGAGAAAGCCGACGCGCACCTTGACCGGATCCGCGAATTGCACGAATCGTGCGGCGGAAATCTTGTGCGGGTGCACGAGGAACTGGCGAAGGCGGAGATCGCATTCTCGTATCAAGCCCTGACGGGATTCTGTCGCCGTCACGGAATCGGCAGGAAGCCGCAGAAGGTCGCGGGCGAGTACACGTTCGGTCCCGGCGAGGAGATGCAGCACGACACATCGCCGCACGACGTGATGCTTGGCGGACGGAAGCGCCGCGTCCAGACGGCAAGCGCGGTGCTCTGTTATTCGCGGATGATCTTCATGCAGATGTATCCGCGCTTCACCCGGTTCTATTGCAAACTCTTCCTGACGGAGGCGTTGAAATATTTCGGTGGAGCATGCAGTCGATGCATGATCGACAACACGCATGTCGTGACGCTGCGGGGGACGGGACGGGAGATGGTTCCGGTTCCGGAGATGGAGGTATTTGCGGAACGATACGGCTTCACCTTCATCGCGCACGAGAAGGGGGACGCCGACAGAAAAGGGCGTGTCGAACGGCCG